>CBDCTQ010000073.1:0-132411 GCA_965222105.1 Saprospiraceae bacterium | reverse complement strand
ATAATACCGGCTGTGCCGACACCGTTGCAATGGCACTGGTAGACCCGGCTCCGGTGGAATTCGATTTGTTGCCCACCAATGTGGACTGTGCCGGCGATTTCAGCGGCTCCATTACGGTATCGCCGCAGGAGACCGATGCGACCCTTTTTTACCACCTCGAAACGGGCGTGGATGGACAAACTTCTCCGGTATTTGACAACCTGGCGGCCGGAACCTATGCCGTCACGGTCGAAGACCAGAACGGTTGTTTGTTTGAACAACTGACCACCGTTGCTGAGCCGGATCCTTTGGACGTAAGTCTGACAAAACAGGATGTTTCCTGCCCGGCCGAAACCGATGGTATTGTGGAGGTGGAGGCCTCCGGGGGAAGCGGTTCCTATCTCCATTCACTTGATGGACAGAACTATACCCAGGCGACGGAGTTTACCAACCTGGCTCCCGGAGAATACCTGGTTTACACCAAAGATGCCAACGACTGTATGACAACCAACGCGATATTGGTGGAAGCCCCTCCCGAACCCGAAGTAAATATCCTGGCGGATACCCTCACCTGCCCCGGTGGGCAAGATGCCCAAATGATCATCATCATCGAGTCGGGGGTGTTTGCGCAGGAAGATCACGAATTTGCCCTCAACAACGGCCCTTTTCAATCCGACAGCGTCTTCACTGCCCTGGAGGCAGGAACCTACGAAGTGGCCATTAAAACCCCCGCCAACTGCATCAGCTACGAGACGGTGATGATCGCGGAGCCCCTTCCCACCGAGTTGTCGATCGGGGTGGACAGTGTCAGTTGTCCCGGCGCCAACGACGCCCAGATGATCATCATTATAGAGTCAGGGGTCTTTGCGCAAGAGCAATACGAGTTTTCGCTCGACGGCACCACTTTCCAATCCGACAGCCTGTTCAGTGGATTGGCTCCCGGCCACTACGAAGTGTTTACCAGAGATCCCAACAACTGTACGCGGGTGGATACCATTTCGATTGCTGCTCCACCGGAAACGGAGATTGAGGTGGAGGCAGACAGTGTTTCCTGCCCGGGTGGAACTGACGGCGAACTGATCGTCATCATCGAGTCGGGCGTCTTTTTTGATGGGCAATATCAATATTCCCTCGATGGCATAAATTTCCAGACCGACAGCACCTTTGCGGATTTGTCGGCAGGCGACTACATCGTATTTGTCATGGACCCCAATGGTTGTATTTTCACAGTGGATGCCGCCATCGGCCAACCCGAACCACCGACTATTACGCTAACCATTCAGAATGTAAGTTGTTATGGTCATTCGGATGGATTGCTCCAAATAACGGCCAGTACGCCTGCCAGCCCGAGTGATCTGGAATACAGCCTCGACTCCATCGCATTTCAGGCAGAGCCGCTTTTTGACAGCTTGAGCGTGGGCAGCTACATCCTTTATGTCCGCAATGGGAACGGTTGTATTTTTTACGACTCTTTTTCCGTTCAGGGGCCCGATCCACTGACCAATGAATTCCAAACCGGCAACGAAACCTGCAGCAACGCCAATGGGTGGGTCGCCTCTTATCCCTCCGGGGGAAATGGGAGCTTTCAATTCCAATGGTCCAACGGCAGTAATGCAGCTTCGATCCACGATTTGCCGAAAGGCCACTACCGGATCACCATTTCCGACGCCAAAGGATGTCAGTTGACGGATACAGTGGTGGTGGCGGATGAAGTGGCACCGGATATTTTGGGTACGGTGTTTCCTCCTTCCTGCTACGGCGATGCCGACGGAGAAGTGTTGTTGGAAGTAATTGGTGGGCAGCCTGTAATCGCCTATCGTTGGTCGACGGGCGATACCACCCAGCACCTTGTGGAGCTGCCTTCCGGCAAATACGAAGTAACCGTCACCGACGAAAACCACTGTTCTGCAACTTCGGCATTCAGGGTCGGCTCGCCGGATCCTTTGATGTCGGAAGGACAAATAACCTATCAGTTGCAGACGGCGACGATCTCAACGCGGGCATCTGGTGGCACCGCTCCCTACCGTTATTTGTGGTCGGAGGGATGGGCCTCCCCGCATGTGAGTGGCCTCCCCTCTGGTGACTATGAGTTGACAGTAACGGATAACAATGGTTGCACGACCCATCAAACTTACGTGGTGTCCATCCCAGACTTCCCGAATCAGAACGGCATCTATCCCAATCCCACACTGGACAAACTCTACATCGATTTCGATTTTGCGGAAGCCGAAAAACTGACCCTGCAACTATTGGACATGCGCGGACAGGTAGTTGGAGAATGGAAAAGAACCACTACCAAAAACGAAATAGTATTGTTAGATTTGGATCGTTTTGCGGCGGCTACTTACATGTTGGCTGTTGGGGTTGACGATGGGCCGCCTGAGTGGTATAAGGTTGTGGTGGTTGGCCGGTGAGGAGAGCAGGGTGTATGAAAATCTTTTACCTGAAATTCGAGGAAAATTCACATTTGGTTTTTTTCTTGTCCCGCCCCTCGATCCCCTGAAGGGGAAGTCTGCCCGCAAACCAGACATAATTTCAGTGCTACTTGCAGACAATTACTTTTTATACATCCTCCTTTTAGAAGCGGTCTTAATTTTCATGGTTGAGCCCAGCGTTCCATATTACCGTTAAAAAACAAACCAAATGTATCAAGTAGGCTACAAGTCGCTCAATTTAAAACTAATTGTTTGCGTGAGTACTTTGTTTTTCTTAATATTAGCCAAAAAAAAAATACATTATTATCGATATTTACTTCAAATCAGACTTTTTTACCCCCTAACTTGCCATCGTATTCTTCAACTTCAACCACAAAATCTAATGCTTATGGAAACACCTTTTTCTTCTCCTTTAGGCTGGTAGTTTTGCAGCCGGTTTCGTTTGATCTTTATGGACTCCATGTCAGCACCCGTATTCCGCAGGAGGTCTGGGGTTAAATTGCTATCTTTATAAAAAAGAAAGCGGTACGAATGTGCCTTGAACAGACCAAAAGTTCTTGGTGTCAATACCGTAAACGTCGACAAAAAATACCAATCCAGCTAAAGTGATTTTGTAGAACAATTATATTGTTATAACAAAACATACACAACATTACCTAATCATAAAACCACCACATCATGAAAAACATAATTTACCTTCCCGGCAGACAAGCACTCCTCTTACTGCTGGCCATCCTGTCTATCGCCGCCGCCTGCAATAAGGACGACGAAGGCTCAAACCCCCAACAACACGAAGACATCCTCCGATGTAAAGTCAATGGCGTGGAATGGGAGGCTTTTGATTATCGGGAAGGGACTATTGGAGCACAAGGTACGGGGGCTACGGATTTACTTTATTATGTAGAAGAAGGGTTTATGAGTTTAAGGGCAATAAGAAAACTGGAAGACCAATCAATAGATGAAGGAATCGGCATAGCAGCCCAAGCTATACTCATTGGGAATAACTCTATTTTTAATAAAGAAGATATTTATAAGAATTTATCAAATCTATCAGGTTGTGTTGGTTACAATTTAGATACGCTTGAAACTGAACAAATAATTGTAATAGAAATTGACACGATTAATCGTATTATGGTTGGAGAATTTGAGTTTTCCGCCATTAATGACTGCAGTGATACTGTACACATTACAGACGGCTACTTTGATCTTGAATACAGGTTTTAAAAGCGATACAGATAAGCCAAATGGTTATAGTAGCTAACCAATTGCACTAATAAACTTTATTCTTTAATCCTCTCAAAACATTTTATCATGAAAAACATAATTTACCTGTCCGGAAGGCAGGCACTCCTCTTACTACTAGCCATACTATACCTCGCGGCCGCCTGCAACAAGGACGACGACCAACCCAACTACCACGAAGACATCGTACGATGTAAAGTCAACGGCGTAGAATGGGAAGCCTTTGATTACACCGAAGGGGATATCGGGGGATGGGGACCAGGGGCTATTGATTTGCAGTATTATAAAGACACAGGGAGCCTTTCACTAAGAGCTCTTAGAAAATTAGAGGACCAATCAATCAATCAATCAATCAACATAAGCTTGATGGACGCAAATATTGGAGGTAACGAGGTCTTTTTAAAAAAAAGGGAGTTCATAGATGGGTTAAATTCTTCCGGTTGCGTTTACTACGATTTGGACACGTTTCAAGTTAGGTTGATTAATATTTTAGAAATAGATACAATTAACTATAGGATAGTAGGAAAGTTTGAATATAGTGCCATTAATGATTGCAGCGATACAGTTCACATTTCTAATGGCTATTTCGACGTACAATATAGATTCTAACAAGACAACGAAAGCAGTTCCAATCGTCGCCTGGACTTTGTAACCCAGTCGGAAATTATTATCTATGGAGACATTTCTCCATCCATCTACAATCCCTAAAATACTCCTGAATTTCAAAACCAAGAAACCCACATTACCATGAAAAAATCGTTTTACCTGTCGGTCTGCCAGGCCACGCTTCTGCTCTCCCTCATCGCCTCCTGCAACAAGGACGACGACCAGCCCAACTACCACGACGACATCGTACGCTGCAAAGTCAACGGCGTAGAATGGGAAGCCTTTGATTACACCGAAGGGGATATCGGGGGATGGGGACCAGGGGCTATTGATTTGCAATATTATAAAGACACAGGATTTTTTGAGCTTGGCGCAGGCAGAAAGTTGGAAGATCAATCAATCAATCAGTCATTTACCTTTTTTGTTCCTGATTCTAAGATTGGCTCTAATGCAATTTCATTTAGAACTGATGCTTTTCATGACGCCTTAAAGAACTCTGGATGTAAATTTTACGACTTAGACAGCTTAGCTGATAATAGGCTTATATTGAATAATATTGATACTGTTAATTATATAATAACAGGTCAGTTTGAATTTTCAGTTACTAATGAATGTGGCCATACTTTGCAAATCACAGATGGATATTTTAACTCACAATACAGGTTCTAAATACGAAAACCAGATAATTCTCAGCTAAAGACCATCAATAAAGTAATAACTTACTCAATAGATTCTCTCTGTTGACCTGAAAACTATTTCTTAATCTTAAAACATTTTACCATGAAAAACCTGACCTTTTTCGTGCTGGCCATCCTGTGCCTGCACCTCACCTCCCTTCGTGCCCAACAAGCCGCCGAAGACGACCTCGAAGCCATCGTAGAGCAGGCCCTTGCCACCCTCGACTACAGCGAGGTGCCTACGGGTATCCTCTACGAGAAGATCCCCACCTACCTGCCCTTGCCCCTGTTTGACGGCAGTACGGTGGCCGACAGCATTGCCCTGATCAAGGAGCGGTACCTCATCGCCTATGGTATGCTCGACCGGGCACATACCGCCACCTCCCCCATGTTGCCCGTCGATGCCTTATGGGAAATAGCCGATTCCCTCGAAAACTCCGACACCATCTCCTTGTCGGTGCTGTACTACGAATACGACCGCTTCAAGCCTTACGCCCTCGACAACGACCTGGTTGCCTATCAGGACAGCCAGTTTTACGATGTACCCAACCGGCCCGAAAGCCCCTATTTTACCGACACCCTCTTCGTTGCCTCTGCTTTGCGCAATGTTTCGGAAGGCGAAGACGTCGTTTTTCACCTGCCTTCTGACCTGCTGTTCAGCAATATGGGAGGAGGTATCCAGTCGCTGGAGATCGATTTCGACGACGGCCAGGGCTGGCAATCCCTTCCCACCGATCAGGCCCTTTATGTCTCCTACCCCGATACCGGTATGTACCGTATCGTAGTCCGCCAAGTCCTGGTATCCGGCCAAACCCTGCAAAGCCAGACCATGCTCAAGGTATTTCCACGCCCGTCTTCCAACAATTTGGGCGACGGCGCCAACCGCACCGGAGATGGTTACAGCGACGGACCGGACGACCAGCAATACATCGGCAACGGCTTCACGGACCCCACCGGCCTGTTCTTATACATCTTTTACGGCGATTGCCACACCGAAATCCGCAAACCGCTCATCCTGGTGGAAGGGTTTGACCCGAATAATTCTATTAGTTATGAGAAATTGTTTGGAACAGATGGATTGTTGATTGACCATTATGGAAATCCAGATGGGGTTCCCCTAATGGACAAACTCTACGCCGAAGGCTACGACATCATCTACCTCGACTTCCTCAGCGGTGGTTATGATCTTGACCTGCGTGCCCAAACCGTCATCGATGCCATCAACTGGATCAATGCCGAGAAGGTAGGCGATGAGCAAAACGTAGTGATAGGTGCCAGTGCCGGGGGCATCATGGGCAAGTGGGCCTTGCGGCAAATGGAAATAGATGGCGTGGACCATGAGGCGGCCTGGTTTATGAGTTTTGATTCGCCGCTTCAGGGTGCCAATGTGCCTTTGGGTATGCAGGCCATGATCATGCATCTGGGGGATTACAAAATGCTGGGCAAGCCACTGAAAGAGCGAAATGAAGACCTCGGTAAGGGGGTGAATGCCCTGACCAGCCCGGCTGCCAAGGAACTGCTATATTACCACGCCAACGCCAACCCGGATAAAAAATGTTCGCCACAAAGTCTGTCGGTATGGCATGATGCATTTTACAGCCAGTTTGAAGCCCTCGGAGATTTAGACATTCCCCATCTGGCCATCGTCAATGGCGCCCAGAATGGCACCGGGCAGCTTTTTGGGATAGACGAAAAGCTATTGGATATGCACACACTGACCAATACCTGGACCAACTGGGGCAATGACTTTTGGAATGCCGTATGGGCTACCATCTTCAACCCACTTGCGGGCAATATCCGCCAGAAAGCAGAAGTATGGTCATTGCCCGACGGTTCGGAATCTACCTGTTACAAAGGCAGCTTAAATCACGAAATTCTGGGTAAAAATCACCTCAGTAAATCCAAAAAGATCATCAAGGCAGGTGCCAAGCCTTATGACAGTGCGCCCGGAGGTATGCGCGATTTTGATAAAAAAGGAAATTCTTACAACGAAACATTTCCCTGGGATTATAAGTCTTTCGGCTTTATCCCAACGGTTAGTGCTTTGGATCTCAATGTGAGTGACCTTTACTTTGATGCCTCAGATGTGATAGGCAATACTTCTGACGGTACTACTATCTTGCGTTCTTATGTGGGGGCAGAGACGGTAAGTTTTCAATACGATGAATTCCAAACCAATCAGGAACATGTGGTTTTGGACTCGCGCAGCGCCGCCTACTTACTCTACCACTTGCTTAGCGGTCTTTATCTCAATATCGAAAATTTAGGAATTGTGGCATTAGATAATCGAACCTTCAATTTTGGAGTAACGGATGCTGTTACAGAAAATGATGTAGATGATCTTCTTCCGCGTGCTACCAACAATATAATCGATCACTATCTTGACATAAACTCCGGTGGGAAATTATGGATCAACCGGTCTGGAAAAATCGGGTACACTGATGAAGACAATGTATGGAACAAAACGGTTTCTCACCTCGATGTCTTTATTGAAAAGAACGAGTGTAAAGAACTCAATCCCGCTGTCAACATCAATAGCGGTGGAGAACTGTACATTGGGGAATGGCCTTACTATGCTGACAACCCCGACAATATTCAAAACACGGCTAATTTACACGTGACAAAGAGCACACAACTTAGAATACGCGATGGTGGGATTCTAAAAATGAGTCAACACTCCAAACTTATCATCGAAGATGGCGGCACTGTGTGGGTAAGGTCGGGTGGAACGTTACAAACAACCTATACTTCCGAGATTATTGTAGAGTCAGGAGGAGTACTCCATATCGACCCCGGCGCCAACATCGACCTGTGGTGGTCCAGCTCTACCATCCACATCAAAGATGGCGGAGAGCTGCGCATCAACGGCGACTTCAATTTCTCTGGCAGCGGATTTTTTCAATTCGACCAAGGCAACATCCTCTCCTTCAGCCCCAATGCCGACGCCTTTCGACTAAAAGGACAAGACCTAACCACCCGCTTCATCAAGCTCAATTCCGGAGCCGTGTTGGATTTGGGAAACCGCGCTCTCGACCTGGAAACCGGACTGGTCGAATTTGGCAACTTCAGTGTTATCCAAACGACAGGAGGGCATGTGCGTACATATGAGGTTACTTTTGAAGGCAGTGGAAATTCCTCGTTTTACGTCACCGACCCTTCCTGGATGCTGGTATCGGAAAGCATTTTCAATAACATGGCCGACGGGATCGCCATCGGAGGGTTTACGGGTGTGGGTGGCTCCAATTTATTTGACGCCGTCAACCTGCGGTATTGTACCTTCAATGAATGCGCCAACAGCGTCTTTGCAACCAACTCCTCCAGGATAAACCTGACGCATTGCACGTTCAATGGCGGTTCCACCCAGTCTGCCCCTGTTGATCGGCTCGGAGTTATGGGGCAAAACGTAGACCTTTTGTTTTTGCATGACTGCAATTTTTCAGATTATTACTCTCTGTCGGAGGAAATGGCGGCGGTGTATCTGGACAATGTACATATCCTATCGATGATGGGAGGGCAGATCGACCAGGCAGGTACCGGTATCCTGGCCCCTTGCCCGGGGCCGTCGAGCCCACCCAATAAATCCAGCGTGCGGCTATACAGCTATGCCATCATCTCCAATTGCGACCGGGGCCATCCACATCGCCAAAGGCGGTACCGATGCCAATGGGGAAGATTACGGGCTGGTTGACCTCAAGTGTACCAGCCTGATCGACAATGGCGTGGGCATAAGCGGTGTAGATGTATTGTTGGGAATAGATGCCTGTGTGGGCACCGATCCTCAGTGCAGTGTACTCAAATCCAATCAGTTCATTCTGGGATTCAATAGCACTTCCTACTTCGATATAGCCTACGTCGACCGAATTGATGTTGAAGAGGTGCAGGCCAGGTACAATTATTGGTCGGATGACCCCGTTTGTTGTTCGGGAAATAATTTCGATAACTACTACCTGGCAAAAGAAACCTCCGCTGACAATTGTGTATCCAGTAGCGACGTTGTCCAGTACGTCAACCTGATAGATGACAACGCCCTGGCTGCTCCTCCGGAAGGATGTGGTTCGAGCGAACCTGGTCCAGAGACGCCTCATATTCCCGAAACTGAATTTACCGGCACCCCTTACCAATGCACCATCAATATTCCCGATGGTCAATACCAACTCGATCAGCAGTATCATTCCGCCACCTGGTTTTTGAATCAGGACAGCATGGAGGTAGCCCATCTCCAATACGAAGTACTAGCTGCACTACCCAACAAAATCCGCGATACCTCCGACCATATCTGCCGCCACTACATCGACGTAGCCCGCGTAATGGCATATGCCCTGAGCAACGAAGGCTCCGCCAATACCAATGTCGGTGGCTGGGTGGAAGGAGCGTTCCGTCCGACGAATCCGGATTCGGGAGAGTTGCGACTGAAAGTGCGACCTAATCCGGCTACTGAGTCGGTGCAGATCGAATTGGGAGCAACGCCATTCCACCTCCGTGTGTACGATTTGTTGGGCAATCTGGTAAATGCTTATACAATGAGTAGTGGAGAATCAATTATGGTGACCGATTGGTCGCCGGGTGTGTACTTGCTCCGGGGCAATTGAGGAGACTACCGGTGAGCAACAGACGGTGAAATTGGTGAAGCAATAAAGATAGATTTTGAGTCAAGTAAAAGGCACGGCCTTCCCCGAAGGAAGACCGTGCCTCTCACATAATCCAACGGTCCTCAAACATCCACATTAGCATACCGCGCATTCGCCTCTATGAAGGCTCGTCGCGGCGGCACCTCATCGCCCATCAGCATAGAGAATACCCGGTCGGCCTCCACGGCGTCTTCGATGGCTACGCGGCGCAGGATCCGGGCGGCGGGGTCCATCGTCGTTTCCCAGAGTTGGTCGGCGTTCATTTCGCCGAGGCCTTTGTATCGTTGCACTTTTACGGAAGTATCGTTCTCGTTTTTTTGATAGGCTTTGATCGCTTCCTTTCGCTCCTCTTCCGTCCAGCAATAGCGGAACTGCTTGCCTTTGCGCACCTGGTAGAGTGGGGGGGCGGCGATGTAAATGTAGCCCATGTCGATCAGTGGCTTCATGTAGCGGTAGAAGAAGGTCAGGATCAGGGTGACGATGTGGCTACCGTCGACGTCGGCATCGCACATGATGACGATTTTGTGGTAGCGCAGCTTTTGGATGTTGAGGTGTCGTTCGCCTTCCTTGTCTTCAATGCTGACGCCCAGGGCGGTGAAGATGTTTTTGATCTCTTCGTTTTCGTAGATTTTGTGTTCGAGGGCTTTTTCCACGTTGAGTATCTTACCGCGCAGCGGAAGGATGGCCTGGAAAATCCGGTCGCGTCCCTGTTTGGCGGTGCCGCCGGCCGAGTCACCCTCCACGAGGAATATCTCTGACGATTCGGGGTCTTTGGAGCTGCAGTCGGACAGTTTGCCGGGCAGGCCACTGCCAGTCAACACATTTTTGCGTTGTACCAGTTCGCGGGCTTTGCGGGCGGCGTGGCGGGCGGTGGCGGCGAGGATGACCTTGTCGATGATCTTGCGGGCCAGTTTGGGGTTTTCTTCCAGGTAATGTTTGAGGGCTTCTCCGACGGAACGCGATACAATGCCGGTCACTTCTGAGTTGCCGAGTTCGCCTTTGGTTTGTCCTTTAAATTGGGGTTCGGCCACTTTTACGGAGACGACCGGCGGTGAGTCCTTCGCGGAAGTCTTCGCCGGAGACTTTGAATTTGAGTTTGTTGAACAGGCCGTTGTTGTTGGCGTATTTGTCGAATTCGCGGTTGACGGCGCGGCGGAAACCGGCTACGTGGGTACCTCCTTCACGGGTGTTGATGTTGTTGACGTAGGAATGGATGCTTTCCGCAAAAGAAGTGTTGTAAGTCATGGCGACCTCTACTTCTACATTGTCTTCTTTGCCGGTGACGTGGATGGGGTTTTCGATGAGTTTGGTTTTGTTTTCGTCGAGGTATTGTACAAATTCTTTCAGTCCTCCTTCCGAGTAGAACTCTTCGCGGAGGAAGGCGCCGTTGTCGTCGGTTTCGCGTTCGTCGGTGAGTACCAGACGGAGGCCTTTGTTGAGGAATGCCAGTTCGCGAAGCCGGTTGGCGAGGATTTCGTGTTTGTAGGTGGTTGTTTCAAATATGGTGGTGTCGGGCCGGAAGGTCACGGTGGTGCCGGTGGTAGTGGAAGTACCCGTTTCGACGACTTCGCTGGTGGGTTTGCCGCAGGCATATTCCTGTTGGAAAATTTTGCCATCGCGGTGGACTTCTGCTTTGAGGTATTCCGACAAGGCGTTGACACAGGATACCCCAACGCCGTGCAGACCGCCGGATACTTTGTAGGTATCTTTGTCGAATTTGCCACCGGCGTGCAAAACGGTCATCACGACTTCGAGGGCCGACTTTTTCAGTTTTTCGTGCATACCGGTGGGGATGCCCCGCCCGTCGTCTTTTACGCTGATGGAGTTGTCGGGATGGATGATCGTTTCTATGAGGGAGGCGTGGCCGGCGAGGTGCTCGTCGATGGAGTTGTCGATCACTTCCCATACCAGGTGGTGCAAGCCCTTCGAATCGGTACTTCCGATGTACATCCCCGGTCGCATTCTGACGGCTTCCAGCCCTTCGAGTGCCTGAATGTTGGAGGCACTGTAATTGCCATTTTGTTGATGTGTTTCTTGCTTCTTCTTCAATGATTCCATAAGGTGCAAAAATACAAAAAATAGTTGGGTTTTTAAAGTCTTTCTTACCCTTTGAGAGGGGTGTTTTGGCAAAGTTTTCCACATTTTTGCAGCTTGGAGATTAGTTTGCTTATTTTGACGACAGTCTGCCCAAACATACATTGATTTCATTTGTTTTAAATCTGAAAAATGACTGCTGACCGCCAATCCGTCGATATAACCAGCCCCACAGAACTCCCGGAGCTGGCCATCCGTCTTTTGCAATTTGCCGGAAAACGGCGCTGTTTTCTGTTGTATGGAGAGATCGGGGCCGGCAAAACCACCCTGGTACAGGCCATTTGCCGCGAACTGGGGGTAGATGAACCCGCTACCAGCCCTACTTTTTCCCTGGTCAATGAATACCGCTTTACGCAAAATGGGGAAAAACGTACCCTTTATCACATCGATCTGTACCGCCTCGAATCGCTGGAAGAGGCCATAAACATTGGCATGGAGGAGTATCTGTACACCGATTCTTACTGTTTTATCGAATGGCCTGAACTGATTGAGCCCCTTGCTCCCGACGACGCCGTTAAAATATTTATGGAAATAACCGGACAATCAGACCGAAAATGCTTATTTTTGTAAGGATGAGCCTCCGTTTTGTGGCGGCTGAGGTGTCTTTCCATTGAATATATTTCGGGTTCAGTGGACGCCGCCCCGTTCTTTAGCAGTTGAAAAGTAGAGGTGTTGAGCACAGCCGGAATCCGAAATTCATACGATTTTACCTACATTTGAATGAGCGAAAAGCAGAAGCGAATACCGATTCCAAAAGTTTTCACAGAAGGGGTTCTGCAAACGCAGCCCGAAGTGTTGCAATTGCAGCGAAAGCCCAACACCCTGTTCATTGGCATACCAAAAGAGACCACCCTGCAGGAGCACCGGGTCGCTTTGGTGCCGTCGGCAGTGTCTACCCTCATTAGTCGTGGCCACCGCGTGGTGATCGAGTCGGGTGCGGGCGAAAAGTCCAATTACTCCGACCACCACTACTCCGAAGCAGGGGCCGACGTAGCTTACTCCAAAGAGCAGGTTTTCAAATCGGACATCCTCATCAAAGTTGCGCCTCCCACCGTAAAAGAGATCGACCTCTTGCGTCCCAGCCAGATATTGTTTTCGCCGCTCCATCTGCCCATCATCTCGTCCGAATTCATTTACAAGCTCAAGCAAAAAAGAGTGATCGCCCTGGCACTTGAATACATCAAAGACGACGTCGGCTCCTTTCCCATCGTGCGCATTATGAGCGAAATGGCGGGGCTCAACGCCATCCTCACTGCCGCAGAACTGCTGACCAACACCAGTGGTGGCAAAGGCGTTTTGCTGGGGGGCGTATCGGGGGTGCCCTCTGCCAAGGTGGTCATCCTGGGGGCCGGGGTCGTAGCCGAATTTGCCACCCGTGCCGCCATCGGACTGGGGGCCGACATCCGCGTATTCGACAACAACATCTACAAACTGATGCGCCTCCAAAATCAGGTGGGGCGCCAACTCAATACTTCCTCCCTCAATCCCTACCAACTCGAAAAAGAATTGTTGACCGCCGACGTAGCCATTGGAGCCATCCATTCCGAGACGGGGCGCTCGCCCATCGTAGTGAGCGAGGCCATCGTGGCCAAAATGAAGCCCGGCTCCGTCATCGTCGATGTGAGCATCGACCAGGGCGGGTGTTTTGCTACCTCCGAAGTCACCTCTCATGACCGTCCTACTTTCGTAAAACACGGCGTCATCCATTATTGTGTGCCCAACATCGCCTCCAGGGTAGCCCGGACGGCCTCCATCGCCGTGGGAAATGTCATCGTGCCCATATTGTTAAAGGCCAGCCAGTCGGGCAGCATTGAGCGGTTGATCTTCAGCGACCTCGGCGTCCGGCATGGGGTGTACACCTACAAAGGTTGCCTGACCAATGAGTACCTGGGCCAGCGGTTTCAGATCAAGTCTACGGATTTGAATTTGTTGTTGACGTCAAATCTTTAGAGTGCATGACATACCTGCCTGGCGGCAGCCAGGTTAGCGGAGCATCGCGGTTGCAAACCGCGACGAACGACTTCTACACACAGATTTTCTCTGTGAATCTTTGTGCCTCTGTGCCTTCGTGGTTATGTTGCAGCGATTCTCGCCTGGCGGCCAGACAGGTTTGTCACGCACTCAAATCTTTAAACCGTTTCTCATTCAAACAGATCATCCATGGTCAGGCTTTGGTCTACCGACCCTTTTGCCCATTTATTATCCATCAATCCAAGGGTGGTGATGAAGGTCGTAAAAAGGTGTTTTTTCGTTTTTGAATGGTATTTGAAAACGGCGTGTTTTTGCTGTAGATTTTCCACTGTTTTTTTATCCAGCACAAAGATATTTTGAGAGAATTTGATTTCGAAGATGTGGATGGTTTGGTCCATTCTGTCGATCAGCAAGTCTATCTGAGTACCTGGTAAACCATCCGATGCTTTTGCAAAATAACTGTATGATCTGGTCAAAACGCCGCTGATCCCCAGCTTGGATTTTATTTGTGGAATATGGTAAAAGCATACATTTTCAAAGGCGTATCCGCTCCAGCTTTTAAAGGAGGGGGTGAGGAATAATTGTTCAAAATGAATGGAATGGTTCTCTTTATTGGGTTCAATTTGATTTAGGTAAAACAAGCTGTAGAAGTCGGTCAACCGGTATAAGGCTCCTTTCTTTTTTTTGCCCAATCCGAAAAAGGATCTGATGAATCCCGATTGTTGAAGCTCTTTTAGTGTTTTTGAAAAGCTACCGCCATTGGCCAATCCGGTGGCTTTGATTATTTCTGCCCGGGTTAACCCTTTTTGTTTGGTGGAGAGTGCTTTTACAATGCTGACGTGCCGTTCGTGCCGGTCAAAAAGTGCCCGAAACAAACGGTTAAATTCATCATAAAGAAATCCGGACTCATTGAAACACAATGCAGTTATGTTTTGAATGGACGACAGATCTTTTCGGATAAAATCGAGGTACATGGGGATGCCTCCGAGGGTCATGTACAACAACAGAATTTGGTACCGGGGATAGCTAATGCGTTTGGAAGCCAGGAACTCTTCCGCTTGCCGGAGCGTGAAAGGATGAAGATGTAAAATGTCTGTTATCCTATTGTGGAGGCCCCCCTTATCATTGACCACTTTTTCAATCATCCAGGAAGTAGCAGACCCACAAATAACGACAACTATATTTTGTTTGGAGGCCCAGCTATTCCAGAAAAAACTAAACCCTGAAATAAAGTTGGAGCGCTTTCCCGCCATCCACGGCAACTCATCAAAAAAAACAACATACTTTTTTTTAAAGTTCCGGGCCTCCAATTGCTTGGTAAGCAGAAAAAAAGAATCCAACCAGTTTGTGGGCCGCTTGTCCTCGGGAGTAGACAAGCCATAGGCCTGCATACTGATTAAAAAATTTTGCAACTGTTCTTTTTGGTTGTTGTTTTGTAGTCCTGTGACCTCCAATTTAATATGACCTTCATAGGCCTTTCTTACCAAAAACGTTTTGCCCACCCTCCTTCTTCCAATCAGTGCCACCAGTTCGGGTTTGTTGGACTTTAATGCTGCGACCAAGCGCTTTTTTTCTTCGTCCCTGCTTATTAATGGCTGTACTGTCTGCATAAGTATACCTGTCTCTTTTTGTTGTTTCAAGCGTGTTAAAGAAGGATATAAACAGCTAAATGTACAAATTTTTTCAGGATTTAGCTGTTTAGCGGTTGTGAAAACAGCTAAATCTATGAATTTTAAGTAGATTTAGCTGTTTATAAGGGCGAGAATAGGAAATCTAATTCAGGAAAGAATGCAGTTTTTTGAAGGGTTTCCATTTCAAAATGGGGTTCTTACATATTCCCCGCCTTATGCAGAATCGGCAATTGCCCGCCATAAGCCTTGGCAATATTTACTTGCGTAAATGTCTCCTCCGTTTTACCATAGGCGATCAGGCGCTGATTGAGAAGGATCACCTGGTCGAAATATTCCGGCACGGTAGAAAGATCATGGTGAACGACCAACAATGTTTTTCCGTCGGCAGCCAGTTTCTTCAAGGTGGTGATGATCTGCTCTTCGGTTGTCATATCCACCCCTACAAAAGGTTCGTCGAGGAGGAAAATATCCGCCTTCTGGCATAGTGCCCTTGCCAGGAAAACGCGCTGCTGCTGTCCGCCCGACAACTCCCCGATCTGCCGGTCTTTGAGCTGGGGTATACCGAGTTCGTGGAGAGCTTTCAATGCTATTTGACGATCGGATTTGTTGAGTCGCTGAAATATTTTTTTATGCGGATACCGTCCCATTAGTACAATGTCGAAAACGGTGGCGGGAAAGCTCCAGTCAACATCGTTTTTCTGAGGAACGTAGACGACCTCTTTTCGTTGTTTTTCGATGGGCTTGTCGTTTATCAGGATGGTGCCGGCATTGGTTTCGATCAGTCCCAGAATGGCTTTGAACAAGGTGGATTTGCCCGCTCCGTTAGGCCCGATGACGCCGTATATCTGCGCCGGTTCGATCTCCAGATAGATGTTGGTCAACACCCTCTTTTTTTCGTAAGAAACGGACAATCCTTTTACCGAAATGATAGATGCCATAATGGAATTTTGATTTGAGAATTGAGAATCAGAGAGTCGCTTTGCATCAATTATTCAGTTTTCGCATAACGAGCAAAAACCCACCCAGGCAGAGCAATCCCACTACGCCAAGCAGCCACCAGTTATTGACGGTTGAACCTGCTTCCCTTGCCCCGGAATCGTTTGGTTTTTCCCCCTTGCTCTTTTCCTGGGTCAAAGCACTTACGATCACGTCGGTGTTGTGGCGCAGCATGTCCAGATAGGTGGGGGCGGGGCTGTCCTCGTCGCCAATGGAATCAGCATAGAGTTCGCCACCGATGACGATGTCGTTGTCGGCAGCAAGTTGTTTGAGTAATTTAGGGTTGATGGTACTTTCCATGAAAATGGCAGGTACGCCAGAGGATTTTATCACCTTATTGAGGCGCACCATGTCGGAGGTTTGCACATCTACGTCGGTCGATATGCCCATAGCTGCTTCGAGCCGAATGCCATATCGCCGACCGTAATATTGGAAGGCGTCGTGAGAGGTGATCAGGATGCGCCGCTCCTCAGGGATGGTTTGTATTTGGGTCTTGATGTATTGATCGGTTTCTTCCAGTTGTTGGCGGTAGCGGTTGTATTGGTCGTTGTAAAAACTTTTGTTAGAAGGGTCGAGTTCGGTCAGGGCATCGCGGATGTTTTTGATGTAAATCAGGCCATTGGAAGCATCCATCCAGGCGTGTGGGTCGGTGGAGTTTTTGTACTTGAGGCTTTCGATGGGTTGGACGTCTTTGGTCACCAATATCGTTGGTGCATTGGTGCCGGCGTTTTCGATCAGTTCTGTGAGCCAGCCTTCAAAAGTAAGGCCGTTCATCAGCAGGAGGTCGGCCTTCGATACGAGTTTGGCATCGCGGGGAGTGGGTTCGTGGAGATGTGGGTCGCCACCGATGGGCACGATGCAGGCCACATTTATCTTGTCGCTACCTATCTGTTGGGCCATGTCGGCGATCATGGAGGCGGTGGCCACTACATTAGGTTTTTCCTGTGCGGTTGATTGGCTGGTAAAGAGGGAAAAGGCCAGGAGCAATATGAACGCAGAAAGTCGGCTTCCGAAAACAGTTGTAAAGGGGTTGGTTTTCCCTTTCGGGATAAAAGGCCATGCAGGAAGGCGGTGGTCCTTTGCAGGATGCGTGAAAGTACGGCGTATGTTTATGGTTCGTAATCTCATTGTTAGGTCATTTTTTTTGTTGAACAAAAATGTGTTGTGCTACTTTTTGCGTAAGCAGGTGAATGCTATCGTCAGTCAGCTGAATTTTGATGGACTGGTCGTAGTCGAACCTTTCCAAAATGGTAAATTCACTGCCGAGGTTAAGATGTACTTTGTCGAGGTATTGCAGAAAGGGGGTGGAATGTTCTTTTACACCGACCACTACGCCAATGGGGCCGATGTTCATTTCACTCATCGGCATCTGTTTGCGAAAAGCGTATTGGCCATTGGCATCGGGAATAGGGTCGCCGTGTGGATCGAATTTAGGGAAACCGAGGAAGGCATCGAGTTGATCAATGAGCTTGGCCGATTCGATGTGTTCCAGTTCTTCGGCTACTTCATGGACTTCGTCCCAGGAAAAATTCAGCTTTTCCACCAGAAACACCTCCCAAAGGCGGTGCTTGCGGGTGAGGTGGATGGCCTGTTGTCGGCCGGTATCTGTCAGCACGACGCCCCGATGTTTTTCGTAATGGATCAACTCCTTTTTGGCCAACCGTTTCAACATATCCGACACCGATGCCGCACTCACCTCCATTAGTTGGCTGATGTGATTGGTACTGGCCGGCTTTTCTTCCCTTTCGGAAATTTTGAAAATGGCTTTGAGATAGTTCTGCTCTGTTGGGGAAATTGGTTTCATAGGGTAAAGGTACTCAATTTTAGATTAATCTAAAAATATTTTTCTATTAATTTAATTTTTTAACAAAAGTTTGAGACTTGATCTGAATTTTTATCAATCTACTATCTTCGCACACTAAACTTGGTATCCATATGAATAAAGCCGTCGAAATAACCCCCCTAATCCGCCAACGCCGCGCCATCTTCCCCAAAATGTACACCGACCGCCCCATACCCCATGCCGTCCTCCTCGAAATCCTCGAAAATGCCAACCATGCACCCACTCACAAACTCACCCAGCCCTGGCGCTTCAAAATATTCACCGGGGAGGCCCGCAAAAAACTCGGAGCCGAACTCGCCCGCCTGTACAAAGCCCGGATCGGCGACCTGTTTTCCGAAAGGAAATACCAGAAAACCCTTCTCAAACCGAATCAATCCGCCTACATAATAGCCATCTGCATGCAGCGCGACCCCGCTCAGTCCATCCCCGAATGGGAAGAAATCGCCGCCACTGCCTGCGCCGTCCAAAATATGTGGCTCACCTGCACTGCCCACAACATCGGCTCTTACTGGAGCTCGCCCGCCACGATCAACGACATAGGTCCTTTTCTACAATTGAAAGAAGGAGAACGGTGCCTGGGATTTTTCTACATGGGCTATTACGAAGGAGAAGTACCCCCCACCCCCCGCACCCCCATCGCCGATAAAATAGCGTGGATAGACACATAACCTGTCGGCAAACCTTTCTGACTTAACAAAATAAAGGCAGATTAGTAATCATATTCAGTAATTCTCAATTTGAAAGCCAAAAAATGCGCCGCGTAGAAAATTTGCTCTTTAAATTGTCCCTAGGAAGGGCATCAGCACAACTTGTCCTCGGCAGGTACCGCCTCGGCGTGATCATCCCACCAGTTATCAGCAAATCACTCCATTAGCAAATCAGCAAATCAACGAACTTGGTCATCTAACCAATTTCTTTTACTTTTGCCTGCTCAAAACGCAAAATCACGATAGAGGGTATCCAATATCGGAATATATGCGGATGCCTTTATTACGTAAAACATTCTAAACAAAACGATTATGGGTAGTAACATTACCATGCTTATTCCAGCTTTCGGCGTATTGGCCCTGCTGTACACCTTTTGGAAATCCTCCTGGGTATCGAGGCAGGAAGTAGGTACCGACCGGATGGGCGGCATTGCAAAAAATATTTCAGATGGGGCCATGGCTTTTCTCAAAGCGGAGTACCGCGTGCTGGCCATTTTTGTGATTGCAGTAGCACTAGTACTGGGCTTTACTGCAAATGCACAAACCTCTTCCGGCCTGGTGGCTTTGTCCTTCATTTTGGGGGCCATCTGCTCGGCGTTGGCCGGGTTCATCGGTATGAAAGTGGCCACCAAAGCCAATGTGCGCACCACCAATGCGGCGCGGACCAGTCTGGGCAAAGCCCTCGAAGTGGCTTTCGCAGGTGGCTCTGTCATGGGGCTTGGCGTTGTGGGGCTGGGTGTGCTTGGTCTGGGCGCCTTATTTTTGATATACAGCAATATGTTTGGCATCGACACGGCCTCTGCGCAGTCGACCATGTCGAGTGTCAACCGGATTATAACCGTCATAACCGGATTTTCCTTTGGCGCCTCCTCCATTGCCCTCTTTGCCAGGGTTGGTGGCGGTATCTACACCAAAGCAGCCGACGTGGGGGCCGACCTCGTGGGGAAAGTAGAAGCAGGCATTCCCGAAGACCATCCGCTGAATCCCGCTACCATCGCCGACAACGTGGGCGACAATGTGGGTGACGTAGCCGGTATGGGCGCCGACCTCTTCGAGTCGTATGTGGGCTCGATCATCGGTACCATGGTACTCGGGGCCGCTTTGATGGGCGCTACCGGCTGGGCCACTTCCAACGGCGCCTGGGTCGACGACTTTGGCGGCCTCTCTGCGGTTTTATTACCCTTGCTGCTGGCGGGCATTGGCATCCTCACCTCTATTTTTGGAACTTTTTTCGTCAAAGTAAGCGAAGGCGGTGACCCGCAAAAAGCATTGAACCGGGGCGAGTTCATCTCCGCTATACTCATGTTGGTAGCCACCTACCTGGTGGTAAAATGGATGCTACCAGCCACCTGGACCTATGATGGCGTACAATACAATTCCATGGGTGTGTTCTGGGCGGTGATCTTCGGCTTGGCTGCCGGCTTGCTCATTGGCATTGTCACCGAATTTTATACCGGCACCGGCACACGCCCTGTCAAATCTATTGTTAAGCAATCGCTGACCGGGTCGGCCACCAATATCATCTCCGGCCTCGGCGTGGGCATGATGTCGACGGCCATTCCCATTCTCATTTTGGCGACAGCCATTTTAGCGGCTCATCATTTTGCCGGATTATATGGCATTGCCATTGCGGCAGTAGGGATGCTGTCCAACACGGGGATCCAATTGGCGGTAGATGCCTACGGCCCCATTTCCGACAATGCAGGCGGTATCGCCGAGATGGCCGAATTGCCCAAAGAAGTTCGCCAAAAGACAGACAAGCTGGATGCGGTCGGCAACACCACTGCTGCCATCGGTAAAGGTTTTGCGATTGGCTCAGCCGCCTTGACCGCCCTTGCCTTGTTTGCTGCCTTTATGACAACGGCTGGCATCAAGGCCATCAACATTGCCGACCCCCAGGTGATGGCCGGTCTGTTGGTAGGCGGTATGCTCCCCTTCCTCTTTTCGGCTCTTTCGATGAATGCCGTAGGGCGCGCCGCCATGGATATGATCCAGGAAGTACGCCGCCAGTTCAAGAGCATTCCGGAGTTGAAAAATGCCCTGGCCGTCATGCGTAAAAATGAAGGCAAGGAATTCTCCGACTGGAGCGATGCCGATAAAAAAACATTTGAAGCGGCCGACGGAAAAGCCGAATACGGCAAATGCGTGGAAATCTCCACCAAAGCCTCCATCCGCGAGATGATCCTTCCCGGATTGATCGCCGTAGCTACGCCCGTAGTGGTGGGCTTCGGAGGTGGCGCCGAAATGTTGGGTGGTCTACTGGCCGGTGTAACTGTTTGCGGGGTACTTATGGCCATTTTCCAATCCAATGCCGGCGGTGCCTGGGACAATGCCAAGAAGATGTTTGAAGAAGGAGTCGAGATCGATGGCAAGATGTACTACAAGGGCTCCGAGCCACATAAAGCCACTGTGGTGGGCGACACCGTTGGCGATCCGTTTAAGGATACTTCCGGCCCCTCCCTCAACATTTTGCTGAAGCTGATGTCGGTGGTGGCGCTGGTTATTGCACCGTTTTTAGCTTGATGCCAGAGTTAGGGTCTTCCTTGCGGGAAAGGCACTAAGTTTCGCGTCATTAATCTCACCATCGGGGTTAGGGTCTTCCTTTCAGGGGAAGGCCCTAACTTTTTTCAACCTATACCATTTACCTTCCACCAAAAACCTGTACCTTCTCCTCCCCAGTCAAACGCCAATACCATGAAACAGGAAAAAAACCGTCGCCTCGCCTCCATCATGTTTACCGATATCGTTGGGTACACGGCTCTGATGCAACGGGATGAGCAGGCCGCTGCCGCCATGCGAAGCCGCCATCGGGAGGTGTTCCAGCAATGCCATGACGATTATAATGGCGACATATTGCAGTACTTTGGCGACGGAACCCTCAGCGTATTCCAAAGTGGGGTAGATGCGGTTGAGTGCGCTGTTGCCATCCAAAAAGCATTGCAGGAAGGAGAGCCGGTGCCGCTCCGCATCGGATTGCACATGGGTGACATCGTTTTCGACGGTACGGAAATATACGGCGATGGGGTCAACCTCGCTTCCCGGATCGAAAGCATGGGGGTGGCCGGCGCCATCCTCCTTTCGGGAAAATTGAATGATGAACTCAAAAACCAAAGCCAGATATCCACCCGCTCGTTGGGAACGGTCCGAATGAAAAATGTCGACCAACCCATCGAACTTTTTTGTGTGACCAATGATGGAGTCAAATCCCCCGATCGGTCGGAACTGCCGGTCGGCAAATCGATCCAGGGCGAGCCCTCTCCCGATCAGAACTCAAAAAAACAAACCAAAACCCTCGCAGTACTTCCCTTTGTCAACATGAGTGCCAGCCAGGAAAACGAATATTTCAGCGACGGCATCACCGAGGAGATCATCAATGCCCTGTCGAAGATCCAAAATCTGAAGGTGACCTCCCGGACTTCTTCTTTCTTTTTCAAAAACAAAAATATTCCCATCCGTCAGATCGGCCAGCAGCTCAACGTCTCCACCCTTCTGGAAGGAAGTATTCGCCTTTCGGGAAACCGGATGCGGATCACCGCCCAGTTGATCGACGTAGCCGACGACTTCCATTTTTGGTCGGAGACCTTTGACCGGTCTGTCGACGACATCTTCGCCGTACAGGATGAGATCAGCCTCCTCATTGCCGACCGGCTTCGGGAACACCTCGGACATTTCGACATCGGCACCCAACTGGTAGCCCAACCCAACGTGCCGGTAGCGGCCTACAAACAATATCTCAGAAGCCGGTATCATTTGCTGAAAATGAATAAGCCCGATATCGAACACGGCCTTTCCATTTTGGAAAAAATAATAGAAGAGCAACCCCGCTTTGCAATGGCCTATTTGGGCGTACACCTCGGCTACACCTTGTTGGGGACCATCGGGTTGATGCCTGCCCACGAAGCATTTGTCAAAGGAAAGCCCTACCTCGACAAGGCCATCGAGCTGGACCCCGACCTCCCCGACTGCCAACTGCACCTGGCGTGGATCAGCTTTTTGCAAAAATGGGACCTCCCATCTACTTACCGCCATTTGAACAAGGCCCTGGAAAAACGCCCTACCGTAGACTACTACCAAACCATGGCCTCGACCCTGGTGGCGGAAGGAAAGTTTGACGCCGCTCTGCATTACATCGAAACGGCCCTCCAATTAGATCCCTTTTCTTCGGTCAACTATCACCTGAAAGGGTTTATTTTTTATACGCAGGAACGTTTTGCGAAAGCCCTGGAGCTATTCGACAAAAGCATTGAGCTCAAGTCCAGTTTTATGGCATCCACCCTGTATCGGGGGCAGACCCTTCTGCTGATGGGAAAAGCCCAGGAGGGGCTGGCCTATTTTCAAAATTTGCCCGACGACGAATCAGAAGACGTGATGAAGCTGGGCGGAACTACCCTTGCGCATGCTGCTCTGGGCAATGTAGAAAAGGCAACATCGGGAATAGCCAAACTGGAAGCTGTACGCCAAACAGACCTGATGGAAAGAGCCATGAACCTGCTCATTTTGTGCCAAACTATGTTGGGCAATGAAGAAGCTGCGTTAAATGGCATTGAGCAGGGGGTGGCTCTCCGGTTGCCGATGATGGTTTACCTCTACGTGGAGCCCCTGCTAAAACCCCTTCGGTCGAATAAAAAGTTTCAGGAATTAATGCGACAGGTACTGGGACCGGCCACCCCCTTCGATTTTTCCGAAAGGAAATACAAAAAGGCGCTTTTCACCAAACCTCAACTCGAACAACATGCCGGGCAATTGACCCAATTGATGTCGGAACAGCGGCCCTTCCTCAATGCCAATTTGACCCTCCGCCATCTGGCTCAAATGATGGGCATCCCACCCAACCATTTGTCGCAGCTACTCAATGAAGGGTTCCATAAAAACTTCTCAGAATTCATTAATGGCTATCGCCTCGAAGCCTTCAAATCAAAAGCCGCTGACCCCGCCAATCAGCACCTGACCATCCTGGCCCTTGCCTACGACAGCGGCTTCAACTCCAAAACGGCGTTCAATACATTTTTTAAAAAAGCGATGGGCATCACTCCAAGCGCCTATTGGAGGCAACTGGAAAAATAGGTTCCGATTTACAAACCCGAACGACGGCTTACCATATCGCCCCTAAATTTGCGGTGTATTGTGTTAGCTAATCCAATTGTCCATCTCAAATTTTGGGTAGCGTTCCATCCTGATAGCAATCGGGAGGACTTTAATCTATACTAAGGGCCAGAGGCCCTGAATATTGGTAACAACGATAAAAAGTACGGTTGTAGGGCCTAAATTTGCGGTGTATTGTGTTAGCTAATCCAATTGTCCATCTCAAATTTTGGGTAGCGTTCCATCCTGATAAGCAATCGGGAGGACTTTAATCTATGCTGAGGGCCAGAGGCCCCTAAATTTGCGGTGTATTGTGTTAGCTAATCCAATTGTCCATCTCAAATTTTGGGTAGTGTTCCATCCTGATAGCAATCGGGAGGACTTTAATCTATGCTAAGGGCCAGAGGCCCTGAATATTGGTAAAAAACAACGATAAAAAGTACTGTTGTAGGGCCAGAGAGCTTGCCCCGCGAAAAGCGGGGCCCTGAATGTGAAAGGTCATATACTGTTCAGGCTCCACAAGTCCATACTTGGGAATGCCATCAAATTTTGACATCATGAATACACCAACTATGAAGGCCGTCGTCATCGCCCCTAAATTTGCGGTGTATTGTGTTAGCTAATCCAATTGTCCATCTCAAATTTTGGGTAGCGTTCCATCCTGATAGCAATCGGGAGGACTTTAATCTATGCTGAGGGCCAGAGGCCCTGAATATTGGTAAAAAACAACGATAAAAAGTACTGTTGTAGGGCCAGAGAGCTTGCCCCGCGAAAAGCGGGGCCCTGAATGTGAAAGGTCATATACTGTTCAGGCTCCACAAGTCCATACTTGGGAACGCCATCAAATTTTGACAACATGAATACACCAAACTATGAAGGCCGTCGTTATCGCCCCTAAATTTGCGGTGTATTGTGTTAGCTAATCCAATTGTCCATCTCAAATTTTGGGTAGCGTTCCATCCTGATAGCAATCGGGAGGACTTTAATCTATGCTGAGGGCCAGAGGCCCTGAATATTGGTAAAAAACAACGATAAAAAGTACTGTTGTAGGGCCAGAGAGCTTGCCCCGCGAAAAGCGGGGCCCTGGATGTGAAAGGTCATATACTGTTCAGGCTCCACAAGTCCATACTTGGGAACGCCATCAAATTTTGACATCATGAATACACCAACTATGAAGGCCGTCGTTTGTACCCGATATGGCTCCCCCGATGTACTCCAGGTTCGGGAAGTACCAAAGCCCGTTGTCCATCACAATGAAATCCTCATCAAAGTAAAGGCCACCACCGTTACAGCCGCCGACACTATGATGCGGCGGGCGGATCCTTGTATCAGCCGCCTGTTTCTGGGGTTTCTCAAACCAAAACGTGCCATTATGGGCACTGGCTTTGCAGGAATCGTCGAGGCGGTTGGTAGTGGTGTCCGGTCGTTCAAAGCGGGCGATGAAGTTTTTGGAGAAGCCGGAGTGCGCTTTGGCGCAAATGCCGAATACATCTGTATGCCTGAAGATGGGGTCGCGGTGGCCATGCCGTCCCGTATAAGCTTTGAAGAAGCTGCTCCCCTCTGCGACGGGGCGTTGACATCGCTGAATTTTCTCAAAAACCTGGGCAATATCCGATCCGGGCAAAAGGTACTCATCAATGGTGCTTCCGGGGGCTTGGGTACGGCGGCTGTGCAATTGGCCAGCTATTATGGTGCGGAGGTGACCGGCGTTTGTAGTGCTGCAAATCTGGAGTTGGTTCGGTCCTTGGGTGCCCACCGGGTGATCGATTATGCCACTACGGATTTTACAACAACAGAGCATCGGTACGACCTCATCTTTGATACGGTGGGCAAGCGGTCGTTTTCACAATGCAGGCGAGTGCTTTCGCAAAACGGGATCTATCTTTCCCCGGTGCTGGGGTGGGGTCTTCTGACTCAGATGTTGTGGACATCGGCGTTTGGCACCCGGAAAGCCAAATTTTCGGCAACGGGTTTGCTGCCTGCACCGGCACTTCGGGCCCTGCTCTCCGAGATCGTGCATTTGGTCGAAACAGGACATTTGCAAACGGTGATCGACCGGCGTTATTCCCTGCAGCAGACGGCGGAGGCGCACCGGTATGTCGACACTGGCCACAAGCGGGGCAATGTGGTAGTAGTGGTGTAGGGCTGGAATCGGCACTGGCAGTTGGTCTAAAAATCTGGTCAATTTACAGATGAGATGCCTTATTCAGTGGGATTCCGGGAGGAAAAACTTTGTCGGCATATGCCAACCGTTCAATAATTCGTTATATTTAGGCTCCGAACCAATAATGGCAAGGTTATCGCCGACCATTTTATTATAAAAAGGAGTAATTTAGCGGAAGCTAAACATCCGATTTTGGTTAAACCTGAACAATAACATTTATCATCCCGTCAAAAATTGAACGATATGAAATTTAGAGGATCCATCTTTCTTTCCGTCGCCCTATTGGGCATCCTCCTGGTCGGTGCCTACTTTCCCGCCACAACCAATGCCGAAAAAGAAGCCATTCTGATAAAGCGACTTTTAGGGGGGTTGAAGCAATTGCATTTCCAGCCTGTAAGCATAGACGATGATTTTTCAACCAAAGCCTTCGACCTTTACATGGACCGGCTCGACAGCGGCAAACGTTGGCTGACCCAGCAGGACATCCAGCAAATGAAAAAATACCGAACCAAAATAGATGACGAAGCGGAAGCCGGTACTTATGAATTGTTTGATCTGTCGGTTGAATTGATTAAAAAAAGCATTGATAAAACCCAGGCCTATTATAGGGAAGCCATCGATCAATCCACCGACCTGAACAGGAGCGACCGGATCGAGCTGGACGGCGAAAAAAAGACCGTTGCCAAAAACGATGAAGAGCTCAAAGCCCGTTGGAAGAAAATGATCGCTTACGAAATTATGACCGAACTGGCAGATATGCTCAAAAAACAGGAAGAAGGCGATGAAGACCTCAAAGGCAAATCGAAGGAAGACCTTCTGAAAGACGCCAGAGCCCAGGTACTTAAAGATTTTGACAAATGGTACAAGCGAATCGATAAGCGCAAACGAACGGATTACCTCACCGTCTACATCAACTCACTAACCAACGTCTTTGATCCGCATACCTCTTACTTCGCTCCCAAAGACAAGGAAAATTTTGACATCCGCATGTCGGGCACCCTGGAAGGAATCGGCGCGCAACTCCGACCCGACGGCGACAATACCGTCGTGGTGAAGATCATACCCGGAGGCCCTGCCTGGAAGCAGAAAGAACTGGAAGCCAAAGACATCATCACCAAAGTGGCTCAGAAAGGCGAAGAACCCGTCGACGTCACCGGCATGGTACTCGACGATGTGGTGCAGTTGATCCGGGGCAAGAAAGGAACGAAGGTGGACCTGACCATCAAAAAGGTGGATGGCACGGTGAAAACCATTACCATTACCCGCGACATTGTCCAGTTGGAAGACAGCTACGCCAAATCAGTCATCCTCGACTTTCCCGGTAAGATCAACAACATCGGTTACATTAAACTCCCACAATTTTACGCCGATTTTAGCCGACGCAACGGCAGAAGCTGCGCCAAAGACATTGCCAAAGAATTGGAAAAACTCAAGGGATATAATGTAAATGGGATCATCCTGGATTTACGCAATAATGGAGGTGGCTCTCTACGGGATGTACAACGCATGTCCGGCTTTTTCATCGAGGAAGGCCCCATCGTACAAGTGAAGGCTCGCAACCACAGTCCTGAAATTCTGGAAGACAAAGACCCCAAAGTCCAATACGACGGCCCGCTCATCGTGATGGTCAACTCCTTTAGTGCCTCCGCCTCCGAAATTTTGGCGGCAGCCCTGCAGGACTACGGTCGTGCTATTATTGTGGGAAGTAATGCGACTTTCGGCAAAGGCACTGTACAACGGTTCATCGACCTCGATCAAGGCATTAAAGGCAACAGTGATATTACACCATTGGGTGAATTGAAGCTGACGATCCAGAAGTTTTACCGCGTCAACGGCGGATCTACCCAACTCAAAGGGGTGACGCCCGACATCGTTCTGCCCGATCGCTATCACTATTTCGAGCTGGGCGAGCGGGAGCATGAGTTTGCTATGGAATGGACGGAGATCAATCCGGTGCGCTACGAGCAGCACGTTACCCGCCTCGACAAGGTAAATGAGTTGAAAGTCGGCCAGTGCTGCCCGCGTCAAAGCCAGCCCCGCTTTTAATAAGGTACTGGAACAGGCGCGCTACACCAAAGATAAAAGCGAAAAAACGGCTTATCCGTTGGCCCTGACCAAATTTCAGGAAGAGCGCCGCCTGACAGAGGAAGAAGCCAAGAAATTTGAAGATATGTTTAGCGCAATAGAGGGGCTGGAGGTGCGCAACCTCGACGAAGACCTGGCCGGCATCAAGATGGATGAGTCGAAAGAAGCCCTCAACGACGAATGGCTGACCAATATCCGCAAAGACATTTACATCGATGAGGTGTTGTCGATCATGCGGGATATGTCCATGCAGTAGGCTTGCGCCAAATGGCATTGATGTCATTCAAAACAGCCCTTTTGACTGGTGGTCGAAAGGGCTGTTTTGGTTTTTATTGGGGGGGTATATGTGGTATACCAATGGGCGTGTCGCGATGCGCCACAGAAACGGGTGGGTTAATATGCGTTTCTACCACTGGGCGTGTCCCAACGCGCCGCCAAAATGGGTGTGTTATTATTTGTTGCCATTGGATAGCTGTACCAAGTCTTATGCCAATACAGTCGGAGCATAACGACGTTCCTCTTGGTAGCCCCGATTATCGGGATTGGGGCCATTGGCGCGTAGCGACAATTCCATTAAACCTTTTAAATTCAACCCCCAGCACCTATCTTTGCAACCGCTAAACCGAACACATATAACGCTCAAAAAATAACATTATTTGGACTACCTCATCGTCGAAAACGTCAGCAAGCACTACGGCGAAAAAGTATTGTTTGACAACATCTCCCTCAAAATCAATCAGGGAGACAAGATCGCATTGGTTGCCCAAAACGGTTCCGGCAAATCCACCTTGCTGCGGGTGATCGCCGGATTGGAAGTGGCAGAGGGGGAGTTGCAATCGATCCACTTGCACCGGTCGGTCAAAATGGGATACCTGCCACAAGACCCCACCTTCAACCCCGAACACGACGTCCTGGAGGCCGTTTTCGACTCCGACAACCCCATGATCCAAGCCATACTCCGCTATGAAAAAGCATTGTTGTTTCCCGACAAGGTGGAAGAAGCACAGGCCGCTACCTTGGCCATGGACGACCTCAAAGCCTGGGACTTCGAATCCAAAATAAAAGAAATACTCACCAAGCTGAACATCACCCAATTCGATCAGAAAATAAAAACCCTCTCCGGCGGGCAGATCAAGAGACTGGCTTTGGCCAAACTCGTTATTGAAAAGCCCGATTTTCTCCTCCTCGACGAGCCCACCAACCACCTCGACCTCGATATGATCGAATGGCTGGAAAACTACCTGCAGCAAAGCCGGCTAACGATCTTTATGGTGACCCACGACCGGTATTTCCTCGAAAGAGTATGCAATTATATTGTCGAGCTCGACTGGGGGCAGCTTTACCGCTACAAGGGCAATTATTCCGATTTTCTGGAAAAGAAAACGGCCCGACACGAAAATGAAGCAGTCGTTCTCGACAAAACCAAAAAGCTCTTCAAAAAAGAACTGGAGTGGATCCGTCGTATGCCCCTGGCACGGGGCACTAAGGCCAAATCGCGCATCACAAAGTTTGAGGAGATCAAAGAAAAAGCATCCCAAAAACGGGTCAAAGACAAAATACAGATCGACATCAAAGGCGCTCGCCTGGGCAGTAAAATACTGGAGTTGCACAACGTCTCCAAAAGTTTCGGCGACCTGAAGATCATCGAAGATTTTTACTACAAATTCCGTAAAAAAGAACGGGTGGGCATCGTAGGGCCCAACGGCGTGGGCAAAACCACTTTCCTGAAAATACTCACCAAAGATATCCGTCCCACCGGCGGAAAAGTAGTGTTGGGCGGAACGGTGATCTTTGGCTATTACACCCAAGATGGCATCCAACTGTTGGAAGACAAGCGGGTGATCGACGTCGTGCGCGACGTGGCCGAATTCATTCCCCTCGACAAAGGTCAGAAACTCACTGCCCCGCAACTCCTCGAACGATTCCTCTTCAACCGAAAACAACAACAAGTTTACGTATCTCAGCTCAGTGGGGGAGAACGCCGCCGACTCTACTTGCTCACCATCCTGATGCACAACCCCAACTTCCTGATCCTCGATGAGCCGACCAATGATCTGGACATCGTAACCCTCAACGTGCTGGAAGAATTTTTGATGGACTTTCCCGGCTGCATCGTCATCGTATCGCACGACCGGTATTTTATGGACAAACTCGTCGATCACCTTTTTATCTTTGAAGGCGATGGAAAGGTCCGCGATTACAATGGCAACTACACGGATTACCTGGCCATTAAGAAAGCAGAAATGCACGAGCAAAAACGTCTGGAACGCAGTTTGGAAGCCAAGACATCAAAGCCGACAGCGCCGAAAAAGGAGACGCTCAGGATGACCTACATGGAACGCAAGGAATTCAACCGGCTGGAAAAGGAGATCGCCAAATTGGAAGAGCAGAAAGCAGCGATCACAGCCCGTTTTTCGGAGGAAAATTTGTCGGGAGAAGATATCGAAAAACTCTCCGTTCAGTTAGGGGAGCTGAGCCGACAGGTGGAAGAGAAAGAAATGCGGTGGCTGGAGTTGGGGGAGTTGGAGTAGGGAGCCTTTTCCGTTTTTGTCTTACTCAAGTAGTGTTTCCATCTTGATTTAATATTTTAAACGTTCCACAACGTTTTTCATAACTACATTTTGGCCAAAACTGCGAAAAAAATCCAGTTTTGGCTGGAAAATCGACTTAAAACCGGGGTAAAAGCATGGTTTTGGCTGGAAATGGGAGCCAAATCCAACTCCGGCCAACCTTCTGTATCCCTTTTCGTTTAAAGAAGGCAACCAACAATTTCTGCTATCTTTGCCGCGCAAAAAATGCCACTTACGTGAATAAAAATCTGAGTAACTTTCTAAAATTCCTCCTTTTTCTCGGCATTGGCCTGACGATCCTGTACCTTCTGTACCAAAACCAGGAAGCTGCCTTCCAGGCCCAGCAGGAAAAAGACGGCCTCCCGGTAGGGGAGCGCATCAGTCTGATGCAAAAGCTGATCGCCGATTTCAAAAGTGCCAATTATTTTTGGGTTGGAATTGTATTGTTGGCATTTTGCATCAGCAACCTCAGCCGCGCCATCCGGTGGAATATGTTGCTTAGCCCGATGGGGTACCAGCCCCGCCTTATCAACTCTTTTCTGACGATCAATGTAGCCTATTTTGCCAACCTGGGCTTGCCCCGCATCGGCGAAGTGGTGCGGGCAGGGGTGATTTCCCGCTACGAAAAAATACCGATGGAGAAAGCCGTAGGAACCATTGTCACCGACCGGATTGTGGATGTTTTGTCATTGGCCACCGTTATTGGACTGGCTTTTTTGCTGGAATACGACGTGCTGTGGGGCTGGCTGTCGGAGCAGATGGGGAGTGGAGAAAAGGACGGCGGTTCCCTGCTGACCAATCCCATTGTGCTTATATTGTTGGGGGGCATGTTATTGACGGGCATTTTATTTTTCGCTTTTCGCAAAACGATCCGGCAATCGGCTCTGTTTAAAAAGATCAAGAACATTCTCAAGGGCTTTGCAGAGGGGATCCAGAGCATTCGCAAGCTCGAAAACCCGGGGCTGTTTCTCTTCCACAGTGTCAACATCTGGTTGATGTATTTCGCCATGACTTATCTCTGCTTTTTTGCTTTTGTACCGACCGCCCACTTAGGACCGTTGGCGGGGCTGATGGTCTTTGCCTTTGGTGCTTTTGGTGTGTTGATCCCCTCTCCGGGAGGTATGGGCACCTTTCACTTTTTGGCTATGGCGGCATTGGCCTTGTACGGTATTGCCGAGGCCGATGCTTTTTCGTTTGCCAATATTCTGTTCTTTTCGGTGCAAATCGGATGCAGTGTGCTGATCGGCATATTGGCATTGATCCTTTTACCCATCATCAACCGGAATTATCGACCGGTGGTGCCGGAAGAGGCAGCCGTTGTCACGGAAAAAGCAACCACATGATCTCTCATTTCCAACATAAAATACACGATTTTGAAAGCATCCGTCCGCTTTCGCAAAGATGGAAGGGGGAGGGGCAGCGGGTCGTCTTCACCAATGGCTGTTTCGACATTCTACACTATGGCCATTTGCATTATTTAGCGGAAGCTGCTTCGTTGGGAGACAAACTGGTGATAGGGCTCAACAGTACCGCCTCCGTTCGACGCCTCAAAGGTCCTTCCCGCCCCATCCACGACGATCAAACGCGCTTGCATATGCTCGCTGCATTGGAATGTGTACACGCTGTTATCATTTTTGAGGAAGACACGCCGTTGACTTTGATAAAGGTAGTAATGCCTGACGTCTTGGTCAAGGGCGGCGATTGGAAGGTCGATCAGATCGTAGGTGCAAAAGAGGTGTTGGAAAATGGTGGAACAGTTAAAAGCCTCGCCTTTGTGGAAGGGTATTCTACTACGGGTGTTATTGAACGGATTAAGTTGATATGCTGATATGCTGATATGCTGATATGCTGATATGCTGATATGCTGATGGCCCTTTATCGCGATCCATTACGTGTGAGGGCTATCAGCATATCGTTAATCAGCAAATTAGCAAATTATCACCCCTCCACCTCCGACCCCAATACCGCTGCCGTATAAGCCCGGTTCATCTCCGCAATGTTGGTTATAGAAATTTCCTTAGGGCATTCTACTTCACAAGCTTTTGTGTTGGAACAAAAACCAAAGCCCTCCTCATCCATCTGGTTGACCATCGCCTGGACGCGGCGCTGATGCTCGACCTCTCCCTGCGGCATCGTACCCAGGTGAACGATCTTGGCAGAGGTAAACAACATGGCCGAAGCATTGGGACATGCCGCCACACAGGCTCCACAACCAATACAGGCTGCTGCATCAAAAGATTTCGCGGCGCGGCTTTTCTCTATGGGGATGGCGTTGCCGTCTTGTGCCTGTCCGGTATTCACTGAAATGTATCCGCCTGCCTGGATGATGCGATCAAATGAGGATCGGTCCACTACCAGGTCTTTAATGACGGGAAAGGCCTTTGCCCGCCACGGCTCAATGGTGATGGTGTCGCCCTCTTTAAAAAACCGCATGTGCAACTGGCAGGTAGTCGTACCCCGATTGGGGCCATGCGGCCGACCGTCGATCACCATGCTGCAAGCCCCACAGATGCCTTCCCGGCAATCATGTTCAAAAGCGATGGGCTCTTCCTTTTTCGCGATGAGCGATTCGTTGAGCACGTCCAACATTTCCAGAAAGGACATGTGTTCGTCCGCTTCCACGACGTATTTTTCGAAGCGGCCGTTGTCGTTTTGGTCTTTTTGTCTCCAGACTTTTAGTGTTAGATGCATGTAGTTGTTTGTTGGATTGCCATGAAAGCGTAACGTAGTGGAATCTTTCACGGTTTATGGTTCACGGTACACGGTTTATGGTTTATCTGCTTGTATGTTATGTTATAGGAGGCATCAGCAAATCAAGAATCAGCAAATTATCACATCACAACTACTTATAACTCCGCGTCTTCAACTCCACATTCTCAAAAACCAATTCCTCCTTGTGCATGACGGGCTCCTCATCGTCCCATTCCCAGGCAGCGACGTAGGCATATTCTTCATCGTTGCGAAGGGCTTCACCTTCTCCCGACTGGTACTCCTCACGGAAATGGCCACCGCAGGATTCATTCCGACTTAGGCCGTCGAGGGTCATCAGTTCGCCCAGTTCGAGAAAATCGGCAACACGTATGGCTTTTTCCAGTTCGGGGTTAAATTCGTTTTGAGTACCGGGTACGAACACATCGCGGTAAAATTCTTCCCGGAGTTCGCGGATCATTTGGCGGCCTTTGGTAAGTCCGTCGGCGTTGCGGGCCATGCCGCAGTGGTCCCACATGATCTTGCCCAGTTTTCGATGAAAGCTTTCGACCGATTGGTTGCCATTTACCGAAAGGATGCGTTCGAGGCGCTCCCGGGTGGCGTTTTCCGCTTCTGCGAAAGCCGGATCATTAACGTCGGTTTTGGGCGAACGGATCTCTTTCGATAAAAAGGTGCCAATGGTATACGGTATTACGAAATAGCCATCGGCCAGCCCCTGCATGAGGGCGGAAGCTCCGAGCCGGTTGGCACCGTGGTCGGAAAAATTGGCTTCACCCAATGCAAAAAGGCCAGAGATGTTGGTCTCCAGATTGTAATCGACCCAGAGGCCGCCCATGGTGTAATGCACGGCAGGATAAATTTTCATAGGCACTTTATACGGGTTTTCACCAGTGATCTTTTCGTACATTTCAAACAGATTGCCGTATTTTTCTTCGATCACTTCCTCTCCCAGTTTGGTGATGGTCGCTTTATCGGGATGGTGGATGCCTTTTGCATGGGCGGCGGATTTGCCATACCGCTCGATGGCGGCAGCGAAGTCGAGAAAAACGGCGAGTCCGCTTTTATTGACGCCGCGGCCTTCGTCGCAGGCTACTTTGGCGGCGCGGGAAGCGACGTCGCGGGGCACCAGGTTGCCGAAGGCCGGGTATCGCCGTTCGAGGTAGTAGTCGCGGTCTTCTTCGGGTATGTCGTTGCCGTTTTTACGTCCTTCCCGAATCGCTTCAACATCTTCCATTTTTTGGGGAACCCATACGCGGCCGTCGTTGCGGAGCGATTCCGACATCAGGGTTAGCTTCGATTGGTATTCACCTGAGACGGGTATGCAAGTCGGATGGATCTGGGTGTAGCAGGGATTGGCCATGTAAGCCCCTCTGCGGACCACCCGCCAGGCGGCAGTCACGTTGGAAGCCATAGCGTTGGTGGAGAGGTAAAAAACGTTGCCGTAGCCTCCGGTGGCGAGTACAACGCAGTGGGCGCCGTGTCGTTCGAGTTTACCGGTAAGGAGGTTGCGGGCGATGATGCCACGTGCTTTTCCGTCGGCCACAACGAGGTCGAGCATCTCATGGCGGTTGAACATTTCGACAGAGCCCATTGCTATTTGCCGGGAAAGGGCTTGGTAGGCACCGAGGAGTAATTGCTGTCCCGTTTGCCCGCGAGCATAAAAAGTGCGTTTGACCTGTACACCACCAAAGGAACGGTTTTCAAGTAAGCCGCCGTACTCCCTGGCAAAAGGTATCCCTTGTGCGACGCATTGGTCGATGATGTCGCGGCTTACTTCTGCGAGGCGGTGGACGTTGCTTTCGCGGGATCGATAGTCACCACCTTTTATGGTATCGTAAAAGAGGCGGTAGATGCTGTCGCCATCGTTTTGATAATTTTTAGCGGCATTGATGCCTCCCTGTGCGGCTATGCTGTGTGCTCGCCGGGGGCTGTCGTGGAAGGTAAAGCACTTGACGTTGTAGCCCAATTCGCCAAGGGTAGCTGCTGCTGAAGCACCCGCCAGCCCTGTGCCGACGACGATGATCTCGATGCGGCGTTTGTTGTTGGGGGCTACGAGGCTTATGTTGGAACGGTAGTCGGTCCATTTATCGGCGAGGTGGCCATCCGGTGTTTTTCCGTCGAGGGTCATATTCTAAAAATATTGTTAGGTCAATGAAAAAAGAAGTGATAGAGTGGGATCAGGGCGAACCCCACCGGTACGAGAATGGCATATAGTTTTCCAAGCCCCTGAATGAGTGGCGTATATTTTCGGTGGTTGAGCCCCAGTGTTTGGAAAGCGCTTTGGAAGCCGTGCCACAGATGGAGCGCCAATACGATCTGGCCGATGACATAAACCACAACGATTACCGGATTCTTAAAGGCCAGAGCCACCCGTGAAAACAAGTCTTTAACGGGGGTTTCAAACCCTTCATAGGTAACAAGAGGCCCAAGCTGATCCAATTTCATTTTCAACCAAAAGTCGCCCATATGGATGAGTAGAAAAGCCAGGATCAATGTACCCAGCAGCGCCATATGGCGGGAAGGCCAACTGGTATTGGCACTGGTCGATACAGCATAACGGGTGGTACCTCGCGCCCGTCGGTTTTTTAGCACAAGCAATAAGCCCTGGACGGTATGCACGACGATGAAAAAATACAAACCCAGCGAAACCATTTGTATCAATGGGTTGTGGGTCATAAAATAGGCGTAGGTGTTGAACGCTTCGCCGCCATCGTCGTACATCAGTTGGAGATTGCCAATGAGGTGAACCACCAGAAAAGTGATCAGAAAAAGACCGGTGAGGCTCATGACGAGTTTCTGCCCGATGGACGAAGTCAGAAAGTTAGTTAACCACTTCATTTTGAACGGTTTGATTTGCCCACAAAACTATTTATTTCGGGGGAGTTTGCAAACTGAAAACAAAGGGTGTTTTTATTTAGAATTAATCAAAATAGTATACTTTTGTACTTTCGTAAAAAAGATTTATGACTAAAATTAAAAAAACCAGTTTTGTCGGCTTCCTCGCCAGGTTCCCCGAAATCGAACTTCCCGTGACCCTTACCGAGGAAAGTCACCACGATTTCGGCCGAACCAACGATCCGTTGACGGCCGACATGATCGCCCAATACATCACGCCCCTTGAAATTGAGCCCGCCGACGAATTCACGGAGTACATTCCCTGTTTTCGCATTCCCAACACATACGACTTCCACGCCATTGTGTTTTGGAAAGCCGGCTTGATGACCTATGAATACGTCATGGTCACATACACCAAAAAGGGGATTTCCATCAATAAAAGGATCATTGCGGGAACCAAAACCGATGGCGAACAGTTACTACGCACAGTGGCTACCATCGAGGAAGACTGGATCATTTACTGCGTCAGAGGGGTAGCTCCCGCCAACGACCCATCGTACGATCCCACCACCTCAGAAAGTCTTCACCTCGAATTGCTGGCCTCTGGAGAGATTATATTATCTGAATAATTAAAAAATAAATGAAAAAAACCAAAAAATTTAAAAAAGGAAAAAAATTAACAGCACCTGAACTTAAAAGAGCCATCCTTAAATACTTCAAAAGGTTTCCCAAAAAACGACTCCACGCCAAGCAGCTCATCAAAAAACTACACCTCGCCAACAATAAAGACTCGGTAAGCTATGCTCTGGAAACCCTTTCGGAAGAAGGCAAATTGTTTCCCCTCGACAACGGCAAATACCGGCTCGACCGGTTCGCCAACAATGCTTCTCCGAGAACGGCTCATACCGGCACTGTCGATACCACCCGCAAGGGATCGGCCTACATCATTTGCAACGACCTGGAGGAAGACATTTTCGTATCAGCCAAAAACCTGAAAGGCGCCCTGAAAGGCGATAAGGTAGAGGTGGAGCGGTTTGTATCCGGCCGGTGGCGAAGGCCCGAAGGCATCGTCACTAAGATCATTGCCAGGGCTACCGAACATTTTGTGGGCACCCTTTACCTCACCCGGAAAATGGGCGTGGTGATGCCCGACCGGCTCGACGTGTCTTTTGAAATTTACGTTCGCCTCACCGACCTCAACCAAGCCGAGGGCGGCGACAAGGTGGTGGTCAAAATAACGGATTGGCCTACCAAATCACACCACAAACCATTTGGTGTTGTAACAGCCGTGTTGGGATCGGAAGGCGACAACGACATGGAAATGAACGCCATTCTGATCAACAATGGTTTTGATATCGCCTTCTCTGAGGAGATCGAAAAGGAAGCCGCCAGCCTGTCTACCGAAATAACCGAAGAAGAAATTGCCAAACGACGCGACTTCCGGCCCATCACCACTTTTACCATCGATCCCGATACGGCCAAGGACTTCGACGACGCCCTCTCCATCCAATACCTCGAAAATGGCGACTACGAAGTGGGTGTACACATTGCCGACGTTACCCATTATGTCAAACCGGGTTCCTTGCTGGATGCAGAGGCTTATAAACGCGCCACCTCCGTTTATCTGGTAGACCGGGTGGCGCCGATGCTGCCGGAAAAACTGTCGAACGAACTCTGCTCGCTGCGGCCCAACGAAGACAAATTGACGTTTAGCGCCAGCTTTGTTTTTGACAAAAACCAGAAAGTGATCCGTCGATGGTTTGGTAAATCCATTATCCACTCCGACCGGCGGTTTACCTACGAAGAAGCCCAGGAAGTGTTGGAAACCGGCAAGGGCGATTTTGCAAAAGAATTGTTGGCACTCAACAAGTTGGCAAAGGCATTGCGCAAAAAGAAATTCAAAAACGGCGCCATTGCCTTCGAGGCGGATGAGGTGAAATTTCGTTTGAACGAAAGCGGCAAACCCCTAGACCTTTACGTCAAAGAGCGGAAAGATGCCCACATGCTGATCGAGGATTTTATGCTGTTGGCCAACCGCGAAGTGGCTACCTATATCTCCAAAAAAGGGGAGGTGCAGGAAATCCCCTTCGTCTATCGCGTACACGATACTCCCGACCCCGACAAGGTGGGCGACCTGGCCCGATTTGCCAAAGAAATGGGGTTCGACATCCATTTCAGCACCCCCCGGCAGATCGCCGATTCGTACAATCGTTTGGCGAAAGCCGCCCGCACCAACGACGCACTGAAAATGCTCGAACCCATGGCCATCCGGACCATGGCCAAAGCCGAATACACCACGGAGAATATCGGCCACTACGGCCTGGCATTTGCGTATTATGCGCACTTCACCTCTCCTATACGCCGCTATGCCGATGTGTTGACCCACCGCATACTGGAAAAGAACCTGAAACGTGTGCATCGTGTTAAGAAAGTTAACCTGGAAGAACAATGCAAATACATTTCCAACCAGGAACGAAAGGCGATGACCGCCGAGCGCGAGTCGATCAAATACAAGCAGGTGGAATTTATTCTCGACCACGTGGGTAAGGTGTTTGAGGGTCGCATATCGGGGATCATCGACCGGGGATTATTTGTCGAGTTGGTTGAGTCGCGTTGTGAGGGGCTGATCGGTTTTGACACCTTGCGCGACAGCTTCGATGTGGCGGCCAGCCGGTTGAAAGCCAAAGGGCTGCGTACCAAAAAGGAGTTTAAAATGGGCGATTTGGTGAAGGTGAAGATTTTGGATGCGGATTTGTCGCGGCGGGAGATTGATATGGCGCTGGTGGGGTGAAAATGAATATATGAAAAAATGAAAAAGCTTTTAGTGACAGGTGCTTCGGGCTTTCTGGGCTGGCACCTTTGTCAATTCCCGCAAAACAATTGGGAAATAACCGGCACCTATCGTAAAAATAAGTCCGGGATTTTCCCCGGCATCAAAGCCATCTCCCTCGACTTGCTCGATGCCAAACAGGTTGTAAAATCCATCACGGAAATACGACCCGATGCCATCGTCCACCTGGCGGCTAATTCGAGTACTGGTTTTTGCGAAAAGCATCCAGAAGAGACCCGTAAGATCAATGTTGTAGCTACTGAAACCGTCGCCCGGATATGTGAAAAGGAAGATATCCAACTGGTCTTTACTTCCAGTGAACAGGTGTACGATGGCCGCAAACCCGTTTATACCGATGCCGACATGCCCAACCCGGTTAATACCTATGGCGTGCATAAGGCAGCAGCGGAAAGGGTTGTCAAACAATATGTACCCGAATCCTGTATCGTTCGGCTTGCCGTGCTGTTCGGCCAACATGGTCCCGGTACTTATTGTTTTATGACCGACTGGCTTGACAAATGGAAAAAGGGAGAATCCGTCACAGCATTTTACGACGAGGTGCGGTCGTTTTTGAGTGGTCGGTCGGCTGCGGAGGGGCTGTTTTTGTTGCTGGACCAGCATGCCAAAGGCGTTTACAATCTGGGAGGAGCAGAGGCCCTATCGCGGTATGCTTTCGCAAAAAAGCTGGCGGCAGCCTTCGGGGTTGAAAATGCGGCGATCGTCTCCAAATCGCGGTTGGATATAGCGGGAGGGGATAAGCGCCCGGCTTCATTGGTGATGGACAACGCAGGGGTGAAGGCGATGGGGTTTCGACCTCGATTTTTTCTTCAGGCGATGGATTCTTTCAAATTGTGAAAAGGAATTGAGGCGGTCGATACATGCTGAAAACGGAAGGCAATACTACATCCTGCTACTAGCAGAGACCACTGGCATGCTCAATTCCAGTAATACTTATAGCAACGACTTAAACCGCGGCCGTTTGGGTGCTACCTCTCCCAATCGTTCTCTTTTGCTTTCCTCGTAGGCCTCAAAGTTGCCTTCAAAAAACAGGACTTCCCCTTCGTCTTCAAACGACAGGATATGCGTCGCCAGCCGATCTATGAACCAGCGGTCGTGGGAGATCACCAGTACACAGCCCGCAAAGTTTTCAATGGCTTCCTCCAATGCGCGCAGGGTGTTGACGTCGATGTCGTTGGTCGGTTCGTCGAGGAGGATCACGTTGCCGCCTTCTTTGAGGGTGATGGCCAGGTGGAGCCGGTTGCGTTCTCCACCTGATAGAACGCCCACTTTTTTTTGCTGGTCGTTGCCGGTGAAATTAAAGCGGCTCAAATACGCGCGGGCATTGATCTCACGGCTGCCGATGGTGATGAAGTCGTGGCCCTGACTGACTACCTCATAGATGGTCTTTTCCGGGATCAGGTCTTTGTGCGATTGGTCGACATAAGCCAGTTGGACGGTAGTGCCGATGTTGATTTCGCCGTTGTCGGGTTGCTCTTCGCCCATTATCATGCGGAAGAGGGTCGACTTGCCCACCCCATTGGGGCCGATAATCCCGACGATGGCGTTTTTGGGTACGGACAAGTTCAGGTTGTCGATCAACAGCCGGTTGTCGTAGCCCTTGGCCAGGTTCACAATTTCGATCACCGAATCGCCGAGGCGAGGGCCTGGTGGAATGTACAATTCCAGTTTGGCTTCTTTTTCTTTGACTTCGGCGTTCGACATTGTTTCGTAGGCGTTGAGCCGTGCCTTTCCTTTTGCTCTTCTGCCTTTCGGCGAAAGCCGCGACCATTCCAATTCCCGTTTGAGTATCTTTTGACGTTTCGACTCTGCTTTTTCTTCATTGGCCAGCCGGTTGGCTTTTTGTTCGAGCCAGGAGGTGTAATTGCCTTGCCAGGGGATGCCTTCACCGCGGTCGAGTTCGAGGATCCAGCCGGCAACATTGTCGAGGAAGTACCGGTCGTGGGTGACGGCTATCACCGTTCCCGGAAAATTTTTTAAAAACTGCTCCAGCCAGTGTACGCTTTCAGCATCGAGGTGGTTGGTCGGCTCATCCAACAATAGTATATCGGGTTTGCTCAATAGCAGTCGGCACAAGGCCACCCGCCGCCGTTCTCCTCCCGACAATACAGTTACGGAGGCATCGTCGGGCGGACAACGCAGGGCATCCATTGCCACTTCGAGGGTGTGGTCGAGGTTCCAGGCATCGAGTTGGTCCATTTTTTCGAGTAGTTCTCCCTGCTCTTCGATGACTTTCATCATGGCGTCGTCGTCCATCGGTTCGGCGAGTTTGGCGCTGACAGCCTCGTAGGCATTTACTACGTCGACGATGTGTTGGACACCTTGCTGGACGGTTTCTTTTACCGTTTTGGATTCATCCAATTCCGGCTCTTGAGCGAGGTAGCCAATTTTGTATTCCTTATCGAAGGTAACGCGGCCTTCGTAGTTATCGTCGAGGCCGGCGATGATCTTCAGCAGGCTGGACTTGCCAGAGCCGTTGAGGCCGAGTACACCGATTTTGGCGCCGTAAAAAAAGGAGAGCCAGATGTTTTTCAACACTTGTTTGGAAGGCGGGTAAGTCTTGCTGACGCCCTCCATCGAGAAGATTACTTTTTTGTCGGACATGGCTTAATGGTACTATTTTGTAAATGTTTGTAGTGGCAATGTTGTGTTGCTCAATATGGGGACAAAGATAGCTGCTCCTTTCAGATTTTAAAACCCGGCAGGCAGTTCTTTGCTGTTTTACGTAGAAGTTGTACTTTGCAGAAATTCTTCAAATCCCTACCACTATGAGTAAACGAAAACAATCTTCAAAAGGCAATTCCGGTGACCCTCAAAAGGGTCAAAAGGGCAAACAAGAAGTTCTCCATCCGGATGACAAGTTTTTCCGGTTTGTCATGTCTGATCGGAAAAATGCGCGGGCTTACCTCGAATCGTTTTACCCTGAAATTGCGAACCTGGCAGATATGCGGACCCTTCGCATTGATAACGGAGATTATGTACGGCCGGTATTAAAGACCTTTCATTCGGACATCATCTATCGTTGCCGGTTCAAAGGATTGGATGAACATTTTTATTTTTCCCTGATCTGGGAGCACAAATCTGCACCGGATGACGGGGTGGTATTTCAGGTGGGGTTGTATATGTTTCAGGCATGGTATCAGATGTGGAATGATAAAAGCCGTTCAGTGGAGTTGCTGTTGCCGTTGATATTCTACAATGGCAAAAAGGATTGGGAGCCCAAGACCATCCACCAGCTATTTGAAGGATCTACGCATTTTGAGCGATTTAAGAAATACATTCCGAGTTTTGACTTTATGTTTAAAAATGCGTCGAGGATGTCAGCAGAAGAACTTTTGCGTTTAAAAAGCAGTTTTTTTAAAAGTGCAGTGATGGCTATGGCATTTCGGCATCGCGGCGACTTGATTTTAGAACATATTTCCATTATTTTTGAAGCGGAGAAAAGAAATAGAAAAGAGGAGATCGTGAGTATAGTGACTTATGTGGTAAGCATTCTAAAGCGTTCGCCTAAACGTTTTTTGGAAAAGCTGGAAGAAATAGAGTTCACTTCAAAACCCGAAATTATGAGTACTTTACAGATGTTAAAAGCAGAAGGCCGTGAAGAAGGTCGCGAGGAAGGCCGCGAAGAAGGCCGCGAAGAAGGCCGTGAAGAAGGCAGAATGGAAGGCAAAACAGAAGGAAGCCAATTCCAGGCAGTCAAAACCCTGTTTAATTCCGTCAAATTGTTTCCCGACTTTTCAGCAAAACAACTTGCCGCCATCACAGAAATTAAACCTGGGTTGATCCGCGGGTTTTTGAAAGAGCGAAAGTCGGGCACCCAAAAAAGTATTTTCGATTTTGTAATTAATAAATTGTTGACTAATGTAAAACTCAACGAAGAAGAAACCCGTGTGGTGAAATCTTTAGTCAAAGAGTTAATGAAAAAATAGGTTCTTCGGCAGTTCCTCCAACCAAAGTAATCTTGCCTGACAACCCGCCTTATGGACTATGACCAATGCCGGAAGCGCCATTCCACAATTGTTCAAATAACTACACCTTACACTATTGGTACGGGATTTTGCATAAGCGATCCACCATTAGTAGCCACTAACGAACACATTGTCCGCGACAATCGCAACGCCATAGTAGATCACCCCGTCTCTGGTCGACAAGTGGCCCAGGTCGTCTACCTTGATCCCAAAAGAGACCTGGCTCTTCTCAGGTTGCCCATTCCTATTCCCATGCTGGAGTTTCACAGGGCCGGTGAGGCATTGCCCAAAGAAGGACAACAGGTATGGGCATTAGGAGGTAAGCCGGAGCAAACGGTTAGGTCTGGGGTCATTACAGAGTCAGGCCACCTGATAAATGGCGTCCGTTATCTCCAGCACAATGCGGGACTGGAGGTGTCAGATAGCGGAGGTCCACTGTTCGACAGCTACGGCCAATTGGTTGGCATGAACAGTTTCCTGGCTGCCGGATCCGGAATCATGGGACTCTGTTTGCCCAGCGTTCATCTTCAGGAAGCGGTTGCCTACATGAGGAAGGCAACGGGAAAAACAGCCTCCCGCTGCATTCAATGCGACCAAATTGTGTCTGACCATAACCTGGTTGACAACAACAATTGTCCTCAATGTCGCGTCCCTATCCAACTCCCATCTCAAATAGCTGATTATCAGCCAATTGGGATTGCTGCTACCATTGAACAGTTGCTGACAAACACCGGCCACCAGCCCACATTATCGAGAAGAGGACCCAATTCCTGGCAGGTACAACATGGCAGTGCCGACATCCATATTTCCTATTATGAAAAAAATGGCCTGATCGTTGGAGATGCATACCTGTGCGTTCTTCCCTCCGACGACAATGAAGCCCTCTATGCTTTTTTGCTGAAGCAAAACTTTGACATCGAAAACCTCTCCTTTAGTATCAAAGATGATGAGATCGTGCTGTCTTTAATGATTTACGACCGCTATCTCAACGAAGAAACGGGATTGACCCTCTTCAAATACCTTTTTGAACGGGCCGATCACTACGACAATGTACTGGTAGAAAAATACGGCGCTTCCTGGAAAAGCAAGGCCTGACCTCAGAGATGGCAGAATGATAGGGGGTATTGTTTTAACAAAAGTTTAGAATCCCAAGCGCCTAAAAGTTAAAATATTCCCCGAAAGGGCAGCGTTTCAGGACAACTCGTTGTCTTATTTAAAAAACGCCGGAGTATCTTTCGAAGTTAATATTTAGCCGTTAAGTACCCAAAAAGTATAATTTTAAGCAGAAAGCCACCCTAAGCAGACCTCTTTATTTAAAAATGTTTATATTTACATGCTTTTAGTTCAATTGCCCATTTCGACACCCCCAGTCCGGGAACCTGTCGATTTTTGTTTTTGAACCAAAATCCCAGCAATATCCAAGGAGAGTCCCATCGTTCATCATTGTAGAATTTTTAAAAACTTACTATTCCAAATTATGAAAAGACTTAAACACCTCTTAATAATCGCATTTACCGTCATGGGGACTGTTGCCTTAAATGCGCAGGACATCCACTTTTCACAGTTCTACATGTCACCACTGAACCTCAACCCGGCTATGACCGGTGTGATGAACTGCAACGTCCGACTGGTGGGTAATTACCGCAACCAATGGTCTTCCGTATTGAAAGCCAACGCATATAATACCTATTCGGTGAGCTACGATCAACGGATACCCGTCGGCCGAAGCGACTTTTTCGGAGTGGGCGGTACTTTTTGGGGCGATAAAGCGGGTGAGTCCGAATTTTCTACCCTTCAGGGACGGCTCTCTCTTTCTTACAGTAAAAGAATGGGGGGCTATCGCCAAAAAGCACATTACCTCGTCTTTGGAGCCGATGCAGGGGTGACGCAGCGAAGCGTCAATTTCCAAAATCTGCGTTGGGGCCTCCAACACGACGGTGAAGGCCGATGGAATGGAGATCTCGATTCTGGTGAAGAGGATATTTTAACTCAAGATAATCTGATTTTCCCCGATATTTCTGCCGGACTGTTGTGGTTTTCCGTTTTCGATGAAGACAATAACTTCTACATCGGCGGGGCCTATCACCACCTCAACAGAGCCAACCTCTCCTTTCAAGACCAGGGAGCAGAGCCGCTTTACAGCAGATTTACAGTACATGCTGGCGGTCAATTTATGATGACTTCCAGAGTGGGACTGGTTCCTGGCGTCATTACCATGTTCCAGGGGCCTTCCTTTGAGTTGAATGCTGGTACCAGCCTCAAATTCCTGCTGGGTGGCAACAGGCGTACTTATCAGGCCGTCCAGTTTGGAGCCTGGATGCGATTGTCCAACCACTTCCAAAAAAGTGTGACGACAGATGCTGTTATCGTCAGTACCCGATTCGACTACGACCAATTCTCCATCGGATTCAGCTACGATGTCAACGTATCCAGCCTGCGTCCGGCCAGTAACTCCAATGGGGCCTTTGAATTTGCACTGGTATACAAGATATGTGGCCCGGAAAAACGAAACGTCTACTGTCCGAATTTCTAAAGCCTTTCATAGGCTGAACGCCAAACTTTTAAACAAAAAACCCGTTACGATGGTCATTGTAATGGGTTTTTTGATGTCTATGGTCCAAAATAAAGGCGCTCTTGTGACAGAGCTGGGTACAAGGTCAAGCCAAAAAAGCCAAAATTTTTATGGGGAGCCGCAAAAAAGCCGTACCTTAGCAACAACAAAAAATTTACTTGCGCATTTGCATTGGTTTTAGCTGACCGTAACGACCCCAGGGAGAGTAGGTTAGTTAAAACCAATGAGTGTTAAAATGCGTAAATTATTTTTTGTGTAATACTTAGTTGCCTTGAACCGTTTATTAGGGCTTGTTTGCCCAAAACAAGACATACCCTGAATACTACACATTAAACAAACGCTTTAAAGAAGGGAGACATAGAATTAAGCGCAGCAACCAATCCTTATTATGAGAGACTAACCTGCCTTTCTTGTCCCAAAACTTATGGTTAACCTCTAAATCAATTAACATGTTTGGATCAAAAAAGAAAGAAACGAACACGTCAAAGCCAATGAAATCAGTCAAATCTACTGTAAATGCTTCCGGAACCCACTCACTCAACACCCTCGTACATGGCACCACCGTAGAAGGAGCCATCAAAGCCGAAAGTGACATCCGGGTGGACGGGGTGATCAAGGGATCCCTCATTTGCAATGCAAAAGTGATCATAGGGCCTACGGGCCATGTAGATGGAGAGATCCGCTGCAACAATGCGGTGGTCGAGGGAAAGTTTGAAGGAAGCCTCCAAGTCAGCGAATTACTCAATATAAGAGACAGCGCCAGCGTCCACGGCGATGTCAAAACCAATAAGCTGATCGTTCAATCCGGAGCCGTGTTCAATGTCACCTGTACAATGGGTGCTCAGACCGGCCGCTCCGGCAATTTCAAAACGTCAATTAAAGGATCAAAAGCAGTTGTCTCCAACGCCACACCGCAAACCACAGGAATCAAAGAAGCAAGCTAACCAGGTACTGAAGTACTCGGGCATGGGGATGCAGATGGGGATAGCCGTATTCGTCGGCGCTCTGATCGGCAAGCAACTGGATGCTTATTTTCAAACGTCAAAGCCCATTTTTACGGCGTTGCTGGCGGTGCTGTTTCTGGGTGTTGTGATGTATATGGTTTTGAAAGATCTGATCCGGCCTAAAGACTGACAGCTTAGATGCCTTACCGTAGTTTTTTATTGCAATTGGCTGGCCTGACGGGAATCCTCGTTCTCCTCACATTACTGTTGGGAGTGGTGGCTCCTTTGGCGGACTTTCAGGGGATCGTCGGGGTGAGTATATTGTTCTTTGTGCTGTTCAGCATTGTCGTCTACTGGCTTGCCGGCAAAGCGGCACGCAGCACCAACAAATACAGCTTTACCCACGTTACTTTTTTGTTTATTTTTGGAAAATTATTGTTTTCCGTCATCATTGTACTGGCTTACAAGAAAATTGCCGCTCCCGATACCAATTGGTTTGTCATCCCCTTTTTTTTCATTTACCTTTGTTACTCCATTTTTGAAACCAGCTTTATGATGAAACTCGGCCGCATCAACAACCAGTCCTGACCATGCCACTCCACTTTCTCGTCAACGAACAATTTGAATTTAGCCTGGAGGATTGCCTGGAAGACAGTCCGGCCAGTAAAACCGACATCCAACCCCTGGGCGACGGGCGGTTTCACATCCTGAAAAACAATCGTACCTATCGGGGAGAAGTGGTGAAAACTGATTTTGCCAACAAAACAATTACGCTACGCATCAACAACAACACCTACACCGTCGCCATCTCCGACGAACAGGACGAACTGGTCAAACGCCTGGGCCTGGCTACCGGGTTGGGTCAGCAGATGCAAGACATCAAGGCTCCGATGCCGGGAATGGTACTGGAGGTGTTGGTACAACCAGGACAGGCCATTCGGAAAGGCGATGCGCTGTTGGTACTGGAAGCCATGAAAATGGAGAACATCATCAAAGCCCGTGGCGACGGGATGGTAAAATCAGTCCAGGTGTCGAAAAGCCAGACCGTCGACAAAGGAGCCATTCTCATCGAAATGGAGTGACCTCAACAATACGTATACAAATATGATCCTGACCACCACCCCCACCATTCCCGGAAGGGAAATAGCTGAAATACTGGATATTGCCCGCGGCAGTACCGTGCGTGCCCGCCACCTGGGCAAAGACATTTTTGCGGGCCTCAAAGGGCTTGTCGGAGGCGAAATAAAACAGTACACGGCTCTTATGGCCGACGCCCGCGAACAGGCCATCGACCGCATGGTAGCCGACGCCCGCGATATGAACGCCGACGCCATCATCAACGTACGGTTTATGACGGCAATGGTCATGCAGGGGGCCTCCGAAATACTGGCCTACGGGACAGCAGTGAAATTGAAATAGACATTATGAATAGATTTTTTGTATAGCAACTGAAGAGCAATTTTTTGTCTAATCAAGGAACACCCGGAGTCCCGATAGCTATCGGGACGAGGATGTGACGCAGAGTAGGCAAAAAACCTGCCTGCCGACAGGCAGGGGGCATTCAGGCTGCATATAAAATTTTTGTTCATTATGTCTAATAATCCAGCGGAATTTTTCGGGTCGATTATTTGTTGAAAAACCGACCCAACAACTTTATCATGGCAAAAGAAAAGAAAAATAAACCCGTACTGATCACCAACCGCAAGGCCAGGTTTGAATACCAATTCATTTCCGAACTGGAAGCAGGACTGGTATTGACCGGGACGGAGATCAAGTCGATCCGCGCCGGTGAAGCCAATATCAAAGAGGCCTACTGCCTTTTTTTAGGCAACGAGCTCTTCATCCGCAACATGTTCATCGCCGAATACAAATACGGCACCTACAACAACCACGAACCTCGCCGCGACCGAAAACTCCTCCTCAACAAAACAGAACTCCGCAAGTTCCACCGCCGCGTGAAAGAAAAAGGATTCACCATAGTGCCCTACCAGCTATTCATCAACGAAAGGGGATTTGCCAAGCTCACCATCGTTCTGGCTACCGGAAAACGAAAATACGACAAACGGGCCGCTATGAAAGAACGGGACAACAAACGAGAGCTGAAGAACTTAGAAATTAGTAATCAATAATTATTGCTGCCTTTACTTTTCCGAATATGTCAACTGCTCCAGGTCAAATCCATCGTGCCATCCTATCATCGGAAGTACCAGATTGTATCCTTCGGCGCTGGGCGGTATGATCTGTCGGATGTATCCGGGGTTCAACTGGCGGATCACTTTCACCGGGATGCCGCTTTTTTCCGAGATTTTCTGAAAGGAATTGCGCGTATAAATCTTCGAAGTGGTGGTAAGCTGCATGGAGTAGTCGGGATAGTTGGGGCGAAGGTTGTAAAACAGGTAGTAATTCATCACATAGCAGACCGCTATGAATTTGGGTACATAATGTTGGGTTTCTTTGGGAAGGTATTTTCGGATTTTCCAAAAATCTTTTGACCGGCCTTTTCGGATGGCGTTGTCTATGTTGACGGTACCGCTATTGTAGGCTGCAATAGCCAACGACCAGTTGTTGTAGCGGGCATATAGGTCGGACAACAGTCGGGCTGCTGCATCGCTCGACTTGTGTATGTCGAACCGTTCATCGACGTAGTTGTTCATTTTCAAACCATACATCCTGCCCGTAGAAGGGATGAACTGCCACAGACCGCCAGCACCTTTATGTGAAACTGCCGAGGTCTTCAATTCAGATTCTATTATTGCTAAAAACTTTAAATCTTCCGGGAGATTGTACAGTTGCAGGTAATACTCAAAAATCGGAAAATAAATCGCTGATCGCCCCAGTATGTTCTCCGTTGTAGTTCGTCCTCCTTTTACATAGCTATTAATGTATCGCTTGACCTCTTTGTTGAATTTTAGCTCTACCGACTGCTGGATGTTACTCAACCGCTTTGCGATAACACTGCTCTTGTACCGGGGTACCTTGACGTCGAGAGCCTCACTGCCAGCATCAGCGGCCAACGGCAAAAAGAAACAACTCCATAGGACTAACCAACTAAACCGGTTCATAAAGGTAAAGTGTGCTTTTGGAAAAGGTACAAAACGTGGTGCCAGCAGCTTTATTGCGGGTAATTTTCTTTTTAACCGCATAAGCTAGGGCTGTCGTGTATCCTAACCAATAATGACAAATACATTGGTTTGGGCTAATGTATAAAACGCTATTTTATGGGGGGAAGTAGGGCCGGTGCTTTAACGGCAATGGAAAATGGCGAATTTACCCCTTGTTAAAACCTTCAAAAAAAGCCGCAAATTCCAGGAGTTTTTGCTCCTCAAACTTCCGGGCCATTATTTGAATCCCAAAAGGCATGCCATCCTCATCGCGCCCCAAAGGTAAGGATATCGCCGGAATTCCAGCAAGATTTGCCAAAACAGTGTATATATCGGCCAAATAAGCCTTAACTGGGTCTGTACTGTCGCGTCCAATTGGCCAGGCGGCCTCTGCTGTAGCAGGCAGCACCAGGTAGTCGTATGTCTCAAAAAGCTGATCCATAAAGTCGTTGATAAGCCGCCGTACCTGCTGTGCTTTCGCAAAATAGGCCTCATAATAGCCGCTGCTCAACACAAAAGTGCCCAGCATGATCCTGCGCTTGACCTCGACGCCGAATCCTTCCGTCCGGGTGGCCCTGTAGTTTTCCGTAAGGGAATTCTCGCTCCGGTAACCATATCGCATCCCATCGTATCGCGACAAATTGGACGAAGCCTCCGCCGTAGTGAGAATGTAATAGGTGGGAACCAGATAATCCAGATAATCGAAATCAACCGGTTCTGCGGTATGTCCCTGTCGCTGAAGCCAGCTCATGCTTTCGCGAAAAGCGGACTTGATAGACACATCCAACTGCTGATGATCAATGGCCTGATCGAACCAGGCGACCCGATGTTGTTGGCCCTTTATTTCAGAGGGACGATAGTCGCCTACTGGCCGTTGGCTGCAGCCGGGGTCGTATTCGTCAGCACCGGCCATTACTTCCAACAATAATCCTGCATCTTCAACACAATGCGTTATAGTACCGATCTGGTCGAAAGACGATGCATAAGCCAGCAGTCCATGCCTGGAAATGCGCCCATAGCTGGGCTTCAAGCCTATCAAACCGCAGAGCGATGCTGGCTGCCGAACCGAGCCTCCGGTATCGGAACCTATAGAGGCAAGGCAGCAATCCGTTTGCACGGAAACAGCCGAGCCGCCCGAAGAGCCGCCAGCGACCTTGTCGGTGTCGAGGGCATTGCGGACCGGGCCATAGGCGGAATGCTCATTGGTCGACCCCATGCCAAACTCATCGCAGTTGACCCTCCCGATGATAATGGCGTCCTGCTGCAGCAACCGCCCGACGGCCGTAGCAGAATACAGGGAGGTAAACCCTTCCAGTATTTTGGAGGCACCAGTCACCTGATGGTCTTTGTAGCAAAGCAGGTCTTTAATGGAAAGCACTATGCCGAAGAGACGGCCCAGAGAGTTGGGGTCTTCTGCCAGTTTTTTGTCGATGGCGGCTGCTTTTTGGCGAGCCTCATCCGCAAATACTTCTATAAAGGCGTTGAGGTGCTGGTGCTGTTCAATTTGGGAGAGGTAACGCTCGACTAATGTCACGCAACGAATGTTGCCGTTTTTCAGATTGGCCTGTACTTCCTTCAGAGAACGGTATATGGGCGTGGGTACGGCAGTCATCCGGCTAGCTCAATAATTTTTTCCAGCGATAGTTTTTGCTGTTCGCCGGATGTCATGTTTTTCAGACTTAGTAGGCCGCTGCTCATTTCTTCCTCTCCGATCAGTATGACGTAGGGGACGTTGCGGTCGTTGGCGTACTTCATCTGTTTTTTCAGTTTGGCCGGTGTGGGATACAGGTCGGCGTTGATGCCTGCCTGGCGCAAATGGTTCAGACATTTAAAAGCATATTGGTGAGTGGTATCATCAAAGGCGATGAGTAACATTTTTAAGCCGGACTGGAAGGTGTCGGGAAACAATTCCAGTTCCTGCATAACATCATATATGCGGGCGGCACCAAAAGACACGCCTACTCCCGATACGCCTTTGAGGCCAAATACACCGGTGAGGTCGTCGTAGCGCCCACCGCCGCCCAGGCTGCCGATTTTTATCTGGTCGGTTACCACTTCGAAGATGCAGCCAGTGTAGTAGCTCAATCCCCGTGCCAGGGTGATGTCGAAGATCACTTTATTGGTCGGTTGGTACAGGTCGAAGTAGCGGTGAAAAGTTTCCAATTCTTCAATTCCTTTCATGCCGGTGGGGCTGCTTTGGAGCATTTCTTTTAGCGGTGCCAGCGATTTGATTTCAAACATGTCGGTAATTTTGGCAGCAGCCGCTTCCGGAATACCCTTGTTGGACAATTCGCGGCGGACGCCCTCCATTCCGATTTTGTCGAGCTTGTCGATGGCGGCGGTCATATCGACAAACTGGTCGACGATGCCTGCGGCTTCAGCCATGCCGTAGAGTATTTTTCGGTTGTTGATCTTGATGGTTACCTCTATCCCCAGTTTGGCGAAAGCCTCGTCGTATATCTGCACGAGTTCGGCTTCGTACATCAGGGAGTTGGATCCCACGACGTCGACATCGCATTGATAAAATTCCTGATAACGGCCTTTCTGTGGCCGGTCGGCCCGCCATACGGGTTGTATCTGATAGCGTTTGAAGGGGAAGCTGATCCGGTGTTGGTTCATCACCACGTATCGGGCGAAGGGCACGGTGAGGTCGTAGCGCAGGCCACGTTTGGAGATCGACGGAATCAGCTTGTTAGAATTTTTATCGGAAAGGGCTTCCTGGTCGGCTTTCGCCAAAAAGTCGCCGTTGTTCAGGATTTTAAAGAGTAGCTTATCGCCTTCTTCGCCGTATTTTCCCGTAAGGGTAGACAGGGTTTCCATCACTGGGGTTTCCAATGGTAGGTAGCCAAACCTAACAAAGATATTGCGGATGGTATCGAATATGTATTGTCTTTTTATCACCTCATCGGGACCAAAGTCGCGGGTGCCTTTGGGAATGGTTGGCTTCATGTGTGGAATAATTACTAATTATTAAAGTGCCGATTTGAATTGTTGGAGGAACCGCACATCGTTTTCAAACAGGAGGCGGATGTCGTTGATGCGCCACAGGAGCATGGCCTGTCGTTCGATGCCCATACCAAAGGCGTAGCCGGTGTAACGTTTGGAGTCGATGCCGCAGTTGTCTAGTACTTGCGGGTCGACCATGCCGCAGCCCAATATCTCCACCCAGGTGGTGTATTTGCAGACGCTGCATCCCGCGCCGTGGCAGATGAAGCAGGAAATGTCCATCTCGGCACTAGGCTCGGTAAATGGGAAGTAGGAGGGGCGCAGACGGATGCGGGTGTCGGGGCCATACATCTCCTGAGCGTAGTAAAGAAGGGTTTGCTTCATGTCGGCAAAGGAAACGTTTTCGTCGATGTACAATCCTTCCACCTGGTGGAACTGGCAGTGAGCCCGGGCCGAAACGGTTTCATTGCGGTATACCCTTCCCGGTGCGATGATGCGGATGGGTGGTTGCTGGCTGGTCATGGCACGGGCCTGCACCGAGGAGGTATGGGTGCGTAAGAGCATTGCCTGCCTGCCCGGTAGGCGGGTTGCGCTGTCTTGCAGGTAGAAAGTGTCCTGCATGTCGCGCGCCGGGTGGTCTTCGGGGGTGTTCATGGCGGTGAAGTTGTGCCAGTCGTCTTCAATTTCGCGGTCTTCGGCAACGGTAAAGCCTATGCGGGAAAAGATGTCGATGATGCGGTTGAGGGTGAGGGTGATGGGGTGGGTGGAGCCCAACTCCTGTGGTTCAGGGGGGGCAGTCAGGTCGGGAGTTTCGCTGTCCTCCTGCCCGTTGTTGGCCTCCATTTCCTCTTTGAGGTGGTTGAATTTTTCGGCGGCTTTTTGTTTGAGTTCGTTGACGAGTTGGCCGTATTGTTTTTTCTGTTCGTTGGCGATATGGCGTATTTCACCCATGAGGGGTTTGAGGATGTTTTTAGACCCCAGGTAGCGGATGCGGAATGCTTCCAGTTCCTCTTTACTTTTCAGAACGGTTTCGTCTATTTCGGTCAGCAGTTGTTTTACTTTTTCGAATGCTTCTGTTGCCATGGAAGGTGGATGGTTGATTGCCTGTCTACCGACAGGTAGAATTATTGATTGATTATTGATTGATGAATCAATATTTTCCTCGTTTGAGGTGCAAAGGTACATAGTTGCTGGGGGAAATGCTAGTGCAGGAGAAGTGAATTAAACATCGGAGGTAGGGCTTCGCCTGAAAGGGGTAGTCAGGCTTCGCCTGAATGGTAGTCAGGCTAATAAATTAGCCGACTACCTGGTGGCTTTTACGTGTGCGAGGGCCAGTTGCAATTCGTCGTAGGAGTACTGGTCGTTGAAGTGTAGTTTGGCTTCTTTGAGGGAGGTAGTTTGTTCTTCGAGAAAGAATGATTCCATATGAAACAACTTTTTGGGGTCGATCAGTTTGGTGGCTTCCAGTTGGCCGCGGGCGATGTAGTAGGATAGATGGCCGCGAACGGTACTGGCTGCCAGGCCACGGGTGGCGGCCACCTGGTCGATGGTATTGCCGTCGTTGAATAGAGTAAGGCTGATGTATTTGGAGGAGGGGTTGAGGGGGTCTTCCGGTTGATCTTCCACCGGTAGATCAGCCGATATCTGGTTTTCGGAAACGTATTGTTTAATAATGCGGAGGAGTTCATCGCCAAACTGTTTTGCTTTCGAAGCGCCGATGCCTTTTACGCGTTTCAGCGTTTTCACCTGCGTGGGTAGTAGCTTGACCAGTTCAAATAAGGTGCGGTTGCTGGCAATCCGGTAAGAGGGCAGGTCGAGGTCGGCGGCGGTGTCGCTGCGCCATCGCAGCAGTTGCAACATCAGTTCGGGATGGGCCGTGTCGTTGGCCATGTTCGTCCAGGAAGAAGCGGAAGATTTCTTTTGGGGGGAGGAGGTTTCTTTGAGGAGGTCTGCGTTGGTCTTGGCCCGCAGATAGGTTTGGATGGAAAAACCATTGAGACAGGTGGTAAAACAGGCGGTTTTTCGATTGAGTTCTTTTATCAGTTGGTCGAGTTGCTCCCTGGTTTTTTTGCGGACGCCTTCGTTTTGCGAAATGATGCTTATGTTTTTAAATGCGGCAGTGGCGGGTTTCAATTTTTCTGAAAAGTAGACACCTGCTTTTTGTAACCGTTCTTGCAGCTTCGGGTTTTCCTCCGGCATATCGGCTTCTGCAAAATAGCCATCGAGATGAGCAGTGAACTTTTGTGCAGGTGCGAACACGTTGTTGGAAAGTTGGCCCCTTAGCGTCTCAAATTGTTCCAGGTCGGCCTCGGTCACCACCAGGTTGTTTTCCAGCAGCAGCCTGTGGAGTAGGGCCAGGGGGCGTTTGATGAATTTGAAATCAAACAACTCTTTTACAACCGATTGTTGATACGATCTTTTTGCTTCGTTGAGTTGCGCCTGGCCGGGGGTATTCTTTTCAGCATCGTTGGTATAGTTTTGAACGACCGAGTCGGTTTTTACGCTGGTGTAGTCGATTCGGGTGCGGAGTATGATCCCTTCAAAACGCTTGCATCGGCTCAGGGCTACGTAGGTTTGGCCGTGGGCGAAAGCGTGTTGGGCGTCGATGATGACCCGTTCGAAGGTAAGGCCCTGGCTTTTGTGGATGGTGATGGCCCAGGCCAGCTTCAGCGGGTATTGGGTGAAGGTGCCGACCACATTTTCGGTCACTTCTTTGGTGGTGGCGTCGAGGTTGTATTTGACGTTTTCCCAGTCCGACTTTTTGACGGAGATGGTATCCGCATCGTCTTTGCATTTGACGATGATCTCGTCGTTGCGGATGTCGGTGATGCGCCCGATTTTGCCGTTGAAGTAGCGTTTTTCCGGGGAGATGTCGTTTTTAATGAACAATACCTGGGCACCTTTTTTGAGTTCGAGGGTTTTTGCGGTGGGGTAGGCGTGTTCGGGAAAATCGCCCTGTACTTCGGCCTTGAAGCGGTGGAGTTGGGCGTCGAGGGCGGCCAGTTTTCGGGCGTTGATGCTATTTGCGGTGGCGTTGTGGGCCGAGAGGGTGATGTAGTCCTCTTTGTCGTCGGGGAGGGTGGCGCGGTATCGGCTGTTGAGTGTTTGGAGTACGTCGGTGTCCATTTGGTTGGTGCGCACTTTGTTGAGCAGGTCGATGAATTGGCTGTCGGACTGCCGGTATATTTTTTTCAACTGGATGGTGACGATGCCCGTTTGTTGGAGGGCCTGGCTGCCAAAGAAGTAGGGGGTGGAGTAGTGGTCGCGCAGCAGTCGCCATTCTTCGTTTTTGACGACGGGTGGGAGTTGGTGCAAGTCGCCAATCATCAGCAGTTGTACTCCGCCGAAGGGTTCGACCGATCGGCGATAACGGCGCAGCACTTGGTCGATCCCGTCGAGGAGGTCGGCACGTACCATGCTGATCTCGTCGATGATGAGCAGGTCGAGGCTTTTGATGAGGTTGATCTTGGAGCTTTTCATTTTCCGTTGTCGGCTCTGACTGTTGGGCGCGTTGGGTATTTGCGGGCCGAAGGGCAGTTGGAAAAAGGAATGGATGGTCATGCCACCTGCGTTGATGGCCGCCACGCCGGTGGGGGCTACTACGACGGTACGTTTGGTGTTTTCGGCTTTGACCTGGTGGAGGAAAGTCGTTTTTCCGGTGCCGGCTTTTCCCGTAAGGAAAATGTTTTTATTGGTGTTGCGGACGTAGTCGAATGCCAGTTCGATCTGAGGATTGCTGATGAATGTCATAATGTTTCTGAATGTTCTTTAAAAATAGCAATAAAGAGTGGTACTGCCAATTTTTTCGGTACCAACTCTATATATAAGCTGCAGAAACACCCCAAATTCCATAAATGAACGGCGGGTTTTTTTGAATTTTTTTATTTTTAATGTTTTAAAATTAGTTTTGTTTTATTGCAATTTGCTGGTAATCAGTTGTGTATGAGAAATTTATTAAGAATTACTGAAGAGTTACTGTGCTACATGGCAATTTGCTGGTACCGAGGCTTATTTGTCAACCCAATAAGCCCTTTACAAAAATTGATAGGGCAACCACCATCAAGTGATTGCCCTACCGGGAAATAGAATTTAAAAAATGGAGTTCTTGCCTTCAACTCGTCAATTGCCTACCACCAGTTTCACCGCCCGCTGTTCGCCCGTGGTCTCATCTATAGCTTTCAGTAAATACAACCCCGGCGACCAACCTGCTATTGCAAGTGTTTCTCCGCTGCTCATAATCGTAATTTGTAACAGATTGCCCAACAAATCGTACACGCTAAGTCGGAACGGCTCCGCTCCCAATTCGATCTGCACCGACTCGCTGGCCGGATTAGGTCGAACTTTCAATCGTAACTCTTCTGAATCCGGATTCATCGGACGAAATGCCCCCTCCACCCAACCACCGGCATTGGTATTGGCAGAGCCTTTGCTGCTCAGGGCATATGCCATTACGCGGGCTACGTCGATGTAGTGGCGGCAGATTTGATCGGAGTTGTCGCGGATGTTGTTGGGCAATGCAGCCAGTACTTTGTATTGGAGATAGGCTACCTCCATGCTGTCCTGATTGAAAAACCAGGTGGCGGAATGGTATTGCTGGTCGAGTTGGTATTGACCGTCGGGAATATTGATGGTGCATTGGTAAGGGGTGCCGGTAAATTCAGTTTCGGAAATATGAGGCGTCTCTGGACCAGGTTCGCTCGAACCACATCCTTCCGGAGGAGCAGCCAGGGCGTTGTCATCTATCAGGTTGACGTAATGGACAACGTCGCTACTGGATACACAATTGTCAACGGAGGTTTCTTTCGCCAGGTAGTAGGTATCGAAATTGTTTCCGGAACAACAAACGGGGTCATCAGACCAATAATTGTACCTGGCCTGTACCTCTTCAACATCAATTCGGTCGACGTAGGCTATATCGAAGTAGGAAGTGCTATTGAATCCCAGAATGAACTGATTGGACTTGAGTACACTGCACTGAGGATCGGTGCCCACACAGGCATCTATTCCCAACAATACATCTACACCGCTTATACCCACGCCATTGTCTATCAGGCTGGTACACTTGAGGTCAACCAGCCCGTAATCTTCCCCATTGGCATCAGTACCGCCTTTGGCGATGTGGATGGCCCGGTCGCAATTGGAGATGATGGCATAGCTGTATAGCCGCACGCTGGATTTATTGGGTGGGTTCGACGGCCCCGGGCAAGGGGCCAGGATACCGGTACCTGCCTGGTCGATCTGCCCTCCCATCATCGATAGGATATGTACATTGTCCAGATAGACGGCTGCCATTTCCTCCGACAGAGAGTAATAATCTGAAAAATTGCAGTCATGCAAAAACAATAAATCTACGTTTTGCCCCAAAACTCCGAGCCGGTCAACAGGGGCAGACTGGGTGGAACCGCCATTGAACGTGCAATGAGCCAGGTTTATCCTGGAGGAGTTGGTTGCAAAGACGCTGTTGGCGCATTCATTGAAGGTACAATATCGCAGATTGACGGCGTCAAATAAATTGGAGCCACCCACACCCGTAAACCCTCCAATGACGATCCCATCGGCCATGTCATTGAAAATGCTTTCCGATACCAGCATCCAGGAAGGGTCGGTGACGTAAAACGAGGAATTTCCACTACCTTCAAAAGTAACCTCATATGTACGCACATGCCCTCCAGTGATCTGGATGCTGCTGGCATTGCCGAATTCGACCAGTCCGGCCTGCAGATCGAGGCCATGGTTTTCCAAATCCAACACGGCTCCTGAATTGAGCTTGATGAAGCGGGTGTCAATAGCATCTCCGGTAAGACGGAAAGCATCCGCGCCAGGGCCAAAACTGAGAATATGGCCTTCGTCAAATTGGAAGTAGCCTTTGCCACTGAAGTTGAAGTCGCCATTGATGCGGAGTTCGCCACCCTCTTTGATGTGGATGTTGGATTCAGGCCACCAGAGGTCGATGTTGGCACCGGCGTCTATTTCGAGAACGCCACCTTCCTCTACAACCAATTCTCCACCGTTTATCAATCGAAACGTTGCACCTGATTTGATGGTAACAGTTCCGCCTGCTGCAACAAAACATTTTGCCTTCTCATTAAATTCCGCTTTTGCTCCAGAGTTAACAGTCATGGTGGAACTTCCGCCAATAACCATTGAACTGTATTTATCAACAAATACCCCTTCCTGAGCATTAATTGTAAGGGAGCTGTTCTTACCGAAATATAAGTGGCCTGTATTTTTAATACTATTATCCCATTCTCCAATGATGATTTTCCCATTATCATTAACTTCAATGTGAGCTTCGTCATCATCGTTGCAGTTGATACTGGGAACGACTACTCTAAAGGATTGTGGATAGTTATTATCCGGATTGCTAGTGGAATATCCAAGAGGGCCATCTCTGTTTATCCAAAGTTGACCTCCGATACCAACGTTAAGGTTGCCGGATATGATATTCCCAGTGCTTGTTTCGCCTGGAGGGGTAGATTGTCCAAAATTATATATTACATTTAGATTAGGGCCTGTCAAATCGCTATTCGGAATGATTACATCTGAGAGTGCGGAAACAAAAAAATCAGCTATCCGAGTATTAATAGACACATGGTTTTGATTAAATTCTGGTTGTCCACTATAGTCAGACACTGATGAATTATCATTTGACATAGAGGCTCTAAATACACCACTTCCATTAGTTGGATTGGGTGTTTTTGGCGGTGTATTCTCAGGCATGTCCAAGGCGCTGACAGTTGGTACGAAACAAAAACTAACTAAAGGAACAGAATACTCAGCATCCTCATATTCATCCAAGTCTTCTTCCATTGTACTAATCACATCGTCTAAAGCATCTTTTATTTGCGCTATTCCAATATTACTATTACCACCAGGAGCATTGTCCACATCAATATCGGTTGATACATTCAGGTAAATTTCACTTTGTATATCTTCTAATTCATTTATCCAGTCAGACGTAATTGCAATGTGCCGTTCATAACGCAAAATATGTGGATTAATCGCCGAATATGCATCTGCTGTGATTTCAAGATCATACAAGTTGGCGGAATCATCGTTATTTATTTGGTGATCTAACTTCAAATAAAAATGCAGAATGGTCATAAGGTTGGGAGCTTCGGGAAGGCTTGCAATACTTTCCTGTAAAATACCCGCATTCGCCCCATTAGAGATTGCATAATGACGGGTAATTTCTCCTAACGGGCGGATGGCTTCCAATTGATAAATTATTGCCTGGAAACTGTCAAAGTCCCAGGAATTAACGGATAAAGATGGGGTATCAAAATTAGTTCCGTAGCTAAGCCGCACCCGATGTTTCAACAAATCTTTAGAAGATGGAGAATCCAATAGCAAAAGTGCTTGTTGCAGAGAAGTGACACTTGCACCAATGTCTCCGGCCTGGTCTATTAAATCTCTGATAAACGCTTGTATACCTATTGGAAAATTGGCCCCTTTGAGCGGGGAATCGTAGGTGAAGAACCGCTCTACTTCTGCATCCAGCCCCTGTTCGTTGTGCATCCTGAGCAGGGCCAGTTTCCCCACCAGGCCCCCCATACTATTACCCACTAACACATTGGGCAGGCTGCTGCCGTCGGCGTGCTTGCGGGCATTGATCCACTTGATGGCTTCGATCAGATGATTGGCATTGGCCGAAACCGATACCAACGAACTCGCATAGTCGATGTAGATGAGGTCGTACTCGTTGGTGCTGAAGTAGTCTTTTAGAATTTCGTCGCTTGATGTTTCTCCTTCATTAATAAGATCAAACATGTCATCAGAATCAAAATTTTCTCCTGCAAAACCTTCCAAAACGATCAGCGGCCGTCGTACCTTGCCATCTTCGCAAGCGGAGAAAATGCTTAAGGTCATGCCCTCCACCTCATCAATAATTTCCGGATTGTCTTCATCATAATCCCTGTACTCACTGGAGGCAGGCAGTTCTTCCACCTCAACACTCGTAACCATATGTAGCGTTGTACCGTTTTGGGTATACCGGAGGTGAATGGTTTTGGTGCCTTCGCGATCGTAGGTGGCGGTGTAGTTCTCTCCTGTGTCGATTGGCTGGAAGCCCTTGCCGTCGTCGAAGTCTATTTCGACCTGCGAAATATTCCAGCCCAGGTTGTTGAAGACCAGTTCGGATGGCAGGGTAAAATAGCAGGTAAGCCCCCGGACGTTTTGGTTTAGTGCGGTCACCACAAAAGAGGTATCCTGCACGTAAGGCGAGGATGCCCGCCCCGGCACGTCAAAGAGTTGTCCGTCCGACCAGGCTACCAGACTGTCTTCCAGGGCGGTGTTGTGGATGTAGTCGTACTGCATGGCCATAAGCGCCAGATTGACCGTATCGCTCTGCCGGAATAAGCCCGGCGTTTTGCTCAGGAATACATCAGGCGTGGGCAAGGTGTCGGTATTGTCGACATTGGCCAGCCTGAACTGCCCATAGAGCATGCCAAAGTGATCGAGACTCAGTCGCATACTATCTGCGGTGTTGTATCCGTTGTAATGCCCCGGCCAGATAAAGGTGGGGGATTGTTGGATTAAAATACCCGATTGGACTTCCGATTTGTTCAGGGGTGCAAAAATGTGTTGAACGTGCTCGTAGAGCCTTTGGGCCTGGCATGGCTCCGCCAGGCATGGCACCATCAGTGCCATGAGCAGGTAAATCCTTTTCATGATTTAGAATTTAAAGGTTAGGAAATATTATGTTCTACTTCGTTTGAGCCGTAGAAGGTAATTAAGGAATATAATGGCTGTTTAGTCCGGCTGATAGATTACATCGAAGCGGCCTTCAGTGATATTTAAAATATCCGCATTCCGTACAAGTCGAAAACTAAATTTGGCCGAACAAGTGTTTTTAGATGTATCAAGATTTGTCACTTCAAAATAGTTATTGTATAGGGTATCTAACCTATACGTTTTACTACTTCCGGGTATGCCTATTAAGCTAGTAACGTATTCAGCATCTTTTCTTGAAAGCTGGGGAAAATCTACCTCTCCCTCGGAATAAACCGGCCTTATTCTAATAGAGAACCTGTCTGATATTGCCGAATCTGGAGGAGGAAATGTAGAAGATGGAAAGTACTTAGCCGATACATTAAAGTAGTATCGGTCTGCAACCCCTACTTCAACTTCATCATAAGTAGCTTCAGTATCCCATCCAGACAAACGGTTATTTTCTGCCACCCACGGTTCCCCATTAATCAGGCAGCCGAAGGTGTTGGCTCCGGTTTGTGTAGCATCGGGTAGTCCCCAGGGGTTGTCGGGGCCATCGTCTTTGTGGCAGGAGGCAGAGAGACAAAGCAGAGCAGATAGTAAGAACAATGTTATATAATGGATTGCCCTGGAAGACTTATGTTGCTCAGTGAAAGTAATCCTTTTCATGGAGGTGGGTTTAGTAGTTAAAAATTGAAGTTGCAAAAATATTTGTTATAACAATATATTTGACTAGAAGAATTTCTTTTATTTAGTTGGCGCTTTACAATGAGAGCGATGAGTTGCGGCTGCAAATCGCACCGAGCGTAGAGGAGCATTGGCCCCAAAAAACACCTTTGCCACCCAAAGTTCATCATTCATATAGCATAAAAGTATTTCGTCCTTGCGGCAGGAGGAGACTGTTAAAATAAGTAGCAGCAGGAGGTAACACAGCTTTTCAATTTTTTTCATGGTTTGGTCGTTTTTGGTGTGGTAGCTTGCCCATGCAGGACGTTGCCTGCTTGGCAGGCATGAAGGCGTAGCGGTACGTGCAGTGAAGGCGATAGTCCTTCACTGGCGAAGTCTCCCGAAACAAGTTCGGGACAGGCCTTCATGGTGGTTTTAGAATTCGGCTACAAGTTATAAAAAAAAAAAACTAATGTGTCAAGGGGTTGGAGCGGAAAAATTCATATTTTTTTATTTCTAAATTGTATTTTGCTCTTTTTTAGTGATTTGTGGTGCTGACTACTTACCTGTGGCGAACAGGCAAGCAAACCTGCCCATCCGACAGGCGGGCCGCGACGAACTCGGGGAAAATTTGTGGTATACCATTGAAAAAAAACAATCGTTGATTTCCAGGGAGTTAGGCAGTATTGTATGCAACTTGCATTAATCCAAAAGATCGACAATCTCCTGTTTGACAGCAGGCACCCGGTTGAAGATAAGCAGGTGGTTGCCCTTTTCCAGTTCGATGGTGCGGAGGAGGTGTTGTGGGATGTGTTTTTTGCTGAAAGCGATGTTGTCGAAAGAGGCGAGGTTGTCTTTTTTGCCGTGCATGTGAACGACGGGCATGGTGAGCCGCGACCAGTCGGGTATCATGTTGCGCAGCTCGGCGATGTGGGCAAATTTTTCGTCGGTAGCTACGCGCATGGCCTTCGACACCATCCAGCGGGTGAGTTTCCAGCGGCCAATGTTGGCGTACCAGAATTCCACTTCGCTGTCGGGGTCGTTGACGGGAGCGACCATAAACAATGCTTTTACACGGCCGGGATGATCGACGGCGTATTTGCCGATTACCGGTCCGCCGTAGGAGTGGCCAACGAGTATGGCGGGCCCATTGCCAGATCTCTGTAACACGGCATTTACGGCCTCTGCCTGTTCTACAACGGAAACGACGGCTGTGCCAAAATCGGAATATCCATAGCCGGGACGGTCGATTGAAACCAGCCGGGCTTTTTGTCGCAACAGGCTATCTTCCATAAAGTCGAACCAGGCGTCGGCCCCTCCGGGTGCGCCGTGTACAAATAGCACCACCGGGCAGTTGGGATCGGTGCAGCCGGTTTGGATGTAACGCACGGTGCGGTCGCCATAGCTGACCCGGTGAATGTCTACGGAGATGTTTTTCTCTTCAAAATGTTGTCGTACCTTTTTATCGCTTTTCCGGAAGTTCATACAACTGTTCATCGAAATAACCCAGGCGGCGACGAACAGCAACGCGAGGGCTTGGAGTATTCGCTTTATCATGTGTCAGCAGTAATAAAATTTGCCGAAAGGTAAGGCTTTTCAGCGAAAAGGAAATGATTGATAGCTCAGGAATTCTTAGCTTTGGTAAATGTGCTGATGATTAATTTGCTGATGTGCTGATGTTTGATCCCGCAGCAAATTTGGGAAAAGCATTTCTCTTTCCGAATACTCGCTTTTTACAATATCCCAAAGTAAGATTTGTACAAACCTGTCTTGCACTCAAATTAAAACATATACATATAAAAGACATTATGAATGGATTTTTTGTATAGCAACTGAAGAGCAATTTTTTGTCTAACCAAGGAACACCCGGAGCCTCGTAGCCCTAGCTACGAAGGCGAGGATGTGACGCAGGGTAGGCAAAAAAGGGCATTCAGGCTGCATACAAAATTTTTGTTCATAATGTCTAAAGCATGAATTACCCGTGAAAGGGCATCAGCAAATCAACAAATCACCCAAAGGAAAAAAACTAATCAACCTCCACCACCAATCCTCTCAGTCCCATATCCACTACTTGTTCGACGGTTTGGTTGCCCACGTCGAAATCCCATTCGTCATTGTTGTTGGTATCGATCCATTCGAAGCTTTGGTTGACGGAGAAAGAGAGGGTCACGGTGAGGTCATCGGCTTCGTCGCCGGTAATGGTGAGTGGTTCCGTTAGTTTTCCGGTGACGATGCAGGAGCCTTGTGGGAGGGTTACCCCAAATTCTTCTAACAAATTGACTACAGTAGTCGATCCGGGAGGGGCCTGTCCCGTCTCCACGCCAGTGGGGTTGGCGTATTCGAGGTAGAGGTCCTGGTAGGGTTGGTCGAGCAGGGGCTCGAAGGCCCAGAAACCTTGAGGTTTGTCGGCGTCGACGGCGATGGTGTGGTTTTTTACCGAAAGGTCGTCGATAAAGGTGTTGAAGCCAATAAAGCTGGCCAGGGTGCCCGACTGGTTGTTGAGTTCTGCCGGTAGGGGGCTGGGTTGGTTGATGAGGTTGAAGCGCACGTCGAAGTTTTGGAAGGTCACGCTGGCGCGTAAATATTCATAGGTGCCTGGCGGCAAATCGCCGAGCGAAATCTGGTGGAAGACTTCTCCGGCACCGCTTTGGATGGCTTCTTTCCAGACGATGGCTTTGTCGAAACCACTCCCTGTGTCGGCGTCCTGGGTTTGGCCTTCGTACACTACTGCTCCATCGCCGACGAAGGTGAACTGGTTGGGGACAAATTCGATGTAATGCACGCTCATGCTATTGAAGTCGGGTGACTGGGCGGCGTGATCGTCGGGCAGGGCGATGGGGTTGCCAAAGCCGTCGAGCCGCTCCTGTTGGGGGTCGAACTGGAATTGGAAAATGAGGTTGGGGTCGTTGGTGGTGGTGGGGTTGTCGTCGTTATTGTTGCAGGCCAGCAGTGTTAAGGCCAGAAAGAGGGCGCTCCATTTTGTGATAGACATGAGATGGATGTTTTAGCGTTCTGAAAAACCCAATATCAGGGATTGAGTTATCCTTAACGCAAAATTATATTGCCAGATTGTGGCGTTGGCAAGTTGAGCGATGAATAGGGAATTATCCTCCAAGTACCATTTAGAGAAACCAATCATCCGTATTTGGAACAAACCTTGCACCCCCAAAAGCAACTGCTTTCACCAATCAAATCACTCATAAGATGACTTTCTGGATGAATAATATGTCGCAGAGCATGGATATTTCGCGAAAATTCGCTGGATTATTGCAAAAACGCTTTACAAAATGGAGAAATACCCTTAACTTTAAGCGAAAATTCGCTAATAATCAGCCTGATTAACTTAAACTACCTTCGAGATGACTAAGAATCCGGAAAAACTCACCGCTGCCCAAATACTCAGAGGCGGCGAATTCATCATCAAAGATTCCCTGCCACAAGATGTTTTTATCCCTGAAGATTTCGACGACGAACAGTTGATGGTCAAAGACATGGTGCTGGATTTTCTTCAAACGGAGATCCTGCCCAACATGGAAAAAATCGAAAAACAGGAAAACGACATCTCTGCCGATATCCTCCAAAAAATGGGTGAGTTGGGTCTGCTCGGAGCCCACATGCCCGAACGCTTTGGCGGTATGGAACTGGATACCAACACCAATACCCTCATCGCCGATACTATGGGGCCGGCTGGTTCATTCAACACTACTTTTGCGGCGCATACCGGTATCGGCATGTTGCCCATTTTGTATTTCGGTACCGAAGCTCAAAAGGAAAAATACCTGCCGGGCCTGATCTCCGGCGAATTGAAAGCAGCCTATTGCCTCACGGAGCCGGGGTCGGGTAGCGATGCCCTCGCCGCCAAAACCAAAGCCGAACTCACCGCCGATGGAAAACACTACCTCCTCAACGGCCAGAAAATGTGGATCACCAATGCGGGGTTTGCCGATGTATTCATTGTGTTTGCACAAGTTGATGGCGACCAATTTACCGGCTTCATCGTCGAGAAAGGAACGGAGGGACTATCGCTCGGAGCTGAGGAGAAGAAACTGGGGATCAAGGGTTCGTCTACCCGCCAGGTCTTTTTTGAAAATGCCAGGGTACCCGCAGAAAACGTCCTGGGCGAAATCGGCAAAGGCCACCTGATCGCCTTCAATGCACTCAACATTGGCCGTTACAAACTATGCGTACTCTGCATCGGTGGTTGTAAAGGAAGCATTACCTCAGCCATACAATACGCCAACGAGCGGCAACAGTTCAAACAACCCATCTCCAATTTTGGAGCCATCCAATACAAACTAGCCGAGCAAGCCATCCGCACTTTTGCAGTCGACAGCGCCATGTACCGCGTCTCCGACCTGATGCAGGATAAAATAGCTGCCCTCAAAGACGACGAGGGCAAATCGTTTGCAGAAGCCAAACTAATGGCGGCCGAAGAATATGCCGTCGAATGCGCCATCCTGAAAGTGGCGGGATCGGAGGTACTCGATTTTGTGGTCGATGAAACCGTACAGATACACGGCGGAATGGGATTTTCGGAGGAAGGTACCGCCGCCCGTGCCTACCGCGACTCGCGCATCGCACGCATATACGAAGGCACCAACGAGATCAACCGGCTACTGACCGTGGACATGTTGTTGAAACGCGCCATGAAAGGACGTCTCGACATCGTGGGGCCGGCCTGGGCCGTACAGAAAGAGCTGGCCAGTATGCCTTCTCTCGACCACCTGGATGCACCCTATGCCGCTGAACGCAAAATAGTCAAAGATTTCAAAAAAGCCATCCTGATGGTTGCGGGGGCTGCTGCCAAAATGCAGATGGATGAAAAAATAAACCTCAAAGAAGAACAGGAAATACTGATGAACGTAGCCGATATGATGATCGACACCTTCGTTGCAGAGTCATTGTTATTGCGGGTGGAAAAACTGTCGGAATTGGATACGAAGTCTATCCAACAAGACATTTACGATGCCATACTCAAAACGTTCCTGAGCGACTGCACCGCCCGCATCCACAAAAACGGCAAAGACGCCATCTGCTCTTTCGCTACAGGCGATCTGCTCAAACCCCTGCTTATGGGCATCAAGCGGTTTACCAAATACGAGCCGGTGAATGTGAAGGCCATGCGGCGGATGGTGGCTGCGCAGTTGATTGAAAAGAAGGAGTATTGTTTTTAATCCTCTACCAGGGAATCGTTTCGTGCCTAAGCGTTCTTTTTTAAATTCATTGTTTACAAAGCACTATCGCAATTGTGCATAATCCACTAATCCAACATTCTGCTTTCGCAAAATACAATGGCGTTCTGCATCGATGACTTCGATCGACAATAGGTCACCGACCCGGATACCTGTGGGCGGGATTTTGGAATGATCGAAGAGTATCAACGGACAGTTTCCAATGAGCTGCCAGCCTCCGGGGCTGCTCCGGCCATAACAACCTAAATACGGCCCGCCAATTCCCACTGCCCCGGTGGGAACGTGCTGGCGGGGGCGCTCTTTCCGGTCGCAGTGTAACCGGGGCGGCAAACCGCTGAGGTATAAAAACCCCGGCATAAATCCGTACATGGCCATGCGGAAGGGCGTTTGGGTAAGCTGTGTTATTATTTCCTGGCGGTTCCTGCCCGTTTGCTGCTCCACTATGGGCCAATCGGGGCCTTCATCGAAACAAACGGGTAGTTTGAGGGGTTGCTGGTTGTCTGATCGACGGGAAAGTTGGGTGGTTGAGTGTTTTTTCCAGTTGATTTTTTTCAATTGGATGAAAACGGATTCATAAAGTTTGGGGTCGATTCGGAGTAGTATTTCTTTTTCGGAAGGGATCACTTCGTTGATGCCCTTTATCCCGGCATCGACTATCTGCTGGCCGATGAATGGGCAATTTACTTCTGTTTCAGCATCGACGGGTTTCAACAACAAAGCCGATGGCCCAAATGATTGTATGCTAAAAAGGCGATCACCTAATCGGACGGATGTAAACATGTTGTTGGGTTAAGTGTTCAACGATTTGCCGGGCGGTGCCAATGGCGTCGGGAGTGTCGCTGTGGAGGCAAAGACTCTGTGCCACCAAATCGATCTTTTTGCCGGAAGGCGCTTCCACTTTATGTTCCAAGACCAACAGGTGAAGTTGCTTTATTCTTTCTTCGGCATTCAAAATGGCCCCCGGCAAAGTTCGGTTTCGCAGCCTCAGATTGGGTTCGTACCGTCTGTCGACAAATGCTTCCGGCCAAAACATCAGGCCGGTTTTGGCGGCAGCCTCTGCCATAGCGGAGGAGGCCATCCCCAACAATGCTATTCCGGAGGTGATGCCGGCAATTATTTCACAGATCAGTATGGCCAGATCGAGGTCATCGGCGGCCAGGTTGTAGAGGGCGCCATGTGGCTTGACGTGGGTCAGTCTTCCCTGCTGTTTTTCAACGATTGTTTTTAATGTTGTAATCTGGCCGGTCAGGCTGTCGCCTAAATCAGAAGGAGACATCGCTATTGCCTTTCGGCCAAAATGCACCTTGTCGGGAAACGAAGGGTGTGCGCCGATGTTGAGACCGTGATGCAGGGCCAGCCGGACGGTATGTTTCATGCTTTCGGGGGTACCTGCATGGCCGCCACAGGCAATGTTGCAGGAGGAAAGGTAGGGCATAAGTTGTTGGTCGAGCAGGCCGTTATCGGTTGAGTATCGCTCGCCGAGGTCGCAGTTGAGGTCTATTTGTTGCATCATGAAAAATGACAATACGGGTGGTCAAAAAATAGATAATACGTTATTCACACCTTTTATTCCAATAACCAGGGTAAGCAATACTACTGAAATGCCGAAGGCGTTTTGAAACGGAGTATTGGTATGGTTACCCAAAATGGACCGTTGATTCATCAAATACAACAAATAAACGGCAATGACCGGGAGGAGGATGCCATTGGCTATTTGGGCAAACTGAATGATCAAAATGGGTTTGAACCCCAGAGAAGCAAACAACACCCCAGCCAACAAGACCACTGCCCAGGTGAGCCGGTACCGATGGTCATTTCGGCCGGCTTGCCAGCCAAACAAACCCCGGGCACAATAGGCAGCAGCCAGTGGAGCCGTAACCGCCGAACTGATACCCGCCGCAAACAAACCCACAGCGATGGCGTATTTGGCGAAAGCCCCAAAGAGCGGCTCCAACTGAACGGCCATATCGGCGGCATTATTCACCTCGACCCCAGAACGGTGTAGCGTTGTGCCTGCCGTGATGATTATGCAGCAAGAGATCAAACCGCCCCAGGCCCACAGCTACCCGGTTTTCTTTGCGCAGCCAGGGGAGGTCGGTGGGGTCGTTCCATTTTTCTTTTACGGTGGCGGCATGCAAAAAAAGGTTGTAAGGCACAACGGTGGTGCCGATCAGTCCGAGCACCAACCACAGTTCCTGTGGGCTGAAAGAAGAAGGGATCAGCCCTCTTAACAAAGCCGTTAAGTTGGGTTGCACCAAAAATACCGTCAGCAAAAAGCAAAGACTCATAAGAAGAACCAGCCCGATGAGGAACCGCTCGATCCATCGGTAACTGCCTATGTATAACAATACTCCTGCAATACCTCCCAATACGACCGGCCAGGCCCGGAAGCCACTTACCAAAAGGTCGAGTCCCAGCACTGCTCCCGAAATATTGCCCGCTTCGTAGGCAGCATTGCCGATGACAATAGCAGAAAATATGATCGCGGTCAACGCCATTTTGGAAACCGACGGAGGTTGGTGCCTGCGAATCACCTCGCCCAGCCCCGACTGGGTGATGAGGCCCAGCCGGGCTGCCATCTCCTGTAAAACTATTGTTGTAAGAATCGAAAAGACCAGGGCCCACAACAGGTTGTAGCCCGACACGCTTCCGGCAAGGGTGCATAGCGTCACCGTTCCCGGGCCGATGAAAGCAGCGGCTACGAGGGTGCTTGGTCCGAATAGTTTTTTTAGTTTCATGAATCAATAATTAATAATTTTTAATTGATTTGAACGCATAAAGTGCAAAAGAGGCCAGCCAGTGTTCGCCTGCGTAATCGCCGTCAGTGATCTTTGACAGGGAGTAGGTCAAATGCTGGTCTGCTGTTTTGGCGACAGCCGGGTTGTCGGAAGGCAAACCGTAGAGGCACCAGGCTCTGCTGAAATTCAGACCGTCGAGATGAACCAGTTTGCCATCGGACCGGTCTTTGACTTCTGCGGTAGCGAGGTGGAAGTCGTCGTTGTAGAGCTGCGGCAGGAAGGCGGCTGACCATTTTGTAAATTCATTGTTGGAAAGTACTTTGCGCATGATGTCTAGCTCCTGGAGGCAGGGGGAGAGGAAGTCGTAGCCGCTCGGTTCCCAGTTGATGGGGCATTGGGTGTCAGCGAGGTAGAAATCTCTGGCTCTTTGTTCGATGACCCGGGCCAGCGCCTGATCGCCAACTGTTTGGGCATAGTCGTAGGCGAAACTGAGGCCGAAAGCGGTGTTGGAATGTTCGCCCACCCGGATGGGGTAGACGAGTTTGGGGAGGTATTCCTGGTATTTATCGGATAGGAGTTGAGCCAGTGGTTGCAGGGCGGCGAGCCATCGTTTGGCGTTGGGGTCGTTCCAGGTGTGGAGTTCTTCGCAGAGTTTGAGGAGCCAGGCCCAGCCATAGGTGCGTTCAAAGGATTTGGTGTAGCGGTTCATGGAGAAGTAGGCTATTTCGGTGGCTATGTTGTCGGGAGTGATGTTGTTGTCGATGCGGCTTATGATGCTGTCTTTTTGCGAAAGCGCCGGAAACTGTTTCATTAAATAGACCAACGACCAGTGGCCGTGGACGGCGGAGTGCCAGTCGAAACAGCCATAAAAGGCCGGGTGATGAGTGGCTGGCATTTGAAGGTCTTCAGCTTTGGCTATGACGATGCCCGACTTGTAGGGGAGCGGGGTGGAGATGCATTTTAGGGGAAGAGCCGCTAGTTTTTCGGCTTGCTGTAGGGTGAGTGTTGGTGTTGTGGGCATGTTGTTGAATGTTAGATTGTTGTCATTTCCGTTTGGATCAGGTGTGTTGGGATAGCAAGAACATAAAAAGAGGATAGCTACCAGGCGAGTGAGAGATTTTGGAATGGTCATATGCTGTTTTTTTACAGGAGTTGAATTGGTTAAAAGAAGCAGACAAAAACGACTGAACTATAAGTCTATTCGCATTACCCAGGCGTGTTGACATGGCGGGGTGTTTCGAACCATCTCTGGTATTTCTGTTACGAAGCCATTGCCCACTTTCTCCCATGTAAGTGTTTCCGGGTTGCCCAAAAGGTGAATGGTCGCATTTGCCGGAAGGCTGAGTTGAGAGAACCAAATTTTGGATGGGGGCATTTTTTCGTTTTCATCGGCCAGATAAAGGGCATAGATCGTCTTACCGTTTTTATGTTGGGTCAGGCAAACCTTTCCTTCTTTGAAGGGCGCCAGGGGTCGGCTTTCGTAAATCGCTTCTCCGTTGATGGCCATCCATTTGCCGATTTCCTCCAATCGTGCAAAGGCTGTTGAGTCGATGGTGCCGTCGGGGCCGGGACCTACATTGAGGAGAAAATTGCCCCCTTTGGCTACGATGTCCACCAGGGTGTGGATGAGTTGGCGGGTGGATTTGTAGTTGGGGTCGAAGGAGTAACTCCAGCCATCGGCCATGGTCATACAGGTTTCCCAGGGGTAAGGAAGTGTATTGTTGGGAATCCGCTGTTCGGGGGTGCGGTAGTTTTCGTAGGGGCCGTGTACCGAGCGGTCTACGACGAGGAGACCGGGTTGGTGGCGGCGGGCCATGCGGACGATGCGGTGCATGTCGATGTTTTGCCCCCAGGTGGGGTGGCCGTAGCCCCAGGAGATGACTTCTTCATTGACTGTGCTGTCGGGACGGATCCATCCACCGTCGAGCCAGAGTATGTCGATAGGGCCGTAGCCGGTCATTAGTTCTTCGAGCTGGTTGTAGGTGAAGTTCTCAAATCGCTTCCAGCGGTTGGGGTATTTGCGGATGTCGTAGTTGTTGCATCGGTTGGGGGTAGCCCATTCGGGAGCCCAGTAGTCGGGATGGTTCCAGTCGGGTTTGGAAAAATAGGCGCCGGTTTTGAATCCTTTTTTGCGGAAAACATCAAACAACTGCAAGGTGATGTTGGCTTTGGGATGAGCGTGGAATGGGACCTCCTTGCCGGTGATTTTGTAGTCGGTGTATTTGCTGTCGAACATGCAAAACCCGTCGTGGTGTTTGGTGGTGAACACGACATACCGCATGCCAGCCTCCCAGGCCGCAGCGGCCCATCTGGTGGGGTCGAACTGGATGGGGTTGAAGGTGGTGGGCAATTTTTTGTAGGCTTTTACGTAGTCGACGTAGTTGTGGGCATGAGGGCCGGTGCGGGTGATCCAGTCTTCAGAACAGATGGACCAGCTTTCTACCACACCCCACTGACTGTAGGGCCCCCAATGCATCATGAAGCCGAATTTTAGGTCTTGCCATTGAGATAGGTTGGCCTGGACGGCGGGATCGGGGTCGGGGTAGTAGGGGGTGGTTTGGGAGTGTAGGATTGTTGTTGGGAGTAGGGCTAGTAGTAGGAGTAGATGGTGGATTTTCATGGTTTGTTTTTTTTGCTTTCCATCGCGCTTTGCGCGATGTTGTTGCAGTCGCCCTGTTAGGGCTTTTCTATCGTGCTTTGTGGGTTTTTCATCGCGCTTTGCACGATGTTATTGCAGTCGCCCTGTTAGGGCTTTTCTATCGTGCTTTGCGCTTTTTCCATCGCGCTTTGCGCGATGTTGTTGCAGTCGCCCTGTTAGGGCTTTTCTATCGTGCTTTGTGCGTTTTTCATCGCGCTTTGCACGATGTTGTTGCAGTCGCCCTGTTAGGGCTTTTCTATCGTGCTTTGTGCGTTTTTCATTTGCACGATGTTGTTGCAGTCGCCCTGTTAGGGCTTTTCTATCGTGCTTTGCGCGTTTTTCATCGCGCTTTGCACGATGTTGTTGCAGTCGCCCTGTTAGGGCTTTTCTATCGTGCTTTGTGCGTTTTTCATCGCGCTTTGCACGATGTTGTTGCAGTCGCCCCGATGGGGCTTTCATCTGCTTTGTGGGCTTTTGGGGGTGGGGTGTTATAGGTGTAGGAGGACGATCACCCAGTCGGCTCCGTCGAGAGATTGGTAGGTGTGTATTTTTTGGAATCCTACTTTGTAGTGCGCTTTTAAGGAACGGGGATTTTGGGGCGATATTTCTGTGATGATGTAGTCGAAATGGGGTTTTAGGCGGGATGCCATTTCGCGGTAGAGGTCGGCGAAGAGGCCTTTTCCGCGGTGGACTTTGGCGATGCATACCTGACCCATAACAACGTATTTGCAATTTTTTAGCACGTGACCCTGATAGCGGATTTTGTTGATCTGCTCAAACATAGGGGTCAGGATGGGGATGTGGTCTGACAGGGTCCGCTGCATTACCAGGGCGTAGCCCACTATGTTGCCTTTGTGACGGGCTACGATGTGCGGGTGTGGGGTGTTCATTTTTTGGAGTAGGGGTAGGTCGTGTTGTACGGTGACGAATCCTTCCCGGTCGATTTCTTCGGGGGAGAGGGACTGGGGGGAGTTGATGCGCTGGAGGTTGAGTATCTGTTGCAGGTCGGAGTCGGAGTTGGCGGTGCCGTAAGATATGAGATTTGCCGAAAGGCTGGTGGTGCGTTGCCAGATCTTTCCTTTCGGAAAACGGTAGGTTTCCAGGGTTTCCTCCTTCATTTCGATGCTGTAACCGGGCTCTGTTGGTGGCAGATATCGTCCGTTTTTAAGGGTGACCGGTGTTTTGAAATGTTCGTGGAGATGGTCGACGTATTCGAGCATGCGGCCATCGAGGGAGCCGCTGATCCAGATGTAATCGATCATGGCCAGGTGTTGGGCGTATTCGCAGAGGCCAACGCCGCCGGCATGTGGGCATACGGGCGTTTGGAAGTGGTTGGCCAGGAAGAGAACGGCTAACACTTCATTTACACCGGCGAGTCGGCAGGCGTCTATCTGGCAGATTTGGAGGGCTCCGTGTTGCAGCATTTGTTTAAAGAGGATGCGGTTGTGGCCGTGCTCTCCCGTTGCCACTTTTATGGGGGCGAGGGCTTCCACAATTTTTTTTGTGGCCGAGTATATCGTCGGGGGCGGTGGGTTCTTCGATCCAGTAGGGCTGGAATTCGGGCGAGGGCATGCATCCATTCGATGGCCTGGTCGACATCCCATTTTTGGTTGGCGTCCATCATCAGGGGGTGGTCGTAGCCGATCTCCGAGCGGATGATGGCGGCGCGGCGGCGGTCGTCGTCGAGGTTGCTGCCCACTTTCATTTTGAACTGTTGCCAACCATCGGCTAATGCTTCCCGGCACAGTCGTCGGATCTTTTCGTCGGAGTATCCCAGCCAGCCAATAGAGGTGGTGTAGGCGGGGTAGCCGTTTTCCACCAGGTAGTCGATGCGTTTGGATACGGTGGGTTCCATTTTTTTGAGGTGTTCCGAAACCATGGTTGGCGTGATGACATCGGTGAGATAGCTGAAGTCCAGACAGGCGACGATCTGCTCGGGAGTCATTTCGGCGACCAGCCGCCAGAGGGGTTTGCCGGAAGTTTTGGCAAAGAGATCCCAGATGGTGTTGACCACCGCACCCAGGGCCAGGTGGATGATCCCCTTTTCGGGGCCGAGCCACCGCAGTTGTGAATCGGCATTGAGGTGGGCCCAAAATGCGCCAAAGCAGTCGGTTATTTTCCGCAAAGGGGTACCCATCAGCCGGGGCATAAAGGCTTCAATGGCATGGAGGCAAATGTCGTTGCCGCGGCCAATGGTAAACGTCAGGCCATGCCCTTCCAGGTGGGGGATATTTGTTTTCAGGATGAGGTAGGCGGCAGAGTAGTCGGGATCGGGGTTCATGGCGTCGGAGCCGTCGAGGGTGCGGCTGGTGGGGAAGCGGATGTCGTGGAGCTGGTAGCGGTTGATGATGATGTCGGTGCTCTGCATAGTAGCGTTGGTAGTTGGCATAATTTGGATGCAAAATACAAAAATTGGTAGAGAACTTGTTCCAGGAGTATAATCAGTAAGGGCTTTTTCGTATTTTTCGCATTCACTTTCAAAGCAACTATACGATGAACCAAGCTGCGATCTTTCGTTTTCTTTCATTTGTAATTGTAATGTTATTTTGCGTAAGCTGCCAAAACGATACCCAACCTTCGGATGAACAATTATCGACGCTACCGCCCACCGATCCGCTCGAAGAAACCGACCAATCCTTCCACCAACGCATGCAGTGGTGGAAAGAAGCCCGCTTTGGCCTTTTCATCCATTGGGGGCTTTATGCCTTACCTGCCGGTAAATGGGGCGATAAAAAGTCCTACGGCGAATGGATACGCACCAACGCCCAGATACCGCTGGAAACCTACGACCAGTTTGCCCAACAATTCAATCCCGTAAAATTCGACGCTGCTCAATGGGTGCGCCTCGCCAAAGCCGCCGGGATGAAATACATCGTCATCACCTCCAAACACCACGACGGATTTGCCCTGTTCGACTCCGACGTAGGTGATTTCGACGTCATGAACACTCCCTTCCAAAGAGATATTTTGAAAGAACTGGCAGAAGCCTGCCGCGACGAAGGCATTCGCCTCTGCTTTTATCATTCCATCATGGACTGGCACCATCCCGACTACCTTCCGCGCCGCCCCTGGGAGACCGATCGGACCATCGAAGGAGCCGATATGGAACGCTACATCGCCTACATGAAAGCACAGGTAAAAGAATTGTTGACCAACTATGGTGAGATCGGCGTGATGTGGTTCGACGGCGAATGGGAGGAAACCTGGAACCACGACCGGGGCGTCGACCTCTACCGCTTTGTGCGCCGGCTCCAACCCAACACCATCGTCAACAACCGGGTAGATGTGGGCCGCGAAGGGATGAAAGGCGACACCCGTAAAGGCTTTGTTGGAGATTTTGGTACACCCGAACAACAAATACCCGATACCGGGATCCCCGGAAAATATTGGGAGACCTGCATGACCATGAACGACCACTGGGGCTACAACCGATACAACGACAACTGGAAGTCGCGCAAAGACCTCATCCGCAAACTCACCGACATCGCTTCCAAAGGCGGCAACTTCCTTCTCAACATCGGCCCCACCGCCGAGGGTAGTTTTCCGCCCGAAAGCATCGACCGGCTTCAGGCATTCGGCAGGTGGATGGACGTGTACGGGGAGTCGATCTATGGCACTTCGGCAAGCCCCGTTTCCAGCCCGGATTGGGGAAGGCTTACCTTTGTGCCCGACGGTGAGCAGTCTATTCTTTATGCCCACGTTTTCGATTGGCCGGAGGGTGGGGGAGAGCTGGAACTGAATGGGCTGGCCACCGATCCATCGAAGGTGTATTGGCTCGCCGATCCCCAACAACGCGTTGCCGTAAGCAGGCGCAAGGGGCAGTTGTATCTCACCCTGTCGGGAAATGCACCTGATACCATTAATACGGTGTTGAAATTTGAATTTGAAACAACACCCGAATTTTTCAATCCGCCCGCGATAGAAGCCATTACCCCTGTGTTTTTGAACGAACTTTCCGTCGCACTCACCGCCGACCACAAAGCCGACATTCACTATACCCTGGATGGCTCGGAGCCGGACTTGCAGTCGCCCATATACAAAGAGCCACTAACACTTAACAATACAACTACGGTAAGGGCCATCATCGCCCGTGATGGCCAACTGATCACCGCCATTTCTGAACGGCAATTCGATAAGCTGGCCCCCCTGCCCGCCCGGCATTTTGCGAAAGCACCCGAACCCGGCTGGCGATACCGCTACTACGAAGGCGACTGGGAGGTGATCCCCGATTTCTCCGCGCTCCAACCCGTTGCAGAAGGCAGGGTGGATACCATAACCGTGTCGGTCAAAAAACGGGATGAACGATTTGGCTTGCAGTTCGAGGGGTTTGTCGAAATCGAAGAGGAGGCTCTCTATGCTTTTACAACAGAGTCGGACGACGGCAGCCGACTGTACATCGACGACAAGATGGTGGTGGACAATGATGGCCTGCACGGCCCCAGAGAAAAGGAAGGACTGGTAGCCCTGGCAGCAGGATGGCACCAGGTGCGGGTCGATTATTTTGAGAAGACGGGAGGGGATATGGTGGTGGTGAGGATGGGGAGGCCGGGGGAGGTGGGGTATGGGGGGCTTTAGGTGGATGTTAGCATCGTGAATCGAAGTCTCAGGCCTGTCGGCCGACAGGCGGGCTTCGGCGAGCGATATCAGACCTGTCATTAAACAGCAGGTATTATAAAAAGGTTAAACTAGCAATTGGCTACAACAGGATATTTAAATCCATTGATAAAAGTGGATTCAATGATGCTTTTATGGATTTTGTAGGAAGATTTCACTCCTTTACGGGAGCTGTGTGTTATGAGTTTTCAATAGATACAAGTTATGATGATTGAGTGTGTGACAAATCTACCGCCAGGTAGATTTGTCACGCACTCATGATGATTAAAACATAAAAGGGTAAGCGTCAATTGCTAAAAATGAACCTTCTTTGACTGGTTGTCACCCGATTTGTCGAAAAACCAATATGAATATAAAAACCAATTATGAAAACATTGAAAATTGTAGTATTAATGTTGAATTTACTCAGTCAAGGGTATGGTCAGTTTGAAATCGAATGGTCAAAAGTGATTGGGAGGAGTGACGATGATATGGTTGGTTATAAAAGAGTGGTGAAAGAAAGCGATTTTTAGTTGGATAGATGACGGCCGCAGACAGTCGTCACAGTTGCAAACGGTATTGAACGAGGTAACAGCAAGCCTAAAAAAATAAATGCCCCCCTCCTTTTTTCCAAATTACATCCCCCTGTCCGGAACTTTATCCATCATCACTTTGTAGTCCTGTTTTATATTTGATGATCCATTCACCAATTGAAAATATCATGGTTACGAGCACCATCGCTATTCTATTGCTACTTTTTTTCCTCTTCTTGACCGGCATTGGTGTGTGGGCCTTCAGCATGTTGCACAAAATGGGGCTGATGAATCGTTTTATGAAAGGAAAATGGCTGGCCAGCATCTTGACCGTAGCCTTTATCGCACTATTTCTGGTGAGCGGCATCGGTCTGCTGTTTCGCTTTTCCTGGGCTCTGCCTTTGCTACAATACACCATCTATGGATGGCTGGCCTATCTATGGGTGTACAACCTGACCAAAATCATTGGGACAGTTGTTTGGCTTAAAACAGAAAAAGCTAAAAGCGTGGATCAACTAATCGGACGGAATCCGTTTTTTGACGACCTGGTCGGCAAAACGATGGCTTTCAATAGCGTCCGGACAGTTGCTGAAACATCGGAAGAAGGACAGCCCGTCACCGACCCTTCATTGGATGACCTAATGCACAATGAAGAACTCTTTGCCGCCTTGCTGCCCCGGGCCATTCGTCGCAAACTAATTCGCAAAACCATTGGGTTGATCATACATACGGTCATAATGGTTGGGCTGCTCTTATTGTTGTATTGATTTTGATTACTGTAAAGTGGAAGCCTACATTTTTGACATCTAAGTAATCAAAGTGAGGCAGCACCCTAAAAAATTCATTCCAATGAGGCAACCTCTTAAACTGGGGGGAAAGTCGCCAAACGGGTGGTTTGTGGCCAATAAGGCCCGCCCTAAAACCGGTACCCAATTTTCAAATTCCCACTTATCAAAGTATATTTCTGCGCAATTTGATTTTCCTGAGCAGAAAAATCGTTCGGAAAATATCGGAAAGAGGGGGAAACACCCACTTCAAAGCGATTGATCATACGGCTCATCGACAACCCCAATTGATAGCTCACACCGATATTTGATTTAAACCATTGGTCCTGGTCGGCTTTTATGTCAATGTCTTGCAACCATTCATCGGGAATAAGACCCTCCGAGTTAAGTGACAAATTCAACAATATACCTACGTCGATACCTGCCCGCCAGTTGCCAAATACTTTTCCATATCCAATGGAGATGGGTACATCGATCAGCTCATAGGTATTGTATATCTTTTTATTGTGTTCAGTAGTAGTCGTGCGTGGAATGATGCCTTCTATCGGAACGGGGTTTCCTTCCAGATCGATGCGGATGATTTTAACCCCCAGGATGGAATCTATTACTACTTGGGAATCCTTAAGCTCATATTTTTCGGCAATGGCCGTTTTTTGAATGCCTATGGAAGCGCGAAATCCCGATTGGTGCCGTATGCCAAAAGACAAACCGTAATGGCTGGCTTCCAACGGTGCTTCATAGGCGTTCCTGATCGCTAGCCAATTCACAGCTTCTTCGTCTTTACTGGTCACTAAGTGACCGGTTGATGATACTCGCGCCTCCATAAACCTCCGCGGTGATATAAAAGCGTTTTTCTTCATGGTTGGGGGGGGGGCAGGGTATTGGCGTTTTCATTTTCAGTATTCGTTTCCACATCTGAAAATATTTTTTCCGCCAAAGCTGATTTTTCAGGATAGGGTAGAGCGGCTATTTCAGTAGTTGGGAAATTTGTGGGAAGCGTGGGCAACCATAGTTGGCTCTTTCTGTTTACTTCTTCACCTCTCGGGGTAGAAGTCGAGATAGTGGTAGCAGAGTCATCTTCGTTTGTGCTTAGCGTTGTTTTTGAGTTTAGCTTTTTCGTATTTCTATTGTTGTGAATTGCTGTTGAAGAATGGTCAGGGGCTGCATTTTCATGCAAAACAGGAGGATTGATCAGGGCATTCCTTTCAGAGGTCTTTTCAGAAATGGGGCTTGCGTTTTTGCCATTTGTTTCCTTGTCGGAAACAGCATGGATGGAAGCCACCTTATTCAAACCTAAGCTATTCTCTTTCTTTTTGGCGGGGTTTGACTTGACGGATTCTCTAACAGAAGACTCAACGGCATAGGGTTTGGCTTCTGTATTTTTATCGACGGTGTTAGTTTTGTCGGTGTTGGTGTTGGAATAAAAGGCGGCCAGCCCGATTCCAGTAAGCAGTGCCCCAGCAAAAAATATCCAGAAGAACCGCTTTTTTCTTTTTTCCCTACTCTGGTTTAATTCATCCACCTGAGGTTCAATGGCGTTCCAGATAGCATTGACATCTACGTCAACACGTTGTTGTTGGGTATCATTTCTTAGTTGTCGTTTAAATTTTTCCCAATTCATGCCGATTTATATTTAGAGGGCTTTACCTGAGTTAATTTTTTTTGAAGCATTTTCCTTGCTCTTGTCAACTGCGACCGGGAGGTGCTTTCCGTAATGCCCAGCAATGCTGAAATTTCTTTATGCGAATAACCTTCTATGACGTTTAGGTTGAAAACCGTTCTGAAGCCCAAAGGCAGCTCGTCGATGTATTGTTGAATGGCTTCCAGGCCGATGTATTGATACACTTCCGGTTCCATTCCGGCGTCGAGGTGGTGGTGGGTCAGTTCGATTTCTTTTTGAAAACAACTTTTGTCCAACCAGGTCAATGCACATCTTACTGCTATCCTTCTCATCCAGGCTTCAAACGACCCTGTGGGCTCATAGGTATGAATGTATTTAAAAATTCGGATCAATGTTTCTTGTAATACATCCTTTGCCGCCCGTTTCATCTCTGACATACCTTCGGCACACCGACATCAACATACTTGAATATCGTTTGACCAACTCGTAATTGGCTTGTTTTTCTACGTTGTTGGCAATCTTTGATCAGTTGTTTTTCCGAAATCAAATGCTGTTTATTTCAAAAACAAAAAGAAGAGGAGCGTGAAACCATACCCACGCTCGTCTTCTGTTGGATTTATATTAGGACACTCTAAATCATTGGATAATATTAAAATCGCCGACTACATTTACCAACATCACATTTCCATTGTTATTAAGCATTTTCCATTACCCCACTAAAAGTACCCACCACATTGGTGCCATACTCGGTGACTTCTAAAGAGGTGAAAGACTGATTAGCCATCCACCAATCGTTTGACAAGCTGCCTATAACCTCAATACTATTATTATTACTATAATCTCCTACAGTTATTCCGTGGAATACAATGCCTACATAGTCCGTCATTTGGAGCAAAAGCTTCAATGTAGCTATAGTCGGGACCGTTTTGTTGAACGGTTGCATTAACGTAAATCAACTCAACACCATCTACAACTACCCTGATATAGCTCGTAATAATTCCACAGGCAGAAATGGTGCCGAGGTCCGTTGTTGCATTAGCCGGAGCGGCAACAGCCGTACTTTGTTCGAGGTTGGACGGATCAACGCCAATTACCTCTACCTCGCTGGTATTCTCACAAGTGGTAAAGGTCACAGAAAAATCAGCCGAAGAACTGTAGTGATAAATGGCCTGTCCGTCAAAAGAAATCAACACTACACCATCTGTCAAAGCATCGCCGTTGCAATCGATCAGGTTGCCGGAAACAGTTGTATTATTTATAGCCGTGTTGGAGACAATAATGATACCGAGGTCTGTATCGGCAGAAAAAGGCCCAATGTCATTGGAGTACGCAGTTGTGCCGCAGGCACCAATTATTTTCATAGTTAGTACTTCATTTGCAGGCACCAGCCCTGATAAATTCCCATTCCCGTCGGTATAGCCGTAGCAGGTGGTTACTTCACCGGTGGTGCCATCGGTAAGGCTGATTTGTACCTGATGGTATGTCAGGGCTCCTCCGTCATCATCGTTCAGTGTCATGTTCAATTGGATCAGTTCGTAAGGCACATCGCAATTCCAGAAAGAAAAATGGGATACCTCACCAACATAGTTTCCATTTTGCAGCGTAGCGGTGCCCTCCTCTACCCAAAGGCCGTGTTCTTCATTGTATGACCAAAGCGGGATTTCGGCAGGGGCGGCATTCAGCATATTGGCGGGAACGGGCATGGAAATAGCGGCTATTTCGTCATCGGCGATGTTAAGCGGTTCCCCGCTGTCGCTTTCCAATTCGACGGCGATCATGCCATAGGTTCCCAAAGCCACTTGCTCCACCTGGGCGTTAACGCCTTGGAGGTTGCCGGGCATTTGATCAAGGGTAGCAATCGCAGAGGGATCCAGCCATTTGGCAGCCACCCGCACGGTACCATTATAAGTCTGACCACTAGCGGTGCGGATGCTTGATGGGAAGAATTCGACAGAAGCGTCGTCAAAGGTCACTGTCCCTCCGCTGGCGGCGGAAAAAGAAGCGTCAAAAGATTTTTCAAGTAATTGTATTTTTACCCGGTTCTTTTGGCTTTCTCTGGGGAAAAACCGGCGGCTACCGTCGAAATACCCCTCTTTTTCTATTTGTACCAAAGCACCCAGCGCATTCATGGTTTGGCCGTCGAAAAAGAAATGGCCGAATGGGTCCGTAGTGGTCGTTTGGCCGTTCAGGCGTACCGTTGCATCGGCAACCGGGGTGTTATTTTCATCCACCACAAATCCAATGACGGAGCCCGTAATATTATCGGTTGGAGGAGTGTATTGCTCAATTATCGGGTCGGGTGTAGTGACATCGACATTGACGTCATTGACGTCCTTCCGGCAGGCAGAGAATACAAGTAGAAGGAATAAACTAAATATACCTAATTTTTTCATTATCAATAGTTTAAATTTTCAAAAAAGAAATATAAAAAACCTACAGGGTGCACTTTAAGGTTTGAATTGGTAAGAAATCACTATTTGATTTTGATTTCAACACCTACTAAACCGACAAAAAATTGATTTCGCTGCATGGGAAATAATTTTTTTAACCCAAGTGGCGATTATCATGCCTGTCGCATTAAACTAGTCAACCATCCACCCTGTTTTTCAACTCCATCAATGTCGATTGGGCCGCCGCACAGAGCCTTTCTTCTCCGTTTTTGACGGTGAACACTTCGGACCGGCAGATGGTCAGCGTCCTGCCCCGCTTCAACACCTCCGCCTTTGCTACCAGATAATCCCCGTCTCCGGGCGACATCAAATTGATCTTAAACTCCACAGTAAGTACAGATGAGGTATTTTCCATCAGGGAAAAACCCGCATACCCGGCCGCATTATCGGCAAGGGTACCGATGATGCCGGCATGGAAAAATCCATGTTGTTGGGTGAGTTTTTCATCGAAAGGGAGATGGATTTCGCAATAGCCCGGCCGCACCACTTTAAGTTCAGCATGAATGAAGTGCATGAATTTTTGGCGGTTAAAACTTTGGAGTACCCTTTCCCGATATTGCTGATCTTTGGGCTCGAACTTCATATGTTATGTATCGTTTTACAGATTAGTTATAACTGTTCCTCTATACACTTTTATTTTATTACAACTAACAGCCATACACCGCAAAACCGTCCATCCTGAAGGACTCCACCAGTGAAAGCCTGCCCCGGACTCGATTCGGGAGCCTGCCCCGAACTTGATTCGGGAGCCTGCCCCGAACTTGATTCGGGAGCCTGCCCCGAACTTGATTCGGGAGCCTGCCCCGAACTTGATTCGGGAGCCTGCCCCGAACTTGATTCGGGAGCCTGCCCCGAACTTGATTCGGGGGACTATCGCCGTTCACCGCACGTGTCGCTACGCCAGAGAAGGGCGTTGCCTTCACTGCATGCTTCATGCCTGCCATGTAGACGATAGCCCCTGCCGGCAGGCGGACTTCATGGGCACGCCGTATACCGTGTACCGTGTACCGTCGACCGTGTACCATGTACCGTCGACCGTATACCGTCGACCGTATACCGTGTACCGTCGACCGTATACCGCCCACCCTCACCGATTAGCCTCCAACAAAGCCCGCGCAAACCCAGAATTGGGATAATCCGGATCGATCTGCAGTGCCTTTTCGTAGCAGGCGATCGTATTTTCCTTGTCGGGGATTTTGCTGTAAGCTTCGCCCAGGCTATCCCAGGTATTGGCCGACTGCGGATATTCCTGCGTATTCAATTTAAACAAAATTAGGGCATCCTCAATAGCCCCTTTGCTCAGCAATCCGTATCCCAACCGGTTCATCTCTGCCTCTTTGAATGGCCGCCACCAACTGTGTTTTCCAAATCGTTTTTTCAATGCCAGGTACTGCGACTGTGCCGCATCAGCTCCTTTCTGCTGAGCAGTGTGGAGTACGGTCTCAAACCGGTCCAGGCCATTGATGAATTCCATCACCGGATCCCTTTTTGAAAAATAATCCACGGAAGAAAAACGGATGGGAACATCTACTGAAATGACATCGGTTTTGTCGCCCCAGTAGGACCCCTGATAGTACCGCGACGATACATTCAACTTCAAATTACTGTGGGGCAGATAATAGGTCACTGGGTCGCCAAACATATTCCAACGTGCAGCCGACGGCTCGCCTATGATGACCGGTTGCAGATGATGCAGAACAAGTTCGGACAACACATGCGATACGGCAGCACTAAAAGTTTTTCGACCCGTGACGACAAAGAATTTTCCCGGCCGGTACAATCCCTCCCGCTTGATGATCTCGTTGATAAACGGTACTCCAAGTGCGCCGTTGCCTCCACTGTTGTAACGCAGATCGAGTACAAATTTATCGATTGTCAACCGATCGGCCTCTTTGAAAAAGCGGGTGTAAAAGTCGGCAAAGGTTTGATTTTTCCGGTCTTGAACCGAATTGAATTGAAGATAAAGCGTTTGAGAATCAACCAGGTAATCCCCCCACCAGGCGATCCGGGACCTCAGATGGAGCGGCAAGCCCAAGTCGCTTTTTTGAAGGACAGCATGTTCATTCAAAAAATCTGAAGGCGGTTTTTCGTCGAAAGCAGTGCTGTATTCCACGCCATCTTCTTCGGTAAATTCGGGTCCGAATACCTCGCCCCAAAACCGCCAGTCCATATAAAAGTCCAGCGAGGAATGGACGCTTTCCAATCGGACGGTCTCCATATGACCATTGGGCAGCTTCAGCCTTAACGGCAAAAAGTCGACATCGTCGATGATGCCCAGATGGTGAAGCACAAAGGCATTCGACAAGTAAAACACTTGCTCTGTCGCCCCAAAATGGTTTTCGGCGGGATAAAGTTCGTTCGTCTTTTGGTGTACAGATTGGGGGTCTTGGCCGGCGATCTTTATCACTTCGGCACCGGCGAAACGTTTGTAACGCTTGTCGATAGCAGTAATGAACAGGCCATCTTCGAATTGGTAAAACCGTACTGGAAACCATCTTGAGGCCTCCTGTCCGGGAGCGGGCTGCAAATGGGTATGCCCATCTCCCAGCATGGCAACCAGCTTCATCAGTTCGAGGGAGATTTGGCCATAACTGAGTTGGTTCAAGGAGGTCTTCAGTTGGGTTACCCTTTCGGAAAATAGGAGTGCATTCGTCCAGTTGAATGGTTTCGGATGAGTCGTTTCGAGACGATCGACCAGAAAATCGATGTCTTCGATCCATTGTTCGGCGGTTGTGGAGGAGGGGGATGTCGTGTTTTGGGCCCGACCTACGTTAAAGAAGATCAGCCCTATGAGGATAAAAGTCATTTTAATCATCGCGGCATTTTTTTGATTATGAAATTTATCCTATTGACCAATTAAGGATTTTTGGCGTTGCAACCACCGGCCGTTCAAAAGTATGCAATCGCATTCAATTTGGTACAAACGGGCAATAAAAAAACAAAAGCGTCCGCCTCTCGTCAAAATGAATAAACGACCCGGGTATTGGAATGGTCGGTGATGGTGAGCTGCCTCACCTCGGCCCGCGGATCGCCCTCAAGTCCAAAACGGATACCCATGATCCGCCCCGGTCCATTTTTGAAAGGGATTTGGGCTACAGGCATCTCATCTACATGAATTGTAAGTGTTTTGTTATGAATCTCTAATTTGAGGTGTCGCTCCCGGTTGAGATCCATTTGCAGGGCCGCCAGGTCATGATCGGCGCTGGTGAATATTTCGTTGTCACCAAATTTTAGTTCCAGCAATTGTTTACAGGAGCTGTCGCTAAACGGGACGATCAGCTTATGGTCGTTTCCCAACAGGGTGATCCTGCCGGATCGACAGTGGCTGGTATCTCCGGTGGGGGGAAAAGCCAATGTTGTTTCTACCGTAAAATGATCTCCAACAAAATTGATGAAGGGCGGCGTGAGGTGAAACATCAGTTCTTTTTCCAGGAAGTAGGCGGAGCCCATGCTGTCGATAAAAGAGGGGCGTAGCCGCAGGCCCTGGAATTGGGGGTCGATAGCTTCCTGAAAATAATCCACCGCAAAACCTTTGGAAAAAGTAGTCAACCAGGATTCGGACCGCAAGACGATGTCTTTCTCCCGGATCACCTCTTCATCGTCCATCAATTTGGCCCGATAAACGCCGGGATAGTAGTACATGCTGAAAACTTCCCGTTCATTTTCAGGGAGTTTGACGTCCACTTTTTTGTCGTCGCCATGTAGACGCACAACGAGGCTATTCCTGTCGGATTGGATGGAGTCAATCAAAAACTTAACCGCACGAGGAAATTCGGTAGAAACTACTTCGCTTTGAAACAAGACCTCCCCACCAGGGCGGGCCGAAAGGGGAAATGCCGACCGGAAAATCAACCCACCAAAAATCAGAAAAGCCACGATTAGGGCTATTATCTGCGACCGGTGCCGGGAAAACACAGTCCTTGGCGCCGTGGAAAAGCTACCCCGGTCGAGCGTTTCTTTTTGGAAGGCGCGCCAGGATGGTAAACCCAAAAAATTGGCAAGTACATCCAGCGTACTGGCACTGGGAAAACTATTGTATTGCACCCTGCCCCAGATTCGTTTCAATGTGGTGGCGCTGATCCTGGTATCGGTTTTTTCATATATTTTGTCACTCAGGTTGTCGAAATCCCGGGTATTCCACTGTGTTGAAGGCCCCCACTCCAGGTCTGCTTCGATCATTGATTTGCACCGGAGGAGGGTCTGGAAATCTGATTCAGATCTGTTCATAAAGCCGGTATTTTTTGAAAATTTAAAACAATGTAAAGTAACAATTTTGGGGAACACCTCAAAATGATACCTCCATCATGGCTGTCCAGCCAACGTAGTTGATTGAAGAGCTCTAACATCATAGAAAGACAGGGCAGTGCATCAACTTGTTGCGTAATTGAACGTATTTGAACATCCGAATTGCGCCGGGATAGAATAACTTTGGACGATGAACTCTATACCTCACCTTATTTTGTTGCTGCTGCTGTCGGCCTATTCACTTTTTGATACGGCGCAGAAAGCACCAACCCGGGTCGCACCCGGAGTAATCTCTAAAGGAAGAGAATACTGCACTACCCTTACTCCCAACGGCAAAACCATGTACTTCGTCCGGCAATTGGAAAAGGGAGATGCCATTATGCGATCTACTTTCCACGATGGCAACTGGAGCCCACCCACCGCGGTCGAATTCACCGGAACCTTTTCAGATACCGACCCTTTACTTTTCAAGAATTGAAAATGGCGACAGTAATATTTATGCAACCGACTACTCGGTGGTCAAAGAAAAATTGGATTTGAAATGATTATCCGCTTCCAAAAGACAACTTACATCCAACACATTATTCAGGCCATAACAATGTACTTACTTTTGACAGTGGTGACTTGCGCAAAACAAAAATCTTCTGACACGAATTCTGATCTGGCAGCGTGGAAAGAAGAAATTTTGAACACGGAGGAATCCTTCCGAAAAATGGCAAAAGAACATGGGCTTAGTGAAGCTTTTTCACATTACGCAGCTCCTGAGGCCGTGCTCCTCCGCAATGACAAGTTGGTGGTAGGAAAAGATGCGATAGCAAAAATGTATCGTAAGTTTATGACCGATTATAGTGACGTAAATCTGAGCTGGAAACCCGAATACATTGATGTTGCCGCATCAGGAGATATGGCCTATACTTATGGTCAATATAATTTGACTTACCAGGACTCACTTGGGCAGATCAAATCATTTGAGGGTATCTTTCACACCGTTTGGAAACGACAACCCAATGGTCATTGGAGATTTGTGTGGGATTGATACTGCCCATCGCTCGTCGCAGTCTGCAACCGCGGCGGCAACACCATCGACCCCACCATCTGCCCCAACACCTCTCCCGCAATCGCCAGGGCGATCTCTTCGGCCGTCTCCCCACCCAAATCCAGGCCCACCGGGCTGTGAACCCGGGCCAGCACCTCCTCCGAAAAAGAATGCCCCTCTTCCTCCAATTCTTTCAGCATCTTTTGCAACTTCGTTTTGGGCCCCAGCATCCCGATGTACGAAACGGGCATGGACAATAGCTTTCGCAAAAATCGTTTGTCCGTCTGATAATTGTGCGACATCAGTACGAAGGCCGTCCGGCTCGTGATGGTTACCTGTTCCAACAACTGTTCTGCATTTGTAACAATGTGTTTACAGGATGGCATTTCCAGGTTGGATATCGAAGGTCGTTCCGTCACCATCTGCACCTCCCAGCCCATAATGTTGGCCATCTTGATCAGGGGCACTACGTCGTATCCGCTGCCCACAATATGCAAAGACAGGGCCGGTTCGATGTATTCGATGAAAGCGTCGAATGTCTCTCCCCCCATTTGGTATTTTGCGAAAGCGGAGACCTTGTTTTGAAATACCCGTTCCACCGCCGGTTGGAGTAGGGCAGTGGTGGCTTCGTCGAGGCGATTTATCTGGAATGTCTCATCGGCGTAGAGGGCTGAGGTGCCGGGGTGATGGCCTTTTTCGTTTTTCAATGAAAATAAGGTGACGATGACCACTGGTTGTTGGTTGTCCACTGCTTTTCGCAAAACTGTTGTTGGGTCTGCGATTCCATTTTCCGAAAGGAGGGGCTCTATTAAAATATGGATCGTACCGTTGCAGCCCAGGCGCAGGCCCTCGTCGGGATCGTCTTCGTCGGTGGTTTGGTAGCGCACCAGTGTAGACCGTTGTTGCATGATGACGCGGATGGCTTTGCGCCGGACATCGTCTTCAGGCAGCCGCCGCTGATGGCTCCTACCGATTGACCTTTATCGCTGATGAGCATCCGCGCTCCTGGTTTGCGGTAAGCGGAGCCTTCTACCTGGACCACGGTGGCCAGGGCGTACTTTCGTTCGGCTGATTTTTCGGCGCCCAGCGATCGCAGTATTTTTTTTATTTCCGATCATGGTTGATGAGCTTTCTATTCAAAAATCTTTCACTTCGTCGTAGGGCACCAGAAATGTTTGCAAGGTTATGGTTTCGATTCGTTCGGTTCCTTCCTTAGTTTTTTCGGTATACCAACTGTTTACCTGCTTCCACCAAATCCTTGCGAAAGATCGTGTAGTGATATTTCGGATTGTTGGGCCCAGAAGTATTGAATTCGCGCATCTTTTGGTTGGCTTAGCTGAAAATCCCTTAAAAGTAAAAATAAAAGCACTAAAACTCAATCAACTGTATATCAATTTTCGTAGCTCCCGCTACAACGACCTTCGTAGCCTCAAAAGAAGGCGTGCGAAACCGGACCCGGGGATTGTTGGAAAATCCGATCTTCTCTTTCGGCACCCCTATCAAATTGCGGTCGACCTCGCCATTGCCATTCTCGTCGTGCCAAACAAAAATAGAATAAAGCCCCCTTCGCCACCTCACCGAAAACGACCTCGTTGCTGCCTTCGGAAAGATCGACCCGCTCCTCATAATCGCCGGGAGGATCCATATGATTCGATTCGACGAAAAGTCGCGCAATCAGTTGCCCTTCCTGGCTTTCCCAATCCCTCAACGGTGATGGTGAGCGGTGTAGAGGAGGTGGTCTGTCAGGAGGGAATACCAGTGATGTGACTACAACGGTGAACACATTCATAATGGCGAAGTTTACTGCAAAGATAAGCACTTGACCGGGGATGTAAATACGGAAGTAGAGCCAATTTACAGGACTTTGCAATAGATACCCCTTCAATACCCATAGCATTCCCAACCAAAAACCCGTACCTTTGCGCCTCGTTTTTTAAAAAATCACAGAAATCAAACATGACTAACCTGCGTAACATCGCCATCATAGCCCACGTCGACCACGGCAAAACAACCCTTGTCGATAAAATCCTCTATCAATGTCAGCTTTTTAGGGACAACGAGGCTAAAAAAGAACTCATCCTCGACAACAACGACCTCGAAAGAGAACGGGGCATCACCATCCTCTCCAAAAACGTATCGGTGGAATACAAAGGCGTCAAGATCAACATCATCGACACCCCCGGCCACGCCGACTTCGGGGGCGAAGTGGAGCGCGTTCTCAATATGGCCGACGGCGTTCTCCTCCTGGTGGACGCTTTCGAAGGGCCCATGCCCCAAACCCGCTACGTGCTCAGCAAGGCCATTGCCCTGGGCCTCAAACCCATCGTGGTGATCAACAAAGTGGACAAGGAAAACTGCCGCCCCGAAGAAGTGCAGGAAGCCGTATTCGAACTCATGTTCAACCTCGACGCCTCTGAAGACCAACTCGAATTCGCCACTGTATATGGCTCGGCCAAAAACGGCTGGATGGGCCCCGACTGGAAAAACCCCACCACTGACGTAACCCATCTACTCGATCAGGTGCTGGAGCAAATTCCGGCACCTAAGAAAATCGAAGGAACCCTACAACTCCAAATCACCTCCCTCGACTATTCCAACTACATCGGCCGCATCGCTGTGGGGCGGATCACGCGCGGCAGTGTGAAAGTCAACCAACCCGTTTCACTGGTAGGCCGGGAAGGCAATGTTAGAAAATCGCGTGTAAAAGAATTGTTTGAATTCTCCGGCCTGGGCAAAGAAAAGGCAGAAGTAATGCATTGTGGCGACCTTTGTGCCATCAGTGGGCTGGAAAATTTCGAGATCGGCGACACCATTGCCGATTTCGACCAACCGGAAGCCCTCCCACCCATCACCATCGACGAACCCACCATGAGCATGTTGTTTACCGTCAACAACTCTCCCTTTTACGGGAAAGAAGGCAAATACGTCACCTCCCGCCATTTGCGCGACCGACTCTTCAAAGAAACAGAGAAAAACCTAGCCCTCCGCGTCGAAGAAACCGACTCCCCCGACTCCTATACCGTATTCGGAAGGGGAGTGCTCCACCTGTCGGTACTGATAGAAACCATGCGGCGGGAAGGCTACGAACTGCAAGTGGGCAAACCCCGCGTCATCATCAAAGAAATCGACGGGCAAAAGCACGAACCCCTGGAACTGCTCAGCATCGACGTGCCCGATACGCATTCCGGCAAGGTGATCGAAATCGTCAACCAACGCAAAGGCGAAATGACTATCATGGAACCCAAAGGCGACCTGATGCACCTCGAATTCGACATCCCCTCCCGCGGCATCATCGGCCTGCGAAATGTCCTGCTCAACCTCACAGCCGGAGAGGCCATCGTCACCCACCGGTTCATCCGCTTCGAACCCTGGAAAGGCGACATCCCCTCCCGCAACAAAGGCGTGTTGATCGCCCACGAAAACGGTACTTCCATCCCCTTTGCCATCAATAAACTTCAGGAACGGGGCAAATTCTTCATCCCGCCGGGAGTAGACGTCTACGAAGGTCAGATCGTAGGCGAACACATCCGCGACAACGACCTGATGGTCAACGTCATCAAAACCAAAAAACTCACCAATATGCGTTCTGCCGGCGCCGACGATAAGGTCAAGATCCCACCACCCGTCATCATGTCGCTCGAACAAGCTATGGAATACATCGACGACGATGAATACGTGGAGTTGACCCCGCAGAGTATCCGCTTGCGCAAAATATTCTTGAAAGAGCATGAGCGGAAGCGTGGGGCGGTGATTTGAAGGGTGGGGCTTTTCGCCGCCGATTACCTGCTCTTATTTGGTGGCTCCCACAACAAACTTGCCGGAGCGAATACCCGTAGCGGTTGTCACTTTCAAAAAATACACCCCGCTGGACAATTGTTGAATAGGGATCCTGTCGTGTTGTACATCACCGGCAGAGATGGTTTGCCCATTGCTATCGAAAATGGCATAGTTGGCAGCATCACCCAATTCCCCTTTGAGATGGATCACCTCCGCGGCCGGATTGGGAAATATCAATTGTTGATCGAATTGGGGAGTGTTCGTTTGGGTTTGGACAAAGCCATTCGGATGATACACATTTAGTCCTTCTTCATAGCCATTGATCCAGATAGACCCGTGGTAAGTGACCCTGATCTGGTGACTATGAGGAATTGTGAGCAGACTGTTGGAAGTATCCAGCATATGCCATTCCGACCCATCGAAATGCACAACGGCCGGAGTAGTAGCTGCCCAGATGGTTCCGTCGGGGGCAATGGTGACGTCCCTGGAAGTATGGATGTTTTCCTCTTCGTCGAAGGTCGTCCAGTTGGTGCCGTCAAATCGGGAAATCCCACCACTGCCGCAGGCTACCCATACCGTCCCGTCCTCTTCGAAGGCCATTCCTCCAGATCCAAAAGAGGAGGGGATATCGGCATTATTGTGGGTATATTCGTGCCAGATGGTGCCATCGAACTGAAAGATGCTGTTTTGTTTGACGATCCACAGATCTCCATTCGGTGCCGCTTCGATCAGTGCAATATATGGAGGACCCTGGGCCGGGCCGGGAATGTCGTGGGTTGTCCAGTTTTGGCCGTCGTAATGAGCGGCCTGCTGTTGATTGGCCACATAGAGGTCTCCGTTGACATTGGTGGCGAGCCAGTGTGTGTTGGAAAGTGGGCAGTCCGTAATGGTTTGCCAGTGTTCGCCGTCGTACCAAAGTGGTCCTTCATTTGTGAGGAAACACAGTCGGTCAGATTGGTATTGTTTCATATCATACAAGCCATAATAACTGGCAATGGTATCGGGAACCGGGATCGTTGACCACCCTTCGGCGGGGTGAAATCGAATAAGATGATTATTGGCTTCCAACATATAGAGGCTGTTGTCGGGCATCGCAACAAATCTTTTCGATATGTTGGTGGTTAATGGCAACTCATTGATGGTTTGAGATTGGTAGCTATTGTCCGTAGCCTTATACAACGTCAGGTGGTCGATGGCCCAGGTTTCGTCATTTTCAGCCCGGAAAAAATATTTATTCAGCGGATAATCGGTAAAAACGCTTTCTAAACTGTTGGGCTGCAACGTCCAATTATTGCCACTTAATAAATAGCGTTCGCCGTCTAAGAAAAAAACACGGATATCGCCGGAGGGTAAAAAGCTGACCATGAAAGAGGAATTATTGTTGGGAAAATTGCCGTCGCCGATCATGTTAAAAGAAGTAGAGTCTTCTGCAAATTTGGCAATGAAGATAAAATGGTTATGCACGGCAAATGTCCCGTCGTGTGCATGGATGTGGGTATTGTCACTTCCGTAAAACGTAATCTGATTGTTGGTATCGCTTAGGTTTTCAACCACTCCGTCAATCAGTCGATATAATTTAAGGCCGGCAAAGTACACTTTCCCATCGTCTTCTTCAACAGCCCAAATTTCGCCCACGGCATTGCCGGGGATGTTGCCATTTTCCGAATTATAAACTTCCCAAATGCCCTCTTTTTTGTGCCACAATCCGTTGTTGGTGGCTATCCAGAAGCTACCATCTTCGGCAATGTCAAAGTCGTATAAATGGGGCTGAGCCGTGGCGGGGAAACCGGGGTCGACGGGAACGGACATTTCAATCCAATTGTCTCCCGACTTCATGGCCAGAATATAATCATAAGTACCAATCCAGATATTCCCCTCTTCGTCTTGCCGGATGGCTTCTATAGAAGGAGAGGGGAGTGCAGAATTGTTGGTGTCGTAGATCGTTTTTGCGAAAGTAGCCTTGTCAATTGCGGCAATACCGGAACGCGTACCCAACCAAACTTCGGTATCGGTTTCCAAATGGCAGGTGACGTTTTCCATCGACTTATAGTATCGCCAGTTGTCTGGATTGTTTTCCTGTGCGAAGAGGCAAATAGGAGCGCAGAGCAGGAGGAAGGAAATTGCTTTGTTCATCGTCCATCTAATTTTCCCTAAAGATACGGGAGTTGTACTGGACTGAAAAGTCATATATTTTTCAAAAATAAAGTTGAGATCAATAATTTTTACATTTTTGAGCTTTACTTAATCGCTTCCTTGATAAGAAGTTTGTACAGATTTTATTTCAAATGCCGGTTTGAATCGGGTATATTCGCAAAAATACCTATATTTCCTATCCTTTTTTTCAAAAACCAGCATTATGAATTGCCTTACCCAAAATCTGATCTCACAAAAATGCCCCATTTCCAATCCGTTTTGCAAAAGCATCTTTTTATCCCTTCTCTGTCTGCATCTATTTTCACCTGGCCTGTATGCTCAAGGGTGGTCCGGCCTCGAAATGCACGGCGGAGGTAAAGTAACCGGCATCATCCCCCATCCCACCGATCCCAACATTCTATATCACCGGACCGACGTGGCGGGTGTCAACAAAACCAATAATGAAGGCGAACTATGGTCTTCCGTAACCCTCGGCCTTCCCAAATACAGCCAGCACGCTTTCAAGGTCAGGAGCTTTGTCCTCGATCCCAACGATGCCAATCACTTACTCATGGCATCGGGCAACACTCCCAACGGCGACCATAGCGGCATCTGGCGGTCGCTCGACGGTGGCATCACCTGGACCCTCCAATATCAGGCGGCAGGCTTTAGCGGCAACGGCCCTTTTCGATGGGGCGACGAGGTGATGACCCGCCACCCCGTCAATACCAACGACCTCTACGCGGGCGCACAACCCGTGGTCAGCGGGGGAGCAGCTTCTAAAGGAGGCATTTACATCAGCACAGACAACGGCGCCACCTGGTCTAAACTGGCCACCACCACCTTCGACGACAAGTGGATCACCAAACTGCTCTTCAATCCCAACAATTCGGACGAACTGTTTATCGCTGCCGCCGATCCCCTGATCGGAGGCTTCACCACCACTCCCGGCCTGTGGAAATACGACATCACCAACGGCACGGAAACCCTGGTAGCCAGCTACTCCGTGGTCGATGTTGACTTTGATCCTCAAAACACGCTCAGCGGATTTTTGATCGGCGATGATCAGATCTCCCAAACCACCGATGGGGGCGACACCTGGTCGGCACTTACCCAACCCAACGGCTCCACGTACCAATCGTTTGTTACGCCACACCCCACAGAACTGGATCACTGGTTTTTTGGCGCGACCAACGGTTTTTATACCAATGGCTTCCTGGAAACCACCGACGCGTTGACCACCTTCCACTTTGCCGGATACGGCGTGCCCGGCTCCGTCAATCAGGGATTGATTTTCTATGATCCTGAATGGGCTGATACCAATGTACAACCCGTGATGGGCGGTGAGCTGGCCAACTTCCTTTTTCACCCTGCCGACGTCACCAGAGTATATGTCGACAATGTATACCGCTGTGACAATGCCACCGGCACTCTGGTCGATTTTGCCAACAACGATGGTACTTCCAATGGCAACTGGGGATGGAAATTCATCGCCCAGGGCATCTACATCATGGTGGGGATCAGGGTAAGCCCCCATCCGACCAACGCGAGCGAATTCCGCATCAATGTAGCCGACCACAACCAATACCTCACAACCGATGGTGGCTCGGATATGCTCCACGATGGCATCTACGACCACCTCAACTACAGCGCCGTTACCCAATACGCACCCTCCGACTTGTCGATATTGTATTCAGGAGGACGCGACCATAACAAAAAAGCTACACTCAACAAAAGCACCGATGGAGGCACCACCTGGACGGAAATTTCTTCCGCCTTTTTTGATGGCGGACGGGTCATCCAGGACCTTCTGATACACCCGCTCGACGAAGACCTACTTCTGGTCGGGATCGATAATAATACAGGCGGCGCCCTACCTTCGCAGATTTATAAGTCGACCGATGGAGGATCTTCTTTTACTGCCTGGGACCAGGGCATACAAGGAGTGCTTATTTTTAAAGAATGGCAAACCAAACGACGGATGTGGCTCGATGCCGATGGCCAAACCGTATTTCTGTACAACGACAACAATATGTACACACGCGACATCGACGCAGCCAATAATGTAGACTGGACATCGGTAACACTGCCCGTCAACAACCCCATACGCTATCTATCCCACGCCCGGAATATTGTCGGTTCCCTTTATGCCATATTCGGCCCCAGCGATCCCAACATCTACTGGTCGACCGATCATGGAACCACCTGGAGCAGTCGTGCATTGCCTTTCAATGGCGACGCCGGGATATTGGGGGTTTCCCCAAACGGTCGGCTCATCGTCACCCGCCGGGGTAGTTTCAGCCAGCAAAGAGCCCAGGAAGCCCATTACATCGATGATGTTACCGATCTCGCTGACTCATGGACGCACGAACCGCTGAGTGGACATCAGGGACTCGTCAAAAACTTTGAGTTCATCACCGATGAGATGCTCGTTACCAACGCCAATGGTCAGGGAAGTGCTTGGCGATCATTTCTACCCTTGCCGGTTGAACTGACCGACTTCTTTCTCTCCATAGACCAACCTACTAACATCGTTACCCTTCACTGGCAAAGTCACTCCGAAGATCGTTTTAAGGGATATGCCCTGGAACGGTCCGCCGACGGGAGTACCTTTGAAGAAATAGGGTTTGTCGATGCCAACCAACAACTCAGTATATCGAATTACACCTTTGCAGACAGGGAGCCCCTTGACGGGAAATCCTATTACCGCCTCCGGTTGGTTGACCTCGACGGCACCTATGAATACAGCAAGGTACTGTCGTGCTACGTTGACGGCGAAAAATGGTCGATACAACCTACTGTGGTGACGGACAAAATACAACTGCATGTACCTGATCAGCTTTCGCAAAAATTGAACTATAGCATCTATTCCATTTCCGGCAAGGTGGTCCAAACAGGTGTGTTGACCCATGAGGAGATGCAATACATTGCTATTCCAGCCGATTTGCCGACAGGTCTGTACTATCTGAATTTGAGGGGAACGAATCGAAACGACACCGGATTTCGGTTTTTAAAACGGTGATTGTCTGGTTTTAGCTATCTTGTCGTTTTCAAATTCAATGCACAGCCCATGTTCTTCAAAAAGAAAGACAAACCCAAAGCGCCGCAGATCACAGAGGCCAACTTCAACCAAATGATTGCCGACCACCCACAGGGCGTTCTCCTCGATTTCTACGCCGACTGGTGTGGCCCCTGCAAAATACTCGGTCCCATCATCGATGAATTGTCCGAAGAATACAAAGGCCGGGTTCTTGTAGGCAAGGTCAATGTTGACCAAAATCCGAAGTTGTCCGAGTTGTTTAAAGTTAAAAGCATCCCTACCCTTGCTTTCATCAAAGAGCAAAAACTAGTAGAAGTCCTCCGTGGCCTCGTACCCAAACCCAATCTCGAAGAAATGCTGGATGACCTGATTCAGTTTTCCTTTGATGAAGAAGAATGAAAAAGATTTCAACTTCGATGCCATCAGAAAAAAACAAAACCATGAAAAAACTAACCTTCTTGCTTTGCCTCTGCACCCAACTTGTGATCGCACAAACCAAATACCTCCATTGCGGCCACCTGTTCGACGGTACCGGCAAAACCTTTAAAACAGAGCAGACCATCGTCGTAGAAAACGGACTCATCAAATCCGTAGAAAACGGCTATAAAGAACCGCCCTCCGGCACCTCCGCCATCGACCTCAAAGACCAATACGTCTTGCCCGGGCTTATGGACATGCACGTCCACATCGAAAGCCAGTCCAATCCTAAGCGTTACGAAAACCGCTTCCGCGACAACCCCGCCGACATTGCCCTCGAGGCCACTCAGTATTGCGAGCGCACCCTTATGGCTGGCTTCACCGTAGTCAGAGACCTTGGCGGAAGCGGCGTCAACGTGTCTCTGCAAAAAGCCATTGCAAGGGGCTTCATCCGGGGGCCGCGGATCTACACCGCCGAAAAAGCCATTGCCACCACCGGAGGGCATGCCGACCCGACCAATGGCGTGCGCGCCGACCTCAAAGGCGACCCCGGCCCGGCAGAAGGCGTCATCAACAGCGTTGAAGATGCTCAGAAAGCCGTCCGCCAACGCTATAAAAACGGCGCCGACTGCATCAAGATCACCGCCACGGGAGGGGTGCTGAGCGTTGCCAAAGACGGCTCCGGCCCACAGTTTACCATCGAAGAAGTAAAAGCCATCGTAGAGACCGCCAACGACTACGGCATGGTCACCGCCGCCCATGCCCACGGCAAAGAAGGGATGCGCAGGGCCGTCCTTGCCGGCATCCACAGCATCGAGCACGGCACCTTTATGGATGAGGAAGTCATGGCCCTGATGGTCAAACACGGTACCTGGTACGTGCCCACCATCCTTGCGGGAAATTTCGTAGCCGAAAAAGCCAAAGAGCCTGGCTTTTATCCCGATCTGGTGGTACCCAAAGCCCTGGCCATAGGGCCTCAGATCCAAAAAACATTTGCCAAAGCCTACAAATACGGTGTAAAGATCGCCTTCGGCACCGACTCCGGCGTCTCCTACCACGGCGACAACGCCAAAGAATTTCAACTCATGGTAGAAGCCGGGATGCCTCCCGTAGAGGCCATCTTATCTGCTACCGTCAACACCGCCGCACTGCTGCGCATCACCGATAAAGCAGGCACCCTCCAACCGGGCAAATGGGCTGACGTGGTGGCCGTGAAAGAAAATCCGTTAGACGACATTACAGCACTGCAACAAGTGCAGTTTGTGATGAAAGGAGGGGAGGTGTTTAAAAAGGATGGGGTGGCTTTTTTTGAACCAACCAACGGTAAGATGGAACCCTGATTTTTAAAACAATTGCCCATCCAACATGCAAATGCATTTTTATTGTTACTGATTGATAAATGTGTACAAACCTTTGGTATAGTAGACACTATGAATGGATTTTTTGTATAGCAACTGAAGAGCAATTTTTTGTCTAACCAAGGAACACCCGGAGCCTCGTAGCCCAAGCTACGAAGGCGAGGATGTGACGCAGGGTAGGCAAAAAAGGGCATTCAGGCTGCATACAAAATTTCTGTTCATAATGTCTAATTTACAGGTGGTTTCTTATCACAACGTATTCATCACCCCAAAAAAAGGTCATCCATAGTTACAACCTGATCACCAACGCAACCATTTCTGATTTTCCAGAGCCTAAGGCTTCCTTTAATTCCGCTTGCTGAGACTTTCTGCCTATTACAAAATCATTTATCATTTCAACTGGATTTGCTAATTGCCAAACCTGCCTAAAAACAAAAAGAATAAGCAGAGTATCGCATCGATAATCTACTTTATCTATGTAAAAATAGGTAGATTAAGCAGGTTATCCGGTAATTTCTTGAATGCCCTTCCGTTTCTCCTATTCCGCCTCGGCTCTTATTTCCCCGTTCGTCGAAGTTTGCCCCCCCCCCGTTCGTCGAAGTTTGCAACTTCGATGTCCGATGCCATCATTCACAACTGCCCCATTTTGCTATATGTAAAAAAAATCCCTACCTTTGCACCCGCTATAACTGATTGACAGTAATCACTAATGGTAAAAAACTAAAAAATGGCAATTTATCTCACAAAAGAGAAAACAGCAGAAATTTTTGAAGAATACGGCGGTTCCGCCTCCAATACCGGCTCTACCGAAGGGCAGATAGCCCTGTTCACCTACCGGATCAAGAGCCTTTCCGATCATCTCCAGAAGAACAAAAAGGACCATTCCTGCCGACGCACCCTGCTTTCCCTGGTGGGCAAGCGCAAGCGCCTGTTGTTCTACCTGGCCAAAAAAGACATTGTCAAATACCGGGAATTGATCGAAAAACTCGGAATCCGTAACGTTCGAAAATAACCACCGGCAAAAGACCGCATCGGCCTACTTCAAATGTAACCTGATGCGACCTCCCGCCGTACCTGATTAATACCTGTGGTGCAGGCCGACGATCCAGCATTTTATGCCTTCGCTACAATGAGAGCAATGCGTATTTTGACAATTGCTCTGCGGCAAATGCGAATTATTTTGCCGCTCAAATAGTGAAAGGTTCCGCCAACAATTGCATGGACTATCCGCCCTTCGTCGGTTAACGTTCCATTCCCAATTTTGCCCGCCTTTTACCGGCCATCGTTTTTATGGCCGAACATGCATGGTTATATCGAGTCTAAATATATTTTAGAGTTCTCCAATTGGAGGGCAGCTTATTTTGTTTTTGGCTCAAGCCCAAACGCGATAAGCTGCGGTTCAATTATAGGCAATAGAACTCGCTTAAACTTTAAACCTTAAAGTACAATGGGTAAAAAAAATCCAATTACCTCCTCCTTCAACCTTCCCGATGGCCGGGAAGTCGTCATCGAAACCGGCAAACTGGCCACACAGGCACACGGCTCTGTGGTGGTCCGCATGGGCAAAACAATGTTGTTCTGCTCGGTGGTATCCAATCACGAACCACGTGAAGGGCAAAGCTTTTTCCCCCTCTCTGTCGATTACCAGGAAAAGTTCGCCTCTGCAGGCCGAATCCCCGGTAACTTTTTTCGGCGTGAAGCCAAACTTTCCGACTACGAAGTGCTGATCTGCCGGTTGGTCGACCGTGCCATCAGGCCCCTGTTTCCCGACGGTTATATGAACGAAACGCAGGTGATCATCAACCTCATCTCCGCCGATGCCGACGCTATGCCCGACGCCCTCGCGGCCCTCGCCGCTTCTTCCGCTCTGGCCGTTTCCGACATTCCCTTTGCAGGGCCCATCTCGGAAGTGCGTGTAGCACGCATCAATGGCGAATACGTCGTCAACCCCGGTAGAACTGCTTTGGCGGAAGCCGACCTCGACATCATCGTGGCGGCCACCATGGACAATGTAATGATGGTGGAAGGAGAAGCCAAAGAATGTCAGGAAACCGATTTGGTGCAAGCCATTAAAATAGGCCACGAAGCCATCAAAGTACAGATACAGGCCCAACTCGACCTAGCCCAAAAGGTAGGCGAAAAGGCAACCGTGAAAAGAGAAGTAGAATTGCCCGAAGAAGACGAAGAGATCAAAAAAGCAGTAGAAGCAAAAACCAAAGACGCCATATACCAGGTAGCCAAGTCCTTTTTAGATAAAAAATCCAGAAAAGAAGCCTTCAAAGCCATCGAAGAAGAACTCAACGAAGGATTCCTTGAAGCATGGGGCGAAGAAGTATTTGAAGAAAAAGGCCACTTCGTAAGCACCTATTTTGATAAAATCAAAAAAGAAACCATCCGCGAAATGGTCCTTTCGGAAACGATCCGCCTCGACGGACGAAAACCCGAAGACATCCGACCCATTTGGACGGAAGTTGACTACCTCCCCTCCACCCACGGCTCTTCCATTTTCACCCGGGGCGAAACGCAGGCGCTAACCTCCCTTACCCTCGGTACCAAACTGGACCAGGCCATGATCGATACCGCACTCGACAATCGCTACGAGGACTTTATCCTTCATTACAACTTCCCAGCCTTCTCAGTTGGAGAAGTCAAACCCATGCGCGGCCCCGGTAGACGAGAAGTAGGACATGCCAACCTCGCCGCCCGTTCGCTCCGACAAGTTCTGCCCGACGAAAATCTGTATACCCTAAGATTGGTTTCCGACATCCTGGAATCCAATGGCTCCTCTTCTATGGCCACTGTCTGCGCCGGCTCTATGGCTCTGATGGATGCCGGGGTGAAGATAAAATCACCTGTTTCCGGCATTGCTATGGGTATGATCTCCGACGGCGAGCGGTTTGCCATCCTCTCCGACATCCTCGGCGATGAAGATGCACTCGGCGACATGGACTTCAAAGTAACCGGTACCGAAAAAGGCATCTGCGCCTGTCAGATGGACATCAAAATAGAAGGACTGCCCTACGAAATGCTCGAAAAAGCATTGGATCAGGCCCGTCATGGCCGGATTCACATTTTGAATGAAATGAAGAAGAGCATTGACCAGCCGCGGGCCGACCTCAAACCCCACGCTCCCCGCATCGTCGAGTTGCTCATCGACAAGAGTTATATCGGTGCCGTTATTGGCCCGGGTGGCAGCATCATCCAGGAAATCCAATCGGCTACCAACACCATCATCAATATCAAGGAAGAGGGCGAAAAGGGCATCGTCAACATTTCCAGCCCCGACAAAGCATCCATCGATGCCGCCCTCAAACGCATCAAGGCCATTACCTTCGAACCGGAGGTGGGCGATATATTCGATGCCAAAGTAGCTTCCGTGATGCCCTACGGCGTTTTTGTCGACTTCAGCGGCAAGAGCGGTCTGTTGCACGTCTCCGAGATCGACCACAAACGGATCAACAAGGTGGAAGACGTGTTCAAGGTGGGCGATGAAGTACAGGTCAAATTGATCGGCATAGATAAAAGAACAGGCAAGTTGCGCTTGTCGCGAAAAGCCCTGTTGCCTAAGCCTGAGCGCGAACACACTCCCCGCAACAATTGACGCAATCAGCAAACCGATCATACACTCGTTAATAGGGGTGGTAATAGAAAAGGCTTGGGAATCTGTCCCAGGCCTTTTTTAATCTCCCTTGCGGGAAACTTTTTTGGTGCAATGCTTGTATTTAAAGTAGAAATCCGCCCTTTTAAGGGTTTTTTGCAAAAAAGTCAAGTCTTTTTCTTAAAAATCAGCAACTTTTTTTAATTTAAAGCGTATTATTATATAGCTACAGCTAAAATTATAAGGTCAGAACATGCGTCAATTAAAAATTACTAATAAAATTACCGCCAGGGAAAGCGTCGCTCTGGACAAATATCTCAATGATATAGGTAAAATTCCCATGCTTACTGCCGATGACGAGGCAGAACTGGCCCGGCGCATCCGCAATGGCGATAATGAAGCCCTGGAAAAATTAACCAAATCGAACCTCCGCTTCGTCGTTTCCGTAGCCAAACAATATCAAAACCAGGGCCTCTCCCTGTCCGACCTCATCAACGAAGGCAACGTAGGGCTGATGAAAGCCGCCAAACGTTTCGATGAAACCAAAGGATTCAAATTCATCTCCTACGCCGTATGGTGGATCCGGCAGTCCATCCTGCAATCCATCGTCGAATACTCCCGGATCGTCCGGCTGCCGCTCAACAAGGTAGGCTCCTACAACAAAGTCAACGAAGCCTTCCTATCATTCGTGCAGGAGTTCGAACGCGAACCCACCCACGAAGAGTTGGCAGAGATACTCGATATGCGCCCCAAAGAGATCAGCAACATGCTCAAAGGCAATGGCCGCCACCTCTCTTTCGATGCACCCATCAGCGGAGAAGACGGCGACTCCACGATGCTCGACGTCGTGCCTGCCGGCAATACCGACAGCCCCGACAACGACCTGATGGAACAGTCGCTCAAGGAGGAAGTACAGCAGGGGCTGTCCATCCTGTCGCCCCGCGAAGTAGAGGTGCTGTCGTCTTACTACGGTCTCAATGGCTATAAGTCATTGACCCTCGAGGAGATCGGCGAACTCTACGGCCTGACCCGCGAACGGGTACGCCAGATCAAGGAGCGGGCCATCCGGCGCTTGCGCAAATCGTACAACCGCAACAACCTGCGTTCGTACCTCGGATAGGCCAATAATCCAGGAAATAATAATAGAGCTACAACGATAAAGAAAATCACTGCTCCGATGCCGGGGCGGTGATTTTTTAATGCTCCGTTCGTTGAAGTTTGTAACTTCGATGCCTCCGTTCGTCAAAGTCTGCGACTTCGATGCCTCCGCTCATCGAAGTTTGCAACTTCGATGCCTCCGCTCGTCGAAGTTTGTAACTTCGATGCCTCCGCTCGTCGAAGTTTGCAACTTCGATGCCCCCGCTCGTCGAAGTTTGCAACTTCGATGCCCCCGCTCGTCGAAGTTTGTAACTTCGATGCCCCCGCTCGTCGAAGTTTGTAACTTCGATGCCCCCGCTCGTCGAAGTTTGTAACTTCGATGAGTACTCCTCACAGTTATTTCTCCTTCTCTTTAACTTTCTTCAAACTCATAACCGTCATCAATAAAAATGGCAACGCATTTTCATATTCCAATTCTTCATAGTCTAATCCCAGCGCTCTAATGTTGTCATAGTACTTTTGCTTATGGGCGTAATAGTTTTTTTCTAACTCTATTGAAATCGCCTTATTCCCTAGTTTTTCTCTCAAAAACCATTTTTCTATCAATCTTGCGGTCCTTCCATTTCCATCTTGAAGGGGATGTATTTTTAAAAACACCAGGTGAATATAAGCGGCATAATAAAACGACTCTACGGGGCTTAGCTCCGCTTTTCTTAATTTCTTAACATCATTGAACAGCCTTTTCCATTCGACCTGTACTTTACCTGGTTCACAAGCAACGTATTCTATTCTTTCCTCCTCGTTCAGGACAAACATTGGGTTTATTCTAATGATTCCTCTTTGATTTGGCGAAAGCAGGTGTTGACTTAATATTTTATGTGCTTTCAACACATTCTTTCCGCTTAACTTTTTATGTTGAGCATACTCGTATGCTTCAAATAAATCATCGGGCTTTTTTGTATAATCCGGCTCATATCTAACATTCATGAATTTATGTTTCAAATAGCTGTCCGCATCAATATTTTCTCCCTCTATTTTTGAAGAATATACCGAGGAAACGGATGTATAAAAACTAAAATAGTCGAATGGTATTTTTTCTTCAGCTTTGGTCGTTAAATTTGTCAACGGATTGAAGTCTATTTTCTTTTCAAATTCATCAAGCAACCCATCTGATATTATTTCTAATTTTTTATCCATCCTTGTTTTTGAATACGTTTACATTGTTGTCTATCAAATTGATTTGCGAAGGGAATGAATTGCTTTAAACAACTCTATTTGGAGTACAAGGTATTAATTTTCTCACCGAAACGTAAATTCTTTTCCGTTCATCGAAGCACGCCTGCCAACCACCAGGTCTGTGACTTCGATGCCCGATTTAATTGAAATAACTATCTTTGTTTCTAAAACAGGTTTCAAAGATGGAAAACACGACCATAAAAACATTCGCTTTTGCACTATTCGCATTTTGCCTCTTGCTGCCCTCCTGCATCACCAAACAACAATACGCCGCTATGGAATCTTCCAAAAATCGCTACAAACGAAAGGCCGACTCCCTGCGCAACCTCCAGAAAGAATACCGCTACACCGACGACGACCTGGCCCGTTTTGAACAAAAAGTAGTCACCGCCAAAAAAGAAACCCAAGCCATGCGCACCCAATATCAAACACAGGTGGCCTACGCCGACGACCTCGAACGGCGCTACAACGAACTCCTCGAACAAAACAACCTCCTCCTCAACGCCTCCTCCTCCGAAGTGCAGGACCTCACCAACCAGGCTGCCTCCTGCCGCGTAGCCCTCGACGAAAAAGACCGCACCATCGGCCGCCTCCAACAAGCCATTGCCGGCCTTCAGGTCGACCTGGAAGGCGCCACCAACACACCGGCAGAAAACTGCGACGAATACCGACGGCAAGTAGCCGAGCTCAACACCCTCCTCCGCAACAACGAAGATGCCCTCTTCAACCTCAAAACAAAAGTCAACAAGGCGCTGCTGGGCTTCTCCGACTCCGACCTGGCCATCAGCGAACTCAACGGAAAGGTATACGTATCCCTCAGCCAGGAACTCCTCTTCGCCAGCGGCAGCGACCACATCGACTGGAAAGGAAAATCGGCTCTCAAAAAACTGGCTGAAGTACTCAAAACCAACGACGACATAAGCATCATTGTAGAAGGACATACCGACTCCGATGGCTCCGCCGCCAGCAACTGGGACCTCAGCGTCAGGCGGGCCACCGCCGTAGTGAATGTACTCTCCGCCAATGGAGTTGACCCCAAAAACGTTACAGCCGCCGGCCGCGCCCTCTACGAACCCATCGCCCCCAACAACACCGCTACCGGCAAAGCCAAAAACCGACGCACGGAGATCATCCTTACACCCAATCTCAATGACCTGTACCAATTACTCAACCAGTAACAGCGTATATGAAATGCCCCGAAAGCCCTGAAGGGGCGACTGCATCAACATCGTGCGCAGCGCGATGAAAAAACATCGTGCGCAGCGCGATGAAAAAACATCGTGCGCAGCGCGATGAAAAAACATCGTGCGCAGCGCGATGAAAAAACATCGTGCGCAGCGCGATGAAAAAACATCGTGCGCAGCACGATGAAAAAAATCATGTGCAGCACGACGAAAGCCTGCCATAAATCGCACCCTAAACACACACCGAACTCCGATCAAAAACCGTTATAATCAAACATGTCGCAAAATACTTACATCGCTCTAGTCCTCTTTTTCATGTCGCAGGTTGGCTGGGCTCAACAGCATCCGCTGCGGTGCGGCAACGAGTTGTTCCAATACGATGAGGCTGCTCAGGAACGTATGCTCGAACTGGAACGGTTTACCCAACAATGGATAGCCGACAATCGTGGGCAGGCCACCGCCCGTGAAATATTCAATATTCCGGTAGTGGTACACGTCGTTTACAAAAATGAAGAAGAGCGATTATCCGTCGACCAGGTAGCCACCCAAATCGCTGCCCTCAACATCGACTTCAACGGCCTGACCGAAAACGAAAACCGCATTCCCGGCGAGTTTAGATCACTCAAGGCAAATGTGGGCTTCCAATTTTGCCTGGCTGCGGTTGATCCCGATGGAGCGCCCACTACGGGCATTGAATATTATCTGACAACAGTAGATTGCATTGCCAACACCTTCGACACAAAAAACAACGACAACCGGCCCAGCTTGTTCTACACCGACAGTGGCGGTGCCGATGTCTGGGACCGGGACCGCTACCTCAATATATGGGTGGGCGACGCCTGCAACCGGTACCTGGGCCGTACCCAATTGCCCGGAGCTGCCCTGGCTGCTGAAGATGGGGTGGTGGTGGATTACCGCTACTTCGGAAATGGCTGCAATCCCTATGCCGTCCCCTTCCATCTGGGGAGAACAACAACTCATGAGGTGGGACATTTTTTCAACCTCCGACATATTTTTTCCAGCCCCGGCTGCAATGATGATGACCTAGTATCGGATACACCGCAACAGGAAGAATCGTACGACGATTGCCCTTCCTACCCTCAGCACTCCTGCAACAGCTCCGATATGTTTATGAATTTTATGGATTACGTCGACGACGAGTGCATGTTGTTATTTACAGAAGAACAAAAGCTGCGTATGCTGGCTGCCCTCAACAGCCCCATTCGGGTCGGGCTTCTCGAGTCGGATGTATGCATGCTACCGCCGGATGGCCCTACACCGGATGGCGACCTGGTCTGCTATCCCAATCCGGCGCAGCACTGCATTTATCTGTCGTGGCAAAAAAGCTATGAGGGGCCATTAGAGGTCCGGTTGTTCAGTGCGGAAGGTAAATTGTTGTATGAAAGGGACGGTCATTCGGCGTTTATCCATCCCATTCTGGTTGAAAAATTATTGCCGGGGATTTATTTCCTTTCGGTAATTTTTGGCGACGATCACCTCACCCGGAAGGTGATGATCCGGTGAACGTTTGTTTTTAATTTTCCGGAGTGGTGAATTTGATCCCAACAAAAAAAGCCCTCCGGAGCGCGTCCGGAAGGCTTTCAAAACTTCACATTATTTAACCTTAAATCAAGTTTTTAAAAGCGGTAACATTTGCGGTTTCGTTTGCGTTTGTTTACCCGCCGCTTTCTCTTTTTCTTTTTAAAGCGCTTATTGAAGGCTTTGAATTTCGTTTTATTGCTTCGGGAGTAAGAGGATTTCGAGTTGCTTCGGACTGCTGACTTAACGGTATTTTTCTTATTGATTGCAGGAACCGGAGCTGTTACGGCTGTAGCACTGGGGGTTGAAGTTTCGCTGGTTGTGGCCGATGTTGGTTCGTCTTCTGCATCCGTTGATGCTGTCGTGTTGACCACGGCCTGGGGAGATAGATCGTCGACAGAAGCGGTCATCAATTCCGGAGCGATTTCTTCCTGTGTTGCCTCTACAAAAACCGGCGATTTTGTGACAATGGGTTCTTCGGATGAGGGAGTTGGGGTTGGGGCTGATTCCGGTATGGACGCCTTACTGGAGGTCACTTTAGTGGGATTTTGCACGGACATCGTTTCTTCGGGAGCTGGTGCAGGGAGTTCCTCGCGGGTGGTGATGCGAATGACCTGGTGCATGCCTACCTCATCTAGGTCGAATTGATCGTTGAGGATGTCCATATCATTGGCGGCGTCTTCCTTGACAACGACGGTTGTCAGGGCATCCTTTTCATCCGTGTATTGATCTTTGATTTGGCCATAGACGCTACCGGACAGCAGCAATAAGGCCACGAGTGTGGAGATTGAATAATTTTTCATGGGACTAAGTGTTTAAAAATGCTTTTTTAAAATGCGTTTTCTGTTGTATGCATTATGTTCATAAGTCCCTGACTATCAGTTGGTTGTATGTTCATGTTGTGGGAGTCTGACAGCAAGGCTCAATAATACAACGTTCGGCACCGGAAAATCGTTTCGTTTAGTGCATTAATTTATCTGAAAAAAATTAGGATGCTTTGAGATTGGCTTATTTACACCTTTTTGACGAAAGTCGATACCAAAAGTAACATAGAATTTGAGAATGGCGTAGGCAATCAGGGGGAGGTTTGGGAGTTGGCTACATTATATCAAGGAGGGTTGTGACAGGGATAAAATCACAAAAATTCCATTTTAGCTTTCGCAAAAAACAGCCTCCACTTGAGAGGTTTCCGCTGTATTTTACATATCTTTCCTTTTCAATCCAAAAAGCCTGTTGGGGACTTTTAATCGCTTCGGCATGATCCAGTTTATTCTAAATAATCAACATCTTACTACGCAGGCTCCTCCGGGAATGGCCTTGCTCGATTTTATTCGTAAAGATCAACAACTGAAAGGCAGCAAGCTGGTGTGTAAGGAAGGGGAGTGTGGCGCTTGCGCGGTGTTGGTTGGCAGTTGTGCCAATGGAAAGTTGACCTATCAATCGATGACATCGTGTATTATGCCGCTGATCAACAGCAATGGGAAACACATTGTTACAATAGAAGGGTTGAATATGGATGACCTAAGTCCGGTTCAGCAAGCGATGGTCGACTCTTATGCGACCCAATGTGGTTTTTGCACACCAGGGTTTGTAGTATCCCTATCTGGATATTTACTTTCAAACAATACATTTACAAAAAATGGTATTATGGAAAGTATCGATGGCAACATATGCCGGTGTACCGGGTATAAATCCATTGAGCGGGCGGCAGACAGAATACTGGCCAGGCTCCACGAAGAGGTGTCCAGGCCAGGTATTGCTTCCCTGGTCAGGGCGGGATGGCTGCCTTCTTATTTTAAAGGAATTTTCCGAAGGCTGTCGGCTATTCAACCGGCGCAAATGCCGATCGCCAAGTTGATCAAACTGGGTGGCGGCACCGATCTCTACGTTCAGAAACCACATGAAATGTACGAATCCCAACCGGCTGCGATGTACGACCAACCGACGCTCAAACAGATCGGTATCGAAGATGGGGTTTGCCAATTTGGAGCCTCTCTGACGATGGGAGACCTTTATCGTTCTAAGATATTTAAAAAGGCATTACCCCAATCGGATTACATTTTTCGGTTATTGTCCTCGACGCCCATCCGCAATATGTCGACCATTGGCGGCAATCTGGTAAATGCCTCCCCCATTGGCGATTTTACCATTTTATTGTTGGGGCTGAACGCAACTATATTGTTGAGCAATAGGAACAAACTTCGAGAACTGCCCCTCCGGCGATTCTACAAAGGCTATAAAAAAATGGACCTCAGAAAAGGAGAATACCTGGAGGCCATCCGGTTTCCCGTAAAGGGGAAGAAAACCTACATCCATTTTGAAAAAGTTAGCCAGCGTAAATTTCTGGACATCGCCTCCGTAAATTTTGCTTCCACCATCGAACTGAGCAAGGCCGGAGAGATCACCACCATACACCTGGCTGTGGGTGGGGTAGGCCCCATTCCGATGTACCTCGAAAAAACCACCGCCTTTTTGCGAAAGCGAAAAATAAATGAAGCCACCCTCCGCGAAGCGATAGAAGTGTTGTACTCCGAGATCAGTCCGATCAGCGATGCACGCGGCTCGGCTGCCTATAAAAAACTGCTGGCGCGGCAACTGTTTCTTGCGCAGTTTTTGGCGTTGGATGCCGGATGTGTGGAGGTTTTGACGATTTGACCAGGATCGGGAATCGAATAAAACCAATCTTGAGAGCATCTATAAAGTAAAGCGGATGAAGTTGACTGGAAGGCATTTGATGGATTGTACAAAGGGCTATTGAAACGGGCAAAAGAGGTCGGCGTGTTGAAAAATTATGAGTATTATAAAGGGTATAAAATAGGTTCGATAGATGGAGTACATTACTTCAGTTCAGAGGAAGTATGTTGTGAAAACTGTCTGGATATAGTGAAGAAAAACGGGAAGAAAGACTAGAGTGTTGTATTTGCCTTGTTAATGATGCTGGCTTTTTTAGTTGACCAACTGCAGCAGGGGTAGAACATGTTCTTCAAATCAGCCTGGGAAAAAACGAAATCAAAGCGGTCATTAGAGGTTATTTACAGGCTCATCACAGGTTCTGCCAAGATAAAATACAAGGTCATCATAGAGGATGACAGTGGGTAATTGGTGATGGATACTCAACCCGATGACCAAAGAAAACTACTGAACTATCGCATAAATTACATATGATCTATTCTTAGTAATGCGTAATAAATAAATTCCCGATTTTGGGTAGTCTATTTTGGTGCTGAACGAGGCGAAAAACGTAGGCGATGCCATAGCATCGGCGAGGCTTTTCAACGAAGTGCAGCGCCAAAAGAGGCAGCCATAAACGAGGAAGTTATTTTTTGAGCATTACTTAACTGTAAATTCATCCCAAACACCTTTTAACCTCTGACTCATAGTCGTCACAACCAGTATTAAATACCTCGAAAAATAGATAATGCTTCTTTTTCTGTGTAAAATGGGAATTGCTGCAAACCCTACTTTACAACCCAGGCCGACTCTTTTCTCAATATCAGTTTATTCCGTTCGGGGCCGGTAGAGATCATCGTGATGGGTACCTTGAGTAAGGACTCCAGGGCATGGATGTATGCTTTGGCGTTTGGCGGTAAGCCATTAAAGTGGTCGGCATCGGCGAGCGATTGTTGCCAGCCGGGGAAAGCCTGATATATGGGTTGAAGCGGTACCTGACACAGGTCGTAGGGAAGTTCGGTGTGTTGTCCGTCATTGTATTGATAGTGGGTGGCGGCACTTATTTCTTCAAATTGGTTCAGCACGTCAATTTTTGTTACCACGATTTGGGTGACGCCGTTGAGCATGATGGTGTAGTTGAGTTGCGGCAGGTCAATCCATCCGCAGCGGCGGGGCCGACCGGTGGTGGCGCCAAACTCGTTGCCTTCCTCGCGAAGCCGTTCGCCGGTGGCATCGTTCAGTTCGGTGGGGAAGGGGCCGCTGCCCACCCGGGTACAATAGGCCTTGGTGATGCCGATTACCTCACCGATGGAAGAGGGGGCTACGCCCAGACCATTGCATACGCCCGCCGTAATGGTATTGGAAGAGGTGACGAAGGGGTAGGTGCCAAAGTCGATGTCGAGCATAGAACCCTGTGCCCCTTCCGCCAACACTTTTTTGCCGCTGTTGAGGGCCTGATTGATGAAGTACTCGCAATTGATGTGTTGGAGGGAGCGGAGGGTCTCCAGGCTGTCGAACCATCGGGCTTCTTCCTTCTCCAGATCAAAAGCAATGTCCGGGTAGAGTTTCAGGATGCCCAAGTGTTTTTGCTTCAAAGCCTCGTAGCGTTCTTTGAAGTTGGGCAGCATGATGTCGCCGACGCGAAGTCCGTTGCGGCCGGTCTTATCCATGTAGGTGGGGCCGATGCCTTTGAGGGTGGAACCTATTTTTTCCTTGCCTTTAAAGGCTTCCGTGGCGGCATCGAGGTAGCGATGGGTGGGAAGGATGAGGTGTGCCTTTCGGGAAACGAAAAGCCGGTCGTGGAAAGATATTTCTCCCAGTTTGCCGATTTCTTTTTCCAGGGTGATGGGGTCTATGACCACCCCATTGCCGATCACATTGACCAGGGCCGGGTGGAATATGCCGGAAGGGATGGTGTGCAGCACGTGTTTCTGCCCATCGAACTGGAGAGTATGGCCGGCATTGGGTCCACCCTGAAAGCGGGCAACCAGGTCGTATTGGTCGGCCAGGTAGTCCACAATTTTTCCCTTTCCTTCATCGCCCCATTGCAGGCCGAGAATAACATCGATTTTCATAGGTATGTTAATTTTCCTACTTCTAAAGTATGTCCAATAAGACAGGACATTTCGGCAACGAAGATAACTAAATCTGCGCCCCGCACCTAACTTTCGTTAAAAGTTTTTATCGCCTCTTCAACGGTTGGAAATAACTGAAAGCGCGCCTTGAGCCGGGTGACTTCCAGCAGCCGGAGTGCCTGGTCAGATGGATTGGCCAGCGAGAGATTGCCATCGTGGTCGCGGAGCAACCGAAGAAGAAAATTCAGCCCGACGCTATTCAGATACGGAAGATGAGACAGATCGATCACCAACTGGTCGAAGCCCTTTCCGATGTATTGCTCGATGTCGTTGACGATGGCTTGGCGGTCGTATTCGTGAAGTAACTGATGGATCTCGATTATTTGGGTGGGGAGGTGCTCTGATATGGTGTGTGTCATGGAATGTTTGATTATCAGATGAGAGTGTATAGTGTTTCTAAAAGGGCAGCTCTGGATTTCAAAAACGTGGAAAGCTTAAAAGTATGGCAGCAAAAAACTTACCAGTTGTCTATGCATAGGCAAAAAGTGTAGTGATTTTTTCGGTAAAAACCGATTCAGGTGCAAAGTTAAAAAAATAAACACATCTTAAAAAATATTATGTGTTTTTTTCAACATCCTTCTTTTCAGGACAAGCTCCGGTGCAATGCCCATATAGGTTGAGCGAATGATCGGTGATTTCGAATTGAAGCAATTCTCCCATCATGGATTTAATTTGTTGGATGCGGGGGTCGCAAAACTCCAGGATCTTCCCGCAGTCGTTGCAGATGAGGTGGTCGTGTTGTTTGTAGCCAAACGACTTTTCGTAATGGGCGAGGTTTTTACCGAACTGGTGTTTTTTCACCAGATCGCAGTTGACCAGCAGTTCCAGGGTATTGTAAACGGTGGCCCGGCTGACGCGGTAGTTGTTGGTCTTCATATGGATGTACAAGGCTTCCGCGTCGAAGTGGTCGTCGCGGCTGTATATCTCTTCCAAAATGGCGAACCGTTCCGGCGTTTTGCGGTAATTATTGTTTTCCAGATGACTCGAAAAAATGCTCATCACTTCTTCGAGGATGTTGTTGAATGCAGCCATAAATAATTAGTGATTATTAATTATTAATTCCCTCACCCCACTCTTGTAACATTATTCACCCCCTCCAGGTTTTTCAATGCTTTTATGGCGACGTTGAGTTGGTCTTTGTTGGCCACAAAAAGTTTGACATTACTTCTGAACTTACCATCGACGCCGTCGATATTGAACGAGCGCATGTTGAGGCCCAGATCGTAGGAAATATTTCGCGAAAGCCGCTCAATAACGCCGATCCCGTCGTCGATTCCTTCGATGAGGAGTTCGGCTATGAAAGCCGTACCTGAGTCGGGCACCCATTCTGCTTTCATGATCCGGTAGCCGTACTTGGCGGCCAGGTGGGTGGCATTGGGACAGTTGGTGCGGTGTATTTTCAGGCCCGAATTGACGGTAAGGTAGGCAAAAACATCGTCGCCTCTTACGGGGTTGCAACACCTTGCCAGGCTGTAGGCGTACTGGTCGGCCTTCTCGCCTTCTATGCGTAGGCGGGCTTCATTGGTGGCACGGGTTTTGGGCACGGGAGCTGGTTTTTCCTTTTCCGTTATGATGGCCTCTTTTTTTGGCTTGATCAACTTGGTTCCATCCGTCGAAAACTTTTTAAGTTCTTCGGTGAGGCTGATGTTGCCCATAGCAATTTCGTAGTACAACTCGATGCGCGAATTGAGGCCGAAGTATTTCACCAGCAGGTCCGTGTTGTCTTCAAATTCGAGTTTTTTGTTGCGCAGTTTTCGTTCGAGATCTTCTCTTCCCACGGCTCCTTTTTTCCTCTTTTCCTCTTTCATGGCCGACCGTATTTTAGAGCGGGCCTTGCCGGTGACCACCATTTTGAGCCATGCCTCGCTGGGCTTTTGGTTTTTGTCGGTGAGTATCTGTATCTGATCGCCGTTTTTGAGTTTGTATCCCAGTGGCTCCAGCTTGTTGTTGACTTTTACGGATTTGCAGTGATAGCCGATATCGGAGTGGATACTGAACGCAAAATCGAGGGCGGTGGCGTCTTTGGGGAGACTCACCAAGTCGCCTTTCGGAGTAAAAACGTATACCTCTTCGCTGTAGAGGTTGGCGGAAAAGTCGTCCAAAAATTCGATGGCGTCTGAGTCGGGGTTTTCTATCAGCTCGCGTACGCTGTCCAGCCATTTGTCGAATACGTCGGGTTGGGGGGTGTCGCCTTTGTATTTCCAATGGGCGGCAAATCCCCTCTCGGCGATATCGTCCATCCGTTCGGAGCGGATCTGCACTTCCACAAAACGGCCTCCCGGGCCGATCACCGTGGTGTGGAGCGATTCATAGCCATTGGCCTTGGGAGTGGTGATCCAGTCTTTCAACCGTTCGGGAATGGGTTGGTGAACGTCAGTGACGATGGAATATATTTGCCAGCAGATCGGTTTTTCTTTTTTTACGGGCACGTCCACGATGATCCTTATGGCAAACAGGTCGTAAATCTCCTCAAAGGGAACCCCTTTGTTGATGATCTTGTTGTTGATGGAAAAAATCGATTTGGGTCGACCCGTGATCCGGTATGGACAGCGGATGAGGTCGAGCCTCGACTGAAGGGGTTTGATGAACTCCCGGATGTATTTTTCGCGGTCTTTTTTGGTTTCCTGTAGTTTGCGGGCGATTTCCTGGTAGGTATCCGGATCGGTTATCTTCATGCACAGGTCCTGGTACTCGGTTTTGACGTTGTACAGGCCCAGGCGGTGGGCGAGCGGGGCGTAGACCAGGGTAGTTTCGGCGGCAATTTTTAATTGTTTGTGCCGGGGCATGGCTTTGAGGGTCCGCATATTGTGGAGGCGGTCGGCCATTTTAATGAGGATGATGCGGACGTCGGTGGTGAGGCTGCTGAGTACCTTTTTGAAATTTTCGGCCTGGGGGCTGATTACGTTGTAGAGGCCTTCGAGTTTGGTAAGTCCATCTACGATGCGCGCAATTTTGGGTCCGAACTGGGCTTCGATGTCCGACAAGGTAACGGGGGTGTCCTCCACCACATCGTGCAGCAGTGCACTGACAATGGCGGTTGCACCCAGTCCTATTTCGGAGCCGCATATTTTAGCGACAGCGATGGGATGAAAAATGTAGGGCTCTCCCGATTTGCGGCGTTGTTTGATGTGGGCCTGTTTGGCCAGTTCGTAGGCTTTTTTTATCTGGGTTTTATCCAGTTTATCCAATTTGGCTTTGATGGAGCCATACATATCCCGGTAGGCCTCGTGGATGGCCTTTTCTTCTTCCGGATCGTATTGGATGGCTTCTTGCATTGTGAACAACCAAATTTATATTAAAACAGCAGGTAAAGATAAGTCACTTTGACAGCAAAAATGCTAATATTTTCCTCCTTTAGATAAGACAACGTTCAAATTAACTCAAAACGGGGTACTGTTGGCAATTCAAAGGGGTTTTAACTATTCATTTTACAAAAAGAATATATCTTTGCATGCCATTTATCGATAGTTATTAATTACATCGCGCGGGTGTGGTGAAATTGGTAGACACGCTAGACTTAGGATCTAGTGCCGCGAGGCTTGGGGGTTCGAGTCCCTCCACCCGCACCACTTTTTTTTATCATAAAAAAACACAATATGCCGGAAGTTGTCAGAAAAGATATTGACAATCTGAATGCAGAGTTAACCATAGTTATTGCTAAAGCTGATTACGAACCCAAACTAAAAGCCGGCTTGCGCCAAAAAAGCAAAACCGTCCAGATGAAAGGGTTCCGTAAAGGAAAAACCCCCATGAGTTACATCAAAAAGGTGTACGGCAAGGCCATTATAGCCGAAGAAGTCAACAAACTCATCCAACAGTCCCTCACCGACTACATTACCAACAACGACCTTCATCTCCTCGGCGCTCCCATACCCAATGCAAAACAACAACCCTATGACATAAATCTGGATGATCTGCAAGACATCGAATTTAAATTCGACATCGGTCTGGCACCTGAATTTGAAGTCCAACACCTCGAAGAATCGACCTTCCCCATTTATCAGGTCGAAATACCCACTGATATCATCGATAAAGAATTCGAATCGCTCCGAAAACGACACAGCAACCGCGTAGAAATCGATGACGATATTCGGGAAAACGACATCGTTGAACTAAACGCCAAAGAACTCGATGGCGACCACCTCAAACCAGATGGCTGGGCCACCACCTTTTCCGTACTCGTAAAAGATACCTCCGACCAGTTTCGGGAATTGGTGCTTTCCAAAAAAAAGGGAGATACCATCAGTTTTGACATCTACCAGGTGGAAGATAACAAAGAGGATGACTATGTGACAAAATACCTCTACGGCGCATCTAATAAAGAAAAACTGGAAAACGTGGGAACCCAATTTGAGGCAACCATTCAACAAGTAAAACGTATTGAACTGCCAGAACTGGATACCGCCTTCTTTGACAAAGTCTTTGGAGAGGGAAAAGTAACTAACGAGGTAGAAGCACGCGGTAAAGTTGAAGAGGAACTGGCTACTTACTACAACAAGCAGGCTGAGGTGTTCCTCTCACGCGATTTTAAAAACGTCCTCCTCGAAAAAAACATCCTTCCCCTCCCAAATGAATTTTTGAAACGATGGATCCTGGTCAACAATGAAAACCTGAAAGGCAATTTGCCCGAGGAGACCTACAATAATTTCGCTGAAAACATGCGCTGGTCCCTCATCCAGGCCAGGCTGATGAAACGATACGGCATCGAAGTCACAAACGACAACATCTTCGAATACCTCAAAGATACCATTAGAAGGTATCTTCAGGGACAGTCCGGATTTGAAGGACAGGCCGGCGAACTCGTCGTACTCAATACCGCCAACCGGATGATGCAGGACGAAAAACAGGTGCAGTCTGCCTATGAGGAACTCGTGGCCGACCGCCTCTTCAAAACCATCCGCGAAAAAGTAAACGTGGAACCGAATAAGATCAGCATCGAAACATTTGAAAATATTCTGATAGAAGAAGCGGAAAAACAAAAACAACAGGAAGAAGAAAAGCCAGAACCCACTCCAGTGGAAGATGTAGAAGAAGGCATCGAAGAAGTTACCGAGGATATGGACTGATTTTTTAAAGCTTTTTTTAACAATTTCGATTTCAATCTGTTAACCCCCTGTGTATCACTTTGAGGGATTGCCTCAAAGCAGACTTTTTACTCAACCGATTAAAAATTACGCCATGTTCGACAAAAATGAATTCAGAAAATACGCTACCCACCACCTCGGAATGAGTAGCATGCACCTCGATAAATACATCCAAACCACCGCGCCCCGTACCTTTCCCAACGTGGTCGGCTTTACGCCAAACGTCATCGAAGAAAGACAGATGAACATCGTCGGTCTCGACGTATTCTCCCGCCTGATGATGGACCGGATCATCTTCATGGGCGTTCCCGTCAACGATTACGTGGCCAACGTCATCCAGGCTCAATTACTGTTTTTGGAATCGACCGACCCCCGACGCGATATTCAGATGTTCATCAACAGCCCCGGTGGCTCCGTCACCTCCGGCCTGGGCATCTACGACACCATGCAATACGTCTCGCCCGACATCGGGACCATCTGCACCGGCATGGCCGCTTCCATGGGCGCTGTACTACTGGCCGCCGGAACCAAAGGCAAAAGAACCTGCCTACACCACAGCCGCGTTATGATCCACCAACCGCTCGGTGGGATGCAAGGCCAGGTTTCAGACATGGAAATTTCCTACAAACTCATCAAGGAAATGCAAAAACAACTCTACGATATTCTCGTTAACCATACAGGCCAAGACTACAAAACCATCGAAAAAGATTGCGACCGCGACAACTGGATGAAGGCCGAAGAAGCCAAGGAATACGGCCTGATCGACGAAGTGCTGACCCGCTCCAGCCCTCGCAAAAAAGAAGATTCTTAAAATGTCGCCGTTTGAGTTGCTTCCTCCTCCCCAAAATGACTATCTTTGGGGCCAAAGCAACAGCGACGACGCTTAAAATATCCGCTCCTGCTTTACTCCCGGATTAAAGCAGGAGCGGTTTGCTATTGACAAAAATCCATTTCATGAGAAGAAGCAAAGACAGCTACCGCTGCTCCTTCTGCGGAAGAGATAAGTCGGAAGCACTTATCCTGATCGCCGGCATCGAAGGCCACATCTGCGAAGTATGTGTCGAACAAGCCGACGAAATCATCCAGGAAGAACTCTACAGCGGCAAAAAAGAAGAATCCAAAGAAGAATTTTTCCTACCCGAAACCATCGTACCCAAAGAGATCAAAACCCACCTCGACGATTACGTCATCGGGCAGGAAGAAGCCAAAAAATACCTCTCCGTTGCCGTTTACAACCACTACAAAAGACTCAAACAACACCGCAACGACGATATAGAGATCGAAAAATCCAACATCCTCTTTGTCGGTCAAACCGGTACCGGAAAAACATTGTTGGCCAAAACCATTGCCAAATACCTCAACGTACCCTTCGCCATCGTCGACGCCACCGTATTCACCGAAGCGGGCTACGTTGGAGAAGACGTGGAAAGCATCCTCAGCCGCCTGCTGCAGGTCTGTGAATACAACGTCTCCGCCGCCGAAAAAGGAATCGTCTACGTCGATGAGATCGACAAAATAGCACGCAAAAACGACAACCCCTCCATCACCCGCGACGTCTCCGGCGAAGGCGTCCAGCAAGCCATGCTTAAAATGTTGGAAGGTACCACCGTCAACGTTCCCCCACAGGGAGGCCGAAAACACCCCGAGCAAAAAATGGTCAAGATCAACACCGAAAACATCCTCTTCATCTGCGGCGGCGCCTTCGACGGCATCGAAAAACTAATAGCACGCCGGGTAAACACACAAGTGATTGGCTTCAACGGCTCGGAAAAAGATAAGATCGACCGCGACAACCTCCTCCAATACCTCAACCACCAGGACCTTAAAGCCTTCGGTCTCATACCCGAACTCATCGGTCGGCTACCCGTACTCACTTACCTCGAACCACTCGAATTTCCGGCCCTCAAACGGATACTCACCGAACCGAAAAACGCCCTCACCAAACAATACAAAAAACTATTCCAGCAGGAAAACATCGAACTCAGTTTCACCGATGGCGCCCTCAACTTCATCGCCGAAAAAGCCCTCGAATTCAAACTGGGTGCCCGAGGGCTGCGATCCATCTGCGAAGCTGTCATGATGGACGCCATGTTCGAGCTCCCCTCCGACAAAAATGTCAAATCGTTCGAGATCACCCGGACCTACGCCAAAGAAAAACTCAGCCGGTCCAAACTGACCAAGCTCCGGGCTGCCTGACCGGCTACTACAACAAAAACGGGATCAAAAAAAGCAACACCCACGCCACAAAGATCACTATGGCGCAAACGATCGATAATAACTTGGTGGCTGTAAGCAGGCGTTGTCTCATAATACTTACCTTGCCAATCGCTAAAAGTGTTCCGAATCGCGGCTATTCAGCTGAAATTTAATCATTCGATACATTATTCTGTTTTTGCCCTTAAATTTTATTGAAAGTTTCGCGATCTGCCTGCCTGTAAAAATTCCCATTCGAAAAAGGCGGCTTATTTTCCAAATTATCCTATCTTTCTCCATAATTGATGTAGCTACATCAATTTTTCTATTAAACAAACAAATGTTACTATGAAAAGATTAATCGGACTTGGCCGTTACCTCTTTGCCATCCCATTTGCCATCTTTGGGATCAACCACTTTATGTATGCCGACCAAATGGCGGGCATGGCCCCCGGCGGAAAAGGTATGGTGTACTTTACCGGGCTGGCGCTGATACTGGCCGCTGTTAGTATGCTCATCGGCAAACTCGACCGGCTGGCCGCTGTACTGCTGGCGGTGATGCTCCTGCTGTTCATCATCCCCCATGCACAGGGTATGAGCGAAAACCCCATGGAAATGGTCAACATCCTCAAAAACCTGGCCCTGGCAGGAGGGGCACTGATGTACGCCTCGATGGCCAAAGACCACAGCGTCATCGGTTGAGGTAAAAGCCCTCAACACATTTACCTATATTTGCTGCGATCAATCCTACTGTCATTAAGATGAGGAGATACTTCGCAGCCATTTCATATCTGGGAACCCGCTTCGCCGGCTGGCAAAAACAGCCCAATGCCGATTCCGTTCAGCAAACCGTCGAAAAGGCATTGTCCACTCTATTGCATACTGAGGTAAAAGTAGTGGGTTGTGGCCGGACAGATGCCGGTGTTCATGCCCGAAATTACGTATTGCATTTCGACACCGATCCCATCGATCCTCCGGAACTGACCTACCGGCTCAACAAATTCCTCCCACCCGACATCACCTTTCACCACATCGCAGCCGTAGTCACCACCGCCCACGCCCGCTTCGACGCCAACTACCGGGCTTACACCTATTGGATGCATTGTGCGAAAGATCCCTTCATAGCGGATACCAGCTATCACTATCCTTTTTTCAACCGGTTGGACCGTAATAAAATCCAGCTTTCCGCAAAACTATTGTTGGAATACGACGCCTTTCTTCCTTTTTGCAAAACGGGCTCCGACGCCAAAACTATGAATTGTGAACTGCATCGGTCAGAATGGATATTTGAAGACGATCAACGAATGGCCTACCACATCGCCGCCAACCGCTTCCTCAGAGGCATGGTACGCCTCATCACCGGCATGTGCCTCAACGTGGGCTTGGGAAAACTATCCCTCCAAACCGTCCGCCAATCGCTCGACCGCCAACAACCACTGCCGAAAAGTTACAGTGTCCCGCCCCACGGCCTTTGCCTCCACGAGATCCGGTATCCTTATTCCTGGAAAGAGGGGCGCGCCTGATGGGCAGCAATTTTTTCATGATTCCCATTCTGGGTAAAGCGCAAACGGCCCCATAAAATCATGGACGGCATTCCGGGTATTTTGGATCAATGTCTCATCGTCCGGATCGTTGATAATGGCATCCATCCATTCGACGATCTGCGTACAGTCTGCCTCCCTCAATCCGCGGGTGGTGATGGCCGCTGTCCCGATACGGATACCGGATGTGACGAAGGGACTTTGATCGTCGAAGGGTACCATATTTTTATTGACGGTGATCTCGGCCCTGACGAGGGCTTCTTCTGCCCGTTTGCCCGTCACCTTTTTGGAGCGGAGGTCGATCAGCATCAGGTGGTTGTCGGTGCCGCCTGAAATAATGTGATAACCCTTGTCGGTAAATGTCCTGGCCATGGCCTGCGCATTTCGGATCACCTGCTGGCAATAGGTCTTAAACTCCGGTTGGAGGGCCTCGTAAAAAGCGACGGCTTTGGCAGCGATGACGTGTTCGAGCGGGCCGCCTTGCATGCCTGGAAAAACGCCACTGTTTAAAATGGCCGACATCCGTTTGGGATTTCCTTTTTTGGTAAGCTCTCCCCAGGGGTTGTCAAAATTCTCTCCCATCATAATGATCCCGCCTCTGGGGCCGCGCAGTGTTTTATGGGTGGTAGAGGTAACCATGTGGCAATGGGGTAGGGGGCTGCGGAGCAATCCGGCGGCGATCAGTCCGGCAGGATGGGCGATATCCGCCATCAGCAAGGCTCCTACCTCATCGGCTATTTCGCGAAAGCGGGCATAATCCCAATCCCTCGAATAGGCGGAAGCACCGCAGATGATCAGCTTGGGCCGTTCGCGGAGCGCTATGTCGGCTACCTTGTCCATATCGATGGTGCCGCTGTCTGGTTCTACGCCGTAGAAGAACGGTTGGTAGACCTTACCCGAATAATTGACCGGAGAGCCGTGCGACAAATGGCCTCCATGCGAAAGGTCGAACCCCAGTATTTTGTCGCCGGGTTTTAGTACGGCCAGATAGACCGCTGCATTGGCCTGCGCGCCCGAATGGGGTTGTACATTTGCGTAAGCGGCACCGAAGAGTTCTTTCAGCCGGTCGATGGCCAGCTGTTCGATTTCATCCACAATTTCGCAGCCACCGTAATATCTGCGGCCGGGGTAGCCTTCTGCATATTTATTGGTCAGGCAACTTCCCATGGCATTCAGCACCGCAGCACTGGCGAAATTTTCGGAGGCGATGAGTTCTATGCCCATCCGTTGACGGTTCAATTCCCGCTGGATGAGATTTGGCGTAAGCTGATCAGTCGACATATGATAATTTAATTAATAGAAAAAAACTGGTCGAGCCCAGTTTGGCAATCCTTTTGCCATCTGTTGAGCGGCACAAAAATAGAGATTACCCGGAATCTCACCTACAAACTATCCAGGAAATAGTGTTTTCTTATAAAACGTCTTTGATGAATACCCTTACGGGAAAAGAGGCGCCAATACACTTGTGTTTCCTGAAGAAACCCTTATTTTTGATTCTCTAACTGACCCATTTTTGTAATGACCCACAACATCGCTACTTTTTTGTACCTTTTTGTATTCTTCCATTACTCGGCTACGGCCGGTGCTGCGGTAGACAAGTTGCGTTGTATGTGGCGCTCCAATCCGGCTACCACCATGACCATTGGCTGGAACCAGATCAGTGGTCAGTATCCAGTGCTTCACTACGGCGAACAGGATTTTCAATTGGATGTAGAGGCCTATCCCTTTTCCCAGACACCCGACAGAGTTGTTGCTGCAAAGGGAATGAAGAATCATTTTGCCCGGCTCATCCACCTCAAACCCAACACGGTATATTATTTCGTCATTGCCGACTCGGATGGGTGCAGCCAGCGGTTTTCTTTCCAAACGGCTCCCGATCATCCGGAAGAGCGGCTATCGATCATAGCTGGGGGCGATTCGCGCAACCACCGGACCGCCCGTCGCAACGCCAACAAACTGGTGGCAAAACTCCAACCGCATTGCGTTTTTTTTGGTGGCGATATGACGGGAGGCGATACGGCTCGCGAATGGCTGGCATGGTTCGACGATTGGCAACACACCATCCGGCACGATGGACGAATGGTGCCCATAGTGGTGGCCCGCGGCAATCACGAATACAGTAATGCTACGCTGTACGAACTGTTTGATACACCCAATAAAGATATGTACTACGCTCTGTCGCTGGGGGGTAATTTGCTGCGACTATACACGCTCAACTCACTAATGGCCAGCGGTGGTGATCAGCGCACCTGGCTGAAAAATGACCTCCGGGCAAGCAGCGACCACCTGTGGCGGTTTGCCCAATACCATTACGCCATCCGGCCACATACCCGCTCAAAGAAAGAACGCAATACCCAATTGGAAAACTGGGCTACCTTGTTTTACAAATTCAAAGTTAAACTTGTCATGGAATCGGATGCCCACGTAGTCAAAATGACGTATCCGGTGCGGCCCTCCCGCGAGCGGGGCAGCGAAGAGGGATTTATCCGCGACGACGCCAATGGCACCACCTACATTGGCGAGGGTTGTTGGGGAGCTCCGCTGCGGAGAAATAATGATGATAAAAACTGGACCCGGGCCAGTGGCAGTTTCAACCAGTTCAAACTGATATTTGTCGACCGGGCAGGCGTGGAGATCAGAACCGTCAAAACGGATAATGCCGATGCCGTGTTGCAAGGCGATCCCTACGATCGGTTTTATTTGCCGGAAGGCTTGGAGGTTTGGCACCCAAATGGCGAATCCGTATTGTATATTGGAAGAGAACAGGCAGTGTATGCACAACATACGGCCCTTGCCAGCGATGATGTAACTACATTGTTGGAAAGTATCGTCGACTGGGACGATGGAAGGGCATTCGTCACCTGGAGAACGACCAATGAAGCCTCGGCCGACGCCACCTTTGAGGTGCAGCGTTCGATCAACGGAGACCAGTTCAAAACCTTTGCCCTGGTAAGCGGACGACAAACGGCCCGCAACGACTACCGCATTGAAGATTGCCGCATCAGCAATACCGGCGACCAGATCACCTATCGCCTCAAACACACCGACCACCAGGGAGCCACCTGTTTTTATCCGGTAGTCAATTTAGCGCCCTGGGAGGATTATCAAACGGTAGTGGTCAATCCAGAAACGGGGTTGGTCAAAATAAGTTACAGCCTCGAAAAGCCGGGCGATGTTGCCATTTCGCTTTTCAACCGGTCGGAGATGGAACTGAAGAAGCGGTTATTTAAAAACCAGAAAATGGGCAATTACCTCAAGTCGATAGACCTAAGCACCTTCCCACGCGGAAGCTATTTGCTGGTCATAAAAAGGAACGACAAGGTCATTAATCATTTTCGCATCGACAAGGAGGTGTGAGAAAGATAAGATTTTGGGTATAAAAAAAGCCTTCCAGAATTTCTGGAAGGCTTTTTTTATGAGGTATTATTTACAAATTAGTAATTGATACCCAGTGCTTTGAGGGTTTCCATATCCAATTGTCCAACGGGCAGGCCATTGTCTTTTTGGAATTTGGTCAAAGCGGCTTTGGTTCTGACGCCGAGGATGTTGTCGATGGGTCCTGGGTCGTAACCGCGTGATTTGAGTGCATCCTGGATTTGGCGGATGGTATAACCGTCTACTTTATCGCCGCAAAGTACTTCTCTCCATTCGGTGAATCCACCTTTTTTAACCAGGTTTTTGCGGGTAACCGTGGCGTATTCGGCAGGTACTTCGATGGTACGGGTAGTAGCTGGCGTTTTGACCACTCGGCGGGATACCGTAGCGTATTCAGCTGGGATGGCTTCTTCGCGGGTGGTAGCAGGTGTTTTAACTACCCGGCGGGTTACGGTTTTGTATTCAGCGGGGATGATCTCTTCCCGTACAGTAGCAGGATTTTTGACTACTGTTTTGCTGATGGTCTTGTATTCAGCGGGGATGATCTCTTCGCGGGTAGTAGCAGGCGTCTTGATCACTCGCTTGGTGATGGTCTTGTATTCAGCGGGGATGATCTCCTCACGGGTAGTAGCAGGTGTTTTAACTACTTTTCTGGTTCGGTTGCCGTATTCGGCGGGAATTTCGATGGTTTTGGTACAGTCGTCACCATTGTCGGAGTAGCCATCGGGGCAACCTACGCGGACTTGCTTGGTGACGGTGCGGTACTGAGCAGGTACTTCTACCAGGCACCATACGAGGCAGTCATTGGGATCGGCGGAAAGGCAGTTGCGGTCTGCTTTTTTCTTGACCCATTTGGTGGAAGCAGGAGCGGTTTCGATTCGCTCGGTTTGCGTTTCGTAGCGGGCGGGTACGCGCTCGATGCGGCTGGAAGCTTCTTTCTTTACGTATTGCTCAGAAACAGTTTCGTATTCAGCAGGAACCGGAATGATTCTTTTTGACTCGGCTTTGGTCATCACTTGCTCGGTAACGGTTTCGTACTCGGCAGGTACAGGGATCATTCTCTTTGATTCGGGCTTGACCATTACTTGCTCGGTAACGGTTTCGTACTCGGCAGGTACAGGGATCATTCTCTTTGATTCGGGCTTGACCATTACTTGCTCGGTAACGGTTTCGTACTCGGCAGGAGTAGCGATCAGTCGAGATGCTTCCGCACTTTTGGGAACCTGTTCGGTGACGGTTTCGTATTCGGCGGGCACGACTTCCGTTTTGGAAGAAGCGGCTCGAACTTGAATTTGTTCGGTGACGGTTTCATACTCATCGGCGATCAGACATTTGGCATAACATTTACCAGGTTCTTGCGCGATGGGCATGTCGCCAGGTTGAGCAAAAGCGGCAAAGGCACAAAAAAGAAAAGCGCTTGTTAGAATAAGGTTCAATTTTTTCATAATTGAATGAATTGGTTTGATAATACTTTATTTAAAAAATTAATGAGACCGTGTTGATGTCGATCAGGGCGGGGCCCTTTTCTAAATCGGCGGCAAATTTAGATTATATTTTTTGGATAACATAAAAAATGTTTAGTCACCACTTTCGAGGGGACTGCGTGGTCCGATAAAGAGGAAAGCGGACGGATTTTTCGGTCTTTGAATAAGATGTTGATCTCCTCCGTTTCCGGGTTATAGGCGTTGTTGGATTCTTTTTTGACGTAGAGCAGATAAGGCGTGGCACTATCCCATTTTTTTTCCATCTTTAGACGGATAGAATCGATATAGTCACGCGAAAAAGGCATATTGCTCACTTCCGTCCGGAACAATTGTCGGTTGATGATCGCATTTGCCAAAAAGGCCAGCACCTTATCCTGCTCCTTAGCAAATGATTTGAGAGCAGACAACAGGTCGGTATCGTCCAGCGAAGCAAATAATTCGAGCAGTTGGGTATTGTCGCCTTCAAAGTCATTCTTTGCGATCGGGTTACTCAAAAAGTAGCTCAGGTTGGCCGGACAATCCGGTTTTTGCCCCGAGCGGATCAATTCTTTGGCTCTTTTCAGCGCGTGTATCAGCATTTGTTCCGCGCCAAAGGCTGCTTTATGCAAATAGACCTGCCAATACATGATCCGCCTGGCGATCAAAAATTTTTCGATGGAATAAAATCCCTTTTCCTCCACCACCAACTGGTCGTTTTGCACATCCAGCATTTTTATGATCCGGTGATAGCCGATGACGCCTTCTGATACACCCGTATAATAACTGTCGCGGTTGAGATAGTCCATCCGGTCCATATCGAGTTGGCCGGAAACCAATTGGTGTAAAAACCGTTTAGGATACCGGTTGGTAAAGATGTCTATGGCCGTGTCGAGCTTACCGCTGAACAACCGGTTGAGCTGTTTCATAAACAGCATCGACAAGTATTCGTGATGGACATTGACGATGGAATGCTCCAGCGCATGTGAAAATGGACCGTGGCCGATGTCGTGCAATAAAATGGCGATTTTGACGCCTTCGGCTTCCTCATCCGTGATGGGTACCCCCTTGGAGCGCAACACTTCAATGGCCTGGGTCATCAAATGATAAGCACCCAGAGCATGGTGAAAGCGGGTATGGGTAGCACCCGGATAGATGTAGTAGGTCATCCCCAATTGGGATATCCGCCGCAAGCGCTGAAACCAGGGATGATCGATCAAATCGAGGAAAATACCTCTAGGAACGGAGATAAAACCATACACGGGGTCATTAAAAATCTTATTTTTGCCCATCGCTTAAAGGTAGAAAAATAGCGGAACTATTTATCAGGTGACCCAAAATATTGACCTTTAAAAAATCGTTAAATCCTGCATTTCAAATGATACGGAATAAAACCTTCCGAAAATAGAGTGTGAATCTTTTTTCACCCCCTTCATTTTCTTAGACTGAATTTCCTTTATTTGGGTTGCTTGATGTGGAAAACGGGGTTGGTCGATACCGCCTTTTTAGTAAGGGGAAGCCACGTACATTGTTGAAAATCAATAAAATAATGAATTGTCAACTCCCAACTTCCAATAGACAGAATCCATGTACACAACCTATTCGATAACACTTAAAATCAAGAAATGGAAAAAATTAATATCCTGTGGGCAGATGACGAAATCGACCTGTTGAAACCCCAACTTTTGTTCCTCCAACAGAAAGGATACGAGGTAACCACCGTCAGCAATGGCTATGATGCCCTCGAAGAATGCAACGATGTGAGCTTTGATGTCGTATTCCTCGACGAATCCATGCCTGGGCTCACCGGACTGGAGACCCTCTCCAAGATCAAAGAGCAAAACCCCGCCATCCCCGTAGTGATGATTACCAAAAACGAGGCAGAACACGTCATGGAAGAAGCCATCGGCGCCCAGATATCCGACTACCTCATCAAACCCGTCAACCCCAATCAAATCCTGCTCACCCTCAAAAAGATCATCGACAACAAACGCCTCGTCCGGGAAAAAAACCGGTCGGACTACCAGCAGGAATTCCGCCAAATACTCATGCAGATCAACAGCGGCCTGCAAATAGACGAATGGGTGGACGTGTACAAAAAGATCATCAACTGGGAGATCAAACTCGACGAGTCGAACACCACACAAATGGCCGACATCCTGGCCATGCAAAAAAGCGAGGCCAACTCGGAGTTTTCCAAATTTGTGGTCAAAAACTACGAGTCCTGGCTCAGCGACGACCCCGACAACCCCTGCCTGTCGCACAACCTGATGCGCAACAAAATATTTCCCCACCTCCAAGACGACGTGCCGACCGTAATGGTACTGTTGGATAACCTGCGGTTCGACCAGTGGAAAACCATCGAACCGGTCATCTCCGACTTATTCCGGGTAGAAGAAGAGGATTTCTTTTTCAGCATACTCCCCACCTCCACCCAATACAGCCGCAACGCCATTTTTGCCGGACTAATGCCATCTGACATTGAAAAGTACTACACCAAATGGTGGAAAAACGACATCGATGAAGGAGGTAAAAACCTGCACGAACACGACCTGCTCCGCGAACAGATAAAACGAACTTTCCGCAAGGAAATAAAATTCGACTACACCAAAGTAACCAACGTCAACAAGGCCAAACAAATGCAGGACAACATCCTCAACGGCCTCAACAACGACCTCAGCGTGATCGTTTACAACTTTATCGACATGCTCTCCCATGCCCGCACCGAAATGGAAGTTCTCAAAGAACTGGCCGGCGACGAAAAAGCCTACCGCTCCCTTACCAAATCGTGGTTCCTCCACTCCCCCCTCTGGAACGCCCTCCAACGCATCGCCGAACGAGACGTCCAGCTCATCATCACCACCGACCACGGCACCATCCGCGTCAACCAACCCTCCAAAGTGATCGGCGACCGCGACACCACCACCAACCTGCGCTACAAAGTGGGCCGGAACCTCCAATACGACAGAAAGGACGTACTCGACTTCAGAGACCCTTCCAAAGCCAAATTGCCGGCACCCAACATTAGTTCTACATTTATTTTTGCCAAAGAAGATAAGTTTTTCCTCTACCCGAACAATTACAACCACTACAACAACTACTACAAAAACACCTTCCAGCATGGCGGCATCTCCCTGGAAGAGATCATCTGCCCCGTCGTGCGGCTTAGGTCAAGGTAGGTCACAAAAAAAACCTTACCCCACGGCCCCCATCAGTTGCTGAGCTACGTTTGGATGGGCCGTCAAAAACCGGTTCAGCCTTTTGTCGCGGCTGATGAATACCACCTTTTTGCCAAACTGCCCGGCCTCCCGGAAATGGACGTGTACACTGTGGAACAGCAAAAAATCCTTCTCCACAATTTTTGCAATAGCGGAATACGGATACCGTACCGTTTTAAAATAGTTGCTGACATACATAAACTGGCCGTCCATATCCACCCGTTTCAACTGCATCAAGGTAAAGTATAAAATAACCAGACCCACCAGGAAAAAACCCAGACAGCCCATCCGGAACGCTCCCGGCAGAAAAGGACCGATATAAATGTCTTTTACAAAAGAGCCGATGGTAAAAAGCCCGAAAAACACCAGCCAAAAGGTGGGTAAGAATATTTTTAAAAACAAGGTAAGGTTAGAGGATATCTGTTGCATATGCAGCTGAGTTGTTTGTGAGTCGATGGTTTTAATATCAAAGCCATTCAATTCGGTATTCAATTTTCCGACTGCTTCTGAACCCTTTTGGAAATAGAAATACTGATCTCATATAATACGTAAAGCGGCATCCCGATCAACAACTGAGTGATCATATCGGGCGGCGTAATGGCTGCCGCCAAAATTAAGATGACAACGAACGCGTGACGCCGGTATTTGCGCATAAATTCGGGCGTGACCAACCCCACCTTCGATAAAAAATAAACCACGATCGGCAATTGAAAAACCAACCCCGTAGGGATGGTGAACATCATCATGTAGTTGACATACGATGCCAGCGCAGGTGTGGCCTGGACCCCTTCGATCTGATAACCCGCCAAAAATGTCACCGCAAAGGGCGCAATGATGAAGTACCCAAATGCCAGCCCCGCCATAAACAACCCCGAACTGACAAACACAAAGCCCCGCGCGGCCCGCTTCTCTTTTGGCAACAGCCCCGGCCTGATGAACCGCCACAACTCCCAGAAGATATATGGCATGGCCAGGGCGATCCCAATAAAGATGGAGGCCTTCAAATGCGTCAGAAATATTTCTGCAAAGTCGGGGGTGACAAAATCAAAATCCGGCGGCCGCAAACACAACTGCTCCCCCAGCCCCAAGCGCTCCGACAACGAGCACACCGCCCGGTAAAAAATGAAATCGGGCCGCTTGGGGCCAAAGATCACCGTGTGGAAAACGAAATCCCTGGCCACAAAAGCCCCAATGGCAAAGACCACCACCGACGCTCCCGCCCGGATCAGATGCCAGCGCAACTCCTCCAGATGATCCAGAAAAGACATCTCCTTCTCCTGATTGCCCGATTGGGCATCTACGTCAATTTGATCCAGTGGCATCGTACCTTAATTTTTGTTGCAAATGTACAAATTTGGCGGTATTGCAGCCATACCATCGCCCGGCTATCCTCTCCAACAATGGTACCAGGCCAATGTTTACCCCTGTCCTCTAATTTAAAAATCTTTCCTCTCTCATCCGTTACTTTTGCTACTCAACGGCATTATGCCATCAACCCGCCGCTATTAAGTACCACCCCCGTTTTCGACATTGCTATCTAAAACATCCGGCCTGCACCGGTAACTCGCCCGTTTTCCAACAATGAATACCCGAAGTTGTCGGACCGCTATTTCCCTTTGCGGAAATCAGATGGAAGGGACCTGCTATGCCCGGCTGCCGACGATCATTTTTCACCAAATTCAAAAACCAGTACCATTATGTCAATACCAAAAGAACCCCGTCAGATCATGATCAACCTGATGTACATCGTGCTGACGGCCATCCTCGCCCTCAACGTCTCCGCCGAGATCATGAACGCCTTCCTGCTTATGGACGACAGCCTCAACGAAAGCAGCCGGATCACTGCCCGCTCCAACGATGAACTCTTCGGAGCCATCAGCGAACAGGCCGACTCCTATGCCCAGTTTGCTGCCTACAAAGAAAAAGCCATCCAGGCACAACGCATCGGCCAGGCCTTTTCAACCCATGTGGCCACCCTCAAAGACCTACTGGTGGAACGATCCGGCGGCTACGACGAAAACAACCACCCCAAAGGCATCAAAAACAAAGACGTGACCACCCGGCTCCTCGTCAAAGAGGGTAGGGGAGAAAAGCTGCAAAAAGCCATCGAAGAGACCCGGCAACACCTGCTCGATCTGATCGGCGATGAAGAAGCACGCCGCGTTTTAAGCGAAAGCATCCCACTGAAAGTTCACGACCTCCCCGAAGACTCCGATAAAAAAACCTGGGCCCAATTCACTTTTCAGCAAATGCCCCTCGCCGCTGTGCTGCCCATGCTGAGCAAACTGCAAAACGATGTCAAAGTAGCCGAAACCACCATCCTCAATCACTTCCTCGAACAAACCGGCATTACCTACAAGCCCGACCGATTTGAGGCCGTCATTTCGGCCGACAAAAGCTACGTCATCCGGGGCGAAAGTCTCAAAGCGGATGTTTTCCTCGGCTCTTATAGCTCTACAGTCGACAATATATCCGTTGCCGTGAATGGCCGGAGCTACCCCGTCGAAAACGGCAAAGCCTCCATCTCCATCCAACCCAGTGGCTTGGGAAAAAAGGAGTTTACAGCAACCATTGAAATGGAAAACCCCCTCACCGGCGATATGGAAACCTATACCAAAACCTTCACCTACGAAGTGGGCGAGCGGTCGGTGACGGCTTCTGCCGACAAGATGAATGTGTTCTACGTTGGGGTCGACAACCCCCTCTCTGTTTCGGCTGCCGGGGTACCAAGTGCTCAGGTACGGGTGCGGGCCGATGGAGTCCAACTCAATAAAGTCAACAATGTTCAATACACCGTCAAGCCCGACCGCCCCGGCCGTACCAACATCATCGTATCGGGAGGGGGACTGGAGCCAACTAGTTTTGAATTTCGCATCAAGCCCATTCCCAACCCCATTATGAAACTGGGCAATAAAACCGGCGGAACCATCACTCCTGCCGAACTGAAAGTGTACGACCGGCTGGACGCCGTCCTCGAAAACTTCGATTTCGACGCCCGCTGCCGCGTACAAAGTTTTGAACTAACAAGAGTCCCACGCGGCTCCGATGCTATTTACACCACCAATAATGGCGGTAGCTTCGGGGCCAACACAAAGCGGATCCTGTCGAATGCCAAAAGAGGCGACATGGTCTACTTCGAAAAAATAAAAGTCAAATGCCCCGGCGATAAAGTCGGTCGCAGCCTAAACAGCCTGGTATTTCGGGTCCGATAACTTCTTGTTGAATAATTGAAAATCTCATAAACATTAATTAAGTGCGTGTCATTCGCGTTAAGACCTCTGATTGGGCACAAAAAACTTTCTTTGTGAAACTCTGAGTCTTTCCCGAAGCGAGTTCGGGACAAGCTGTGTCTTTGTGGTTACGCGGGTTTTGCACTCCTATCAATCATAAGCCATGAAAAAATTCCTTTTTCTAACAACCATTTTACTTGGGTCGATAATTGCCGTTAAGGCCCAACCCCTCGACGACATCGTCGAAAGAAAGATCATCCAGGAGCGACAGGTTCTGAAGCATCCG
>CBDCTQ010000072.1:0-274806 GCA_965222105.1 Saprospiraceae bacterium | reverse complement strand
CAAGAGTACTAAAACCCGGCGGAATGATCTATATGCTTGTGTATGCCACGGAGGGAATAAGATGGCCATTGATCAGTTTACTTCGTAATTTTTCAAATGAGATCGGGTTTGATAATTTCAATAAAGCCTTAGCCGAAAACAGCGATCTGGATGTAAATAAAAGACGAACCTATCTCGATGATCTGTTTGTACCGATGATTGATTTTTATTCAGAACAGAGGCTTCGGCAAATGCTGGAAAAAAACGGATTTCACCAGATTGACCGTTGGAAAAAAGGCAGACTGGACCATGAAGAAAGCCCAGAATCTTATCTTGCTGATCTTAAGAAGTTGAACGACTTGTATGATGCTGGTAAGGGAATGAAAAATTTATTTCCTCCTGAGGTAGGTCAACTTTTTGAATCGGGTTCTTCGATTTGTAAAGCTTGTGTAGATTATGTGGCAGGGGTGATCGAATTAGCTGATCACGGTAAAGTTGAGAAATCAACAGTAGAAAAAATGATTATCGGACAGGGGCATCACCGGATTACTGCACTAAAACAATAACTTATGTGCGGAATTAGTGGTATAATAGGTAAGGGCTGGACACAAGAAGAATTACTTTCTATGGTTAAAGCCCAAGATCACAGAGGTCCCGATGCCAACGGATTTTATATCTCTGAGGACAAAACAATCGGGCTGGGCCATAATAGACTAAGTATCATTGATCTGTCCTCAACGGGGAATCAGCCTTTCATTGATAAACGAAACAAGTTACACATTGTATTCAATGGAGAGATTTACAATTATTTAGAGTTAAAATCTGAATTGAGCTACTATTCTTACCAATCGGCATCTGACACAGAAGTTATATTGGCAGCGTATCAAAAATGGGGAAAAGATTGTGTCAATCATTTCAATGGTATGTTTGCTTTTGCTATTTGGGATGAAGCAAATGGTGAGTTGTTTTGTGCCCGAGACAGAATTGGCATCAAGCCGTTTTATTTTATAAAGACAAAAGATAAGTTTTGTTTCTCTTCAGAAATTAAGGCTTTAATCGAAGCCGGATATATTCCTGAAATGAATGAACTTGCTGTTGTTAATTATTTGATTAACGGGCAATATGAATTTAAAGGCAATACTTTCTTTAAAAATGTTCAGGAGTTACCCCCAGGGTACGTCCTCGTTTTAAAAAACAGTGATGTCACGATTAAACCATATTGGCAACTTGAAAATCACATCGCTCCCGAAACCATATACGAAGATCCCCCATATTGGGAAGAATATTTGACCGACTTGATTAATAATGCTATAAAGCTGCGCCTAAGGAGTGATGTACCATTGGGGGTCCATCTTTCCGGAGGGCTAGATTCTTCATCACTTCTTTGTGCTATGGGTGATATTTTGCCAAAAGGCAGTCATCTGGAGGCATTTACTGGAATATTTGGTAATGAAAAATACGATGAAAAGATTTTCGCCAATGCAGTCACAAACAAATTAAATGTTCATTTAAACTTTAGCAAACTAGAGTTTGATCGGTTTTGGGAAATAGCCAGGCAGGTTCAATACTATCAAGAGCAGCCTTTTGGTGGCATTGCTACTATGGGGTATTTTGATCTTGAAAAGCTTGCTAATGAAAAGGGCATAACGGTACTACTGGAAGGTCAAGGTGGAGATGAGTTATTTGGAGGATACAACTATTATATTGCTGACCATGTAACCGATTTGTTAGCAATGAAAAAAGACAGGGAGGTTGAACAGCTTCTTGATGACTATACCAAATTTCACAATTTTGATAAAAACAGTTTTTCTGCCAAGTTAAAATCAATGATTGAAGGAAAAGGAAAAACGTATCAGGATGGAAGTCATTATCTAAGGCGGGACTGCGTAGACCGGGACTTCCTTAGCACTTTTTGTGTTGAAAACCATTATGAAAGGCCATCTGAATCTTCTTTCACCAATGCACGTTTCAGGGATATTAAATATTCAAAACTTACCAGGGTATTGCGATTTAATGACAGAATGTCTATGTCCGCAAGTAGAGAATTGAGAGTTCCTTTTTTAGATCATAACGTTGTTGAATATTCTTTCAAACTATCAAATGATACGCTACTGAAAAGGGGCATTCCAAAATATCCACTAAGAAAGATAATGAAGAATAATCTTACTGATGAAATTAGGATGGCGCCCAAAAGAGCGGTCGTAACACCTCAGAGAGAATATTTCAGAGGACCGCTCAAAAAAGAAATAATAAACATTTTGCAAAATTCAAGGTTAGCTGCTCGTGGTATTTTGAACAAAAAAAGCATGATTAAAGCCTTCCATGACTTTTGTGAAGACGACTCTCAAAACAATAGCTTTTTTATTTGGCAGTGGGTTAACTTGGAGCTATGGTTTCAGGTATATAAACTGTAGCTTCCTTGTTTAGCAACCCTGTTCTGGCATTAACTTTAACCTGTCAAGAATCTAATAACCAAAAAATGATTTTATTTGTAGGCTTAAATGATTGGATGATTAGGAACCTGCTTAAGTCGACTTTTACTAATGCTGCTAAAGAATCCATTCTTGAGTTTGGAGGCTTAGTTTATGAAAATTCATATGAAGCCTATAATGGGTTATTAAAAACCGATTTGAGAATGAAGGCATTCCCTATGTCTTTAGTGAATTTGAGTAAGGCAAATGATGTAAACACGTTAGATAAAAGAAAATTCGATGTAGTTGGCAACATTAGAAAGTATAAAAAAAAATCAAAGACAATATATTATTACAACTTAGGCTGTAACAGCAATCCAAAAAATATAAGAAGGCATAAAGGATTAAAATTTATAGCTACGACTTTGGGTTTTACCAATATTGATTGGTATATGTTTAAAAGTGCTATGAAAAACTATGCTAATAGTAGTTATGTTCAAAATGAATGTATTCCCTTTCTTAAAAAAAATAAAGTACAACTTATCGTTTCATGTAGCCCGGAGACGCCTTATGATCTTCCTTGGATGCTAGCGGCAGAAGAACTGAATATTAAAAGGATTATTTGGATTAGATCATGGGATAATATTACTTCAAAAATTAGTTTTATGCCAGCGGCTAATATGGTTGTTGTATGGTCTGATTTAATGAAGGAAGAATTTAACTATTTTTTTCCTGAGTATAAAAATACGGTAGTGGAAAAGATAGGGTCCCTACAATTTGACCAGCATCATGACCAAAGCAACGTAATCCCTTATGAGCAATTTTGTGAATTAACAGGAATTGACAAGCAAAAAAAATTTGTTTTATATACTACCGGAGGCCCACATATTTGCCCTGATGAGCATATTTTAATAAAGCAGGTAGATGATCTTTTTAACCAAAATGAAGAGTTGCGGTCGAAATATGATTTATTAATTAGGTTGCACCCTTATACGTGGAATACTTCATTTGATGATAGCTTCAACTACAAATATGCTAAAATGTGGCCACCAAAAAATAGAAGAAACTTTTATAAAGGGGAACGCACTGACATACTCTTCAGTGATTATCAAATAATGATATCATCTTTTTACCATCAATCACTCAATCTTAATATCGCCTCAACAGTCACCATTGATAGCTGTATTTATGATAAACCAGTGCTTAATATTGCTTATGACCCAGTGACAGTTGCCAACAAATCTCAAAGTATTACAAGGTATTATGAACACTATGATCATTATATACCTCTGGTGAAAAGTGGAGGGGTCGACTTGGTCAATAGTCATTCAGAGTTAGAAGAAAAGGTGATTTTTAATCTTAAATATCCAGAGAGTAGGACTTTTGGAAGAAAGAAAATTGTTGAAATGGAATGTGGAAAAATTGATGGCCAAGCAGGGGAGAGATTGTATTGTTCTATAGAAAAATGCTTAAAACTGTAAAATGAAAAAAGTGGCAGCGGTAGTTCAAGCACGAACAACATCTCATAGGTTACCTCAGAAGGTACTAGCCACCCTCTCTGGCTTGCGAGTAATTGATCATGTCATCAATGCGATCAAGGAAGCATCATTAATTGATGAAATAATTCTTGCGACAAGTAGTAATAAAGAAGATGATATTCTTTGTGATATTGCAAAACAGCATAATGTAAAATTTGTGCGGGGTACAGAAGATGATGTATTAGGTAGGTTTATTTTAGCATCGAAAATTACGGATGCAGATATATTTATTCGACATACCGCTGATGACCCGCTGCTCGATCCATACATTATCGATAGGATTGTTGGCTTCTTTTTGAAAACCAATACGGACTATGTAAGCAATATCTTAGAAAGATCTTGGCCCAGAGGAATGGATACAGAAGTTTTTAGTAGAGAAGCTTTGATACGGTGCGACAAATTAAGTAAAGAGAAGGAGCATAGAGAACATGTAACCTTGTTTATTAGGATGAATCCAGAGTTATTTTCCCTTAAAAATATAAAATCGCCGAAAAGCGAAAACTTTCCGAATATAAGACTATGTGTTGATACATATGAAGATTATGAAATGATGTCTAAAATCTTTAATGCACTTTATGAAGAAGGTATAATACTAAGAGTACAAAGGGTTATAAAATTTCTTCACGATCACCCGGAAGTATTGGAAATTAATTCTACCATTGAACAAAAGAAAGTCTTCGGAAAAGTTTTTTAATGAAACACTTACTTATTATAGGCCTAGGTTCAATTGGTGTCAGGCACTTAAAGCATTTTAGAGCACTGGGTGTAAATAGAATTGATGCATTACGTAGTGGAAAATCAACTATGCCAAATGTTGCTGATTGTGAGATAGATCATACCTTTTACGACATAAAAGTTGCGCTTGAATCAAAGCCACAGGGAGTTGTCATTTGTACTCCAAGTGCATTACATGGGAAAGTTGCTATTCGGTTTTTAGAAGAAGGAGCACATGTGCTATGTGAAAAACCACTTACTCATAGTTTGAATGAATTATATGAAATCGCACAATTAGAAGAAGGGCTAAAACAAAAGCTATTTATTGCACATAATCTTCGCTTTCATCCATGCCTTATTTATTTGAAAGAAAAGCTTAAAGAGTTTCAAGTAATCAAAATGGTCCACGCTCATTTTGGTGCTTATTTACCCGAATGGCACCCTTGGGAAGATTATAAGCAATCCTATACGGCAAGAAAAGATCTAGGAGGCGGGGCATTGTTAACCCATATTCATGAAGTTGATTATTTGATTTGGTTGTTTGGTAATGCAGAAAGGCTGTCAATCACAAAGTTTGAAAAGAGTTTCATAGACACCGATGTTGATGAACAATCTTGTTTGAATTTGTCATTTGAATCTTCCGTTTTTTCTATTGTGACATTAAGCTTAATTCAAAAGCCAGCCTCTAGGTTTTTGAATATCTATTCAGACAGAGGAAACCTATATTGTGATTTGTTAAGTAATAAAATTACATTTTCTAATCTTAACGGTACCGCTGAAATTATTTACTCTGAGGAAGATTTTGATATTGATATAACCTATCGCATGCAAGCAAGAGAATTTATTAAGGCGGTGGAAAATGAAACATCAAGGCTTTGTACATTTGAAGAACAGGAACAGGCACTTAAATTAATACTGGAATAAATAATAGCAAATTATGACAGATAAACTTTTTTCAGTTGAAGATAAGGTAGTGGTTATTACCGGAGGGACTGGTTTGATTGGGACTGCACTAGTTAGGGCATTTGTAGAACGTGGTAGCAAAGTCGTTATTTGTGATATTAGTGAAGAGAAAGTAGACAGCCTGAGTGCTGAGGCCGGAGAACAAGCAATAGGTATTTGTTTGAATTTAGCTAAAAGCGAAGCAGTTGCCAAATTGCTGGAAATAGTTTTGGAAAAATTTGGAAGAGTAGATGTATTGATAAATAATCATCAATTTAAACCCAAAGGTTTTTTAGAGGCAAAGGCAGAAACATTCCCGGAAGATCTATGGGATGATATCATCAACGTCAACTTGAAAGGTACTTTTTTGACTTGTCGGGATTTCGGCAACCAAATGCTAAAGCAGGAGAAAGGATCAATTATTAATTTTTCTTCTACTTATGGAATTGTATCTTCTAACCCAGCGTTATATGCCGATAATAGTTTAGGGAATCCTGTAGCCTATTCAGCTTCCAAAGGAGGTGTTATTATGATGACAAAATATCTGGGTGCTTATTGGGCATCCAGGGGAGTGAGGGTCAATTCAATTGCACCACATGGTGTATGGAATAATCATGAAGATACATTTTCAAAAAGATTTAGCGCGATGTCACCGATGAACAGACTAAGTTTTACAGATGAAGTAATAGGAGGTGTTATTTATTTAGCCTCAGATGCATCGAGTTATGTAACAGGAAGTAACCTCCTTGTTGAAGGAGGTTGGACTGCATGGTAAATCATTAAAAACAAAACGGATGAAAGTAAGTATAATTATTACCTGTTATAACAGGGAGCGGTACATTGCGAGAGCAATTAGATCGGCGTTAGATCAAAATTTTCCTGAAGACCAATATGAAGTTATTGTAGTCGATGATGGATCAACAGATAAAAGCAGGGAAATCATAGCTGACTATAATGGAGCCATAAGATCGATATTTCATGAAAAAAACATGGGCCTTCCGGCTGCAAGAAATACAGGGATTCGTAAAGCCAGAGGTAGGTTTGTGGTCCATTTAGATTCTGACGACTATATTCATGAGGAGTTAGTCAAGATAGAATATTTGCATTTAGCACTTAATCCTAAATGGGGTGCAGTGGCTTGTGATTATGTCGAAGTGGACAATAATGAATCTCATATAAGAAGGAAAAACTCTAGTAGTGATCCCATTGCGTGTGGATTGATGTTTAGAAAAGACTATTTGATTGATATTGGCTTGTACAATGAGGAAATGTTGATATGCGAAGATGAGGAATTAAGAGCGAGGTATGAGGAAAAATACTATGTGGGTTATGTTCAATTGCCTTTATACAGGTATCGGAAACATGAATCAAATATGACTAATGATAAGGAAGCTGTTCAAGCATTTAGAAATAAATTAAAAATGAATAATGAAAGAAAATAAAAATGACATTCATTTTGGATCCGTAGTATTCTCTGCAAAAAGACCTTACATTATAGCTGAAGCTGGTGTAAATCATGAAAATGATTTTGAGGAAGCAGTAAGACTTGTTGAGGAAGCTGCTAAAGCTGGGGCAGATGCTATCAAATTTCAAAGTTATAGAGCGGAGACTCTTGCTTCCCAAAATAGCCCCTCTTATTGGGATTTATCAAAAGAGCCAACTACAAGCCAGTACCAATTGTTTAAGAAGTTTGATAAATTTACTATTGATGATTATAGGAAATTGGCAGAGGTAGCAAAAAAAAATAATATTGTTTTTTTGTCAACACCATTTGATTTTCAATATGCAGATGACTTAGCAGATTTAATGCCTTTTTATAAAATTTCATCTTCTGATTTGACGAATACTCCTTTTATCAAACATTGTGCAGGGAAAGGGAAACCTATGATTATCTCTGTTGGTGCTGCAAATATGGAAGAAGTGGTAACAGCGGTAGAGGTGGTAAAAGGGGTTTCGGATCAACCCATAGCGTTACTTCATTGTGTGTTGTCTTATCCGACAGATCCGAAAAACGCAAATTTAAGATTTATCTTAAACCTTAAGGAAGCTTTTCCTGATCTTATTATTGGTTATAGTGACCATGTTCCGCCACATTATAGCTGTTTAGCATTAAATGTGTCTTGGTTATTAGGTGCAAGAGTTATAGAGAAACACTTTACGCTGGATAAAACTAAAGAAGGGAATGATCATTACCATGCTATGGATACTGATGACTTAAGGGCATTTCGAGAACAAGGGAGGTTCATTGAGAATACACTTGGGGATTATGAAAAAAGAGTTTTAGCTTGTGAAATAGTTTCCAGAAAACAAGCCAGAAGAAGCCTGGTAGCGACTAAAAGAATTAAAGCAGGTGTTCCCATAAAAAGAGAGGATATTACTTTTAAAAGGCCTGGTCATGGAATTAGTCCTACTGAATTAGAATCAATTATTGGCAAGGTAGCAACTCGAGATATTTCAGAAGACGATATTTTAATATGGGATATGTTTATTAAAATTTAGGGAACACCGAAAATACAGCATTATTTCACGCTTTAAGCGTGAACCGTAAATTAGGTTTTTTGGGATAGTCCAAAATCAATTAGGGTTTGGGGTTTGCAGCGATTCCCATTTTGGAACTATCAACAGAAGTAACGATAAAAAACAATTATGTATTGAGATCATTATTATTAGATTACAAATTTGTATTTCAAATATTATTCGTTAACAGTATTTATAATGATCTGAAAAATGGTCAAATTGAGAATTGCTGTGGGGTTTGCTATTTCAGCCATAAAATTCTGAAAATCAGAAAAATATCATAGAAAAATTTTGCATTATGTTCAAATATTCTTCTCAATTCCAGGCTTCCATCGATGAATTTAACAATATTTACCAACTTCCCCTTGACCCGGATAACAGGTGGATAAAATTTATGATACCAATGAAAATCGGAAATGGTGCAAAAATCGAGGTATTGAAATGATTGTTACTCCCAAAGGAAGACCAACTAAAAAAACACCTTACTAAAAACGAAAACAAAAAAAGCAATACGCTGAAAGAAATCAAATTGAAGGCAAAACTGGACATACTAAACAGGGCTATAATCTTAACCAGATAAAGGCTAAACTCAAAGACACTTCTGAATCATGGATTACCATGACGCTCTTTATCACTAACCTCATCTAGTTTGCAAAACTCAACAATTTCGCCTCTTGAGAGCAAACCCTAATTAAATTATTTCAGGGTTAGAATCAAATTCAATGTTAATAATTTGACTTTTCATTTTTATAAAGAGTTTGAACAAAAATTAAATGAAATAGATTTCTTTGGGGCGAACTTAGGAAGTTTAATTGCACAATACCTTTTTATTCTTCATACTAGGTCAAGGAATAATTATAAATTAGGGGGGAAAGAACAAGCTAAATTTCAATATATTCGATGGTTCGAAAAATACTTTGGCCTCAGAGGCTTTAATTCGAATAAAGAAAAAATTGCTTTACCAAAAAATAAGCACCTTGTTTATATTTCTGATCTAAGATTGCTAAACCTTAGTTTGCCAATTATCGAAGAGTTAAGTTCTAATGAAGTAATTATTTTGTGTCAAAAACCAGACATTCTAGCGAAAATTAATGAAGACTATAACAAAACGAACTTACACGTATTACCAAAAGTCGAATTAAAAAATTGGAGGAAAAAATATAGAGAGAAAGCTCCGAAAATTGAAAGATTAATAAAAGAATTTCTTAAAAAGGTACAATTACATGAAAACTTGACTATTGAAGTGTCCCTTGTTATACAACAAAAAAGCCAATTATTTTTAATTTTCAAAAAATGGCTGTGTTGTATTTTACCAAAATCGGTACTAGTTGATTTTGATCGGGGTATTGATTGTGCATCATTGGTAAATGCAGCGAATTCTTTAGGTATACCTACGTTTACACAAGTGCATGGTGTAATAAATGATGGATTTGGCTATGTTCCTCCAGCGGCAATGAAGGTTTTTGTTTGGGGAGAAGTTCATAAAGAACAATTTTTGAATTATGGTGTAGATGAGTCGAGATTAATTATTTCCGGAGCACCTCAATTTAAACATCTGGATTCTACGTTGAGTCAAAATGACATTAAATTAAAGCTAAATATAAGATACAGTCAATCTGTTATTCTCTTGGCAACAAGTCTTACTAATGATGAAAATCGTAAGCAATTAGCTATGCTTTTTATAGAGTCTTTAGAAGGGCTAAGTAATATTAAAGGAATAATTAAACTTCACCCATCTGAAAAAAGATCTTTCTATGAAAAAATTGTAAAGAATAATCGGGATATTCTAATATGTGAAAAAGATGAACTTGCTTTCGAAGAAGCCTTTGTATTATCAGATCTTATTTGTGTTAACAGGTCAGGGTTTGGACTAGATGCTGGGTTTAGAAAAGTGCCCTTCATTTGTTTATCAATTGACGATAGTGATTTAGGGTTCGGTAAAGTTTATGAAAACGAAGGAATTCCAACATTTAGAAGTAAAGGCGAATTAAATAACTTTTTCCAGAATTATTTTTATTATAAAAAAAAGTTGCCAGCTGAGTTATTAAGTAAAGTGGATTTTTTCACAAAAAGAAATGTCAGTGCCAGCGGAAAAGCAGCAGCTAAAACGGTCAAAGATATAGTTAAAGCTCTCAAAGTAGTTGAAGTTAATTAAATATATTTTTTCTTTTATCGGATTATTAAGGCAATGGTATATAGGCATAGCTAATTTTTTGAAGTTGAAATCTGAGAATGTTGAATATAGTGTTATACCAAAGATCAATGGTGGAATTATTATTAAAAATAAGGGACGTATATCTATAGGAGTTGGGGTATTGTTTAATTGTTCAGATAGCTCTAATGAAGTTGGGGTACCACACCCAGTAATTTTATGCACTCAGAATAAAAAAGCCGAAATTATAATAGGTAATAATGTAGGTATATCGGGGAGTTCATTGGTTGCAAATACCAATATAACTATAGGTGATAATGTTTTGATTGGTGGGGGGTGCGGTATTTGGGATACAGATTTCCATCCATTGGGTGCTCAAGCAAGATTAGAGCATTCAACTCGCAATGCTAAATCTTCTCCGATCCTCATAGAAGATAATGTATTTATAGGAGCCCGATCAATAGTGCTTAAAGGAGTCAAGGTAGGAGAAGGGGCAATAGTTGGGGCGGGAACAGTTGTCAATAAGGATGTACCGGCTTATTCTATTGCTTATGGCAACCCAATGAAAATAAAAATTAAAGAAACATTACTGAAAACGTGAATAATTAAATCTGCTATTAATAATAACATGCCAAAACTTTTAATAGTAAGCTGGACGATATATCCTTGGCCTTCCGGGTCTGCTGTAATTGTTAATAATATAGCCTCTCAGTTTAGCAAAAATGAATTAGTTCTTTTTGGAGAAGAGTTTCCTGAGAAAGTGATTAATAGGTGGCCAATTAATTATCCCAGGATTTATTACACGAACCCAAATATCAAAACTGGAAAAGGGAAAATTTTATCCAGATGGATAAATATTCGAAACACGATAAAAAATATTTGTAAAATTATTAAAAAGGAAAAAGTTACAAGGATTCTTTGTGTCTTTCCTGATGATTATTATCTTTTTGCTGCATTTCAAGCTAGTAAAAAAACCAATGTTCCTTTTTATACTTGGTTTCACAACACCTACCAAGATAATTATTCTGGATATCGTAAAAGGTTTGCTCAATGGCTTCAACCACGCATTTTTAATCATTCAAAAATCAGCTATGTAATGAGTGATGGAATGCTTAACTTCTATAAAGAAAAATACCCTCAATATAATTTTAAAACACTAGTTCATGGGTTTCCATTACCTAGATGTGAATTTCAAGAAACAAGCATTTCGGATGATAAGGTAAGGTTTGTATTTACAGGGAGCTTAAATGAATCATGTAGAGACGCTACCGTTAGATTAATAAATACTATAATTAAAAATCCAGCATATGAAGTACATTTATACACAGGTAACTCTGTAGAAGAGTTTCATCGGCATGGCATAATAGGAAACAATGTCTATCATCATGGATTCATATCCTTAGACAAATTATATTCAAAACTCAAAGAATATGATATTATGTTATTGCCGCATGGTTTTGAAGGACAGAGAACAGAGGTAGAATATAAAACTATCTTCCCGACCCGGACAATCCCATATTTATGTTCTAACAAACCCATATTGGCACATACGCCTAAAGGAGTTTTTTTGACCAACTTCTTAAATGAAAACAACTGTGCTGAAATAGTAGATACAAAATCAGAAGAGGCCATTCTCAAAGCAATAGATGAGTTAATAAATAATAAGAAAAAAAGAATACGAATAACTAAAAGTGCCTTAATGACGGCAGAGTTGTTTGATGTGAAAAATGTTGCTTACACGTTAAGAAAAGGGTTACAGTTTAATGATTAATGCTAAAATACCAATTGTACAATATGGGTTTTTATCACTGAGTGCCATTATTTTTTGTAACTTAAATGCTATGATGGCTATGATTTTCAATGTGAAATCATTGTTAACATTTGCTATTTTAGTTTTGGCATTAGGGTTATCTTATTTGCTTTTCTTTCAGCATAAGCTCCAAGTCATTTCCAATTTGATGAAACTGGTGATGCTGTTTTTTATCCTTTTTCTTTTTATTGGTACGTGCTCAGTTTTATGGGATAATAGCCATATACATCCTCACACTTCCTTTGTTAGATTATTTAGAAATTATGGCTCATCTATTATTATCATATTTGCTTTTTATATTTCGTCTCTTTTTTTTATTAAAAAAGGAAAGTTCTCATCGCTATTAAGAATCTTATTGTTTTTTTTTCTTTTTACAACGCTATTTACAGCGATTGCACAACAAATTGGCCTAATAAAAATATATTCAAATGTAAGTGGAGGCATTGGAACGGGTGGGCGACAAGCGGGTTTTTTCGGAAACCCTAATGAAGCAGGAGCTTTTGCTAATTATACGTTAGTGATGCTGCTCAGTTCATTTCTTTATTTTAAAAAAGGGAAGATATTTATTTTACTCGTTATTCCTTTAGCACTATATAGTGTTTTTGTTTCGTTTTCGAAGGCTGCAATGCTAATCTCTATATTGATCCTGTTTTTTTTCTTGTTGTTTTCTATTAGAAATATTGTAAAGGTTGGAAAGAAAAATAGAAAATCTATTTTTCTTTTTTTTATCTTGCTTTTCATAATAGCAACGAAAATTGTAACACACTTTAATTCCGTTTATGAAGACCTTAGCCAAGGACAACAAAAAAGAATGCTTACATTTATGGCTCTTGCCCAAGGAAATATTGATGAAAAAACAACCTCGGGGAGAAACATTCTTTTTGAGCATGGCTGGGAGAAAATTAAAGTTGCCCCAATTTTTGGGAACGGCTTAGGATCTTTTCATAGGTTAAATAGTGGACCTATACATTTGGGAATCCATAACACATATTTAATGGTTATTGGTGAGAGCGGTATTATACCAATAAGCATCTTCTTAATTATTGGTTTTCTAATGTTTTTTATTGCGTTTAGAGTACAAAATCCAGCTATTCGATTTTTCATTTTTGGTTTCATGATCGTGTTTTTTATTAATGTAGCTGCTACTGGGCACAATGCACTATATGATCGGATATCTAACAGTTTGTGGGGAATAACAATTGGAATTCTTGCAAATACAAAAAGGCTGTAATGTGTGGAATAGCAGGATTCGTTGACTTTACCAAAAAACTGACGCTTGTTGATCTGCGGGCTATGACGAATACTCTACTTCATAGGGGGCCGGATGGGGAAGGACAAAAAGTATGGAGTCAACAAAGTAGTTTAGTTGGTTTTGGCCATAGAAGGTTAGCTATAATAGACTTGTCTGACTCAGGAAAACAACCTATGATTCATGCCGATATCGCAATAACCTTTAATGGAGAAATTTACAATTATAAAGAGCTAAGAATTGAATTACTTAAAAGGAACTATAAGTTTCAAACCGAATCTGATACTGAGGTAATCATTCATGCATTCAGAGAATGGGGTCCGGAATTTGTCCATAAGCTAATAGGCATGTTTGCATTTGCTTTATATGATATGCAAAACAAATGTGTGTTTTTCTTTAGAGATAGATCTGGTGTAAAACCATTATATATTTATCATCAGGAGAATACTATTTTATTTGCATCAGAATTAAAGGCCTTCCATAAAATAAATACTTTTAAGAAGGAGGTAGACCCAAAAGCGGTTACTCTTTATTTTAAATATGGGTTTATCCCAAATAGTCAATGCATTTTTAAAAATTGTGCAAAACTCTCTCCTGGAAGCTATATAAAACTAAACCTTTTTGATAAGACGTTGGAAAAAGTCCAGTATTGGGATCCATTAAAATATCATGTGCCAATCAAACCTGTACCTGAAAAAGAGTTATTAGATCAACTAGAAGATTTGTTATTATCTGCTTTTGAGTATCGGATGGTATCTGATGTTCCAGTAGGAGTATTTTTAAGTGGTGGATATGACAGTTCTTTGGTAACAGCAATGTTGCAAAAAAATACTACAAAAAAAATTAAGACCTTTAATATAGGATTTAAAGATACAAAATATGATGAATCCGCATATGCTAAAGAAATAGCAAGGTATCTCGGTACCGAGCATGTTTCTGTTATTTGTGACAAGAAAGAAGCACAATCTATTATTCCTGAATTAACACATTTTTATGATGAACCTTTATCCGATAGTTCGGCCATACCTACTTTTTTAGTTAGCAAAGTGACATCGAAATATGTAAAAGTCGCTTTATCGGCAGACGGAGCTGATGAAATATTTGGAGGTTACAAGCGGAACTTACAATATCTGGACCTTCAGAAGAAAATTGGCTTATTTCCAGAACCAGTTCGAAAAATCATTGGAAAACTAGTTAGCTCCTTCTCTGGAACTCCCGTATTGAAAACGTCAGAAAGGATAAAACTTTATAAACTGGGACGGCTTTTAGGTGATAACTCTTTATTGAACATCTTTGAAGTTATGCCGCAATCTTTTCCGGAGAATATTCTCAAGGAAATAATTATAGAGGAGTATTATTATGATGCTAAAGCCTACTCCACAGAGCAATCGTTAGAAATATACAATGAAATCAATGCAATGTTATCCCTAGACTATAAATCGACACTTACTAATGATATGCTTGTTAAAGTTGATAGGGCTACTATGGCAAATAGTTTAGAAGGAAGAGAACCCTTTGTCGATCATAGAATATATGAGTTCATGGCTTCCGTTTCACCTAATTATAAAATAAAAGAACAGAGTTTGAAGTATATTTTAAAGAAGCTCACCCACAAATACATTCCCGCCAAAATTATGGATAGACCTAAGCAAGGCTTTGGTATTCCAATCAGTTACTGGCTTAAAAATGATTTGAAATGTTTGGTATTGGATTTCTTAAACCATAACCATATCAATAAATATGGTATCTTGAACCCTCAGAAAGTTCTTTCTGAGGCTAACAAACATATGTATTCTAAAGATAGTAATGACCAATTATGGTTATTATTAAATTTTCAAATGTGGTGCGACAGATGGCTATAGTATCATTTATAAAAGCAATTAAGACGGTACTAGTAAAAAGGTTTATTATTGCTGCTAAAGGCTCTGTTTATTATGCAAGAAAACAGGGAGTGAGGATAGGAGATAATTGTCGAATTTTTATTTCTGATTTTGGAAGCGAACCATTTCTAATAGAAATTTCTAATAATGTTACTATTACCCCCGAAGTTGTATTATTAACACATAATGGTAGTACATGTCTAGCAATCGATGAAAAAGGGAGAAGGTTTGACTATAAGCCAATAAAAATAGGAAATAATGTTTTTATCGGAATGCGATCTATCATTATGCCAGGTGTTATTATATCTGATAATGTTATCGTCGCAGCAGGGTCAGTTGTTACGAAATCAATTCCAAGAGGTGTAATCGTAGGAGGCAATCCAGCTAAAGTAATTGGAAGCTTCACTGATTATATCAATACATCATTGGAGAATGACGTATCAGAGCATGATTTAAACAGAAGGTTAGATTATAAAACTATGATTGAGAAAAAGGTAAATAATACGGCTAAAAAGTTTTTAAGTGCATAAGCATTTTTTATTTATATTAAGCACCATTTTTTTTATTTCATGTTCGTTAGGTAAGATTATAAATATTACGCCGAACACATCTGCATTAGACATTTATGAGACCTTAAAACATTTGTTGCCGGGGGACACACTATATTTTGAGAATGGGATATATGAGGTGGATTTTTTCGAGAATATTCCTTCCGGCAAAAACTGGAAATATCCAGTCACGCTAATGGCTCGGCCGGGAACTCGTCCAATTATTAAACCCAAGACGGGGTCGAGAGTGTTTCATTTTGGGTTATATCAACAAACCAGTTACCCTGTTCACCATATCGAAATAAATGGTCTAGTATTAGATGCTTCTAATGTAATATCTGACGTTATTAAGATTACTGATGGAGCCCATCACATTCGAATCCATAATTGTGAAATCAAGAACTCTAAAAATCAGGGAATACTAATCGCAAACCCTAAATCAACAGATAATGAAATCATCGAATGTAAAGTATATAACAATGGTGTTACAGATTTTGAACATGGGATATACATTTCCAGTGATAGAAATATAGTCAAAAATTGTGAAATTTATAAAAATGCTGGAGGAGGTATCAATATATATAATGGTAAAGGACATTCTAACTATAATCAGGTATTAAATTGCCACATTCATCACAACGCTCGAGCTGGACAGCGAGGGGCTGGAATTGGAATGCACTCTGGTAAAGGGCACATTGCTAAAAATAATATTATTCACAACAATAATACTGGAATACACACTGACTATGGAGCAATTGATTGCACAATCGCAGATAATTATATTCATGATCACCCAGGATATGATTTGATACTTGGAAATGGATCTACAGATTGTATTGCTATAAATAACTGTATTCTCAAAGAGACAAGTCACCCTGAAATTCTTGTTGGCGAAAAGTCGAGGAATGCAAAAGTTGAAAAAACAACATTAAAATCCCGAAGGGAAGACATTATTAATGAAATCAATAAGTTCAAGAAAAAAAAGAGAAGAAATCGTTGATCGGTTAAAGTGATTTCTACAACAAGAACCAACCCCTTGAATAAAAGAATTGTCCTCATATTACCGAACTTAAGAGGCGGTGGAGCAGAAGTGGCTATGATTACTTTAGCTAATAATTGGGTAAAAAGAAAAATGGAAGTCTTTTTTATCGTTGGGAGATTTGAAGGAGAATTTACAGGACGTTTATCTAGGGATATTACATTGATTGATCTCCAAGTAAGTCGTCTTTCTAAAGGAATTCCTAAGATAGCGGACAAGTTAAAAAAAATACGACCATATGTTGTACTGTCAACTTTAATTTATTGCAATGTAGTTTCTGTTGCTGCTGTTAAATTGGCCAGAATAAAAACTAAACTTTTTTTAAGAGAAGCGACCACTCCCTCAAAGGACATGGTTAATAAATCATTTTTATACAAAACGTTAGTTAAGCTATCTTATCAATTGGCCGATGGCTATATTGCTGTATCTAAAGGGGTTGAGAATGATATGGTTGCATTTTATAACCTCGATGATACAAAAGTTAGTACCGTAAACAATCCAGTTATATCAGATGAAATATTTGCTTTGGCAAAGGAACCAGTCGACCATAAATTTTTTAACTCTGGGGTTCCAGTCATTTCTACTTTAGGGAAAGTATCAGAAGCAAAAGATTATTTAACTTTAATAGAGGCTTTTTATCTGGCTCACCAAGAAGTACCTGCAAAATTATTGATCTTGGGGCACACAGATGCATCCCCTCAATTATATCAAGATTTGCGTACTAAAATCAGCGAATATCAATTAGGCTTGGATATAGATTTTTGTGGGTTTCAAGCCAATCCTTTTTCGTTTTTGGCTAAAAGCGATTTGTTTGTTTTGTCATCAGCCTATGAAGGATCACCAGGAGCTTTGGTACAGGCAGTGGCCCTAAATGGTAATATTATAAGTACTGATTGTTCAAGTGGCCCGAGAGAGATTTTACAAAATGGAAAACTAGGAAAATTAATTCCGGTTAAAGATCCTGTTGCTCTTGGGCAAGCAATTGTTGATGCGATTAATCAACCTAAAAAACAACCGGTTCCGTCTGAGGTGAGAATGTTTACTGTAGATGGCTCTTCGAAACAATATTTAAAGATTTTTAATTTATTGCACTGTACTTAACTAGTTTTATATGTGTGGAATTTGTGGAATAATAGGAGGTCAGTCTGAAAAAGACGTTAATGTAGTTAAACAAATGAATGACGAGATTATCCATCGTGGGCCTGATGATGCTGGATATTTTCAAGACGAGTTTTGTACCTTGGCAATGAGACGGCTGTCAATTATTGATTTAAGTGGGGGGAAGCAGCCGATATTCAATGAAACAGGAGATACCCTAGTTTTTCAGAATGGAGAAATATATAATTATCTGGAACTAAGGAATTTTTTGGTTAATAAAGGGCACCAGTTTAAAACAGATTCTGATACGGAAGTTATCGTTCATTTATTTGAAGAATATGGGCCAAATGTATTTAAGCACTTAAAAGGAATGTTTGTCGTTTGTGTTTACGATCTAAGAAATAAAACAATGTATCTTGGCAGGGATCGTTTTGGCGAAAAGCCCCTTTTCTACCATTTTAAAAATCAGAGGCTTTCCTTTTCCAGTGAACTAAAATCTTTGCTGAAGAATAGTGAAATACCGAAGAAACTAAATAGGTATGCGCTAAAATACTACTTAAAATTTGGCTACCTTCCGGAGCCAATGACATTATTTGAAGATATACAAAGTCTGTCGCCAGGACATTTTTTGACGTATGAAAATGGATGTATAAAAACAGAAGAATATTTTAATATTGATTATAAAATAAACCCTAAATTAACTACATCTGAAGGTATAATTAGTGAGCTATTTCCTTATTTAGAAATGTCTATACAAAGGCAAAGAGTCAGTGATGTCCCGATTGGTGCTTTTTTATCTGGAGGCTTGGATTCCAGTTCATTGGTAGCTTTGCTCCAAAAAGATGCAACAGAAAAGGTAAAAACCTTTACCGTTAGATTTGAAGAATCTTCTTATAATGAAAGCCCCATAGCTAGAGCAGTAGCAAAACACCTTGGAACGGATCACCATGAAATTACCATCCCTAATCGTGACTTCGAAGAGGCATTATTCTGGAAAATCCTGGATCATACCGGTACGCCCTTTACTGATACTTCAGCTATCCCAACTTATTTCATTACCAAAGAGATACGAAAGCACGTAAAGGTAGCTATATCTGGAGATGGTGGGGATGAGCTTTTTGGGGGTTACTCCACGTTTCATTGGTGGTTAAAACTAAGTAAATTGCAAAAAGTTCCTAATTTCATATCTTCTCCTTTCGCGATGGTGACAAAATCCTTGCGGCAAGCTCCTGTATTGAATACAACCTCTAAAATAAGACAGATATATAAAGCACTAACCTATACACAAGGTACTAAAGATGAAATGGCTGCCAACATACTTGAACTTTTTGATAATGGTCAACTAAGACAAATCCTTAGAAAAAGTAACGGAACGTTAAATTTTGAAGCATTTAATACTTTGGTGGCAGGATGTGACTTTCCTTCTGATTTAAGAGAAATCATGCACTATAGGCTAAAGTTTAATTTGCCTTCAGACATGTTGATTAAGGTAGACCGAATGAGTATGGCCAATTCTTTAGAAGTAAGGACCCCTTTTTTGGATACCGATTTATTCCAATTTTCCACGACCATACCGGATCATTATTTAATTAATAAAGGTCAGGGAAAAGTTATCATTCGGGAAATGATGAAGAAGTATTTACCGGATGAAGTTTTCAATCATCCGAAATCGGGCTTTGGAATCCCAATACACAAATATATGAATAACGATTACAAGGATTTGTGTATTCGCTTATTTCATAAAAATCACCCCTTGTTTGAGTTATTGGATTATTCGGAAGTTCAAAAAGTCTTTAGTATAGGGTTTTCAAACATATCTGATAATGCTATGCTTACAACCTATAAGTCCAGTTTACAACTATGGTCTTTGATGCAGTTGTTCGGATGGATCAATCACTACGATGTAGAGGTATAGCAATGAAAGTCCTCATGATCACCAGCGAGTGGCCAACAGAAGAACATCCATATTCTGGAAAATTCGTTGCTATCCAGGCAGAGCTTTTAAAAAAGCAAGGGATAGACATTAGTGTTTTTCCTTTTCGCGGACAACGAGATCCTCTGAAATATTTCAGTTATTGGAAACAGATTCGTAGAATTTTAACAACGGAAAACTTTGACCTGATCCATGCACAATTTGGGCAAAGTGGACTGTTGGCCTTACCTAAGAAAATTCCTATGGTGGTTACTTATCGTGGCACTGATTTAAACGGATATGCCTCCTCAGAAGGAAAAGAAGGAATTAGGAGTAAAATTCTGAGGCGAATTAGTCGTTGTGTAGCCACTAAGGCCGATCAGATTATTGTAGTCTCAAGGCAATTATCTAAACAACTTCCAAAAGGATTTGACTTTAATATTATACCCTCTGGTTTAGACTTATCCGCTATTAAGCCAATGGACCAGTTATTCGCCAGAAAACATCTAGGGCTACCTTTAAATAAAAAAATCGTATTTTTTCCAGCCTCTCCACAAAAACAAATCAAACGATTTAAGTTAGCTAAAGAGGTTTTTGATCGGTATCAAAAAAAAGAGGAGGCCCTTTTAGTTACAGCGGGTAACTTGCCTTTTGAAGATATGGTGTATTATTACAATGCCGCTGATGTTTTATTGTTCACATCGTTAAAAGAGGGCTCGCCCAATGCAGTAAAGGAAGCCTTGGCTTGTAATCTACCCGTAGTAAGCGTAAAAGTTGGAGATGTAGAAGATCGAATTGGTAACATCCCCGGCTGTTATCTTTCGCCTAGCGATTCTGTAGATGATATCTATAAGGGGCTGGATCAGGTAATTAGTCAAAGTCAAAATTTTGAAGGGAGAAAATACATCACTTCGCTAGACAATGACCTTTTGACAAAGAAAGTCATTGATATTTACCAAAACATATGCGGTAAAACAAACTAAACATTTAGTGAAAGCAAAAAGAAGCGTCTGGATCATTAACCAGTATACCAGCACCCCTTTGCTCGGCGGCGGCGGTAATCGATCCTATCATATTGCAAAAGAACTCTCAAAAAAGAATTGTGTTGTCACGCTCATCACAGCGTCTTATTCTCATGTGCCTAAAAGAGATTATAAAGTCAAAAGTACTTTTCACCTTGAGAAAGAGGGTAGTATCAACTTAGTTGTGGTAAAGAATGTTGTGTACGAAAGTGGCAAGAGCATTAAGCGTATTTTAAGTATGCTGATCTTCTGGCTGAAGTTGTATCGCCTGCCGTTGAAAAATTTAACCAGTCCCGATTTTATTATCGTTTCTTCCATTTCGCTATTGCCCATTCTTAACGCATTTTATTTTAGACGAAAGTTTAAACATAGACCCAAAGTTATATTGGAAATTAGAGACATCTGGCCCTTGTCGTTAATTGAGTTGGGTAGTTTTTCTCGCTATAACCCCTTTATACTGTTTTTAACATGGGTGGAAAAAAGAGGCTATCAAAAAGCAGATTATCTTACTTCTGTGCTACCACTAGCTTACAGACATTTTGAAAAAGTTGCTGGGAAAAAAGTAAAGTTTAAGCATATATCAAATGGGATTCATCTTGAGAGTCTTCAGCAAAATGAGCCGTTACCTAATGGTATCCTTGGACAAATTCCAAAGAATAGGTTTATTGTTGGTTATGCTGGATCTCTTCGAGAAGCGAATGCAATGGAATATTTAATAGAGGCGGCTAAACTTACAGGTCGAGAAGAAGTAACTTATTGTATTGTTGGAGAGGGATATAAGAAAAAAGAATTAATGGATCAGGCTCAAGGGCTTAAAAATGTATTGTTTCTTCCTCCGGTCCCTAAATCGCAAGTCCAGGGCTTATTGGCTCAATTTGATATTTTATACTTGGGTTGGAGAAAGTCAGCCTTATATGATTTTGGCATTTCAGCAAATAAAATTTTTGATTACATGTATGCTGAAAAACCTACTTTAATGTCTGGATTAATAGAAAATAATGAAATCCAGCTTTCAAGGGGAGGCATCCTGGTTCCAGAAGAAAACCCCATAGCAATTAGAAATGGCGTTTACGAAATGATGGATATGAATAAATCTGATTTCCAATTCATGGGATATCGCGCTAAAAAATTTGTTATCGAAAATAGATCATTTGAAAGTCTGTCTAAGAAATACATTTCGATTTTTGAAAAACTTCAAACATATTTAATAAATGAACGGTTCCAGCACCTACCCAAAAGGAAAGCCCAGAACCACAAAATGTAAATATTGTATTTCTTCATAAAGAGACTCATAGACATCCTTCTTTCGAGTATTGCCCTATTCGTTCTATTGCCTGTATTTATCCCAATTATTTTTCTCCTAAAACTAACCGCCGAAGGCGAAATCTTCTACTTCCAAAAGAGGATCGGTAAAAACTGTAAATACTTCTACATTTGGAAATTCGCCACGATGCTCAAAGACAGTCCTAATATAGGTACTGGGAACATCACTCTCCGCAACGACCCCAGGGTTACGCCCGTCGGCAAATTCCTGAGAAAATCAAAGATCAATGAACTGCCACAAATCATAAATGTCCTCAAAGGAGATATGAGCCTCGTAGGGCCTCGCCCTACTGTGAAAAAACACGCTGATGCGTACCCTATAAATATCAGAGAGAAAATATACAGCATCAAACCCGGCATTACCGGGATAGGCTCTATCATATTTAGAGATGAAGAAAAGCTTATCTCTCAATCTGGCATTGACCCCTTTGAATATTACAAAGAATTCATCGTGCCCTACAAAGCTAAGGTTGAACTATGGTATCAGAATCACCAATCCCTCCGCACTGACTTCCTCCTTATCTTTCTCACCGCTTGGGTCATTTTTTTTTCAAAATCTGACCTTATTTATTCTCTTTTTCCTGACCTGCCTCCCAAACCAATCCGTCTAAAACTTGGCGTTTAATTCTTCAGTCATGAACCTAATAAACATCCCCCAATTCATCAACCGCCACATCACCCACCGCACCAAAAGCTTCTTCCAAAAAGACATAGCGGCGCATGCCGACATCCTTTCGGAAAAAATTCGGGGTCGCTCCATCCTCGTCATCGGGGGGGCGGGTACCATAGGTTCTTCCTTTATCAAGGCCGTCCTCGACTTTGAACCCGGCCGGCTCGTCGTGGCCGACACCAACGAAAACGCCCTCACCGAACTAACAAGAGACCTACGAAGCAAAAAAGACCAGTACGTCCCCAAAGACTACACCACCTACCCCATGAACTTCGGCGAGCCGGTATTCCAGAAAATGTTCCGCCACGAAGGCCCCTTCGACATCGTGGCCAACTTCGCCGCCCACAAACACGTCCGCTCCGAAAAAGACCGCTACTCCATCGAGGCGATGATCGACAATAATGTCTTCAAAGCCAAACGCTTCCTCGACGTCCTCCTCGACCGCCCGCCCCAACACTTCTTTTGCGTAAGCACCGACAAGGCCGCCAACCCCGTCAACGTCATGGGCGCCAGTAAGAAGCTGATGGAAGAGGTCATCATGGCTTACAGCCAGAAAATCCCCATCACCACCGCCCGGTTTGCCAACGTGGCCTTCTCCAACGGCAGCCTCCTCGACGGCTACATCCAACGCCTGATGAAGGGCCAACCCATCAGTTGCCCTTCCGATGTGCGGCGGTTTTTTGTATCGCCCCAGGAAAGTGGACAAATATGCATGCTCGCCTGCATGCTGGGAGAGAGCGGGGAGATTTTTTTTCCAAAACTCGAAGAAAGCGAAATGGTCAACTTCAAAGACATCACCCTCGATTTTTTCCGGGAAATGCGGTTGCCTGTCCAACTTTGCGCCTCCGAAGAAGAGGCCCGCCAACTGGCCGACCACCGCAAAGAGTCGGACCCCTATCCCGTCTACTTTTTCCCGACAGACACCTCCGGCGAAAAGCTCTATGAAGAGTTTTACACCACTTCCGATATCGTCGATTTGAATCGCTTCGAAAGCCTTGGCGTCATCAAAAACGCAGCCAAACCTTCGATGGAACAAATCGAACAAACTTTGTCGGGATTAAAAAAGTTGATGAACAAGACGCAGTACGACAAAGCTGCCATCGTCCAGCAGCTCAAGTCCATCCTTCCCGACTTTGCCCACATTGAAACAGGGAAGGGACTGGATGAGAAGATGTGAGGGAGGGTAGGGAGTTCTTGTCCCCGTCTTAAGCGCCGGTCAGGAGACCGGGCGCCAGCACTTGTCGGCAGGCAAGGCTTCATGGGAATGATTGAGATTAAACGGAAGTTCAAGTATACGATCCCACAAATTCCCATAATCCCCAGAAGGGCGTCACTACGTTATGCCTACTGGGCGCGCCAGCCATCCCAGTTCAGACAGTTTGGCCCGGATATTTTTAAGCAACTACCCATAATCAAAGCAACAACTCTGCAATCAAGATATTGGGTGATATATCTTTGGCGTTCTAGTGAAAAATTAATAACTTTCATCAAAAAGACAAACATGAAAGAAATAATTCAACCATTATCGAATGTTCAATTAGAAATCTTAAAAGCGTTTTCCTTTAATTTGAACAAAGATGAACTGCAAGATTTCAAAGAATTGATTGCACAGTACTTTGCAAAGAGAGCTATTCAATCTGCCAACAAAGCATGGGATGAAAAAGGGTGGAATGAAAAAGATATTGACAAGATATTGAACACCAAAATGAGAAAGTCGAAAGATAAGTGAAAAAAGTAGTTTTGGATACGAATGTATTGTTGGTGAGTATTTCCGACAGGTCGAGATTGCATTGGATTTTTGATAGCCTAGTCAAAAAGAAATACACACTTTGTGTGACTACAGAAATATTAGCTGAATATGCAGAGATTATCGAACGGCATATGGGAGCCGAAACAAGCGAAAGCATTATGGGAGTAATCGAAAACTTGAACAATGTAGAGTGGATTACGGCATATTACCGATTTAGACTGTTAAAAGATGAAGATGATGACAAGTTTGTTGATTGTGCCATAACGGCAAATGCAAGTTACATAGTGACTCACGACAAAGATTTCAAAATATTAGACAAAATTGAATTCCCCAAAGTACGGGTAATTGATACGGACGAATTTAAGAAAGAATTAGAAGAATAGGGGCAGAAGGGAAAATACATGTAATGGACAGACAACAACAGCGAAAAGATTATCTACAGCGCGTCCACCAACAACGCCCGCTTGCCCCGTCTTCGGCGGGGGAACCATATTACGATTTCATAAACCTGGAACCAACGGAGCGGCTGGAATTTGAAATGCTGGACTACCACAACTATAAAGCCATTTACGAGATGTTCAAAGGCGACGAAACGCCCTTTGCTGTGCCAGAGTACAAAAACCTGGATGCCCTGAAAAAATACGTGGACAATCACCTGAATTACAACCGGTTTTCACCCAAACGCGGAGCATGCGACTGGTTGTACAAAATCAAAAAAACCGGAGAATACATAGGACTGCTCAACCTCTATGAATTGAACAGCGAGACCATAGCTGATATGCACCAGCATTGTGTGATCGGTTTTGCCACCAAACCTTCGGCAAGAAGAAAGCGCTTCACCATTGAGGCAATCGGGCAACTGGTCGACCATGCCATAACCCACTTCCAAAGAAGGCATATTATTGCATATACGCTAAGGAATAATATAGCCTCAAAAAAGTGTTTGGCAAAAGCAAACTTTGAAGAAATGGACGACAATGATCACGTAAACGATAAATACTGCTACTTTCAATATGTGGTGTAGCGATATGATGAAGTTGCAGGCAATTAGAAAATGTAAATGTATTACCATCGTTCATCGCAGTCGGCCCCGAATACTCGGGGTCGGCTGCGATGGCCTTATCCATTTTTTTTAAAATCAACCACCTTGACCACCCTCGACATCATAGCCGGAGCCCGACCCAACTTCATGAAAATCGCTCCGATCATCCATTCCATCCACGAATATAACAATGCGCACCCCGAACGCGCAATTGAATACCGCCTCATCCACACCGGCCAACACTACGACAAAAAGATGAGTGCCGATTTTTTCACCCAACTCAACATCCCCGAACCCCACATCAACTTCGGAGTGGGCTCCGGCACACAGGCTACCCAGACGGGAGGCATTATGGCGGCCTATGAAAAAGCATTGCAAGAATGGAAACCCCAGCTTTGTATTGTAGTAGGCGATGTAACTTCTACCATGGCCTGTGCCATAGTGGCCAAAAAAGCGTGGGTAAAAGTGGCGCACGTTGAAGGAGGCATCCGGTCGGGCGACGAAAAAATGCCGGAGGAGATTAACCGGATGGTCACCGACAGCATTACCGATTTCTTTTTCACCACGTCGACGGTCGCCAATGAAAACCTGCTGAAACTCGGTCATCACAGGGATAAGATATTTTTCGTAGGCAATACCATGATCGATTCCCTTTTGGGAAATTTGGATAAAATCGTCAAACCCAACTTTTTTGACGATCACCACCTTGATCAAAATCCTTACTATGTTACGACCTTGCATCGCCCCTCCAACGTAGATGCGATGCAACAACTCGACCATTTGCTTAAGCTGATAAATGATAATGTAGCCGACAGAAAAGTCGTATTCCCCATGCATCCCCGCACCAAAAAAATGTACGACCAACTGGGGATGAGCTTTTCTAACCTCCTTATCACCGGCCCCATGCCCTATCTGGAGTTCATCTACCTGATCAAAAACGCCAGCGGAGTGATAACCGATTCCGGCGGCATTACAGAAGAAACAACTGTACTGGGCGTGCCCTGTATCACCCTCCGCGACACCACCGAACGCCCCGAAACCATCACCGTCGGAACCAACGAGTTGGCCGGCACCAACCCGGACAACATTGTACCCCTCCTTCAAAAACTCAACGTCGGTGACTGGAAAAAAGGAAGCATCCCCGACCTATGGGACGGCAAGGCGGCGGAGCGGATAGTACAGGCAATTGTTCAGCTCCCTCACCCACAACTCACTAAAGTCAGTGCGGCGACAACCGCCTAACCACTATTACGTACTTCTTCAGGCGAAAAAAGTCATTTTGATATCCCGCAAAAAAACACTATCTTTAATAAAAAGACATGACCCTTGTACTAAAAAATCCATTTACGTTTACAGTCGGCGACTACCACAAATTGGCAGAAGTAGGTATTCTCAAGGATACGGATCGTGTCGAACTCCTTAATGGTCAGATTTTTACTATGAGTCCTATTAGAAGCCCCCATGCTGGTATAGTCGATGATCTATTTGAGATGCTGGTGTTAAAATTACATGGAAAAGCGGTGGTTAGGGGCCAAAACCCAGTACAAATTGATGATTTTTCTGAGCCCGAACCCGATATTGCCATCGCCCATTACAAGAGTGATAAATATCGTTCGGCTCATCCAACTCCTGAAGAATTATATTTGATCATTGAAGTTTCCGACACTACCCTGGAAAGGGATCAGACGGTAAAAATGTCGCTTTACGCAAATGCCAATATCCCGGAGTATTGGATCGTCAACCTCAATGACCGGCAAATTGAAATTCATCGCCAGCCAAAAAGCGGAGAATATCATTTCAAACAAATCATTTCTGAGTCGGGTGTAGTGGAGTGTAAATCCTTCGACTTTGCGCTTCAGTACGATGATGTTTTCATCCTCTAGCTGGTGGTAGTATCAATATGATCGGCGGACACCCGCCAACTCGATTTCCCAAACAATACTCCTACATCCCCTGCCTCCTCTGGTAAATCGGCGAGCGTGTTGGGCTATAAAAGGGCCGAATAATTAAAATTTCGCATTGCGGAATGCAAACCATAAGTTTTATACCCTAATGTATCTGCTCTTCAAACGCGTCTTCGATTTTTTATTGGCTTTAATTTTATTGGTATTAATATCCCCCATCCTGATCCCGGTAATGATCGGCCTAAAACTCACCGGCGAAGGCTACATCTGGTACTTCCAAAAAAGGGTGGGGCTGCACAACAAGACTTTTGACATCTGGAAGTTCGCCACCATGCTCAAAGACAGTCCCAACATGGCGGGTGGCATCATCACCACCAAAGAAGACCCGCGCATTACCCCGATGGGTGGCTTCTTGCGGGCCTCCAAAATCAATGAACTCCCCCAGTTGATCAACGTCCTCCGTGGCGAGATGAGCTTTGTAGGACCCCGCCCGGTCATGCCCAAAAGTTTCAAAGCCTACCCCGACGAAGTCAAAAAACTCATCTACAACGTCAAGCCGGGGATCACCGGTATCGGCTCCATCATTTTCAGGGATGAAGAAGGGTTGATGACTAAAGTAAAGCAGCGCGGCGACGACCCCTGGGCTTTTTATGAAAATGAAATTTATCCCTACAAAGGCCAGGTAGAACTCTGGTACCAAAAACACCAATCCCTCCGTACCGACCTGGCCATCCTTTTTCTCACCGCCTGGGTCATCCTCTTTCCAGAAAGTAATTTGTTGTATGATGTGTTTAAAGACCTGCCGCGCAAGCCGACGGCTTTGAATGTAACTGCCTAATGTCTAATACATTGGCCTTCGACGAACCATGCCAAGACACCGCCGACCAAAAGTCCCCTACACCCTGCTTCCCGGCCACTTTCCCCACTTCCCCAAAGCCGACCTGCGGGCCATCATCCGCGGCGCCGACGAAATGATCCTGACCGGTGGAAGAACCCTGTTGTCCAAACTCCTCAAAGGCTCCAAAGACCAGTACCTGTTGAAACTGAATCTGGATCAATCACGCGTATATGGATACTTTTCAGAACTCACCATCGCCGATATCCAACAGCGCGTTGACTGGGTCATCGCCAACGACTACCTTCGCCTCGAATACGACCGCCATCTCCCCCTGCTCGTACATGCTCCAACAGGATGGGCAATTTGCAAAGACGTCAGGGTGGAAGAGTTTATGGAGGAGTTCGACCAATTGATTAAAACCCAACAACGCCCTTACAACATCTCATATCTCAAAGACCGGGACCGGGGCATGATCACCCAACTTATCCAAACCGTAGCCGACTCCGGAGACCCTAAATACATCCCCGTCCTAGAAGACTGGATACTTGTCGATTACAAAAAGGTCCGGCAAATGCTTCGAAATGCCATCCGTAAGTTACAGCAATAAATCCTACGCCACACCGGCTATTTCCCCGGAGTTGTATATCTTTACACTCAATGGGAATCAGGGTTTGACCATTACATTTCTTGAGCAGCCAGCTATCAGGCCAAACCACTCGTATTAATTGCGTTTGAGGGCAGTCTGACCTCTGACAGTCCCGCCGTGGTGGGAACGATCTGACTTCTGACCGCTCAAAAGAGAATTTAACCCCTGATTCACATGCTCATTTAATTTTTATCCCAGCTACCACGACCGTTGACCGTGAACCGTGAACCGTCCATCATCATGTTCGATTCAAATACCATAGAGAAAACGCTAAAAGCAGACTACGCTTCCGCCGTCCGAAGCCGGGGTTATTTTTATTATGTAGACAACCGCGTTTCCAACCTCAGCATTAATGAAGAAAGCGGGACCATCGAAGCAACCGTTGAGGGGACTTCAAGCAGCACCTACTACGTTGAGTTTAATTTTGATTTTGATAAAAATATCTGGAGGGGCAAATGTGATTGTCCCTACAAGGATAATTGCAAACACGAAGTAGCCGTGTTACACGAAGTAAGCGACCGCTTCCTCACCAACCCAAAAGCCATCGAACGCCGACGACGAACAACCCCTGCCCCCCAATCAGTGAAAGCCCGCGGAGTGAGGAAAATCAAGTCAGTACGGGGCAAGAAGAAAGCCGGGCAGGCTGCTGACACACCCTCGAAATCGACAGCAAAAAATACACCCGCCGTGCTGGAGGGAGGAAACACCGCCGGAACCTATCGCAAATTGCCCCTGGTCAACGGCAGCTTCCAGACAACACTGGACAGGCACCGCACGAATAAGCATGCAGAAAAATTACAATGGAACGAAACCTTCGAAGGAACGCTTTCTGATGAAAACGTACTCACCTTAAAAACCATCTCCAAATATCAGGCGTACAATTTCAAAGAGCAATCCATCGCGCTACAACCAATAAAGGGAGAGTGGTACGTCAAATGTCTTTCCTGTAATAAAAAAACACCAACACTATGCACACACCAGATGGCTCTGCTCAATGAAGCCAACCGCTATTTGGCAGGCTTTGGGTTACTAAACGGATCGACAACCTGGCAAAGTTTGGTGAAGAAAGAAGCGAAAAGGACCGGTGTGGACTCCCGCGTTTTCGGGAACTATTTTAAGGTCGTTTTCAACAACAAAGGATTCTTCAGCCATGCCATCAATGAAAACATAGTGAGCCCGAAATGGGTCAACACGACCATCGACGTACTGAACCACGACAGAGAACTGCGCAAGACCTCCAACAAAACACACACAGAATTGCTCGAAGAAGGCCGGGAGCTCAAATTCGCCTACTGTTGGGCACAGAACAACGCCAATAAAAATATAGTCGGGCTACACTTCATGCGCGGCCCCGGATTTAAAACCAAGCCCGGAATTTACAAAACCAAACGCATTGTATCGCACCTCCCCAATATTTTGCCAACCGACCATCAGCGACTCGCCGAGGAATTGTTTTTTGCCTGCAACCAAAAAGATCGAAACACCCGTTTCCGGAAAATCAAACAACTTTTATTGTCCAATATTGAGCAACTCAACAGCCTCTACCAATATATATACAATGGCAGTATCCATGGTGGTACACTCAGGGAATCAAACCTCAGCCTGGTACACTTCCATCCCTCTCCTCTCCATGGTAAATTCTCTGTTGTAAAAAAAGATGGATTGGTACGGCTAAGGCGGCACCTGACTTTGGATGGTAATCCCTTTGACTATTCCGAAGTGACCTACGCCAACGAGGTCTTTTGTGCTACCTATTCAACGGCTTATTGTTTTGAAAATGAACAAATGCAGGAGGTGATGAAGCTATTTTCCGGCCACGATGAGATCATCATACCGCATGCCAGCCAAAATGACTTGACTCGTTTAGTAACAGATCTAAGGCAATATTTTGATGTGGAAACGGTCTCCGATATTATCATGGAAGAAGAAGTACTGACCGACCCCCAATTCCAGATATTGCTGCGTGAGGTGGGAGAATTTATTCTATTCGAACCTCGCCTGAAATATGACGACTACAGTTTCAACGTTTTTGACAGAGACAGCTACTACATCGGCAAAAAATTATTCCGCGCAGATGAAGCTGACCAGGAATTTTTGGCGAATTTCATCAAAAATGCGCATCCTCAATTTGACAACGATACTCAATTGCAGGAATACGTCTGGCTCAAGGGCGCAGACTTGATCAACAACTACTGGTTTCTCCACTTCAATGAAGCTTGCCAAATGGCCGGAATAGAAGTGTTGGGACAAAAAAATCTCAGCAAATTTAATTACAACTCCAACAAAGCAGTTACATTCTCCCATGTACGCTCCGGTATCGACTGGTTCGAAGTCGAATTGGGCGTCTCCTTCGGCGATGAAAAAGTCAAAACGGCCGATTGGATCAAGGCACTTCGCAATAAAGAATCCTTTGTACGCCTCAAAGATGGTACACTGGGAATATTGCCCGAAGAATGGCTCAAACAAGCCCGGCAGATTTTGGCCATAGCCGAAGTCAAAAAAGAACGCATCGCCATTTCCAAATACCGCTTCAACATCATCGAAGACCTTTTTGAAGACATCGACGATAAAAAAATATTGAAAGAACTTCGGGAGAAAAAACAGCGCATCCAACAAATCGAGCTGAACAAAAAATACAAAGTCCCCAAAATTGTAAATGCTACATTGCGGGACTATCAAAAGCATGGTTTTGAATGGTTGAAGTTTCTCGACGAATCCAGTTTTGGAGGCATCCTGGCCGATGATATGGGGTTGGGTAAAACCGTGCAGGTGATCTGTTTGCTGGCAGACCAGATCGACAAGGCTCCTTCCCTGGTAGTCGTGCCCCGAAGCCTGCTCTTCAACTGGGCTGCAGAACTCGACAAGTTTTGCCCCAAGCTAAAATATGTCATCCACCACGGCCCTGGTCGCGCCAAAATGATCGAAGAACTACTACCTTGCCATATCGTTATCACCACCTATGGAACTGCCGTCTCCGATGTCGAAATGTTTAAGGAGTTTAAATTCAATTACATCATTCTTGACGAATCGCAGGCCATCAAAAACCCTAACTCCAAACGGTACAAAGCCATGCGCATTTTGCAATCTAACAATAAAATTGCAATGACGGGTACTCCCATCGAAAACAACACGCTCGATTTGTACGCCCAACTCAGTTTTACCTCGCCGGGATTACTGGGCACTAAAACGGGATTTATCTCCGATTTTGCCAAACCCATCGATAATTACGGGGATGTGGAAAAGGCAGCGCTATTGCGCAAACTCATTCATCCTTTTCTCCTCCGACGGACAAAAGAACAGGTGGCCAAAGACCTTCCGGAAAAAACCGAAACCATCATCTACTGCGAAATGGGCCGGACCCAACGCCGGCTGTACGACAACCTGAAGCAAAAGATAAAAGAAGACATCGAAGAAGTGGTCGAAGAGAAAGGGCTGGCCAAGTCAAAATTTCAAATACTCGACGGGCTTTTGCGCTTGCGCCAAATGTGCAATTCACCTGTATTGCTCAACCCCGCCTTTTCCGGGGCGAAAGCAGACTCCGTAAAAATCGACATCCTCTTGCAAAACCTTACGGAAGAACTCGACCACCACAACGCTCTGATATTCTCTCAATTCGTCAGCCTTCTCTCTATCGTGCGTAAAGAACTGGACAATCGCGGCATCAAATACGCCTATCTCGACGGCTCCACCACCAAACGCCAAAAAGAAGTCGACAAATTTATGGACCGCGACGACATCAACATTTTCCTCATCAGCCTCAAAGCCGGCAATACAGGGATGAACCTCACCAAGGCCGATTACGTTTACATCCTCGACCCCTGGTGGAACCCCGCTGTCGAATCACAGGCCATAGACCGCACCCACCGGATCGGACAGGACAAACACGTCTTTGCTTACAAACTGATCTGCAAAGACTCGATAGAAGAAAAGATCCTTAAACTGCAGGAGCGAAAGAAAAATCTGGCTAGCGATATTATCCGAACAGACGAAAATGTACTCAAGTCCTTGAAAAAGGAAGAGCTAATGGCTTTGTTTGATTGACTTCGTTCGTCGCAGCCCGCCCCAAGTACCAGGACCGACAGGTTTGTAACTGCGATGCCTAGTAATGCTAAAACTCCTCACCAACCCCCTCTACCTCATCATAGCCCTGGCCGCCGGAGCCTGGATAAGCCGTCGATACAAAAAGCGAAAATGGTACAAATGGCTCCGCAACGCAACCGTCCTCCTCCTCCTTATCACCTTCACCAACCCACTACCCGAATACCTCGTCAGAAAGCTGGAGCGCAAATACCCCACCTTCAACCCCGAGATCAGACCATTGGACAAACAACACGCACACATCCTCGTCCTCGGCGGCGGATTTACCAACGACACCAGCCTGCCCCCCAATAGCCGACTGGCTTCCAACTCCCTGACCCGGGTAGTAGAAGGCATACGGGTGCATCGGCTATTGCCAAATAGCGAGATCATCTTTTCCGGTAAGGCCAAAAAGGGGAATATGTCCATCGCCGAAACCATGAAAGCAACAGCCATAGCCCTCGGCGTCGATACCACCAAAATACACACAATGACCAAACCCGCCACCACCGCTCAGGAAGCCGACCACTACCAACAACACTTCTACAACGACACCACCCAACTCATCATAGCCACCAGCGCCATCCACATGCCCCGCGCCATGCTCACCTTCTCCAAAAGGCGACTAAGCCCCATACCCGCCCCCACCAACCACACCGGCAAAGGTCGCCTGGCCCGCTCCTCAGAAGGGTGGTGGGGTGTCTCCGCCGGCAACATGCGCAAACTCGAAAAAGCACTCCGCGAAATGCTCGCCATCCAATATGAAAAAATGACAGATTAAAAATAAAATAACATACCCTCCCCATTTACCGTTAAACCCATAACCTCTGAAAAACCCTGAGAGCCCTGACGGGGCGACTGCATTAACATCGTGCGCAGCGCGATGACTAAAAAAGAAAAAATGAAAAAAGCACTAATCACCGGCATCACCGGTCAAGACGGAGCCTACCTCTCCGAATTCCTCCTGAAAAAGGGATACATCGTACACGGCATCAAGCGGCGTACTTCCCTCTTCAACACGGCACGCATCGACCATCTGTATCAGGATCCCCACATCGACAACCGCAACTTCATCCTCCACTACGGCGACCTTACCGACTCGACCAACCTCATACGCATCATCCAGGAGGTGCAGCCCGACGAGATCTACAACCTCGGCGCCATGTCGCATGTCAAGGTCAGCTTCGACCAACCCGAATACGTTGCCGACGTCGATGGGGTAGGGACTCTGCGCATCCTCGAAGCCGTCCGCATTTTGGGCCTGACCCAAAAAACGAAAATATACCAGGCTTCCACCTCCGAGTTGTACGGACTTGTGCAAGAAATTCCGCAGAGTGAGAAAACGCCGTTCTATCCACGCTCACCGTATGCGGTGGCTAAGATGTATGCCTATTGGATTACCGTGAATTATCGGGAAGCCTATAACATGTTTGCTTGCAACGGCATCCTCTTTAATCACGAGACAATCGCTGATTTTATGCCGATGATTTATAAGGTTGGTAAAGATGGGGAGATAGATATAAAGCCCGTTAAAGAGATTGTTCTCAACCATACTGTAAAAGGAGAGTGCCCAATTGATTTAAATAAACGGGAGTACCAGGAATCCTTCGTCACCGAAGATTTATACGTTTGGGATGCTTCTGGATGGACAAAGGTTTTATTTGCCTCTGGATATCCTCACGAACAGGAAAAGAATCCTAAAAACCCTCGCTTCGTAGTATCAAAGAATGCAGCCTACTTAGCTACTGGTAGTCACGAATGCATAATGGAAGATGGAAAAGAGAAAAATTTTAGAAATATTGAATTAGGGGATAAAGTTAATTTGATTGATTATCCATTTGCTCTATCTACAGATAATTTGGCAGCTAAAGAAGCAAAGCTTCTTGGTTTTATTATCGGTGATGGATTTCTAAAAGGGCATAAGCTACAACTCACCTCAAAAGAAAAAGATAAACTAGAATTATATGAATACATTTGGCTTTCATTAAATCCTATTAACAGCGTTCATTATTGGGAAACCAAATCTGGATTTAATGACAGTGAAACTGTCTGGCAATTGAGGCTTAACAATGCGACTCAATGGATCAGGCAATTTGAAATCTACACGGAAGACCGAAAAAAGAGAATTCCTACACAAATTTTAAACGCTTCAAAAGAAGTTCAACTTGCTTTTTTAGAAGGGTACAATCATGCGGATGGATTAAAAGCTAACCCATGTAATTACGAATTCAAAAACTTCAAGACTAATTCTGCGACTCTAGCGGCAGGTTTAGTTTTTCTTTTGAACAATACTACGAAGCAAGATTATAATATCAATGTGGAAGAATCCTGGAAATGGGGTGAGTATAAGCTTTATTATTCAATAAATGTTTTAAGTAATTCCTCCGAAGGGCAAAATAATAGAAATTCCTTTGAGAAACACCAAAGAGTCCTTTCACTTATTGAGCAAGGAATCAGTCAAAGGGGTATTCAACGAAAAACTGGAATTAGTAGAACCTTTGTCCGCAAAGTCGAAAATGGTTACATCCCTTCGGGTGTGCATCATCTTCAAAAGGAAAATAATGAAGTAAAAAAAATTATAGAAATGGATCACTTTGATGGTTGGTTTTTTGATCTAACCACGGAAAGTGGAACTTTTCACTGTGGAATAGGGCAAGGCCATGTCCACAATAGTCCCCTCCGCGGAGAAACATTCGTAACCCGAAAGATCACCCGGGCTGTTGCCAAAATTGCGTTGGGCCTGCAAGACAAACTCTACCTCGGCAACCTCAGCGCCAAACGCGACTGGGGCCACGCCAAAGACTACGTAGAATGCATGTGGAAAATCCTTCAACAAGATGTACCCGAAGACTGGGTCATCGCCACCGGAGCCACCACCAGCGTTCGGGATTTTGTGCGCATGTCCTTTCGGGAAATAGGCGTCGAGCTGGAGTTCAAGGGCGAAGGAGAATCAGAAACCGGCCTTGTCGGAACTTGCTCCAATCCCGAATTCCAACTGGCGGTGGGTCGGGAAGTAGTAGCCGTCGACCCCCAATATTTTCGCCCCACAGAGGTTGATCTCCTCATCGGCGACCCCGCCAAAGCCAAAGAAAAACTGGGCTGGGAACCACGATACGACATCCAAATGCTTTGCAGCGAAATGGTACAGGCCGACCTCGAATTGTTCCGCAAGGATAAGCTTCTCAAAGAAGCAGGCTTCGATGTGAAGAATGAATTTGAGTGATTATAAGAACTGCAATGGGACTGTAGATCACTTGAAGTGTGTTTATTAATTAACCCCGCCAAGAACGCGAAGAACGCCATGTATAACATTACGTTCCGTGGCGCTCTTTGCGGTAGTAAAAACGACAAGAATTACACGCTTGTAAGGTATGCGATAATTGGATGGTTTGAAAATGAGAATAAATGGAAAAATATAGTACAATATACATCGCCGGTCACCGCGGCATGGTAGGCTCCGCGATTTTGCGAAAGCTAAAATCCGAAGGCTACAACAACATCATTACAAAAACCTCTACTGAACTCGACCTCCGCGATCAGCAGGCCGTACACCATTTTTTCCAACAATATACGCCCGATTACGTCTTCCTGGCTGCTGCCAAAGTAGGAGGCATCCAAGCCAACAACACCTACCGCGCCGAATTCCTCTACGACAACCTCATGATCCAAACCAACACCATACACGCGGCCCATCTCACTGGCGTGAAAAAACTCATGTTCCTCGGCTCCTCCTGCATCTACCCCAAAATGGCACCCCAACCTCTCCGCGAAGACTACCTCCTGACCGGTCCCCTCGAACCCACCAACGAGCCCTATGCCATCGCCAAAATTGCCGGTATCAAACTCTGCGACGCCTATCGACACCAATACGGCGACAACTTCATCAGTGTGATGCCTACCAACCTCTACGGCCCCAACGACAACTACGACCTCCAGAATTCCCACGTCCTGCCTGCCCTCCTCCGCAAATTTATAGAAGCTACCCAACAAGATGCACCCGAAGTCATCCTCTGGGGTACCGGCACTCCCCGTCGCGAATTCCTGCATGTAGATGACCTCGCCGACGCCTGCTACTTCCTCATGCAGCATTACGACCAGCCCGGCCTCGTCAACATAGGTACCGGCACCGACACCACCATCAAGGATCTCGCTCTCCTCATCAAAGACACCGTCGGGTTCAACGGCAGCATTGTCCACGACCTTTCCAAACCCGACGGCACTCCCCGCAAACTTATGGATGTTTCCAAACTCCATTCCCTGGGCTGGAAAGCCCGCATTTCCCTTGAAGAAGGCATCCGGCTAGTTTATGACGATGTTCAATCCGCTAGCTGGATCACGAAAAATAAAGATAGATTCCGATTACAATAACACAAATAGCCACCCCAAATGGAACCACATACCGATAGGGTGTAATGTCTACCTCCTTAGTATAAGGCAACACAAAATCCGTAGCACGAGGCTTCAACCACCCAATTAGTAACATTATAATTACGTTGAGCACAAACAGGATGGCCATTACGTGCAGAAAATGCGGATAAGCCAGTTTTTCAACCTCTGCCAACGCCGCCGCATCCGTCACACCATTCAATTTGGCGGAAGCCACCGCACTCTCTACCACCCTCGGCTTCAGGACAAACTGACTGATGGTGTACAAGATCACCCCCGACAAAATACCCACTTTGGCAGCCAATGCCGGAACCCTTTTGGTAAGATAACCCACCATAATAATGGTCAAAATGGGAATGCTGTAACAACCATTGACCTCTTGCAGGTAGCCAAAAAGTCCCTCCGGTGCTTTGGCGATCATCGGCGCAATAAACATTGACAAAAAAGCCAGTACAATACCGAACAATTTGCCGTATTTGACCACCGTCCGCTCATCCGCATCCGGATTGATGTGGGCCTTGTAGATGTCTAACCCAAACAATGTAACAGAACTATTTAAAGCACTATTGAAAGAACTCAAAATCGCTCCCACCAGCACTGCCGCAAAGAACCCCATAAAACCGGCCGGCAACACCTTGTTGACCAACATAGGATAAGCCTGATCCGGTATCTCCAGCGATCCCTGGAAAATATGCCAGGCGATTACTCCTGGCAACACCACGATGATCGGCCCAAGTATCTTAAAAAACGCGGCCAGCAGCAATCCCTTCTGCCCTTCCTCCAGATTTTTTGCGCCAAGCGCCCGTTGTATGATCGCCTGATTGGTGCCCCAATAAAACAATTGCACCAACATCATACCCGTAAATATGGTAGCAAACGGGACGGATGCCGTAGGCTCTCCAATGGAATCAAACTTTTCCGGATGACTGCTCATTAGCGTACTGATACCCTGACCGATACTGCCTTCGCCAATGTACAACAATCCGTACACGGGGATCAACAGCCCGCCCACCAACAATCCAATGGCGTTGATCGTATCCGATACCGCTACCGCTTTCAGCCCGCCAAAGATCGCATAGATCGAACCCGCAATCCCAATCCCCCACACACAAAGCCACAACGCCTGGGTATGCGTCATGCCAAGCACCTCCGGCAATTCAAACATCGTGACAATGGCCAACGCACCGGAGTACAATACAATTGGTAACAATACTACTACATATCCCGACAAAAACAGCCCGGAGGTAATCGTTTTAGTCCATTTGTCGTAGCGCCCTTCCAGAAATTGAGGTACCGTGGTGAGTCCGCCTTTCAAGTAGCGGGGGAGGAGGAGGACCGCCGTCACCACCATTGCAATGGCAGCGAGGGTCTCCCAGGCCATGACCAGGATGCCTTCGGTGTAGGACTGCCCGTTGAGCCCGACGATTTGCTCAGTGGAAAGGTTGGTCAACAACAACGATCCGGCAATGACACCGGCAGTCAAACTCCGCCCACCCAGGAAATAGCCGGCAGCGGAACTTTCATCGGTACTCCGGGTAGACCAGTAAGCAATTACCGCGACGAGCAGGGTGAAGCCCAAAAAGCTGATTAATGCCATATAAGTTGGTTTTCTTTGAGGGATAAAGATAGCAAAATGTTGAACTTCTGCTGTTTTTGTACGAAGCACATAAAAGTTGGGCTGTTTAGAACTACAACAGTAAGGCTTTAAACGCTATAAGAGTGGAAAGCAAAACGATTTAAATGAGGAGATCAGAACCTTTTACACTTAAGTTAAATTCCTCAAAAACCCATTCATCATCTTTGGTGTAGGTAGACTTTTCAAGGTAGGTGCTGTCATCGGGCTTGCGGTAAACTTCGACGATTTTTTTTTCGGGAACGACGATCCAGTATTCCGGAATTCCGACAGAGGCGTATTTTTTCAGTTTAACTGTTCGATCAATTTGCAAAGTAAAAACGGCAATTTCGACGATGAGGTGAATGTCTTCGGGAGAAGGCTGTTCATCGTTATAAAAGTTTTCCTTAAAATGTAGAATCGTTACGTCCGGCTTTGGTTCGGAATGCTCGTCTGTTCGGACAGAGCCTTGCGCTCTCACTTTAGCTTTGCCATATAGATTAATAATAAAATATTCTGATGCCTTATCAACATGGCTGTTGTGATCGGGGGAAATGGGACTCATAGTATAAATTTGGCCATCGATCAATTCAACGCGGGGCTTATCGGAGAATATACCGGCTGCCCCCATGCGCTGATAATCATCTGCGGAGAGCAGCATTTTTTGGGGCGTAAACTCTTGATTGAATTGAGTTGGCGTTGTAGACATATTCCGTATTATGAAAATAAAGGTAACATCTTTTTTCGAGAATTGCAATTAGCAAAAACGCACCCAAAACCCATTTTTATCGTACATTTAACGCGTAGCACCACTAAAACACGAAGCCAACCATGTCCGACAATTTCTTCCAAAACTACAAGACCGATCTCAAGCTGGCTGCCGCCAAAAACCTGGAAAAAACGATCGACAAAATTTTCAGCCTGGTAGCCGATAGCTCCCCGCAAAAGAACGACATCATTCTCCTGAAAGTCCAATACCAAAACCTGGAAGAGGAGTCCATAAAAGGCGTCATCGCTGAAACCGACCGCGTACTCCGTACCAACCGCTTGCTCGACAACCTTTTTCAACACATCGACAACCTCCGGCCCCATGACCTGCAACCATCCGATGATGACGCACTCAATCAGTTTTTGGCTCAGCTTAGCGCTAAAAAAGAAAAGCCTGCCGACACAGAGATTGAAAGCTTGACTGCCAAGCAACATTCCAACCCCGCCCCTGCAGCTCCACCAACCTTCGAAAAAAGCAAATCCGTCTCATCTACCGTCTCTATGACTTTTGAAGACCTCGACCTGTTTACCGAACAGCACCGCTCCCTGCTCGGCTTTTATCCGGTTGTTTTCCGCGACCTCCGCAGTATGCTATTTGCCAAAAGCGCCACCTCCGATGAGATCAGCCAAAAGATCACTTCTATCCAACAATACATACCCGAACTTCAGGAGTTTAAAACCGCCATCGACAATCTCACCCCCGTCATCAAAAAGATCCGTACTGACTTCGACAATAGGATTTACTGGAAGCAGTTCCAACAAATCAGCAGCCAGCGTACCTCCTTAACGCTCGAAAATCTGAAAACAATAAGTGAAATGAATAAAAAAGCAATCCAGTTTGAACAATTGCTCAAAGAAAAGAAGTTTCTATAATCAACCTCCCACCACCACCCCCCGGTAAATCAAAATCAACCCAAACACCACCAGCGTAACCGGCACCAGCCGCTGCAACCGCCCCCGCCACTTCACCGACCAACGCCCTGCCACCATCATCGCCAGCAGTAGGGGAGTAGTTCCCAGCCCAAACAAGGTCATAAACAAAGCCCCCGACCAGTGATCCCCACTGCTCACCGCACCCGCCAGCGCCACGTATACCAATCCACATGGCAGCAACCCATTCAGCATACCCAGTACAAAAGCCCCCCCAGGTCCCTTAATGGTAAAAGCCCGGCCGATCGTTTTTTTCAGCCGCTCCATTGCCGTGCGATACCATGCCGTGCGCATCAACCGATTTTCCGGCGAAACCGACAATAAAACGCTTAACAATAGTATTACGCCCAACCCGATAGAAAGAGCTTTCTGATAGCCCAGCAACACCACGCCCCAACCCAATAGCCCAAATAACAACCCCATCAACGCATAGGTCATAACCCGCCCCAGATGATATATCGCCGACTGCCAGGCCACCACCATCCGTTCTTCTCGCTTTAGCGGAAGCGCCACCACCAATGGCCCGCACATACCCACGCAATGGAGGCTGCCCCCCAACCCCAACAGAAATGCCGTCCAGAATATCATAATTGGAATATTTTTAGCTCACCCTACAGTACTATTTCCATCTCCTTGTAGTAAGGTACCCCGTCAGCTACCCAATCGGCCTTGAGTATCCACCGTCCTCGTGCCAATTGATGCGTTCGGACCAGCATGTTGTTCTTATCATCCAGTTCGATCGTAGTCGAAATATCCTTGTGACTTGCAGAGGGCCTGAAGAGCAGAATACTTCCTTCAACAGAATGCATCTCCGCCGGAAACGCCAGCCGGATGTACCCCGCCTCCTCATTTTGGGCGATCACCAATCCTTCGACCAGCGCCATTTGGTTGGCCACCTTATCGTAATGCTGCTGGTATTTCAAATCTTGCTCGTAATAATTATCCATCACCAATGTGTGGTCATATGTCGTCGATTTGAAAACAAACATCAAAAGAACAAACATAAAGGCAATGTAAAAAACGGCGATGCCATGCCCCCAATGAAATTTCATAAGTCGTTGTTATATAATAATATCCGCAAATTGCTATCCCTCTTCCCAAAACACCAAAACACCAAAACACCAAATTGAAACCGCAGTCAATAAATCACTTCACCGGCCCCAAAAAATTAGTCTTCACCACATCAATCTGCTCCCCGTTCACCAGCACTCCGACCCGCAATTTCGTCTTCCGGCTATCCAGCAAATCCGGCGGCATGTCGATAAACAAAGAACCTTCCGAAATATCATTGGGCTTGCTCACCGGTGGTTTTCCAACAAAGCGTATGCGGCCGCCCTCATTCAGCAGTTTTAATTCGACCGGAAACTCGTCCGACGTTTTATTGATGATCTGATAGTTGTACAAATTGCTGATGTATCCCTCTTCCGTTTCCTGGTACAGCATGCCTGGTGTACGCAACAGGATGGTCTCCACATCTGTCCGCCCTACCAGTAGGAACACTTCCGCAGCCAGCAGCAATACCAATACAGCGGAAAACAACCGCACCCGGGGCGTAAACCACTGCCGCCGGTTTTCTTTGATGCCGTTGTAGCTGTCGTAGCGGATCAACGCTTTGGGTCGACCCACTTTTTCCATCACTTCGTCGCAGGCATCCATACAGGCCGTGCAGTTGACACATTCGAGCTGTACTCCGTCGCGGATGTCGATGCCAGTAGGGCAGACCTGTACGCATAGCTTACAGTCGATACAATCGCCAAGCACCGGACCCTCGTCAATAGGGGAGGGGGTTGTTGTGGCGGCAACGGCCATTGTTTCCAACAGTGGTTTTACTACTGACTTCTTTCTCTTCTTTTTGATCTTCCCACGAGGTTCTCCCCGCTCAAAATCGTAGTAAACGGCAATGGAATTTTTATCGAGCAGCACTCCCTGCATCCGGCCATAGGGGCAGATGGTCACACATACCTGCTCCCGTAGTTGAGAAAATACAAAATAAAAGGCAAAAGAGAAAAAAATCATGGCCACAAAACCTCCTACGTGCATACTTACCGGTTCGGTGGCTATTTTCCACACCTCATCCACCCCGATGACCCAGGCCAGAAAGGTATTGGCTACCAACACGGCGATCAGGAAAAAGATGATTTGTTTGCTTACCTTTTTAATTGTTTTCTCTGCCGTCCACGGAGCTTTATTGAGGCGTTTTTGCGCATTGGCATCTCCCTCGATCAAGTATTCGATGCGCCGGAATACCATTTCCATGAAAATGGTCTGCGGACAAATCCACCCGCAAAACAACCGCCCATACACCAGGGTGAAAACCACGATGAACAAGATGAATATCAACATCCCAAACACGAACAGGTGAAAATCCTGCGGTGCAAAATGCATCCCAAAAAGTGTAAATCGCCGTTCGAGAACGTTGAACAGGAAAAACGGTTCACCTCCCATCTTCACAAACGGCATCCCAAACAAAAACAGCAACAAAAGATAACTGATGATCTTGCGTTTGTCATAATACCAGCCCTTCGGCTTTTTGGGATATATCCAAATCCGTTTGCCCGATTTGTCTACGGTAGCGATTTGATCGCGGTAACTATCTGACTTTTTGCTGGTAGACATGTTATAATTAAAAACAACGACAATACAGCTTTATCCTTCTCCCTTGCCGGGTTCATACAAGTCTCCCTGTTTTTCCTTTTGATTGGGCGGATCAGTGCCCACCAAAGTCAGGATATAACTTGCCACCTGATGCATTGAGGATGCCGACATCTGAGTACTCCAGGCAATCATCCCCTTATCGGGAACGCCATACTTGATGGTTTTAAAAACGGATTTGATGTCACCTCCATGTAGCCAGTAGTTGTCGGTGAGGTTAGGCCCTACCAGCCCTTCCCCTAGTTGACCGTGACAGTTGGCGCAGCTCTCTTTGAAAATAGTTTGTCCTGCCAACAGCAGTTTTTCATCGGTGATCATCTCCACATTTTTCTCATTGACGGCATTGGCCTGCCGTTCCAGAAACAAGGCTTTTTGTCTTTCGGCGTAAGCCATCTCCAACTCGTATTCTTCAATAGATCCTTTCCCCGTACCCGGGTAGTGATAGTATCCCATATAGACCACTCCGATTGCGACGGTAATATAAAACATGGCCACCCACCAGGGCGGAAGACTGTTGTCGAGTTCGCGGATGCCATCGTAGTTGTGGTCGAGCATTACGTCGGCCTCTCTTTCTACAGGTACGGCGCCCGACAGCCTTTTCATCATGCGGCTCCACAGCGAATCCTTCACCAGTGTTGATTCCTTCAGCACTTCCAATCCCTGCTCCTCCAGGATTCGCATTTTTTGCACGTCCATCCAGATCATGAAAAACCGGAACAAAAATACCACTGTTGCAAAAATGATGAAAATACCGAAAATGATCACCCCGTTCTCCAGCAGCCGCGTCAAAAAATAGGGATCGTCACCCACGGCGGAAGCACCATTCACCCCCAGTGGAATTAATACCGTTAGAAGGCTTGCGCCAAAAATTTTTGAATAATTGCTTATCATAGGTTATTCGTTTTCGGTTGAAGTGGAGAGGTTGTCGTCCAGGGGCATCCGCGACATCTTGTCGATATATCCCTTATTCTTGCCAAATATCATTACAATACTGATCACAAATAAGGTGAAAAAGGTCAACAAGGCAAACAACGCCATCCAGTTGATGTCTCCCTCCGCATTTTGAAGAATGTATTTGTACATAATGTTTATTTCAGTGTATTGCGTTAACAAATTGTTATACTGGTTGAGCGAAGTCGAAACCAGCCAGCATATAAATCACTGCCCCGCCTGCGGTTTAGGCTTAATATCCGTGCCCAAACGTTGGAGATAAGCGATCAGCGCTACGATCTCTCTTTCTTCCAGCCGGTCGTCCTTGATGCCATCTTTCTGAAGGCTTTCCGCAACCCGCTTAGCTTGAGCCTGAAGGTTTTGAAGGACTTCCGCTTCATCCATGTCAGGGTAAGGTGTGTTGAGCTGTTGCAAAACCTTAATTTTGGCATACGTGTACTTCGTGTTGAGAATGTCTTCTACCAGCCAGGGGTAGGGCGGCATAATCGAGCCTGGCGACATCGTTTCCGGGTCGAGCATATGGTTGTAATGCCAGCTATCCGGGTAGCGCCCACCTTCGCGGTGGAGGTCTGGCCCGGTTCTTTTCGAACCCCAGAGGAAGGGACGGTCATAGATAAATTCTCCTGACTTGGAGTAGGGACCATAGCGTTCTGTTTCAGAGCGGAAAGGCCGCACCATCTGGGTGTGGCAACTGATGCATCCTTCGCGAATGTAGAGGTCGCGCCCTTCTAGTTCCAGCGGGGTGTATGGTTTGACGGAGGCGATTTTCGGAACGTTTTCGTCGATCATCATCATGGGTACGATTTCTATCAAGCCGCCGATCAGCACCATTACGGTTGACCAAAGTAGTAGTTGGATCGGCCGTCGTTCGATCCATCGGTGCCAGTGTTCGCCTTTGTGTTTTACGTGGACGGTCCGTGCTGGCGCCTGGGTCATTTCATTGGCCACTAATTTGCCCGACTTAGCTGTTTTCCAAAGGTTCCAAACCATCAAGAACACCCCAGCCAGATAGATCGTACCACCCAGTGCCCGCATCATATACATAGGGAGTATTTGGGTAACCGTTTCCAGGAAGTTGCCGTATTTCAAAAAGCCTTCCTCGGTGAATTCCTTCCACATTAGGCTCTGCGTCCAACCACCCCAGTACAGAGGGATGGCATAGAATAAGATACCCAACGTAGCGATCCAGAAATGCGCATTGGCCGCTCCAACAGAGTGTAGCCGGATGTTGTATATTTTTGGTATCAACCAATACAACACCCCGAAAGTGAGCATCCCGTTCCAGCCCAATGTGCCAATGTGTACGTGGCCCACCGTCCAGTCGGTGTAGTGGCTGATGGCGTTAACCGATTTGATCGACATCATCGGCCCTTCAAAGGTCGCCATCCCATAAGCAGTTACCGCTACTACCATAAACTTGAGGATGGGGTCGTTGCGCACCCGGTCCCAGGCACCTCGCAAGGTCAACAACCCATTGAGCATCCCGCCCCAGGAGGGGGCGATCAACATCAGAGAGAACACCATGCCCAGCGACTGTGCCCAATCCGGTAAGGAAGTATACAACAAGTGGTGGGGTCCAGCCCAAATGTAGATGAAGATCAAAGCCCAGAAGTGGATAATGGAGAGCTTGTATGAAAACACCGGGCGGTTGGCCGCTTTCGGCAAATAGTAATACATCAAACCCAAATACGGAGTCGTCAAAAAGAAGGCTACCGCATTGTGACCGTACCACCATTGAACCAACGCATCTTGTACGCCTGCAAACACCGGATAGCTTTTCCACAGATGAACCGGTAGCTCCAGGTTCTTGACGATGTGTAGCACCGCCACCGTCACCCAGGTAGCTATGTAAAACCAGATGGCCACATACAGGTGGTTTTCCCGCCGCTTGAGGATGGTACCGATCATGTTTATGCCAAATACGACCCATATGAGCGTGATGGCAAGGTCAATCGGCCACTCCAATTCGGCGTATTCGCTCGAACTGGTGATGCCGAGGGGTAGGGTGATGGCTGCTGCCAAAATAATGGCCTGCCACCCCCAAAAATGGATCCGACTCAGTAAATCGCTATACATCCGCGTTTTGAGCAATCGTTGCAAAGAGTAGTACACTCCCATAAAAATGCCATTGCCCACAAAGGCGAAAATGGCCGCATTGGTATGCAAAGGACGTATTCGCCCGAAGGTAGTCTCCGCCATTCCAAAGTTGAGCGCAGGAAATACCAACTGCAGAGCTGCCAGCAACCCCACCGCCATGCCCACTATACCGAAAATGGCCGTTGCTATCGCAAAATCGCGGACGATCTTATTGTCGTAAGCAAATTGTTCGATCTTTGAACTCATAGATTATGGTTTTTCATTTTCTGTTTCATCATCCAGTAATATCCGCATCGAAGGCGTATAGTCGTCGTCGAATTGCCCCGACCGGACCGCCCAAAAAAAGGCGACCAAAAAGCCAGCAGCAACTGTCAGGCTGATTGCAATAAGCAGAAAGATTATTTTCATTGTCCGTACATTTTAAAATCACCCCGCAAGGTACTCACTCGTTGATACATGACCTAATGCCCTAGTCATCTCAAAATATGATTTTTATCATCTTGTTTGCTCCATGTATAATTCACCAACCAACTCCCCGCCACGCCCCAGGCTACAATAGTGATCGAACTTAGAGGCATTAAAATAGCTGCAATCACCGGCGAGAGCAAACCTTGCACCGCAAAACTCAACCCGATCAGGTTGTAGACGATCGCCAGGGCATAGGCACTGTATACCACCCGGCGGCCGGCCCGGATACCGGAAATCAACTCTGGTAGCGATTCGAATTGGTCGGCCTGCAAAACTCCGTCACAGGCAGGTGTAAAATTGTTGTGCGACTCGGTTAGTACCAACCCCACATCGGCTTGTTGCAAGGCCCCGGCATCGTTGAGGCCGTCGCCTACCATCATTACGGTCGCCCCGGCTTCTTGTAGCTTTTGGATGTAATCCAGTTTGTTTTGCGGACTTTGGTCAAAGCGGAGGGTTGCCCTTTCGGGAAATAAGCCCTCAAACGAAGAACGATGCTGATCTGTATCTCCCGACAGCAGCGACATCTCAAAACGCTTGCTTAGCTGATTAATCACTTCGGGAAGTCCCTTTCTAAGGGCAACCGTGTGCCGGAACCAACCCTTCATCCGGCCGTCAATTTCCACGAAAGTGTGAGGCGCTCCCACCACACAACTCTCCATAAACGAGGGTTTGCCGATGCGTACCTGGTGGCCGTTCACCATCCCACTAATGCCTTCACCTATGCTTTCTTCAAATTGCTCAACCGGCTGTATATCAATATGTTCTAACAAGTCATCTATCTGCTTACTTACAGGATGGGCCGACTGCCGAACCAGCGATTTTACCGTAATTTTTTCTTCCTCAGACAAAATTTTCTCAAAATGTATATTTTCTCTGCTTTCCGTAAGGGTACCCGTTTTGTCGAACACGATATGGGTGGTCTGTTGAATGGCTTCAATAGTGGCCGTATTTTTCAGATAAAACCCCCGGCGAGCCAGCAGCCGCAACATGTTGCCGTAGGTAAATGGAATGGACAATGCGATAGCGCAAGGACAGGCCACGATCAACACCGCCGAAAAAGCATTGATGGCCAAGGCCACATCTACCGGCAACCACCACAACAGAGTAGCGGCTGCCACCACCACCACAATTACGGTAAAATACTTCCCGAATTTTTCCGCCACCGATTGTACGGACTTGCGAGGGGTTGACCGTTGGAATGCCTCATCATTCCACAACTGCACGAGGTACGACTGAGCCACCTTTTTGGTCAACTGCACCCGGATAGAGGCACCCATTTGCCGACCGCCAGCGAATACCATTTCGCCGACTTTGACCTCTACTGGCCGCGACTCGCCCGTTACAAAACTGTAGTCGATCCGTGCAGCCCCTTCTTCCAGTACACCGTCGGCAGGCAGGAGCTCCTGATGGCGGATCAATAATTGGTCGCCGACCTTTAAGTCGTGGAGAGGCTGGGGGCGGGTATGGCCATTTTCTACCAAAGTGGCAGCAATGGGAAAATAAGACTGATAGTCGCGTTCGAAACTGATCCGATGGAAAGTTTTTTCTTGGAACCATTTGCCGACGAGCAGGAAAAAGATCAGCCCGGCCAGAGAGTCCATATAGCCCGCTCCGGTGTGGGTGATGATTTCGTATACACTCCTCAAAAACAAACTCAGTATGCCAATAGCTATCGGGATATCAATGTTAAGCGTAAAATGTCGGATGCCTCGCCAGGCACTCAACAGATAGTCGCGCCCACTGTAAAACACCAACGGCAATGCCATCACCAGATTGATGTAGGCAAACAGGTGATAATACCCCACGTCGATGCTTTTGTCGAGACCCAGATATTCCGGAAAACTGATGAACATGATGTTGCCGAACAGGAAACCGGCAACCCCCAGTTGGTATAGCAATTTTTTGGGTACGGCCGTTACTTCTCGCTTTTGCAAATCGCCCAGGTTGATAGCGGGGGGGTAGCCGAGGCGTTGCAACCAGGCGGCAGTATCGGCGGGAGTGGTCTCCGTTTCCGAAAAATGGATGTGAATTTCCTTTTTCCGAAAATTGACCTTCGACTGGTGGATGCCCTTGTCGAACCGGTAGAGTTGTTCGAGCAACCACAGGCAGGACGCACAATGGATTTGCGGTAGCAGGAACGTGATCCGGGCCTGTTGGCCATCGGAAAAATCGAGGAGTTGGCTTTTAATGGATGGCTCATTGAGGTAGTCGTATTGTCGGAGCGGCACCCCCTTTCGGGAAATGCCGGGACGGTCGTCGAGGGCGTAATACCGGCCGAGCTGATGCTGCTGCAAAATTTCGTATACAGTTTGGCAACCTGCGCAACAAAAGCAAAGGTCTTTCTGACGGAGGAGGTCTTCCCCGCAAGATTCGCCGCAATGGCTACAAAGTATAGCGGATGAAATAGAAGTTGCAGGTGTTGCCATCAAATGAATTTGGCCAAGTAGTATATGTTTGTCAACAAAGTAATGAGGAGACAAAGTTACTCACTGCCCTAAAGATAGGAAATTGCCGAAAATCAGTTGCACTCATGATTTTTATCATCGCCCATTCGTGAAAAATACCAGACCTTTGAGGCAAACAAATAGATACAAACTATAAATCATTGACATAAGTTTAGGAGCAGCCATCTTTTGCGTAAGCAGAAGATGGCCTTTTTACTTATGGGCAGCGTTTTTGTGACTTTAAGGTATCTTTGTGATGACATATATTACTATTAACCAACCAAAGTCAATCATTCAAGTTATGAAAGCACTCTGTACCCTCTTTTTTCTGGGCTGTTTCAGCTTTTACCTCCATGCTCAGGCTTCTGATTTTACCTATACCGATCTCAATGGCGACACCCATTCTCTCTATGCCGACTATCTGGATCAGGGCATACCCGTTGTACTCACCATTTCAGCCACCTGGGCAGGGCCCGACTTCGAGTTTTGGCACTCCACCGGCTACCTCGAAAATTTTTACCAAAACTATGGCACCGGCTCCAATCCCGACGTGATGGTGCTGCACATCGAGGCCGACCCCACTACTACCGACGACGACTTGTACGGCACCGGACCTTCCACGGTAGGCGATTGGGTAACTGGCATAAGCTACCCCATCATCAATGTACCGGACAATTCTTTTATCGACAACTACGAAGTTTTGTATTTCCCCAGTATCGTTATGATCTGCCCCGATGGTACGGCCTACTGCGACTATAGTCAAACCGCCAATCTAAATCAGGACGAATCGTTGTTTTATGGAGAGTTACTAGGCGACCCCAATGCCTTACAAATCCGCTTCTTCGAAAACTGTGGGGTCTCCTTTGACCGCAGTCGCCTCGACGGCCTGGTATATCACGACGAAAATGAGGACTGTAGCGCAGACCCCGGCGAATCGGGCCTTCCACAATTTATGGCGCACATCACCGGGCCCGGCACTGATATATATCGAATGACCGACGTAGACGGCCTGTTCCGCAACCTGCTCGACTCCGGCACTTACGAGGTTCAGGTAGCTGCCCCTAATAGTTATTGGTCATTGTGCAACAACAACGAAACCATCGAAGTTTCCAACAATATTGACTCTTTTGAACTCCATTTTGGAGCACAAGCCGTTTGGGATTGCCCCAGCGGAGAAATAGACATCACGGCCCCAATTTTAATCCGGTGCTTTGAAAATGAGCTCTTTGTTGACTATTGCAATACAGGTACCATCCCGGCAGAGGATGCCTCAATAGAGGTGACCCTCGATTCCTTTTTCAATTTTGTCGGTTCGGTGCCTGCGCCCAGCAGCCAAAATGGTAATGTATTGACCTTTGACCTGGGCACGGTGGGTGTTGGAGAATGCGGCGAGTTGTTGATCATCGTTGAAGTGAGTTGCGATGCCGATATTTCGCAAATACATTGTTATTCAGCACAGTTTTACCCCGACACCGTGTGCATTCCCAGCTTTGTAGCCAGCACGGCCTACGCCGAGGAGTGCCAGCCAAATGTGGGAGGCTATGATCCAAACGACAAAAGAGGATTTCCCGAAGGGGTAGGGGCCACCAACGATATTCTTCCCAACCAAGAAATGAAGTACCAGATCCGTTTTCAAAACGAAGGGACCTGGACGGCTTTTAATGTGGTGGTGGAAGATGAGTTGCCCGAACAACTGGACATCAGCACTTTCCGGCCGGGCGCCTCCAGTCATCCATACCAACTCGAAATCGAAGGCCGCACCCTGCGTTTTATTTTTGAAAACATCAACCTTCCCCATGCCGATGCCGACGAACCCGGCTCGCATGGCTTTGTCAATTTTTTCATCTCCCAAAATCCTGACCTTCCGCACGGCACCCAGATTTTGAACAGCGCCGCTATCTACTTCGACTTCAACGAACCGGTGATCACCAATGAGCATTTGTACACCATCAACACGGGAGTGGTCAACATTAATGAGGTTGAAAATCTTGATTTTTCGGTCCAGCCTAACCCAGCTACAGATGAAGTTCGCATCGTTTGCAGCCGGGAGATCAAACAAGGTACAATAGTGCAGGTATTCCATGCGAATGGACAGTTGATATTGGAGCAGCAGATATCAGGTACGGTATCTACACTTTCGTTAAATGATTGGAGCAATGGCGTTTATTATGTGCAACTCGTCGATGAGACGACGGGTTTGCGGAACATGCGAAAACTGGTAGTGGCGAAGTAGCCTTTGTAAACGTAGCTATTAAAGCAACCCTCTTTTGCAGAAGCAAAAGAGGGTTGTTTGGTCGAGGGAGAGAGCCCCAAGCAATAAAAAACAAAAAAAAGTTTAATTTTATTTTGAAGTAGAATCAATTTGTTTTACATTTGCGTTTGACAAATCACATACTTTGAGTAAACCCCGTCCGCATGGAAGTCTTCCAACCCGATGATCGCTTTTTCAGAAAGGTAATGAAAAACCCGGAAAATGCCCGGGCGTATATCAATGAGTACTATCCCAAAATAGCATTGAAACTGGACATGGGAACGCTGCGCTCTGTGGATACAACTTTTTTGAGTTCCAAACTAAAGGTATTTGAGTCGGACATCATATACAGGGCCCGGTACAAAGGCCGGGATGAAGAACAATACATCAGCCTGATCTGGGAACACAAGTCCCAGCCCGATGATTATGTGTGTATTCAGGTGGGCCTCTATCTTTATTTGGCGATGTACGAAATGGTGAATGACAAAGACAAAACGGTGGAACCGGTACTACCATTGATATTTTACAACGGGAAAGAGGATTTTCAACCAAAGACGATATATGAGTTGTTCGAGGATCATCCATTTTCAGAAGACTTTAAAAAGTATTTGCCTAATTTTGAGTTTCTGTTTTTGAATATTTCCAAGCAACCGCTGGAGAAAATTCTGGCGATTAATAACCAGTTTTTCATGAGGGCGATGCTTGCGATGGCCAACCGGCACCGTCCGGACTTGCTAATACAAAATATTTCCATTATTTTTGATATAGACAATGAGGATCAACTGGCGACAATCTCGATGTATTTTTTGGGCGTCATAGAAAGGTCGCCGGAAACGTTTCAAAAAGAGGTGGAAAAACAGGAATGGCCCGTAAAAAATAATATTATGAGTACGTTAGAACAAATTTTGCAGAAAGGCAGGAAAGAGGGTATGGAAAAAGGCATACAAAAAGGCATGCAAAAGGGCATGCAAAAAGGTGAGCAGAAAGGGGTGCAAAAAGGAAAGCAGGAAGAAACGCTGAAATTCTTTTTCAAAACCCTCCTCCATTTCCCGGAAGCGTCCAGCGAAAAATTAGCCGAGCTGGCCGACCTCCCCCTGGACAAAGTAAATGAACTGTTGCAAAAACTCGATCAAAATACTGCTCCACAACTGCTGGACCACATACAAAACACCTTCTTTAAAGCAGACGACCTCCGCCCGGAATTTTTAGAAGAACTGCGCAGTTTGGTCGATCAAGTCAAGCAGCGTTTTTGAGCTTTATGTAGTGGCTGGGTCGGGTTGACCCTATGTCCTTAACAACAAAAACCTGCTTATCGATATTTACCCCAAAAGGCATCTTGCCATCACATCCTGTATAGAAACTTGTTTTGTAGATTTTGTAAACACACAACGAGATGATGCAACCCTCTTTTGCTTGTGCAAAAGAGGGTTGTTTGGTCGAGGGAGAGAGCCCCAGGCAATAAAAAACAAAAAAAAAGTTTAATTTTATTTTGAAACAGAATCAATTTGTTTTATATTTGCGTTTGACAAATCACATACTTTGAGTAAACCCCGTCCGCATGGAAGTCTTCCAACCCGATGATCGCTTTTTCAGAAAGGTAATGAAAAACCCGGAAAATGCCCGGGCGTATATCAATGAGTATTATCCCAAAGTAGCAGAGAAACTGGACATGAAAACGCTGCGCTCTGTGGATACAACTTTTTTGAGTTCCAAACTAAAGGTATTTGAGTCGGACATCATATACAGGGCCCGGTACAAAGGCCGGGATGAAGAACAATACATCAGCCTGATCTGGGAACACAAGTCCCAGCCCGATGATTATGTGTGTATTCAGGTGGGCCTCTACCTTTATTTGGCGATGTACGAGATGGTGAATGACAAAGACAAAACGGTGGAACCGGTACTGCCATTGATATTTTACAACGGGAAAGAGGATTTTCAGCCAAAGACGATATATGAGTTGTTCGAGGATCATCCATTTTCAGAAGACTTTAAAAAGTATTTGCCTAATTTTGAGTTTCTGTTTTTGAATATTTCGAAGCAGCCGCTGGAGAAAATCCTGGCGATTAATAATCAGTTTTTCATGAGGGCGATGCTTGCGATGGCCAACCGGCACCGTCCGGACTTGCTAATACAAAATATTTCCATTATTTTTGATATAGACAATGAGGATCAACTGGCGACAATCTCGATGTATTTTTTGGGCGTCATAGAAAGGTCGCCGGAAACGTTTCAAAAAGAGGTGGAAAAACAGGAATGGCCCGTAAAAAATAATATTATGAGTACGTTAGAACAAATTTTGCAGAAAGGCAGGAAAGAGGGTATGGAAAAAGGTGAGCAGAAAGGGGTGCAAAAAGGAAAGCAGGAAGAAACGCTGAAATTCTTTTTCAAAACCCTCCTCCATTTCCCGGAAGCGTCCAGCGAAAAATTAGCCGAGCTGGCCGACCTCCCCCTGGACAAAGTAAATGAACTGTTGCAAAAACTCGATCAAAATACCGCTCCACAACTGCTGGACCACATACAAAACACCTTCTTTAAAGCAGACGACCTCCGCCCGGAATTTTTAGAAGAACTGCGCAGTTTGGTCGATCAAGTCAAGCAGCGTTTTTGAGCTTTATGTAGTGGCTGGGTCGGGTTGACCCTATGTCCTTAACAACAAAAACCTGCTTATCGATATTTTACCCCAAAAGGCATCTTGCCATCACATCCTGTATAGAAACTTGTTTTGTAGATTTTGTAAACACACAACGAGATGATGCAACCCTCTTTTGCTTGTGCAAAAGAGGGTTGTTTGGTCGAGGGAGAGAGCCCCAAGCAATAAAAAACAAAAAAAAGTTTAATTTTATTTTGAAACAGAATCAATTTGTTTTATGTTTGCGTTTGACAAATCACATACTTTGAGTAAACCCCGTCCGCATGGAAGTCTTCCAACCCGATGATCGCTTTTTCAGAAAGGTAATGAAAAACCCGGAAAATGCCCGGGCGTATATCAACGAGTACTATCCCAAAATAGCATTGAAACTGGACATGGAAACGCTGCGCTCTGTGGATACAACTTTTTTGAGTTCCAAACTAAAGGTATTTGAGTCGGACATCATTTACAGGGCCCGGTACAAAGGCCGGGATGAAGAACAATACATCAGCCTGATCTGGGAACACAAGTCCCAGCCCGATGATTATGTGTGTATTCAGGTGGGCCTCTACCTTTATTTGGCGATGTACGAGATGGTGAATGACAAAGACAAAACGGTGGAACCGGTACTGCCATTGATATTTTACAACGGGAAAGAGGATTTTCAGCCAAAGACGATATATGAGTTGTTCGAGGATCATCCATTTTCAGAAGACTTTAAAAAGTATTTGCCTAATTTTGAGTTTCTGTTTTTGAATATTTCGAAGCAGCCGCTGGAGAAAATCCTGGCGATTAATAATCAGTTTTTCATGAGGGCGATGCTTGCGATGGCCAACCGGCACCGTCCGGACTTGCTAATACAAAATATTTCCATTATTTTTGATATAGACAATGAGGATCAATTGGCGACGATCTCGATGTATTTTTTGGGCGTCATAGAAAGGTCGCCGGAAACGTTTCAAAAAGAGGTGGAAAAACAGGAATGGCCCGTAAAAAATAATATTATGAGTACGTTAGAACAAATTTTGCAGAAAGGCAGGAAAGAGGGTATGGAAAAAGGCATGCAAAAAGGCATGCAAAAAGGTGAGCAGAAAGGGGTGCAAAAAGGAAAGCAGGAAGAAACGCTGAAATTCTTTTTCAAAACCCTCCTCCATTTCCCGGAAGCGTCCAGCGAAAAATTAGCCGAGCTGGCTGGCCTCCCTCTGGACAAAGTAAATGAACTGTTGCAAAAACTCAATCAAAACACCACCGATCAATTGCTGGACCACATACAAAACACCTTCTTTAAAGCAGACGACCTCCGCCCGGAATTTTTAGAAGAACTGCGCAGTTTGGTCGATCAAGTCAAGCAGCGTTTTTGAGCTTTATGTAGTGGCTGGGTCGGGTTGACCCCATGTCCTTAACAACAAAAACCTGCTTATCGATATTTTACCCCAAAAGGCATCTTGCCATCACATCCTCCTTAAGCATAATAGTGCGTGTCAACACTTCCACGGAACTTAAGGAACTCAAAGTGCCGTGCTACAAGCAGGCATCACCTCTCCTTTCGGTAAAAGATAGTGACCACCGGTAAGATATACCATCGACCCGCCGTCAAAAAGTCATTCCAGTAGATGGGAACCATCTAAGCATTCGTCTCTTTACAATGAGTGCCGGTTTGGCCCTGCAATAAAACCAACGTCCAAACCAAAAAAACAAAAACTAAATTTCGCTGGGATTGCTACCCACCATTTTGTATCTTCGCCGCTTGCCGCACCCATAAGTATCCAGGAAATTAACAGGGACATTCCAACAGGGAATAGTCCGCCAAAACGATAAAAGAAACACCAAATGTCCGGAGATTTTTTCGATTTCTTTAAACGACAATCCCTTCAAAAAGTAGCCACCCGAGCCTACGAAGAAGTCTTTTTCCAGATAGATTTCGACGCTTATGGCGCTTTTATCGAGGTAACCGACGAACACGGAAAACCCGCCGAAACCTCCTACCTCAATTACGCAGGCGCCATCCGCAATGTACTCCGAACCCTTGAAGGCATCCGCGAAAAGAACAGCTTTATCATCGATTGGGAGAAACCGCACGACAAGATATACCTCCGCGAATACCCCTTCCTGATGGATGCCCTCCAACTATGCGACAACGTCATCGATCACAAAAAGCTACTGCTCGAATTTGCCCCCAATCCCGGAGAAGTACGCCTCCTGATCTCACCGCTCAACGAACCTTCCTCCAATGAAAACGGCTCCAAACCCAACACAGAAAAATGGCAGGCTCAGATCATCTTGCAACACGAGAATATGTCATTCGACATCTTTCAGCCCATTACCGAATCCTTCGTATTGATCGACAACCAGATCATCGAAGTGGCACCACTGGGGTCGGGCTTTGCCAACCTCAAACATTTTGAAACCACCCTGTACCGACAAGATCTGCCACTTTACTTATCACTGCTGTTTTCCAACCTCGACCAGATCAAAGTGTCTTTGAATGAGTATAAAGTCGTTTCGTCACGCGAAAAAGTGTTGGCACGACCCTGCCTGTTTTTTGAAAAAATAGATGAAAACAACGCCCTTTACCTCCGCGTAGGCCAATCGCTCCCCGACCTCGACATCATGGCCCTCCAGCAATTTGAACTCTATCGCTTCGCCGAGATCAACGACCTGGAAAAACAAGTAACCATCAAACTCATCGAACAGGAACCCACCGAAAACTACATCCGGGAAATAGGCAAACTCCTAAAACGCAATCAGCCCAAAAAGAAAAAATCCGAAAAAGAAGAAATATTCCTCGACGATCAACTCTTCATCATCCCTGAAGAAACAGCGGCCAACTTCATCTACGGCGAACTGCCCAACCTACTCGCCAAGTACCTCATTTTTGGCGCCGAAAAACTGAAAACCTATAAGATCAACACCACACAACCCAAACTCAACATGAGCCTGGGACACAACATCGACTTCTTCGAAGGAGAGGTATCTCTCGATTTTGACGGCGACAAGATCAATATCTTCGACGCCATCAAACAATACAAAAAACAACGGTACATCCAACTCAGTGACGGCAGCCACGCCCTCCTCAATGAACAATACGTCAAACGACTCGAACGACTCTTCAAAAAGAAAGGTAAAAAGGCGGAACTCTCCTTTTTCGACCTCCCCATGGCCGAAGACCTCATCAAAGAAGTCGCCGACCAAAAAGTGTTCGAGCAATCGAGAGCCATCTACGAAGGGTTCAACGATTTGCATAAGAAGAAACATAAACTCCCTAAAATACAGGCTAAACTGCGACCCTACCAAAAGCAAGGGTTTAAATGGTTGAGTTACCTCAAACAGCACCAGCTTGGCGGCGTACTGGCTGACGATATGGGTCTGGGAAAAACCATTCAGACCATCGCACTGCTGGCTGTCGATTATCCCAAACTCAAGACCCCCTCCCTCATCGTCATGCCCAAAAGCCTCCTCTTTAACTGGGAGCGCGAAGTACAACGGTTTGCACCTCAGATCACCACAGCCACCTTTTACGGCCTCGACCGCGATTTGGCGAAAGCTAAAAAAGCAAGCCTCATACTGACCACCTACGCCATCATGCGCAACGAAGTGGAACGACTCAAAGAGGAAAAATTCCACTACATCATCCTCGACGAATCCCAAAACATCAAAAATCTCAAAGCACAAACCACCCAGGCAGCACTCATGCTTCGCGCCAAACACCGGCTGGCGCTCAGCGGCACCCCCATCGAAAACAACCTCGGTGAACTATACTCCCTATTCCGCTTTCTCAACCCGCGAATGTTCGGCAGCACCACCCGGTTCAACGAAGATTACCTTGGCCCCATACAACGCAACAACGATAAAGTAGCCACAGCCGCTTTGCGCAAAAAAATATATCCCTTCGTCCTCAGAAGATTGAAAAAAGAAGTACTGGCCGACCTTCCCGACAAGATCGAACAGGTGCTGACTGTAGAGATGAACCCCGATCAGGCAAAGCTATATCACCAACGACGGGCCTTTTACGAAGTGGCCATCAAACAACAAATAGCCGCCAAAGGTATCCAGTCCTCTCAATTCTTTATCTTCCAGGCCCTCAACGAATTGCGGCAGATCGCCACCGTTCCCGAAGCTGTCTCCGAGGGAAGGGTCGCCAGCGCCAAACTAGAACTACTCGAAGAACAACTATTCGATGCCCTGGCCAACGGCCACAAAGTCCTCATCTTCGTCAACTTCCTGGCAGCCATCGAAAGCATCAGTAAGCGGCTGATCGGGATGAACGTGGACTTCGTCAGTATGACCGGTGCCACCCGCGACCGCCAATCCCTTGTCAACCGATTCCAAAACGAACCCGACTGCAAGGTCTTCCTCATGACCCTCAAAACCGGTGGGGTAGGGCTCAACCTCACCGCCGCCGACACCATTTTCATATACGACCCCTGGTGGAACAAAGCCGCCGAAAACCAGGCCATCGATCGCGCCCACCGCATCGGCCAACAAAACAAGGTGTTGGCGTACAAGCTCATATCACAGGGAAGTATCGAAGAGAAAATACTCCAGCTCCAACAACTCAAAGCGGAATTGTTCGACAACATCATCGCCTCCGACAGCGCCTCTCTCAAATCACTCTCAGAAGACGACATCGACCTGTTGCTGAAAGGCTGAGCATACAACCTGAAATCACAGAACATGATCGACATTAAAATATTCCCAAAGTTACATACTGCACTCGACGAGTTCAATAAAAATGAGTTGGACAAAGAACTGAAAGTAAAAGCATTGGTATTTCTAAACGAACACGAGGATTTGCTGGAAAGCGAAGGCCTTCCCTTTTCCGAGTACAGCCATTTGCTGCGAAAAGGGTCGCTGTCGAAAGAAAGGCTGATAAGTATAATTGCGATTCCCTTTAGCAGTAAAAACCTCTACAACGCCTGGCGAAAAACATTGCCCGATGAGGTCTGCGACATATGGGATACCCTGATATTTGAAAAACAACTGCATGAAGAAACCATCCGCAAGCGCTGGAACGTAGACATCGTGTTGAAACGCGATAGGTACTGGTACGGCAATCTTCTCGACAGACTGATAAAAAAACTCCGGATGTTTCAAACAGTCCGGGCCGGTAGCTGGGCCGATCCCGAGCTCATTATCAGCCTGCCATTTCAGTTGCGGGTACTTTTGAAAAACTACTACGAGGTGCCCGATGAGGCCCGGCTCAAAATTATGCCCACCTGTCCCAAAACGGATTTTGTATACGAAGAAGGCGCTCAGACCATTCTCTCCGAACTAAGTCGGCTGTATTTGTACTATTCGCAAGGACAGATACCCCTTACGGGAAAACACAGACCTAAACTCACCTCCCTCAACAAAATAAAGAAAACACTCAGCCTTCGGGAATTTTTCAGCCCCAGCGAAAAAGATAAAAAACTGGCCAACCTCCGCACCAATATTCTCGCCGCACTGATCATCTTTACCAGCAATAATGGCGGCAACTGGCTGACCTTCCTCAAAAAAGAATTACTGGAAAAAAGCCTCCTTTTCGGAACCGACACGCCGGCCATCCTACTCAACGACCTTAAAGGCATGGGACATGTAGACAAGCACGGCCTTAACGAAGTCGAAAAATTCTATTACCAGTTTTTTCAAGCCATCCCCCACAAAGAAAAAGGATGGGTCGATATTGAACAATTGTGGAATTCCGCCCGTTTCAACCTGCTTCCTATGGAACCCATTTCCAGATGGGTGGCCAAAGAAAGGCTTTACTACGACTACAATGCCAAAATAGAAGAAAGGGGATACGAATATCATCAACGCAAACACTACATCACCGACAAGCGCTATCGCGATGCCGTCAGTAGGGCCTACTTCAATGCTAGCGTTTTTATGTATGCCGCTATTGGTGTTTTTGACATTGCCTTCGACCGGCCCGACCGCACTATCGTGGGAAAGACCTGCTTTTCAGCCTATGATGGACTCCGCTATTTCCGGCTTACCGATTTAGGAGCCTACCTTTTCGGACATACCGATCATTACGAAATAGAATCGTTGGAAAAGGCTACTTCCCTTTCTTTTTCTCCCGATGCCCTGACCATTACCGTAGACGGCAAGGACCCTGCACTCACCTTCATTCTTAAGCCCTACACCCGCCAACTGGGAGCCAACCGTTTTGTAACCGATAGCAAGCTCTTCCTCAATGGCATCAAGTCGAAAACACAACTCGAACAAAAAATCAAAATGTTTCGCGAAGTGACTGGAGCTGAATTTCCACCCAACTGGGAAGCCTTTTTCAACGATATGACCCTGAAGGTAAACCCTTTCGCCCCCGTCGACGAGCAGATGATCCTCTACAAACTGCCCGCCGACAACCGGCCCCTGATCCAACTCATCGCCCGCGACAATGTTATTAAAAAAATGGTACTCAAAGCAGAAGACTACCACATCCTTATTCCAAGATCGAAACTTCCTGTATTTAAAAAGCGGCTGGCTGAATTTGGCTACCTGGTGACCTAAAGCGGTACTACTCGTCCGGCCAATTCCCTTTTTTATCCTGATCTCTGACATTATGAAACTCATACTCATCTCCGATACTCATGGCTTTCATCATCAACTCGTTTTGCCGGAAGGCGACGCATTGATACACACTGGCGACGTCTCCAAAAGGGGCCACAGGCTGGAAGTGATCGAATTTTTGGACTGGTTCAAAGACCAGCCATTTGAACACAAAATATTCATCGCCGGCAACCATGATTTTTTCTTTGAAGAGGCCAACGACGAGCTTATCGAATCGATGATCCCACCCGGTATCACCTACCTCAACGACAGTGGAACCTCCATTGATGGGCTCCGGATCTGGGGTTCTCCCGTTCAGCCCCGCTTCTTTGACTGGGCCTTCAACCGCGACCGGGGCGCCGACATCGATCGTCACTGGCAACTCATCCCACCTGATGTAGATGTATTGTTAACTCATGGTCCGCCACACGGCATCCTCGATCGTACATTCCAAAACCTGGAGGTCGGCTGCAAAATGCTGTTGAAAAAAATCGAAGAGGTAAAACCAAAACTCTCCGTTTTTGGACACATCCACGAAGGCTACGGCATGGTAGAACGCAACGGCACTACCTTTATCAACGCCAGCGTGGTGAATCTGCAATATCAGGTGGTGAATGCGCCCGTGATATGGGAGATTTAAAAGAGAGAGCTGGGAAGCAGTCTAAAATTCCATCAATCGAATAAATCGTCTAAAGTCAGACAAACCGGAATAAGTTCCAGGCTGTAGGGATTGGTTTTCAGACCAAAAGCAGCAATCATAGTTAGCTCCAGGTGTTTGCGTGTTTTTGTCATTTTCCGGAATATGCCCCGCTTATTTCGCAACGAATCGGCATAAGATTTAGTAATGGAAAAAGGTTCGTGGTGAAACTTGATTTCGCATAGGTTGATCACGTGGTCATTGCGGTCTATGACCAAATCTATTTGCGTGCCTTTTTCTTGGTTATTGCCTTTTTTGTAGAAGGATGAAGATTGAGAATACACGCCGGCGATGCCAAGTGCCTTTTTGATTTGTGGAATATGCTTGAGGCAAATGTTTTCAAATGCGTAGCCGCTCCAGGTTTTATAAGGTTGTGTTTGGCTCAGGAGTTGCCAGATGTTATCCTCGTCGAAATTTTTCCTATTTTCCATAAATTGCAAGTAAAACAGCGAATACTCATCAGTCAGTCGATATAGAACCCCTTGTCTCTTTTTTCCGAAAGGAAAATAGGAGTTGATAAAATTGGACTGTTCCAATTCTTTGAGCACAGTGGATAGTCCGCCTCCGTTGGGTAGCTGGCCAACCTGTACCAACTGTTGGCGGGTGAGCCCGTTCTTTTTTGAAGACAAGGCTTTGACAACAGCAATATGTTTTTCTGAATTGGCAAATAAAGAAGGGTACAGATTTGGAAACTCATCATGTAGAAGCCCATTTTCTGAAAAACAGATATGGTCGATATTTTGAATGGCACTTTTGCCCGGCCGAACCTCTTTCAAATAATGAGGAATGCCACCCATTGCCATGAAAATTTGTACGATGTGATACCGGGAAAACGAAATATTCCGTCGTTTAAAATAATGCTCTGTTTCCGAAAGGGTGAACGGCTTCATGAAAATCCTTCGGGTGACGCGGTTATACAACCCCCCTTTGTTGTTTATCACCTTTTTGATCATCCAGGAAGCTGCCGAGCCACATATAACTACTATGATGTGTTGCCTGGAAGCCCAGTTGTTCCAAAAATAACCAAAGGCAGCAATAAAATCTGATCGGCGACTGGCCAACCAGGGTAGCTCATCGAGGAAAACAACGATTTTTTGCCGACCTAGAAGTGGTTTTAAAAACGTAGTTAACAAACGAAATGCTTCATACCAATCGTTAGGCTCTTTTACCGGCACAGAGGCCCCTGACCATTCTGTGAGTTGTTCACTGAAGTTTTTTAACTGCCTCTTTAAAGAAGCCTTTTTTACTCCTGTCATCTCAAATACAATGCGGTCGCCAAAGAAAGTCCTTACTAAAAATGTTTTTCCAACCCTTCTTCGGCCTATCACCGCTACCATTTCCGGTTCGGGAGATGCCAGGGCATTTTGCAAGACCTCTTGTTCTTTTTTTCGCCCAATTAATGGTATTTTCATGCGGTACGACGTTCTAACACTTAGGTTTTAATTGCTGAATCAAAGTAAAAATACAGACTTTTAGCTACTTATAAAAATCATAACTCGCTAAAACTGTGTTTCAAACACCGGTTTTAGCAACTTATATCCAAATCTCAACATTATGGCAGTAAACGAGAGCTTCCTCCAACACGTAACCGACCAGCTTTCCGAATTCGGAGACTTTGACGTCAAAAAAATGTTCGGTGGCATAGGATTTTTCAAAGAAGGTACTATGTTCGCCATGATCGGTGGCGATACCTTCCGCTTTCGCGTAGACGAAATAACCCAACCTGACTACGAAGTCCGCGGAATGAAGCCCTTTATGTCCAAATCCAAAAAGAAGGGAATGCCCTACTGGGAAGTACCTGCCGATGTGCTCGACGATAAAAAAGAACTGAAGAAATGGGCAGACAAAGCCTATCAGGCAGCACTCCGGAACAAGAAAAAGTAAGTACCCACTATCGCAGTTGCAGCTTTAGGACAATCTGGTAGTTGTTCGATTGTAATTCCAACAAATAGACTCCCGCTGGCAATTGACCAACATCCAGTGAGGTAACCGGCTCGTCGATAGCCTGATGCCAAATCGGTTTGCCCAAAATAGAGAATAGCGAAGCCTGCCAACGATCCTTGCTGGTCCAGCTTTTTATTTGAACATGGACCCAGTCGCTGGCAGGATTGGGATAACAATGCACTTCCGGAACGGAATCCGGTTCTTTGCTGGCGCTGATGTCTGCAATAGACAATAACTCAAAATCGTCGATCAATCCTTCCACAATTGAACCCACATTATCATCCGCCACGATTATTCGCAACCGCATATTGTTGGTAGGGGCGATGAAGTCTTCGATCTTAAACTGTACCTTAGTCCACTTCAGGTTGGTGACCTGGGTCGTCAGTTCTACCGCTGTCCAATCAACTCCACCATTGTTGGAAATGTCCACTCGCCAGGGATCCTGGCTGTTGCCGATAGAACCCGCTCCTTCTACAAACCATTTGAAATACTGTACCACCATGTGGCCGCCGTCCAGCCCGTCGAAAACGGGGGAGATCAGTGTTGTCCGACCACTGTCTACATCGAAAGAGTACCACAAAGGGCCATGTGCAGCCCCTGTTACATAACAAAATGTGCCCGCAACAGAGTGATCGTCCTCTGGTTGTACCAATCCACCAAAATCGTCGTTGACCTGTTGCGGATCGGCCCGTTCCCAGATGCCAACAGTAGCATTATCGCCAGGAGCACCGGCAGTCCATCCCATATCCGTTTGAAAATCATCGAGCCAGCGGGTAGTATAGTCACCCGCCAGAAAACTGAAATGCTCACTTACCGCATCGCCACGGGGTATTTTTTGAAAAACGCATTCTTCATCTTCATAGGTAAAGTAGTATTTTACAACTGAACCTTCAGGCTGGGCGGGGATTTCAGCTTGATACATATTATTGCCGGTAGCGGACATTTCCACTGCTGTTTCATTTTGAAAATAATTGAATGAGTAGTGCAGCTTCACGACCCCCTCGTTGGCATTATTTTCTATGGGCGGCTCGTATTGAAAGTCAACCGTGTACGGATTGTTGTATTCCGTTGTGTTGGGCAGCTCGGTATGCTGGCCGCTGTTGGAAAAGAACAGCCCAAGCCCGATTCCGTGGTTGCAAAAGGCCTGGTTGATCTCGTTAAAGTGAGGAGTGCCATTGGCCAGGTCACCGTCATCGTCGTCGACAATCAACACCTCCATAAAATATTCCGCGAAAGCGGTACCAAGGTTGGGGTCATCAGGGGTGCCGTACTTGGCAAAATGGGCCAGCCGGTAGGCCGTTTCGGTAGAGGTGAGGTCTTTGAGATCCCAAAACGAACCGCCGAGGATAAGTCCGTCTATATGTTGTTGACCAACGACATTTTCGGGGTAACGGCGGGTATTGAGCAGGTCGCGGGTGAAGGTGCCCACTCCAAAAAAACCTTGCGCAAACTCGTGCTCATCGAGCAAAAGGCAGGCCGTCACATCGGCCATCGCTTCGTGGAGGGTGATGGTGGTCATTCCTTGTGGCTTGCCGGCGGCATTGTACACCCGGTCGTTGATGGCATGGCCGTACTCATGCGCAATGGTGCTGGCCGAATGGGCCGAGTTGATGCAACTGGAAGTGCCGGTGTTGTAGTGGATATTGGTACCGGTCCAGTAGGCATTGCAGGTGGCGCTGTTGTCTTCTACAATCGAATGGAGAGGGTAGTCGAGCGTAGTCAGATTGGGATCAAAAGACTTCAGAAACCGGTACGTGCGCATAGTGTGATAAAAAACATTCCTTTCGGAGATCAGAGAGTTAGCATCGTCCCAGATGATTGACAAAGTATCATCGGGGTTGGCCATGCCCGATTGAGAGGCGTCGTTATTGCTTGCGCTAAAACGGGTGACGTTCAGATAAGGTCCCTTCAGTTGGGCCGAATAAGTGGTGGGCTGATCCAGGTCAATGCTGAACTGTCCGAGACTATCGGTCGTAATGGTCTGGTTGTCAAAGTGGATGTCGAGATAGGGTAGGGCCGCCATATCCGGTTGGTCGGTGGCCAGCTCCGGCAAAATAGAGGCGCTGACGCCGCCTTCTACAGTGGCCTGGCAGAGCCGGTTGTGTCGTTGCAAGAGGGCTCCGGTCCGGGCATCTATCCAGGTGTTCTCGTAATGTGTGGGGTGGGTAACATGCCAATCAAAAGAATAAAATGGGATAGCCTCTGTATTTGTAATATTATTGTTGATCCACAGCTCAGGTTCCCGGTGCAGGGTTGTTTCATCGAAACCCAAAAGCGCCATTTGGGTGTTGAATGCCGAAACAGCTTCCTCCTGGGTGAGCAGCGGATTTTCCGAAAGGACAATGGAAGAAAAAACATCGAAACCAAAGGCCATGACCTTGCCCTGATCGCTGATGCGCAATTCTACCTCCGACTGAAGTACCGGTATCTGCCCCACTTCCTGAATAAAAGAGACATACCAAATCCGGTCGCGCTTTACAGCAGATCGCAACGAGAGGCTGATCGCGGGGTGCCATCCCGGCAAGGTGCTCAAAAACTGTCTGGAAGCAGGCTCAACGGTCTCTTCATTGATCTCCTGAAAACCGGGAATAGACAAGGATTTCCCAAAGGCGCGATGGGGCATACCCGTTTGTTCATTCCAAAGAAAATAATGATCCGGAAACCGATCAAGGTATTGTTGTTGAATGGATTTTGGGATCGATCCGGTGAGATGATTTTGCCCAACCAGAGAGCAGCAACACATCAGTATCAGCCAACTAATAGCTGACAAATGCAACGAAAATTTCATAATCCGTTTTTTGATGAACAGAAGGATATTATCCAACCGGGCAGTTGATCGGCTACCAAAATAGGTAGATTTTTAGGGCCGGAAAATTTTCTCTGCCCTATTTGTAAGGTGGATTGCAAAGTTTAAAAGGTGCCTGCCCCAACCAATAGAAGTTAAATCGGCGTATAAATGTATAACGATCAATACAAACAAACCGGCATCCAAAATAAATTGTCATGAAAAACAATCCTTACCTCTTTCTACTCTGCTTAGGCCTCAGCCTTTCGGCAAATACATCAATTGTTTTGGCGCAAAGCCTTTCACCTGCCACCACCAGTCCACTCATTGACCATCTGGCAGAGATCAATATCCACTGGCTGCAAAATGACATGTCATCGGAGGAACTCCAACAACCCGTGCATTTTGATGACGACCAAGAGCGGATCGCCCTGCACCTAGAAATGGTTCATCATATCCTAAAAGAAAAAAATATCGACCACCTTAATCCGACCCAGCAACAAAAGCGCAACCAGTTGCTCCAGGACTTGTTGATCTATGCCCAGGCCAACGTATTCCCCACAAATAGTCATCACTCTCAGCGCCAACCCTACTTTGTAGACCACTTCGAAACCCACTGCGCCGTCGGCTATTTGATGAAACAGGACGAACAGGCCGATCTGATTCAAACCATTCGTACCCATCACAACTACGCCTATCTGAAAGAACTCATAGGAGTCTACCCCGAAATTGAAACCTGGGCCTTCAACAATGGTTTTACAACTGATGAGCTGGTATGGATTCAACCCGGTTATGCTCCCGCGTCTCATGCATTTGAGCAAGTGGGGAATGGGGGAGGAGCCGATGGTCAGATCAATGTAATGAAAACCAGCTATGATGAAGGCCTTCTTTACATGGCCGGCGATTTCAGCGCGGTAGATGGAGTGCCCGCCAACAGCATCATCGCCTGGAACGGCGACTCCTGGGAAACACTTGGCGAAGGAGTCAATGGCGAAATATGGGCACTGGAAGTAGACTATAACGACAATCTTTATGTGGCCGGCGACTTTGTATTAAACGATGACCCAACCTACTCCAATGTCGCCGTCTGGAATGGTGAAATCTGGACGGGCCTGCAACAAGGAGATATGGAAGGGGTAGTCAAGACCATTTGCCGCGAAGGCAATACCATTTACATAGGTGGCGATTTTCATATGGTAGACGAGCAGCCCATTTCCTACCTCGCCAAAAGAGGGATCGGCCTCAGTGAGTGGAATAATTACATCCAGGTTTATGTTGGCCCATCAACCTACGATACCATCTATGATGCCTTTGCGATAAATGGGCCCGTGCATACCCTCACACCGGTGGAAAACAGGTTGCTGATCGGCGGCGAGTTTACCCAAACAGCTCCCGATATCACCAACTCCGAGATCAACCAGATCGACACCGATTACGCAGCTTATTGGTTTGGTAACAACTGGGAAACGGGCATTAGCGGTCCCCATCAGCCAGTGTCGGCAATGGGCCGGTTTGAAGGAGACCTTTACCTGGGGGGAAGCGAACTAGAACCCAATGCCGTCAGTATTTTTGTGAGCGGTTTTTGGAACAACTGGCATCTGAGAAAACTGGACTCCACCGATACCGAAACCCTGGTACATGGCTTTGTGGAGTACGACCAAAAATATTATGCTTACGGAAATATATTGAACGAACCCATTGTAGGGACTTATTCTAAAGGCTTTGTTCAATTGGTCGGCCAGGTAGGAGGCGTCTGGGATGGCGGAGGTGCTCTGTTTGATAGTACCGTCAGGGCTTGCGAAGTGTTTGGCAATCATCTGTACTTTGCCGGTGACTTTACTACTTCCGGCATCAGCGAAGGCACTTTTGAAGGGCTGGCCTATTCTGCTCTGGGAAGTATTCCAAGTAGTAATGTCGAACAGGAATCCAACCCCATTAAGGTGTTTTTTGCCAACAGGCAACTTCATATAGAATATGAAAACCTTTCGGAAAATACGACATTGAACTTGTATAATATTAACGGACAACTCATCGATGCAATTACCCTGAATGAGGGCGCAGCAAAAATCCAACAAGATGTTTCCGAACTTGCGGACGGTATCTATGTATACGAAATTTCCAACCCTTCGATCAGAACATCCGGAAAACTGGCGATGTTTTAACCCATTGGTCACCGGGAGCTGGGCTTCCGCCAAATTTCTACCTTGAGGTTGTCGAGATAGATGTCGGGAGCCCGGTCGTTCCAAACATAACAGCTCAACTGGTCAGAGGGTTGAAAGTTCTTCGGAATGCAAACCCAGCAGTACACCTCGTCCCAAACGTTGGGTTGACCCGACCACAGATTCCCCACCCGGTTGCCTGTCTTATTGTCGAGTCGGGTGGATGTCCATAACTTTTCAGGATCGATCGATACGACCAGCAGACTCATCCGGTGCATGAAATTGCCCTGGTACTGACGCATGGCTTCCACGCTGACTCGCAGCCAGTCACCTGGACGGACATCGTCGATCTCCTTTCCTTTTAATTTAATGGCCGGGCTGAACTTTTGTTGATTGTCGAGGCGCAAAACGCGGCTACGGTTGCCCGGAATACCAGATTGATAGTCATGGCCGAGGGAATCTTCAAAATCTACTTTGGCGAGAAGCCCTACCATATGCATATCGGACACGTCAGGAGGGGTGATGCCGGTATCGAAGGTGACCAGGTCGAGGTGGTCCAACCGGTTTTTGCCGATCGTGCGTTTGTAGAAAGCCCAGTTGGAATCCTCTGCCCATAGCAGGCCCTTGTGTGTCTGTTCTGTGTGGGATATATTTTGCCAGGTGAAAAATACCAACACTGCTCCGGTTACTATTTTTAACAATACGTTGCCGGACCATGCCTTTTGCAGGAAAAGTGCCAGTGGAATACTCAAAAGGGCATAGGTTTCTACCATCGGCCTTGAACCAAATCCACTGATGTAATTCCAGCACCACCAACTATAGGTGATGTAAATATGAATGGGAAGGAAAGCAAGAATTGGCAGCAATAACGCATTCCTTTTGCGAAACAGAAAATAAACTCCCAGCAGCGCCAGCACCATCAAAGGCGTATAAGTCAGCCAGCCGTTTTTAAAGCCAAACAGGCCCTCTACCAAATGGGGGTTCGCAAAATCAAACCCTTCCTCGCCGTAGCTGTAAAACAACCATTTCCCGCTGGCCCATTTCCAGTAAATCATTTGCGGCAAGCCGATTGCAATAAAACAGCCTACACTCAGCAAATAGGAAAGGAAGTGATTTCTCGTAAACTGTACCCGTTCCGCCAAATCCCCCCGCGAATGGATGCCCCACAATATGGGTACGACCAAACATATAATCTCTACCGGGCGGATAAGAGTGATCCATCCGGCCGCCAACCCTATCAGCAGGGCGTGCTTTCTCCGTTCACCGGTATACCATTTTTCTGTAGCGTATAGCAACAGGGCATAAAGGAAAAACAGACCACCGTGTGCCATCGGACTTTTATACACCGTGAAGAAGTACAAATTGGTGCCCAGTCCGACTACCAATAAGGTGAGGGCAGCAATGCGGTCACTTACCCATTGAATCAGTATTTTTTGTAAAAGCCACAACCCCAACAATACGTACCCGATTGTGGCCAAATGGATGGTATAAACGTAAATAAAAGAATATCCGTCGGGTGGCCAGGAGGAGATGTGAGCTAAAAGATGGGCTGCTATAAAAAAGGGCAAATACAGCATAGCCAGCCCCAATGTGTACTTTGCAACTCGGTTGCCATTGTCATACATAGGTGCTTCTCCGACCAATTCGGCTGGTGCATCGGGGCGTTTGTTACCCGAATGATAGGACTTTCGTGTTGATATGGACTGCTCCAATGTGGCCAGATCACCATAGACGAAAACTGCCGGTAGGTATAGATAATATCCCCAGGTGTCGCCTCCCGAGATGATGTTGACCTGCCACTTGGCGTACCGATGGAGGGCCATCAAAAAAACCAGAGCCAGAAAAAAAATAACAGCTTTGCTCCACATAGGATAAAAATCATGCACCAGCGGAAAAAGCGCAAAATACAAAAAGACCCATTCTGTTGATACAACAGAATGGGTCTTTTAAGTCCTTTTGTGGGTTACAAAGTCAGAACTATAATCCCAATTCCTTCTTAATATTCTCGACAACAGAAGGGGCAACTTCAAGCGCTTTGGCGATGGTTTTTGCGCTTTCGCCGTTTTGGAGTCGTTTAAAAATTTCGATGGTTCTCTTTTCACCTCGCCATTCAGCGAGCTCTTCGATCTCCTGGCGTTCCGCTTTTTTTAATATTTCCAGCAATTCCATATTATTGTCTGTTTTGAATAGTTGAAAGACCTTTTTTTCAAAGTTAACCGTATTTTTTGATTTTTCAAAGCGCAGGTAGTGTTTAATAAACCCAAAAGTTTGTTGAATGGTTTCATTATCGAACCCACCCTCTTTCAATTTTCGGATCAAACGGAACTTCAGATCGCCCAGATCATTGTCATTGAGTTTGTTTCTCCTTAGGCCGTACCAGGCTGTTTCGTGGATAATGGCGATTAATGGATCCATCTCAGCCAAACTGCCAGGAGGATGATTCAGTAGCTTAAAGGTCGGAAAATGCAACTCACTTGATGTACTCAGGCAACGCTCAAGGTGGCTGTCGGGGTTAAAATTAGGGTCGTCATCGGTATAGATCACCTGGATAGCCACAGGGCGGTTGTAATATTCTTTGATGCGGTAGTAACAAGTGTCTATCCGCTTACCCATATCTTGGTCAACATAACCTTGAAATTCAAGATGGATCAAAATCCAGGCCTCTTCCCCATTTTTGAGCCATACCTTCAAAAGCAAATCCCCCTTGCGGAGAAGAACCTTGGCTTCTGCAAAAATACGCAGCATTTCCTTGTCCATGACCTGCCACTTCTTGGCCCAATCTATCTGTCCGGCATCTTGTGGGAATATTGATTTGGAAAACCGATCATAGTACTTTCGTACAAATCCCTTCCAAAGTTCGTCGCGGGTTACTTTACTCATAGTACGTTTTTGTAGAATGGATAATCGGAAACAAGATAGAGTAAAATCCCCAAACCACACCAGAAACCCGAAAATAGCGTATTTTTGGTTTGACCTTCACACCCAAAATATCCAAATTGTAGTTGCAAGAAAGATTACCTGACTAAGGATATAAAATCCGCCAGACACCCACCCAAAAGCCATATTTCGTCATCTCTAGTGGTGATGATGCCGACTCATGAACCTGGTCGGCATAATTTTATTTTTTGAAAAAAAAGCAACAATGAAAAATATCTTTATCCTTCTACTCTGTATGATAGCCCCTTTCCTTCAGGAACAAGACACGATCCTTTTCGGAAAAATCACGGAAAAAAAATCAGCGGAAGCCATTATCGGTGCCAACATCATCCTTTACCAGAACGGAACAATGGTGGCAGGAACCGTTTCCGATTATGATGGAACTTACCGCCTCACCGCAGCACCAGGCACCTACGATGTGGAAGTTACCTATACGGGATATGCCAGCAAGCGAATAAATGGCGTCGTAGTGAACGCAGGACAGAAAAACAAACTGGATATGCAGCTTGCCGCGGATATGATCTCCTTGGATGAAGTAGTGGTGACCGAATACAAAGTACCGATAATAACAAAAGACAATACCACACAAGGAGCCGTTGTATCCGGGAAAAGGACTCGGTCAAAAACAAAAGGCGCTTCCCTGACCATCCAAAAAAGTTCGGCACAAAAGGCGGCAAAAGCCGGAAAAAAATCAGACAAAACGACCAGAAAAGCCAAACAAAGTTTCGCAAAAGCACAAGCATCCCCCCCAAATGCTGTAGCATCCGCCGAAAAAAACACCTCCTCATCTGCCGCCCACATCGAACCCGGCCAACTCACTGCCGGCGAATGGAAAGACCTCGATCACTGGACCTTCTGGTCGAAATTGGTGAAGGACGACAAATTTGCCAAATACCAAAAATATTGGGGCTACTATCCACAACAACGCTTTTCCGTAAAACTCTCCGACGAGCAAGGCAGAGCAGTCGCCAACATAACCGTCAACCTGCTCAACGCATCGGGCGAAACCGTCTGGACTACCCGTACCGACAACAAGGGCAGTGCAGAACTTTGGGGCAACTTCTTCGGTGGCTCCGACAACAGCTTCCAACTGCAAGTCCGGAAAGATGACCTGGACCACCGCATAGAAGCAATTCCATACACCAAAGGATTGAACAACATCAGCCTTCCACTGGATTGTTCGGCAGAAAAAAAGGTTGACGTGGCCTTCGTCATCGATGCCACCCACTCTATGCTCGACGAAATGAAATACCTCCGCGCCGAAGTGGAAGACGTCATCGAAAGAGTAGAGGAGGAAAACGAGGTAAAACTCCGGAGCGGTGTCGTATTTTACACCGACCGACACTACACCGATCCGGTGTACAGTACGCCCTTAAGTGAAGATCACGGCCCAACCGTTGACCTTATCAAAACCCACAAAAACAGAAGCGGCGGCAAAGAATGGGCTGAGGCCCCCGACCTTGGACTATCAGTGGCCATCCGCGAAATGGACTGGCAAGAAGACGCCATCGCCCGCATCGTGTTCCTCATCTTGGATGCTCCGCCTCATTACAAATCCGACTTGTTGGCTGACCTCCAGCAAACCATCCGGCAGGCTGCCGCCAATGGGATCAAGATCATACCGGTAGCGGCCAGTGGCATTAAAAAAGACAGCGAATTTCTGCTCAAATTTTTCGCCATGGCCACCAACGGTACCTACACGTTTCTGACCGACCACAGCGGCATTGGTAACCCGCACATCAAGCCGGAAGCAGAAGATTACAACATCGAAACCCTCAACGATCTCCTCGTACGTCTCATAGGCGAAAGTGCTACTTACCACGACTGCGAAGAGCAACCCCCCGTCGCTGTAACAGACCTGCTTACCAAAGAAGCCATCAAAAAAGCCAAAAAGAAAAAGAACAACAAATCCTTCTTCAACAAGATCAAATGCTTCCCCAACCCAGCTACCGATCATTTTTTCGTTGACCTCGGCCAACCCGTCGAATTAATGCTGATCGCTTCCGCCGATGCAAAGATCACAGGGCAGTATCCCAAACTGGAAACCGGACAAATCAAGGTCAACACCACCGACTGGCCCGCCGGAATGTACTTTGTGCATTTTTACAACAAAGGACAACACATCGTGGAAAAGATGGTGGTGACGCATCATTGATGCAAGAAGTAATATTAATGTTAAAAAAGGGAAAACACTACGCGTTATTTCTTTGGTATACAAGAGGTTACAATAGTTTAATTCGTGAGTTACTTTCGCTACAGTGAATGATTACAACGCAAAAAATCATACACTAAGCGAATCTATATTTGATTTATACGGTAAAAGAACCGTATTTTGAATTAAACTAATTACTATATATGAAATACCTAACCTTTATCGCTTTTCTCTTTTTTACAGCTACTACCGCTACCTTTCAGGCACAGGTAGTACTCAACGAACTGGCTTTTGGAGGCTCCACCGGCGACGTTATCGAACTGAAAAACACCGGCACTACCACCATTGACGTCAGCAACTACTGGTTTTTTACCACCGTACCGAATGGCTTTCCGACTACTGTACAACTGGGCGTACTCAACCTCGCTTGTGGAGACCTGACGCTCGAACCCGACGAGATCATCGCTTTCGACAATCCAACCCCTTCTCTACCTTATGCCGCAGCAGCAGGGGAACTGATCTTGTTCACCACCGACGCCAACGGCTTTGCCGATCCCAATGACATTGCCGATTATGTCGCCTGGGGACTGATGCCTCTCAACACCATTGGAGACGATTTTGCACAAGCTGCCAACCAATGGCAAAACGGCGATTTCGTACAGGGCGACTGGCAGAGCCTATCCATCGAATACGATGGCGACGGCAATTCCTCTACCGACTGGGTTTCCCAAACTGAGCCCACCATCTGCGAAGAAAACGAGGCTTTCCTTTCCAACTGCATTGCCGTGGCGGGAACGCCCAGCATCTCCGTTTTCAATTTTTGTGTGGGCGATGGCATTCCCGACCATCCTGAAGGACTGACCGTTTCCGGCAACGTGGGTGCCGTTTCCCAATGGGTTGTCACCGAAATCGATGGCACCATTCTGGAAATACCCGACGACATTTCAACCGTTGATTTTGAAGGAGCCCCTGGTGGTATTTGCGCCATCTGGCATGTGTCTCACGACGGCAGCATCGTTGGACTGGAAGAGGGAATGCCCATTCTGATGATGTCGGGTTGCCACGAAGTTTCCAGCCCCACACAAGTATTCAGAGACGAGATCAGCGGTGGTTTGCTGGAAGGCGGACCATTTGACTTTTGCATTGGCGACGGAGTAGAAGATTTTGTTTCCAACATTACCCTTACGGGAAATGTGGGCCTGATGTCCAAATGGGTCGTCACCGACGAACTGGGGATGATCCTCGACATCCCCAACGACCCCACAGTGGTTAATTTCGACCTCGCTCCGGAAGGGGTTTGCCTGATCTGGCACCTGTCGCATTTCCCTGACCTCACCGGGCTCGATGTCGGTTTGGATGCCCATGCGCTCGGCGGTTGCCATCAGTTGTCCAACCCCATCACCGTCAACCGCTTTCCGCCCACACACATAGGTTGTAGCGGTGGCCCATCGTATGTAATTGTAGGGTTCGACGACCTCAACCTCGAACGGTCAGTGGTTCATCAGGGTGGCGTGGGCGTCGTTGATGAAAACGGCAGACTAGATATAACCGATGAGTCGGATGTAACTGCTGAAGGCACTTTCGTAAATTCACCCGATACGGATGTCGACAAAGGAGCACGGGCCAGCAACATTCACGCCATACCGGCCACACCGACGCTTCCCGACTTTTTGTACAACCCCACCGAAACAACCAACGACGACGATATAGACGTACTGGATAACGAAACCGTCGTCTTGACCGAAGCCGTCTACGAAGACATCGACGTAGAAGACGGTGCCACGATCATTTTTTCCGGCCATCCGGAAGTGTTTATCGAAGAACTCGAAACCAAAGACGATGTAACGGTCTTGTTCGATCAATGCACCAACCTCATCATCAAAAAAAGATTGACCCTAGGCAAATACAATAATTTCAATTCTAGTGAAGAAAACGTATTCGTCTTCGCGGAAGGCGATGCCAGGATTAAAAAGGGCAGTACCGTATTTGGGGTGATCTACTCTCTGAAAAAGCTGCGCATCCAAAAGGCAGCCCAGGAAACACCGACGTTGATGTATGGCCTGTTTATCGGTGAAGATGCCAAAGCACAGGATTATTCCGAACTGTGGTCGCAGGACTTTGAGCCTTGCTCTGGCAATCTGACCGGAGGCTCCGCATTGGCAATGTCATCTTCAAATGGTAACCATACCATCCAACAAGACCTGAGAGCCGATGAAAATCAGGGCGAATCGGACGGATTAGCAGTCTATCCCAACCCAGCTGAGGAAGTGGCTTATGTAACTATAGATCAGGAAGGCCCGGTTCAACTGGACTTATACGATCTGGCCAACCGGTTGATCCGGTCGGAAACCCAACAATACACTTCCGGGACAGCGGTGGCTGTCGATGTCCGCTCACTTCCAGTTGGCGTGTATTGGTTGAAGATCACAAGCGGGGAGGGGAGTAGTAGCTCACACAAATTAGTGGTGGCCAAGTAGCAACGAGATGGCAATTGTCGCCACAAAGGTGTGTCTGCTTAGTAGGGCAGGCACACCTTTGTTAGTTTTTCAAATGCCTTTCTTGTTGAAATAAATCCAGCTACAATGATTACTTTTGCCTCAAACACCCGATATGAAATGGACCATCCTCTCGTCCGAACAAATCTACAACGAACCTTGGTTCAATGTGCGCTGCGACAAAGTGCAGCTCCCCACCGGCCCCATCCTTGACCGTTATTATGTATTGAACTATCCCGATTGGATCAACGTGGTGGGACTCACCAAAGACGAACAATTGATAATGGTCCGCCAATATCGCCATGGCCTGCAGCAGGTGTCCTACGAACTCTGTGCCGGTGTCTGCGATCCAGAGGATGAAAGCCCCCTGGCTACCGCCAAAAGAGAAATGCTGGAGGAAACCGGCTATGGGGGCGGTCACTGGAAGGAGTGGATGGTTCTTTGCGCCAACCCGGGAACCCATTCCAACTTGAGCTATTCTTTTCTGGCTACCGGCCTGGAGCGTATGCAGGAGCCCTCACTTGACGAAACAGAAGACCTGTCGGTTCATCTTTTTTCCAAAGAAGAAGTAAAAGCCATGCTACTCAATAACGAGATTCCACAGGCGTTGCATGCTGCCGCACTTTGGCGGTTTTTTGAAATGTGCAAAGAATAGCTGCATTTACAGCAATTCTCAATTTAGATTTAAGTAATTTGCTGATTTGCTAATTATTGATGTGCTGATGCCCCTCTACCGCGAAGTTCCCTGTGTAGAACGTAAATATTGATTTTCAAATTGAGAACCGCTGCTGCATTTACCAGATTATTGAGTTTAAAATTTCGTGAAAGCATTATCTTTATTAGACATTATGAATGGATTTTTTGTATAGCAACTGAAGAGCAATTTTTTGCCTAACCAAGGAACACCCGGAGCCTCGTAGCCTTAGCTACGAAGGCGAGGATGTGACGTAGGGTAGGCAAAAAAGGGCATTCAGGCTGTATACAAAATTTTTGTTCATAAGGTCTATTGAAAAGGAAGATGCCATAAAACATTTAGGCTTAAAACTGCTTATCGTCAACATTGTCACTAAAACAATTCTAAAATGGATAAAATAACACAATATGCTCAGTAAATAGAATCAATTTTGCAAAAATATGCTCAATTTGCGCCCATTGGAAACTGGCATGAATTTGAGAACCAAATTATTATTGACAAGGATTTTCGTCACTTTCAACTAGTTCGTGTTGGCTGGAAGGAAGCTGAACGCACACATCATTGTGTGCTACACATTGATCTGAAAGAAGATGGAAAAATATGGGTACAAGAAGATTGGACAGAAGCAGGCGTAGCCAATGAACTGGCTGAACTGGCTGAAATGGGTGTGCCCAAAAGTGATATTGTTTTGGCATTCTATGCTCCATTTCGAAGGGGTGATACAGAATTTGCAGTAGCATAGCCTGTAGTAACATAAAAATAACAATACAATTACACGTTTTTAACTCCCCTAAGCAAATTGATACTGACCGTGGCCAATTCCGATTCCGGAAACTTACAAAAATACCGCTCATCTGGTACCAGCCCTGCCTCAGCCGCAATCCGGTTGAAAATTTCCACCTCAATAATGTACTGATCCGAAAAACCATGCGTGGCATCGTAGGCCGTTGCTGCTGTCCGTCCCAGGTTTTTGGCAGTCCGTTCCGGCGGAATGGTATGTAACTCTATGACCAGCAACCCAAACTTGTGGACATAGGGTGCCCACTTCTTCAGATGTTGCAACAGGTTATCTTCCACCTCGTTGTTGGTCAGGTGCTTTCCACGAAATGCGTAGGCTCCCGACGATTGGCTTAGGCGGTTAGGCGTTCTTTCTGCAGGCTCCACCCAGATGCGGTTGTGGTCGAGGAAGGTGCGTACATTGAGCAGATCTTCCAGTTCGATACCGTAGTTTTCGCGGAGATCTTCTGCCAGCAGATCGGGTCGGCCAATGTCCCCCCAGATCACTTTGGCCCAGATGTCGGCTTTTATCAAGTTGGAACGAGTCACCTTCAATGCGGCCTCGTTGTAATCGGCTCCTACGAGGAAGAGGGGGTGGTCGTCGAGCATTTCTCCGCGAAGAGTGCGTTGCTGGATGACGTCGAACAAATGTTCGAGATAAGCACCGTTGCCGCACCCCATATCTACGATCCCTTTTGGTTGCAACTCAATGGGCTGGTTGAATAATGCCATGACCACTTCGTCCACTTTTTTGAAGTAAGTGCTGTGCGCTCCGCCGCTGCCCCAGACGTTCATCACCCGGTCGACATGGACTTCGGGAGCACCCTCGGGAACATCCCATAAAACCCGTGGGTCGCCAAATATCAATTCATTTACCTTTCGGAACATGGGCTGGTACGACACCGTCACCCCAAAGGCACTGGCCCGTTTGGCGAAGAACAATCCCTTTTCGGTAAACCGGTAAGTGCCGTTCTTTTTTTGAAACCATTCCAGAAAAACGAAAAAGTCCAGCAACCGCCCAAAGCTTTCCGCATCTTCGTGAAACTCTTCCGGCTTGAAGGAGGCCTCCATGAAGTATTTATGGAACATGCCGCTCATGCCCAGTGCCACTACGGTAGGGCCGGTGATGCACCCTTCGATGTGTTTGAGTACTTGCTGCTGGATGTGGCGGGTGCTTTCGTTGGCCGAAAAATCGATATTGTAATTGCGTTGGTATTTGTTAAAGATCTTTTCCAGAACGAGGAAAGGCTCCCGCTCAAATTTTCTTTTGTGGTACTTTTCAGATATGGCAAGCAGTTCCACCACGTCTTTGTACAAGGGGCAGAGCTGGAAGGCATCGGCACTATTTGCATTGACCCGGTAAGTCACCTTTCCCGATGCATTGTCGAGATCGTAGTAGTCGAGCCAACCCTGCGAGCAGATCACCCGGAGCGCCACATTGAGATAACCCTTATTAGCCTTGAAGTGATTGCTTAGATCAGATAGGGCAATATATTCATTTTCAATCAGATAATCCAATACACCTCCTTTGAAAAGAGCATAGGCGATAGGAGCCGTTACAATGCCATCGAGGTAGCGGAAGAGGTCGGCTCGTAGGGTTCTTTTTTCTGCTTTTGTCAGCATAAGAGATTGGTGGTTTGTGGTGGTGGTGACCATGTTGTGCGCGATTTAAACGGTTGCAATGTAGGAGTATTTTACTTTTTATGAAGGAGTTTTGTTGCAGTAATTCCTTTTCGGATGTTCCGATCTGAAATGAAATATTATAATCAGGAAGTTGCGCTGCGATTTGGCCAAAACACACGTACTTAATATCAACAACTAATTCTAATAGAGATTATGCGGAATTTTTTTGTATAGGAACCGAGCAGTCCCGATAGCTATCGGGACGAGCCTCGCCTGGCGGCCAGACAGGGATGTGACAGCTTGTCCCGAACTTGATTCGGGGAAGAATATGACAAAAACCTGCCTGCCGGCAAAGGCAGGGATCAATCGGGCCTGGCTGGCGCCAGACAGGCTCCATACAAAATTTTTTCGAATAAACTCTAATGTACGTCTTTTCTTCAAAAACAATTTTAATAGCCTCCCTTTTCCTGTGCGCGGTTGCATATGAAGCGGTTGGTCAGGAAGCTAAGTCCGGCAAAGCTACCTTTGGAATAGGGGTATCATTATTTGAACTCAGCGAGTATTTCTACGAACACGATAATGTGATCAGGAACGCCATTTTCCTCCCGGTTGATTTTGGAGATAAAATTCGGATTCGCAGTATACGGATCAGTTAAGGCATTTTCATTTGAAATGGGAGGGTTTTGGAAAAAGAGCATATCCAAATTCAACATTTTATATGGGTTGAGGTTAGGAGGAAATTCCGAGAACGGCAACAACCGTAATGGCAGAAATGGTTTAAATGTTTTGACTATTGCTCCTGCAATAAGTGGAGAGTATTTTCTGTTTGAGAAATTCAGTTTTAGCGCAGAAGCCCAGATCAGAACTTTGAATATCGAAGATAAATGGAACTTCTATTCAAATACGCTACTGATAGTACGGTTTTACTTTTAATTCTATTAACTTCTACGTCATAATCGCTGGCACCAGGACATTAAAAAAGCCAGCGGATGGCGAAAAATAACATTACGATAAAAAATCATACGTTTGGTCTGGTTTTAGCGATACTTATCCCATTATGAGAAAATATATGTGTCTGTTTGCAGCTTGTCTCATTACGGGAGGACTAATGGCGCAATCCCATCAGGACAGTACCTACATCCGCAACTACGACACCGACCTACAACTACTCGGCCACATCCGCTACAATCAAAGTAGCATTTCCATCAATGGCCACCAGCAAGGCAATCTTGGATTTGAACAAAGCGGCATGGCCATTGGTACCCGTCTTCAGTTCAACCATTTTGGTTTGGGAATAAGTGTCCCCACCCGACTGTTTCGTGCGGGTAGACAAGGTAGCTCTTTGGGATTGCAATTACAAATGTTTCCCAAATCCTTGCTTATACGAGCAGGGGCGTTCCGGCTAAGAGGTTTCCAGGAAACAACCGCCGACCTAAAGGTATTGCCCAACCTGCCCATCCGCCAAAACATCCGGATGTGGCACTTCTATCTCCAACCCATCTATGCCTTTTCCGGCAAACGGTATTCCCTCCGATCCATGTTCCAACTCACCCAGCGACAACTCAAAAGCAGCGGCACCTTCCTGGCTGCTTACCGACTGGAATATATGTGGCTCAACAATACTTTCAACATTCCCGAACAAAACGTCCAGCCCCATGTGATCGACAATTATTTCCTCCGTCAAAACGCCATAGAATTGGGCTATGCCCACACCTTCGTCATTTGCAAAAAGGCGTTTATCTCAGCTATGGCGATGGGAGGGATGGCTCACACCCGGACCAACTACTTACTGGCGGCCGAAAAATTTGCCTTCAAGGCATGGCAATTCGTACCGGTAGGCAATTTTACCGCTAGCATGGGCTACCATTCCGACCGCTACATCGCCGCCGTTCGCTTCAACTACCGCCACCGATCCATCGATTCGAAAGACATTCAGATGCAGGTCAACGACTGGAGTGTGCAACTCACCTGTGGCGTGCGGCTGTATGCCCCCAGGGTGAAACGACAACTCGACCTTCGGGCTGCACGCTTCGCACGGCATTTTGTGCCGGTGCGGGGGTGAAGTGAGTACTAACTTGCCAATTGGCTCAATGAAACACTCAGATGCTCAAATTCCTTTTCATAAAAGACGCTAAGGCATCTTTCTTTGCATTCTTTGAGGTAACCTTGACAGAAAGCCCGTTTTTATAATAGACACTATGAATGTATTTTTTGTATAGCAACTGAATAGGAATTTTTTGTCTAACCAAGGAACACCCGGAGCCTCGTAGCCCAAGCTACGAAGGCGAGCCTCGCCTGGCGGCCAGACAGGGATGTGACGCAGGGTAGGCAAAAAAGGGCATTCAGGCTGCATACAAAATTTCTGTTCATAATGTCTAATAAAGGAGTGCATGACATACCGCCGACAGGCGGGCACAGAGATTTTCTCTGTGTAACTTTGTGCCAGGTAGATTTGTCACGCACTCATAATAAAGCCTCTCGCGACAAAACCACTCCCAACGGGATGCCGGACTTTTTTATCTTTGCTGTAATGAAACCAGCCCGGCAAAAAATCAACCTCGACAACTGGGAGCGGAAAGCTCATTTTTCCTTTTTCAAAACTTACGAAGAACCCTTCTTCGGGGTGTGCGTAATGGTTGATTGCACCCGCGCCTATCAGCAGGCCAAGTCCGCAGGGCATTCCTTTTTTTTGTCCTATCTGCACAAATCCATCACCGCTGTCAATCAAACCGAATCATTTCGCCACCGCATCGAAGGCGAAGAAGTCTATCTCTACGACCGGATCGATGTCGGCACCACGGTCGACCGCGACGATGGCACTTTTGGCTTCAGCTACATCCCCTATCATGCCGATTTTGATGCTTTTTCGGCTGCTGCCAAACAGGAATTTGAACGGGTCCGAAACCGTCGTGACCTGATGCCTGGCTCAGAAATACATCACATCGTACATTTCTCCTCCCTGCCCTGGGTGCGGTTTACAAGCCTGTCGCACGCACGCCATTTTCCGAAAAGGGAAAGCATCCCCAAGATTAGTTTCGGAAAGGTACAGATAGAAAATGGTCGGCATACGATGCCCTATTCTGTTCATGCGCACCACGCCTTGATTGACGGGAGACAGGTGGGGGAGCACATTGACCGGTTTCAGGAATTATTGAATCAACAGTAAAATCAAAAACACCGCAACACAATGGACAACAAAACCATGTTTATCATCCTGGCAATAGCAACTTTTCTGATAGCCATCACCTGGTCTTGTAAGCAGAATGTTGGAAAGGATGCCGCAAAAGACGAACCAACACAAAAACCAACGCCCGCCTACACCAAACCGCGTGTCCCCGACTGGCATAAAAACGCTAATATCTACGAGGTCAACCTACGCCATTATACCCCCGAAGGTACTTTCCGTGCTTTCGAAGCGCACCTTCCCCGGCTCCGGGAAATGGGGGTAGACATCCTCTGGTTTATGCCTATACATGAGATCAGCAAAACAAAGAGGAAGGGAGGAATGGGCAGTCCTTACGCCGTAAACGATTACTACGACGTGAACCCCGACTTCGGCACAATGGCCGATTTCAAACACCTGCTCGCCGCTATCCACGCCGCCAATATGTACTGTATCATCGATTGGGTGCCCAATCACAGCGGCTGGGATAATCCCTGGGTGACCGAACACCCCGACTGGTACACCAAAGATAAAGACGGCAACATCACCGACCCGATCAATTACGATACCGGCGAGTCCTGGGGATGGACCGATGTGGCCGACTTCAACTACGACAATCCCGATATGCGCAGGGGGATGACCGAGGCCATGTCTTTCTGGATCAAAGAGGTGGGCATTGACGGCTTTCGGGTGGACGTCGCCCACGGCGTTCCGGTCGATTTTTGGGAAGCATGTACCGATGCTTTGTATGCGATCAAACCCGTATTCCTTTTGGCGGAAGCCGAGGTACCTGCCCTTCGCAACAATGGCTCTTACATAATGGATTACGGCTGGGAAATGCACCACCTGCTCAACGACATCGCCAAATCGCGCGGGGCCAACCACAAAAAAGCCGACAAACTCGTGCAAGGCAATGTAGTTGATGCCCACAACGAAAAACCAATAAACAAGCACGCACTTCATCTGGATACAATGCTGGCTAAAAAAGCCAAACAATACGCACACGGATATGCCATGCACTTCACCTCCAACCACGATGAAAATGCCTGGGCAGGCACCGAGTTTGAACGAATGGGCGACGGGCACAAAGCTTTCGCCGTGCTCACCGCCACCTTCGATGGTATGCCGCTCCTCTACAGCGGGCAGGAGTCGGCAATGGACAAACAATTGGCCTTTTTTGAGAAAGATGAGATTCCCTGGGGGGATTTCGCTTACGCAAAATTCTACAAAACCCTGCTCGATTTGAAGCACCGCAACAAAGCCCTCTGGAATGGAGAACACGGCGGCCCCCTCGTCAAGATACCCACCGGCAACGACGAAATGGTCTATGCTTTCACCCGCGAAAAGGAAGGAGACAGGGTAGTAGTGGCGATCAACCTTTCGGGAAAAGAGCAGTCAGTGGAATTGAATGGGAATGGCTTTGCAGGAACCTATACAGATGTTTTTACCGGTGAGAAAACCACGCTTTCAGATGGGATGGACCTGGTGTTGGCTCCCTGGAGGTATCGGGTTTGGGAAGTCGATATGTAAGGTCAATTTATTTGACTAATATCCTTATCCGACAAAATCGAATCTTAACTCTAAAGAATAATTTACTTTAATAAATTTTTCTGATAAGAAAATTACGTTAAAGTAAATGCAAATGCTAGGAAAGTAACCTAAACTGAAGTGGGCAACATTACTTGGAAAGAGCCTGAACCTGTCGGGTAGCCCAGATAGTAAATACATCTGGAATAAAATCCCCGGCATTCTCAGTTAATGTATCGCGGAGCTTTACAAACAATGTTAATAGAGCGGGTTTATCATTCTTGTCTGAATGAGTGATCTCGAGCAATATTGTCAGTAGGGCAATTTCATTCGTCTTGCTCGTATTTTGGCTTTTAGCCTGATAATCGCTCAGGTTCGTCAGCAAGGAGCCAGCTTCCTTTTGGATCAGGGATCGGTTCCCTTCTCCTCTAACCGACTGCCCTTCCACATACATCAATAAAATCTTGAGTAGTTTGACTTGAATAATTACGTCCCTCCTGGCCGGCGTCAAATGCTCCATCTTCTCCAAGTGGTCAATGTGGTGTTTGCAGTCGTTGTATCTTCCTGTCAGGAAATACACCGATGCTATTTGCCAGTGCAGGGGCATTCGTCTGGGGTAGGGAAGGGTTGTCTTTTTCAGGAATTCATCTACAAGAGCTACTATCTTTTCCGCTTTATCCAATTCTCCTTTGCCAATTAGATGAGCCACCACCACATGAATGGCAGTGAAGTAGTCTATCCCAAAGGGGTTATCGTCGAACGCCCTGGCAATTTCTTTGTGCAAAGGTCTGCTTGGGTTAAACGACAATAGCTCTTTTAATTTCGCAATTACCCTGTCTAATTCTTCACCACCTCCCGTTTCAACAAAGGCATTTGCAGCCGCCAAAAGTGTCTTTAAATATAAATCCGGATATTGGCTTTTGCGGGTTTCGGGGTGGTCAAACAAATAGACCATTTGCATGACCTGAGCGGACTGCTTCTTAAAGTCATCGGGATATTTCGTTCTATCCCTTTTCAGATAAACGCAGGTAGAATAAAGTATTTGCAAGGCTGCATGGAGCGAAAATTCAGCCGCTTTTTCCGGATTTTCTATCAGTTCCTTAAACAAAGAAGAAACTTCCTCACCTGCCTTATCCGGGATCTCTCCATCGTCTGCATAATGTTGAATTACTTCCTGATCGCGTTGAGCAAGCAGGGTGTTTTGAATTTTTTGGGACTGGCTGTTGGTATCTTTTTCCAGTTGGTCCAGATCACTGCGGTCTTTATGGCTGATAAGAAGCCAGTTCTGACGTTTAAGCGCCAATAAGTGCAGTACGGGTATATCGATAAGAAAAGCCTCTCTCTTTTCAGCCTCTTTCAGGGCTTTGTCAATCAGTCGATTTGCTTCATTAAATAATCTTTTATCGCGTAGTATCTCGACATCTTGCACATAGGCCGCCATCCTGTATTTGGGCTTGCCCACATTCATCGACCTCAAAGAGTCAAATAAAAATTCGGAAAGTCTAATTACGTTCAATGACTTGAATAAGACAGGATTCTTTTCTTTTTCCGACTTAAGATTCTGGTCTAATTTTTCTTTGTGTTTATCCCTATCCTCTTTGGTGCCAGACTTTTCAATGCTAGACTCTTTAATGGCAGTAGCCAGTATTTTATATAGCATGAAGTGTTGCTCCTGAGGTTCTACCTCTGTTCTACTGGCACGGGTAATAGCCAGCGACAACAAGCGCTTTTCACTTCTCGTAAGCCTTGACATTAGAGCTATTGTATCATCTAGTTTCATGGGGTGTTTTTATTTAATTTATGGAAAAATGGCATGGGAACACGTATTGATGTTTTAGTTTCCTCTTTCCCTTTCGGCTCCCTTCCTTGCTTTAGCAAAATGGAAGGATTAGCAGAATAATTGCCGATCGGATAAACGGAACGCTAATATTATTCTGAATAATTTCCTTGATATAATTAAAAAACGCCGTTTTTTATAAAATATTAGAATTAAACAATTTAATTATCTATAAATCAGCGTAATTAATTTAAAATCAAATGATTACAAATTGCGTATAGTTGAACTATTAGTAATTGGGTGTAAATAATTTTTATTAAAAATAAGAAAAATCAATTATTGAATATAAATAATTCCAAAATTTTACCTATTTTTGTAAATATTAGCAGTAAATACTTATTTAATCTCTGTTTTTTACTTTATATTAGAGATTGAGCTTTACAGTCAAATTATAGGCGCAATTTACACCAAAACTCATTAAAAGTAAATTTTCGATCTATTTTTTGGATTTAAATATTTTATTAGACTGAAAGAACAATGAACAATATAAGGCTATTTTTTTAGTTTTAGACTTAAATAACTTCAAAACAAACATAAATGAACAGACTCACAATCAACCCCGGAGAAATCTGCTACATCGTCATCGACCAGATTATTTTCGTCAAAGCGGCCAATAGCTCGACATCTCAACAACACAATTTAAACTCTTACTACATCGTCATCGACCAGATCATCTTCCTGAAGATGAACCAGGGAGAATCAATCGACTTTACAACGGCAACCCTTCCCGCAACTGCAAACGACCCGCTTGGACTGGATATCTTACCTCCCCCGCCTAATGCATCAAGAGGAACCGATCCAAATAAACTCATTGTCATCGATCCGATTGAATGCTCCATATATATGGATACCAACAGACTTGTAGTACAGAAATGGATAGAAGTTAATGGCATTAAAAGACGATCTTTTGAAAACTACAAAATAACTGACCTGGATATTCTTAAAATAACCACCGATGCCTCCACCGGCAAAGTGATACTACACCTCTACAAATTATAATTTAAAACGCCATCAACACCAACTGATCCCGTTACCCTAAATGGGGAGTGTCCAAAAGTCAACCAACATATTAACTTTTTGAACACTCCCCAACAACCAAATCAAATAGACATTATGAATGGATTTTTTGTATAGCAACTGAAGAGTCCCGAATGCTTTCGGGATCTAACCAAGGAACACCCGTAGCCTCGTAGTCCCGATAGCTATCGGGACGAGGATGTGACGCAGGATAGGCAAAAAACCTGCCTGCCGGCAGGCAGGGGGCATTCAGGCTGCATACAAAATTTTTGTTCATTATGTCTAATTTATTCTCCACACAGTTTTCAGGCTAACTCCGGCCTGAAAACTGGAGAATTATTCCGCCTTGCACATAGCTATACCGACGGGATAGGCGCAAGCTCATCCCATCAATTCACCTCCACCGCAAAGACCACTTCCACATCCGTCTCTCCCGTAGCGCAGGCATCAGCCGCAGCTTTGTCAGGCTCGTGCTTCAACGCCACCCCCAAACTACCCGCTGCCGCTTCCCCCGTACTAAGTGTCGACTGAAGTCCCAGCGGATCGCCATTGTCATCCGTACTAAGACCGGTAGGAGCGGGGAACCCAGAGGCTGTAAAACAAACCAGATGCTCCAGGTTCTCAGCAGCTATTTCCACCGTGATGTCTCCCACATCCGACATATCGCTTTCATCCAAAAACGATATGCTCAACATATACACGGTGTTGGAAGACAAACTGATGTCGTCCACTACAGGTGGATTGCCACCATCGCCATCGGCATCCACCGCTTCAAACGTCAACGTATTCGTCCCATCGCTGAAGACGAGTCGCACCGTTGTAATGACCTCCGGATCGGTAGGTCCAACGCCTTCGTCATCATCGCAGCTTGTAAAGGTCAGGCCAAAAGTCATCAGCATACAAAGGAAAAAGAAGGTCGATTTTTTCAGGAAAAAATTCATGTATAAAATTTTTAAATTTGTTTTTACAATAATATTACAATGAGCTTCAAAAATCTATATGTACCCGCACCGCCACCGTTCGTCCCACCTCATCGGCGTAGTACCGCAAGCGGTTCAAGTAACTCCGGTACCGTCGGCCCAGCAAATTGTCCACTTCCACCATCAGGCGAATAGGGTAGGGACCCCAGGACCAGGCCACACTCCCCTCCAAACCAAAAAGCGTATACCCTGCCGGAGGATCGGTAAAATCCTGCCCGCCCGGCACCCGGGTCTGCTCAAATACATTTTGCATGGTGAGCTTTACAGAAGTATTTTCTCCCCGCCCGAAGTAGCCGGTTACGCTGTGTTTCAACCGGTCGGCAGGCATGAAAATAAGCCAGTCGTCGGTTTCTATGTCCTTTGCGCGAAGCAACGATCCGCCAGTGCCCACTCCTATGGCTTTCGCCAAACGCCAGTCTACATTCCAGTCTATCCCGCTAAGTTGTGCGTCGGTCTGTGTATAGCGAAACGACGGAAAAGCTCCCCGAATGGTCAACTTGGGTTGCTCCTGCGGCTCCAGAAAAATAAAGTCGCCTATTCGATTGCGATATATCGTCAAACTGGCATTCAGCCCCCCTGTGTTCTCTTTTTGCAGAAGCGAGAAGTCGAAGGTCAAACTGGTAGACAAAGCCCGTTCAGACGTCAGGTCATCGCGCCCCAGTTCATAGCTGGCCGAGCCGTGGTGAACCCCGTCGCTGTACAATTCGCTGACCGTAGGAGCCCGCCAGGCCGAACCAATGTGCAGGCGGGCCTTGAGCCGATCCGAAATGCGGTACACTGCCCCAAATGTGCCCGACCAATTGTCGAAGTCCAGCGATTTGTCGATCACCTCATTGCCGCGGTTGTCGACGTTCAATGACCGAAAATCGTATCGCAGTCCAGCTTCCAATTCCAACGGAAACGGATATTTGCGCCAGCGTTCCACCCAGAAAATGCCCACCGTCTGGTTGTCGTAGTTCGGGATGAGCCCGCCCCGGTCGGTCGTATTGACCTGCTGCATCCATTGCAGTCCCAGGCTGCCCGATAGCCACCGGAGGGGCTTATGTGCCAAGGTGAGATCTGCCGTATGAGTGGTGATCTCAAACTCCAGGTTGGGCTGGTCGAAGCCTTGCGGCAAATTTCCGGAAGGGCGGTGCGCGTCGAACTCCTGCCGACGGTTGAACTGGCGGGCATAGACCATATCCACCTCGCCAAGCTGCCCAAGCTTCCAGGTGCTTTTCGCTTTCAGCAAATGGTGAGCCACCCGCTGTGCCGGTCGCCCCAACTCATACGAAAACGAACCGTCACCCATCGGTCGGCCCCGCTCGATGGCGTTTTCCAGATCGGTCAGGTTACCGATGTGCGCCCCTTCAAAAATACCAATGTCGGTGAAGAAAAAACTGTAAAAAACCTCCGTGTTCAGCTTCCCTTTTCGAAGGCCTACAGTTGCGGAGGCATTGGATTCTTTCACCCCGGTATTCTCCAAAAAATAATCGGGTGTCCAGGTGTTGCCACCACGCTTCAGAGTACCTTGCAATCGGATCTGAAGCGGAAAGCTGCCTTTAAGCGCACCATCCACGTTTCCGGAAACGGCGCCTGTCCAGCCATTGCTGAATCCGGCCAGGTTCAATTCGCCACCCACGCCCGGCTCGCTTCGTAGCGGCTTGGGTTCTACCAAAATAACGCCGCCCAACGCATCAGCACCATACCGTACACTGTTAGCTCCCATAACCACCTTCAGCTCTCCGGCCAGATAGGGATCGATCTCCGGACCGTGGTCCAGGCCCCATTGCTGCCCCTCCTGCCGCACGCCGTGGTTGAGTATCAACACCCGATTGGAGTGAAGCCCCTGCAATACCGGTTTGGCAATGGTAGACCCGGTGTGCAGTGTATTGACTCCCGGCAAGGAGGTAAGCGCATCGCCAAGGGTTTGTCCCTGTACGGCTTGCAACTCCAGTCCGGAAAGTCGCTGCTCTGCTTGGGTGTTGGTCGGTGTCACGGCCTTTTCACGGACAATGATCTCGTCGAGGTCTGCCGCTTCGTGATGGAGCTCAAAGTCGACTTCTACATTCCCGGAAATAAAGATACTTTTGGCGACAGCCGGACAGCCAATGTGCTTGCAGCTCACCGTATACTCCCCATCGCAGATGTCGTGTATGTGAAACCGCCCCGCCTCGTCCGTCACATCGCCAGTAGCGGTCTCGGCGATAAAAATTTCGGCGAAAGCCACCGGCCGCCCCGTCTCGGAGTCGAGCACGGTACCGCACAATGTGGCCGAACACTGCTGGGCTTGCAGGTCAACGCCCACTAACAACCAAACGCCCGCAAGCGCCAGTTGCGAAATAAGAAATTTCATAAAGAATACCGTCTTTGGGTTGGAATCCCAATTGGTGTTGCCAGAAGGATCCCTCCCCGGTTGAAGAATAAAAATTACCTCAGACGGTGAGGAGGGGAGGGCCACGCAGGAAATTATGCCACTGCCCCTGGCCATAGAAAAAAAACTGATAGGAAAACGCCTTTCGGCAAACAAACCGCCTCGGCATCTTTAGTGCAATTTCCGACTCATCGGAATCCATAGGCGTAAAATGGAATAAGCATATGGCGCAGTGCTCCGAAGCGTATTCAGACGAATGCAGATGCGCTATTTCACTATGACAAGTGGGATGCTCCTCATGGGCATGGGAAAACAGGTGATGCAGATTGCGCACCAGGGTCACCTGTACGACCAAAAGGACCAATAAGGCGGCGGTCCAGGGGCGGTATGTTGTTGTATTTTTCAAATAAGTAAAGCTCAAAAAATAAATTGTCTTTTTGGTGTCTTTGAAAAAATCACAAATCGCTCATTATCAATCGCTTATTTGTAATTTTTGTCAAAGACAACGACAAGTTATTTTTCGAGCGAGCCTAAATACAATGCAAAGATAGGTATTGATTACCAATAACGCTGCTCTTTTGCTGACAATTGCCCATCACCATACCAGACGAACCGTCAAATTAGGTGTAAAACCCAACGCTGCCCGGTCGGTATAGGTCAGCGTAGGAGTCATGCCCGGCCGGTTGTCAATGAGGAAAGACCGCTCATAGAGATTATTGTGGTCATAAACGTTCAGCAGCGACAACCCCATTTCCCCTTTCCAGCGGTCTCCCCACTTAGGATAAAATTGGTAACGAATGGAAATATCCATCTGGTGGGTAAGCGGAAGCCGTTCGGTATTAAAAGCCTTTTCTACCGGACGGATGGTTTCGCGGGGTGGCTGCATCCCGTTTTGCTCGACTTCCACCTCGTAGTTTTCCAATAGTGAATAGGGTCTGCCAGTGGCCATTTTCCAACCCAATGAAAACCCCCAGTTGGCCAACGTGTACCGACTGGCCACCCGAAACACATGCCGCTGGTCATTTGGAGCGGAAAAGTCCTCGTCAAAAAACGTTTTAAAATGATGATCCACTTTAGCAAGCGAATAGCTCACCCAGGCCTGATAGGAACCCCAGCGATTTTTTAATAATACATCTACCCCCCGTATCCTCGCTTTGCCTATATGGTACCGTTCGGTAAGGTCTTCATTAAATCCAGTGGACAGCGACGTCAACCCATTGATCGATTTGGCGTAAGCCTGCACGTCCACCAGCCAGGATTTGCGGTGCCAGAGCACACCCAATTGGTACTGAAAGGCGTTGAGTACTGGCACCTCCCGCTCACCTGCCACCGCCCAAACGGGGGTTTCTATACTGGCACGATCCCCCTCTAGTTCGATGAGTTGACTCAAAAACTGGTAATACCGTCCAGCATTGACGTAGCCACTCCAATGTTTTGAAAAATGATACCAAAGCCTTAGTCGCGGTTCCCAAAAAAACCCGTTGCGTCGCTTAAAATAACTGTTGCGCAACCCAATATCTGCCCCCCATCGCTTTTCTTTAGCGGTGTTGAAAGAAGCGTACAGCACATGAAGCTTTGTGTCGACGTTTTCTCTGACATCGGCGTGCGAGTGGCTTTTGGCGGCCTTGTCAATCTGAAACTCCACATCGTAACTCGTCAGTTGGTAGCCGAAATTAAGTGTGTGCCCTTTCTTTGTAAGATAGTTGTTGGATAAGTGTAACTGGCCTTCCTCTATCTTACTGGTCTTGTTCCCGTTTTTGTCGGGCCCATTGACCCCCTCACTTTCTACGCGGTATTCGTAGTCGTAATGAAACTTGGTGTATACGCTCAACAGTCTGGTCGAAAAGGAAGGACTCCATTGATGTTGCCAGGCCAGGCTGAGTCCATTGTTTTCCAAAAACAAGGTGTCTGATTGCGTCTGGTCGCGAATGTCATTGACGATCTGCGACTCAAAATCATTGCTGGCATAACACCATGCTGCCGTAATTTTATCCCTTTCGGAAAAACGGTAAGTCGCCTTGGCATTGGCATCCCAAAAAGAAAAATGATCCCGTATGGTCACCCCCTCCGGGATACTTCGCTGGGTCGGTGTTTGAAACAACACGGCCTGGTGAATGCGCCGGGTCAGGTTGTCAAATGCCGGTGTCCGCCACCATTCCGAAAAAGACCGTCGCACCGAATATACAACCGACAGCTTGTTTTGCGCAAGCGGGACTTGGCCATTGACATAGGCATTGAGAAAGTTCAGACCCGCCTCCATCTTCGGTTTTACCAGAGTGGGATCGGTAGAGCGAAGGTCTATTACACTGGAAATACGGCCGCCGTATTGAGCCGAAAAGCCGCCACGATACACGGATATCTTATTGATGAGGTAGGGGTTGAATGCAGAAATCGTTCCGAAATAATGCGCGGCATGGTACACAGGAATGTCTTCCCATAAGATCAGATTTTGGTCGGTATTGCCGCCACGTACCGACATGCCTCCAGCAGACTCATCGGGCGAAGTGACCCCCGGCAAAAACTGAATGGTATTCATGACTTCCGGTTCTACCTGGCCCGGCATCGTGCCAATCTGTCGCGGACGGAGGGTGGTAGCCGCGCCGTTGTCTTCCAACTGAATGCCGTCAGTCAGATATTCCGTAACCACCACCAGGTCTTTCCCAAAATCGTAGTATTTCATGGCAACGACGGGGCAAGGGGGACCCATAAATTCCGCTGCTAAAAACCGGTTGTTTTTGTAACCAACATAACTGACCATTACTGAATCGCCATCCCCCAATATGGCCTCAAACCGAAAGCTGCCGTCTAGTGCCGTTGGCGTACCTTGCTTGCCTTTGAGCAGATAAACATTCGCACCGGGCAGGGGCTCGCCGGTCATTTGGTCGATCACCCGTCCGCATAGTTCCACCGCAAGAGTAGGTGGCGTACTCTCCATTGGCCTGAAAAGAAGAATGTACTTTTGATCCACCATTTCGAACTGCAAGCCGGTACCTCTAAGTATACTTGTCAATAACTTTTGAATGGGTTGCCGCCGCACCGCCGCCGTAATTCGTATATCCTTCACCGTTGCCTCCTTATAGGAAAAAAGAAAACCATGTTCTTTTTCCAAATCCATCAGCAATTCTTCTAGTGGCTCATCAGACACGTTGACATCAAGTAATAGGTCCTGAGCATAAACAAACAATGGAACAACAACAAACACCAGTAAGGTGAATAACTTTTGCTTCATAACAGTTCTCGACAATAACTACTCCTTTTTATGCAAATAAACTTGTTTTTCATTTTTGATAGTATACGTCATCTCCATTCCCAAAGCAGTTTTCAATGCCAACTCTAGATCTTCGTGCTGAAAATTTCCGGTTACTATTTCTTCCACATCGATATTTCTACTGTGTATCTGAATATCAAATTGGCGTTCCAACTCTGCTAGAATAACTTTGAGGGGCACCTTTCTGAATTTGGACACCCCGTTGACCCAGCCGGAGGCACTGCCCTCTGAGCTAGCCCACCTTTCTACCGGTTTGTCTTTTGATATCCGCATGACGTCCCCTGCCTCCAATTGTCCGACAAGTGAACCATCCGGCTGATAGATCGCCACTTTGCCGCTTTGACAGGCGACTTCCAGTACGGGTTTTCGCGCGCGAACATTGAACCGGGTGCCCAACACCTTTACTGTACCAGTTGGGGTGATTACTTCAAAGGTCGATCCTTTTTTAACTTCGAAGAAGGCTTCGCCTTTTAGCCAGAGTCGTCGGTCGGAGGCCCAATTCTGCTCATCGTATTCCAGTGTGCTTTCAGCATTAAGCACGAAGGCGGACTGGTCGGGTAAATAGGCATCTATCCGCTCTGCTTTGGCGAGTTGGAGCTTAGTCAAGTTGCCGTTTGAAGGCCAGAAAAACCACCCTGCCAACAATAATATTACAGCAGCGGCAGCGTATCTAGTCCAGACAGGCAAAATTCGCTTTCGGCGTCTCTTGTCTGGAATACTCTCTTTCTTCTGCTGAAGGATACTCCTCAGCACCCTGTCACCATCGAAGGGAGGAGGAGCCATATCGTCGGATTGTTGACGCAGGGTGGTGAGCGACTCGTATTCCGGACGCTGCTTGAATACTTCCAATTCTTCGGCTGTAAGGGTGCCGTTTACCCATTTGTGTAATAATTCGTCATTTTCCATTGTTGAATGTTGTTAAAGCCATTTGTCTTTAAGACAACTTTGCTCCCCAAAGACCTACCTGATCTTTTCAGAAACGACTTTACGCAAAGTGTCCAGTGCCTTATACATCCGTTTTTCGACGGCTTGCTTGCTGATCTGGAGCATTTCTGCAATCTCTTTATATGTTTTTTTATCCATCCGGCTCAACAGAAAGACAATGCGCTGTTTTTCCGGAAGGGCCGAAATGGCGGCCTCCAGGCTTTCCTTCAACTCTTTTTCCTGCAAGATAAACTCCGGGCTTTGGTGGTCCGTTCCCGACCGGGCAATAGCATGAAATCGGTGAACGACTTTCTGATGGGCATACTGATTGAGCAGCAGGTTGTTGGCGATTTTAAAAACGTAGCCTTGCGCTTTCTCGGGAAGCACGGACGCACAGTTCTGCCACAGGCGGGTAAAGGCCTCTTGTACCAGATCACTTGAAGTGGTGCTATCTCCCGTCTTGTAATACAGGTAGTTATGAAGTGTTTTTGAATAGGCTTTGAAAATCCCGGTAAAGGTCGATTCTTCGCAAATGGAGCCGCTTTTTGGCGTCATGGTATTTTTTTCTCCGTTGAGGTAGGTCTTTCTATTCTTTGCTGGTCTTTATGGCATACTTGAGAACAATTGGATTCCCTTATGGGGGTAAATTAGGCAAAATTAATTGAAAATACCTTTGATATGAAAATTCTTCCAAATATAGTTGCCGTGATCTTTGGCGGATTGCTGCTTTCTTCCTGCCAACCGGACGATAACCAAAATTTCGACGACCCCGGTACCGATATTACCGACATCAATGACAACCCCAACGGAAATAATAATGGCGACAATGAGACCGCCAACCTAGCCCAACTGGGACGACTCCTTTTTTGGGATCCCATTTTGTCGGGTGAAAAAGATGTGGCTTGTGCAACCTGCCATCACCCAAATTTTGGATATGCCGACGGCCGAGAACTGTCCATTGGAGTAGGCGGCCAGGGGCTGGGGCCCAACCGGTTCGATGCCACTCCCGACGATATTGGCCTGGTGCCTCGCAACTCGCCCACCGTCATCAACACCGCCTTCAATGGAATGGACGACGACGGCAATGTCAATCCCGCCACTGCCCCCATGTTTTGGGACAACCGCGATCAAAGCCTCGAAGCTCAGGCGCTGGGGCCGTTGCTCTCTTTCGAGGAAATGCGAGGGCATGCCTTTGGCGAATCCGTCGCCCTCGACAGCATCGTCGAGCGACTGCGTTCCATCGCTCAATACCGGGAATTGTTTACTTCTGCCTTTGGAAATAACAATGCCATTACAGCCCAGAATATAGGCTCGGCCATTGCCACTTTTGAGCGAACCATCGTTGCTACCGACAGTCCCTTCGACCAGTTCAACGCAGGCAACCAGGACGCCATGACTCAAAGACAGATCAGGGGAATGAACCGCTTTCGCCAAATTGGTTGTGATGATTGCCACAGCGGTCCCATGTTTTCCGATTTTGAATTGCATGTGGTGGGCGTACCCGACAACCTTTCTCTTCAAAATACTGACTCCGGAGCCAATGGAACCTATGCTTTCAGAACACCTACGCTCCGCAACCTCTCCGCAACCGGACCCTATTTCCACAACGGTATGGGCAGCGACCTCGAAGAAACCATCCGGTTTTACCGAACTGCTCGCAACTTTGCCAATAACGACAACGGCCCGGGAGGGGGAGGAGGCGGGTTAAACGTCAACCCAAACGTCGACAGAAACGACATCGATGACGACGTGCGCAACCTCAACAATTTCAACAATAACGACATTGAAGACATCATCGCCTTCATCCAGGCACTCAACGACCCCAACTTCGACCGCACCATTCCCAATAGTGTACCCAGTGGCCTGAATCCTGGTGGAAATGTTGATTAATTGCATTTAGTATGCTCGTTTGATGCCTTAATAGCTAATTGCAAATTCCGACTGCTGCGCGGCTGCCGACTTTATTGCCTCGATGATCTGCATATCCAACAGTCCTTCTTCACCGCTGGCCAATACCGGCGTATCGTCCATGATGTTTTTTGCGAAAGCATCCAGTTGAGCGATTTGCTGAAAAGCAGGGGAGGGAAAGGAGTCCAGTTTCGGACGAGACGTTAGTTGTACGGGCGCACCGGCATTGAAGGCGGGCTGGAGCTGGAGCCAGCCGTTTTCGAAGGAGGTGTAAAAACGATCCATCGAGGCATTGTAGGAAGTGCTGATGTTGGCTACTGCTCCTTCCGGAAAATGTAGTTGGCAACAGACCGTTTCGTAAATGCCTTTGTATTTTTCGGGTTCGGTGACGTAACCTTTGGTCACCACCTTATCTGGAAGCTCTCCCACCATCCGTCGGGCGGTGTTGATGCAGTAAACGCCCAGGTCCATGATGGCTCCGCCGCCGCCTTTCTCTGGGTTCAGTCGCCAGCTACTGGGGTCAGGCAGGCGGAATCCCAGACTCGACTCGATCAGTTTGGGCTTGCCCCAATCCCGTTTTTGACCAACCGCTAGTGCGGCCACATGATGCGATTCATAGTACAGCCGGTAGCCGATTTGAAGCAGTTTGCCAGCCTTTTTTTGTGCTGCCAGCATGGCTTTGGCCTCCGTCACATTCAGACACATCGGCTTTTCGCAAATGACGTGCTTGCCTGCCTTGAAGGCACGAACGGTGTAGGGCGCATGCAGAAAATTTGGAACAGCCACATAAACGATGTCTATGGTCGGGTTGTCAGCGATCCGGTCAAAATCGGAATCAGTGTAAATATTTTGTTGGGGGATGTTGTAATCCCTGGCCCATTCCTTACATTTTTCTTTATCGATGTCGACAAGCCCCACTAACTGGCAATGCTCCGTCAGTTGAAGGGCGGGCGCCAGTTGCAGTCGGGCGTAGTTGCCAAGCCCCACCAGGGCTACGCCGAGTTTTTTATTTTTCTTATTGCTCTCCGGTTTTACTACTCCCGGCAAAGCAGCCATAAGCCCAATGGCTCCCAGGTTTTTAATGGCATTTCTTCTTTTCATGACAATGGTTTTTAAAACTGATCCGGCACTTATTCAACGGTTTTCATCCAGTCGACGGTTTCATCGATGATGGCCGGGTTGAAGTGCTCCTGCATGTAGGCGCCGCCAAACGTTCCGGAATTGCGCATGGCCACGTATTGGGGCATGGAAGGCACCTGGGCAAAACTATGTTCCGTTCCAGGCAGTATTTTCCAGCTTCCCTTCCCGGGGTGGAATGCGTTAACGAGGTTGGCCGTCATAACGGCCCATTCTTCATCCACGGCGTGAAGGTCAAATTCGCCATGCAGGGCCAGTACATGGCAAGCTGCTTTTTTGAATGCCGTGGTGATGTCGGAGTCGTTGATCTCCTGCATGAAGCTGTAGTGACGGCCGATCATTCTGTCGCCGTTGCGCACGGGTAGGCCGGTAGACAAGATGTCACGGTATGCTGGGTTTTGCTCCAGCTCCGAAGGTGTTTTTTTGCCCACCAGATAATCGTAGAGCAGGGGGATGCGTTGACGAACGTTGGCTTCCACCTCATCGTACCCGGCACCAGAAATGATGTCTTGCTCGCGGAGTACTTTTACGAGGTACTCATACCAGGTGGTGGCCACGCTGCCGTAGTTGATGATGCCTTTTACCGGTGTGTCGGCAGCCAGTAGTGGAGCGGTGACGCCGCCCAGGCTGTGGCCAAAAAGGAATATCTGGTCTTTGTCGATGTCGGGATTTTGTTTGAGCTGACGAAGAGCGGTCTTGAAGGCCTCCACCTCGTAGTTGTAGCCGATGTCTTCACAATTAGGCAGGTCTTTGCAATCGCCGACCCCTGGCTTTTCCACGCGAAAAACGGCAAACCCATTGGCAACCCAGCCGTCGACCAAGCGGCGGACCGGCTCTTTGTCGCTGTAGTAATAGTCAATACTGCTGCAACTGAATCCTTGAAGAAAAAATACGACGGGTGGCTTGTCCTTCCCTTCCGGCAAAGTGAGGATGCTGCGCAACATGCCTTGATCGTAGGTCACGGCACCGTAGATGGTTTTTGCGCCATCAAGTTGCTCCAGGGGTTTGCCTTTTACCTTTCCGGAAAGCTGTAGGGCTGTTCCATTTCTGAGGATGTCGATATCGAGTTGTTGCCCTTCCCGCCATTGAGCGGTAGTGGCAACGAGGGCTGCTATGTCGTTGTAGGTCTGTCCATTGACTTTGAGCAGTACGTCCTTTTCCTGAAGGCCTATGCTGGCCGCTGTCCCACCTGGCAATGCCTGAAGAATGGCAATGCCAACACTATCGGGGGCTGGTCTGATCATAGCGCCGAGAGAGCCGCCTCGCTCGAGATGCTGGCTGTAGCCACATGCGAACACAGCCAGAGAGAAGATGGTAATAATTATTTTTTTCATAACAGGCTTTGATTTGTTTGGCACAAAATAACAAAGCCTGTTATGATTTCGCGAAAGCTTATACCAACGACAAAGCCGTCCCGATAAAGAAATCGGATTTGGCGATTAATTCGTCCAAAATCTTTACCGAACAGCCCTTTATTTCACAAGCGTAACGTCACCGCTGAATATTTGAATCCGCCCATCGACAAATTCAATTTCGGCGAAAAATACAAAAACCCCCGGCCCCAGCTCTTTGTCACGGTGCTTGCCATCCCAGGCAATTTGTGGATCATTTGGAGCAAAATTTTCTGCTGTGAAGACATTGGCGCCCCAGCGGTCGTATATTCTGAATTGCTTGATAGCCCTTACATCCGGCCCGCTGTAAATCATGAAATAGTCGTTGGTACCATCTCCATTGGGTGAAAACGAATTGGGAATAAATACCCTTTCCGTCTTGTCGACAAAAATCGTTATCTCGTCACTTGCCAGACAGCCAGAAGTATCTACTGCCGTTAGAGAATAGGTGGTCTGGTTAACCGGCTGTGCGACCGGGTTCAGACAGTCGATGCAGCTCAGACTTTCGTCAAAATCCCAAATAAGGGTGTCTGCAACGAAATTTATAACCGTGGTCAACACCAGGCTCTCCCCTAAATTGATCTGCTGGTCTTCTTCTAATATCACCTCCAATGGCAATGCCGCCGGAATACTCAACTCAACCTCCGACTCACAGCCGTCGGCATCCTGAACGGTCAGCAGATGATCGCCCGGAGACAGGTTGCCAAATAAGTTGACCGGTGTAAAATCATTGTTGTCGATAGAAAAAAGGTAGGGTTCTTGCCCACCGGCAACCACCCCTATCAGTACGCTACCATCTGCCTGACCTGCACAGCTTTCGCCAAAAATTTCCAGATCGGGAATCAATATTACTCCAGGAATGACCACTTCTATTTCGTCAGAGTCCGAACATCCATTTCCATCCGATATCTGTAGGGTGTATACTCCTTCCTCAAATACTTCCAACATCAAATCCGAGCTAATTAAATTGTCATCTAACATCCACTCTACAATAATGCCTGCTCCCTGGGTAGACCCCGTCCCATCCAATACAATCCCCTCTTCAAGGCTTTGACAGGTAAACGGCATCACCGGGTCCAAGATCATAGCTTGCAGGTTACATGGTGTTCCCATACATGGTACGCAAATGGTGCCATCGCAATCCAACACGGTTTGCACGTCGTTATAGGTGTTGGGATCGCCGTCGTCGCAGGGAAGTACCGACACAGCCCCATTGGTGCAATCTTCTGGGATGCCCGGCTGACAGTCACAGCCATCCCAGAATTCCAAACCATTGGTACAATCGCCATCGTCGCAGCCGGGGTCAACCGGTGGGGTGCCCGATTGGCATTCACATAAGACATCGTCCCAATATTCTTCGCCATTCGTGCAATCGCCGTCGTCACAATTTCCTGGGTCGGGGCAGTCGTAGTCGCAGGAGCTATCGTCGCAGGTCGCGGCCGGATCGTAATTATTCGCCGTGGGGTCGGTGCAACCCATTACTGGAGGGGTTACATCGCAATTACAAGTCTGGTCGTTCCACACCTCAAAGCCATTGGTGCAGTCGCCGTCATCCGTGCAGGGTACGGGGACGTTTATGGTTATGCATTCACAAAGCACGTCATCCCACACCTCTTCCCCGTTCATGCAGATGCCGTCGTCGCAATTACCCGGATCGGGGCAGTCGTAGTCGCAGCTACCGTCGTCGCAGGTCGCAGCAGGGTCATAGTTATTCGCCGCCGGGTCGGTGCAACCCATTACCGGCGGAGTGATGTCGCAATTACAGGTCTGGTCATTCCACACTTCAAAGCCATTGGTACAGTCGCCGTCATCCGTGCAAGGTACGGGGACGTTTATGGTTATGCATTCACAAAGCACGTCATCCCATACCTCTTCCCCGTTCATGCAGATGCCGTCGTCGCAATTTCCTGGGTCGGGGCAGTCGTAGTCGCAGGAGCCATCGTCGCAGGTCGCAGTAGGGTCATAGTTATTCGCCGCCGGGTCGGTGCAACCCATTACCGGCGGGGTGAGGTCGCAATTACAGGTCTGGTCATTCCACACCTCAAAGCCATTGGTGCAGTCGCCGTCATCCGTGCAGGGTACGGGGACGTTTATCGTCACACATTCGCAGAGGTTGCCATCCCACACCTCTTCGCCATTTATGCAGATGCCGTCGTCGCAATTACCTGGATCGGGGCAGTCGAAATCACAGGAACCATCATCGCAGGTCGCTGCAGGGTCGTAATTATTAGCCGTTGGATTGGTACATCCAAAAACCGGTGGTGTAACATCGCAGTTACAAGTAGCGGTATTCCAAAATTCAATTCCATTGTTACAATCACCATCATCACACCCCGGATCGACGGGTGGAGTGCCGGGCTGGCAGTCGCAGCCATCCCAAAATTCCAAGCCATTGGTACAATCGCCATCGTCACAACCAGGGTCAACGGGCGGAGTGCCTGACTGACATTCACACAAGACATCGTCCCAATATTCTTCGCCATTCGTGCAATCACCATCGTCACAATTTCCTGGATCGGGACAGTCGTAGTCGCAGGAGCCATCGTCGCAGGTCGCGGCAGGGTTGTAGTTATTCGCTGCGGGGTCAGTACAGCCCATTACCGGCAGAGTGATGTCGCAATTACAGGTCTGATCGTTCCACACCTCAAAGCCATTGGTGCAATCGCCATCATCCGTGCAGGGTACGGGGACATTTATTGTCACACATTCGCAGAGGTTGCCATCCCACACTTCTTCGCCATTTATGCAGATGCCATCGTCGCAATTACCTGGGTCGGGGCAGTCGAAATCACAGGAACCATCATCGCAGGTCGCTGCGGGGTCGTAATTATTTGCCGTTGGATTGGTACATCCAAAAACCGGAGGTGTAACATCACAATTACAAGTAGCGGTATTCCAAAATTCAATTCCGTTGTTACAATCACCGTCATCACACCCCGGATCTACAGGCGGAGTGCCAGGCTGACATTCACAGCCATCCCAAAACTCTACTCCATTGGCGCAATCGCCATCATCACAGCCAGGATCTACTGGTGGGGTGCCGGGCTGACATTCACAGCCATCCCAAAACTCTACACCATTGGCGCAATCGCCATCATCACAGCCCGGATCTACTGGCGGGGTGCCGGGCTGACATTCACAGCCGTCCCAAAACTCTAAACCATTGGCGCAATCGCCATCATCACAGCCAGGATCTACTGGCGGGGTACCGGGCTGACATTCACAGCCATCCCAAAACTCTAAACCATTGGCACAATCGCCATCATCACAGCCCGGATCTACTGGCGGGGTACCGGGCTGACATTCACAGCCATCCCAAAACTCCACTCCATTGGCACAATCGCCGTCATCACAGCCAGGATCTACTGGCGGGGTGCCAGGCTGACATTCACAGCCATCCCAAAACTCTACGCCATTGGTACAATCGCCATCATCACAGCCAGGATCTACTGGGGGCGTACCTGGCTGACATTCACAGCCATCCCAAAACTCTACGCCATTGGTACAATCGCCATCATCACAGCCAGGATCTACTGGGGGCGTACCTGGCTGACATTCACAGCCATCCCAAAACTCTACGCCATTGGTACAATCGCCATCATCGCAGCCAGGATCTACTGGCGGGGTGCCAGGCTGACATTCACACAATACATCATCCCAAAACTCCAGGCCATTGGTGCAATCACCGTCATCACAATTGCCGGGGTCGGGGCAGTCAAAAGAACAAGATCCATCATCGCAGGTCGCCGCAGGGTCGTAATTATTGGCCATTTGATCGGTACAGCCATATACCGGCGGGGTTATATCGCAATTACAAGTCTGATCGTTCCATACTTCAAAACCATTGGTGCAGTCTCCATCATCCGTGCAAGGGACAGGGACATCTATCGTAACGCATTCACAGAGATTTCCGTCCCATACCTCCTCCCCATTGATGCATATGCCATCGTCGCAATTGCCGGGATCGGGGCAGTCGAAATCGCAGGAACCATCATCGCAGGTTGCCGAAGGATCGTAATTGTTAGCCGTTGGATTAGTGCAGCCAAACACAGGTGGTGTAACATCACAATTACATGTTGTCGTGTTCCAAAATTCTATGCCATTGTTGCAGTCGCCGTCATCACAGGGAAGAGGAATGACTGGCGTACCGGCGCAGGGAACGCAAACGACCGTATTGTCGCAGGCATCCACCGTCGCCATATCATTTTCCGTACAGGGATCATTGTCGTCACAGGCTATCACTGTTGTATTGGTGCAGGACGCTATGGGTGTTCCGGCACAGGGAACACAGACGACCGTATTGTCGCAGGCATCCACCGTCGCCATATCATTTTCCGTACAGGGATCATTGTCGTCGCAGGCTATTAACGTCGTGTTGGTGCAGGACGCTATTGGACTTCCAGCACAGGGGATACAAACTATCGTATTGTCGCAGGCATCCACCGTCGCCATATCATTTTCCGTACAGGGATCATTGTCGTCGCAGGCTATTAACGTCGTGTTGGTGCAGGACGCTATTGGCATACCCGCACAAGGAACGCAAACTATCGTATTGTCGCAGGCATCCACCGTCGCCATATCATTTTCCGTACAGGGATCATTATCGTCGCAGGCTATTAACGTCGTGTTGGTGCAGGACGCTATTGGACTTCCAGCACAGGGGATACAGACGATCGTGTTGTCGCAGGCATCTACTGTTTCCATATCATTTTCCGTACAGGGATCATTGTCGTCGCAGGCTATTAACGTCGTGTTGGTGCAGGACGCTATTGGACTTCCAGCACAGGGGATACAGACGATCGTGTTGTCGCAGGCATCTACTGTTTCCATATCATTTTCCGTACAGGGATCAAGATCATCACAAGACACCATCATTGTATTTGCGCAAGCGGCCACTGGTGTACCCGCACAGGGAATACAAACTATCGTGTTGTCGCAGGCATCTATTGTTTCCATATCATTTTCCGTACAGGGATCAAGATCATCACAAGACACCATCATTGTATTTGCGCAAGCGGCCACTGGTGTACCCGCACAGGGAATACAGACGATCGTGTTGTCGCAGGCATCTACTGTTTCCATATCATTTTCCGTACAGGGATCTAAATCATCGCAGGACACCATCATCGTATTTGCGCAAGCGGCCACCGGTGTACCCGCACAAGGAATACAAACGATTGTATTGTCGCAACTTTCTACTATTACCTGATCGTTGGTCGTGCAGGGATCATTGTCGTCGCAGGGAAGGAATGTGGTGTTGGTACAGGAAACAATGGGCGTGCCAATGCAGGGAACACACACTATTGTATTATCACAGCTTTCTACTATTACCTGGTCATTGGTCGTGCAGGGGTCGTTGTCGTCGCAGGGAAGGGACGTGGTATTGGTGCAGGATACAACGGGCGTGCCGATACAGGGAGTACAAACGATTGTGTTGTCGCAACTCTCCACTATTACCTGGTCATTGGTCGTACAGGGGTTATTGTCGTCGCAGGGAAGGGAAGTGGTATTGGTGCAGGATACAACGGGGGTACCCGCACAAGGAGTACAGATGACCGTGTTATCGCAACTCTCCACTATTACCTGGTCGTTGGTCGTACAGGGGTTGTTGTCGTCGCAGGGAAGAGAGGTGGTATTGGTGCAGGATACTACGGGGGTACCCGCACAAGGAGTACAGACTATGGTATTATCACAGCTCTCTACTATTACCTGATCGTTGGTTGTGCAGGGATCATTGTCGTCGCAGGGAAGGGAGGTGGTATTGGTGCAGGATACAACGGGGGTACCCGCACAGGGAGTACAGACTATGGTATTATCACAGCTCTCTACTATTACCTGATCGTTGGTTGTGCAGGGATCATTGTCGTCGCAGGGAAGGGAGGTGGTATTGGTACAGGATACAACGGGGGTACCCGCACAGGGAGTACAGATGATCGTGTTATCGCAACTCTCCACTATCACCTGGTCATTGGTCGTACAGGGGTTGTTATCGTCGCAGGGAAGGGAGGTGGTATTGGTGCACGATACAACGGGCGTACCGACGCAAGGACTACAGACGATCGTATTGTCGCAGGCTTCTACCGTCATTTGGTCGCTATTGGTGCAGGGGTTACCGTCATCACAAGAAACGATAACCGTGTTGGTGCAGGATGGGATGGGAGTTCCTGCGCAGGGGCCGCAACTGATGGTGTTATCACAATCGTCGACCAGCATCATGTCCGAAGTGGTACAGGGATCGCCATCATCGCAAGGCATCAAAATCGTATTGGTACAATCGGGCGGAGCGGTTTGATCGTAGGTATAGTCGATGCAGATATTGTAATCAACAGATACAGTACCATCTGTAATGGCAGAACCATTGGACGGGCAGGAAGGCGAAAAATCGGTGGCGGGAATGATGTCTACCCCAATGACATCGTCCCAGGCAGGAACGACTCCACAGGGCACTATGTCCAGCGTATAGGTGCCCGGCACGGTGGTACCGGATCCAAAAGAGCAGCCCGGCGACAATACATCCTGAACAATGGGGCATACCGCAGTAAGGGTGAGCGGGCAATTTAACAATACATTCCCGAAAACGGGAATTCCCGTACAGCTTGGCGATGCCGTAATGGAAAATGATGTCAATTTCGATTACCAGCGAAGTAATGTTTGGAGCGTTGATGCCGCAGGGAAGAGTGGGGGGGCCAAAAATTATGCAGGTACCCTTCATTCACGATGGGCAGGTTAGCATGCGCCCAGTCATTCCGGTCGGGGCCTATCAGTGCATCGGTGACTGTTTGACAGAGGGTCGTAGTGTATTGGCTAAAACCGGGGTTTTGTAAAAAAACCAGACTTGCCCATACAAGTAGTAAGTTTCTGAATCGTACCATTTTTGGGTGTGTATATTAAAATTTATCTTCGTCCAAAACTTGCCGGTTTATCCCTACATTGTCAAATCCTGACAAATATAATCATAGTAAAGCTCAAAAAATAAATAGTCTTTTTGGTGTCTTTGAAAGACAACGACAATTTATTTTTCGAGCGAGCCATAAAAAAGAGGCGCTTGAAAAAATGAATAAATTCTAACAAGCGCCTCCTTTACTCCACTAAACGTTCTACTTTCTTATGTCAATTCAGCATTATTTTCCGCGCAAGATCATCTTCTTCGTCGCTGAATCCGTCGGCGTTATCAATTGATAGAACAACACTTCTGTAGTCAGGAATTCATCCGTCAACATGATCGTGTTGTACCCTTTCGCAAAATCTTCTTCCACCTCTACCAACACTCTTCCAGAAGCATCGTACACCCGCAAGGTGGCCGTGCTGGCCTCCGGCAACTCAAAACCGATCACCGTCTCCTGTTGGAATGGATTGGGCGTATTCTGATACAACCGGAACTCGCCTGCCGCCACCTCATCGGTATCAAAACGAAGGTCAACACCCATCAAATCCAGGTCATGGTTGTAGGCTTCGGCGGCGGTGTAGGTCGAGCTTATCTGCAATAGATCACTCAACCGGCCATCTGCCTTGGCGGTAAAGCTGACGCTAAATACCGTCGAACCATCCACCACGGAAACACCTTGTTGGCTGCTCCAGCTCGTGGTAAGCACTCCTCTTTCCAGCAATGACAAGCCAAAGTTACGCGCACTCAAGTCGCTCAGCGCTCCTGCCTCCACTCCTTCAAAGCTCAACTTGTCGGCGTCGAAGTTGAGACTGAACTGATAGCCGTGGATCGATTCAAAATCAGCGGCTGTGAACGTTACCTCATAGGTCTGTCCCGCTTTCAACTGCTGGTCTTCCAATCCGAATACCAGGTCTTCCGTCACGGTGCGGTCGTCGGCTTCCGCCAATAGGTTGGCCTGCACCGAGCCGTTCAAATCGCCTATCTTGATGCCCACAAAGTCGTGAACTTCCTCAGGGGTCAAACTGTTGATGTTGGTCACTTCCGGGAAAGTCGCTGCAAATGGATTGGCCGGGTCGGGGAAGACGTAGTCGGCCGCTACAAATCGCCAGGAGGTATTGTTCTGGAACTCGTCGTCGATGAACAGGATCAGTTTCCGCAATTCCACTATGTCGATCGTCGTGATCGTGCCCGACTGGTTGATATCGGCGGCGATCAGCTTGTAGGGCGAATCCAGCAAGTCCATCTCCAAAATGTGCTTGCTCATCAATACAATGTCGAAGGTACTCACTCCATTCAATGGATTTTCATCCAAATAAGGTGTGATCGAGTAGTTTTGCTCCAGCTCCAGGTCTGCAAATTCGTACATCCCGTCGGCCTCCGTCACATCGGTCAACAGGTTGCCGTTGCCTTCCAGACTTACCGTTACGTTTTCTACCGATTCGGATTCCTCGGTGGCGATCAGACCCGATACATTGCCGGCTGGTCCAGGGCCTTCGGCAGGCACCACGTAAAAGCTGTACTCCACATAGCTGCTGTTGCCGCATTGGTCGGTTGCCACAAATTGCACCACCGTCTCGGCGATCTCATCCGGGCAGTTCTGATTCGGAGAAGGACTGTTGGGGATCGTACTCCAGAAGATCGGACTAAAACAGTCGTCTACTGCTGTAAGGTTGTCGAATACTTTCTCTTTCCATTCGTCATACCAGAAGTTGAGGTCGGAACCGCAAATCGCTTCGTTGCACACATCCGGCACATAGGTAGAACTGATGGCCGGGCCGGTATTGTCCTGAATGGCAACAGTCGTACTACAAGTCACCGAGCGGCCGCAATCATCTGTGGCCACAAAGGTCACTACGGTGGATGAACCGCAAGCCGTCAGGTTGAAAAAGCTCGGGAAGTGGCTGACGGTGTAGCCCAACTCACAGGAGGTGTTGACGCTGATCTGCTCCAGGTGCTGGTCGATGTAGTCCTGATTGTTGGGATCGCCGCATTCCAGTATCAGGTTGAACGGTGGGCACTCGATGGTCGGGCCTTCGTTGCCGATGATGAAGTCGCGGGTGGCACTGGCCGTGCGACCGCAGTCATCTGTCACCGTGTAGGTGTATCTGTATCTGGTACCGGGGCAGTTCTCCTGGCCGATGACCTGTGGGCCGGTGATCTCCACGGTGGCGCCGAAGCTGCAATCCGTTTCGTAAGTGATGTCCGTCTCCATGGGGTTGGCCAGGGAGGCGCAGTACTTATAACATTCGGGTAGTACATCGGTGATGACCGGGCCCATTGTGCTTTCCTGGTAGGTAAAGGTCTGGTCGCAGGTGGTGGTATTGCCACAGGCATCGAGCACAAAGTAGGTGCGCACCACGATGCGGGCATCGCCGGGGCAGTTGGTGCCGTCGTTGTCGTCAGCTACTGCAAAGACGGTGAAATCACTCAGATTGGCAGTACAATCGTCGCTGATGGTGCCGCCTGCTGCGACAAAGTCCGCTGCCGTGGAGATCGGATCGGGCAAGGACTCAAAGCAAGTCAATGTCTGATCGGGCGGGCAGGTAATGTCTGGAGGAGTCGTATCCGCCACGTTGATCACCTGCACACAGGTCGAAGAATTGCCACAGGCATCAGTGGCTGCCCAGGTACGGGTGATGGTGTAGGTGTCTGCTCCGCAACCGCTGCCGGTTTGGGTGCTCACATCGGTGAAGGTGACGATCACCTCGTTGGCGGAGGCACAGTTGTCCGCACCGGCTGTGGCCATGCCCGTATTGGAAGGATCGGTTGAATCGTTGCAGTCGAGATTCACAGTTGGTGGACAGACGATGTCCGGTGCAGTGGTGTCTTCTACGTTGATCGTTTGCACGCAAGTGCTGGAATTGCCACAGGCATCGGTGGCCGTCCAGGTGCGGGTAATGACGTATTCGTATTGCCCACAGCCGGAGGCTGTTTGGGTGGTCACATCGGAGATGTCCAGCGCAATGCTGCCCACAGCAGAACAGTTGTCGACGGCTACAGGGATGCCCGTCATGCCGCCTCCCGCTACTGTCCAGCTCACTTCTACTGTAAAGTTGATCAGACATCCACCGTCGCCTTCTGCTTCATCGGTTATAGACAGTATCCAGTCACCTGCGGCAGATGTTCCGTCGAAAACATCGAAGGAACCCAACTGAGGTTGGACTGTTCCAGAAACTGCCGAAGCAGCCAGATAGTCGTTGGAGCAATCATCTGGGTCTCCTACATCATTAGATGAAAGGCCACAACTGAATCCGGCTGCATCGCTGTCAAAAGTAGCAGAGATATTGTCTTGAGAACCGGAATTGGTATCACCACACTCCAGATCGTCGACGAAGTTAACCGTTGTTCCATCGGGGCTTTCCAGAGTAAGATTCAAATCCCCTACCCAGGAGTGATCCATGTCGATGTGGATGTTGACGTCGGTGACTTCCGCTCCCGCAGGTATTCCACTTATATTAACGGGAACACTACCCACCAAACCGGTGGAACCTGCACCTGAATTGGGCCAGGAAACCGAGTTCGTCGGCGCTGATGCAGTGGTTGTGCCCATCACAGGCAGGGTCACCAATGGCTCGTCGCACTCGATGGTGACTTCAGGAGGACAGATGATGACCGGCGCTTCGGTATCCTGCACGGTGATGACCTGCACGCATTGAGACGTATTTCCGCAAGGGTCGGAAGCCGTCCAGGTACGGGTGATGGTATAATTGTCGTTGGAGCATCCCGTGCCGGTCGGTGTCTGGGAAGACACATCCATAAAGGTCACGGTCAGTTCATCGTCGGCAGCGCAGTTGTCGCCGCTGGCCGTGGCGTAGCCCGTGAATCCAGGATCTGTCGGATCGGCGCAGTCGACGGTGATGTCGGCAGGGCAGGTAATGCTGGGAGCTACGAGGTCTTGTACGTTGATGGCTTGAGAGCAGGTACTGGTATTGCCCAGCTCATCCGTAGCCGTCCAGGTACGTATAATGAGGTAGCTGTATTGTAGGCAGCCCTGCCCCTGAGTACTTACGTCAGAGTAGGTAACAACGGGGTTAGGGTCACAAAGGTCCGTTGCAGTGGCCATCCCGGTGTTTGCCGGATCGGTCGACTCGTCGCAGTTGATGACTACATTGGCCGGACAGGTGATGGTAGGTGGCAAAGAGCCGTCGCACATCATGATGTTGTCGATATAGTAGGTCAATCCGGATCCAGGAGCATTAGTCGTCGAGCAAGTAAACTCCGGAAAAACGACGACTTTATCGTAAACTAAATTGAGATCAGGCGGGTTGGGAAAACCATTGGCAAAATCAAATGACAATGTTTCCCAGGCGTTGGCTACGCTAGTGAATGCAAGTACCTCGGAAGAAATACCAGGGTTTGCAGAATTCTCTACTTTGAGGAGGACAGGAGTGCCTACTTCCGGTGAGTATATATCCAATGTCATCACCAAATTATCAGCAGCAAAAGGTACGGGATTTTCCAAACCAGCATCTCCAACCACCGTTCCTGCAAAGCATGCAGCACCAACCAATTTGGTTGCACAGAGAACCAGGTTGGTTGGATCAACAGGATCCGGACAGATAGTAGAACTCATACCTGCAAAATCACCTAGATTGTAGTCAATAACCGGATCGTCAAAGGTGATGGGTAAGTCAGGTCCCGGAGGGGGAGGGGGAGGAGGAACACAGGTAGGATCACAGGTTTCCCATCCAAAAGTAACCGTCTGCGGCATCCCGGCATTTACAGTGATGACCCGGTTGGTTAAACCACCATTGGTTACCGTACAGGCATCATCTTCTGGAGTGGTCATATCTTCCGGGCCTTCCAGTTGGTCAAAGAATCTATATTCATATACACCCGGTAATAAACTAACCGTGCCACAATAAATACCATCTCCATCCGGGTCGAAAATAAAATCGCAGTTGGCACAGAAAGGAGGGTTGGTCCATGTACCATAAACGCTGGGTACCTGTACCGCCGACAGGCAAGACATGTCTACACAAAATTCAATATCTACAGGCGCCACACAGTTGGAAAAGTAAATATTGTCAACGTAAAAATCCGCCACCGCGTTTGGCATAGCAGAAAGGATGAGTTGGGCGATGTTATTAGTATTAACCAGATTCGTAAAATCGCTCATAGGAATATTGTAACTCACCCAGGTGTTTTGAGGTGGATTGTCGAACGTTATTTCATGCTCTGTGTCATCACCGCCCTGGAATATTCCGTTGGGTCCAAAGTCCACCAGTTTTATTCTGAACTGAGTGGCATTGCCCGACCAATAATCAATGTTGAAATAGGTCATTCCCGAAGCATCGATCTGGTTGTTTACCGTTTCGATACCCAGGAAGGTGACATCCTGATAGAATTTGACATCATCGCCGCATATGTCGGTGTCCGTAAGCGTCACAGGGGCAGCAGACCAGGAGGTCAGCCAGGTATCAACGGGCACGTCCGTGTACACATTGCTGAACATGGAGATCACATCCGCTTCAGGACAGGTGGGCACCGGTGCTGTGACGACGCACTGGTCGGAGGCAAAATACACATTGTCGATGTAAAAATCCGCCACTGTATTTGGCATAGCAGACAGGATCAATTGCGCAATGTTGTTGGTATTTACCAATCCGGTAAAATCGGATAGTGGAATGTCATAACAATTCCAGGTGTTTTGAGGTGGGTTGTCGAACGTTATTTCATGCTCCGAATCGTCCCCTCCTCCAAAAGCACCATCGGGTCCAAAATCGACCAACTTCACTCTGAACTGAGTGAAATTATCCGACCATACATCAATATGAAAATAAGTCATACCGGATGCATCGATCTGGTTGGTCGTTGTTTCGATACCCAGAAAAGTGACATCTTCGTATAGTTTGACATCGTTGCCAAGAATTTGAAGGTCAGTAAGCGTTACAGGCGCTGCCGACCATGGAGTCAGCCAGGTATCAACAAAAACATCAGCATAGGAATCGCTGAACATGGAGATCACATCTGCCTGATCGCAAAAAGGATCCGGCCCAGCTTCCGTAGGCTGAGCAATGGCGGGAAAAGCAAGTAAGAGGGAGAATGCTGCTCCCAAAACAACAGGGACGATTTTCTTGGATAGAGCAAGCCGGGAAAGACGCACCTCAATAGCTCCAAAAATGGTCCCAAAATAGGATAAATTTGTCATAATTTTTTTTGTTAAAAAATTTGAGAAATAAACATTATCCGGTCTTTGGAACGATTTAAATCTTTAAAAATCGGTCTGTATTCAGGAACAAAAACAAGTTTTAGATGAAGGCAGTCATATTAGCATTTTCATGCAAATGATTTAAGTAGTGCCTGGGGCAGGCATAAAGACACGCTTATACAACAGTGCCTTGAAAATAATACGATTGATTTGATTTTGAGTATAAAACCGCTATTTTACGGAAAAATATCATTTCTACCAAAATAAATTATCAAAAAAGTCATATATCTATTCCATACGGCCCTTTTAAAGGGAACTTAAAGCCAAAATCCACTCAAATGCTGCCAATCCCTCTTCCCAAATCCTACATCGCTCACCTTCTGACAACTATAGCGCTCTGTTGCTTGCTGAACCTGCCACTCACCGCCCAACAAACCCTCGGACTTTTCCAAAACGATTCCCTTTCCTTCAACGGATACACCCTCTTCGGCAACGCCAAAACCACTTACCTGATCGACAACTGCGGATACCAAATACAACAATGGGCCAGCAACTACAAGCCGGGGCTCTCTGCCTACCTTCTGCCTGACGGCAATCTGCTGCGCACCGCCAACCTCAACGGCGACTTCAACGCCGGAGGCACCGGTGGCCGATTCGAACTTTTTAGCTGGGAAGGAGAACTGCTCTGGCACTGGAGTTACGCGGATAGCGAAGTACACGCCCACCACGACATCGCCCCTCTTCCCAACGGCAACTTCCTCCTCCTCGCCTGGGAAATGCATTTCGCCAACGAAGCCAAAGAACACGGATTTGCACACGACCTCGACATTTGGTCTGAACGGATCGTCGAAGTAGCCATCCAGGATAACAATACCGCTACAATCGTTTGGGAATGGCGCCTCTGGGACCACCTCATACAAGATGCCGACCCTTCCAAGACAGGCTTCGGAGCCGTGGAAGAACATCCCGAACGAATCGACATCAACTACGAAGGCGCCCTGGGCAATAACCCCAACGACCGCTTCCACCTCAACGCCATCGACTACAACCCCCAACTCGATCAGATCGTGGTGAGCTCCCGCCACTACAGCGAGGTCTGGATCATTGATCACAGCACCACCACCACAGAGGCAGCCGGCCGAACCGGAGGGCTATCGGGCAGAGGCGGCGACCTATTGTACCGGTATGGCAACCCAGCCGCATATAAAAGAGGAGGAGAGGCCGATCAACACCTCGTACAACCCCACGACGCCCGGTGGATACCACAAGGGATGCCATACGAGGGCCACCTGATGATTTACAACAATAAGGCTACATTTGAAAGTTCGCGGATAGAAATATGGGCACCCCCTACTGACAGTAACGGAGATTATTTGCTGAACGACGACCTCGAACCCAACCCGGTATGGACCTACGAGCAGCCCGGATTCTTCTCCGGCAAAATCTCAGGAGCGCATATGCTGCCCAACGGAAACGTACTGATCTGTGAAGGCGAAAAGGGACGGTTTTTTGAGGTAAGCCCCGATCATCAAACCGTCTGGGAATACATCAACCCCATCAATCGGTTTAACGGGGCAATGGCGCAAGGCGCTGATGCCCGCTTCAATGAAACGTTTAGGGCCACCCGATATGCCGTAGATTACCCTGCATTTGATAACAAAACACTTACGGCAGGGCCGCCCATAGAGATCAACCCCTGGGATCAGACGCATTGCAGTTATACTTTTTACGAGCCGCCACCAGTGGAGCTGGAAATCAGGGGTAACCCCTTTCGGGAAACGCTGATCGTGCATTCCAACCAACCGGTAGAAAAAATACCACTTGAAGTATACGATATGCACGGACGGCGGATGGCATCGCATATTCTCCTTTTTGGTGAAAACCGGATAGACATGCCCCAGCTACCCGTTGGTGTTTATGTCGTCTTGTATCGCTCAAAGCAAGAGTGGCGATACCTGGCAAAAGTGGTGTCGAGGCTTTGAGGTTTTTTCGATCTCCGGACAAAACGTACTTTTGTTCCGGGACATCATATTGTTCGGATTTTTAACGAAAGTGACTCCCACACTTTGAAATTCATCAAAGTCTGAATGCAATTGAAAAACGCATCCTTATACAGCCTGCTCTTATGCTGGGCATTGATCCTTTTTACGGCGTTTGGGTTTTACCCAAAATGGAACAAGCAGTATACCGAGAATACCTTTGGATGGGATGTGGCCGGGTACTATCTGTATCTGCCGGCGGTGTTCATCTATCAGGATGTAAAGCAACTCTCTTTTGCGCCCGGGATGATCGAACAGCATCGTCTCACCCCGGATTTTCAGCAGGCGCACCGGATCGAAAACGGCAACTACGTACTGAAGTATTCCTGTGGACAGGCGGTTTCCTATTTGCCTTTTTTCGCATTGGCGCACCTCTATGCCCTCAACAGCGATTATCCGGCCGACGGCTTTTCCAAACCTTATCAGGTGATGATCAGCATGGGAGCACTGCTCATCGCTTTGCTTGGGTTATATCTGCTTCGGAAAATACTATTACTATGGTTTAGCGACGGCGCCACGGCCCTCACCTTGCTGACCCTTACTTTTGCGACCAACTACCTCGACTACACGGCCATACACGGTGCCATGACCCACAATTATTTGTTTACACTGTATGCGCTACTCCTTTTATTGAGCATACGGTTTTACCAAATGCCCCGTATGCGGATCGCTGCCGCCATTGGGATCGTGATCGGATTGATGGCACTGACGCGACCTACGGAGATCATTGCCGCCATTATTCCCGCCTTTTGGGGTTTACCCAACATTACATTTACATCATTAAAAAAACGGCTGTCTTTTTTGTTTAACCATAAAGTAAAATTATTGTTGGCAGCAGCCTGTTGTTTGGCGATAGGCAGTATTCAGTTGGTTTACTGGAAGGCAGTAGGTAACCAATGGATTATATACAGCTACAAGGGCGAAACATTCCACTGGCTCCGGCCACATGTACTCGACGCTTTGTTGAAATATAAAACGGGGTGGCTGGTGTACTCGCCGGCCATGTGGTTTTCGGTAATCGGGTTTTATTTTTTGTATCGCAAAGACCGGTCGCTATTTTGGCCCTGCCTGCTTTTCATCATTCCTTTTGTGTATCTGGTGACGGCCTGGCACAATTGGTGGTACGGCGGTGGACTGGGGCTGCGGGCGATGATCCAATCGTATCCAGTGTTGGCTTTGCCGATGGCGGCTTGTTTTGAATCGCTGTTCCGACACCGAGTGGGGCAGGGGTTATTGGTTGTGTTGATACCGGTGTTTATCTATTACAATTTATGGCTGACCTACAACGCCCATGAAGGGCACCAATACCATGCAGCTCAAATGACCCGGGCCTATTTCTGGAAAACCGTCGGCCGCCTCCATCACAATCATCAGGATCTAAAACTCCTCGACACCGATGAATATTTTTCGGGAAACCGGAAAGAGGTGACATCTATATATCACAATGATTTCAAAAAAGATACGGCATTGTGGAAGTGTCAGGCTCCGGAAAAAGAACACCAGATGTGCCTTCAGAAGGCCAACCGTACATTCCGTATTCCGCTCGACAAACGCAATACCAATTGTCAATGGCTTCATGTTCGGGGTGATTTTTATACCATCGGGCAGGAGTGGAATGTCTGGACGATGGGACAGTTGCAAGTCCGTTTTTACAGCGATGGTCAAAACATCAAAACCCGGATGATCCGGGTCAACCGGTTGCTGCTCAAAGGGATCAATGATGTTTATTTCGATGTGAAACGGCCGAAGGCGGAGATCGACTCCGTTGTGTTGGAAGTGAAGAACCCTTCCTGGGTACCGCTTGTCGCTAAAAATTTGGAGGTGCAGTGTTTTAGATAAGACTGTCAGCGTCCCGATTCAAACAGGTGAGGAATTTTACCCATTTGCCCAACGCCAGTCAAATTTCCACACCCAAAAGGCCCTTCCTCCCTTACATTTCTCCTAACTTTATCTTTTCAGAAGCCCATACAATGATCGACGAACGCAAAATAGCCGTCTGTTTCTTCCTTTTTTCGCTGCCATTTGTCTGCCATTTTTTTGGGCTTAAAGCCGAAAATGGCTTTCACACTGCGGAAGAACGAAAGCACTGGAAGACCGCTACGGTCGACACCCTCTTCCTCACCAGCAGCCGATGCCAGCAATGCCACGGCCATGATACCGCACAGATCGCCAGCATAACAGCAGAAGGGGAGGACATCAACCTCTTCGACGATTGGAAGGTCACCATGATGGCCAACAGTGCCAAAGACCCCTTCTGGCGGGCCAAGGTAAGCCACGAAGTACTCGTCAACCCCGGTCACCAGCAAGAGATTGAGACCACCTGCACCTCCTGCCATGCACCACTTGGACATTTTGCAGCCATGCACCAACAACAAACCCATTACACTATGGCCGATCTGCTGGCCGACACCCTGGGCCTCGACGGCGTTTCCTGCCTGGCCTGCCACCAGCAAGCCGATACAACTCTACTCGGGTTCAACCACTCCGGCTCCCTTTTCTTCGACACTACCAAAGTGGCTTACGGCCCTTTCGACAACCCACTGGCCAGCCCCATGCTCAATGAAACGAACTACGAACCCAAATTCAGCGAACACATCAGCGATGCCGGCCTCTGCGCCGGGTGCCATACCCTCATCACCCACACCTTCGACCTCAATGGAATGCCTACCGGCAATACCTTCGTAGAACAAGCCACCTACCACGAATGGCTCAACTCCCGATACAACACCGACGACATCAGTTGTCAAAATTGCCACCTATCCGCCCTCAATGGCAACTTCATCCTCATTGCCGGACACGATACGGAGCCCCGCTCCCCCTTTTATTTACATGAAATGGTGGGTGGCAACAGCCTGATGCTTCAACTGATGAAAAACAACGCCGCTGCACTCGACATCGACGCCACCCCCGAACAGTTCGACGAAGTCATCGACGCCACCTACAACCTCCTTCAATTCCAAACCCTCAATTTGGAACTATCCTTGCTGAATAGAACCCTGGACACTGCTTTTTTTGAACTGAACCTCGTCAACAAAGCAGGCCATAAATTCCCCTCCGGCTACCCCTCCCGGCGAGCTCTGGTTTCTTTTTTGGTACAAACCGAAACGGGCGACACCCTCTTCCACTCCGGTAAAATGGATAGCACCTATGAAGTTTTCGGTCAGGACGCTCCCTTCGAATCCCACCACCAAACCATTAGAACAGAAGACGAAGTACAAATCTACGAAATGGTCATGGCCGATGTGGCAGGCAACTTCACCACCATCCTCGACCGGGCCAACCACCTCCTTAAAGACAACCGGCTGGTACCGGAAGGATTTACCTCCAGCCACTCCACCTACGACACTACCCAGATAGTTGGACTGGCAACAGACGATCCCGATTTCAACACAACTGCCAATGGAATAGAAGGCAATGGTGCCGACAAGATTTTTTTCAATATTCCTCTGGACGGCTTAACTGATTCCATTGTAACGACGGCTGCCGTCTACTACCAAACTGCCCCCCCGAAATGGATGGCGGAGATGTTTGCGGAAAGCACCCCCGAAATTGACGCATTTAAAAACATGTTTATGGCAGCCGATCGCAGCCCCGTTTTAATCCAACAACAAGTACTCGGTGTGGAAGGCATTCCCGTGTCGGTGACCCAGCAGAAAAGTATTGAAAAATTCGTTATCTTAACCACCCTACCGGGAGGAAGGGTTGGGGTGGCTTCCCACGACATCCACCAGGTAACCGCTTTTGACGCAAGTGGTAAAATGATTCTGCAACGGGAAGGTCGCCGCGGATGGTATTCACTACAACTCCCAAAACAAAGCGGCATGTATTTTCTACGGTTTACAGACCGTTACGGCCGCATTCAGATTGAAAAAACAGTTCAATACTATCAATACTAACCATAACATTAAATTCACACGGTATGAAGTATCTAAAATTTTACATTTTTTCTTTGTTTGCAATTATATTGTTGCAACAACATGCTTACAGCCAAATAAGTTTTACCCAGGATAATACGGCATTGGGGGGAGGCACGATATTTTCCAACGAAGATTGTGCCGTAGATATGAATGGTGACTTTCTCGACGACGTTGTCCGCATTGCCGGATATACCCTCTACATCGATTATCAAAAGCCGGATGGTACTTTTGAACACCAGACCTTTCCAATAGACCTGACCAACCAACCCGGTTGGAGCATTTGTGCCGGCGACCTGGACGGCAATGGCTACAACGACCTTCTCCTCGGCGACGGCGACGCGCTCTCGTTTGTCTATGCCAACGCCAACGGAACCGATTACACGGAAGTGGAAGGCAGCGCCTACATTTTTTCTCAGCGTACCACCATGGCCGATATCGACAACGACGGCCACCTCGACGCCTTTACCTGCCACGACATAGACCAAAGCCATCCCTACCGCAACGACGGAAACGGCAACATGATACTCGACCAAACACTTATTGAAACCATTGACCAGCCGGGCAACTACGCCGCCATTTGGGTGGACTACGACAACGACCAAGACATTGACCTATACGTCACCAAATGCCGGGGAGGTACCTCTCCTGGCGACCCCACCCGAACCAACCGACTGTACCAAAACAACAGCGATGGAACTTTCTCCGAGGTAGGGACAGCCGCCAACATGGACGACAACGCCCAGTCGTGGGCAACCAGCTTTGAAGATTTCGATAACGACGGCGATTTCGACGCCTTCATCGTCAACCACGATGATCAAAACCGCTTTATGCTCAACAATGGTGACGGCACTTTCACCGATATCATCGACCAGACCGGCATCAACCCCAACGACCTCGGCGCCTGGGAGAATGCCACCGGTGACTTCGACAACGACGGATTCATCGATATTTTCTCGGAACTCAACAACGAAATATACTACAACAACGGCGATCTGACCTTTACCGGTGCCAATTATTCTTTTAACGATGGCGGCATCGGTGACTTCAACAACGACGGATTTCTCGACGTGGTCACCGGCAGCTCCATTCGATACAACAACGGCAATGACAACAATTGGGTAAAAGTCAACACTATCGGCATCATCAGCAATAAAAACGGCATCGGGGCAAGGGTTGAGATCCACGGCGACTGGGGTATCCAGATCCGCGAAGTGCGTTCCGGACAAAGCTTCAGCCCTATGAGTTCGCTGACCGTTCACTTTGGTATTGGACAAGCCGCCAGCATCGACCAGATCGTCGTCAAATGGCCTTCGGGAATGATCACCACCCTGGACAATCCCGAAATCAATACCACCCACAACATGACGGAAGCAGAATGTTTACTCGCCCCTGTCGACTTGACTATTGACGGAAGCACAGAATTATGCCCCGGTGAAACCGTCAACCTTTCCGCTCCCGACGGCTTCATCTATCAATGGAACAATGGCGCCACCAGTCAAACGATTACCGTTTCGGAAGCAGGCAGCTACACCGTGACTTTGAATTCTACCACCGACTCCTGCGTATCCCTGGCCAACCCCGTCTTGATCACCATTATTGAGGAGGATATCCCCCTGATTGAGCTTAGCGGAGAGGAAATCTTTTGCCAGGGAGAATCCATAACCCTCACCGCCTCCAACGGCACCAATTACCTTTGGTCAACCGGCGAAACAGGACAAACCATTGAAGTAACTACCAGCGGGGACTATACCGTATCGAGCGATGCCATTTGCAGCAGCAATCAGGTGGTTTCGGACGTGGCGAGCATTACGGTGTTGCCCGCCCCGCCCCCCATCGTCGAAACAATAGACGATAACGGCGATGGCACCTACACCATCACTGCTTCGGGCGACGACCTCTCCTGGTTCGACCAAGCTACCGGAGGCATTCCACTGGCCCAGAGTAACAGCTTCCAAACGCCTGACCTAATGGGCAACAATACTTCTTACTTCGTGGAATCGACAACCACATATGGCGGCGAAATTCAGTTTGGTGGCAAACTGGACAACAGCGGCGACGGCGGACTACCAGCTTCAGGTGGGTTCAGCTACTTCAACGCGTTTGAGCCTTTTACCCTCAAACAAGTAACGGTATACGTACCCTCCAACGCACCTCCCGGGAATAGAACCATCACTCTCAATGATGCCAGCGGCACAGTGCTGGATCAACTTGTGGTAAATCTCAGTCAAGGAGAACACACCATCGATCTGGATTTTGAGGTGCCGGAAGGGACACTTCTTTCGCTCCAATGCCTTGAAAATAACCTATTCCGTAACAATAGCAACGTAAACTATCCCTACGACATCGGAGACGTGGGCAGCATCACTGGCTCTCTCAATGGCAATTCCTTTTATTACTATTTTTACAACTGGCAGATTGAAAAACAAAAGACAGAATGCATTTCCGAAAGGGTAGAAGTACAACTGTTGGTAGGCGTCAACGATCTAGAAGGCATCGTCGACCTGTCGGTTTACCCGAATCCGGCCAACGACCAGTTGTACGTCGATTTCGCTTCCGCTAAAAACCACAACCTATGCATCAGCCTCTACGATGTGCTGGGCCGACTGGTTTGGGAGAAAAAGGTGACCGCTACCTCTGCCACAACTACGGAGCAAATCGATGTCTCCCATTTACCGAAAGGGGCCTACCAATTTACCGCATTGGCAAAAGAGGGGCAGCAGACATTCAAAGTGATGGTGCAATAGGAGAGGAATGATTGGCCGCCTTTCGGCAAAAAAGACAAACACCGTGTACACATTGTTGAAATACACGGTGTTTGTTTTTAACGACCGGTCAAAGTAATTACTTCAGATTGTTCGACTAGAAATTAATTCCTATTCGCCCAAAGAGATACAGTCCGTCGGAGCCCATCTGTACTGAGTCGTTGAACCCACCCTGGTCGGTCCATCCGTCAAATTGCGGTGTGGGGTAGGTGTTGAGAAGGTTGTTGGCACCAATGGTCAGCTTCAGGTTTTTGGTCAGCGCATACGACAGGCTGAGGTCGAGCGTTGTAGCCGCTTCGTATACATCGGTAGCCATTGCAAAGAGAGCATCGGCTTCGGCCTGGTTGGTCGCCGGACTATCTACCCATTGGAAGTCCTGTAAGGTCACCTCACTGAACAGGGTCAGGTTGGCCAGCGCTTCAAATTTTGGGGTGGAAAACCCAACGTTCAACCCGATCTTATAATCCGGTGCGGCGGCTTCGAGGTAGGCCTGAGAGAAGGGCCCGAAGAAGGTAAACTCATTGAGGTCGCCGCTGTTGATGGCGTCTATTTCCAGATTGTTGAAGTTGCCGGCCAGACCTACGTTGAGGATGTTGCTGCCCATGTAGTGTTTGTAGTTGAGCACTACATCCACGCCCGTGGTTCGGGTATCGACCCCATTGGCAAAAAACTGCGCCGCTTCTACTCCGATCTCCAGGGCTGTGGCGTCGAAATTGTCGGTGAGGATGATGCGGTCGTCAACGGCGATGTAATACCCATCGACGGTAGCGGAAAACCCTCCCGTTTTAAAGGTAAATCCGAGGCTGGCATTGACGGCCGTTTCTTCTTTTAAGTCGGAGATGCCAAACTCTTTGGCTACTGTGCTGGTATTTGATGCTAACAAAGTGCGCACGGAACGGCCAGCTACGATGTTGTTAAACACCAGGTTGTAGTGTATCTGTGCCAGAGAGGGCGCTCGGAATCCCGAAGACACTGACCCTCTCAGGGAAAAATTATCTACTATTTTATACCTGGCTGCCAACTTATAGTTGAAGGTTTCCCCAAAATCGGAATATTTTTCATAGCGCAATGCTGCTCCGATTAGGAAGGCATCGGTGGCATTGAGTTCGGCGTCGATGTAGGCGCCCATGTTGGTGCGGTTGCGGTCGACGGCGTTGGCAGGGCTGTAGCCGGGAAAGCCCTGCGAGCCACCCGACAACACATCGCCATTAGGGTCCATGTTGGGTACCTGATCGGCCGGGTTGGTAATGGGTACTCCCAGAGTGTCATAGATGGCATAGGAAGCCTCTTCACCTGAGAAAATTTCAAAATTCTCGGTTCGGTATTCCAGTCCAAAAGCCAGGTTGAAGCCCGCCGCCCAGTCTTCGTAAAATTTGGAGAAATCCAGACCAGTGGTGTTTTGCGACAAGCTATGACCGCCGGCATCGAAGTTGGTAGGAGAGGCCTCCCACAAGGAGGCGTTGTTGGAATCTTTGATGAAATAGTGAAAATTGTTTTTCCCAAAAGTATTGTTGAAATCCATTTTCCATCCATTTTTCATGGTGTGGCGGATACCTGCCGAGGCCGAAACGTCGGTTATGTTGGAAGTAATGCGGGGGGTGAATCCGTTGGGATACAGACGGGGAACGGCCCGGTTGTCGCCATCGGCAAAGCTACCTCTGGAGAAAGCAAAAGCATCAGTGTCGCGAAAGCTGCGGCCACCAAAGGCATAGAATTCGGTGTCATCGCCCATAGGTATGGCCGCATTGATCAGGAAATTGAATCCATCGACGGCGGCCGTGCCATAGCCCTGTCGCCAGGAAAATCCGGGACGGAGGGTACGTTCCCTGGTCAGGTATTCGGCGGTGAAGTTGGCGTAGCCTCCTTTATCGCCCAAGGCCGCCCCGTAATTGAGGTCGACCTTGAGGGTGTTGCCGTCAAAACTTTGGTCGCCGTCGGGATCGAGTACCCGTTGTTTGCCATCCACATTGAACAGGGGATCTCCGTATTCCTCTTCGTAGTCGGCTCCAATGGCGGTGCTGTAGGCGCCATAGGTAATGCCGCCGGATACGCCATCGGTCTGATCCTTCAAGACGATGTTGATGACACCGGCGATGGCGTCGGAACCGTACTGGGCGGAGGCCCCGTCGCGGAGTACTTCAATCCGTTTGATGGCTGCTGCCGGAATGGCATTCAGGTCAGTGCCGGTGTTGCCGCGGCCGCGAGTACCGAATACGTTTACCAGAGAGGATTGGTGGCGACGCTTGCCGTTGATGAGCACCAGGGTTTGGTCGGGGCCCAAACCGCGCAGCGAGGCCGGGTCGATGTGGTCGGCGCCATCCGAGCCGGACTGTTTTGTAGCGTTGAACGAGGGAGCGGCGTATTGCATGATCTGGTTGATCTCTACCTTGCCCGAATTGGCGGCGATCTCGGAAACGTCAATCACATCGATGGCTACCGGAGAATCGGTAATCGAACGGTTGTAGCTGCGCGACCCAACTACTTGAACCTCACCCAGTTCTACGCCGGGACGTAAAGCGACGTTCAACTCTGTTTGGCCCTCCAGTTTGAAAGTGGCAGTAGTGAATCCGACATAGCTGAACTCGACGGTTGCCGTCGAGCTGCTCACCGACAGGGTATACACGCCGTTGAAGTCGGTGATGGTGCCGATGTTGGTACCCACTTCCACCACATTTACCCCGATGAGTGGCTCATCGGTGAGGTCGGCCACCTTGCCGGTGATGGTGTGTTGGGCCTGGGCGTTTGCCAAAGAAAACAAAAGTAAAAGGGTAGTAAAAAGGTTTTTCATGTGTTCACATTTTTGCAGACAGTAGTCTCGGTGAAGTAAAATAGCCGCGCAGCCGGTCCACCCCGCAGGCGGCTTTTCGGCTTAAAACTAGTATTCTTGTCGGATAACTCGGCTCTTTTTGGATGAAAATCCAATACTTTTCCGATAGAAAGGTGCTATAGTGGGGATGAATTAGGAGCAGAGTGATCTTGGCGTTTAAAAAAATTACCCCTCTATTTTTCGGTTGCAAAAACAAGTTTACCTACCTTACTTTGCAGAAAACGCGATGATTCAAAAAACATCCAGCATGCCCGTTTCAGACACTAAAACCATCCAACAATACTACACCGCACTGGTAGAACGCGACAGCCGTTATCTCGGTATTTTTTATGCCGCCATCAAAACGACCGGTATCTTCTGCCTGGCTACCTGCCGGGCCCGGAAGCCCAAACCCGAAAATGTATTGTTTTATGCTTCCGCTAAAAAAGCGCTGCTGGCCGGTTTTCGGCCCTGCAAGGTCTGCAAGCCCACCGAGCGGCATCCGGCGGTTCCAGACGAGATCCGGGCAGTGCTGGAATGGCTACATCAAAGCCCGGCAGAGAAGATCACCGATCATCAGCTCCGGCAAAAAGGCTATTCGCCCGAACGCATCCGGCGCTGGTTCAAACAGCACCACCAGATGACCTTCCAGGCTTACCAGCGCATGCTGCGACTCAACCGGGGGTATCAGTTGTTGCAATCGGGCCATACCGTCACCGATTCCGCTTTTTCCTCCGGCTATGGATCGCTAAGCGGTTTTGGCTACAGCTTTAAGCAGTTGACAGGCCTTGCGCCAGACCAGGCGCGCCACAAGAATCGGCTGTACATCACCCGGCTGAATACGCCGTTGGGGCCCATGTACGCCGCCGCTTCCGATCAGGGACTTTGTTTGCTGGAGTTTACCGACCGCCGTATGCTGGAGACGGAATTGGCCGATCTGTGTAAACGGCTGGATGCCATTTTCATTAAAAAGCAACATCCGCTACTGAAACAAGCACAGCGCGAATTAAGCGAGCATTTTGACGGAATCCGAAAGGGGTTTTCCATACCATTGCACACGCCTGGCACCGATTTTCAGCAAAAGGTTTGGCGAAAGCTGCAGGACATCCCTTACGGCACCACGACGACTTATGCCGCTTTGGCGAAAGCCATCGGTCATCCCAAAGCCGTCCGGGCTGTCGGTACAGCCAACGGTCTCAACCGCATTGCCATCATCGTGCCCTGCCACCGGGTGATCGGAAGCGACGGGGCCCTGCGCGGATATGGTGGTGGCTTGCCGCGAAAGCGATGGCTGTTGGAGCTGGAAGATAGACATAGTGAACAACAATAATTTTCCGAAAGGGTAGGTGAAGGCAGGACGAGGGCCTGGGGCTGATTAAGTTTCGACTTCGACTACAGTTGTCTTGGGAAAGCTCATAAAGAAGGTGGTCCCTTCGCCAGGCTCGGAATTCAACCAGATGCGGCCGTTCATGTTGCTAACGATCTTTTTGCAGGTAGCCAGCCCGATGCCGTGGCCTTCGAATTCGGTTTTGGTGTGTATGCGTTCGAAGATGGCAAATACTTTTTCCTGGTTTTCTTTGGCTATGCCGATGCCGTTGTCTTTGATGGAGATGAGGACATTCTCCTCCTGGTCGGTTGCCTCAACATCGATCCTGGGAGCTACGGCTTCGCGCCTGAATTTGATGCCGTTGGCGATGATGTTTTGAAACAACTGTGTCATTTCGGTGGAAACCGAGTAAAGCTGCGGCAACCTGGACGAGTAGATCGACGTCTGGGTTTCTTCCATTTGGATCATTAGGTTGCTCATGACGATCATCAGAATGTCGTTGAGATCGTTCATCTTTTTGTTTTTGTATTTGTTGCGGCCCAACCGGGAATATTCCAGGAGTTCGTTCAGGAGCTTTGTCATTCTGGCCACCCCATCCGTTACAAAAAACATGTATTCAGTGGTTCGGTCGTCCAGTTGATCGTCCAACCGTTTTTGGATCAGCCGTGTGTAGGCATCGATCATCCGCAGGGGTTCCTTCAAGTCGTGAGAGGCAACGGAGGCAAAATGTTCGAGTTCTTTATTGCTGATGCGGAGTTTGTTTTCTACCTGTTTTAAGGCTTCTGCCTGGGCGGTGATCTCTTTTTTTTGGGCTTGCAGTATTTTTTGTTGGGCTTGCAGCATGCTGATGATGTCTTCCTTCCCCTTTTTGAAGATGATGATGATGCCAAGCAAAGCAATGAAAAGGGAAAAATAACTGACAAAGTAATAATTGCCATCGAAATGATGGGTCAGGGGACGAAAAAAATCCGGAGTCATTTTGTCGAGGTAAAAATAATACCCCGTAATACCCAGCAACAAAACAGACCATAGTATTCCCGACCACCTCGAAGCAAATAAAAAAGCCAGCATGGGTGCGATGACCAGCCAGAGTAAATTGTCGCTGTAAATACCGCCGGTTTCTCCAACCGCACCGATCAAGGCCAACACCCATACCAGGGCAAGGAGGTTGCCCGAAAGGGCCAGATTTCCCAACTTCCTGAAGATGTAAATAAATACCGCCAACAGGATGATTGAGGAGAACAGCGGAAGGTCGTTTTCGGGTTGTAAAAAAGCTGAAATTAATGCCAGTACTATGCCCAAAGACAAGCAAAACAGGTGGATATAGGTCAGCACCCTTGCCTTTCGGAAAGTGTAGGGCGATTCCTTTAGCTTAGGCGGAATGAGCGGAAGAACCAGTCTGTCATGAAGCGTTTTATACATGCGACGACTTGGAATAGCTACAGTTGGTTAGCACATAATCAGCATCTATGCCCTTGAATTTCCATGAAAATGGAGGAAGTAAACAGATCCCCCGGTTAAAGGGAGAAGCCATTCTGATTTTTGGCAAGACGCTAAGGCCGGGAGGTTTGATGTAAATTCATATGTTCTTTTCTCCCAATGTTTCGCATGCAAGAAACAGACCAAAATACAAACAGAGCGCACCGCACAACGGCGATGCACCCTGCTTGAGTTTTGCAGATCAGAAAGGATCAGGCGTTTGCCACCCTTCTTGTGGACTTATTGTTCAAAGCCACTGCCCGCCCGGTTATCGGCGCAGACTTGCCGGTTGGTCTTCTGATCTTGAATGCTCTCAAGATGGCTGATTTAGTGGTGTTTTGCTCATTCAGGATGTCGCTGAGATGTGCAGCCATGGTATTCAGTAAATGATAAATATCCGTCATAGAATGGTGGTTGGTCAAGGTCATCCTAATACCGGTATTGTTTCGGGGCACAGAAGGGAAGGCTGCGATGTTGCAATAAAATCCCGATTGAAGCATGCGGTGGCAAAGTTCGTAGCCCACCTCTTGCTTGCCCACCCCGATAAAAAAGATCGGGCTGGGGGCGTCGCTCAAAAGCAGGAGGTCGAGTTCTTCGGCTGTTTGGGTAAAGCAGTTGATGCGGGTCTCCAGCTTTTTCTGGAGGCGGTGGATCTCTTCGCTGAGATGGATTTTAGCGGAAGCGATGGCCGCACCCAGCATAGCCGGTTGAATCGGGCCGGAAAACATAAGGGTACTACCACAGTTTCTGACCAGCGTTTTGGTCTCCTCGTCCGGAAATACGATGGCAGAACCACCGGCTCCGAAACTCTTGTTGAGAGAAGTAATGAGTATCATTTTGGGATGGAACTCCATCTGACTCAAAACGTATCCCGTACCCTTGTTTCCGGTCCAACTCATACCGTGCGCGTCGTCAATGTATAGATAAAAGTTTGGATAGCTATTCAATAATTCCTCCAACTCCACGAGGGGGGCCGCATCGCCATACATGGAATAGATGCCGTCGGCCATATACCAGACTTTGTCGTATTGGCCTTCCAGTTTTTGAATCCTGTTTTCCAGCATTTCCATGTTGTTGTGCCGGATCATTTCGACATGAACCCCTTTGGCCTTTACCAAACCCACGGCGGTTTGCACGCTGGAATGAACCTGATGGTCGAGGATGACGGCGTCGTTAGCACCTATGAGAACGGGAATGTTGGATAGATGTCCCAGGGTCGTTGTGGGCGCTACCACCACCGGGCGTTCAAACATCTGTTCGAGCAGGCCTTCCAATTCCCGGTACAGGCCAATCGACAAGTAGGCCCGCGAGCAGGAAAACTGGGTTCCGTATTGCATCAGGGCAGCAATAGAGGCCGCTTTCATCCGCTCGTCCATTTCCAGGCCCAGGTAGCTGCACGAGCCAAAGTTGCGCATTTTCTTACCGTCAACTGTGACATACCGACCGTCTAAAGTATCGTCTTCTGTTATCAATTGAGCAATGCCGAGTTTTTTGGCATTCTCTACGTTTTGGTTTATCAAACCTACTGAGGGGATGGTATTTTTCATGGCTTCTGTTTTTAGTATTTGGGAAATCCAGTTAAATAATATAATTGGAGATATGGGGTTGGGATGCAATTGGAGGAGGGGTTGGGTGAAACGAATAATGGAACCTGGAGTAATTTTAATGCAATTTAAGGTGCCTATTTGTTGGAAAACATAACAAAAAACAATAATTTAGCCATACCGATTTCTTGTAAATTACAATGTATTTTTTAATAAAAATATGATTTACAACGTTTTACAATTAACAAACGAGTAAATTTCAAGACATTTTCAAATAGTTTTTATTTAAATATTTTCTGTTTTTTATGCGAATCACTCCATCATTTCAGGTTTAAAAATGAAAGAGCTTACAGAAATGGTCCAACTGGCCAACCGGCAGGTAGTCAAACAAATCGACGTGGTAAGCCATCCCTCCTATTTTAAAGGCAAAATTCGCTTGCTGTACGACGGGATAGAACAGGGGAAATTTCGCTCCGACGAAGCCGCTTCCCAGGCCCTGTATGGCAAAGAAGCCAACCACCCGGCCTATAAAAAACTGAAAGCACGACTGGAAAAGCGGCTGATCAATACTTTGTTTTTTATTGATGCGGATAAACTAGGATTCGACGAGTACGCCCGTGTCTACTATGATTGTCGAAAAGAAAAAGAAGCAGCAATTATTCTCATCGGAAGGCAGTCAAAAACCGCAGGTGTTCTCTTAGCCAAAAAAACACTGAGAAAGGCATTGAAATACAAATTCTCGGAGATTATATTCAGCCTCTGCCACGCCCTTATGGGCTACTACGGTACTATTGCTGGCGATAGAAGAAAATACGAAAAATACAATAAACTGGCAAAGCACGCTCTTGAATCCTTACGGCTAGAAGCAAGGGTAAAAGAATACTACGAACGGCTGGTGATCCACTCCGTCAGGTCGCACGCCACTCGCTATGAAGTTGAAAAAACAGCCGTCGAATATGTTACCGAAATAAAAAACTACCTGGGTCAATTTCAAAGCTATGACTTCAACCGGTACGCCTATTATCTGATAACGTTGAGGTATCAGCTCGTAAATGATTACGAAAATCTACTGCGAACCTGTTCGGAAGCTATCCGGTTTTTTTCATCGAGAAAGGAATATCCCAAAAAGGTGCTTTTTCCGTTTATGATCCGCCAATTAATGTGTCAGATTCAGCTAAAAGACTTTGTCAATGGAAAGTCAACCGCAGAACAAAGTTTGAACTTAGTAGATGAAGGAAGCATCAACTGGTTTTCGATGCTCCAATATTACATCATTCTTTCCTTCCATGCCGGTGATTATTTGAAAGCTTATGAACTGATCAGACTAGCGATGAGTTCCCCCCAAATAAGTTGGTTGCCGGATAGCGCACTGGAAAACTGGCAACTCTATGAAGCTTACATCCGTTTTTTCATTCAATCGAATAAATTGACGATAAAAGATGAACCTCCGACTACTTCCAAATTCAAACTCTCCAGATTTCTAAACAATGTTCCGACCTTTTCGATGGATAAACGGGGCTACAACATCCCCGTACTCATCATCCAACTGCTTTTTTTGCTGCTGCAAAAAAAATATGGGGTGGTCATCGACAAAGCGGAAGCCCTACACGCCTATTGCCACCGCTATCTTCGACGGGACGATACCTTCCGGAGCAACTGCTTCATCAAAATGCTGCTGATGCTTCCTAAAGCCAATTTCCATAAAGAAAACGTAATTAGAAAAACTACTAAACTTAAACAAAGACTGGACAGTATGCCACTAGAAATCGCCCGCCAATCCGGCGAAATAGAATTGGTACCTTACGAGATATTATGGGAAATGGCCTTGGAAATACTGGAGAAAAACAGCCAAGACTAAACATGCCAGATCTAAAACCTGGAATGTCTAGTCTGCATATTTTTCTAAATATCATTAACGTCAATAATAATATTCGTCCCCCCGCCCTTCACTTTTGCTTGCTGTGATTTCGTCAAAACGACTGTTTTTTTTGAAGTCTTAATGCTCTTTAGATTTCTTAGTTTTTTCATAATAGTTCTACTTTTATTAATGATGATTAATGTGTACAGATCAGTGGGAGGGATAAGTAAACAGCACCTTTCCCGCTTCACGGAAAAGGGAAATGAGGGGATCAAAAACCATTAACAAAACAGGGGAGGAGAGATACAAAAAGAGAGGGAAAACGTTGTATCGGCTCAACCAGGACAAATATGATGCCGTACTATCTATAGCCATACAAAAAACAACCGACCGGGGAGGGGGTTGGACGAAAATCCGACCAACTGTATTTTTACCACAACAACCCGTGACCTTTTGCTGTTTTAGGATACTAACCATCTGATCCTTCACTTTCACATTATGAAAAAGGCAACCACAAAAGAGGCATTTTTAAAGATGATCGAACAACACCAGGGCATCATCAACAGCCTGGTAAGCCTCTACTATGACCGCCCCGAAGACCGCAAAGACGCCCGGCAGGACGCCATCCTCCAGCTCTGGAAAGCATGGCCCACCTTCCGCGGGGAGGCCCGCATCAGCACCTGGATATACAAAGTGGTACTCAACACCCTACTCGCCAAACGCCGAAAAGAAAACAGAAGGATTAAAATAAAGGAATTGGAGAACATCCAACTACCCGATCTTTCCGAAAAAGCGTTCACCGACGACGACACTCAACTCCTCCAACAGATCATCGAACTCCTCCCCGACAACGATAAGGCCATCGTCGTCCTTTACCTCGAAGGTTATAAAAACAAGGAAATGGCCGAGATCCTCGGCACCACCCAAACCAATATCAGCACCCGTCTCTACCGGATCAAAACGAAATTGCGACAACACTACCAAACCCTTATGTATGCTGGATAGACTCAAACCGGCCTGGCGCCTCTACATACTACGTCACTCCATGACGTCGTCCTTCGACCGGGAGGAGGTACTCGCCTTGCTGGAAAACGCCGAGGGGACGTCAGACGCTTTGGAAGTATCCCAGGTGGCACCTTTCTCCCAGTCCTGGCACCTGAGTGTGGTGGTCTTGTTTTTGTTGCTGACTTGTTGTTATGGCGGGTAGCAGTAAGCATCTCACCAACAAAATACCCGTAAGGGGTGCTCCACCTGATTGGCCAACTCCAATGCCTTTTCCCGGTAAGGGTGGTCCGGCTCCGCAATGATGGAGTCCAATACAGCCATTGCTTCCCCTTCATCGCCCTGCTCCAAATGTGCCAGAGAGAGATGCCAGAGAGCATTGTCCTGAAAACGGGAATCTGATTGGCTCACAACTGCCTCAAACCGGTCGATCGCTTGCGGCAGCTTGCCATTTTTCATGTAAATGTGGCCCGCCAATAACCCTACATTTGCGGGGATGGTGTCTTGGTCATCCAAAAAGATTTCCATCAGCGCTTCCGCCTCTATGTAATTGCTGTCGAGATAGTGTTGGTACGTCTGATTGACAAGTTTGTCATTAGTGCCCCCCCTTGCTCCGCTCAGGTTGGGCGGCGTGTAATTGTTGGCCACCAGCTGTACATTGTTCAACCCTACATTGGCCCACACCCCCATACCTACTGCCGCCACCAATAAAAATCCAGCGGCATAGGAAAGGACTCTTCGCAATGCTATTCGCCGGGCGCTCCGATCTTGTCGCTGTTGAAGGGATTGAAGTTGGTCGGCCAATACCTCCCTACCGAACAATTCCGCTATCTGCACACCGGCCTGATACAATTCCAACTCCTGCCGAACGGCCGGGTCCTCCTCCAGCCGGTGTTCAAACCGACGGGCGTCCTCTGCTGTCATCTTGCCACCAAGGTAGGCGACAATTTCCTTATAATATCTTATATTTTCCATGAAACGATCTTTTTGAAAAAGACAAAATGCCTTTTTTACTCCTAGATCAAATGAAAGGGGAATTTCGTTACACAGAAAAGGATAAAATCAGAATAGTATGATCAATAGCCTACCAGGCCAGCTTTCGCCAAAAAGAATCCAACGAGCCTTTCAGTGCCTTAGCTTTGGCATGATATGGGCCAGCGGGTTGCTGCAACAACCGATCGAGTTCGGCTTCGGCGGCGGGCTGATCTCCATTGGCAAGTTGTGCCAGTATCAGATGCCATTGTGCGCCGGGTTTCAATTGGTCTTTATTGCCTGCCAGTACGGCCTTAAAAGATTCGACGGCGGCAGCAGGTTGATCGTTTTTGAGATAGGCATGGCCGAGTAAATTTTGAATATCCGGATAGATCGAACCGTCGGCAGGCAGCCCTCTCAACTCCTGGATTACTTTGCGATACGCCCCCTGGTGGTACAGACCAGCGGCTTTCGGCAAAATATGGTCACCGCCGTCCTCACTGCGTCGACCACTCAGATCATTCAGATTGGGACCAATGGCATAAGTACTGGCCAATGCGTCATTGCCATATTGGGCGTTCGACCACCAGAAGGTACCTGCCAGGATCAGCAGGAGAAATCCGGCAGCAAGCGACAGCACCCGGCGGGGAAAGGCAATGACCCTGCCTTTTTTGGCGGTCTTTTCGGCAGTCTTTTCTTCAGATTCGAGGTCAGACTTCACCATAGCGGGGGTCATATTCTCCAGTTCCGTTCCCAATTGTTCAAAAGCCAGCAATTCGATCACCTCCCGGGTGGCCAGGTAGGCGTCGTATTCGGTTTTCAGTTCGGCGTTGGTCTTCAGTTCCAACTCGAAGCGTTGTTTTTCTTCGCCGGACAAGCGGTCGTTGAAGTAGTCTTCGAGGCGGTCGTAGTATTTTATATTTTGCATAAGCCCCGGTTTATTTTTTCAATTCCATCAGTAGGGTAGGGCGTTCTTTGAGGTAAGCCATCACCTTTTTAAAGCAGTCGTGTTTTTGTTTGCGCGCAGTGCCTTCCGCCTTTCCGGTTTGGCTGCCGATCTCTTTGAAAGAGTAGCCCAATGACCAGAGGCCCAGCACCTTTTTGCACTCTTCGCCCACCTTGGCGATGATGCTTTGCAGGAGCTTGCCCCGGCTGGTGCTGATCAGTTGGCTTTCGGGGGTTTGGTCCGATTTTTCATCCGTGACTATTTCTTCTTTAATGGTCTGTAGTTTGGCCACTCGTCGGAATTTGTTGAGCCATATGTTTTTGCAGATCACACTGAGGTAGGTCCGCAACGAGCTTTTGGCCTCGTATTTTCCCTGCCGGATGTTGAGGATGAAATGCCGGATGCCGTCCTGAAAAACGTCTTCAGCATCGGCCAGGCTTCCGTTTTTCGACTGGATGTAGCGCAGGATGCTGTTGCGGTAATCGCTCTCTTCGTAGATGAAGCGCATGGCTTTGTTGAGCGCAGGGCCGCCATCCTGAATGGCTTTGATGATTTCTTCGTCGGAATAATTCCTTTTCATGGATCGTTCGGAGTGTTGACTTATTTTAGTTGCAGTTTGTTGATTAAAGTTCATAAAATTTTTGACACAATCCTGTCCAGCGACTCTGCCAGATAGATGCGCGCGCCCGCCTGTCCGGCCGACAGGAATTTCACAAATCATTGAAAGCCAAAGGCTTTCATGTGATCAATTAGCGAAATTTGTAAAAATTCTCCTCCGTCTAACACATTGATTTTCAGCGTCTTATAAAAAATAAATACACTTTTCATTTAAATATGTAAAATTAACACAGTTTTCCGATTTATTCAAAGGAAATGGTATTTTTGGGCCCCACAGCCACGCCCGACATGGTAGCCATCAGAAATACACTCCTACGTACACTCGTCATAGTTCTGTCTTTTGCAGTGTCAACCTATTGTTGGGCGCAGCCTTTCCCCAATTACCCCGTCGGCGACAAACAGGCCATGAAAACGGATACCCTTCCCATAGCCAAATGGACCTGGGCTGGCCTCACCCAAATTGAAGCCTCAGAGTACAACAATGCGCTTACAAATTTGCGTAAAGCAGCCGACCAATTCGAGCCGCACACCTCCCACCGGTCCGACACCCTGTTCTGGGAGTGGTACCTTTACCTCAATACGTACATGGGTTTGTGCCGTTTCAGTCTGGGAGATTACCGGGGGAGCATCCATTTGCTTAACAATACGTTGGCGAAAGCCCGGAAACACATCGGCTTACAGAAAGCACTTACCGGCAAAATACACCACTTCCTTGCCCTTAGTTACCTCTATTACGGATCTTCACCGGCAGCGCTTAATCATTACCAAAAGGCGTTGGACATTTTTGTGGACACATATGGGCCCTTTAGCTACGATGTCGCCAATTGTTACAACGACATGGGTACCATTTACAAAGGTCTGGGCCGCTATACCGAAGCCATCAACCACATCCAGCATTCACTCGATATTTACCAAAAGGTGGAAGGAGAAGAAAGTACCGCCGTGGCATCGGCTTATTCCAACATCGGAACCCTCCTCCACGAGGTAAAAGGCGATTATGAAAAAGCGATGGACCACTATCAAAAGGCTTTGGCCATACGATTGGAACAACTGGGGAGCGATCATTCCGATGTTGCCGTAAGCTATTTCAATATCGGCAACCTCTTCCTTCACCTCGGACAAATAGAGAACGGACTCGGTTTTTTGCACAAAGCACTGGCCATAGACAAAGGATATTTTGGCGACAACCATCTCAAAACAGCCCTGCGCTACGGCAGCATCGCCAGTGCTTATTTTCAGCTCGGACAAACAGACCTCGCCCTGGAGTACCAACTGAAAGCCCTCGCAATTCAGGAAGAGGCTTTAGGGCCTGAAAACCCGCAAAACGTAGAAACCTATGCCAACCTCGCTGCCATTTACACCGCCACCGCCCAACTCCCCCTTGCCCTGGAGTACGCCGAAAAAGCCGCCGATATCGTCTTGGAATTTTTGGGTCCCAACCAAATCGAACTGGCCAGTTGTTACATCCGCAAAGGAACGATCTACGACGCCATGGGCTGGTTGGAGGAGGCGCTAGCCTTTCGGCAAAAAGCACTCGATGTCCAATTGGCTGTCTATAAAGAAAAAAACAGTGCCATTGCCAACAGTTATGCCTCCCTGGGATCGTTGTATGCAAAATTGGGATCGACCCAACAGGCACTGAATTGGTGGCAACAAGCCATCGACATCTTTGAAAAATTGCACCGCCGAAAATCACCCAGGCTGACGGAAATATACAACGAAACGGCAGAGGCATTCCACCAACAAAACAATTACAACAAAGCCCTCCTGTTTTGCCAAAAGGCACTGGCCGCCAACTCCCAACACTACCTCCCGGATGATCTCAGCCACAACCCCACTGAGGCAGACTCCGTCATCTCCAAAATGCACCTCGTAGAATCACTCCGGCTGAAAGGCGCCATTTTGTACGACTCCTTTTTGGTGGATACCTCCCTAACGGGATACCTGCTACTGGCAGACCAGTCGTACCAACAAGCCACTGCCCTCGACCACCTGCTCCGCAAATCGTACAAACGAGCTTCCGACAAGCAAGGCCTCCTCGAAAAAGCACTGGAAGCTCACGAAGGCCACTTGAGGGTTTGCCTGGCCTTGCAACGCCAAGCCTCAACAGGCGGTCAGGATGCAGACCACCAGAAAAACTACGCTTCCCGCGCCTTTGATATTCTCGAAAACAGCCGTGCCATATTATTGTTGGAAAGCATGCAATATGCCAAAGCCCGTTCGTTTGCGGGCATCCCCGACTCCCTCCTACAGGAAGAAGAGCGGCTGAAAAGCCGCGTGGCCTTCTACGAAAAAAGCCGGTTTGAGGAACGCCAGAAAGGTGCTAACGTCGACTCCACCAAGCTCGCCCTTTGGGCCGAAAAGGAATTTTATTTCAAACAAGCCGCCGATCAACTCATCCAGTCTTTAGAAAAAGATCATCCCGACTATTTCCGGCTTCGGTACGACACCCGCACCGTCGACCTCATCGACGTAAAAGCCATGTTGGAACCCGACCAGATGTTGATAGAGTATTTTGTCGGCACCCACGCCATCTACGCATACCTGGTCAGCCCCAACGGCTACAATATCGTAGAAATACCTCTCGATTTTCCGTTGGTCGAATGGGTTCAAAACCTATACGCCGGCCTCCACAATTATTGGCTACTACCGACCGATCAACAAACAAATCAACAATACGACCAATTCAACCAACTGTACACCCAACATGCTCAGGCCCTTTACAAAAAACTGATACAGCCACTGGGCAACTTGCCCGAAAAACTGGTCATCATTCCCGACGGAGTACTCGGCTACCTGCCTTTTGAGGCCCTGTTAATGAATGCTCCTTCCAACCCCGCCTCCTTTAAAACACACCCTTATCTGTGCCGGAAACATCTGATCTGCTACAATTATTCCGCTACCCTCTGGAAGGAAATGCGCGATAAAAAGCATCAAAACACAGGGCTCCTGGCCCTGGCCCCTCTTTTTGAGAAACGATGCAGCAACCTCAACAAACTTTGGTTCAACATTCCCGAAGCCGAACAGATAGCTGAGCTATTCGATGGCAAGTCCATTGCCGGAGCCGGAGCCACCCGGCAGGCATTCCTCCAACAGGCACCCAACTACGCCATCCTCCACCTCGCCACCCACGCCGTACTCGACGACCGCATCAGCGACTATTCTTTCCTGGCTTTTGCCTGTGCCGACGACACTACCGGTAGCGACAAAGTATTCATCCGAGACCTTTACACACAGCGTTTCCCCGCCGACCTGGTCGTGCTAAGTGCCTGCGAAACCGGCATCGGCCAACTGCAAAGAGGAGAGGGGATCGTAAGCCTGGCCAGAGGATTCGCCTTTGCCGGAGCTAAGTCGATCGTCATGTCTCTATGGGAAGTCAACGACCAATCCGCCTCGGCCATCATGACCGATTTTTACCAGGCCTTGAAAAACGGCAACACCAAAGAGACCGCTTTGCGCAAAGCCAAAATGGCCTACATCGACAACCAGATAGAAGACCAAATGGCACACCCCTTTTATTGGGCCATGTTTGTTGGGATGGGAGATATGAGCCAAATCGGGTCGCCGCCAGGTCTTTCCATGACGGTCTGGGTCGTCGGGCTTGGGGTTGTCGGATTATTGTTGTATTTTGGATATAGAACGAAAACCTAAACGCTCGATTCCATAAATCAACCACCATGCGACTGGCCCTCACCCTTACCTTTGCTTTTTTTAGCGCAAGCCTTTTTGCCATAGCTGTAGAGAAAGATTCATTACCGCCGGGACAAAAGGCCCGTCAAAAACTTCAGGTCAACCAATGCACCCCCTGGGATCATCTGAAATGCATTTACATCACCGGCAAAGAAGTCTATCAGGATGGCAGGGAAGGGAAAGCGAGCAGGCACTGGTGGACCATGTCGTACATCGGAAGGGCCTGCAAAAAGCAACATGGAAAAACGTTCGGAAACATATTTGAAGCCGTTTTTGCCGTCCCGCATTACATCGGCGTGGCGCTGGGTAACGGAATCGGAATACTGGTATTCTGGCTCAGAGGGCCTGAAAACAACAGGAAAAAAAAGTCCGGGAAAAACGCAAAATACAATGACCCATCACCGCCACAAAACAAGCCCCAGCCCCACCGAAAACCGCAAACTCGGCAGGGCATGCCACCCCGATGACTCATTGTTTTCCAAAAAACTGAACTGATGCCCGCTGCCGACCAACTCCGCATCGTCGGGAACATCCGACACGTCTACCCGCCGGTAAATCCGCGCACCCACCGTCGTCTTTAAATGAATACTGAAATACCGGTTGATCAAAAAACAATACCCCGCCAACCCGTGAATATACCAGGAGTCGTGGCGCGTGGTGTTTTCAAATTCCTGCTCGAAGCTACCATCGAATCGTTCATAGACCAGCGGGCCGTTTGCCTCTATCTGACGCAACATCACCTGTCCGCCCAGAAAAAAACCATTGTCGTGGCGAATTCCGCGGGTATAAAAATGGCCCTCCAGCGCCGTGCGAAATCCCTGCCGGGGACTGTTCGGATCCATACTAAACACCCCCACATACCCATACGATGCCTGAAGGGTCAGCCGCCGGGCTACCCTCAGCTCCACCCCCACCTCCGCCGTCGGGCTGAATGGGTTGAACAACGCTGCCGGCAATAACTTGACCGTCAGCAGGGGAGGGGGCACCTCCTCGCTGGTCTGGCCCAGCACTACGCTGTTGCCAAAAAACAAAATCACTCCCAACAATGTAATTACATAACGTGTCGGCATAAATTTTCTATGGCTGTATCGGGATAGTTGACAACAACTGAATATCATCCAGATCCGTATAGTCGTACTGATAAATATTTTCGGGGCCCACCACGATCAGCAACCCATCCAGTGGGATCACATCGAAGGTGGTGAAGCCGGTAAAATGTTCGATGAGCTGAATGTGGAGCGGGTCGGCCACGTCGTAAATCTTTAGCCCCTCCGTATCGTCGCACAAAAAAAGCGTACGCCCATCGATGCCGATGCCTTTGGGGTTGAACATATCGTATTCGATCAGCAAATCGGGTCGTTCGGGGTCGGTGATGTCGTAGATCTTCAACAGGTTGGCCTCTTCGGTGATCTGGCGGCCACAGCTTTCCACCGACCGCAGGGTGTTGAGCGTCACATAAGCAAAACTGTCATTGGCCACCACCGGATCGCAGGGGTAAAAGGGAAAGTCGTGGGCAGCCTCGCCCAGTTTTTCCGGGATACCGTCGGCACCGATTCCGTAGATGAACAACCCCTGCCCGGAGCCGATAAACAACTTGCCGTCAAAACCAAACAGGGTCTCGATGTCGGAGCCGATATTTTGTTTGTCGACCTCTGTAGGCCTATTGGGATCGCTTAGGCTAAACGTGGTGATGGCCGCATGGTCGAGTACATACAAAAAATCGCCGATCACCAAAAACCGGGCATAAGACCCCGCCACTCCCGTATCGGAATCATCGGCAAATGACCCCGCATCCTCTTTGGCACATCCTAAAAATAACAATAGTATTACAAAAACAACCGCTGTGATATAAAAAGAGCTATTTTTCATTGGAAATATTTTGACCTGGTTAAAAAAAACAGAAACTCACCGCCTGCACTTGGGGTTTGTCAACGTGGCAGTTTCCCAGCCGATCACTTTCCCCTTCGACGGGTCAACGCATTCAAAATAACCGCTGTATGCCTCCGGATAGTGCTGTAAATGATCGGGATAAATATCGGGCGTACGCGACACCACCGGCAGGCTGTCCAGATCGCTGATGTCGACGGCCACCAGGTCGGTGATGTTGTCGGCGTAGAGGATATGCCCTTTGATGGCCACATCGTTGCAACCCCATATTTCTATAAAACCGATGGCCTCGGGGTTGGCCGGGTTGGCATTGTCAAAGACGTGGATGCCCCGGTTGCTTTCTACAACGAAAAGGTGGTTGTCTTTGTAGTACATTTTGCCGAGGCGGGCAATCGGCTGCGCCGGTTTGGCGATGACCGCCTGCCAGTCCTGCCCTTCGAGATAAACAGGACGCATCCCTTCAACGGAATCGGGAAAATCCCGGTCGTCCTCCGCATCGCCGATGCAGCCAGCAAGTAGCAGCAAGACCAAAAACGTAAGTAGTCGTATCATAACTTTTAACTTTACCCTGCTTGACGAGCAACCAGCAGGAACCGTTGGGTACAGGTCGTTGTTTTTATTTCACCTTCAAATAAATGCTTTTCAAATAAGCTCCTTCCGGGAAACGAACCGGATGGTCGATGTCGTGTTGCGTTTTTTCAAGAATGGTAAAGCCATAGCCCGCTTGCCGCAAATGTGCTGTCACCCAATCATAAAAATCTTCCGCACCAATACGCGACGAACAAGACGCTAACAGCAAGACTCCTCCCCGGTGTACCATCTCCGCCCCCAACTCCGCCAACCGCTGGTATTGTTTTTTGGCGACAGCCACCTCCCCCGCCTGCTTGGCAAATGACGGAGGGTCGATGACGACGATGTCGTACCGCTTTCCCGATTTTGTCAACCGCCCCAGCTCTTCAAAGGCATCTCCTTCTATCAGGATGTGCCTTCCGGCAGAGGGGTTCAGGCTGGCATTGTACCGGGCCGTCTTCAATGCCGCTGCGCTGATGTCGAGGCTCGTCACTTCGGCAGCCCCTCCCGCCAGGGCATGTATGGAGAAGCCTCCGGTGTAGGAAAAAACATCTAGCACTGTTTTCCCGGAAGCCATTTCGCCGATGCGCCTGCGGTTGTGGCGATGGTCGAGGAAGTGGCCGGTTTTGTGTCCTTTGATTACGTTGGCCGAAAAAGAAACGCCGTGTTCGCGGAAGTAAACGACTTCCTTGGGCAGGCGACCATGCAGTATTTCTCCGTCGTAATGACCTCTCAGATGCCCCGTTTTTTGCAACAGCCTGCTCAACCTCAGCACCGCCGTTTCGGCTCCGGAAGTTTCCAATACCGATGGCAGCAACACGGGCAGATGAGGTATCCAACAATGTGCATACAATTTGAGTACCACCACCTTGTCATACACGTCGGCGACCAGCCCCGGCAGGCCGTCGTTTTCTCCATAGACCAGCCGGTAGCTGTTGGTATCCGTTTCGAGCAGGGGGCGCCTTTCGGCAAAAGCCGTCTGCAACTTTTGGGCATACCAATCCGGATCGATCATCGCCGGCCGATGTACCTGCAATATCCGGATGCGGATGGGGGAGTGGGGATCGAATAGTCCACAAGCCAGGAATTTGTTCTTCTTCCGGTCGAAGATGATGGCCAGGTCGCCGGCAGTTCCTTTTTTACTTTGCTTGACAATGCTCTTGTCAAATACCCAGGGGTGGCCTTTTTTGACCATGCGCTCGGCGGCGGGTTTGAGTTTTATGGAAATGGTTGCTGGCAAGGAGTACTTCGGTTATTTATCGGCCCATTACGCACTCACCGTTTGGATATTCACCTTTTCGGCGGCGTAGTTTTTCAGCTCGGTGATATTGCCGGGTAAGTAGAAGTTTTCCCGGTCGAGAGCAGCCAGCACTTTGGAAATGGCTTCGTTGCGCACCAGGCGGCTGTTGAAATTGGTATTGAATGTGTCCAGCCAGTAGTAGACGGTGAGGTTGAGGGTGCTGGCGCCCAAATCGCTGATCAGCACCGAGGGGGCCCTATCATTTTTCAATATACCCGGCACGGTATTCAGCTCTTTTTCAACGACTTGTATCGCCTTGTTGAAATCACTCCCGTAATCCAATCCGATGACAAATTCCTGGCGGATAAACCCGTCGATGGTATAATTGACCAAAGCGTTTTTGACGATGTTGGCATTGGGAATGTAAATGTCTTTTCCGTCAAAGGTTTTGATGTGCGTCGAGCGCAAATGAAGGGCCACCACCGATCCCATATTGCCGTTCAGTTCGACGGTATCGCCCACCCGAAAGGGTCGGTTAAAGGCCAGGATCACGCCCGAGAGGAAGTTCTCTACGATGTCTTTAAAGGCAAAGCCCACTACAATGGCACTGACGCTGGCCCCGGTGATGAGTCCGGCAGCAAGCCCCGTCAGTCCTACAATGTGCAAAAACAGCATCAAAGCAATGAAAAGAATGATGATCCGGGCAATCCGGGCCAGAAAACGGGCCAGCAGAGGGTCGTCCATCTGTCGGGTCAACCTCGATTTCAGTCCCATTTTAACCCGGTGAGCTATACGCACCAAAAACAAAAACAGGATTACCCCCAACACTAGGCGGGGCATCAGGTCGATAATCTGAAGGTAGTAGTTGTGTAGATTCGACATCAAATCGTCTAAAAATTGCTTCATGGCTTTGGTTTTTCCATTTTAAAATTGCTTAACTGTGGTTTCTTTCCACCATTTGCAAAGATAGTCATACCCGCTTTCAGCACCATATCCCTACCTGGTTTTCATGGCGAAATCTGAAACAGAAGCTGGTTTACAAAAAAATAACCGTGATTCATTCTTTTAATTCAAATATATTATCGTAATTTACATCTTGGCTTTGCCTTTAGGGCATTTCTAGCCAATTTGTTCCCATCAATCGACTCCCACAAACTTGTTTTTAAAGCATTTCAACCTAATTGCATTTCCTGCAATTGGCTACGGCCTTTTGTTGGATTTTTTTAAACTTTAAAAACAATTTTCATGAAATGTTTGATACCCAACAGATTGCCCAGACCGATTTGGGGGTTGTTTTTTTTATTTTGTTTCGCCGCGCCATTTAATGCGGTGAAGGCGCAGCAGCTATCGATTACTTGCCCGCCCGATATCGTCCTGGATTGTGCCGACCCTATTCCGGCGGCAGCAACAAATGAAGCCGAATTCCTCGCGCAGGGTGGCACAATAGACAACCCTAATGGTTTCCCTCTAGCGGTTACTTCCCTTGATATAACTGTCCCGTTAGGAGGGGATACCTACATTATAAGGACGTACACAGTAACAGATCCTAATGGCGACGCAGCATCCTGTACACAGGATATTAATTTATTTGACACAACACCACCCGTGATCACCTGCCCGGCTGATGTTACCCTAGATTGCAACCAAAGCTCCGACCCAGTCAGTACGGGTATGGCCACGGCTTCCGACGATTGTTCTTCACCGGGAACACCACTGGCAGATATCTGGATCAACGAATTTCACTACGATAATTCCGGAGGAGATGTCGGTGAGTTCATCGAAATAGCAGGTCCGGCGGGCTTTGACCTGTCCGGATGTGAGCTGGCTTTGTACAACGGAAATGGAGGGGTTGTTTACAATACGATTGCACTAAGTGGCATGATCGACGACGAAGGAGCAGGCTTTGGTGCCGTTTCCTTTTCCTTGCCTGTCAACGGCCTTCAAAACGGAGCACCTGATGGCATCGCGCTCGCTTGCGGAGGTACCGTGTTGGAATTTCTGAGCTATGAAGGCGTGATGATGGCTAATGATGGCCCTGCTGTAGGCATGACTTCCGTCGATGTAGGAGTAGCGGAAGGAGGTGGAACACTCATAGGTGAATCCCTCCAGTTGCAGGGATCTGGTAGTGGCGGCCCCGAATTTACCTGGGTGGGCCCCAACGCTGAATCTCCGGGAATGATAAATGCCAACCAAACCATCTCCAGCAGTCCCGACCCACTGGTCATCACCTTTTCAGATGACAGCTCACAAGGAACCTCTGGCTGCGACCAATATAACTACACCATTACTCGAACCTGGACGGCCGTCGATCCCAGTGGCAATATAGCCAATTGTGTCCAACTCATCACCGTTCAGGATACAGAAGCACCCACCATCACCTGCCCGGATAATCTGACCATTTCCTGCGACGAACCCACCGACCCGGCCAACACCGGCTTTGCCATAGCAACCGATAATTGTACTGCCGGCGCAGGCAACGCCATCTGGATCAATGAACTTCACTACGACAACTCAGGAGTAGATGCCGGCGAATTTGTAGAAATAGCAGGTGCTGCAGGTACCGATCTGTCGGCTTGCGAGCTGGTATTGTACAATGGCAATGGTGGGGTAGTTTATAATACGGTTGCCCTAAATGGCATGATCGACGACGAGGGAGCTGGATACGGCGCCGTTTCCTTCTCCTTTCCACCTAATGGCCTCCAAAACGGTTCTCCCGACGGCATGGCCCTGGTATGTGGAGGTGAAGTATTGGAATTCATTAGCTATGAAGGCACCATCACCGCCACCGACGGCCCCGCCAATGGCATGACTTCCACCAACATTGGAGTAGCCGAAGGAGGCGGTACCCCCATCGGACAATCTCTTCAATTGCAGGGCACCGGTGGTGAAAGTGCTGCTTTCACCTGGTCCGGACCAGACGCCGAATCGCCTGGCTCCATCAACGCCAACCAAACCATTACTTTTGGCGGATCAGGAGACATTACGGTCGACTTTACCGACGTCAGCACCCAGGGCCAGGGGTGCCTCCAATACAGCTACCTCATCATACGTACCTGGACAGCCACCGACGAATGTGGCAACTCCTCGACCTGCTCTCAAGCCATCAACGTACAAGACCTCGTAGCTCCCAACATTACCTGCCCTGCCGACATCACCGTCGACTGCGCCGATCCGACCGATCCTGGATTCACGGGCTACGCCACGGCCAGCGGCGACAACTGCGCTGCCGACGATGAGCTGACCGTGACCTTTATGGATGTGTCTTCCCAGACACCGACCGGCACGGGATGCTCCAACGACAATTATACCATCACCCGTACCTGGACGGCTTCCGACCCTTGCGGAAATACGTCTCAATGCGTGCAGGTCATCACCGTGCAGGATACCGAAGCGCCGGTCATCATCTGTCCTCCTGAAGTCACCATCGAGTGCGACGAGCCATTGGTGACCCTGCCTGTGATGGGCACAACCACTGCATCAGCGCCGACGAACTCGGTTTCCTGGCCCAATTCAGGTGCAGGTTCCACCGGTTTGGTGGGTAGTGTTCCCGTTAATATAAGTGGAATACCTGCGGGAGCGGAAGTCACCGACGTCAACATCCACATCGACATGGATCAGTCCTGGGTAGGGGATTTGAACCTTACCCTGGAAAGCCCCGATGGAACAACGGTTAACTTCGTCGACGATCTGGAGTGTGGTGATACCAATTCCGGTTCTCAAGACAATATCTCTGCTACTTTTGACAGCGATGCAGCCGGATTCAGTTGTGGCCTTTCATCTAATGATGTAGGAGACCCAGATGATTGCTCCAACGACTATCTGGCTGCTTCGGCAGTTTCTGGAACAGTCCAACCTCAGTTGGGTTCCTTCGATGTTTTCGACGGAACATCTGCCGCAGGTGACTGGATACTGTCTATAACCGATGAAGCAGAAGGCGACGGTGGATGTCTGATCAACTTTACAGTAGAAGTGAGCTGGACAGTAGCGGGAGGCGGCATGACGGGCATCCCTGTAGCCGTCGACAACTGTTCTGCTGTGGGCAGCATTGCGCTGGACATCTCCGATGTGACCACCCAAACAGCCTCCGGCTGTGGGCAATACGAATACGTCATTACCCGCACCTGGACGGCCACCGATGCCTGTGGCAATTCCAGCACTTGCGTGCAAACGATCAACGTAGAAGACACCACTGCACCGGACATCGTCTGTCCACCAACTGTGAATCTCGACTGCAACGATTCTACCGATCCTTCCAATACGGGCATGGCCACAGCCGGTGTGGACAACTGTTCCTCCGCCAACGAGGTGATCGTCACCTTCACCGATGTGAGCACCCAAACGGGCAGCGGATGTGGAGCAGACACCTACACCATCACCCGTACCTGGGCAGCCACTGATGCCTGTGGCAATTCTTCGACCTGTGTGCAGGTGATCAACGTGGCGGATACGACTCCTCCAGACATTACCTGCCCGCCCGGTCAGACATTGACTTGCTTTGAGTCCTTGCCCGATCCGATATCCACGGCAGCGGACTTTGTCGCAGCAGGCGGCACCATCAGCGACGATTGTACTGCCAATCTGAGTGATTTCACCGTCTTTGCAGTAGCCGACGACAACGACGGCACCAACTGTCCGGGCGACGCCCGCATCGTGGTGCGCACCTACTTTGTGCTCGATGCCTGTGGCAACACCACCACCTGCGACCAGACCTTTACCTACCAGGAAAGCACAATGGGCCCGGTCATCACCGATGTACTGCCCGAATGTTATAAGTATTGCGCCTCCCTGGCCAACCCCATGGAGACGGACATCACTTACGAAACGGATTGCAGCTTCGGCGCCACCGTGGAGATCACCGGCCCACAGGTCATCGGCCAGGAGAACTGCCCCGGTACCAGATACAGATACACCTACACGGTGACAGATGACTGCGGTCGCACGGCCAGTGCCACCCGCGACTTCATCATCGGCAACGAAGGCCCGACCATCGAGTGCCCACCGTTCAACCTGATACTGGAATGCGGCGATCCCAACAATCAGGACTACATCGACCAGCACCTGGAGCAGATCAGCGTCAACACCTCCTGTGAGTTGGGCTACACCGTCAGCCACTTCCCGAGCTTTTTCAACCTGACGGCTTGCGGTTCATCCACCGTAGTGACCTTTGTGGCCACAGATGATTGCGGCCGCTCGGTGACTTGTAGTACGACTGTTGCCATTCAGGACAACACCGGCCCGGCCATCAGTTCTACCTACGTGCCGGATGTGTGCAACGAAGCGATTTGCGGTTCCGACCTCAACTTCTGGTATGACGAATGGAAAGAAAAAGTCTTCGATAACCTTACAGCAGTAGACGACTGTTTCAGTCCGATCTTCTGGAGTACGATCCCCAACAGTCCTTCTCCGAATCAGAACTGCCCGGATGAGATCGCCGAGACGGTGGTGCAATTCGTAGCTACCGACCAATGCGGCAACAGCAGCTATGTAGAGTACAGCTTTTACGTGGTGCCTGCCGAAGGCCCTGGACCAGCCGGCAATGTATCGGGTCTGATCGCCACCGAGGAATCCGAATCGGTAGAAAACGTAACGGTAAGTCTGGAAGGCAACGGCAATTTGCTGACCGATGTGACGGAGGCCGACGGGATGTACGAATTTGCGGATTTGGAGCTGGAGCAAAACTATGCCATTACACCTTATTTGGATGAAAATCCGTTGAATGGAGTGAGTACTTTTGATATTGTATTGATGAGCAAGCACATTCTGGAAATGGACTTGCTGGATTCGCCCTACAAGCTGATCGCCGCCGACATCAACCAGTCGGGCACGATCACGACGATCGACATAGTGGAATTGCGAAAGCTGATCCTGTTCATAGACGATGAGTTCCAGAACAATACCTCCTGGCGTTTTGTGGCAGCCGACTACGTCTTCCCCGACCCGGCTAATCCGTTTGCAGCGACCTTCCCCGAGGTGGTAGATATCAACAGTTTGACTCCAGAAGAAGTCCACGACTTTGTGGGCATCAAGATAGGTGATTTGAACGGCTCGGTACAGGCCAACCTATTGGCGGAAGCCGACGACCGCACCGTGACGGAAGACCTGGTATTCGGATTGGAAGACCAGCAGTTGAAAGCGGGACAGACCTACGAGGTAGCGTTCACAGCCGCTGATTTTGAATCGATCCACGGCTATCAGTTCAGTCTCAACTTCGACGCCGACAAGTTGAGCTTTGAAGGAGTGGAGGCAGGAGCGTTGAGCGACTTGAGTGCGCGTAACTTTGGCTTGTCATTACTCGAAAGAGGAGTGCTTACCACGAGCTGGAGCAGCCAACAAGGTGTTTCCGTAGTGGATGGTTCGACGGTATTTAGCGTCAGCTTTACCGCCAAGGCAGATGGTCAGTTGAGCGAGCTATTGCAGATAAGCTCGACCTACACCGCCGCCGAAGCCTACAACCAGGACCTGGATTTGATGGGTGTTGACCTTCGGTTCGATACCGATGAGATAGCGGCAGGCGAGTTCCGGTTGTATCAGAATACGCCCAATCCGTTCAAGGCTACTACAACGATCGGGTTCCATTTGCCGAAAGGCGGATCGGCTACTCTAAAAGTATTTGACTTGTCGGGCCGGGTATTACAGGTGGTTGAAGGAGACTACGACAAAGGATACAATGAAGTGTTGGTCGATCGCAGTGACCTGAGTGCCTCCGGCGTCCTGTACTATCAGTTGGAGACAGCAGATAATCAGGCGACCCGTAAAATGATTGTTATCGAATAACGCCGGAATTTTAGACCCGGCACGATGCATAGAAAAGCCATCCCGTTTTTGTAAACCGGGGTGGCTTTTTGTTTTTCAGCGTATTGGATTAGGTGTCCCATCGTGAAAAGTGATCCATTATAATTACCTTTGAGAAAAGTACGACCATGAAAATTTCCATTTCCATTCCTCAGCGTGTATCTTTTTTTGTCCTGCCGCTTCTCTTTTTAGTCCTGTATTTGAGTTGTAACCATGATTCGGTAGTGAAAAATCCACAGGAGGAAGCTGTCTTCGGCAAGCTGATGCCCAACGATTGGTTTTTCCGGCAACGGGCCTATCCAACTGGCATTATTGACGGGGCCGCTGCCCGGGAGGCCTTTCAATTTCGCAAAGAAAAAATGGCGGCCAACAAAGTGGCTACCAGAGGAGGGGGCACCACTAATCCCTGGGAGTTTTGCGGGCCAACAAACGTAGGTGGCCGCATTACGGATATTGAAATGGCTTCCGGAACCCCTAACACCATATATGTTGCCGCTGCATCCGGCGGCATTTTCACTACGCAGGATATGGGGGCCTCCTGGGTACCGGTTTTTGATGAGGCCGAGAGTTTGTCGATTGGCGATATGGCTATTGCGCCGACCGATCAAAGCATCCTCTATGTAGGTACCGGAGAGGCCAATGCCGGCGGTGGTTCCCTTGCTTACGATGGAAATGGGGTTTATCGGTCTGACGATGGCGGAACCACCTGGAATCACTTGGGACTATCAGAAGTGGGAAGCATTGGGCGGGTGATGGTATCTAATGACAACCCCGACGTTTGCTTCGTTGGTGCAATGGGACATTTATTCGACAATAACCCAGAACGGGGTTTATATCGCACCGTCGATGGGGGGTCAACCTGGGATCAGGTCTTGTTCATCAACGATTCGACAGGTGTGATCGACCTGGCCATTGACCCCCTAAATCCCAACACGGTGTATGCGGCAGCTTGGGAACGGGTTCGCCGCGTCAACCGGCGATCGTATGGTGGCCCTTCTTCCGGCATATTCAAGTCGACCGATGGCGGCGACACCTGGCAGGAGTTGACCAACGGACTACCTGGCAACGTCGGCCGGATCGGAATTGCACTGGCGCCATCTGACCCTTCGGTTTTATACGCCATCTACACGAATACGACCACCAGCTTACTCCAGGGGATTTACAAAACAACGGACGGAGGAAATGCCTGGCAGCCTGTAAGCATTGCCGGCATCAGCGATGTGCCGTTTATGTGGTGGTTTGGGAAAATATTTGTGCATCCCTCCGACCCCGATGAAGTGTATGTGGCTTCATTAAACATGCACAAGTCGATCAACGGAGGCGCTTCCTGGCAAGAAATATTCACGGATACACATGTCGATCAGCATGCCTTGTGCTTTGACCCGGCCAACCCTGAACATTTGATCCTGGGCAATGATGGCGGGGCGTATTTTAGTACCAACGGAGGAGAAAGTTATGTCAAGTTGAATGGGCTGCCCATCAACCAGTTTTACGCCTGTGAAATGGATTTCAGTTTTCCCGAAAGGATATACGGCGGCCTTCAGGACAACGGCACCCACCGTACGCTGACGGGCAGTGTCGATGACTGGGAACATATATATTGGGGCGATGGCTTCCGCGTTCTCGTCGATCCGGTGGACAATACCTATGTTTATGCCGAATACCAATACGGCAATTTCGCCCGGTCGGTCAATGGCGGAAGCTCCTTTTTCGATGCCGTGGCCGGAATATCCAATGGCGACCGCAGGAATTGGAACACGCCAGCAGTGTTTAACCCGGAAGACCCCTCCATTCTTTATTTAGGTACCAACCGGCTGTACAAATCCATCAACCGAGCGGTGAGCTGGTCTGCGATCAGCCCCGACCTAACCGGCAATCCGCCGCAAAACAATTTGACCTTTGGCACAATTACAGCTATCGACGTTTCTCCCATCAACACGGACATTATATACGTGGGAACGGACGACGGTCATGTGCAGATCAGCCTCAACGATGGAGTCGACTGGACCGACCTGTCCGGCAATCTTCCCAACCGCTGGGTAACCTCTGTGGTAGCCGATCCCGATGATGTGGATGTGGCCTATGTGGCTTTTTCCGGATATAGGTTTGGGGAAGACCTGGGGCATATTTATCAGACAATTGACCAGGGAAATACCTGGATGGACATTTCCGGCGATCTGCCCGACGCCCCCATTAATGATCTGATCGTTCGGCCTGTCTTTGGAGAGCTGTACATCGCTACGGATGTGGGGGTTTATTACTCTCTAAATGGTGGAGCAAATTGGGAGCTGCTGGGCACAGAATTGCCCAATGTGGTGGTCACCGACCTGGATTTTCACGAGCCCGAAAGCATCTTGTTAGCTGCCACATATGGCCGCGGGATGTACAAGGTCGTCCTGGAGGAGCCGGTAGGCATTTCTGAATCAGTCCTTTTGGAAACCATGAAGGCAACTGCCTTTCCCAACCCTTTTCAGGGGCGTACTACCATTGAACTGGAGGTAGTCGAAAGTCAGGAGTATGCTGTTTCCGTTTTCAGCAGTACGGGTAAGCTGGTACGACAGTTTGACCTGGGGCTTTTGGACGTTGGTCTGCATCGGGCCCCCATTGATCTTTCTGGTTTGCCTTCGGGCAAATACGACTCTGTGGTCAAGGGTAACGCCACAAGGGCTTCTATAAGCTTGCTGAAAACAGGGCAGTAAGAACCAAACGGTCCAGGAGGGCGTTCAACCCGTTTTTATAATGCCAGAATTTTGTTCAGGTTTGCCTCGCCGATAGTGAGCAGGCCCGGTTTTACCAGTCTTTTTGTCAATTTCCGCCAGTTTTCGTCCTTTTGGAAAATGGATTTGAAAAGGGGGAGTGCCTCGTCCAATTGTCCGGCATTCGCCAGGTTGATGGCATTCCAGTATTGCATTTCCAGGTTTTCGGGAAACAATTGTTGGGCCTTGGCATAGGCGGTTTGGGCACCTTCCATATCGCCGTGTTCCATGGCTACATCACCGGCGTTCATATACTGGTAGGCGGAATGGAGTTTCAGTAGTCGTTTCATTTCCTGCACCGGGGTGGGGTGGTCTTCGACACGGAGGTCTACTTTGCGGTCTTCCCAAATTTTGCCGGAAGGCTTACCGCTGACCACCAGTAGGGCCGCCGACTGTTTGCCGCGTATATCTCCCCCTGCTTTTTGGGCGCCTTCGAGGGCTGCCATGAGTTTTTCTGCAAGGGTGCCCTTCGCTTGTTCGTAGGCTTTGGCCATAGCAGGTACGACGTCGTCGTTGAGCATCATGTTGGCCTGTACGGAATAGCTGTTGCCTTCGATGTGGCCGGCATCGGCGATGCAGCGTTGGCCGGTATAAGCTTTTGCAAGACCTTTGTTGTCGAGTACGGCCAGTTGGCGGAAGTCGCGGCCTTCATCGCTTTTCACCAGGGCCTCTACCACGGCGGCTGCATCCAGTCCGGTTTTGAGCAGAGCGATGCCCTGCGGTCCGAAAGCGGGGTTGACCAGCGATTGGGTGGCCACCACGCCCACCCCTGCTTCGCCCCACAAGACGATGGAACCTACCGAGAACCAGTGAGATTGGACGGCCACCCCCATGTCGCCACTGATGGAATCGTAGGCTACGATGGAGTAGGTGTGTACCCAGGGTTGTCCGGAAGTGGTTTGTTGGGAATATATCGAAGGGGTTATTGCAATGGCCATGATTATATGAATAAATAAATTTTTCATTGAATGTAATTTTATTGTTAAGTGTTTAACTAGTCGACTTTTAAAGAAAACGAGGCAGCACCGTTCATGGGTAGGCTGCGATACTGGTCCAGTAATGGTCGGCCTGCCAGGTTATTTTAGCGGAAGCGAAACCAGCGTTCTCCAGCCATTGTAGTTGCAGTTGGGCGTCGTCGGGAAAGTCGTAGGTGTTGTAATGGTCCATGAGCCATTCCCATTCGGCGGGTGTGGACTGGTTGTCGAAAGTAAACCGCTGCCACTCTCTGAGGAAGGGAGCGTGAATGGCTTCATTGTTTCGGTCGATCATCAGGTCGGAAAAGGTCAGTAGGCCGTTGGGTGTCAACCACGATCTGGCCTGTTTGAAAAAGGGTTGCTTTTCGGGGCCTTTCAGGTGGTGGAGAGAAAATCCGGCTACGATGAGGTCGAAGCTGTTTTCCGGAAAGGACAATTCCTGGAAATAGGATTGATGATAACGTGCATTTATAGTTGGAAAGCGCTTCTGGCAATGCCGCAACATTTCAGCGGAAGCGTCGACAAAGTTGTACTCTCCTTTCGGGAAACGTTTCAATAGTCGGGCCGTACAATTGCCGTTGCCACAGCCCAGGTCGAGGATACGGGTGGCTTTGAAGTCGGAAGGAATACGATCGACCATTGCCAGGAGGAGTGCCTGGTAATGTGGCACAAGGCGTGTCATGTCGGCGGTATAATTGGCGCTGAAATGATCGAATTCGGAAGATAGATCATCCTGGAGTTGCATGATATTTGGTTAATTTTCGATAAATATAGCAGGCATTTCGGTTGAATGCAATCCAATGTGGTGATTTTCGCATATTTGCATAAAACTTATGGTATGACTACGATCCCATTTTATCGACAGTTTCTTCAGGCGGCCATTTTTCGTTTCAACGAAAGTACGCCCCGAATCGAAAAATGCCTGAAAGCATTGAGTGAAGAACAGCTCTGGCAACGACCCAACAACCGTTCCAACAGTGTGGGCAATCTGGTGCTGCACCTGTGTGGAAATATCCGGCAGTACATTCTATCTTCTCTGGGCGGAGCGGAAGACCTGCGGGTTCGCGATGAAGAGTTTGCAACAGAAGGCGGATGGGGTAGGGGAGCTTTGCTGTTTTTGTTGCAAAGCACGGCCGAAGAGGCAGTGCGCATTATGGAGGATTGCTCCGAAATAGAATTGTTGCGCAACCGGAGCGTACAGGGGTTTGAACTCAATGGGATTGGCATTGTGATGCATGTGGTGGAACATTATTCGTATCACACCGGACAGATCGCCTTTTGGACGAAGTGTCTGCTCAATACAGATCTCGATTTTTATGGTGGAGTGGATTTGAATATTAAAAATGGGTAATGGGATGCCATTTTCCAGGGGAGGAAGGGGGAGTCCCTACCTCCGCTGTCGCTCCGGCAGGCAGGGAACCCCCACGAGTCGTTAGCTCCTAACTGTTTTCGAGACAGCGGCCACCACCAGTTGGCTTGTTCTTCCATATAGAGATCCCGACAGGAGTTGAACCTGCATATCCTGAGTTGCAATCAGGCACCTTACCACATCGGACACGAGACCAGGACAAAGAGCGGAAAGCAGAAGTATCGAACTTCATACACCCTGTGTACGCACTCCTTAGCAGGGAGGCCCGGAACCTTTCCGGTTTACTTTCCGGCGTATGGTACTCCGGGTGGAAGTCGAATCCACACTTTACAGGTTTTAAGCCCGTTGCCTCTGCCAATTGGGCTACCGGAGCGTATCGTGCGGATGGAAGGATTCGAACCTTCAAAATCTCCTGGGTCTGAGCCAGGCGCCTTTACCTATTTGGCCACACCCGCTAATAATAAAAAAAGCCCCTTGTCGGAAAACAAGGAGCTGTAAAACGTTACATTAACAATACTTATACAAATCTCTTTGTCTCCTATAGTTTTTGGAAATCACTCAATGAGTGGAGGCTGAGACAATAGAGAATGGATAAATTTTGAATCATGATATGAGTATAACTGTGGGGGATGTGTTTTAGTTCCGGAAACTAACTTTTTATGGTAGTATCTATTGAGTGCGTGGCGTACCCCGCCTTTGGCGGGGCAGGTTCGCGGAATTTCTCGCCACAAAGACACGGAAGCACAAAGATTCACGGAGAAAATCTCCATGTGACTCTGTGCCTCGGAGTCTTTGTGGTTAACTGGTGGTAACGGATGGATTTGAACCACCGTCTCCTGGGCTTCAACCAGGTGCTAGGCCAACTCAGCTACGTTACCATTAACAAAGTGCGCCCGGTAGGATTCGAACCTACGGTGGGTATTGCTACCTCCGGATTAAAAGTCCGGTGCCATCGACCAGCTAGGCGACGAGCGCATGTGGTTGGAATGTTCAGACTTGAACTGAAAACCTCCGGCGTATCAGGCCGGTGCTCTGACCAGTTGAGCTACATTCCAATGTGGAGGCTTCGCAGAGAGTCGAACTCTGTAATTAGAAGCTGTCTAAAATTCCATCAATTGGCTACAAGCGGCAAATTTAGTTCTGCACTTCGTTAAAAAGCCTCGCCGATGCTAAGGCATCGCCTACGTTTTTTGCCTCGTTCAAAACAAAATTTTCTCGCTTTCGCTCAATCATGAAAATTAAGACAGCTTCTCAGGTTTACAAAACCCGTGCATCACCCTTTATGCTTCAAAGCCCATTGCTCTGGCTGCAGGATTTGAACCTGCGCTGGGGATTCCTCCCGGCGGATTAACAGTCCGCTGCCTTCGACCGCTCGGCCAAACCAGAAAGTTGTATTATTAAAAAAGCCTCTTACCGAAATGATAAGAGGCTTTTTTCTTTTGCGAAATAACATTAGTTTCCCTTATCACTCGTAGAGTAATGTTTTTTTAAAGAAATTAATGTTAATCGTTGTTGAATGCATTTTAGCTAAATTGTTATACGCAGCCTTTCTCACCACAAAGACTCCAAGTCACAAAGTCACACGAAGAAAACTCCGTGTGATTCCTTGGCTTAGTGCTTTCGAGACTATGACGCGAGGTCGGGATTCGAACCCGAAGCCAGGGGTTATGAGCCCCAGATGTTGCCGATTACACCACCGCGCGTTTTTTTATGTGCCTTGATGACGGTGAGCAATCACCTGGTGGGTGAGTCACGAGGTCATCGAGCAGGCCTTTTGGTTATGGTGGAGAAGAAGGGAATTGAACCCTTGCGGCTTTGATTGCAAATCAAAGTGACTAGCCAACACGTCACAACCCCATATCGGTTTTGTAGTTCCTAAAGGATTCGAACCTTTGATCATCTGCATGTAAGGCAGGTGCTTTAACCAGGCTAAGCTAAGGAACTTTTGGGGAGCAAGTACTCAGAATCGAACTGAGTTTTCCAGGTTGGAAGCCTGGCACATCACCATTTATGCTTTACTTGCTTGTGGCACATCCACAATGAGTCGAACACTGTCCTGCGGGTTTGGAATCCGATTGGCTCCCCAGCCTTGGATGTGTATACCGGTTTTTTTAACAATATTTTTGCGGTCTATCCCGGAATTCCTGCCGACCGTACAGGTGGGGAACCGAGCTGATATTCCAGCTTGACAAGCTGGTGGCCACCCATGCAGCCCCATAGACCATAAAATGTTGTCAATACAACCATATATACACACACTCTGCTGGGTTGGTTCCTGGATGTTGGAGTTTTTTTTAAGTTATTTCTCCGGGTAGAATAACAATAGGTTATGAAGAGGTATCAAGCCAAAAGTTAATCTCTCAGATATGATCTTATCTGCTACTAATTAAAACTTACCTGTTAATCAATTTCCGACACCAAAGACTAGTGTTCCGATTCTTCTTGATTAGGTTATCCCTAATATTGCAGTACCAATATTATCAAAATTATAAAAACTAATCATCATGAAAAATTTTGTACTCCTTTTTGCTATCGTATTCCTTTTTGCTTGCGAAAAAGAAAGCACCACAGAGGTTTTGCCCGAACAAGAAGTAACTACCTCAACCCAAAACGCAACACCGCGTGATGCCAGCCTGGTGACCATCTGCCATCATACCGGCTCTGCAAATAACCCCTGGGTAATGATTGAAGTAAATGAAAATGCCCTACCTGCCCACTTAGACCAGGGGGATGGCTACCCGGGAGAATGCGTGCCAAATACTACCGGCGCCCGATTCGATGCCAATTGCGTGGTAATCAGTGATTGTTCATGCTTTACCGACGGACTGCTTTCTGTAGAAGTAAACACAGGTCAGGAAACCTACACGATCTATCTAAATACGACAGATGATAATTCTGACATACAGTGGTCTCCTGATTTTACATTTCTTGGTGCAACGGATGACTGGGATGGTCAAGGTAACACAAGTACTATAGTGAGTCATTACGATGGGCAGCTTGTGGATAGAAACACCTATGCAGCCGGAATCTGTGCTGAACTCGCGGCTACAACAGGTTGCGACTGGTACTTGCCTTCCAAGGAAGAACTCAATACTATGATTAAAAAATTCGGATCAAGTGGTACAAGCGGAAATGCAGAAATGTCATTTGGTCTTTACTGGAGTTCTACCGAGTACGATGCCAGTGAGGCCAGGTTCCACGACTTCACCGATGACCACAGGGGCTTCATCAGTAAGGGAAACTCCTTCCGTTGTCGTTGTGTCAGGAGATAAACTATTTTTCCAGAATTCAAGCAACGGCTTGAGTGAAGAGATACCACAGGTGCCTGATTTTTTTCGATCGTTTCCCCGGGCAGATTCGAACTGCCAGCCTCGGAGTCAAAGTCCGAGATGTTGACCGGTTACACCACGGGGAAGGGTAGAGGTCTTGCAGGGAGTCCCCGCCTGTCTGGTCGGCAGGGAGTCCCGATCAGCAGCATTCGAAGTGCTGTGCCTTTCCAGTTAGACCACAAGACCCGTTGGAGGGTGAATGGTACTCGCGACCGGACTTGAACCGGCATCTTCCAGGTTGAAAGCCTGGTGTCCTATTCCATTTAGACGACACGAGCATGTAGGTGTCCGGCCGGATTTGAACCCGCATCCTCCTGACCCACAATCAGGCGCTTTACCGCGTTAAAAGTAAAGCTCAAAAAATAAATAGTCTTTTTGGTGTCTTTGAAAAAATCACAAATCGCTCATTATCAATCGCTTATTTGTAATTTTTATCAAAGACAACGACAATTTATTTTTCGAGCGAGCCTAAGCTACGAACACAGTCTGAGTGGCAGGAATTGAACCTGTCTGCCGCAGCATCCAATCACGTCTTTCTGGCTTGCGCCAGATAGACAGGCAGGCCTGCAGCCTCTCGCGTCCAAGGCGAGCCATCTACCAATTGATCTTACACCCAGAAATGCCAAAAGCTCCGCAGACTGTGTTTGCGGAGCTTTTGGTTTATGTTGTGAATAACAATTACATTACAGCACAGGAAAAACTTCCGCAGGCAAGATCTGTCGGCCGCTGTTCGCGTTGCGCTGTATGGTTGTTTGTCCTATTCATACAACCTCTTACATCAAAATGGGTGTATTAGTTCCCTCATTAACCACAAAGACACGAAGACACGAAGTTTCACAAAGAAAATCTTCGAGTAGCTCTGTGCCCCCGTCTGACCGCCGGATCAATCTGCTGGTTAGACATGCGGGTTTGGAGCTTTTTCCCGGATTCCGAATGTTAATGGGATCGGAGAAGTTAAAGCGTAGAGTTACATCAATGTTTTGTTCCTATAATTTATCTTATGTTAAGTAAGTGATTTTTGAACCTCCTATCCACCCTTACCTTTGCTACTCCAATTATTTGTAATTTTACGTCAAGAAAAAAACTGATTTTCGGATGCATAGCCACAAAGACTCAAAGACACGGAGTTACACAAAGGAGATTTTTTGTAAGAGAATAGCTATTTGCACAATGCTACTGGCTATTTTATTGGTCACTTGCCAAAACAATACCCCTACTCCACCAGAAACAGCCCGGCTACAATCGGAACTGGATAGCGCTCTTCAGCAACTGGACCATACCAAAAAGAAATTAGATCAACTGCAAGCCCACACCAACGCCCCCCTGATCCACATCGTCTATTTCAACCTGAAAGACGACCTCTCTCTGGAGGACAAAACCATTTTTGCGAAAGCAATACAAAAACTAAATGAAATCCCCGACGTTAAAAACCTGAAATACGGCGATTTTAAAAACCTCGACGACCCCAGGGCCCTGTCGGACTACGAGATGGTGATGCAAATGAACTTCACCGGCGAAAAGGCTTATGCCGCCTATCAGGCCCACCCCATCCACCTGGCCCTGAAAGAAACTGCTAAACAATTTCTGGCAGCGCCGCCTGCCACTTATGATTATTTTCGTTCTTGGACAAATACGGTGGTCGAATGAAAAAGAGAAAGTTAAGGTGACGTTAGGAAACGTTGCTTTCCTTTTCATTCGACTCTTAAACACAGAATTTGTCTGAGAACCATTAATTTTGGCCAAAATAATTCCCAATGCAACAAAACACTTACGTAGCCATCATGGCGGGCGGTATCGGCAGCCGGTTCTGGCCGGGAAGCCGGGTTTCGCGGCCCAAACAGTTTCTGGACATCATGGGGGTCGGCAAATCGCTGATCCGGCTGACCTTTGAACGGTTCCTGAAACTTTGCCCGGCGGAAAACATCTTCATCGTCACCAATGGCCTATACAAAGACCTGGTGAAACAGCACCTCCCCGAGATCGGCGACAACCAGATACTTTGCGAACCTTCCCGCAATAACACCGCCCCCTGCATCGCCTACACGGCTTTCAAACTACAAGACCTCAACCCGGAGGCCAATTTCGTGGTGGCGCCCTCCGACCACATCGTCCTCAACGAACAGGCTTTTATTCGCTACCTCGAAAAGGGCCTCGACTACGCTTCCAACAACGACGCCCTGCTCACCCTCGGCATCCAACCCTCCCGTCCCGACACCGGCTACGGCTACATCAACTACGAACCGGCCAGCAATGATAACGGCATTTACAAAGTGACCGACTTCACCGAAAAACCCGACGCCACCCTGGCACAGGTGTTCCTCAACAGTGGCGAGTATCTCTGGAATGCCGGCATCTTTCTGTGGAACGTCAAATCCATCCTCGCCGCATTCCAACAACATGCTTCCGAAATTTACAATATCCTCAACGCAGAAAAGGGCATCTACAATTCTCCCGGCGAGCAGGCATTCATCGACGACCGCTACCCTACTACACCTAAAATTTCGATCGATTACGCCATTATGGAAAAGGCTAACAATGTGTACACCATTCCCTCCGATTTCGGTTGGTCGGACCTGGGTACCTGGGCTTCCCTTTTTGAAGAATCTAACCGCGATAAGGACAACAACCTCGTTGTCGGCGACCAGGTGATCACCTACAACACCCATAATAGTTTGATCCGGGTACCGAAGGATAAGTTGGTCGTTATCAAAGACTTAGAAGACTACATCGTGATCGATGAAGGAGATGTGTTGCTGATCCACCCCAAGTCGAAAGAACAGGAGATCAAGGCCATCACACAGGCGTTGGCGGAGGAGAAAAAACGGTTTTTGTGATTTGTTTATGAACTCGTTTTGATATCCATTTTTGATAGTTCTACCTCTTACCGCAACACCAACTTTCGGTTGACGACGTAAGGCCCTGCCGAGACCCGTACCCAGTACAGGCCGCCCGGCGTTGAAGACAGTGTTATAAACGGCTGCGGCTGGTCTTTGTCTACCTGGCCCGTCCACATCCGCTGGCCGGTAACGTTGTACACCTCTACCAACAGATCGGTCGGCGCCGTTCCATTTACTTGAAGGGTGAAATTTCCATTGTTGGGGTTGGGAAACAGAGCGATGTCAAAGGGTTTATTGACTTCTATGGTTATCGTTGGTGAATACGAGAAGCTGCCGTCGAGGTCGATCATTTTCAAGCGGTAGTAGTTATTTCCCGAAAGGGGGCGACCGTCCTTAAATTCATAGGTTTGTTTTTCGACACTGAATCTGGCTGCATCTGTTTTTCCAATTGCCGTGAAATCTCGCCCATTGTTGCTTTTCTCGATATCGAAACGGGCAGTATTCGTTTCCGAAAAGGTGATCCATGTCAGGGTATTGATCCCATTTATGTACTCTCCGTAAAAGTCTCCCAGTTCGAGGGGTACTGTGCTGATGTCCTCTACGAGGTATAACGGTCCATCCAGATTGGCTGCATAGATTTCGCCGGCCTCATCTACTCCGAAAGTGCTGATCTTGTCGATCCCGGTAACGGTATGACTGATTGCGGAAAACCCACCGTTGCCATCCGGGGAAAGGGTCCATATGTTCTCTGTAACGTAGTCTGCCACGATGTAATGGCCCACCATGTTGGGGAAAGCAGTACCCCGATAGACGTATCCGCCGGTAATGGAAAATCCACCTGTGAGAGAGTGGTCGTATTCGAAAACAGGCATCGTGTAATCGGAAGCAGGGCCGCAGCCGCTGTTGTTGTACACGTGGTTGCCCTCATAACACCGCCAGCCGTAATTGAGCCCTCCCGTGCCTGCGGCTTCGTAGTTGACTTCTTCCCAAAGGTCTTGGCCTACATCGGCCAGCCACATGTCGCCGTTGGCAGGATCGAAGCTGAATCGCCAGGGGTTGCGCCAGCCTATGGACCAGATTTCGTCGAGGGTGTTTGGGTCACTGACAAAGGGGTTGTCGGAGGGGATGGTGTAGTTGGTAGTGCTGGTAAAATCGCAAAGCCCTCCTGCCTGAGAGGGGCTGGCAGGATTTCCGCCTCCATCGACGTCGATGCGCAACACCTTGCCGAGCAGGCAATCCGTATTTTGAGAGCGGTCTTCAGGGTCGCCTCCATCCCCTCCATCTCCCAGGGCGATGTAGAGGTACCCATCATTCGGGCCGAAATTCAGGTCGCCGGCATTGTGGTTGCTGTACGGTTGATCGATTTCCAGGATGATCAGTTCGGAGTTGGGGTCGGCGAGGTTGTCGTTGTTGGGATCGACCGTAAACCGGGAAATGTTGGTATCGCCGCCAGTGTCAGTATAATTTACATAAAAGAAACCGTTGTTGACATAATCGGGGTGAAAGACCAGCCCCAGCAATCCCCGCTCGCCACAACAGGTGATTGAGTTTGAAATGTCGAGAAAGGGCGTGGTGAGTAGGGTACCGCTGTCGATGACCCGGATCTCGCCACTGCGTTGTACGATGAATAGCCGGTCGGTTCCGTCGCCTGCGTTGGCAATGTCAACGGGGCTGCTGATGTCGTCGGGGCCTCCCGGGTCGAAATCAGAGAAGACCAAACTGGGTTGCGCCTGGAGTTGGACAAAAAGACAGGATAGAACGAGAATAAGTGTGGGAGGTAATGGGCTTTTCATGAATCGATCGTTTAGGTAATGGAAACAGGAAACTACGGGTAATATACAAATTGCGAATAAAAACAATGTGATTTTGTCGGATTTTGAAAAAAAAGACCATATAAATGACTACTTTTAGAAATATAATTCAACAATAACCTAAAACACATTCTCAAAATGAAAAGAATCCCCTCCTACCCTTCCTTATTGCTCTCCACCATGTTGACGTTGTTGTTGTCGGGGGCCAAACAGGGCATCGGGCAAACTGTCGTTATCACGGACAGTGTTTTCACAACTACCGAAGTATTCAACAATATGGACACCCTTATCCTCGACAACTGCACCTTCGACAACCTCACAGGAACGGCCCTCCGGCTGTCGCAAATCGGGTATGTGGAGATTATAAACGCTCAGTTTTCCAACATTACAAATACAAATGCTACCCGGGCGGCAATCTGTGGCAGGGGTTGTGAAGAGGTGCTGTTGCAAAATATTCAATTTACCAACATCATTGGTACCGCCATCCGATTTCCCAACGATGGTACTACTGATCCAATTAACCGTACGGGGTTTCTGACAATTGATCAGGTGACCATTTCAAACATAGACAATCTCATAGAAGAAACCGGTAATGCCATTCGGGTCTTTCATACCGATTCGCTGGTCATCAAAAACTGCGCGATCTCCGATGTAGAACATGGCGGTATATGGTTGGGTAGGACTGCGGGCGGAACTGCACAGCAAATTGACTATGTCGATGTCAACAATAATACCATTGACCTGACATTGGCAGACGGCATCCTTGCCGGTGAAAATATATTAAGCGCCACTATCCGTAACAATACTATTTCAAACATTGCTTACGACGGAGTTGGCGCGCGATTGGCGGATGGCGACCACGGTATTTACTGGCAGGCGCCGGGAGTCGTGATCGAAGGCAATACCATTTTCAACAATGGAGATATGGGCTGTTCTTCCGGAGTCAATGGATGTGGCAATGGCATTTCCATCCGAACCAACGGAAAGGTGTTGCGCAATGAGGTACACCATTGCTCTGCCAGGGGGATCACTTATTACAACGACCACCCGGGCAGCGGCGGCAACCTGGAAGTATCCAACAATGTGATCTACGACAACGACTTCAACGGCATATACATCACAGCCACAAACAACCAGTCACAGCCGGACTCGGTATTCATTTATCACAATACCGTATACAATGAGCACATCCAGCCGCTGTTGCATCATAGCTGTCCGCTGAACTTCAATAGTATGACCAGTTTCAACCGGGTGATCGGTAATATTTTCTTTTACGATGGCATCGCCGACACCACCGATCACATCCACACAACCAACACCACGATAGACGTCGAACTATACAACCTCAAAACCGATACCGACCCCCAATTTGCGGATTTTCCCAACCGTGATTTTAGCCTGATGACCACCTCCCCTGCCTTTGAATACCTGCCTGGCGGCTACGCCTTTGTCGACAACGACTTTAACAATGTTTTGAGAATAGCTGACTTCGACGCCGGCGCTTTTGAATCGAGTGAGGTACTGCCGGTCGAATATGTAGGGGCTTTCCGCGCCCTTCCCCACCCTGGATACATTGAGCTGGTCTGGCAGACGGCTTCGGAGGTGAACAACGCCGGATTCACCGTCGAGCGATCAGTTGACGGCACCAATTGGCAGTCGCTTCAAACCATATCTGGTCAGGGCAGTACCCAGCTTTCAACAACCTATCGATCGCGGGACATGGAGCCGGTGCCGGGGCGGTCGTATTACCGGCTTCGGCAAGAGGATTACGATGGGCAATACAACTATTCATCTGTCGTGTCGGTGTGGTGGGAGTCTTCTTTTGCAGAAATTCGTTTGTTTCCAAATCCGACAAAGGGGGGATGGGTTATGGTGAAATACGATGTCGGTCCATATTATTTGGATGTATTCGACCTGCTGGGTAAGCGGGTAATGCGCGTACAAGATGCCAGTACCGGAGAGACCCGGTTGGACTTGAATGAATTTCAACAGGGTGTTTACACCGTTCAACTTCGGGGAGTGACTTCGGGGTTGGTGGTGGGGTCGGAGCGGTTGGTGGTGGAGTAGGTTTTATCAGGGTCGTTTGGGTCTGGCAAACAACCTTGTCAGTTACTGCTTTTGGCCAGAGGTGGAAGCCGCCCGTGGCGTATTCGCCGATCTGCCAGTGGCCCCAGATGCCATTTTCATCGACGTGGCCGGTGTAGCGGACGGTGTGGGTGGCGTATCGTTTGGTGATCTTGCAGGTGAGTGTCTCCAGGTTGTAGTTGCCCAGCCAGGTGAAGGGTCCTACTTCATCGCCTCCTCCCCCACTGATCTGCCTGTCGGCAAATAAAAATTCCGAAGGCATGGGGCAGCGCCGCGCCGAGGGGCCTTCTGCGTAGGTGTAGAATCCGTCCCAGGAGCCGCTGGGGAAGAGCGGGTGGGTTTCGGAGGTGGGTTTTGTTTTGGAATGGATCATCTGTTGATGTGCTGACTACCTACGGCAGTTGAAATGTGCTTATGTGTTGATTTGCTTACGCCTGTCCATACAGCTTGGCAGGAGTGAAGACGTAACGAAGTGAAGTCCCGCGCCTTAGGCGCGGCAAGCTTTCATGGTTGTCTGTAAAATAACCGTTGCCTGGCCTTAAAAATTTCATCGGTGGGGGTATCTTTGGCCGATTCCGGAGAAAAAAGGAGCAAATGTCCGTCAATTTGGCGAAATATAGGAAACCTAAAGGGCTTCCCGGTCGTAACAGATGGGTTGTGGGGTGGTGGTATGTATGCAACCGGTTGTTTTTCCGCAGTGCCTTCTTTCCTTTTTCGGGATTGAAGGCGGGTATTTTGCGTATATTTGGCGCTGAGGTGGGCCGGGGAGTCGTCATCAAGCCCAATATTAATATCAAGTATCCCTGGCGGTTGGAGGTGGGCGATCATGTGTGGCTGGGAGAAGGCGTTTGGATCGACAATCTGGCCGAGGTGCGCATGGGCGACCATGTTTGCATCTCGCAGGGCGCAATGCTGTTGACCGGCAACCACGATTACACCCGTCCTCATTTTGATCTGATAACCGGCCCTATCACGCTTGAAAACGGGGTTTGGATAGGGGCCAAAGCGCTGGTCGGGCCCGGGGTGGTGGCTCAAGAGCACGCCGTACTTTGCGCCGGTTCGGTTGCCACCAAAAATCTGGACGCCTGGATGGTCTGTCGCGGCAATCCGGCTGTCGCCAAAAAGAGAAGAGTAATTCAATGAAAGTATCCATAATCACTGCCACCTACAACCGGGCTGACACCTTGAAGGACACCCTGGAGAGCGTGTTGCAGCAAGACTATCCCGACATCGAACACATCATTGTGGACGGAGCCTCTACCGACCATACCCTGGAGGTGATCGAACCGTACCGGCGCGCCGGGCTTCTGGTTCATTCGGCTCCCGACCAAGGGGTGTTTGACGCACTCAACAAAGGGCTGGCACTAGCTACCGGTGACATCATTGGCTTTCTTCATTCCGATGATTTTTTTGCCGACAGGCAGGTCATCACCCAGGTGGTTCACGCCATTGAACACCATCGGGTCGAAGCCGTTTTTGGGGATGTTTTGTTCGTCGACTCCAAAGACCTGAACAAAAAAGTCAGGTACTACTCTTCCAGGGGCTTTCATCCCGGCAGGTTTGCCGACAGCACCATGCCGGCGCATCCTTCCTTTTTTACCAAAAGGGAACACTACGACCGCCTTGGCCATTTCAACACGAAGTACCGCATCGCAGCCGACCTCGACCTGTTGATCCGGTTTTTGCACACCCACCGGCTTTCCTATCACTATCTCGACACGCTGATGGTGTATATGCGCACGGGAGGGCTGAGCAATGCCAGTTGGCGGCAACGGTACATTCTCAATAAAGAGGCCATTGCCGTTTGTCGGGCCAATGGTATTTCGACCAATGCACTGAAGGTGTTGTGGAAGCTGGCCAGGAAGGTGCCGGAGTTCTTTTTTTGGGATAGGGTTGTGGGGCAAAAACAAGAGTCTGCCCACCCTACCAGAAGTATTGGCGTAGGTGTGCGGCCGGTGTTGGAGGAGGTTTGATATACTCGTTTTCCTAAATGATGTTTCCTTCGACTACGCTGCCTTCGACTACGCTCAGGCAGCGGGGCAGGGCTTACAGCATTTTTTTGTACCCTTCAATAAGTTTGGGGATGTTGGTGTGATTTTTGGCGAAAGCCAGGGCGCCTTGGCACCATTGGTCATATGCGTGTTGGTCCATACGGGCGACCTCCTCAATGGCTGCTATAAAGGCTTCTGGTTGGTCGAGGGGAAGGTCCCATCCGGCCTGTACGGAGGAGAGGTTTTTCCAGGGCGTTTGGTCGGAGATGAGGACGGGGCGGGCCGCGGAGAGGGCTTCGGCGATGGCGTATCCGTAGTTTTCTCCGGTGGTAGGCAATGTGAAAACGTGATGTTGTCGTATGTACTCCCCCACTTCGGGATGAGGTATTTCGCCCAACAGCTGGACCTCAATGTTTCCAGGCAGCCGAGATAGTTGCTGCTGGCAGGTTGTCCAATAATCAGCGTCTTCGAGGGGTCCTCCAATGGATAATTTTATCGGCAAGCGGACTTCAGAAAGCACCTCAAATAAAAAAGTCAGGTTTTTCACCGGATGGATGCGCGACAGATATAACAATTTAGTTACATTATCTTTGGATAGCATTGCGGGGAATGCATCCGGTACTGGCGGAAATTCCGGCAAAAGTTCAATGAAGGTGTCCTCCCCTATCCGGCGCTGTATATCCCGTTGTTCTTGCAGATCGGTAGCGTGCCAGGTGATCCGTTTGGGTAGGCCGCTTTCGCGTAAAGCCGATAAAAACAGTTTTTTCTTCCAGGTTTTATGAATAAATGCACTTTCTTTGAGCATGCCGCTGGGAGCCAGCACTATCTTGCTGTCGATGTGGTTTCGATATTTCAGCCAAAGCGGGACGATGGTGAAAAGCGGGCTGAAGAAGCTTTTCAGGTAGATGATGTCGGGTTGGAGTGCGGTTATCTCCTTTCTGATCTGGCGGGTGTGGGTGTATTGTTGGGAGAGGTATTTTATTTTGATGCCGGGTGGCGTGGTCAGCCAGGTGTTGGTTTGGATGTTGGGGTATGGGGTGTCGTCCCCTAGATCTCTGTTGGTGGTGAGGATGTAGATGTTGTAGGTGGCGGCGAGGTTTTCTGTCAGTCGGCGGAGGGCTTGTATGGGGCCGCCGGCGCGGAAGCCGGGGTGGTACCATTGGGTGGGGATTAGGAGGGATTGATTTTTTGTCATAGTTTACACAAAATAGGGGAATGCAACAAAAATCGGTATTTGGAACGCGGAAAATACGGGTTGCAGTGTTGACCAACCTGATGTCAAACTACCGGGAGGCGTTTTACAGAGGTATTTTCGGTTTGACAGAACTGGAAACCACTGTTTACTGCCAGGCGGAAGTACCTGGCAGTGGTATCCCTACTGTTCACGATCGGTTTCCCGGAATGGTAAAACTAATAACTTTTATGGCAATAGGTAAAGAAAAGCTGGTTTGGCAGTTTCTCCCATTTTGGGAAATCTGGAAGAAATACGATATAGTATTTGTAGCCGGTAATCCACGATATATATCGCAGGCTCTGTTGGCTACTTTTTTGCGGCTATTTGGCAAGAAGGTGGTTATTTGGGGCCAGGTACATACGTTTTCCAACAATAAGATCACAAAAAAGATCAGGCTGTTTTGGTTGCGCTGGTTCGATCATTTTTTGGTGTATACCGAGCATGAAAAGGTGATTCTTGCCAGACAAGGCTTCAGGAACAAAAATATCGTCTCAATTAATAATGGTCTTGAACAAGAAAAAATCAACCGGGCTATTGGTTATTGGCATGATGAAAGACTAGAGCAGTGGCAAAACAGTCACCGACTTCAAAACAAAATACCGGTACTTTCCTGTGGAAGATTGTTGACTGGCAAATATGACTTAATGGTAGAGGCCCTTCCATTGTTGTTGGATTCGATACCTAATCTATATTGGTGCATTATAGGAGATGGTCCCGGTCGCCAAGCACTTGAACAAAAAACCACCGCTTTGGGCATATCCGAAGGCGTCCACTTTGTAGGAGCAGTCTATGAAGAAAAGGCACTGGCTCCGTGGTTTATGTCGGCCAAGTTATTTATACATCCGGGAGCTATTGGTTTGAGTTTGCTGCATGCCTTTGGGTATGGGTTGCCTGTAGTGACCCATAATAATGCAAATACACATGGTCCGGAATACGCACTTTTTGAAGATGGATTGACAGGCCAAAGTTTCGAGTCGGGAAATCTGGCCGACTTGGTGGATAAGGTAATCACGATGTTAACAAAAAGAAAAGAACTGGAGGCGATGGGAAAAAGGGTGAAAGCCATTGTTCAGACACAATACAACTCCAAAGTAATGGTTCGGCGATTTTTGGATATGGCTCAGAATGTTGCCGGGGGTTAAGTGGTTCATAAAATTACCAATCAGGCATTTGAAACGACTAACCCCGTCTCGGTAATAGCCGAACGTTCCTGATAGCTTTCGTAATCGGTGTTAATCTCCCAAAGGTTGTGTTGCCTCCCGTTGACGATATTCTCAGCAGCCATTATGCCCATCAACATGCTGTGGTCCTGGTTGTTGTATTTAAAAGCTCCGTATCTTCCGATGACGGCCAGGTTCTCAATTTGCCTCAATTGAATTTCGATGGGGCTCAGGATGGCTTTATAGTTTTTTGTATAAACCGGATAACACCTGGGAATGGGTATTACTTTTCCGTCAAGTATCCGTTGACCTTTTAACAAACCGCTTTGCCGCAGTTCCTTGCCTGCCATCGCGATAAGTGTATGGTGATCTGTCTGCCACAACTCGTCTTCAAAGCTGCACCAATATTCTATAGCTAGTACTGTGCCTTGTTGGTTGTCGTACAATTGGGGCACCCAGTTTCGAAAATTGGTAATTCGTCCCATTTGCAAATCATTGGAGTGGATGTATAGCCAATTGTCAGGGAATAACTTGTTAGATTCAACATGTAAATATACCAGCAATGTGTTCCGAAACTTTAATTGGTTTGCCAGTGCCCGAACAGAGGGAGGTATTTCCGACATCCGGGATACCAGTAGCGACAAGGGCATGGAGGAAACCACATAGTCGTAATGGTGTTCGGATCCATCTTCTAGCTGTAAGCCATAGACGCTTTTTTTAACAGTAAGTACACGTTTGACCGGAGAGTGCAAAAAAATCCTTCCTCCGCTGGCTTCAATGCGGGTTTTCATTCGTTCGTAGATAATTCCAGTACCTTGATGGGGGTAGGCAAATTGGTCTACCAGTGTTTGGTGGGGGTTATCACCATTCCTTTGAAAGGCATTTTTTATGGCTTCCGAAAGAGAAAGTTTTTTGATCCGTTGGGCGGCAAAGTCGGCATCCAGTTGGTGACAGGGAATGCCCCAAAGTTTTTCCGAATAGGTTTTGAAAAAGATTTCGTACAACCGTTTGCCAAATCGGCGGCTCACCCAGGTTTCAAAATCGCCTCTTTGCGGAGTAGGATGTAATTTTTCTTTGGCAAAACTCCAAACGCAGTGTGCCGCCTGTACCATACCCAGATTGCGAAGGGCATTAGCTGGACGGAGGGGATAATTGAAAAACCGCCCATTGTAGTATATCCGGGTCATGCGATCGACCATTTGATAGTCTCCCCCGGCCAATTCAAGCCAGAGGCGGTTGACGCGGCTGTCATTGGAAAAAAATCGGTGAGGCCCCAGATCAACCCGATAGCCCCAAAGGTTCAGGGTTTTAGACAAGCCGCCCACACCGTTACCCGCCTCATAGACGTCCAGTTCGATGCCTTTCTCTTTGGAAAGCTGATAGGCTGTTGTAAGTCCCGCAGGTCCTGCTCCAATGATGGCTATTTTCATGACGAATTATTAAATTAATCAAATAGTTGAAGAACCAAATATATTGGGGTTGATCATTGCTTTTAACATCAAAAATCCGTTTTGTCGAAGGGCGGGGAAGATAAAATTGGCGCCAATACATGCGAACGATTGAGAGATAAGTGTGGCCAAAACAGCCCCTAAGCCTTGCAAATGCGGTATTAATAATAAATTTAGACAGATATTTAAAATTAAGCTCAACGCTGCAATAATCGCCAAGGTTTTTGTCAGATTCATGGCATAGATATAAGCATTTCTAACTACCCCCATGCCGATGGCGAAGCTAACCCAAATAAGAGTTGCCAATAGCGGGCCTGCTGCTTCAAAATGATTGCCATATAGCAATCGAACAAGAAATCCGGCAAACAATGTGACCGGTATGGCAATCACGTATCCAGTCAACGCAATGAGTTGGTATAACCGCTGTAACTGTTGTTGAAATTGGACTGTATTGGCCTTCATTGTTGCCACCAGCTTAGGAAAAAATGATCGGGTAATTATTATGGGTACAAAAAGCCAGACTCCTGTTAATGTTACAGCCACACCATACAATCCAACCTCACGATTGGAAACCATTTCCTGTAACATGATTTGATCAATTCTCATGTACATCAACACCATGAAAGAGGCTACCATTAAAGGCAGACTGTCTTTAAGAACAGACTTTGCCAAATTCCGGTCAATGAACCACCGCCATTCAAAATCTGTCATCCGTTGCCTTTTCAACAAGAGTAACCCTAATGTTAAAACTATTTTTTCCACTATGATCACCCAGGCAAAAGATGCCAATGAGGCTTCTGTTAGAATAAAATATATCTTTAATAAGTTGGATATGATCAAGCTAACCAAATGATATCGGACAACATACTGGTTTTGGACCCTTGATTCAAAATAAATACTAATGATGTTAAACGGCACCAACACGTAGGTCAGCCCAATAATAGCTACCAGCAGGATCATTTGTGTGTCTGAAGGCCACAAAAGATAACTGACTCCGATGGCGACGACATAAGTCACCCCCGCAGCTACAGCATTCATCAGCCAACATGTGGTTAGCAAATTTGACTTATTCTCGGGATGTTTCACCAATTCTCTGATCAATACCTTTTCTACCCCCAGATTAACCATTGGCTCCAAAATGCCACAAAAAGCAATGGCCACACTGAATATACCGAATTGTTCAGGTCCCAGATAACGAACCACCCACACTCCTACCAGAAATCCAAATAAAAACCGGGTTGCCTTTTCGAGAAGTAACCAATAGATGTTAGTACCAATGGCTTTGCGTTCGGCAGTGCCCCACAGCATTTGCTTTATTTGTTCAAACCCTTTCAACATAACATTCTTCATCATTCGTTGATGGCTGATTACCAAGTAACTGCGCTCATTTATTTATAGTTAACAATTATACGCTCATTCATAATTTAGATTCTTATTATGACCTTTTATGAAATTTGTACGTAAAGGAAGTATTTTGACTTCCATTGCAGGAGCAGGAAATGATTTGTTTATCCTTTGTTTAGAATAAGACCGTTTGAACATCGTTTTCTGAGTATCTTTGACTTGACAAAAGGTTATATTAATAATTGCACTGATGTTATTAGTATGATTTTTGATTTAGGATACGCATTTTCTGTAAATTTCATTGCCATGACCATCGAACTTAGTTGTTATGAAAAAAATCCATTTACTTTTTTGTTTTGCTCTGCTTTCATTTTCTCTTTCGGCACAAATGTACGTCAATGGCGACACCTTATACGGCAATGAATGGATTGATTATGATCAGACCTATTATAAGATTGCCGTTACGCAGGATGGCTTTTATAAGCTCACCCATGCGGAATTAAGCAATGTTGGCGTTTTTTCGGGAGGTAATAACCCCCAGGGGGCTCAATTTCAGATGTTTTACCTGGGCAAAGAAATACCCATCCACGTCAGCCAATCCGGCAATTTTGGCAATGGAGATTTCATTGCATTTTTCGGCCAACGAAACCGGGGCCAGTTGGACAATCACATTTACCTAAAGCCTGAATACAACCCGAACCCAGAATATAGTCTTTTCACCGACACATCCTATTATTTTCTAACCTGGAATTCAGATGGTAATCATCTGCGATACAACCAGTCTGACAATGATTTGACTAATCCTCCAACTCCTGAGAGTTATTGCTGGCACGAAGTAGTTCAGTATTACTTCAACCAACATGATGCCGGCAAGAGGTATACCGGTGTCAGTAATTCTTGGAGCTCCGCATTCGATTTGGGGGAGGGTTGGGCTAAGAACTTTGCCAATTCGCAAACTATCAGTATAGCAACACCTCACCTATATGCGTCAGGCCCCAATTCACAGCTTCGAGTCAGGTACCGTGCAAAAGTAGGTAACCACCATCTCAATCTTTCCGTAAACGGTGTTTTGCAAGTGGATACGACTTTTAGCACTACCGCCGTCAATGAACACTATATTGATCTAGCGTCCTCTACTCTCCCTGCTACAAGTAACATAGAGCTACTTGGCCTCTTGGGAGCAGCAGATGACTACGGTGTGTCGGTATTAAGGTTTAACTACCCACGCCAATTTAATTTTGGCGGAGAGTTGATGTTTCGTTTTCGACTTCTGGCAAGCAACAGCGAGCAATATCTTGAAATATCCAATTTCAATGTGAGTGGAGGAGCCCCTGTTTTGTATGATATAACCAATCAGTTGTTTGTGGAAACGGCTATTGACGGCAACCTGATAAAAGTCGTTCTTCCTTCATCATCTTCTGCCAGAGAACTTGTTTTGGTCAATGTCGAGAATTTTGCGAATATATTGAGCATTGAGCAGCGGGATTTTGTCGACTTTAACAATGCTTCTGCAAATTACCTGATTATTAGCCACTCCTCTTTAATGAATGATGGTCAGGGAAATAATTTTGTGCAGGACTATGCCGATTACAGGTCCTCCATCCAGGGAGGTGGATTCGATGCACTGGTAGCGGATATTTCTCAACTTTTTGACCAGTTTGCTTATGGCATAAACAGGCACGAAATTTCGATACGTAACTTCACCCATTATGCCATTAAAAACTGGGGAGCTGACTACCTCTTTTTAATAGGTAAAGGAGTTAACTACGGCAGCATGCGCCCCGCCAACTCTTCCTGGCATGAATTTTATCGCTTACCTGCCTTCGGACAGCCCCAATCGGATAACCTTTTTGCTGCAACAAACGAGTCAAATGTGCCGCTAATCCCTGTAGGACGCTTAGCTGCACAAACACCCCATCATGTAGACCTCTATCTACGTAAAATTAAAGCCTTTGAATCTAATGAGTCACTTCCTCAAACCCTCGACGACAAAGCCTGGATGAAACGGGTAATTCATCTTGGAGGGGGTGATCCGAATATTCAGGACTTCATCAAATCGGAATTGGGACAAGTACAGAGCATCATAGAAAATGGTACTTTCGGAGCTGATGTTCATCCATTTTATAAAACCAGCAACGACGTCATTCAGGAGGCCCCTTCCGAACAGGTGGCTCACTTGATCAACACAGGGGTATCGATGGTCACTTTTTTTGGACACTCCTCCCCTTCTCTGCTCGACTTTGACCTAGAAAGCCCTGAAAGTTTTAATAACTATGGCAAGTACACCCACTAGTATATACCATTGGATGTCATACGGCTCGTATGTTTGAGTTTAATGGTACCTTGTCGGAAACATGGGTCCTTGCTGAGGACCGGGGTGCCGTCGCTTTCATCGGGGCTACCTGGCTAACGACCTTATCCAACTTGTCGGCTTTCGCTAAACATTTTTACACCAATCTGGCTACCGATAATTACGGCGAGCGGTTGGGAGACATTCTCCGGGCTACCATTGTTGACTTTGACCTTAACTCTTCTTTTCACGCCGAACAGCTCAAACAGGTTACCCTTCTTCACGGCGATCCGGCAATAAAGCTAAATAGCCACGAGGGGCCAGATTATTTGGTAAACGGTCCCTCTGTAGGCATAAATCCCACTCTCCTTAACACACAGATGGACAGCTTCGACCTGGAAGTCAGCATTACCAATATTGGTTCTGCGACACCCGACTCTTTTCTTCTGCGGTTTGAACACCAGTTGCCCGACGGAACCCTGCTGCCTTCGCTAGGGCGAAGAGTAGCCTCTCCCAAATATGAAACCGAACACCTCTTTACTCTCCCTTTGCCTGATGAAAATGCCCTGGGATTCAACAAATTGCACATCACCGTCGATGCACTCGACTCAATCCCGGAAATGCCGACCCCCGCGGCAGAATCCAATAATACCTACCAACATACCATTTATGTAGTGGCAAACGATGCCTTTCCCATTTATCCCTACGAATACAGCATCGTAACGGAGCCGAATCCAACACTGAAAGCTTCAACTGCCAATGCATTTGCAGAAATGCAAAAATACCATCTGCAAATAGATACCACTGCCTATTTCAACAGCCCCGTAAGACAAGAAACCACTATAGAAAAAAGCGGCGGTATCATTGGTTGGACGCCTACCTTCAATTATCAGGATAATACCGTTTACTATTGGCGAATCAGTATCGACAGCACGCTTACTACCGGCCAGGGGTTTAACTGGCACGAAAGTTCTTTCGTCTACATGGGCGGTAGTTCGCCGGGGTGGAACCAGTCGCATTTTCATCAATTGATCAAAGAAAATGAATACAATGATTTGGAATTGGAAGAGCCGGATAGAAAGTTAAAATATGCAAAAACAGTGACGGAACTCAGGATGAAGGATGGCGTTTACGCTATGAACAACTATAAACTTGAAATGTCGCCTTTGCTCAATAGCATTCTGGTGCAGGAATATTTTGCTTGTATGCCAATCGGATTTCACGTTGTCGTAATTGACCCGCTATCGGTAGAGCCGTGGGTCAACCCGCCCCCTGGCATTCATGGAAGTTATAATTGCAAAGAGTTCGACTTTCACTCCTTTCCCTTTAAGTCGAATAGTGTCGAAGAGCGGGAAAAGCTGATCCACTTCCTCGAAGATGTGGTGCCCAGCGGGAGTTATGTTGTGGTTTACTCCATTCAAGCTGTCTGGAATTATGATTATCACCCCGAAGAGTGGGCCCTCGACTCAGTCAGTAACAGCTATCAAAAAAATATTTTTCAGGTTTTGGAAGAACAGGGCGCTACCCGTGTAAGAGAGTTGGAAACCAAAGGGGCTGTACCCTATTACTTCATTTACCAAAAAGACAATCCCTCATTTCTTGACGAACATGAACTCCCAACAGAAGTCGTTGCCGACAGCCTATCGCAATTTCTTACTGCCGTTTATACCTTAAAGTCTCCTACCGACAACGGATCGGTCGAATCGGTCACTATTGGCCCGGCCAAATCCTGGCAATCCCTTCTTTGGAATCTGGAGGGTTACGATCCTTCTTCGGATAAAGTACAACTGAAGGTATACGGCATAACGAATAACGAGCAAAGAGCCTTACTCCACAACAACATCAGCGTATTCGATACAACGCTTACACACATCAGTGCCCAGCAGTATCCCTTCCTTCAATTGGAAATGACGGTAACAGACTCCCTACTGCGCACCTCCCCACACCTCGATTACTGGAGAGTGCTGTACGAACCCGCACCGGACGCAGCGCTACGGGCCGATACGCATTTTTCGTTTCAGTCGGATACTTTACAACAGGGAGAACCACTTATACTCGATATTGCCGTGGAAAATGTAACTCCAGTTGACATGGACAGCCTGTTGGTTCATTACACCGTTTTCGATCAAAACAATGAAGCTTACCTCAATGGAACCCGCATGGCTCCCCTCTTGCAGGAGGATACCCTGATCGCCCATTTTGAGTTCGACACCGAGCCCATTGCCACCGCACTCAATCAATTGCTCATAGAGGTAAACCCCAACGACGACCAACCCGAACAACACCATTTCAACAATGTAGGCCTTCTCCCCTTTTACCTAACTCGCGACATCCGCAACCCCTTACTCGACGTCACCTTCGATGGGGTCCACATTATGGATGGGGATATCGTGTCAGCCAAGCCAGTGATCTCCGTTTCGCTACTGGATGAAAATGAGCACCTGGCCCTGAACGACACCTCTTTGTTCCGGATCAAGTTGAAGCATCCTGACGGAAATACCATTGAATCGGTTTATCTGTCAGACCCCGATGTGAACTTCTACCCCGCCGAAGAAGGCGATCTTGACAAGGAAAACCGGGCCCGCATTGAAATCCGTCGGTTTTTTGAAACGGACGGTATTTACGAGTTGCTGGTAGACGCCCAGGACCGTTCCGGCAACGACGCCGGGTCGTACGACTACCAGGTCCGCTTTGAGGTGATCAACGAGGCCATGATCTCCAATGTATTCAACTACCCCAACCCATTTTCGACACAGACTCAATTTGTATTTACCCTGACGGGAGCCGATGTTCCCGATTTTATGAAAATACAGATCATGACCGCCTCTGGTAAGGTGGTCCGGGAAATCACTCAGGACGAACTGGGCCCCATCCACGTCGGCAAAAATATTACGGAATATCGTTGGGATGGGACGGATCAGTACGGCGACCGGCTGGCCAACGGGGTGTACCTTTACCGGGTTGTCACCCGAAAAGCAGATGGCGAGTTGTATGGTGATTACAATACCAATACCAATCAGTATTTTAAAAAAGGGATTGGAAAGATGGTGCTTATCCGATAGGTGGGGTTGCCTTTCGGAAAAATAGCCGCAAGCGGTCAAAAACATAAAAGCCATATTGCCGAAATAAAAAGGGCAGCAAGTGTGGCAGGTCCCCGTTGCGCTGAATAGCCTTTATTGTTAGCTTAATGCTTTCGTTCAGGTCACTAAAGTCTATTTCGCCCTTTGCCATTGGCCGACGGTAGTAGTCAAACAACACTTCCTGCAAGTTGTGAAAGGTAAAGTGGGGGTATGCTTTGAGCCACAGTTCGGTATCTTGTCTTCGCTGTAAAGATTCATTATATCCTCCAAAAAAATCATATACTTTTTTTCGGATCATAATAGTAGGGTGTGCCAGAAAAGGCCTAAAGTAGCGATGTCGTACAATGTCTTTATGATATTCCTGAAAAAAAAAGGACTCAACGATTTGCCCGGTGTCTTTATCTATCAGCCGGATGCCGGTGCCCAAAACATCGACTTCGGGGTGCGCCTGCAAAAAGGCGAATTGTTTTTCAAACCGGGTGAGGTGGCTAAGATCGTCAGCGTCCATTCGGGCAATGATATTGGCTTTTGCCTGTTTTATAGCCACATTGAGCGGTAAGGTGCAGGAGCCACTGTTTTTTTCTTGTTGTGACAAAACAATACGCCCATCCCGTTGAGCATATTGTTGGCACAGGGGAAAAGTACCATCGGTGCTGGCATCGTCGACAATGATGAACTCGAAGTCGCTAAACGTTTGGTTCAGAATACTTTCGATGGCTCTGCCAATCCACTTTTCGTCATTGTAGCAGGCCATAATTACCGATATAGACGGACCCCGAACTGTCAAAGCATGAAAGTTGTTTTAAGTCTACAAATCTAAACATTTCTATTATTTTACTACATTCGCCGATATCATCTGTTTCAAAATATGTGTGGTTTAGCCGGTTTCATTGATTTCAACAAACGCTCCTCTCAGCAAATGTTGGACGCCATGGTCTCCACCCTTCAACACAGGGGCCCTGATGACAAAGGAAGTGAGATGGTGCGTTTTGACAATTGTGTGGTGGGACTGGGGCATACCCGGCTGTCGATAATTGATCTAAGCGACAAGGGGCGACAGCCAATCCGGTACGGTCATTTTACACTGGTTTTTAATGGTGAAGTTTACAATTATATTGAGATAAAATCCGCCCTGGAAGCTGAAGGTCATTTGTTTGTTACACAGACGGATACAGAGGTGGTGGTGCATGCACTCCAACATTGGGGGTTGAAAGCACTGGGGCGATTCAATGGCATGTTTGCATTTGTCCTGCTAGACCACAAAGAAGAATGCATTCACATAGTGCGTGACCGTGCAGGTATCAAGCCATTGTATTATTATTGGAAGGATGGTTTGTTTCTTTTTGCTTCCGAGTTGAAGGCCTTTCATGCACACTCTGGGTTTGAAAAGCATCTCAATATCAAGGCGTTGAAGACATTTTTCGACATTGGATACATCCCTGCTCCCCGGTCTATTTTTAAATATACCAAGAAGCTGGTTGCGGGACGTTTTTTAACGATGGACCTGGAATCGCGCGCTATCAGTTCCCAGTCCTATTGGCGTATCCGCGATTATTATAATGCTCCAGAAAAAAAGATTTCATATCAGGATGCTAAAGAGGAAGTAGGCCACTTGTTGAGTTCGGCATGTGAATACCGGATGGTCGCCGATGTTCCCGTTGGTGTTTTTTTGAGTGGTGGTTTTGACAGCACAACGATGGCGGCTATCCTTCAGAAAGATCGGACAGAAAAGCTAAGGACGTTTTCCATTGGGTTTGAGGACGGCAGCAATGAAGTAGCTGTTGCGCGGCAAACAGCAGCCTATCTGGGAACAAATCACGTTGACCAGGTTTGCACTGCAAGTGATGCTCAAAATATCTTTGATTTGTTGCCGTTTCACTACGACGAACCACTAGGCGATTGCGCCGTCATTTCCAATATGCTGGTTAGCAAACTGGCTGCGGGCCGTGTAAAAGTAGTTTTGTCGGGAGACGGTGGAGATGAGCTGTTTGCCGGGTATGGAAAGCATGCATTAATACTTAGGTATGCATCTTTACTGAAGAAGGTTCCTTCTTTTTTAGCTCCAGTTGGACGCTCCTTTTTAAAGCAATGGTCCTTTTTATTACCTGATTATTTTCAGGAGTTAAAGCACAAGGCCAGTAGTATTTCTACCGCATGGCATCCAGACAAGCATCAACAAATTGGGACTTTATTCAGCCTGGCCAGTTGCCTGCCTTCCTTTTTTTCGGAAAGGATGTACGCCCCCCGGGTCAAGGCGGAGATTAGTTCCAACGGGATACCCATTGATAATTATCATCAACGCGACGAATTGTCTGTAATGTTGTCCATAGATTTTGAGCAATTTCTGGAGGGGGCGTTGCTGGCGAAAGTCGATCGGTCCTCCATGTCCGTATCTATAGAAGGCCGCCACCCTTATCTCGATTTTGAGCTGGTATCTTTCGTAAGTGCTTTGCCTTCTAAATACAAGTTTGACGGAAATCAACAAAAAAAAATTCTGAAAGAAGTGTTGGCTGACTACGTTCCACCCAGTACTATGGGCCTTTCAAAAAGGGGGTTTGGGGCACCCATCAAAGAGTGGCTAAAAGGCGACCTCGCTCACTATTTGGATTATCATCTCAGTGACGCCGCTTTACTTCAGTCTCAATTATTCAATGTCCCATTTTTGCGCAAGCAGATAGCATTATTCAAGACGGGCCGCCTTTATTATGATTTGCTGGTTTGGCGGTTGCTGGTTTTTCAAATGTGGTATGCTCGCTGGATGGGTTGACGGTAGTGGATGTTGTTATCGTGGGAATAAGGTCGCGATTGGTGATAATAGTGTTCTCCCCGTGAATGGCATAATCATAATGTTTAATAAAACGATTGATCGCTTCAAAAAACGATTGGGAACACCCCTCTTCCATTTTGTCGTGTAGTTCGATTATTATCATTTTTGTTTTGGACAACCAGTCACAATTACCGAAAAATAATTGTTTTTCGCTTGTTTCGATATCTAATTTTAAAATGTCGATTTGATTTAGGTTAAATGTTTGCATCAGTGTGTCAATCGATATACCGGGAATTGTTCCATTTGATGGTGCTTCTTCGACGACCAATGTATTTTTACCCGCCTCAAACTTATCCCATACTTTCAGTTGGGTGTCTTTACCCCATAACCCCGCTTGTACGGTTTGGATGTTGGAATAAGGGTTGGTGTTTTTTTGGAGAATCCGATAGTTATCGGGGTCAGGTTCTACTGCAACCACTAAAGCATCGGGAAAATCATTTTTCATTTTAATGGAAAACATACCAACGTTGGCACCACCATCAATGACTGTTTTGGGTTGAAAAGGGATCACTATATCATATCCCTTGCTCATGAAAACTTCGACAAAGGTGGAAAGATCAGAAGTTCCTGGCCTCAATGTAAAAGTATGTTCTAAAAGCGGCATTGACATATTTTCCGTTTTCTGAGTAATGAAAAAGAAGAAGAGTTTTACGCCTGTCAAAATACCAAAACATCTTATATTCCAAACTAAAAACCGAAGCTGCCGCATCATGGTGTGTTTATTTAAATTTTTGCGCACAAACCGAATAGAGCAAAGTTAAATTTTGACTATATATCTTTTCGGTCTTGAATATTTGTTCATATTTTTTTTTTGCATTTTCTTCCATTATAGACATCTTTTCTTGGCCGGTTGTATCGATTTGAATTAATGCCTTTTTTATCGCCGGAATGGAATTTTTCTCAAAAATAAATCCATTTTTCCCAATATCAATAATTTCGTGGGAACAGGGAATGTCACTGCTCCATATTGCCTTTCCCATCCCCAGAGTTTCTACCCACGACAAAGGCATGTTTTCCCGCAATGAGGGGAAAATGAGGGCTTGCGATCTGGTAATTATACGCATTAATACATTTTGATGTACCTCTCCCAGAAGAAAGATTCGGGGAGTTTCCCATTGCTTATTACGGGCAATAACTTTTTGATGAATTTCTTTTGACAGTATTCTTCCTGCAAGTACAAGACTGTAATTCAATCTTTCGGCAACTGAGCTGTAAGCTTCCACCAATAAATCGACACCTTTGTAACTTATCACAGATCCTACATTCAAAATATATTTGTCTGGAAGCTGAGGAATAGCAGCAGGCAAAATAACGTTTTTTTCCGGTTGGATTAAGTTGTATATTCTTTGAATATTTAACTTTCCACATATTTTTTGAGTAATTGGAATGAGGTAGTCGGCACTTGATATTACCTTGTCCGCGTTCAAGATGCTTTTCTTTTGTGCATACCATATCAGTGATTTGTTTGGCCAGAATCGATTTGGTTTACGATCCCAATAACTCAAGTAAAAGTCAGGATTATTTAAGCGGACGATTTTTAAAGTTTTTATAAATTGAATAACGCCATACCCTCCATAATCCGGGTATTCAATACAATCCGCTTCGTTGCCTTTTACAGCGACAAAATAAAGTAGATAACAATGAAATTTCAAAATGTTTAGAAAGTGGCCGAAAACAGATAAGTATTTAATTCTCCGCAACTGAATGAACCTAAAAGGGTGATCGTGTTTTTTAACCTCATTATAAACACCAATCACCGTAACGTTGTGCCCATCCGCGTGTAGCATATTTGCTAAGTTGAGCGTTTGTATCCCGATTCCTCCGGTACTATGAGGAGGAAGTTCATTGCATTGTATGATAATGTTTAACTTTTTCACTGTGTACATACTCCGTAATAAAACTCTGTTAAAATGAATAGGTCTGTCAGATGGCAATCCACTCTTTTGGTACTATGTAATTGTGCAATGTATTGCTTCTTTCAAATTGTTTCGGGCAGATAACCGTCTTATTTGGGGAGGCCGAAAGCCACGCTGCCCACCAGCTAAATGTACTATTTGAAATTATAAAATGTTTGCATTTTTTCATTAAATAAAAGTGGTACAAATCATATTTTCCCGAAGGTATCGATTTGTCTAGATATACCAAATCGAGTTTTTCCTGTTTTTCAAAATGACTTAAGTGGTCTATCGCCCAATCAACCTCATCTGAAAATACAAAGAAAGTTAGCGGCTTATTGTGTATGGCTTTCATTTTCAGAATGGCCTCTTCAAAGTATTGTATGTCCAATAAATAGGCATCGGAAACCACGTAGTCTCCCCTCCTTATGTGAACGGCTACAGAATAGTCGGTTACAATAGAATTGTAAATGTGGTGCCCAATAATAAGTTCTGAATTCAGTGTATAGTTTTTTTGCAATTGATCTTTCATTTCAAAACATGTTCTTTCTGAAAACCAATACCCTTGTAAATAACTATATACAGGGATGGTTTTATCTTCATATAAATCTCCCCAGTTTTTTTGACGAATACTATTGGGGCTGTATTTTAACGCCGCCTTGTTCCACAGTTTAATCAAAGAGCTGTTGCCTTTTAACACGGGGATATTCATTTGTCGGTAGTCCTTAATGTTTGCAATTGAGAGGTCGATATTGAAGCAGTCCAATACAAATGGTCTTTTTGTCGATGCATTGTTAGACTGATACCAGGAATTGTCTACCTTTAATGAGGTTTGATGTAGCAAAGCCCATTTTAATCCAAATGCATATTGGAACAGCTGATTTCCCAAGCCACCGGTAATTTTTACGATAATCATTTTTGGCACATAACAACATTTAAGTAAGAATACTCCTGGCTCACTATGGAAGTACGATAGCTCGTGCTTTCCATCAATTCCACAGGATGATTGGAAAGTATAAAAGCATTTTGATTTGAAACCATCACAGAATCTAATACTTCGAAGTGGTAATAGTCTATCTCAAACTTGTCTAAATAAACCGGCAGGTCATGTGGTTCACACCGATGTAAAATGACGGGTATGGAGTCGGCATAATGGGTTGCTTTAAATGTTTTAAGCACTTTTTGAGGCTCATAGCGTGGAATGTAATAGTTGTAATAGATGTTATGTGACCGATTTGTTGATTTTATATCCGATAATATTCTGGCATCTATCTTTTTTAGCTGAAGCGAAAATACCCCGATTGCATATACGTAAATTAAGCCAGCAAATAAAAGCGATGCAGATCTCCATTTAGGCACCGACCTTATGAATGAATATACTCCGACTGACAAAAAAATACAAGCAACTGGAACGAAAATTACGAAAATCCTCATCGGTATCTGTCCGCCACGAATAAAGCATATAATGAATGAAGTTAACACTAAAGTAAACAACAGTAACAGTTTTTCGAACCACTCACTATAGTTCGCAAAATTGTACATTCCAATTAAAAATAATAACACTAGCAACCATCGACCCGACAAAAATGCCAGCAAGACATGATACGGCAAAGAAGTAAGAGCAAAAAGCCCGAAAGGTTTATCGTTGACTATGTACGGATTAAATAGTACATCGCCAATTACCGGCAAATACAAGACAACCGCCAGAACAATGCCTCCTATTATCCCTAATGATAGCATAAATGACGGTTTTTGACATATCCTTTTAAGTGAAAGCCGCTCTTCTGTACGCACCGTACTCACCAGTGCCAGTCCACCATAAAAAGCCAGTAGCCCCATAACAAATAGCGTGTTTGAGGGGATGGTATAAAGTAAGAGCGCCGTTGAAATACAAACGGACACCAAGTATCTTTTGCGCCGGATCTCCATATACTCCCAACAAAAGAAAAGCACCACCACCACCAAAAGGGTGCTTAACCCATAGCCACGAATCTGTGTAGCAGTGTTGTAGAAGGGAATCGTTGTGGTCATAAGTGCCACCGACAACAACGCCACAGTTTTGTTGAAAAATCGTCTTATCAGGAAATAAGTGATTATAAGGGTGGCCAAAGCGTAAGAAAAAGACAGCAATCGTAATTGATATGGGCTATCCATCAACTGGTATAAATCACTGAGGCCTCGGCATTTTAAATATATCCAGTTAAGAATATTAAAAAATACGTGATTGTTTGGAACGTGGTAGTCCGTCAGTACAGTCGTGAGCGACGGAAACACGAAGTGTTTTAAGGTATATATCTCGTCATTCCAGAAATCTTTGTTGAGCAATTGTAATTGAATAATGCTGTAAAGGATGAGTATAATTCCCAATAGGCAGTATTCTTTTAGGGCAAGTTTTGAAGTTCGGATGAATGTTTTTGTCTCTCGTTTTCCTATCATCTTTTATGATCATTTACTGGCCTTTATACATTCTCAAAATCAGAGAAAATATTTTGAAAAAACAAAATTGATACCGACATTTGAAAATAGCCAAAGCCCAAATGTCAGAATGGAGAAACTTTAATCAAGACTTTTAAAAGGTTACACACCGCGGTAAATATTTGTACTTAAAATCTTAAAATGAGGACCAGAGAATGTTGGCTTTTATTTACTTTGTATTTTATCTTAGGGCTATTTGTTACTCTAAACCATGAACCCTGGCGAGATGAGCTTCAAGCCTGGATGATTGCAAAAAACAGCCCGTCTATTCAAGCGCTTTTTGTTAATTCGACATATGAAGGGCATCATAATACATGGTTTTTAATATTGTATTTTTTTACGGGTATTACAGAGAGCATTTCTGCTTACAGCATATTTCATTTTTGCATTACCGCTGTAGGTATTTTTATACTTATCCGGTGTGCGCCTTTCTCTGGTTCTGTTAAATGGCTCCTTGTTTTTAATTATTTTTTCTTTTATGAATACGGGGTAATTGCCCGAAATTATGGTCTTTCTCTTCCAGCGGTTTTTTTGTTTTGTACATTATTTCCATTTAGGAAAACTCATTTTTTGGTGCTAATCATCATTTTGTCTGCATTACTTCACATCAATATATATGCTTTTTTCTTAAGCGTTTGTCTTTTCTCTGTTTTGGTAATTGACAAATGGGAATCTGAAAAGTTTGAGCTTAGGGATAAGTGCATACTTTTCTTATATTTTATAGCCGCGACTATAAGTATATGGGAGGTGATACCTCCAACAGATACAGGGTTTGCAAGCGAATGGAATTTTTCACTAAGAAAGTATTTTAAATCTCATGTTGATATACTTTGGAATTCAATCCTGCCTATTCCAAAGGTTAGCGGATATTTTTGGTTAAAAAACACATTTGACTTTCACAATCCGGCTTTGGAGTATTTCTTAAAGTGTATTTGTCTAATCCCTGTACTTTTTTTCGTTATAAAGAAGCTGTTTAAATCATACATTTCAATTTTATTTATTGGTTTACTTTATGGGGTGTTATGTCTTTTTTCGACAGTCAAATTTTTTGGTGAGATTCGTCATCATGGATATTTATTTATTGGATTTATTGCCATACTTTGGATACAAAATCACTTGCCTGCAACCTCTGGAGGGGTAACATTAAGCATGTTGAAAAAGCTCAATAGTTTAATTTCTGGCCGAATGTCAAACTATTTTTTCAACTCAATCCTTATATTTCAAATGTTTATAGCCTTGGGCGTTTCCGCTATGGATATAGCCTATGATTTTTCGGGTAGCAAGCGACTATCTGAGTTTATTGTTGCTGAAAATTTGAGCGACTTAGAGATAATCGGCGATATTGACTTTGCCGTTTCTCCTGTCTCAGCTTATTTGGATAAAGATATTTTTTATCCTTCATCTGATACATTCGGCACTTTCATTATTTGGAATCAAAAGCGATTGAGGCTGCACGACAAGCGAACCAATGCCTCCATTTTACACAAAGCTGATAGTTTGAAAATTGTGAAAAAGGAAGATATTCTGGTATTGCTCAACTATGAGTTAAAATCCGAAATTCTAAATAAAAGAAAAGACATGGAACTCATTTATGCTTCTCCAGTAGTTATGATTGGATTTGAGGAGTACTTTTTATATTATAACAAATACAAATAACTATACTTTGGTTCTTAAGCCTTGCTGCACGTAGATTAGCTCAAATAGTATTGTAAAGTAAATAAAAGAATAGGCCTTGTAAATATAACCGGTACCTACAGCTTTCGGACTAAACCATAAAATCGAAACCAAAAAGCTGCCTCCTACCACCCACAGTGTATGCTTTAAAGATATCTTTTTCGAACCATTTACCAACTGATTAAATGCCGATCTAATTTCCGATGCTACAAGTGGCAACACCAAAACAAGTGGAATGAAAAGTAGCCTCGCTTCCCTAACCAATCCCGAAATTGAAACGACCAGGCTATTGAGTAACACAAAGCCGATACACACCAAACACCATTTTCTGATCCGGGTATCTTTTTCTTTCTGATACTTTATGTACAAAAGATACAGATATCCACTTGTCATAAAGAGCAAGATCGTTGTGGATTCTCTAAAATTTTTGAGCGAACTAAAATTATTTTGCCAGGCTAAAAAACGTTCTTCTATTAGAAAATTTTTGGACGCTTCTAATAAATCTCTTGTCAAGTATTGAGATATAAAAAAATAATACCCTGCCAAGGGTAACAACCATATAATTCCGAACAATAGTTTTTTTTCAAACCTTTCAATCAAAAAAAAGGCGATGATAATAATAGAATATATAAAACTCGTTTCTCTGCAAATACAAGCCATTGTAAAAAAAATCCCAGCAGTGATGTGTCGTCTTTGAAAAAGGAAAGTCAAAAAAAGAATGAGAAATAAATATTGAACAATGTCATCATGCGTGGCTATGCTGACAAAAAAAGCAAAGATAACGGGCATCGACAACAAAAACACAAGCTGTACGGATACCGCGTTTTCCAGATTTTTATTCACCGCATGTACTAGATTGGGTAACATCAAAAAAACAAAGAACAGACTGATGTAATTGATTAGATTAAACGAAAACTGATATGGAAGTCCCATTTTTCCGGACAGCAACCTTTGAAACTCAAGAACAAAAGGCCTTCTCTTAAACTCTGAATAGCTGCATCTGCGGCTAAATGCTAGTGCTGAATTTTCATTGCTCCATACATTTTCAAAAGAAAGATTGATCCCCGGATATAACCCATTGGTATAACTCGGCACCAAAAAATTAACCCCAAAAACCACCAACGTACAAGCCAAGCTAACTCCAACATTCCTCCAATTGAATATTATGTTCAACACAATCCTCTTTTGTAAAAAAAAATTCATCAAATCACCCTCTCCCCGGAATTTTCCACCCAAATATTTGTTATACCTTCCGTCCACCCAACTGAAAACAGCCAAATACATATGAACCCGCTACATCAAACCATACAACACCTTCGCCAGCAGGAAGCCCTCCTGCTTCATGGCCACTTGACCACCATCGCACCCGACGATGAGGCAGCCACCCTCCGCTTCCTCCAATCGGAATACGAAAACGAACAACTCGACTACCCACACGAGCCGCCAACGTTCCACCCCGAAACGGCACTCTGGGCAGCCAAATATCTGTTTATCGCCGCTCAACTCCTCCTCCACCGACAACACGAAACAAAAAAACTCCCAACGCTGCTGCCGGTTTTTGAAGGATATCTTTCAGCCCAGGCCATCCTTTCTGCCGACCTCTGCCTGCGGTTCGTGCCCGCCCTGCTGGACCAACTCAAGGCCATCGACCCGGAAGATGAGCTTATCCAACTCCTCCAAGCCCAACTGCAAAGATGGCATTATTCCGGTGTTCCCAAAATTAAAAATACAGAAGACATCGACTTGACCGCCATTACAACAAACCCATGCCTCCACCAGTTATACATCGACAGGGTCGTCCGGCACAAAAATAAAGTATTGTCGGAACACCCTGCCCTTCAACCCGGCATCAACGCCAGCCTCGGACTCTATTCCGAACTGCTCATGCCTTGAAACGCTAAACTTATACTCAATCTATGAAGACCAATAAGCTCCATGAAGTGCTCACTTTCGTGAAAAACAAATTTGTCGGCAAAGACGAGATCGTCGACCTCCTTGGAATCTGCCTGATAGCCAAAGAAAATGCCTTCCTGCTGGGCCCTCCCGGTACGGCCAAGAGCGCCATTGTCCGCCAGCTATCCACCTGCGTCGAAGGCGGCAAAAACTTCGAGTACCTCCTCACCCGCTTTACCGAACCCAACGAACTGTTCGGCCCCTTCGACATCCGCAAGCTCAAAGAGGGCGAACTGGTCACCAACACCGAAGGCATGCTCCCCGAAGCATCCCTTATCTTCCTGGATGAGATTTTCAACGCCAACTCCGCCATCCTCAACAGCCTGCTGATGGCACTCAACGAGAAGATTTTCAGACGAGGCAAAGAGACCCTCCATCTGCCCGCCCTCATGTTTGTAGGTGCCAGCAACCAGCTTCCCGACGACGAAGCCCTCAACGCCCTGCTCGACCGCTTCCTCATCCGGGTAGAGTGCGACTACGTCGACCCCGATCTCCTCGACCAGGTGCTCCTCGCCGGCTGGAAGCTCGAACACCAACAACCCGAAAAACACCCCACCATCTCTCCCAAAGAGATCATCGACCTGCAACACCAATGCAAAGCCGTAGACCTGTCCCCCATCCGAAAACGATACGTCGACTTGGTCCACAGCCTCCGCAACACCGGCATCAAAGTGTCCGACCGGCGGGCCGTAAAAATCCAAAACCTGATCGCGGCCAGCGCCCTCATCAGCGGCCGCACCGAAGCCCTCCTCTCCGACCTCTGGGTGATGAAATACATCTGGGACACCGAAGAACAAATTGAAATACTGGCCGGCCTCATCGACAACGTCATCGAAAAAGACATAACCGAAGCCGCCCACCCCCAGGCCCGTTTCAACAAGATGCCCAACGCCGAAGAGCTCCTCAAAGAAGTCCTCCTCCTAAAAGAAAAATGGGAGACCGATGCCCTCTCCTTTGAAGAGCAAAACATAGTAAAAGACAAACTCCGATACCTGCAAAGCCGCACCACCTGGCTCAACAACCCCGACCACAAACACCGAATCGAATCAGCCATAGAAGAACTCTGGGAAAACATGCTTAAAACCGCATAACTCCCATCCAAATAAAAGCCCTGAAAGGGCGACTGCATCAACATCGTGCGAAGCGCGATGAAGCGTGCGAAGCGCGATGAAGCGTGCGAAGCGCGATGAAGCGTGCGAAGCGCGATGAAGCGTGCGAAGCGCGATGAAGCGTGCGAAGCGCGATGAAGCCAAAACACCATGCAAACAAAAAACAATCAACCCTACTACCTATCCCTACCCGAAAAGGACCAGTCCCTCCTCGGAACAATACGCCATTGGGAGCACTTAAAAATCTCACATCACCAGGGTACGATCTGGATAAAAGGATGGAGCAGCAGCGAAATCACCGCCAAAGAAGTACAATGTCTGCCAGAAAAAACCATTTACCGGGCCGACCAAAACTACCTCTATCCGATCGGTCACCTGCTGCCCCAACAACGCGTTCCCAACCTCCTCTGGACCCCCATTGCACGAGGGCTGCCCCTGGAGTGGCCACGCCAAAACCACAACTTCTTCGGCATTCCCGACCGAATCAAAATACAGCTAATCCCCAGCAACGACGAACAGAAGCCCGCCGCCATCCTATTACATCTAAACCTCCTAACCAACTACATCGAATCGGCGCCCGCATCAAGACTTAAACCCCTAAAATGGACCCTGTTCAACAACAACAAGGCGCTGGTACTGGGCCGCCCTACCCTACCCCTTCCGGGAAAAAGCTACTGGCAAAACCAATCCTTTCTGCTGCCAGCGGGATGGCAACTGCAATACCCCATCCTCCAAGCAGCCATCCACCAACACATCAACCCCAACAACGACGCCCTAATCCTCTGGACCGAACAATCGAACCATACTTTAATCAAAAAACAAGACCTCCAACCCCTAAGCATCAGCTCATTTCGAAAAACCATACACCCCAAAAATGACCATTAAGCCATATAAAACGCACACAACAAAACCCCAAGCCCTGAAGAGCCTGTCCCTCCCGATAGCTACCGGGACGTTCCGGGAGGCGACTGCATCAACATCGTGCCCAGCGCGATGATAACCTAAGTAGCACGACGACAAACCCACAATGAATAAAGCCCTGTTAGGGGCGACTACATCAACATCGTGCATAGCGCGATGATAACCTAAGTAACACGACGACAAACCCACAATGAATAAAGCCCTGTTAGGGGCGACTGCATCAACATCGTGCCCAGCGCGATGAAACCAAAAAAATGTCAAAAACAAACTACTTCCAGTCCTACCAAAACCACTTCTGGCAATATGAAGAAAACGGAGAAGTAATAGCCGTACCTCATGGCCCCACCATCGCATACGCTGGTCTCATAGCTGACCTAATAGAATCGTTGTACCCGCAACCTCTGCCTCCTTTTGGTGTAGTGCTCATGTGTCTGGCTGCAACCCATCCTGACAATGACAGAACCCTACGCGCCGTGATCGACCATCTGGGCCACCAATCGGGAGGGGACGCAGTAGACTTCGATGCGGCCGTAAACTTCCTCACCACCCTCACCCAACTGCCGCTGACCTACAAAGAAGGCCCTAAAAAAACCTGGTTGCTCAAAGTCATCTTCGCCAATTGTCACAACACCGTTTCAAGCCGCATTATAAAACCTGCCCTCACGACGTGGCTCGAAGAAGGCCTTCCCTCTTTCCCCGCCCAATACAACAGCAAAGTCGTAGCCCGGGAGCTGCGCATCGTGGCCATGCTACACAACCAATACCCCGATGTAAACACACTGCTGAATGAACTGGCCGGGATACCGGAACTGGAAGAGGAACTGCCCGCCCTACCCTCAGAAACAACCACCGAAAAACCCGCCAAAAAAGAGCTCCTGGAGGAGCTGCTCGAACATCGCAAAACGTTCCAGCCCGCAGCACTGGTCCGGCACCTATGGTCGGGACTGCATATCCCGCTCCAAAAAGCCTTGCCCTCCCAACAAGCTGTTGGCGGATTTGCAGACCTCTCCAACAAGGGCGATTTCGACAAACTCCTGGCTTCCGAGTTTGCCCACGACGACCTGACCCTCCTCTCCCGCCTGGCCAATAATGAAGCTCTTTTCCTTAAAAGAGAAAATCCGCCCGCCGACCATCAGCTCGAACGGATCCTGCTCCTCGATATTTCACTCAAAAGCTGGGGCATCCCCAAAATCGTAGCCTTCGCGGTGGCCCTCGCCATGTCGCAACACCCGCGGTCTGCCACCCCCTGCACCACCTATGTAGTGGGCAACGACTTTCGTAAAATAACCCTCGGCTCTATCCATGATGTGATCGACGCCCTCCAGTACATCGACACCAGCCTGCACCCCGCTGAAGGGCTTCGCTATTTTTTGCAAAAGCAAAAAGCCGAAAACCCAACCGCTGAAATAATGCTCCTGACCCCTGCCGAAACCCTCCTCCAACCCGACATGCAGCTACTCCTAAGCCAGCACAGAGCCGACCTTCAGTACCTGATATTGACAGACCGCACCGGCCAAATCGACCTGTACCGCCACCGCCAGGCCAGCCGCCAACACCTTCAAACCATTCGGCTGCCACTCCAACAGCTTTGGCAAAAGCCACCCAAACAAAAACCCGGGAAAAACAAAAACAGCCCCTTCGGAGATTTTCCCATCCTTTTCCCTACCTGTCGGCGACCATTCAGGACGCTCACTACCGCCAACCAATGGTTTGTCATAACCGATGAAGGTGGTTTTATGTCGAACACCCCATCCATGAAAAACGGATGGACTATGCTGATCGAGAATTTACCTCCCCGCAACGACATCCTCTACGAAATTGGGAAAAGCAACAATGGCCACACCCTGTTGTTGTCGCTCGACCGATTCTACAAACAGCTCACTATCTACAATCTGACCACAGGCGAACGAAAAAAATGGGCCGCCAAAAAGATCTGCTATTTTTGGCCATTCCAGGTTTTCTTCTGGAACGACCAATTTTACATCGTTCATGGTCACAAAAGTTATCTCCTGGTCGACTTTGAGAACGGAGTCAGCCCACTTCCTTTCCAGCGAATGCCGCCGGAGATGATAACTGCATTCAATACCTATGATAGCAGTCGCGATCTCGCTGTCAATAAAATCCGAAAGAGCCGACCCATCGTATTGAAGAATATTTCCGATGTTTTTCTCAACAAATCAGGGAAACTGATACTCAACAAACACGCCTACCGCATAAATGAACACGGGGTCATCAAACTGGAGGTTACCAACGACTTATCGGTCAGAAGTCAAAGCATTCGCGAAGGAAACCACTTTGTCTTTCCGGACGGCAGCCGGATCAGCAACACCCGAAGCGGGGTCATCGTGCTGAAAAGCAGCCAGCCCGAATTGCCTTTGATCTACCTGCCGACGGTGCTGGGCGCATCCATTGGAGCGGCCACCAATTCGGCATTTTGTGGAAACACTTACTATCGTCCTTTCCTGCAGCATCGATTTTTAAATACCCTTTCGGTAAACGATTTCTGGCAAAAATATGTTCTCCCTTTTACCAATAGCTTGAAATGACACTAAAACCAAGTCATAACAATCCGTATCCGCTGAAAGGCATTCTCCTCAAAGGCACCCATCCGGAAAGATGGATCGCCGACCTGCAGCGGTTGACTATTCCCCTCGGACAGCTCACGGCCTACCCCCTGCCGGGCACTGCCGCCAATACGGTTTGGGGATGTTTGGTGGTGTTCCAGCAGTCGGTCGATCAACTGCCGCCACACCCCCACATCCGCTGCCAGGTGATGGCCGGGCTATTGTACATCCCCGAAAACACGTTGTTATACCCAAAAACTACGGAATCGGAATTACGCGGGTTTTTGCTGTCGAAACCCCACTTCATGCACCCCGAAATCGGAATGGTTGCCCTCGAAGAAGAGATCGACTGGGCTTCTCTGCTCCAGCTTCCGCCAAAAACGGATCTAAGGGTGATGTCCCCGGCACCAGGAGTACACATTCCCACCAAAGTAAGCAGCATTCAGGTGCAGGCCCTTTCGGAAAATGAATTGCAACAACAAATCAACGAATCCATTTCATCCAGCAACCCCAACCAATTGGACCAACCTCTCCGCCCGCTAGAAAAACTGCGCTACCAGGTATATCGACTATTATTCCAGCCAGGACAATCCAGCAATGACAATTCCAGCCGACCACCGGAAAGTCAAAAAAGACAGTTTCTGAACAACCTATCAGAGCGGTTTTCCAACATTAATTTTTCATTTCTCGAAAGATGGCAAAGAGATTTTGAGCAACTGCAAGACCGCAATAAAAAACAGGTCGACCGACTGATGGACCTCCTCCGCAAAAACCCCGCCGAAGGACTGAAATACGCCATCCCCCTCGATGAGTCTGGTGCCAGCCGGGGGCCCAATACCTGGGGCGAATTTCATTTGGGTCGTCGCTGGGGCAATTTCTCTCTGTTCGACAACAGAGGTCTCGCGCGCGGATCGGGAGGCGCAAAATTTCAAGAGTCGGAATACGCCCGCCTGCGCAGGCAATACCAGGAAACCGCCACCGCGCTCATCAAAAAGGAGGATTATCAAAAAGCAGCTTTCGTCTATCTGAAACTTTTACAGAACCCCAGATTGGCAGCAGAAACATTGAAGAAAGGACATCTATACCAACAGGCAGCCGTGATCTACCACGACAAGCTGAACGACAAACAATCGGCGGCAAATTGTTATGAGAAAGGACATATGCTGACCCAAGCCATCTCCCTTTATGAAGAGCTGGAAAAATACGAAAACGCCGGTGACCTTTATTACCAACTCAACCAACACCAGAAGGCAACCGCTGCTTACTGGAAGCAGATCGACCGATACCAAAACAAGGCTCAATACGTCAAAGCAGCCCTTTTGTGTAAACACAAACTGGAAGACCACCAGGCCTCCCAGGAAATACTGCTCCAGGGCTGGGACCACAACAGCAAACCCATCGATTGCCTCAAACTGTATTTCGACCAGATCCATAAAACCCCGGAACTGAAAAAGGCCATCCACCATATCTACCAGGAAAAGGTAAACAACCGAAACAGGGTGAAATTCCTTCAGGTCATCCACCGCGAATACAAAAAGGACAACGAGCTGGCTCCCGAGATAAGAGACATCGCCTACGAGCTGGTCGCCGATCTCCTGCCCGCCCATCCCGAACAGATCGCCCAATTGCACCGCTTCAACCCCAAAGACCGGGAGCTGGAAAAAGACACGACCCGGTTTCGGTGGCAACGGCTGGGGCGTAAGCGGTCGCTTTAGGGCAATCCCAAACTTTAATCTCTTTCGATTGGCTAAAAAAGACGATGTACGAAACCATTAAAACGCTGGCGCGACGCCTTCTTCCGGAGGCCATTCTGAAAAAGAACGAATCGCGGCTGCGGCGTATCGTCGCCTGGCAATACCGGGGCAACAGACACCAATGCAATATTTGCGACTTCAGGTTGGACCGTTTTGTCGAGCTTTCCAATACCGATTGGTTGTGCCCCAACTGCGGCAGCCTGCCCCCGCACCCGAAGGTTGATGCAACTGTTGAGCGTTGCCTTTGATTTGACTGAAAAAAACATCCTCCATTTTTCGCCTCCTAAGGCTTTCGCCAAAAAACTGAAAAATGACAACAACAAATTTACATACGTCACCTCCGATTTCCTGAATGAGTTTGAAGCAGATAAACAACTGGACATCACCAACACCAACGAGCCCGACAACCGCTACGACCTCATCATCTGTTACCACGTACTGGAACACATCCAAAACGACCAACAAGCTATGTACGAACTATACCGGATACTGGCGCCCGGTGGGGTTTGCCTGATACAAACGCCGTTTAAATCCGGCGACATCTACGAAAATCCCAACATTATTGCCCCCAAAGACCGGTTGCAACATTTTGGGCAGGAAGATCATGTGAGGATATACTCTGCTGAGGGGTTAAAAAGTCGTTTGACAACTGCTGGGTTTGCTGTTGCCATACACCGCTTTGAAGAGGACAAAGACAATCACTACGGTTTTAAAACTTCTGAGACGGTTCTCATTGCCCGAAAGGGCTGGCTGCATAATAAAAGTGAATTTTAAGTTTTAAACCCTAATTCCAATTAGGCGGTAACTGCTCCGGCCGGTCTTCCTCCTCTTCATCAGATGGCATATACAGCGGGTTGACTCCATCCTGATTTTTGGGAAGCTCCCCGTCACTACCAGACTCCTCGTAAGTCCTATCAGATTCTTTCAGCAAATCCAGCGATTGAGGGCTTGCCGATACATAGTCCTTCAACGCCTCCGGAAGGGCCATTTTACCCGCTTTTTCGTCCTCACTCCAGCACAAATCCTGGCCTGCACCACACCACGGCCGTTGGACGCAGCCAGGACAGTAACCACTGCAACCATCGAGCATAATAAAGCCAGCCCACTCTGATTTTGGCCCCGGCACAAATGTCATTTCCTGAAGCATTTCATATATAAAATCGTATTTGATCCGGGGTGGCAGGTCGTATATTCCGAGTGAAATATTGGTTTGACTAAGCGCATTCAGCATTTTTTCCAACTCTTGCTCGACTTCTTCTGTTGTTTTCAATTCACTGGTGGTTTCAGCGAGTCTCCTCCGGGCACGTATTCATGCATGGACAATTCCACTTGCTTGCCTTCGACCCAACGGTCGAATCTGTTCCAATCCTCCCAGGGAGAAATGCCCGGAAACACCGGCGGCCAGGGCTTGCCGTACACATGCTCCATCTCCTCGCGGCTCCGGCATTCGAGGTATTTCCGGGTAAAGTCGAGCAGATTAGCCAACCGCCAATTCTCCTTTTCCAAATCGTATGGCTCATACTTTATGACCGGAGTGGGGTCGAGGTCCATTTTTTCAAACTCCTTTTTCAAACGGAGGTTTTCCTGATAAACTTGTATGTCTGTTTTTTTCATGATCTGATGGTTTACATCATTATTCAAACCCAGCCCAACAATCCCAGCAAATATACGGATTTAATAAACTCGCGGTTGGTGCCCTCCACCTCCGTCTGGCCCCCCGTGCTGTAAAATTGTTGGCGTAAGCTGCGCAAACATCCCTCTATGAATCGAATGCAGTGGATTTGCATTTTCAGTTGTTCGTATTTTTCTACATCGGCAGATTGAAGTTCGATGAAGCGGCGCGAGCGCAGGTTCTGCTTGTTGATGAAGTGGTCGTACAGATCGTAAAACTCCCTGGCAGTATAGCCTTGAAAATCTTTCAGCCGACGCAGGGCTACTTTGGCCGCCTCTTCCGGGCTGTACTCCGTCTCAAACACATCCCCCCCTCCGCCCGGATGAGTGGCAGCTTCAAAATATTCGTCGAGATGGGTGCGGAGATTTTCCCGCTTTATTTTTTCATCGGCTTTGGGAAGCAGAATAAACTGTAGAAACTGCCGGGCATAATAACGCGCCTTGTCTTCTGCTCCGCCCGGAGCTTCCGACTGCCTGAAATAATACCGCACGAGGTCCTGGAGGGTCAGCAACTTGAGGTCGGTCGCCTGGTGAAGTGTTTTAAAATAGGCCCGGTCCACTTTCTCCGGCGCATAGTTGTACTCCACCACCTCGATCCTCGACCAAAAATCGGCAGTGAAGGGCTCATCATCCTGCCGATACATCGACCCCAGGTTGGCAGCAGCACATAACAATACATTTTCACCAACGGAATAGACCGTACCATCCGGAGCCGTAAAAGTATGGCTGCCCGCAAAAAGGGGATTCAGCGACTTACGCAATGCCTCCGGCCACTCCTTGATCTCTTCGATGCTTACAAGGCTGTGCGGCGTGGTAATGGCGCGGGTAAATCCGGCAGGGGTGGCATAAGGCCCGTATTCGCTGAATTTGATGGCCGTGATCAGCGTGTTTTTGGTCTGCCACTTGTCGGCGGCGTGCTCAAAATATTCCCGGTTCATTATGGCCGCTATAAACTTCAAAAACGCCGACTTGCCAGTGGCCGGTGGCCCGGATAACAATATAATCCCGGAACCACTCAACAGTTGCAACTTCACCTTGATCGCAAATTCGTGTATCTTTTGTTGGAAATACGGCGTTTCGTCTATAAACTCTGGCGGGATCACCGGCACATTCCGCTGGCGGGTGCGCTCCTCCTCTTCCCGACGCTTCTTCTCCAGGGCGCAGCGCAGGGCTTTGCGCTGAAGGGGCGATTTTGGTGCAAACCGATCCAACAGGGTTTTGTCGAACTGAGGAAACTGACGCGCTTCTTTTTCTTTATGGCTGATCTTCCAGAGGGCGTCCACGAATTCGTATCGCCGGGCTTCGTCGCTGTACCGTTTGTAGTCTGTCATAAAGTCGGCATAGTCGGCCTCCTCCAGCTCAAAGGCGTGGTTCGACTCCAGATTGTCGACGGCACCGGGACGGAAAACGGCCAGGTCGGTATTTCTGACAAAGTGAACGGCGAAACTCCCCGGAGCGCCTCTTTTTTCCACCAGCCGCAGGGTCCACTTCGGGAAGGTGCGAATACTCGAATCGGGGTCTACGTACAGGTCGGGGTCGTTTTGGATAAAAGCGTATTTCCCTTCAAAGGTGATGAGCTTTTCCAGGTCTTCCCGGTTGCGTTCGAGGATGCGGCGCTCGAGTTGACGCCTTAGTTCCATGGCCATGCGCACGTCTTTGAACGACGACTCCAGGCGTTGGATATCCTTCAGTAAACTTTGGTAGGCTGCATTGTTCGACAGCTCAAGGTCGGAAAATCCGCCCGTATGGTTTTTGACAAAAAAGTCGATGCTTTCCTCGATCATCGTGGCCAGTTGTCGTTTGGCGGCATTTTTTTCCTCTTCCTGCCGGGTTACCTCATTGTGCAATTCCCGCTTTCGGATGGCCACCGACTGGTACAACCTGCTTTGGATACCGGCAGGCGACATATCCTCCCCTTTGGCAATGTTTTGCAAAACAAAGGGTTGCTTGAGCAGGTTCATCAGCTCCAATGCCGCCGGATGGGTGCTCAGCAATTGTTCAAGCTGGAGGGGGTCGTGGGTATTGGCTATTGCCTGTTCGACCTGCCCGATTTCACCGTTGATGAAATTCTGAAGGGCCGTACCGTCGCTTACGATCTGGGCAGAAAAGGCTGCATTTAGCTCTTCCTGCAACCGTTTAAACGGCGTCATCACCTGTGCCACATTATCCGGCAACATCTTGTTGAGTTCTTCCTGATATTGCCGCAAGGTGTTCAGTATTTCGCGATAAGCATTTGGGTCGTAAAGCGTGTCCACCTGTTGGTAAATGCGTTGGGTGTCGGCCAGGATGCGGTTGGCCCTGGACTCTTCTACCAGGTTTCGCACTTTGCGTTCGGCCGGCCCCATGATGGATCGTATTACCGATTGTAATCGTTGCCCTACCAGCGTGATCCCTTCTTTTTCCGCTTCAAAGGTCAGTTCTTCTGCGATGTTTTGCCGGGCGATGGCCACTTTTTGCTGGATCAGCAGCAGGGCTTCGTAGTCGTTGCCGGCTTCCGCCAACATATGTTCTACATGGGTTTCATAATCGAATTTTGCCGATTCGAATGCTTTGGGAAGGTACTGCTTGCGCTCTACCGGCTTTTCTTCGGTTACTACTTTTGCGAATTTCGTTTTGGTAAACAGGCTTTCGCCTTTAAACAGGTGCCTCAGGTTTTTCAACACAGTAGCCAGGCCTTTTTCATCGGAGGGCAACTCCAGTTCGATCAGGTTGGTGGTTACTTTCAGGATTTGGTTTTTGTCCTTTATTTTCAACAATAGGCTGCCGGACTGATCGAGTTCAAATCCAGGTGCGTAGTTTTCAAGGCGACAAATTTCGGTGGGGTGATCGCCTGTAATATCGAGTCCGGCAATATCACCCGATCTGTTTTGCACAAAAAGCAGATGGAAATTTTCACTGGCCCGCATCCAGATGGCTGGCTCGGGCAATACGATTTTTTTCGGCCACTTGGAGGGGATGATGGAGCGGTGGGTATTGACCACGGTCACCTCCTGCTCGTGGGTCAATGCGACGATGATGTTGGGGTCGGAGGGGAACACCTGAAAGCAGTCGTTGACCAGGTTGAGTTCGAGAAGGTTGTCGGTGTTGTCGAGCAGGCTGTCGAGGGCGATGTGGTCGGGGGTATGAATGAGTTTGTAGCGATCGGTTTGGATCATCTCTGTCAGTCCTTCTCCGCTGAAAAACTGGCGGACGTCTGCCGAGCGAAAAACAAGGGTTTGCTCCAGAGAATCCTCATCGGTGGTGCGGGTAATGGTCCATTGGTTGGGGGGCAGGAGGGTGCCTTGGGCACTTTGGGTTTCGAGAATGACCGCCACGCCGCTTCGCTTGTTGAGCGGGGTGATGATGATGTTGTCGGACGGCGTGATGTGTATGTAGCCATTTTGGACTTTCTGTTGAAAGACGATGTAGGTTTCCAAAAACTCGTAGAAGCTGAAAAAGCGGCCTTTGATCTGGTTGCTGAATGAAAATTCGGGGCTGTTGAGTCCATAGGTTTCCCGAAACTGCCGGACCGTGCTTTCGCCAGATTCCAGGCCGAATTTTTTGCGGAGGCCCGGAGCGAGCTTTCCCTGGCCGACCTCGAATATCTCTTTTATCAATGGGTGCAGTTGGTCTTTGTCTTTGAGGTGGTCTACATCCACATTGTATAGGTTGGAGAGTAGATTTTCGGCAGAAGCCGTATCTTCCCGGTGGTACTCGTCGGGGAGGTAATGGTCGATGTCGATGAGTTTTCCATTGGCATCGTGAAAGCTGAGGTGGGGGCTGCGCTTGTAGACCACCAGCAGGATGTCTTCGGGAGGGCTTTCGCCGTTGAGGATCTGGAGACGCTCTATTTCGAGGCCCTGAATGCCGAGGTGGGTGTCTTGTTCGTAGAAGCCGGATAGTTTCTCGTAGCGAAATTGTTCTTTTATGGAGGTCATTTTGGTGGATGGGTTGGTTGTTGCAAATATAGATTTTAATTTTTTATTTTGGGCGGAGATTCCAGAGCAGATGATTACAAAATAATTGAGTGCGTGACATATCTACCTGGCAGTAGACAGGCAGGTGTGAATCTTTGTGCCTCTGTGCCTTCGTGGTTATGTTGCAGCGAGCAGATGGTTATAATATAATTTTACATTTCCAAGCCATTGGATAAAACAACCCCCCATAGCACCCCTGGCGATAAGGACGCTTCACAGGTTTTGACCCCTACCCTGCTCCGCTATTGGAACGACCTGCAACAGCGATACCACCTGGCGGGGTGGGATGCAGTGGCGTTTGTGCCAAATGAGCAGGAAGCCGGGCATTGGCGGGTCCATCTGGATTTTGATAGATATCGCGATGCTTTTTATGAAGAGCCCGTGGGCAAAAATAGGGATGGGTCTTCGGAAAATGACACCCTGAACTGGCTCTTTGCATCTGATTTCCAACCTTCTGAAATATTTTGGCGAAAGCTGCAACAAGGCATTTACATAAAAGGCGTTTTCGTGCCCACGACAGAGCTACAACGCCTGCAACGAAAACAACTCGACCCAACCCTGTCGTGGCTGAAGTTGAAAGCGCGGCATTTTTCATTTGTGGAATGGTTGCGTTCGGTTTATTCCTTTTCTCAGAAAGGTACATCTGATGGACCTCTTCCCGCAACAGCCATTTGGTATTACCTGGTGCAGTATGCGGCCTTTCTCAAAAAAATGTCGAGGGTCCATCCGATCCGGTTTCGCGGGGGAAAACCGGCTGCCCACCATGCCTATCCCTCCCCTACCCCATTCGAACAGATGTACCCTTCCGGGCAACTCGTGCATTTATTGTTGAATGGATGCGAACAATATTATTTCGACAAACCGGACGGTGGGCTTTTAGAGCGGTATGTCGCCAGTTTGCATCCGGTTGTTCAAGGTTTTTGGGCAACCTTTGGCGATCTGTTTCCAGACTTTGCCAAAGGCCGGATGGTTTCCCGGCGCCTGGAAGAGATGGAGCGCCGGTTTTACTCGGTTTTCGATGCTGAGAAAAAGTTATTCGGATTACAGGTTCTTTTGGCCGACGAACCATTGGGTTTTTGGGATTACCTTCCCGACGCCTTTCGGCAAAAATACAATAGGGGCGCTTACGGATTGTTGGCAAATCGATTAGCCAACCTGACAAAAAACAGTTCTATCCAGGAGCGTATCCGGTCCTCTTCGGAAAAAGCGACAGCCTTGCCCATGCCACAATACGGTCCCCTTTACCGTTCGCCTGAAAACGGGTTAAACTGGTTTGACTTTACCGCCGGGGAACAGGACGAATTGTACGCCGCTGCACAATCCACCATGCCGACGACGCCACAAAAGCAATGGCAATCAGCCGCGTCGGAAAAAATACAACAACACGCACACAATTTGCTGAACCACTGCCTGGCCCCTTTTATCATTTGCCGAAAGGCCGCAAAAGGACCCATTCTGCAATGGAACATATTTCCACCCAACCGTGCCGCCGCCCTTGCCCAGCAGTTTGAAACCAACCGCCAAAAGGAGCGAAAGGAAGAAGACCGGTTGAGAGCCGCATTGGAAACGCTGTATGCCACACACAACGGCCACAAGCTCCGCAAGCTGAAAAAGAAAACGCCGGAATTTGCCTTTTCTCACTTACAGGAGCGCTGGGTCAATGCCCTGCACGACCAACGCCAAACCATCGACAACCAACGCCAGTACCGTATCCGGCGAATGAAAGAATTCGGCATCCTTTCGGAAAACGAAAAATCGACGGAAACAACCGAAGCCCTCCTCGACGAAATGCTGCAAGTGGAAAAGGAGGTGACGCCCTACATCCTTTTCGTCAAAAGAGCCTTTCGCACGGCATTGCCCATGCGCAAAACCACCCGGTTCAATCCCTATCGGCACAGCCACGACGGCATCGAATTCGACCCTCAGACCATCCAGAACCAAAACAAATGGCTGAGGGGCGAAGTGATGAAAACCCTCCAGGTAAGCACCGACAAGGGCGATGCCGAACAGATCAATGCCATCGTATTGGATGCTTCGGGGTCGATGGACCACGAGCGAATGCGGCAGTTGTTTAAGATATTGTATCTGCTGGTGCTCGGCCTGGAAGACCGAAAAACCTACGACGCCATTCATTTTTTTTCTACCGGGTTTATGCCTACGGCAGGCTTTACCGAACAATACACCACGCGCCGGCTGATGTACAAGGTGTTGAAAGGCATTTCTTTTGTTAGCCGCAAAGACGGAGTAGTATATGGTGGCGTTGGTGGTACCAACATCAGTGCAGGGGTACGGGGTTGTTATGAGCAAGTAATGGAATTTTCTGAAAAGCTAAAAGCAAAAAACCCGGAGTCGTTGCATCTGAAATCGATTTTTGTGCTGACGGATGGACGGCCGTCGCTCGGCATTCTCGATATCGAAGAGTTGGGAAATTTTATCCAGTCGAAACGGGAAGAGGGTAACATGGCGATCAAAGGCATTTACCTCAAGCCGCCAACGGAAGAGCTACCGTTTATGGAGTTGGTGTTTGGCAAAGACCAATATGTGGAATCGGAGGATTTTGGGGAGGCCGTTCAGCGGTTTGTCTACATTATGACGGCGACCTACCGGGGGCAGCGGGGGTGATGTTGAGGGCAGGCATGCCGATTGCTTCTACATCAATCGTTCTTCCATTGTTCTGCTTTCCAGCTTTCCACATTGCGTTCTTCCTTTATAATCGCCTCAAAATTCTGCCTGCCAATCGGTAGCTTTTTCATTGTGCAAATATATCAAAAATGAAGAAGATTGGCTAGTCTCGTATCCCTGCCTTAACGGCATTTTCATAAAAACTTGATAGCCCTTAATTGGTCAAAAACAGGGCTAGGGTTATCAGAAAAAGTTTCAGTTGCTGCTTGAATATTTGTGACATTCAATTGTCTAAACAGCATAACAGCAGCAGAGATACAAATGCTCATGATTTGTTGAATTTGATGTTGTTTGATTTTTAGAAAATCTTCCTTCAAAGTAACATCTCGAACATAGTGGTCACTTTCAATTCCCCAGTGTGCTCGAATGGCATTGCCCCACTCAATGGTTTTTAAATTTTGGTCATCATGCTCTACATGGCTATCGTTGCTCAGATACCAAGAAGTTTGCTCTTGTAGTTCACCTGTTTTTAGTATTGTAAATTTACGATGGCAGACGACTAAACTACGAATACCTGCATTTTGCCAACGCTCATCTAAGCAATCCTCAAATAGGGGATGTCGTAAATCATAGGACTGATAGGTTCTACTTTCTACTCTACCGTGGCCTTTATCATGAGTAGTATAGCTACCTTGCATCGGCAAATACCTGCTTGCTGCTTCTAACTCTTCACGCATAAGTTTCTGATTATCTTTAGTTTGTACAATGTATTTCCCTGCATTAGCTTCTATTATATTCAATAATTCCGGTTCACAATGTAGGGCGTCAGCGGTGATGGAGTCTCCTTTAAGTTCCTCTTTTGCCATTTGGCGAACTTCTAGCGCGAGTTTACTACGAAAATAGCGAAAAAGCGCCCTAATTCATTGACAAACAGTTACTTAAGTCAATGTCATTTGTATACACTAACTCCCTTTATTTTCACTTTTTTATGGTGAGTTTTCTCCAAGTTGAGCACCTTAAAAAGGGCTTTTTCGCTGGGCGTCATTTCTTCTAGTTGAAAGCGTGGCTCTATTAGTCCATCCCTTGGTTTTTTACCCAGCACACTTACCAGTCGGATGTTAGCCAATTCATTGAGCAGGGCATTGATCCCCCCTTTGAAGGCTACCTTTTTTTTAACTTGCCTGAGCAGCAATGCACTCAACAAATAAGCGATCACGCAAATAAAATAGTGTACTCTTATTTTTTGATCTGTCCAGTGGTATTGTGGTCTTATTGTTAGATGATAGGGGTTCTTTAGTTCCTTAAACGCTTTTTCAACATTAGCTTGGCCGTAATAGGCCTGTATAATCTGTACGGCTGCCCACTCATGCCTGTTGGTCATCAATATCCTCAGACCGTAGTTTTTACCAGCCTCATTTATCTGTGCTTCGTTTCTTTCAAATTGCAACTCATACCTACCTTTACTCTTCCATTTCAACTCCCATGTAATCAAATTGTTACATTTCTTTTCTTCCAATATCCTTGTTATTTGCCGGGTGAGTTGCTTTCTATTTCTTTTATTGGATTTTGGATTCGACAGCTTCTGTTGAAGTTGCTCCAACTGACGTTCAACTTTAGTTAGCTTCGTATCCATACCGCGCAATTGCCCCTCCCTGAGGTTGTCCGACAAAAAGAATACGAGCGTTCTTTCTTTACCCCACACCTCCGTTTTTACCATATGGTAATTGGATACATCTTCCCCAAGTGCTTTCCCTTTCAACTTCTGTAAAGATTTGGTTGTCAGTTCTTTATGGTTGGTTGGTGTTAGCGCACCTACATAGTACAACTCCGATTTTTCTATAATTTCCAGGTTAGTCTTTGAGTTGTTACCACGATCTAAAACAACAGTGTGTCGAGCCAGGTCCAGCTTCAAAGCTATCATTCGCTTTACCACCTGCCCAATGACATTCTTAAATACAGCACTGTCGTTTATGTTGCCCGTATAACTGTGATGAAACAATGGAATCTGATCTTGCTGACTTACTACTAAGACAAGGCCAACCTGTCGCAAATCATTTCGCTTCTGCTTGTTCTTTCCTCTTTGGGCAATTGTATTTTTATTGTTAGTGGTTGAAATGAATGTGTAAAAATTGGTCGTATCATAGAACAAGCTATCCGTTTTTATCTCAAATTTGTCCAATATTTTCAATAAAATCTCCTCCTCTGCTTTTGCTATATTTTCTATTGGAAGGACGTCCATCTGATCCCAAAAATGCTGGCTGTCCAACTTTGATAAATCGCCTTTGAGCAGATACTCCAGCGAAGTTGTTTTTGCCCATTGATACCAGCCTCTTTTAGAAGTCATCCGACAACTTCTGCCGATGGCAGCCAGTAAAAATGTAGCGCCAGCCGTAAGTCCGTTTCTTAATGGTTTAGAAGAGTCGTTTTTTCGATTAGATTGTATATATTTGTTGAGGATTGAGACGATGTCAACTTGGCGGGCCATGTCCAGCAAGGCCGAAACGTCGCCATGTTGATACGATTTTAACCGCAACGTATTGATAGGCCCGCTGAGGCGACCCAGCAGCCGGTCTGCACTGCCCAGGTATTCCAGCACGACAGGTCGGGGTTTGCCGTTGACCCGCCGACTTTCCACAATGTACCAGTATTTGCGGCCTTTTACTGTTTTCTGTTGCAGGCTAGCCATAGTTGGTGTATACACTTAAATTTTCGTCAACGCAAAATTACTGAAAATCAATCACTTATGCAAGTGTTGATTTAGCAAAAGTTAGTGTATACATTTTTAAAATTCGCCCAACCCTCACAACTTACTGACTCTCAATGATTTATAGCCGAGATTTTCGACTTTTTCTGCTTTTCCGTGATAAACTCGCGCTAGCTTTTCGCTTTCCTTGCTACCATCATAGTACCGCTGAGCTAGTACGATTTTATCCTCATGTCCGATTGCACGAACAACATTCAAGCCTCTTGTTTTTCCTTCCTCTATGCTTCCTCTTAACTCTTTTCCATCTACGCTTTTCCAGTGTTCAGCCGCTTGTGTAGCTGAAAAAGTAACTGTCTTGTTGAAATGATTTAGGTTAATTTGAGTGCGTGACAAAATCGCTGCAATCAAGTTTACGCAGCGATCTTTGTCAAATTAACTTTTCTGTCTTTTTGAATTACAAAGTCCATAAATTCTTTAGTGTCGCCGTTGATTTTTACAGACCGCATGTCCAGCATATTCTGAGCTCCCTGTGATGTCCATCTCATTCCGCTTTGCTCCATTCTGTCTTTAACGAGGTGCTTGCAGGTTGACTCCACTATGGCTGAACTTATTGGATATCCCTTTTTCAAAAACCATTCATAATTCATTTTGTGCTTATGATTGCTAAAGTAGGTTATCGTCTTACTTAGTTGGTCTTTTTTGTTTTGAGTAAGATTGGTTTTATCCCGATTCAGCTTCAACTCATTTATTACCTGGTCTGTCTTTCCTTCCAGCAAATCCCTTAATATCGATTTTACCCACGGTCTTTTTTGTTTCGACTTTTCTCCAAATATGGCTGTTGCACAATCCCACACATATTCACTTACATGTACTATGTCCAACACGATGCCGTCGAACCTATCCGTTAAATCATATTCTTCCACATAAGTTAGTATTTTATCCTCTAACCCTATGCCTGCATCAATTGGTATTATGAAGCGACTTTCGGGATTACTCATCCTGGCTTTTAAATCAATTATACCATATTCAATTGCTTTTTCCTGGTCTGCCAAAAAGCCTCGGCGATGAATATTTTTGTACATCCTGTTGTCTGTTTGCTCTGGCTTTTTGTCCGTTTCTTTTTCGGATTGCTCTGATTTATCTGTCCCCATCAATCCTTTTATTATTGACTCGGAAGTCTTTTGTTGAGGCGTAAAACTCGCTGTAACTGAGACTGTTGCCATTTGTTTGACTCCTCGCTTTTCGCCCCGTGAAAGCCGCTCCTTGGGGTTATCCCTCTCCGATGAAACAGGCTTTTTCTTTGACACACCCTTACCATCAAAACTCGCCATAAAATGGGGGCCTTCTTCTTCATCCTGATAGCTGTTTAAATCATAAAATTCTTCAACATATTCGCCTAGCCGTTCTGTATTTCTTTCTGAAGATTTTCCACTTAACTTCAAGCCCAACAACTCATTTAAAAGCCGCACACTCTCGCGGAAATTTGTTTCTGATGAGTTCTCCCCAACCAATTCCTGTATGTTATAGGACCAATGTGTCCCCGATGGTAATTGCAATAATTCATCAACTGTAAAATAGACGCCTGTCTCCTTGCTCCAGTACCCCTGCCGAGCTATGTCTAGCTTCCCAAACAAACTCAAATATTTCCTCGACTTTTGTCCGATGCTTTTGCCATTATTATCGGCCACTTCATAATGGGACGATTCTTTGGTCTTTAATGCTATGACATTTTTCAACACTGCCAACCCTAATTTCAGTAGCTGATCAAGTATTTCGTTTTCAATTTCGTGGAGTCCCATTTCTTTCTCACCGTAAGAGGAGCTTAATTCCAATAAATTTTCAATTTCTTCTTCAATTTCATGTAATAATGTGTCTTTTTCCATATCTTGCTCTGGGTGTTTAAAGGGTTTGTTAATTGTTTTTATCACTTAAATTTACAAATTTCTTTAAACTCCCGTTTTTTTTGCTCCGCTAATTTGTCACGCACTCGGTTAATTTCATTCCATTCTTCCCAGTTTACTATGCGTAACAGGCGAAGTAACTGGCTTAGCGATATTGCTTTTTCGCTCTCGTGCCCTAGTTGTTCGCATAATTCCTCGTGTCGATTTTTTATATACCTTTGTATAGCCGTGGGGTATAGCCGACCATTCATTATTGCTAGTATCACACAGACACAAATAAAACCTAAATTGTGACGTTTTCCTCTATTATCTCGTGGGTCGCTTAGGTTTTCTAATAAGTCTGTAAAGTAACTTTTATACGATTTTTCTTGCTGCATAGCATTTTTTTAGTGGGTGTTTTGATTATTCCGCTAAGCTATGCAGTTTTTTTTCTCTTTCTTTTTTTTTATGAAAATGCCGTTTCCCTGCCTTGCCTCAACTACCCTTTTCTTTGCTTTGTATAATAAAATAAACCAGCTATATTTCGGCAACAATATGAACAGCTCTTCCGACAGCAACGCTCCCATACCCCCCGGCACCAAAGTGGGCCACGTTCTCTGTGCCCGGTCCAGGAGCTTTGGCGACATGGTTGTGGTGTGGGATGAAGGCGGTAAGTGTGCTGCTTTCGCAAAAAACACCATTGCTGAAAAGCAACCCCAACTCTACAAGATCAACCACCGGCTCGTCACCGGCGTAGAGCTCATCCCTCAGCACGACATTCTGAAGATCACCACCTCCACCGGAGTGCATTTTCGAACGTTCGACAACCAGCCCCTTGAAGAAGCTGTCGGCTGGGCCGATCATTTTTTTGAACCCATCAACCAACAGTTTTTCCGAAAGGATAATAGTGGCCAATGGTTCGACATAGAAGGGCAGCCACTGGAGTCGCCTGTGTTTTTGCAATACGATGTGCTGTGCTCCCTTCCGGGAAAAGTGAGCCGACAGTCGCTGTCATTTCGGGGTCAGGAGGTGGTGATGAGCCCGCATTGTTCGCTGATACAGGTTGGAAAACTGGTGTTGGATAAACAGTTGGAAGCCGTCACCTTTTACGGAAAAAAGATTACAGGACTTGGCGTCAAAAATATTACGCTTGCACATTCCGATTCGAAGAAAAAGCGGTTTGTCCAGGAAGTTTTTCTGTCGCTAACGCAAACCACCTTTGTCGACGAGCATACCCTGGAACCATTTCGAATTGATGGAAAGCCCGTTGCAGCGCATTTGGAAACAGCTGTTGTCGGACATCACCGCTACGAAGTGTTTCAAACCCAAGCCAGCACTGCCGCTCTTTCCGGCCAACAAAATACTTACGTCCTTCGTGCATCCACCGGAGCGGTGGTGACCTGCGAGGGGGATCCCGTGACGCTCGACTTTGCCACCCACGTCACCATTGCAGGCCGAGAGCTGGTGCAATACACCATACCAAGGGGCCGCAGTGGTTATATGGACCTCCACAGCGGCACCCCGTTTTACCTCGAACAATTGCCCGATGAGGCCATCACCTATATCGCTCCTACCGAGCTTCAGGGTCAGCCGACTTACCCTGCGAAATATGGCTACGGCCCGGCAGCCATTTGTTTACAATGAGTCGGGCAACTGTATTTTTTTCACTGGACGAGGGCACCGTTGTACCCGAAGCTATTGCCGAACCCCCGGCCTATGCCCATCACTATGGTGTAGCTACCATTGGCGGGGAAGATAAGTTGTTTTACCAAAAAACATCCCGGATCGTCCGGCTGGGTGCCGATGGTATAGAACTGGCCCGGTTGACCAGCCCTTCCGGACAAAAACTCCTCAATGCCCTCACCACCAACGGAGAGCGCATCGTACTCGACGCCCGAAAAGGGTTTGACCGGATAACCCGCGCCTACATCGGCCAACAAGCTGTACACGAAGTATTCGGCGAACCCCAAAAACTCGGACAAACCGTGGTTCAAAATGCGGCCCTGGAAACATTGGGTGGCACGGAGAAACGGGTCATCGACATCAATCGGGAGGAGCTTCGCCTTTACTCCCTTCCCGATGATCTGACCGCCTCCTCGGAGGGGAATATGCCCTCGGTGTTTCGGAGCAATCCGCTTTCGGAGTTGTTTTTTGAGGCAAAGGTGCAGGTATCCGAAGAAGTATTCGTGCCGGGACTGTTTGAGCCTTTTCACGGGCCACCCCGGCCGGTTTTGTTGCAAATGGAAAACGGCCGTCCGTTGCATTTGGAAGGTGGTGGCTTTCGGAATGAACTCGTTACGGGCTTTCACTCCGACACCCTTTCGGGGCTTTACCAGTTGGGGCCCCACCGGATGATCGGCGCCACCACCCTGACGGAGGAGTTGAAAGAGGGGGAGATCATGTTTGCACTTCCCTCCAAACAAAGCTGGTTGATGATGGGCCATTCCTTTTTACCGATTTTGCGAAAGGTAGTCGTTCAACGAGCTACTCAAAAATGGGATTATCTGCTATTCGAGTTGCGCCGCATCGCCACAAAGAAGGAGTACCTGGTGGTGGAACGCAAGCCTCCGCACCGCATTTTGGTGACCGTGGAAGAGGGAGTGGAAGTGCCCAAGGTGGTCTCGGATTTGAAGCGATCCCTGAAGCCGCCGCGGAAGTTGTCGGGTTTGCGGAAATTGTTTGTTGGAGATCCCGGGTATTTGCGGGAGTTGGAGTTGTAAAACGGAAAAACAACTACCTTTTTATACATCCCGAAGCAATAATACTTGTATTATGTTTGTTTTTTGCCGGTCCCACCCCTTAATCCCCTGCCATGCCTGCCGGCAGGCCAATGTCATTAAGATTGGAAAATAAATATGTGTTGAAAATTTTTGAAAAAAAAAGTTAAGTGGTTTTATTTATGGTGAAATCACATATTATTAACCACTTAACTCAAAAAAAATGATTTCATCAAAAGTACATATTCTGGCAGACTTACGAAAATTTTTAGATGATTCCTCGGCAAATAAATCAAAATATACAACGCATGAGGGCGCATTTACCAAGCCAAAAAAGTTGACATTCATCTTAACGGTCTTATTTTTATTGAACCTACCAAGGAAGAGTTTAGGGATTGAAATAGAATCTTTTTTTAAGGTAATAGATAAGGAGTTAGCAACTTGTACAAAGAGCGCAATGAGCCAAGCGAGATATAAGCTAAAAAAGGAAATTTTCATAGACTGGAATATTGCGCTACAACAATCATATTACAAACACAATGAAAAATCAATAAAGACGTGGGGGAAATATAGATTGGAAGGGATTGATGGGTCGACTGCTCATTTGATGGATACGGAAGAAATACGGAAAGAATTTGGTTGTCAACCCAACCAACATGGAGGAGAGCCAATGGCAAGAATATTGGCGAGAGTGGATGTGTTAAATGAAATAATAATAGATGGTCAGATAGGTCCAATCAGCAAGGGCGAAAAAGAAATGGCTGTGTCTTACCTAGACCAAGTGGGTGAAAATGTGATTAGTATATATGATCGAAATTTTGCAAGTTTTGCGTTTATATATGAGCATGATCTTCGAGACCTCCCTTTCATTATACGTTGTAAAGTAGGGTTTAACAACGTGGTAAAAGAATTTGTATCATCGGGCGAAGAATCGGCGATCGTGAAATTTTATGCTACAAATAATGCCGTTCAATATTTTGCCGCCAAGGGTATAAAAATTGGAAAAGCAAGATTTTGTAAAAGTAAGGTTAGTTCGAGTAGAACTAAGTAGCGGAGAGACCGAAATACTGATCACATCATTGAAGGATGAACAGGAGTTTCCAACACACGAATTTGGCGAAATATATAATACGAGATGGGGTACGGAAATATGCTTTGACACACTTAAAAATAAATTCCAGATAACTGCATTTAGTGGTCATACACCAATGGCAATTTATCAGGATTTTCATGCTACTGTATTGGTGGCAAACAAAATACGATCTTGATACAAGACTGTGAAGAAGAGGTGGAAAAAATCAGTGAGCGCCGACAACATGGCTACAAAAATCAATAAAAACATCAGCATAGGCTCCATGAAAGGCGATCTGGTCAAGCTCTTTTAGAAGAAGATAAGCAGGTTAAACTACTATTGAAGGTAATGAAAGCCAGATTTATAAGGCATGTCGAGCCCGTCAGACCCGGTAGATCATTCGAAAGGAGGTTCAAAACACGGGCTAGGCGAACGAAATATTATACCTTAACTAATTATCGCCGTGCCATTTAAACATATGAAAAATGCAATCTTAACGACATTGGCCGGCAGGCAGGAAGGGGAGGTCTGCCCGCAAAACAAACATAATTGGAGCGTCTTGGAATAACAACTACCTTTTTATATACTCTTCAATCCTCAAAACGACCGGCAGCCTTTTTTACCCTTTCCATTGCGGTTGCGGAAACACGGACAGGCCATTGTCGATGAAGTTGTAAGAGACCGACAACGTTACCAGGTAGTACCGGTCATTATTGCCGGGGTTGCCGCGGGCCTGGCCGGGAGCGTAGGTCGTGTCGCCCGTTGATTGGTTCGATAGGGCCGCTGCCACCTCTCCCTACTCACCAACAATACATTTTCATCGGCGTAGGTGGTGCTGACGTCGTCGAGGTAATCGGTGAAGGTGAAGCGGATGCCCGCCTCAAAGCCCACGTTCCAGGTATCGTTGAGGGCGTACTTGGCCCCTACCCCACAGGGGATGGCAAAACTGGTAAGGTTGTACATTTTCCGTTCAGGGTATTCCGACAAGCCCTGCCCTTCAGTGCCCAGTGGTTGGAGGGCGATCCATTCGTCCTGATACAATGCTTTTGGGTTGAACCTAAATACTGCGATGCCCCCAAAGACATAAGGTGAAAAAGGACGATCCAGATTATAAGGCTGGTATCCCAAAATGTTGAACTCTCCGGTGAGGGCCAGCTCCATAACTGACGACTTGAAATGAAGGTTGCGGCCTCGTTGGTAGGCGTCGCCCGATTTGCTATCGTCTCCGGCGAGGGTGCCATAGGTGAAGCCCAGTTTGACCGAAACAAAGTCCATCGCATTGTAGCGATAAAAGGCGCCCAAAGCCACGCGCGGGTGGCGGAAAGCTGCTCCAAATTGGGTGGAGGTCAGGTCGCCTTCATAAGCAGAGGCACCCACCGCGATGCCCACTTCACTGTATTGGGCTTGTAGAAAAACGGGCAAGCATAACAGGCAGTAAAAGAAATGGCGAAAGGTCATTTTGTCTTGTAGTTACAGTTGAAAACCAGAAATGGAGAAAAAATTGCGCCAAGTTGAGCCTGTTGGTCGTTTTGGAATGGTTTTATTCGGGGAAAGCCCGTTCCTTATCAGCAAAATCGTTTCGTTAAGTCTTTATTATTACTACAAATGGTATTGTCTGGCAAGGAAAAAACGCGGAAATTTGGGTATAAATAGTACAATCATGGCGGTTATCCATTCTTCTTCTTGCCTTCTTTTTCCTTTCCATATCGGAGGGGAGTGCTCAGAAAATCTCTTTTTTGGACGCCTCGCTGTCGTATGCTCAGACAAAGGCCAAAAAAGAAGAGAAAAAAATCTTCATATTCCTCTACGAAAAAGGGGATTCCAGGACTCGTTTTTACGAAAGTTCCGTTTTTTCCAAAAAGGAGGTGGGCCGACTGTTCAACAAACAATTCATCAACCTGAAAGTCGATAAGAAATCCTCCCTGGGTACCCGGCTCGTCAAAAAACACGACATCGGCCAGTTTCCCCATCTGCTCATTTTTAAGCGAAAGCGGTAAAGTCCTTGAAATGACCGATTCTGTTAAAAGCACCCGCGATCTGGTCCGGTTTGCCGAAAAGGGGATGAAGCCACTGATGATGATTTGGTTGCACTCCGTCAAGATATAGAGGTACAACCCAAGTTTTGTGAATCCGCCCCTCTCCTCAAGCGGGTACCGTAAATAATGACGGTAGTCCCCCGGTCGAGTGCAGCATCTTCGACCACCGTTCCATTTAGAAATTCCGTTCTGGCTTTGGTTGTTTTCAGGGTATTGACAGAGGGCTCGTACCCGATGCCGTCGTCTTCGGCCACTATGCTTATTTCTTTTTTGGCGCGGGTCACTTCAATGGTGGCGCGGTTACCTTTGGAGTGTTTGATAATGTTGTTGACCAGTTCCTGGATGATGTAAAAGAGGTGTTTTTCTTTTTTGGGGTCGAGTCGTTGTTCCAGGCCGTGTTTGTAGAGTTGAAATTTGATGAGTCCCAGGTTATTGACGCGGTTGATGAGTGTTTCGAGAGCGCGGGTCGAGCCCAAACTTCAGGGATTCGGGGGTGAGGTTCGACTGTAACGATGTATCGCATCGACTGATGCAGTTCGTCGAGGCCTTCCTGATATTTTCTGTATGGGGAATTCTGGCTGGTCGTTGTTGTTGAGGAGGTCTTTCAGTTCTACGATCTTGTAGCCGAGTATGTCGTGGAGGTCGACACTGAGTCGGTCGGTTTCTTTTTCTTTGCCTTCGAGTAAGGCCGTTTTTTCGCGAGCGATCAATTCCTTTTTTTGTTGCATACTGAAGAGTAAGAAGCCAAGATGCTGCTATGATCAAAATGGTTGAGAATACGATCCAGGTCAGCCGGGTGGTTTTTTGTTCGGCTGCCAATCTTTGGTCCATGGCCTGTCGTTCTCTGTTGAGGGCGAGGAGGGCTGGCGAGAACCCTTGTTCGAGCAGGTCAAAAAACCGGTAGAACGATTCTTCATCCGTCTGGAGGGCCAGTGCTTCTTCGCCGGAAGTAGTGTCGTTGGTTATTTGGGTTGTTTCTCCGAGGTTTCCCCGGAGGTAGTATTCCAGTTGGGTGTGCGATGCATTACTGATGCGGCCAAGTTGAAAAAAAACCAATATTTTTTTGCTGAAAAGCAGTGTCGGGTGATGTGTTGTGGAATTGGTGGCATTCGATGATGCGGCGTACGATCCTTGCAACGGCCCGCTCTGATCCGGTTAGGAGGTATCCATCCAAATAGGGAGCGGCCAGGCTGCAGCCGCCCGTTTCACCCAATGCAGTGGCAAGGCCCTCGATCATGTTCATCCTTTCGATGTGGTGGCTGTGCCGCGAGGAGTCGCGGTAATTCCAAAAGACGACCAATGCCCGTTGATAGGCAAGGATGGCCTGGTCGAACGCCCCGTTGAAAAAACCCGCCTGAGCCTGAGCGTCGTAGTGTGCAACGGAGTCGGCTGTGGCCAAAGCCGGTCGGGTTGCCCCAAAAAGGAAAGCAAAAAAGAACATAAAAGGAAGTAGCCCGGAAAGTTGTATTCTACTATTCTTCAAACTGGTATTTGAACAATTCATTCATATTGTTTTCGACGATGTACCGCATCAGTTCGCGCTGATTGGAGCAGTTTGTTTTGGCGTAAATGGATTTGAACCGGGCGTCGACGGCGTGTTTGCTTCGGAATACTTTTTTCGCGATCTGTTCGGAGGTGAGGCCGTCCCAGAAGTAGTAGAGGGTCTGTATTTCCTGTGGGGAAAAAGCCTCGTCGAATTTTTCCAGGGCTCCTAGTTTGTCTCTGATCTCGTCGCAGAGGTATTGTCCGTGTTTGTATACTTTTTTAATGGCGAAAACGATCTCTTCCTTTTCTACATTTTTCAGCAAGTATCCGTGGGCACCCGATTTTTCGCGCGTCAGTTCGCGTATGAAAACCAGTTCTCCATAATTGGAAATGATGATGATCTTGATGGAAGGATAATGTTTTCGGATGTAGCGGGTACATTCGACGCCGTCTTTTTCCGGCATCTTGATGTCCATCAAAATCACGTCCACCTCTTTTTCATTGACAACAGAAAGCAGGCTTCGGCCATTGCTGACCTGGTGGACCACTTCAAAGTCGGGATGTCCGTCAATGTAAGTTTTGATGCCTGCTCTGAAGGTGGGGCTGTCGTCGGCAATGATGATCCTGATCGGGCCTGGGTGCTCCATGTTATTGGGTGTTTGCAAGGTTAAAATCGCAGCAATTACTATTTCTAGTAGTTGGGTTCTATCATCGATGGTAATGCGCTGGGCGGCTGCCGCCCCTAACTTTGTGGTGTAATTTTTTTACAAAACAATTTTTAAAACTAACAATTATTTTTCACTCTAAAAAATTTCAATCATGAAACAAACATGTACACTTCTCACAGCATTGTTAATTCTATCTTTGAATTTACTTGCCAATGAAAACAACACCCACTCAACCACTGACCTTACGCTGACCTGTAACTCCGACTCCTGGTTTAAATACCCGGACAACGGGAAAACCTTCGAAAAAGGCACCAATGTCTACGTCAAGGTAAACGCCGAAGACCACGGCGACATTGAGTACATGAAGCTCTACCTCAACGGCCACCAAATCAGAAAGGAATACAACGCCCCCTACGAATGGGGCAAACCCGGAGGCAGCGACGATGAACTCAAAAACATGCAACCCGGTGAGTACAAACTCAAAGTCAAGATCAAAGACGAATGTGGTGACTACCGCTACGAAGAATGCAAATTCTACGTGGAAGACGACTGCAACTACGAATGCGAATACGACGCTTGGTTTGAAAAACCAATCTGTGGTAACAAATACCCCAAGGGATCCAACATTTACGTCAAAGTAAAAGCAAAAAAACACCAGCACATCGAATGGATGAAGCTATACGTCAACGGTCACCAGGTTCGAAAGGAAAGCAGCGCACCCTACGAGTGGGGTAAGTCGGGAAGTAGCGACAACGAACTCAAAAACATGCAACCCGGTGAGTACAAACTCAGAGTCAAGATCAAAGACAAATGCGGCGATTACCACATCATCAAATGTAAAATTTACATCGAAGAAGAATGCGACGAACCCCAACACTGCGAATGGGATGCCTGGTTTGACAAACCCAACTGCGGCGGCGACTATTACAAAGGCGACAACATCTACGTCAAGGTCAAAGCCAAAAAGCACCAACACATCGAATGGATGAAGCTATATGTCAATGGCCACGAAGTGCGTAAAGAAAGTAACGCTCCCTACGAATGGGGTAAGTCCGGTAGTAGCGACAGCGAACTCAAAAATATGCAACCCGGTGAGTATAAGCTCAAAGTCAAGATCAAAGATGTCTGCGGCGACTACCACTACATCGAATGCAATATCTATGTCAAAGACGAATGCGACGAACCCGATCACTGCGAATGGGACTCCTGGTTTGAACACCCCAATTGCAATAATACCTACGACGAACACTGCAACATCTACGTCAAAGTAAAAGCCAAAAAACACCAGCACATTGAGTGGATGAAACTATACGTCAACGGACACGAAGTACGCAAAGAAAACAACGCTCCCTACGAGTGGGGTAAGTCAGGCAGCAGTGACAGCGAACTCAAAAACCTCGAAGAGGGAGAATACCGACTCAAAGTGAAGATCAAAGACATTTGTGGCGACTACCACTACAAAGAATGCAAGATATACGTCGAGGATTGATCCCTTGAGTTTTCTCCGAATTCAATAACCCAGTTAATTGTACACGCCCGGAGCGAAAGTATGTTTTTCGCTTCGGGTTTTTGTTTTTGAGTGGTGGTGTTTGCTCTGGGTTTTCACCCAAAAACAGCCCTATTCTTTCTTTCCAGAAAAAAATCTCCTTTTTCGGTAACGAATGGAAAACCCCAATTTATCTATTACCAAATGACCTTAAATACAACTACCTTTTTTCACTCAAAAAATTTAGATCATGAAACAAGCATTTGCATTATTCACAGCCCTTTTGATTCTCTCTGTAAGCACATTCGCCAATGAAAACAACAACATCACCCTCGGCGATTGTGAATGGGGCGGATACTTCGCTAAGCCTAACTGTGGCAATAAATACCCCAAAGGAACCAACATGTACGTCAAGTGGAACGCTGAAGATCACGAAGACATCGATTATGTCAAGCTATACCTCAACGGACATGAAGTACGCAAAGAAAGCAGCGCTCCCTACGAGTGGGGCAAATCAGGTAGCAGCGACGACGAACTCAAAAACATGCAGCCAGGCAACTACAAACTCAAAGTGAAGATCAAAGATGAATGCGGCGACTACCACTACAAAGAGTGCCACTTTGAAATCGAAGGCCACGACGAATGCAACTGGAACGGATACTTCGACAAACCCGACTGCGGCAAAAAATACCCTAAAGGTACCAACATGTACGTCCGATGGAAAGCCGATAAGCACCAGGACATCGAATACGTCAAACTATACCTCAACGGACACGAAATTCGCAAAGAAAGCAGCGCTCCCTACGAATGGGGCAAGTCAGGAAGCAGCGACGACGAACTCAAAAACATGCAACCCGGTAACTACAAGCTCAAAGTGAAGATCAAAGACAAGTGCGGCGACTACCACTACAAAGAGTGTCACTTTGAAATCGAAGGCGACGACGATTGCAACTGGAACGGGTACTTCGACAAACCCGACTGCGGCAAAAAATACCCCAAAGGTACCAACATGTACGTCCGATGGAAAGCCGATAAGCACCAGGACATCGAATACGTCAAACTATACCTCAACGGACACGAAATTCGCAAAGAAAGCAGCGCTCCTTACGAGTGGGGCAAGTCAGGAAGCAGCGACGACGAACTCAAAAACATGCAACCCGGTAACTACAAGCTCAAAGTGAAGATCAAAGACAAGTGCGGCGACTACCACTACAAAGAGTGTCACTTTGAAATCGAAGGCCACGACGAATGCAACTGGAACGGATACTTCGACAAACCCGATTGCGGCAAAAAATACCCTAAAGGTACCAACATGTACGTCCGATGGAAAGCCGATAAGCACCAGGACATCGAATACGTCAAACTATACCTCAACGGACACGAAATTCGCAAAGAAAGCAGCGCTCCCTACGAATGGGGCAAATCAGGAAGCAGTGACGACGAACTCAAAAACATGCAACCCGGTAACTACAAGCTCAAAGTGAAGATCAAAGACAAGTGCGGCGACTACCACTACAAAGAGTGTCACTTTGAAATCGAAGGCCACGACGAATGCAACTGGAACGGATACTTCGACAAACCCGATTGCGGCAAAAAATACCCCAAAGGTACCAACATGTACGTCCGATGGAAAGCCGATAAGCACCAGGACATCGAATACGTCAAGCTATACCTCAACGGACACGAAATTCGCAAAGAAAGCAGCGCTCCCTACGAATGGGGCAAATCAGGAAGCAGCGACGACGAACTCAAAAACATGCAACCTGGCAACTACAAGCTCAAAGTGAAGATCAAAGACAACTGTGGAGACTACCACTACAAAGAGTGCCACTTTGAAATAGAAGGCGCCGACTGCAACTGGAACGCCTGGTTTGAATATCCCGACTGCGGCGACACCTACGACGAAGGGAAGAACATCTATGTCAAGGTCAAAGCTGAAAAGCACCAAGACATCGAGTGGATGAAACTGTACATCGACGGCAAAGAAATACGCAAAGAAAGTAGTGCTCCTTACGAGTGGGGCAAGTCAGGAAGCAGCGACGATGAACTCAAAGATATGGAAGAAGGTGAATACCGCCTAAAAGTGAAGATAAAAGACAAATGCGGCGACTACCACTACAAGGAATGTAAGTTTTACGTCGAAGATTAGTTTTGAGACATATAACCCACCCTACACCCGGAGCGGAAAAGAAAATCCACTTCGGGTGTTTCCTTTTTCTAAAGAATTGCTATCTTGGTGGCAGCAATTATATTCTTCAATGGATAAACGAACAAGTATAATTTGAGTGAATCATCCATCTTTAAAACCATAAATCGCCTTTTAAATGAAAACATCCTACACACCTTTCATTGCGCTTTTTTTCCTTGCTTTTATTTTCGCCATCCCCTACCCTGCTTCCGGGCAAACCAATAAGTCCAAATCAGGGCTGAAAACGCTGGACGAATCCTTTTTTGTCGGTGGGCTTTCCGCTACTATCCTCGACCGGGGGCAGATAGAAGTCAATGCCAACGCATCTTTGTTTTCCGCCTGGCAGGCCGTCCACCAGTCGATCATCGAGTCACCGGTGGTGGACCGGTTGCGGTTTACCGATTTTACGGCCAACGTAGAAGCCTATTACGGATTTTCCTATTCCGGAAGATGGGACCTGGGCATCCGGCTTCGATATGCGCGTTCCCGGCTGGACCATGCGGCACGGAGTTCTCCCTTTAAGGTGTTTGGCAGCGACAATGCCGACGGTGACTGTGGCACCAACATAACCTATCAGGGGTTGCGGGCCATTGGTCTTCGCTTTCGGGTGATGCCCTTAGTTTCGGTTCCGGAACTAACGATCACGGGCGGCTATTCCTTTGCCTCTATAAAGTCGGATACCGTCGCTTTTTTCCTGAATGCCGACCGCAATAATTTCGATTTGAATGCTACCTATTACATTCCGCTCAATGAGAACAACTCCTCTTTTTATTATTTCATAGCCAATGGCAATGCCTACCAGCCTGGAATAGACAGCGACCACCGCTGCCTGGCAACTGTCTCCAACGACACCTGGCGGTTCGATGCCTCCGGTAGTTTTTTCATCGTTCAGCGATTGGGCCGACTGATGCTCTACCCTGGCATTACCTATACCATCAACTTCAAGCCGCCCGCCCGTGAAGGCAGCGATAAAGCCCTCATCAAGACCAGTGAGCAGGTGCTGGGCATCCTGGGCGTGCAATACCAAATTGGAGAGACCATTAATGTGAACCTGAGCGGTGCCATCCCGTTTTTGCTGGAGTCGAGCAATTTGCAGACGGAACTGGTGCGGACGAGTTATTCTTTTGTGAGCTTGGGGGGGCGGGTTGTTTTTTGAGGGGTTGCTGCCAGCATCGCTGTTGTAGACTACTTTCCTTGACGAATGAGAGCTGAGCTATTCTTTGTCTTTTTCTTCTTCGATTATTTGCCTTACTTTTTCTTCGGGTATATTCAGTGAACTGGCAATTACTGAACTAGGTACATTATTTTTATCAAGTCCGATGATTGCCTCTTTTTCTTTCATCTCTTTACCCTCTTCAATTCCTTCCTTTATCAATCGATTGGCATCCACCATTTTGGTATGTTGTTCACTTGCAATATCTCTCAATCGTTTTAGATAGGCTTTGTAAGCGACTCTTTCTTCTTCTGTTAAATTCATTTCATCTAGCTTCTTCTTAGCTTCAGATAAACCTTTGGCAGAATAATTTTCAGGAAGTTCACTATTCTTCAAAAAGTAAATCCATTCATCCAACTTATCCTGAATTATATCGTTGAACTTTCCTACTTTGATAATCCAGTATTCCGGATAGATTTCATAGGTTTTACCCACTTCATATATTTCTTTTTGAACCTCTGCCAAACTCAGTATATCTCCATGATGTATTCCCCTAAACTGGGTTGTGCCATGATATACGTAATCTTTTCCCTGCCCCAAGTCAAAATAGGCAATCGTCACTGAAATCACCTTTTTTACTTTTGCATATTCATCGCCTTCATCTATATATTCCGTAATTGCCTTTGATGTTCCATATAAGATCCTATGAAAGTAATCATATTCCTTGCTGTTTTGGACTTCAATAATTATAAGTTCTCCTTTAGAATCCTCAACAAAAATATCCACACGGTTGTGCTTATCGTCTTCATCCTCTTTGTTCCCTTCACTTTCTAAAATCTTTTTGATTGTTATATCTTCGGAAAGCAGTTCACTAAGGAATCCTTCCAAGACATCGAAGTTTGCCTTGTTCCTTAGCAATTTCTTCATCGCCCAATCAAACCGTATCAACTGTTTTCCCTTTTTCATCCTCCAAAGATACCAATTTTTTGCTTGGTTTTCTTGTAGGGACCCCATCCGCTGAAGTTGTAAACTGCGATGAGGGGAATGAGGCTACGTAGATCGAAAAAAATGAGTGCCTCCCTCAGCCGCTTCACCCGCAACCCAAAAGCCCTGATATTTTCATTTCCCATCTACAATGTTACCAATCATCACAGAAGACTTTTGTAGACTATGCGTGTCATTTTTTGGTTTGAGTTTAAACTTTAGATATTTTATCGTCAAATATTAAGGCGTAGAACTGCTGTGTTGATCGCAGTTGCAAACTGCGATCAAGTTCAATAAAAATCGCAAAATTCAATATCGTGAAATCCGAGACCCTTAACATCAAATTGATAAAGTATCATTTGCTGGCCTGTAAGTGTAGAACGTAAAACCAGCATCACATCTGCTTCTGGCTTCGTAGGATCTGCTTCACAACCTCCGGTTATGCGATCTTCTGGCGACACAGATTCAGGTGACATAAATGTTCCAACGTATTCTTCAGGTTCCAAAATTCCTTTTGAACTACGATCAATAAATATCCTAGCATAACCTGATTCTCGATCCAAAACACCTGTTACAGGATTTGAATGATACAAATCAGTAAGTATATCATCCCCACAAGCTTTTAATTCCCAACTTCCAGAACTAGGTGCTAATACACTATTATCAATTGAATCTAACGAATATCCTACTCCGGGTCCAACAGATACATCACCAGCTTTTAGAATATTTGTCTCTTTCCAACAAAATGTGTTATCGTCTTGGTTTTCAATACGCTCCAGCTCAGGAACAAACCAATATACAATACCTGCGATCTGTAGGACTAAACCAGGTATTTATAACATTAACTGGAGGGGTTACCAAGCTTTGGGGAACTATAATTTGTGGTGGTGAAGGACCAATAAATAGTGATAGGTTGCTATTAATAAAATCTTGATTTACCACATTTAGAGATTGAAGCGGAATAAAGCCCCCGCAATCATTATCTTTAATATAAATATTTTTATTTCCTATAATGTCTTGTGTTTGAGGAAGGGTGGCAATGCGCGCTTCAATTTGAGGATAATAAGTTGATTCTAACTCCTCAAACTCGACCCCATTGTTAACTGTCTTTTCGACAAATAAGTCTTTATCTATCAAAAAATCAGCCGGTTGAGTTGAAACCTGTATCTGATCGCCGGCCTGTCGATATTCGGGAAATATATCTGCACTAATAGTAGAATAATCAGTACAATCCGGATTACAAGAAAACACGACCAACAAAAGGATTACAAAAAGGGAAAGAATAGGCAATTTGGTTGTCATCATTGTTGTGTTCTATGGTTAAAAAATAGGTTTTATTCGAATTTCATCCGTGGTCGTAAAACTACAAACTCTCCTCCATCACACGCAGCGACTCGTCGATCGACTTCTCCAGGTTCAGGATCACCGGATACATTTCGTGGAAAGCCTGATGCGCTACTTTTATGGCCTTGCCTCGTCTTCGATCCATTATCAATGACCCCACCTTATCGAATAAGGGCTCAAACTTGGGGTAGTGCAATTGGTCGAACAAAATGGCATAGGTCTCCCCCACCTGTCCACCCACGGATTCTGATTCCCACCGGTGCCCCACCTCTTCGATGCTGCCGCTGTGATTTTGGTTGATTTTGCCAAAGATGTCGTTGTAGGTGTTAAGAGCTTCATTGTAGAGGGCCATTTTCTTTGGGTCGTAGTTGGTCGTAATGTATTTCCCCAGGTCTTCCAGCATCTCGTGAGCGTCTTTAGTGCGTATGAGGTAGTCGTTGAGGTCGGCAGCTACTGATTTGTAAAGGTTGTGTTGGGCGAGGTATTTTTCTTCCTGAAGGAGGTAAATTTCGTTGTTTTTTTCTTCGATGACTTTGTCTTTCTCGGCTAAATTGCGCCTAAGTTCTGCGATTTCTGCCCGCATTTCGTCATTGGCAGAACCGAGATTATCTATAGCTCGTTCCTTCTCGTTAATCTCCGATTGGAGCTTTGCCCTTTCCCGGTCGCCTTTGCGGATTTCCTCCAGCAGGGAGCTGTTGATGGCGTTGAGGCGGGCGAGTGACAGCTTGTGCTTTTTCCTCAGGTCGCGCAGCTTTTTATCCAGGTCATCGACCTCTTTCTGGCTTTGTCCGCCTATATCGGATCCCCCTTTTTTGGGTACGACGATGATGTCGGCTTCCGTTTTGGCCAGGCCCACATCTACTTCTACGATGCCGTCGAAGGGACTGATGATACGGTAACCAGGCACTTGTATTTTGACGTTGACTTTTGAGTCGTTGCGGTTGATGCTGGTAAGGGGCACACCAAAGGTGAAGGCTCCCTCCCCATCTGTTTGCACAGCCGATCTGCCGATGAGGTTTATGGTAACATTGGGTACCCGGGTGAGGCTCCCCCTTATTTGCTCGACCAGCCTGCCTTCAACGGCAATAACCCGCTGTGATGCTTCCTGCTGGGCACTTACGTAGAAAGATGCTAGGAGAAAAAGAAACGAAAGGAAGGCGTGTTTAAATTTGGCCATTACCGGAGAAGGTGATGTCGTTATTAAAAAATACCGGTTTTTTCGAATACTGTGATATGGGAATATTTGGGTAAACATAATAAGATTTTTTGGTTTTACAAAATGTCATTGCCTGTTTATAAAAAAGGCGATGGGTAGTATCGGGGGGCCCTCTTTTCCGAGTTGGAAAGCGACAGTATTTGAGTTTTTCAATTCGACTTCCGACTCTCTCTCTGAAGCCAGCCGCTGATCCAGTAAGGTGCCCAGAGCTTCGGGCAAATCCTTGGTGTGGTCCAGGTTTTGCCATTGATGGAGAATGGTAGAGGCATCAACAATTTTTTCGCGCGACAGCAGCACTATTTTGGCGATGTTCTTGTCGGGCTCTCCACTCCCAATAGAAATGATGACGTCACCACTTATCCTGGTATTTGGTTCGTAAGGCTGGATGGTAGGTGTATTTTCTGCTTCGTGAACTTTTAGGTCATAGGGTACATAGTCCTTGTCTATTGAAAAGACGTATACCCAGGAGTTGCCGTCGATCTGAAGTTGATAGGCCGCATCGTATGAATAAGACTCCACGCTTTCAAACATAATCAGTTGGGCGTATTGCTTTTGGGTAGCCCGGTCGCTGAGAATGATGTCGAGCGATTTATCTCCATTCTTGCCCTCTCGCATACGCAGGGGCCGGAAGCTGTGACTGGGCTCATCGCGCACTTTGAGTTGGATTTTTCCTGCAATCTTTTGGGATCGCTGGGAAGGAATTATCGATGGCTTTTGGGAAGATGCGGTATCTCTCAGACCAGCATCAGGATTCTTGTTCCTACCGGGTGCTTTTGCAATGGGGTCGCCTTCGATGCACCGGCAGGAAAACGACAGTTGCTTGATTTCGTTGAGGGAATAAGTCCTACCTAAGTCTTTGCTGAAGTTGTAGCAAGTAGCATTGGCCTTATCTTTTTCCGTATCTGTCCAGTAAAGACCTTGTTTATGGAGTTCTTTAAACTCGTTGTTCGGCTTGTCGTATATACCTCCAAGCAAGGCATTGAATCCACTAGCTTCTCCATTTGTCAAGAACGCATAGGCTTTGGATTCGCCCAGGAAAACACCCACCAGTTTCTTCCACTCGGCCTCGGTGGGCAAATGCCAGCCTTTAGGGCAGGCTTCCCGAGCCTGGTGGAAGGTGTAGAGGCGTCCATAGGTTGCTTCATTGCCGGAGTCGTTGGCGTAAAAAACGGAACCGGGGACCTCGAAGTTGAGGTTTTGAGCCATCCAGGTTCCGGCACCGCCGTAGTCGACGGTTTTATAGGTTTGGCCGTCGCGGCTGTCCGAGAAAGTTCCACGGGTGAAAGTGACCGGACTGCGGAGTGTTTGTACCGGCTCATCAGAAGTGACCTGATCCGATGGAATTTGCTCTCCGGTTTGGGAACACCCCAAAACTTCCAACACTAGTATTACGGCGAGAATGGCCTTGATAATTGTAGTAACTTTCATGGTCTGTGGGTTGAAGTGTTATTGACCTGTTGTTTTTAAAATCTATAATAAACTATTAATTTAACTGTGATTCTCCTTTCGCGCGACCTTTGTCCCTAAAGGGAAATACTGCCCGCTAAATCCAGAATAAATTATCAAATTGTGTATAAATCTGGTATTTTCTATCGCCGATTCATTTCCAGCATGACCGGGAGTATCTCGTTTTTTTTCAATCTGCCGTTGAAATGTATTTCCTTGCCGGAAAGGTAGTTGACATTGTGGAGAGGCAGCAGCCGCGTACCCAGCACTTTGTAGAGCCTTTGTGAAAACGTGCCCCTGCTCCGCTGCATTCGCGCCACGATTGCATCGGGGTTGAGTGGTTTTTGTGCAAACAACAGACAGGTATATTCTTTTCCGGCCGTATCGTCGAGATGGATCAGCCAGTCCTTACCCAATGGACTGACCACCTTTCCCGCACCGATCAGCGGATCGTGTTCGTCCTTTTCCATTGGGAAAACTTTCACCACATCCTTCTCGGCATCCATGTTGATGATGTATAAATAGAGGTCGGTCTCTGACAAGTTTTCGACGCTAAAAGTAAAGGCATCCCCTTCGCGGTAAATATCATCGAATCGGTAGAGATTGACGTCAAGCGAAAGCGGCATGGGCTCCCGGTTGTTTTTCCGAAAGGATACTTTTCCCGCCACAGCAGTGCCTTCGGGCATTTGGTCGAGTATGAGTTTTCGCCTTTCATTGCGGGCCGTCTGGGCAATGCGGGTGTATTGCTCTTTGGTAAACACGCTGCGACAATCGGGGTATTGATTGTAACACATGATATTCGTAATTGACGGCTGGTAATAATCGCCTCCCTTTGCGGGAATTTCACTGCTCAACTCGCAGGTTTCCAAGCAGTAGTCCCGGTATTTTTGGCTTCCCATATTGGGATCTGCCGGGGTGTCGCAAAGGTTGTCGCCCAATTCGTAGCAATCCGAAATACCATTGTTATTGTAGTCGGCATTGCGGTCGATGGGTTCCATCGGTTCACTGATGCTCAGCCCTTTTCCGTGGGTATGGTAGAGACCGAAAAAATGTCCCATTTCGTGCGACAAGGTGGAGGAATTGTCCAGGCCCTGTTTGCCCATGACGACGCGGTTGGCACGATCATCGTCCGGATGATAAGAATAACCGTAATAACCACCAATATCTTCGATGCAGTAGATGTTGATGATATTGGCAATGTCGTGTTTTTCAGCGAGTTCTTTTTCCAGGCTCATTCTGAAGTTGGCAAACCGATCATCGTCGATGTAGTGGATGTCGGTCTTTTGCACAAAACGGATGTTGGCATGGATATATCGTTCGTTCAACAATTCAAATTGACGTTTTATCACCTCTACGGAAATCCCACCCTGCCCGTCAGATGAACGCACCACATGAAACTGCACGGGTATGTCGATGATGCCCTGCGCAAAGTCCATCGATCGGGTCAACTCACTGGAAAGCGCCTCCTGATAGTCTATCTGCGACTGGGTGACCACCGTTCCACAGGTTTGGCCATACCCCTGGAGGCCACTCAACATCAATAACAGCAGGAAGAAGGTGGTTTTCATGTGGATGTATTGTTAAAATAAAATAATTTTAAATAATTTTCCCTTCACTTCCGCTTTATACCAAATACAACTGGTACGACAACGGGGCCTCCTTCATCCAGTTGGTACGAAATAATGCCTTTGCTGATGCTCAAGTTGGACTGCTCGGGGGTGGCGGCCAGGGTACCAAATATATCGGCCAGTTTTTCCCGGGGAGACATATCGGTGCCCATAGCTTCCATTTGTTTGAAAATGTCTTTTACGTCAAGTTCTGATCTGGAAAACAAAACGATCATGGTCTCAACAGGAGGTGGAGCCGCGCCGGGATTATCCTGAATAAGCATGTATTGGTTTTTTGGAACTTTGACAAATTCGTCGTTTCCGCGGGAATATTCGTCGGGTACCTCGTAAAAAGTGCCGGCCGGAATATCGTCAACACCTCCCTGATTGGGATAAAGACTGTACATCTTGCCGGTCGAATGTATGGCGAAGACGTAGATCATGGCGTCGCCCTGTGCTTTGATTCGAAACTCAGTGCCTGCTCCATAGGCTTTTGTGGTTTCAAATTGGTAGACCGTCGTTTGTTTTTTGGGAGCCGACCGGTTCTTTTTTGGGCTGAGGATGATGTCGGCCATTCTGTCGCCATCGCTAAAATCTCTGACTGACATGACCAGGCCTTCACTCTTCTGGATATTCATGGCCAGGTCGCGGGCAGCTCTTTGATCGTATACTTCGAGGTAAGCCGATCCGGTGATGTCCTCCAGAATGGGCATGGTAAGCGGCGGGACTTCTTCTACATCGTATTCGTCGTAATCAGCATATTCTGTAGTTTCTATCTCCTCAATGTCTTCATCTGTGTCCTCTCTCCTATCTTCTTCTTCACTATCCCGGTCCTCTTCAATCATGTCTGGGTCGTTTTCAACGTCCTCCTCCCCTTCTCTTTCTATTTGTTGTCTTTGGTTTCCTCCAGGTTGTTCGATGTCGAGGCTTTCCCATTCGGGTATGGCCACTTCTTTGAATAGTTGGCCGTAGTTGTAAACCGCCATTTGTACCAGTTGTGCTTTGGCTTCTTTGCGCTCTTCGTTGATGCACAATTCGATGAGGTCGGAAAAAAGGCTGATGATGTCGGAGGCAAGGCTTAGAATATTGCTGTCGAAATCGACCCAGGGTATGCGGTCGAGACTTCGATTGGCGTTGCGTTCTATGATTTCGGTGACAACCGGCAAAAACTCCTTGTTATATATGTGTGTTACCCTTTTGTAGGTGTAAGAATATTTTTCAGCATATTTATCGGGTTTTTTTGGTTAGTTTTTTCAGTTTGCCGAAACGGGTTACGTCTTTTTTGATTTTTGCCAGATAGACGCGATTATAAGCATAGGCCACCTTATTGTATGCGGCTTTTACCTTATCGTAATCGCGGGCATTGAAGTGATCCTTTGAAGTGGCCTGGCGTGTCAGATCGACCAAGTCCAGGTTGTTATTTTTTTCGTAACTGAGCAACACTTCCAGGGAAGCTTTGATGCGTTCGTGGGTTATTTTTCCTACTTCGACTGCATCGACGTCGGGGCGTTCTTCTTCTTCCTGAGCCAACAGGCTGGGCTGGCAAAACAGCAAAAGACAGATGATGATGGCAGATATCTTGTTCATGATGGTTGAGTGATTTGGTTTTAAAAAAATGTAGACTTCGGCTTAGCACTCAATCCTGCACACACCGGCAGGAACAGGCATTGTATTTATCGGCATCAGACAGGCTGAGGTCGTGATTTTGATCGTTGAAATCTGCCGCTGTGGCGGTAGCTGCTTCTTTGGTGGAAGACCAGTAGCGCCCAAATCCTCCTTGCCCCATGCAAAAATACTTTCCGTCCGATTTTCGGTAACCGCTCAATGTGGCGGCGAAGTTATTTCCGCCTTTTTCTTGCAATTGGAGGAAGGCCTCCTGTTGCCCGCCGTAAAAATGGATGAGATGGTTCCAATCTTCTTCGGTGGGTAGTCGCCACCCCTTGGGGCAGACCTCTTGAGCAGCGGGCCAGGTGTAAAGTCTTCCGTGGACTTTGCCGTTTTTTTTCTTATCGTCGTATACCCAGGAATCGTTTTTCGGGGCGTAGTTGAGGTTTTGGGCCATCCATTTTTTGCCGTCTTTCAGGCGCACCCATTGGTAGGTTTGACCGTCGCGGGAATCGGTGAAGGTGCCGACATAGGGTTTGCGCAGTGTTGGTGGGCAACCGTTATTGTCTGGAAGGCCGTATTCGTCGGGGCATTTGTCGGGGTCATCGGCTATACCGTCGTTATCGGAGTCGACCCCTTGTGGTATAAATTCTTTTGGTATTTCTGTTTGTGGATATGGGCAGCCTTTGTTGGCACGTGGTCCTTGCTGTGAAGGACAGCGGTCATCATCATCGGCTAAGCCGTCGCCATCGGTATCAGGGCAGCCATAGTGCATGGACGCACCGGGTTCAGTAGGGCAATTGTCATTGTGGTCGGGTATGCCGTCTCCGTCGGTGTCTTTTTGGTTTTTTTCTCCAAAGCAAACAGAGGAAGTCAAAATCCCCTTTCTGTCAATAACCTGGTCGGGGTTACTTTTTATAACTTTTTCTGCTACTTCGCCCAACAATTCGTCATTAAAACATCCTCCCTTTTTTATACAATCGGCCATTATTTCTGCAAAAGGATTATTGTCCTTAACAACGGTATTGCTTTCTGTTGAAAAAATAACCATACTGTTGCGTAGGGCCTGGATTTTAACGGCAGCCATTCCTGGCTTTCTGCCCCTTGTTTCGTCTCTTAATTGGTTGAACGGATTGTTGCGACAAGCATCCATGATGACAATTTTAGGCAAGGTGACATCATTGATCACTTCAAAAATGCGGTTAACTTTTATGCATTGTATGGCTACATCTCTGGTATCTTCGGGATTGGCATCGATGGGAATCAAAAAATTTTCTCCTGCTACCTGAAACCCATGCCCTGCATAAAACACCACACACGAATTGTAGTCTTTTAGTTTTTCAGCAAACTCATCAATGGCTTCATTAAACTTTTTTTTAGACAGATTGTAACCTATTTCTATGTCGTAGCCTTGTTGTCTTAATGCTTCTGCCATGACGTTGGCATCTTTAGCGGGTTCTTTCAACTGGCCGTTGTATGAATACCTGCTATTGCCAATGATCAAGGCTATTTTGTCCTTTTGGGAAGATTGGTTTTTATTTTTTTTAGTGATCCAGTTGCGATAATCGATCTCTTCAATGTGGCTTTTATTCAAGCCATCATTTTGCCCCATCAACAAAAGCGGACAACCTAACAAAAGGACAATTAGAAAAGAAAATGTAAATTTTGATTCCATAAGATTTTTCATTTCTATAACAATTAGTAATTCCGGCTACTAATTTTGTTACCAAAATACCGGGTTTTTTGGGTTCCAGCCCTAAATCGACCAAAGATACCCTTATTTGAAAAGAATCCGGCTACTACATATGGTAAAAATGCAGTGCGTGATATATCTGCCGACCGGCAGCCGGGCACAGAGGTTTTCTCCCGGCCGACAAGGTGTGAATCTTGGTATATTCGTCCCTTCGTGGTAATTGCCGCGGCGATTTTGTCACGCACTCGTAAAAATGGATTATTATTGCCGGTGGTTTTGGGAAACCAACCACAAAGTCTTCATTTCAAACTATCAACACTTGTATTTTTCCAATCGCATCCTCAACTTCCACCGGTCTCTCTCGCCGGATTGGGTTTTGCCGGAAGGCATTGAATTGTTGTTCCCCTTTCGGGAAAAAGCCACCTGGGAAACCATGACGGCTTTTTACAACCAGTATTTTAGCGACAGCAACCCACGCATCCTGGTGCTGGGTATCAATCCGGGGCGATTTGGTGCCGGGGTGACGGGCGTGGCCTTCACCGATCCGGTCCGGATGACCGAAGTCTGCGGCATCGACCACCCTTTCAATAGGCGGGCGGAGTTGTCGTCTGTTTTTGTTTACGATTTTATAGAGGCTTTTGGTGGAGTGGAAGAGTTTTACCGGTATTTTTACATTAGCTCGGTTTGTCCGCTGGGGTTTTTGAAAGATGGAAAAAATTATAATTATTACGACGATAAGCAGTTGGAAAAAGCCGTAACCCCTCACATTGTTTCCAACCTGCGGGCACTGCTCTCGATGGGTGGCCGCCCGGAAGTGGTGCTCTGCCTGGGCCAGGGCAAAAACTATAAATACCTCTCAGCCCTGAACGCCCAACACGGGTTTTTCGAAAAGATTACTCCCCTACCCCACCCCCGCTGGGTGATGCAATACCGCCGAAAAAAGATGACCGAATTTAAAACGCATTTTGTGGAAACACTCACCGAGTCTCTGCGCCTCACCAAAGTAAAACCTAAACAACCCGAATTGTGACCAATCTTTTTTTTCCCGTTTTACAACAATACATTGACAGCCTGCCCGCTCAATTTGATGACATTCCGCAGCAACGTCGTCAATTGCTACAACCTCTGGCCGACTATATCCGCAAAAAACGACAAGCAGGCGAGCCTATCCGCCTGATCGTCATTTGTACCCACAATTCGCGGCGTAGTCATATGGGGCAGCTCTGGCTCCAGGCCGCCGCCCGGTATTACGGTATCGCCGATCTGACCACTTTTTCGGGTGGGACGGAAGCCACTGCTTTTAACCCACGCGCCATCGCAGCTATGCAGCGGGCAGGGTTTGAAGTGACCCAAAAGACGACCGGCGATAATCCGACTTATTGGGTGCGAATGTATCCCGATGATGAGGGCCAGTTGTTGTTTTCCAAAAAATACGACGAGATGCCCAACCCTACGGAAGATTTTGCTGCAGTGATGGTTTGCTCGGAGGCAGATGCAGGATGCCCTTTTGTGCCGGGGGCGGAATTGAGGGTTGCCATTCCTTTTGATGATCCTAAGGATTTTGATGGCACTCCGGAAGAGATGTTGGCTTATTCGGAGCGGTGTCGTCAGATGGCTTGTGCGTTTTTTTATGGGGTTCATTTTTCAAGGGAATAGAGCCAGGTTCCAGGGACTAAAGTCCCCGGCTATGAGGTGCCGTTACTACGTAACTACAATTTGAGTAAAGCTCAAAAAATAATTTGATTTACTGGTTGCTGTATTTATGGGTTGCTGTAATGCTGTACTTTTCAATGGAGGCATTTTATCGGGATTGGAGGCATTTTGTTTTTGGCAGCAGGTTGGTGGGTATTTTTAGGATGAAAAGGGCTTAGAGTGGCTCTAATCGGGCTGATTTTGGAGGGATGGTTGGTTTTTTACATGCTTTGGCAGGGCAGTCCTTTTTGGTTTGTGGTTTTATGGGGTACTATTGTTATTTTGGATACAGCATTACAGCAATATGGGTTGCTGTAATACTGGAGTTATTTAAAATTGGCTGAGACTGGAGTTGGTTGTGCATCGAAGTAACAGACTTCGACGAGCCGGGGCATCGAGCCAAGGCAATGTAGATTGCTGTAAATACTGCATTACAGAAATACAGCTATGAGTATAAGTGGTTGGAATATTGACATTGCAGGTCGTCTACCCTATTGCCATGCGGAATTCACTGGTATCTGTCTTTTGATCTTATCGCAAATACTGTTTTACAGCAATACGGGTTGCTGTATTTATGAATTTATCTGAACTTGGCTGAGCCGGGAATTTGCTTGGGGCATCGAAGTTGCAAACTTCGACGAGCGGGGTTTTTACATGCTTTGGTAGCGTAGGCTTTTATGATTTGTTGTTTTGTAGGGTATTAGTGTTATCGTGGATACAGATTTACAGCAATGTGGGTTGCTGTATTACATGATTGATTTAAACTTAGTTGATATTGGGATTAGTTATGTGTCGAAGTCATAGATTTCGAGGAATGCCAAGTAATACTGCCCCTTATTGTTATATGGAATTCAATGGGTTTTACTTGTTTGCTCTTACCGCGAAAATCGCTTTACAGCAATATGGTTTACTGTAAACACTGCAATACAGAAAATTGGAACTCGGTGAATCTGTTTATTTCAAATTCAAGTCTTTGCGCACCAGGTCTACGATGTACTTTTTGAGGGTGATCCGTTTCTCAAAAGAAGCATACTTTAAGGCGGTATAAACGCTGACCGGAAAGTCGACGGTGACGCGCTGGACGGCTTCTTTTTCCGGCTTGGGAGGGGTAGGGGAGGGGGCTGGTTCTTCCGGGGTGTGGACTTGCCGGACGATCTGCTCGGAAGATTTCAGGTCGGGGGCTGCTTTTCTCAGGGGTTTTTTGGTGGTGAGGCTTTGTTTGAGCAAATCTTTTTTGTTGGCCATAATGATGATTCAGGTTTGTAATAGACATATGAAATAAGCCGCAGTAAAGCATGTTTTCTGTATTTCAAGTATGCATGATTGCTGTTTTGCTGTAAATACAGCTCAAAATTACGAAACATAACCGACAATTTCATTGCAAAGCAGAATCACTTCCTGCTTTGCCTGAGGGTTGGTGTATTCGTATACGCCTATGCCCTGAAGGTTGGCTTCGCCATAGGCAGAGCGGTCGTGGAGCTTGCTTTCCAGGGTTTTGATGCCGTTGGACTCTTCGTATTCGGCCAGGGCTTCGAGATAGGCCTGGTGCATTTTTACGTTTGGCCGAAACCGGTTGACGACAAAAGCCGCCGGTATGGGGCTACCTTTTTGGTCCTGGATGAGGTCGTAATGTTCGAGCAGTTGCTCGGTGGTCCAGATGTCAGAGCCGCCGGTGGGGGTGATGGGGATGAGCATCAGGTGGCTGGCCAGGATGATCTTGGAGGCGATCTTGGATAGGGCAGGGGGGGAGTCGATGATGATGACCTCGTAGTCGTCGTACAAGGCCTTGATGTTTTGCATGATGGCCTTGGGGTCGGTGTTGCCGTATACGGGTATGTTGGGCAGGTCTTTATTGCGTCGGCCCAGCCAGCTTTGGCTGTTTTGAGAGGTGTCGGCATCGAGGATGCATACTTTGTAGCCGGTATGGGCCAGGCAGACGGCGAGGTTTTGAGCGATGGTCGTTTTGCCCACCCCTCCTTTGTAACTCAGTGAAGATAGTATCATAGTGTTTCGGATGATTGATGTGGGGCAAATATAGGACTTATTTACAACACCTGCTGTAAAAACAGGAATCCGGTTTTAAGATTTGCTGTAAAGCTGTATTGCTGTAATACTTTTAGCTAATGTTTTTTGTGGGGATCGGGGGTTGAGTTCTATTTGGGGAGATTAGATATCAGAAGTCAGACTGCCCTCTAATGCAATTCGTGCGAGTTGGGGTTTTAGTGGGTGACAAATCTACCTGGCGGTAGACAGGCCTGCCTCGCCGCCAGGCGAGAATTTGTCGCGTATTCATCTGTTGCGTTCATACCACTCGCGGCATTTGTGAAGTACCTGATTTTCGATCACCTTTCTGAATTTGGCGGGGTTGAATGACTGGCCGGCTTCTTCCACCTGTGTCTGGAAATTGCTGTTGACTTCCACCAGTATGTTGCGATACTTTTCGGGGTACTCGGATTTGAAGAAGGCCAGGTTGAATGGCTGGACGTGCCCAACCTGAGGTAGCGCCGAAGCGCCGATATTGGACGGTGTAGCCGATGCCTCTTCCAGGGTTCGGTGTTTGTCGTCTTCGCGTTGCATCAGTTCGTCTTCACTCATGGCTTTTTTGCGTTTTATAACGTGTTCGACCATTCGGGCGTGGAGTTGGTCGTTTGTCAGGCGACCGTTTTTCCACCAGGTGACGAATGCGCCGGCCGGCTTTTCGGCGTTGCTTTTTTCGGAGAAGAATTTCCAAAGGGCCTTGATGTATATGTCTTCATAGCCCTGGAGGGGTTCGTATTGGAGTTTTTTGTGGCCAAACACCTGTTGGAGGATGAAACTTTTGTTGACCCCCTTGTCGGCCAGTAGGCTGTAAGCCAGATACCGGGACCGGCTCAACTTCTTTTTCATATCAACACTGGTGTTTTCCTTTTGGAGTAAGGCGCGGGAATGGCCGGTCGATTTGTCTACCTTGCTGAGCAGTTTGAGTCGTTCGGGAGTGTGCTGAGGTTCGTTTTCGTAGATGTAGAAACGGAGGCTGATGATGCGCTTTCGGGCTTTTTTGGCGGGCTCGAAGTCGAAGCGAATGTCGGTGTATTTTTTGATTTCCCGTTGGGAAGGCACCAACACCCACCGTTTGAATTCGTAGAACTTGGGGTACCGGTCTTCAATGCCGAGGTAGAATTTGAGTTTGTCGACTGTTAGTTCGCATTCGCCTTTAAACTGGTAGCGTTTCAATACTTCGTAGAGCCGTACGGCGTTGGCATTGAGGTAGACGATGTTGGAAATGTTGTATTTGGTAAAATGTTCTTTGAGCTGGAGCAAATATTCCCTTAGCCGCTGGGAGAGGCTGAAGGTGAACACATCGGTATCGGTATCGTGTTCCATGTGTTGCAACCATACACTTTTGCCTATGATGCTGCCTTTTTCGTAGATGATGGGCTCGGAGTTGAGCTTGTCCATCAGGGCAAAGACCTCCGATTTGTTGGCGATTCGTCGTTTGCCGTCGAAGTTGATGATCTTTTCAATTTCGGAGTAGTGCATTTTGTGCTCCTGCAAATCGGTATCATTTTGGGAAATCTCGGAAATGAGGTGCAACACAAAAAATTGTTCGCGGGCACTTAGCTTGTAGCTGGTCTCGATCAGCTTGTTGTGCTTAATTACTGCCATTGGGTGGTTGTTTTTGGTTTGATGCGGTAAATGTAGACAAAAAGCGTAAACCGGGTTAGGTTAATTTTACGCTTTTATCCACAAATAATTCACAGGTTTTTGAGGGTTATTGATGTGATTCTACGCTTTACCAACAGGTAATCAACCGTGGATTGATGTGATTCTACGGTTTGTGATGTAAGTCTACGTTTTTCGGGAAACCAAACTCCTTTTTACTGAAATACGTGATGAAAAATCGTTAATAGAGGTGATGTAATTCTACGGTTTTGGGATGTGGTTCTACGCTGTCAGATGTGATTCTACGGTTTTTGATGCAGTTCTACGTTTTTAAAGTGGATTTAGGCGTGTTTTTGATGTCGCTCTACGCCGTCAGATGTGACTCTACGGTTTTTGATGATGTTCTACGCTTTTAAAATGCAGTTCTACGGTTTTGCGATGCCATACTACGCAATAAGGTGATGCTCCTCTACGGTTTGGGGAAGTATCTCTACGCTTTTATGAAGTATTCCTACGCTTTTAGGCGGTTAAGTTGCTACAAATCAAGGAGTTAACGCTGCCTTAAAGTTTAAACAATAAAAAATCAGGTATAAATAAAAAAACCTAAGTAAAGAGTTAAGTGTTTTTAATAAAATTGATTTTTGTTTATAAACGTATTTTTAAAAAGAAAAAAATTGCGCGAAAAAAGAAAAAGGAATGTGCTTCTTGCAGAGGAAGGCCCTTTATGGGGATGGGTGATTAATGGAGTAGCAGCGACGATGTTTTTGGGAATTGTAGCCATTATTGTTGAGCCTGATCTGATACCCGGGTTCGTACCCAAAAAGGATCTGGACTACGTGGTGGACGGTTGGCGGATCATCGGGCGCGATAAGTTGGGCCATTTTTTCCTTACGGGAATGGGGGCGCTGCTGCTCAACATTTTGCTCAAGGCAAAAAAAGTAAACTGGCTGGGATTTTCCTTTTTGCTGGGAAGCGCTATAATGGTCGTACTGGTAAGTCTGGAAGAATTGCGGCAGGTGCCCTTGCCCGACCGCAACTTTGAATTATTTGATCTATTTTACAACTTTGCCGGGATATTACTCCTGGGCTGGTTGGGTGCCTGGCTGATTCAACGCAGAGAGCAGCACTTTTCCAAACGGGGAGAAACCTGAACCACACACAACCTTATGCAAGTAAAATACCTCCTGATCTTTCTAGTTCTAACAAATCTCCCACATCTGCTCGCAGCTCAAGGCATTGGCCTGCCCCTCTACAACGAGGCTTACCACCTAATCGACCGGCTGGAGATCAAAACGGGCCTGCCCAACCCCGCCCACACCGCTGTCAAATTCTACCAACGGGGTGATTTGACCCGCTACGCCATTCAGATAGATACCAGCCTGCTTCCCCTTTCGGTAAAAGACCGCCGCGACCTGTACTACATTTTCAAAGACAATAACGACTGGCTCGTCGATCCCCAACCGGTAAGACGAAGACCATCGGGCCAACTGAAGAAGGTGTATGTCGACAGCACCCAGACCTTTTACACCTTAGAAGCCGGAGCACCCCGTAATCAATCCAGCGACTACTACATCGAAACGAAAAAACCGTTTTTGAAATATTTTTATCACACCCCGGCCAATGCGTTTGAACTCAACAGAAAGGCCTTTTATTTTAAAATCAACCCCCTGCTGAGGGCTACCGTTGCCGCCGACCCCGACGAAGATCGCTTCCTTTTTGAAAATCTGCGCGGCATAGCCATTCGGGGTGGGGTAGACCGAAAGGTATATTTCTACAGCGAGATCGAAGAAACCCAGGCTCGTTTTCCGACCTATATAAACGACCGGATCCAACGCGACCGGGCCATACCGGGTGCCAGCCTGTACAAGTCTTACGAAAGCCGGATCATCGATTCGGAAGGAGCTTACGACTACCTCAATGCGCAGGGGTACATCGGACTAAACGTCAGCCGCCACGTCGGATTGCAACTGGGGCACGGTCCCAACTTTATCGGCAATGGTTATCGATCTTTGTTCCTTTCCGGTTTTGCAGGCAATTATTTTTACCTTAAGCTCAACACCCGCATCTGGCGCATCCACTATCAAAATATTTTCGCCGAGGTGGCCGCCGAGAGCGGGAGCGACCAGCAAGGCGATGTGCTGATACCCAAGAAGTATTTTGCGGCGCACTACCTCAACGTCAACATTTCGCCCAATGTGCAGATCGGATTATTCGAGGCAGTGGTGTTCAGCCGGCGCAACCATTTTGAACTGCAATATCTCAACCCCGTCATATTGTATCGAACCGTCGAGCACAGCATCGGCAGCCCCGACAACGCCATGCTGGGCCTTGACCTGAAGTGGAATTTCCTCAAACGGTTTTCCTTTTACGGACAACTCATATTGGATGAACTCAAATTTAACAAATTGATCGTAGAGCGCAACGGCTGGTGGGCCAACAAATTTGGCATTCAAGCCGGCCTGAAATACATCGACGTATTTGGCATTGACCACCTCGACGCTCAACTGGAGTACAACACCGTTCGCCCCTACACCTATACCCACCGCGATAGCCTGGCCAACTACAGCCACTACAACCAACCGCTGGCACATCCCATCGGCGCCAACTTTCGCGAAAGCATTGTTAAACTCCGCTACCAACCCCTGAAAAAGCTGACCCTCGAAGCCCGCTTCCTGCAAATAGATTTTGGCCTCGACAGTGACACCACCAATTGGGGCACCAATATTTTGCTCAACAACGAAACCAGAGAACAGGACTACAACAACGACACCGCTCAAGGCATCGCCACCACCACCCGCATCATCGGGTTGGAGGCCAGCTATCAGTTGTTTCACAACATGTACATCGACCTGATCTATTTTTATCGAAACCAGAATAGCGAGGTGGATCAATACGACCGCCAAACCAATTACGTCGGCGGAGGAGTGCGGGTTAATTTGGGTAAGTGGCGGCGGGGGGATTTTTAGATGAAAATCATTCCATTTCGACCACCTGCCAACCATCGATCTTCTTATCTTGCGTAGAAAAGTTGACCCCGATACCCACCAGTTTTTTGCCCGAATGGCCAAATTTGTCGAGGTATCCTTTTTCCAGGACCTGTTGAAGGGCACCCTCACCACTTTCATTGATCTTGAATTCGAGACAAAAGACGTGGGTATCCGTCTGTACGATGGCATCTGCTCTACCGTCGGAGGTGCAGACTTCGCTTTGGATATAAACGCCGAGGTAAAAAAAGGTGAGGTGAATGATGGCGTGGTAGAAAGCCTCTGTCTGTTCAAATATCTGGTAGGGGATGTTTTTGAGCAGTCCGTTGATGATGGATCGGATTTTTGAGAGGTCGTTTTTAATAAAGGCCGTTCTGATCTGAACCACCATAGGAGCAATGCCTCCCACGGCCTGATCGGCAAAACCACCGATGAGGTAATCGAGCATAGAATCTCTGACTTCCTTGTTGGGGTAGCCCAGTCGGTATAGTCCGAATTCGTCGATCTCCTTGATGGTCAGGTACCCCGTCTGGAATAACAGGGATACGACGTCAATGTTGCGAATGTCGTAGCTGTCGAAGAGGGTTTGTCCAGCGATGGTGTCGTCGAAATCGTAGCGTTGTTTGTCTCTGATGAGGTTGATGAGGAAAGTGGGGGTTGCCGTTTTGAACCAGTAGTTTTGGAAACCCATATTGGCGAACAACAATAAAATGCTAAAAGGATTGTAAACAAAGTGCTTTCCATTCCAACTGTATCCATCGTACCACAGCCTAATCTTTTCCAATACATCGGGATAGTCGGATTCAGCCTTTAGTTCTTCAATATATTCACCGAAATAATCTACCAGTTCCTGTTGGGTGTAGCCCGTCAGGGTGCTATAAAACTTGTTCAGGGTAATATCTCCCAGGTTGTTCAAGTCTGAAAAAATACTCACCTTGCTGAACCGGGAAACGTCCGTAATGAACACCATTTTCAAAAAGTCGTCGCTGTCTTTGAGTACGGAGTAAAAACTTTTGAGCGTTTTTTGGTTTTCCAGTGCCTGGGGCAACTCGTCGCCGAGGTAGTCGATGATGGGTTTGTCGTATTCGTCGATCAGCAGGACTACCTTTTCTTTTTTGGATAGAGTCCGAAGCAGAGAAGAAAATTTTTGGGAAAGCGTTTCTTCGGTTTTTGGCAATCCGTATTCTTCTGCAACTTCATCCAGTCGTTTCTGCAAGGCTGTTTCCAGTCCCATCTCCCTGTACCCAATACTGCTGAAGGGAATGTATACCACGGGATGGGTAATGCCCCAGTCCCAATTATCTTCTATCCACAAACCATCGAACAACTCCTTGCTGCCGTTGAAAAGCTCCTTCATGGTAGTCACCAAAAGGGATTTTCCAAATCGTCGGGGCCGGGAGAGAAAATAGTATTTGGCAGAGGTAATCAGCCGATGGATGAGCTTGGTTTTATCCACATACAAGTAACCACCTGTGCGCAGCTCCCGAAAACTTTGTATGCCGATGGGTAGTTTTTTCATACTGGCAAAGATAGTTTCATTTTACTTTTTCCGTGTGCGCCAGGGTTATTCTTTACAAAACTACCTGGCCTGTAGTCAGGCTGCGACGAACGAAGGTAATTCCTACTCAAGATTCTCCATCGTAATTCTTTGAATGCGTTCAATAACGCCGTCCTATCGCCAGGAAATGCGAATGTCTGAGTGGCCAAATAATGTGTACCTTTGGGTCAAATTTTTACAATTGATGAGCAAAAGAAAGGGCACTTAGGTCGTCGAAATCTCCTATCATAAAATCGCATTTTCTATCACAAACCATGGCAAAAAAGAATATAACAGTACGGGGCATAGAGGTTAGAACCCGGCAGATAAACGATCAGGACTACATCTGCATTACCGACATAGCGAAGTCTGGGAAAAGAGGCGAGCCACGCTTTGCCATCAGTAACTATCTGAACAGAAAGAATACCATTGAGTATTTGGGCTTATGGGAGCAAATAAACAATGAGAAGTTTAATGTAGTGGGATTCCACAACATTAGAAGTGAGATAGGGTCCAACAACTATTCCATCAGCTTCAAAGATTGGATAGGCGATACTCAGGCAGTCGGTGTACAAAGCTCGGCTGGTAGGTATGGCGGAACATTTGTACATATTGACATAGGGTTACATTTTACAGCATGGTTTGATGTGGAATTTAACCTCTATTTTATAAAAGAGTTTCAGCGACTAAAAGCCGACGAAATAAAACGATTAGGCGAACCTTTCGACGTTTCCAGGCTGATGACAAAAGGCACTTTTCCGCTACTCACCGAAGGCATCAAAGAGAATATCCCCGGAAAAATCAGAGGCACTAAAAAAGAGGGGCCTTATTTTTCCAGCGAAATCGACATGATTAACGTCATCCTTTTCGGGATGACTGCCCAGGAGTGGCGAAAAAAGAACCCCAAGGCCAAACCCGGTGAGAATATGCGAGACTATGCCAGTGCAACCCAGTTGCTGGTGTTGTCGGCACTGCAAGCTCTCAACGAAAGGTTACTAAAATGGGGCTGCGATAAAGAACAACGCTATGACTTATTAAGCGAAGCAGCAAAGGATTGGGAAAGCATACTTCAAAACAAAAAATCAATCAAAGAAATCGCAAAGCGGATCGATCAACAGAAAAAAATGAAGGCATGAAAATGGCTATCAAAATTTAAACACACTAAATCACATGTGTTTAAGGGATGTGAGAAGTTCGCTGTTGAAATGGTAGCTGGAAAAACCAATTACCGAAACGCTCTAAAACCAATAAGCGTATGGAGGAGTTGGCAAAGCGGTTGAAACAGTAGGGAGGCATAAGTTTAAATGGCATTATGTTTATCTTTGCAAGATATTTCGACATTGGTATTAACTCCAGCCAATAAACATCCACTTTCATGAATGACATCCGCCAAACCATCCAATCCCGCATACTAGTCCTCGACGGCGCTATGGGCACCATGATCCAGCAATACCAAATGGAGGAAGGCGACTTCCGGGGCGACCGATTCGCCGACCACCCCTGCGATGTAAAAGGCAACAGCGACCTGCTCTCCCTTACCCGTCCCGACGTGGTGGAAGCCATCCACCGGGCCTACCTCGACGCCGGTGCCGACATCATCGAGACCAACACTTTTACGGCTACCGCCATCGCCCAGGCCGACTATCAGATGGAACACCTCACCTACGAGATGAATAAGGCTTCCGCCAAAATAGCCCGTAAAGTCGCTGACGAGTACACCACTCAAAACCCCGACAAACCCCGCTTCGTAGCCGGGGCCCTGGGGCCCACCAACCGCACCGCCTCCCTCTCGCCCGACGTCAACAACCCCGGCTACCGCGCCGTGACCTTCGACGACCTGGTACAGGCCTACTACGACCAGGCCAGGGGACTGATAGAAGGTAACGTGGACATCCTGTTGGTAGAAACCGTATTCGATACCCTCAACTGCAAGGCCGCCCTCTTTGCCATCGACCTGGCTTTTGAAAAATACGACACCAAGGTGCCCATCATCGTTTCCGGAACCATCACCGATGCTTCGGGGCGCACCCTCTCGGGCCAAACCGTGGAAGCCTTCTGGATATCGGTCAGCCACATGGATCTGTTTGCCGTAGGGCTCAACTGCGCCCTGGGTGCCAAAGAAATGCGGCCACATATTGAAGCGCTGTCGAAGGTGGCGAACTGCTACGTTAGTGCCTATCCCAATGCCGGCCTCCCCAACGAGTTTGGCGAATACGACCAGACGGCCGAAGAAATGCAACAATACATCCGCGATTTTGCCGGCAACGGCTTTGTCAACATTATTGGCGGCTGTTGTGGCACCACTCCCGACCACATCCGGGCTATGGCAGAGGGCGTTCGGGGCATCGCTCCACGGCAAATACCGGAGTTGACACCCCAAAGCCAGTTTGCCGGCCTGGAACCACTCGTCATGCGCGAAAACCTCAACTTCGTCAACATCGGCGAACGAACCAATGTGACCGGCTCCCGCAAATTTGCCCGCCTGATCAAAAACGGTGATTATGCCGAAGCGCTCTCAGTGGCCCAACAACAGGTAGAAGGCGGCGCCCAGATCATCGACGTCAACATGGACGAAGGGCTGCTCGACTCCGAAAAAGCCATGGTCGAATTCCTGCACCTGGTAATGGCCGAACCCGACATCGCCCGGCTGCCGATCATGATCGACTCCTCTAAGTTCAGCGTCATAGAGGCAGGGCTGAAATGCGTACAAGGCAAATGCATCGTCAATTCCATTTCCCTCAAGGAAGGGGAGGAGGAGTTTCTCCATCAGGCGAAAACGGTACGGCGCTATGGAGCAGCGGCCGTGGTGATGGCCTTCGATGAAAAAGGGCAGGCCGACACCATTGAACGCAAAGTAGAAATATGCGAACGAGCCTATCATCTCCTTACGGAAAAAGCAGGATTCAAACCGGAGGACATCATCTTCGATCCCAATATTTTTGCCGTGGCAACCGGCATTCCCGAACACAACGAATACGCCATTAACTTCATAGAAGCCACCCGGCAGATCAAGGCGCGTTGTCCGGGAGCGAAGGTCAGCGGAGGGGTCAGCAATATCTCGTTTTCCTTCCGCGGCAACAACAACGTGCGCGAAGCCATGCACTCCGCCTTTCTGTACCATGCCATCCAGGCCGGTATGGATATGGGCATCGTCAACGCGGGCATGATGGAGATTTACGAAAACATTCCCAAAGACCTGTTGATATTGGTGGAAGATGTTTTGTTTAATCGAAATGAAAACGCCACCGAAGCATTGACCGATTATGCCGGGCGCGTCAAAGCGGGTGGCCGGGTGTTGCAAAAAGACCTTTCCTGGCGGAAAACGACGGTGGAGAAGCGGCTCTCCCACGCCCTCGTCAAAGGCATCACCGAATTCATCGAAGCCGATACGGAAGAAGTCCGCCAACAATACGACGCTCCCCTAAAAGTGATCGAAGGCCCTCTGATGGATGGCATGAATGTGGTGGGCGACCTCTTTGGCGCCGGCAAAATGTTTCTGCCCCAGGTCGTCAAATCCGCCCGCGTAATGAAAAAAGCGGTAGCTTACCTCACCCCTTACATAGAAGAACAAAAAGAAGCCGGGGGTCGTTCTGCCAAAGGAAAAATACTGATGGCAACGGTCAAAGGCGATGTGCATGATATTGGAAAAAACATTGTAGGAGTCGTGTTGGGATGCAACAACTACGAGATCATCGATATGGGGGTGATGGTCCCTTGCCGGGAAATACTCAAAAAAGCCCGCGAAGAAAAGGTGGACATCATCGGGTTGAGTGGATTGATAACCCCCTCGCTCGACGAGATGGTCTACGTCGCCAAAGAAATGGAACGGGAGGGGTTCGACATTCCGTTGTTGATCGGCGGAGCTACTACTTCCAAAACCCACACTGCCGTGAAAATCGAACCTCAGTATTCCGGGCCGGTGGTGCATGTGTTGGATGCCTCCAAAAGTGTGGCCGTTGCAAGTAGTTTGTTAAGCGAAGAAGGGAATACCCGTTCGACTTTCGTCAAAAACATAAAAGACGAATACGAAAAAGTCAGAATAACTCGCGGTGATCGAAAATCGTCCAAAAAATACCTGACCCTGGAGCAGGCTCGCGCCAATAAATTGCGACTCGACTGGGACAACTATATGCCCCCGGTGCCGGTTATGACCGGTGTAAAAGTCTTCGACGATTATTCTTTGGAAGAACTGAGTGAGTACATCGACTGGACACCGTTTTTCGCCACCTGGCAACTGCGGGGAAAATATCCCGCCATCTTCCAGGACGAAACGGTAGGGGAGGAGGCTCAAAAATTGTTCAACGATGCTCAAAGTTTGTTGCGGCGCATCATCGACGAAAAATGGCTGACGGCCAAAGGAGTGATCGGGTTGTTTCCGGCCAACAGCATGGGCGACGATATTGTCGTTTATACCGATGGAAACCGCAACAATGTAAAAGCCATGTTACGACATTTGCGACAGCAACGGCAAAAAGCTCCCGGACAGGCCAACTATTGTCTGTCGGATTTTGTTGCACCACAGGACAAAGGTGTACCAGATTATGTAGGCGCTTTTGCAGTGACCACTGGAATTGGCATTGAAAAACAGATCAGACAATTTGAAGAGGAGCAGGACGATTACAATGCGATTTTGCTCAAAGCATTGGCAGACCGGTTGGCAGAAGCATTTGCCGAAAGGCTGCATCAGCGGGTGCGTACTGAATTTTGGGGATATGCCGTCGACGAATCGTTAGATAATGAGGCATTGATTGGAGAAAAATACAGAGGGATTCGACCGGCACCAGGCTATCCGGCTTGTCCGGAGCATTCGGAAAAACGAAATTTATTTGATTTATTGCAAGTGGAGGCCAATACCGGTATACAGTTGACGGAGAGTTATGCCATGTATCCGGCAGCGGCGGTCAGTGGCTGGTATTTTTCACATCCGGAATCGCGTTATTTTGGGCTGGGTAACATCGAGCAGGACCAATTGGCGGATTATGCCATTCGCAAGGAGATGCCAAAGGAGGAAATGGCGCAGTGGTTGGGTCCGGTTTTGGTGGAGTAGGGACAATTAGCCAGAATGGCAATGTAATTTTCGGCGAAAATAGTTATATTTACCATACATACGCTCAACCAAAACAACCTCACGCCAAGGCCAAACTATGTTTAGTAGCGCTATTCCATATCGTCGTTTACTTTTTACCCTGCTATTGTTTGGCTACATGGCAAGCGTTTTTCATGCCCCCCTTTTTGAAGCCATTCATTTTTGCACCCATTTGGTGGGAACACACCACCATGCGGACTATGATTATCATACCTTTGCTGCACATGGCCAGGAGCACCATCATCACAGTGAACTGGATGGTGTTTTTGAGTTGATTAAAGACGGTCAGAAGGAAAATCAGCAAAAACAACAAGAGAAAGAGGTTAAAAAAGTTGAGATAACTCAAAGTATTTTGGCTGGTTTAGATGCAATTGATGTGGATCGTTTGAAATCTTTTTTTGGTTTTTCAAAAGAACTCTCCCCGGGCTTTTTAAAAAAAACCAATCCTCCTCCCCGAAAGGGATAGTGTATTCTTTTTTATAATAGGGTAACTCTGCTGATTAAGTCAACATCCGTTGACCTGCCAAAGCATAGGTTACTCATCAGTACACAAACCTTTCTCCATCATGAAAAAAACAATCTACATCCTATTGGTCGTGTCGATAGGTAGTGCCTGTGTGGGACAAGATATTCAGGGCGTAATCACAGACCAATACAAACAACCTATTTCCGATGTGTATGTATACACAACAAGTGGAATACAACACAGTCATACTGATGCAAATGGGCAATTTTTCTTACAAAATGTATCAGTGGGTGATACCATTTCTATTAGTTTTTTGGGATATGAAACAATACAGCGGATTCTAAAACTGGAGGACTTTGAGCAAGAGATGAAAATAACCATGACTGAAGCCTATTTTGACTTGAGTCAGATTCAGCTATCCAGTTCCCTGAAAACAATTAATAAAATAGCGGAGATTGATCTGCAAACAAATCCGGTGAGTTCTTCCCAGGAAGTACTTCGGAAAGTACCGGGGCTGTTTATCGGACAACATGCCGGAGGCGGCAAAGCAGAACAAATATTTCTACGAGGCTTTGACATCGATCACGGAACAGATATCGCAATCACAGTGGATGGTTTGCCTGTTAATATGGTCTCCCATGCACATGGCCAGGGATACGCAGACCTGCATTTTTTGATCCCCGAAACGATCCAGCAAATCGATTTTGGTAAAGGACCCTACTATACCGATCATGGAAATTTTAATACCGCAGGATATGTGGATTTTAAAACGAAAGACCAACTCGATGGCAGCAGTGTGGGCGTTGAACTGGGAAAATTCAACACCTTAAGAGGGGTCGGCCTGTTTGATCTGCTGGGGCAGGTAGAGGGTCATAGCGCTTACGTAGCAGCAGAATATCAAGCTACCGATGGCCCGGTGGAGTCTCCACAGAACTTTAATCGGCTGAACTTGATGGGGAAATATACCACCGAATTTGATAACAATAACCGGCTCTCCCTATTGGCTTCCCGGTTCCAAAGTAAATGGGATGCTTCCGGTCAGATCCCACAACGTCTGGTCGACAACGGTACCATCTCCCGGTTTGGTAGTGTAGACGATACAGAAGGTGGAAATACCAGCCGAACCAATCTGCTGTTGGATCACACTAAGGTGGTGGACCACCATACGTTCGTTCGAACCCATGCTTTTTTTAGTCATTACGATTTTGAGCTTTATTCCAATTTCACCTTCTTTTTGGAAGATCCCGTTTATGGAGACCAAATCCGGCAAACAGAAAATAGGAAAATCTATGGCGCCAATTCCACCCTCTTTCGCGACCTACACCTCAATAATAAAGTAGACCTGGAGTTAAGCGTTGGGGTGGGTTTGCGGTACGACGATGTCGATGGAAATGAATTATCTCATACGGCCAATCGAAAAACAACCTTAGATCGGATGGCGCTTGGAGATGTTGATGAAACCAACCTGTCGGGTTTCGTCAATGCCGCATTTGACTTTGGGGAATGGCTCATTAATCCCGGATTTCGGGTTGATGTGTTCCATTTTGATTACATAGATCAACAGTCTTCCACGTATACTGGTTTGTCAGAAAATAAAACGTTGGTCTCGCCAAAGCTCAATATCATTTACAATCCGAATCTGCATTGGCAATTTTATGCTAAATCCGGCATGGGCTTTCATTCCAATGATACCCGGGTAGTGGTTGCTCAGGAAGGCAATGAGATTTTACCAGCAGCCTATGGAGCAGATTTGGGAACCATTTGGAAGCCATTTTCCAGGTTGTGGGTTAATGCAGCCGTTTGGTATTTATTTTTGGAGCAGGAGTTCGTCTATGTAGGAGATGCCGGTATCGTTGAGCCAAGTGGCAGGACCATTCGCAAAGGGACAGATCTGGGCTTGCGCTTACAAATGACCGATCACATTTTCTTTAATACCGACGTCAGCTATTCAAAAGCAGAATCAATAGAAGCGGAGGAAGGCAACAACTTCATACCCCTTGCTCCGGAACTGGTTGCTGCCGGAGGGCTGTCTTATCGCAACCCGGGAGGATTGAATGCAGCTATTCGCTATCGTTATATTAAAGACAGGCCGGCTAATGAGGATAATTCCATCGTCGCGCAAGGGTATTTTCTGATTGATGCCAACGCCGTATACCATTTTAAACGGCTTAGTATTGGTGTTTCTTTTGAAAATTTATTGGATGTGGACTGGAATGAGGCACAGTTTGCTACGGAGTCCCGGCTTCAGACGGAGACCGAACCGGTAGAAGAAATTCATTTTACCCCAGGCACGCCATTTTTCATTAAAGGGAGCCTGACCTACCGATTTTAAAAAAATGCTGCGGATTAGTGACTATTTGGCTCGTGCTAAGCCGGAAAATGAAAGAAAAGGGGGAAAAATATGTTAAAATTTATCTCAATATTGGATAATTACATCAATAATGAGTAATTTTGTTGCTCAATATCGTGCAAATGATAGAGACGCTAATTTCATCAAAAACCCGTATAAAGCTACTTTTAAAGTTCTTTTTAAATAGCAATACGACGGCCTACCTGCGGAGTTTGCAGGGAGAATTTGGCGAAAGCACGAACGGAATTCGCGTAGAATTGAACAAACTGGAAAGCGCCGGCATGTTGTCGTCCAGGCATGTAGGCAACAAAAAGGTCTTCCAGGCGAATACCAAGCACCCGCTGTTCAAAGAGATCAACAGCATTCTGATGAAATACGTTGGTCTGGACAGTATCATTGAAAATGTAGTGGAACGATTGGGAGCAGTGGAACAGGTTTACCTGGCAGGCGAATTTTGCAAAGGGCTCGATAGTCAGGTGGTCGATCTGATTTTTGTAGGCGACATCGACAAGACCTATCTGCTCAATCTGGTCGACCGGGCCGAAGAACTCATCAAACGCAAGATACGTTACCTCGTATATGCTGCCGATGAAGGCCCTGTGATCGACTGGAACCAGTTCGATCCCAAACCACTATTGCTTTGGTCGAAGGACTGAAGCCTTCGTTCGTGCTCAGTATGGGGTGAAATTCCATCGCGTGCTCTTGATCCCTTAAGGGAAGACAAGCCCGCTTTCACCCTATATTATGGAAGAGCGAAAGCATCTCCGGAAGCGTCCGGAACCCACACACGGTAAACTTTGATGTTATAATAATAGGTGCAGGAATTGCGGGGTCACGCTTTTTTGGCGTGCCCGCAATTCTACTTTTTTAGTAACTACACAAATGTCGGATTTGGGAATAAGCCCAACATCCTTTTAACCACATGCCCCAGTGGATGTGGCGCTACTCGGAGGTCGCTGTTTTACAATTTGCGGATGCTCCGTTTTTTTTTGAAATTACCACAAACCGGTGAGCTATTTTGTACACGAAACGGCCGTTGTCGACCCTGGTTGTCAAATAGGTGCAGGTAGTAAAATATGGCATTTCAGCCATCTGATGGGCGGTAGCGAAATTGGGGAGAACTGTACCATTGGTCAAAATGTGTTTATTGCTGCGGGAGTAGTGTTGGGAAATAATGCGAAAGTGCAAAACAATGTCTCTCTTTACAGCGGAGTGGTTTGCGAAGACGATGTTTTTCTGGGTCCGTCGGCTGTGTTTACCAATGTGACGAATCCGCGCAGCGCCATTTCCCGCCGCGATCAATACCGAAAAACCATTGTTAGGAGCGGAGCCAGTATAGGGGCCAATGCTACCATAATATGTGGCAACGAGATCGGGCAGTTTGCTTTTGTAGGTGCGGGAGCGGTTGTCACCAAAAATGTACCGGCATATGCACTGGTAACCGGCAACCCTGCCCGGCAAACCGGATGGATGAGCGCCTGGGGGCACCGGCTTGAATTTGACGAAAGTGGACTGGCCATTTGCCCGGAAAGCAACGAACGATACAAACTCTATAATAATACAGTAACCAAAGTAACGGTGGAATAATCTCAATTTACGCCTTCCCTGATGGGGAAAATGAAAGCATACTGTTTGGACTTTTCTTTTGAGTTGATCGGTATACACAGGGATTTTCATTGTAGAAAAACATTACCACCAACAGCAGCATGCAAAGAAAGATAAAATTTGGAGTAGTGGGGTACGGGCATATTGGCAAACGACATGCCGCCATGATCCAGCGCCACGAGGAATGTGAGTTGCAGGCCTTGTGCGACGTTAAGCCTCCCGCAGAGTTGGGCTTACAGCCAAATGACGATACTCCTTTCTACAACAGTTTGGAATACCTGCTTGCGTCCGAACCCGATATCGATGTGCTTTGTATCTGCACGCCCAACGGACTGCACACCAGCCAGAGCATTCTGGGACTGGAAGCCGGTAAACACATTGTTTGCGAAAAACCGATGGGCCTGACCAAAGCCTCCTGCGAACAGGTCATCCACGCCTCACTCAACCAGTCCCGCCATTTCTTTTGCGTCATGCAAAACCGCTACTCTCCTGCCTCCCAGTGGATCAAATCGGTGATGACCGATCAACTGCTCGGTGAGATCTATCTGGTGCAGATCAATTGTTACTGGAACCGCGACGACCGCTACTACCTCCCCGGCGGACAAGCCCACGACTGGCATGGCCACCCCGAGCTCGATGGCGGCACCTTGTATACACAGTTTTCTCATTTTATAGATTTGATGTACTGGCTCTTCGGCGACATTACCGACATACGCACCCGGCTGATGGACTTCAACCACCGTCATTCCACCGGTTTTGAAGACAGCGGTATGGCGCAGTTTCGCTTTGTAAATGGAGGCATGGGATGTATCCAGTTTTCCACTTCGGTCTGGGACAAAAACTTCGAGAGCTCGGTGACCATCATCGGCCAGAACGGCACGGTTAAGCTGGGTGGCCAATACATGAACGAAGTCACTTTCTGTCATATTAAAAACTACGAAATGCCCGACCTGCCGGAGGCGGCTCCTGCCAATGACTATGGCGGATATCAGGGGTCGGCGGCCAATCATCACTTCGTCATTCAAAATGTAGTAGACGTGTTGCGGGGTCGTCGGCAGGCCACCACCAATGCGCTGGAAGGGATGAAAGTAGTAGACATCATCCAGCGCATTTACGAAGCGGGCAGAGGACGAAAAAAGAGCGCTGCCCATCATCCGTTTAATCAATCGTATTTTATATAACAATACATCAACATTTCAAACAACCGATGCCCACACAGCCCGAATACGAAAATCATTTGCATAAAACCGAGTCCCGGTGGTTTGCCGTTTATACCAACTATAAGCGGGAAAAAATGGTACACAGGCAATTGCGTGCAAAAGGGGTGGAGGTGTATTTGCCATTGCAGAAAGTGACCCGGAGGTATACCCGCAAGGTGAAGCACCTGGAATTGCCGTTGATCAATTGTTATGTTTTTGTAAAAATAACACAGCCGGAATACGTGACCGTATTGGAAACGGAAAACGTACTCAAATTCATCCGGTTTTCTAAAAACCTGCTGGCCATCCCGGAAGCAGAGATCCAACTGATGAGAAGGATAATAGGAGAGCAGCTCGACTTCACCGTCGAGCCGGCCACTTTCGTGGAAGGAGAGGTGGTGGAAGTGATTGGAGGGGAGTTGACCGGATTGGAAGGTAAGCTCGTCGCTCAGCAGGGAAAACAAGAATTTTTAGTAGAGCTGACCAATGTGGGGTATCAGTTCAGAATGGCCATTGACCCCAAATTGCTAAGACGGAAAAAAGGCGTTAGGCGAACAACGGAAGTAGCCTGACGAATCTATATTTTCAGCCAAATCACCCATTGGCTAACAATAGACATACAATCCTTCGGAGATTAAGTTACTGCGACTTATCGTTGGCGAAGCCGTGAAGGACTACGTTGCACTTCGCCTTCACGCTTGCCGTGTAGGCGACAGTCCTTCATGGGCACGCCGTGTAGGCAACAGTCCTTCATGGCACGCCGTGAGACTTCACTCCGCCAATTAAAGGGCTACACGTCTACTACATGCTTCACGCTTTTGATGTAGAACGTCGTTGTACTTTTCCTGTCTGGCGAATAGCAACCACTTAATGAAAAACATCCATCCCATATTTGACCGCCTGATTAAGCGGGAGGACCGAGAAAAACGATTGAGGCAGCGCGCTGTCGTGTTATGGTTGACGGGGCTTTCAGGGTCGGGGAAAAGTACGATTGCGCTGGCGTTGGAACGGCGGCTCTTTGAACAGGGCTATTTTGCACAAGTATTGGATGGTGATAATATCCGTAGCGGGATCAATGCCAACCTTGGTTTTTCGGAAGAAGATCGGCGGGAGAATATTCGGCGCATTGCCGAAGTGGCAAAATTGTACCTTAATAGTGGCATCATCGTGATTTGTTCTTTCATTTCTCCAACAATAGCAATACGCCATTTGGTGAAAGCCATCATAGGCGACACCGACTTTGTGGAAATTTACATAAATGCACCCCTGTCTGTTTGTGAACAACGAGACGTCAAAGGACTTTATAAAAAAGCGCGGAGTGGCGAGATCAAAAACTTCACCGGGATAGACGCGCCTTATGAGCCGCCGCTGAACCCAACAATAGAAATACGAACGGATGAATTGTCGGTGGAAGAAGCAATAGAACGCATTTTTGAACGAATACAACCCATGATAGCCCAGTAATATCCCAGGTTATGCACTACCATCTCAACCATTTAAAAGAGCTCGAATCTGAGTCCATCTTCATCCTCCGGGAGGTGGCGGCGCAGTTTGAAAACCCGGTGTTGATGTTTTCCGGCGGGAAAGATTCCATTTTAATGGTTTATTTGGCACAAAAAGCATTTCATCCGGCGAAGATACCTTTTCCCTTGTTGCACATCGACACCGGGCACAACTTTCCGGAGGCCATTCGGTTTCGCGACGAGTTGGTGGAGCGGTTGGGCGTTCGGCTTATCGTCGGGTCGGTACAGGAGGCTATAGATAGGGGAGTGGTCACCGAAGAAAAAGGATTCAATGCCAGCCGCAATGGCTTGCAAACAACCGTGCTGTTGGAAGAATTGGAAAAAGGAAAATTCGACGCAGCCCTGGGAGGTGCCCGTCGCGATGAAGAAAAAGCCAGAGCCAAAGAGCGGTTCTTTTCTCACCGGGATGAATTCGGACAATGGGATCCGAAAAACCAGCGTCCGGAACTGTGGAACCTCTTCAATGGTAACAAACAGTTTGGGGAGCACTTTCGCGTTTTTCCCATTTCCAACTGGACAGAACTCGACGTTTGGCAATACCTGGCCGCCGAAAAAGTACCTTTGCCCAATCTGTATTTTGCGCACAAACGAAAAGTCTTTGAACGCGACGGCATATTGTTAGCAGATACCGAGGTCATTCAAAAGAAACCAAACGAGCAGGTGAAGGAAATGATGGTTCGCTGTCGAACCATAGGAGACATGACCTGCACCGGAGTATGGCCTTCAACGGCTACTACCGTAGAACAGATCATTGAGGAGGTGGCCACTACCCGACTCACAGAACGGGGCGGCCGGGCCGATGACAAACGGTCGGAAACCAGCATGGAAGATCGAAAAAAACAAGGATATTTTTAGTAACTGATATGCCCGATTCAAAAGAAGAATATAAGAATTCGGAGTTGTTGCGATTCACCACCGCCGGCTCTGTAGATGATGGTAAATCTACGCTGATTGGCCGACTACTCTACGACAGCAAATCCATCTTCCAGGATCAGATGGAAGCCATAGAGGCCACCAGTTTGCGAAGGGGCGAAGAAACGGTCAACCTGGCACTGCTCACCGACGGTCTGCGGTCGGAACGGGAGCAAGGCATCACCATCGATGTAGCTTACCGATATTTTTCCACACCCAAAAGAAAGTTCATCATTGCCGATACGCCGGGCCATATTCAATACACCCGCAATATGGTGACCGGTGCTTCCACGGCCAATGTAGCACTAGTGTTGGTAGATGCTCGTAACGGGATCGTAGAGCAAACCCGACGGCATGCCATCATCGCATCGCTGTTGCAAATACCGCACCTGGTACTTTGTGTCAACAAAATGGATCTGGTGGATTACTCCGAAACCGTTTATGAAAATATAAAAGAATCTTTTGAAGCCTTTGCGGCAAAACTGGAGATCAAAGACATTCACTTCGTACCGATGTCGGCACTGAAAGGAGACAATGTCGTTCACCGTTCGGAGAATATGCCCTGGTTTGGGGGTTCCACCCTGATGTATTATCTGGAAAATGTACACATCGGCAGCGATTACAACCTGATCGATTGTCGCTTTCCGGTGCAATACGTCGTCCGGCCTTACAGCGATGAATACCACGATTACCGGGGCTATGCGGGTCGGCTGGCGGGAGGCATATTCAAGAAGGGGGACCGGGTGATGGTCCTGCCGTCGGGGTTTACCACTACCATCAAAAAAATAGACACCTTCGACGGAGAGCTGGACAAATGCCATCCCCCCATGTCTGTAACACTATTGTTGGAAGACGACATCGACATCAGCCGGGGCGATATGATCGTGCGTGAAAACAATAGTCCTACATCTACCCAGAATCTGGAAATAATGCTTTGCTGGTTCGACGATAAAAAACCCCTCCAGCTCCGCGGAAAATACACCATACAGCACACCAGCCGACAGGTGCGTTGTATTGTCAAAGAAATCCGTTACAAACTGGACATCAACACCCTGCATCGGGTGGAGGGCAACCCCGCCATTCAGATGAACGATATTGCCAGAGTGGTACTGCGCACAACGCAGCCGCTATTTGTAGATTCCTATCGCCGCAACCGCACCACCGGCAGCATCATATTAATTGACGAAGGCACCAACAATACAATCGGTGCCGGCATGGTGATTTGAATTTTCCCTGCCCTTCCTGCACCAGGAAGCGAGGAAAACCCTCTGAAATACTTGTAAATGAACGAAAAAACCCTCTATCTTTAACCTAAAAGAGCGAATATGACGTATATGCCTGAACAGCAACCTACCGTGCCCGACTATTTGGTCTATGAGGAGCTAAATGGCATCCCCGTCTATTACCGGGGGTATAAGGAAGTGATGAACCAAACTAAAACACTGAACGACATTATGGCATATGGAGAGCTACAATCCTATCTGTTGAATATATTGAATTATTTTTTGCTAAGACATTTGGATAAAACGTACCTCCCATTGGTTGGAGAAACGGGATTGCATTTAGGTCATAAAACCAACTTGTCTCTGGACTTATGTATTTATCTTAGGCAGGAGTTTTCTTTTGAAAAATTACAAAATAAATATAAAAATACCCCCCCAAAGGTAGTCATCGAAGTGGATACCAAAGCCGACCCAGCCATCTTTGACTTCTCATCGTACTATCCGGCTAAAACGCAAGCCCTGTTGGATTTTGGTGTCGAGCAGGTAGTTTGGATTTATACAGACACCAAAAAAGTAATGTTGGCACAACAAGAAGGCGCCTGGTTGACGGTTAACTGGACGGATGAAGTGACCATACTTGGACATACTTTTACGGTACAGCAAGTTATTGATGAAGCAGAAAGCAAATAAAAACGGAACTTACCCGTCTGATTGCATAAACGGACAGGTCTGGTTTATTTTCTGCCTTCCCCACGAAAGCAGAACGAAAAGCGAAAACTGATTTCGATGAAGAATCCTTTGTTAATATTATTGTTAACCTTTACTATTGCAACTGCTTATTCTCAAGAAATACCCATAGACGAGGCGACCATACAAAAAGAACTGGATGCGAGGGGGCTTCAGGAAGAGGATGTGCGCAGAAAACTGGAAGAGCGGGGTATAGACATTGATAATATTGACGCGAGCCAACTGCCCGAATTGCAATCTACTCTGGAGGAAGTGGTTCGGGAACTGGAGATGGAAAAAGAAGCACAGGAAAATGGGCAAACTACTCCCGGACAGGATGCCTCTGCCCCTCCGGGAGCACCCGACCTGGTACCCACAGAGGCGGTGCCGGATGCAGGCAATCAGCAGGCAACCGAAGAAATAGAACAAGCCATCGAGGAAGAATCCATCGAGGAGCAGATCGCCGAACAAATCATTGAAGAGTCGATACCGGAGCTGCCCAGCTCTAATATATACGGCCAGCAGATTTTCCGCGACAAAAGCCTGGAAGTGTTTACCCGCTCGCTCGACATCCGGCCGTCGCCAAGCTATGTGCTGGGCCCTGGCGACAAGGTCAACGTGTCTATTTGGGGTATTTCCCAGGAGGATGCCACTTATGAGATCAACAAAGAGGGATACATCAAGCCGACGGCCATGTCGCGCATCCAGCTCAAGGGGTTGACCTATGCGCAGGCCAAAGAACTTTTGCGCAAGCGGTTTGGATTGTATTACCGGTTCCGGTCAGAGGAGTTTGCCGTCACGATCAGTCATGCCCGTACCCTTACGGTAAATATATATGGCGAAGTACCCAACCCCGGCGGCTTCACTTTGCCGGCCACCAATACGGCCTTCAACGCGCTGGTAGCCGCTGGTGGGCCGACAGATATCGGGTCGGTCAGAAATATCCGGTTGATCCGCGACGGAGAAGAACCGCGGGTGATCGATGTATACGAATTTATGAACGATCCATCGGTAAAAAACGACTATTACCTGCAAGACAATGACGTCATACTGGTAGACCTGGCCAGGAAAGTGGTGGCCATTAATGGAGCGGTTAAACGCCCGTTTCGATACGAGTTGAAAGGAGCTGAAAATCTGATCCAGTTGATCGAATACGCCGGCGGGTTTCAAAAAAATGCCTATTTGGATGCCATCCAACTGAAACGGTTTGAAAACAACGAGGAAAAAATAATCGACGTCGACTTGAAAGCGTTGCAGGCCAGCGGGTCGGACTACAAATTGCTGCATGGCGATGAAATAATGGTAAAGGCGATCCCCCGGTCTTATCAAAACTACGTTGAGATAATCGGGTCGGTGGATTTTCCAGCGCAATACGAATACAGAGATGGGGATAAAGCCCTCGACCTGATCCAAAAAGGGATCCTAACAGAAAACGCACGCAAAGATGTCGCCTATCTGTTGAGAACCAGGGACGATGGAACCGTACGCTACGAAAAACTGAAACTTTCCGAGATGCTGGACAACCCCAGCGGGAATGCCAACGTGCCCCTGCAGCCCAAAGATCAGATCATGATCCTGGCGCTTTCCACCTTTGTCGACATCAACACGTTCAGCATAGGGGGGGCTGTTCGGTCGCCCAAAGAAGGACAATTTGACCCGGAGGAAAACATCCGGGTAGAAGATGCCGTTTTGCTGGCCGGGGGTCTGAAGGTGGATGCTAAAGACGAGGCCTACATCATACGCACCAACCTGTCAAATACCACGGAGAAAGAATACATCCAGTTCAACGTTCGCAATGCGATGCTCAACCCTTCTTCGGATGATAATGTGGTTTTGAAACCATTAGATGAGATCGTCATCGTGTCGAAAGAAAGCTTTGCCGATGCTGCCGCTGTATCCGTTGATGGTGCGGTGCGCAAGCCGGGTAAATACGCCTACGACGATGGGCTGAGGGTATCCGACGTCGTTTATTTTTCAAATGGGCTGGCGCCATCTGCCACCGATTTTGCCATCATTCATCGGCCCGACCCCGGCAATAAGAAAAAGAAAGGCTATGTCAGGGTCAACATTCGGGAAGCGTTGGACAACCCTTCGTCGGCCAGCAACATTCGGCTACAGCCAAACGACCAATTGTATGTTTTCAATAAAGAAACCTATACCGATGAATCGATCGTAGAGGTGCAGGGCGCTGTCCGCAAACCCGGTAGCATACCTTACGACCAAACCCTCACCCTGCGCGATGCCCTCACCCTGGCAGGAGGACTCCGAAGGGAAGCGGCTTCTAACCGGGTGGAAATTTTCCGGATTCAACTTACCAACAATCAACCCACGCGCACAACGGTAGCAGTGCTTGAGGTCGACGATGATTTCACGGTTCAGGGCGATGAGTTTCAATTGGAGCCTTTCGATCAGGTAGTCGTGCGCACGGTACCCGATTTTGAGTTGCAACAAATGGTGACGATCACCGGCGAAGTAAAATTTCCCGGCAACTATGCCCTACTCGACAAAAACGAGCGGCTGTCGAGCATTGTCTCCCGGGCGGGGGGCATTACGACTGAAGGATTTCCGGAAGGGGCCATACTGACGCGCCCCTCTGAGACGGGAACCATCGTGACCAAACTCGATAAGGTGATCCGTAAGCCAGGTAGCCATATCGACTACATCCTTAAACCCGGCGACGTGATCGACATACCCAAGAAGAAAGACCTCGTGGGGGTCAAAACTACCAACACCCGCGCCGAAGAAGTGTATCCCGAAAAAGTGCTGGCAGAGGGGCAGATCAACGTGCCATACCATGTAGGGCGCCGGGCAGGATATTATGTACGGGAATATGCGGTTGGGGTAGGGGAGAATGGCAGGAAGTCGCGCATCACGGTAGAGCACCCCAATGGAGAGCTGAAGCGCACCAGGCGGTTTTTGTTTTTCAATGTACACCCCAGGGTTCGGAAAGGGTCTGTTGTAAGTGTTGGCGCCAAGCCCCCCAAAAAGGAAAAAGAGCAAAAAGGAGAACGCGAAAAAAGCGACACCGACTGGGAAAAGATCGTGGGCAATACCGTAGCCCAGGTGACGGCGGTGCTGTCGTTGGTGCTGCTGTTGCAACAGATTAATTGATATGAGTGCATGACAAACCTGTCCCGCCGAATGGCGGGAATTGCTGCAACATAACCACGAAGGCACAGAGGCACAAAGATTCACAGAGAAGTAGACGTCGTTCGTCGCGGCCCGCCTGCTGGCCGGCAGGCCTGTCTACCGCCAGGTAGATATGTCATGCACTCAATTGATATTGGAAAAGAATCTGAAACAAGTTATCTTGCGGGAAAAGGACCGTGCTATGAAGAAGTTGCCGATCGGGATACAGACATTTTCGGATATAATAAACGAGAATTACGTTTATGTAGATAAGACCGAAATTGCCCTGCAACTGATCGAAAGAGGGAGGTATTATTTTTTGTCGCGGCCGAGAAGATTTGGCAAAAGCCTGTTTTTGGATACGCTGAAGGAGATATTTGAGGGCAAAAAGGAATTGTTTAAAGGCCTTCACATTTACGATAAGTGGGACTTTGAGGATAGGTATCCGGTGATAAAGGTCGGATTTACGGGTGGATTTTATGGAAGTTTTGAAGAGATAGAACAACTGTTCCGTTATTTTCTACATACCAATGAGCAGGCTCTGGGGGTTACCTGCAACCATAAAGAAACGATTGAAGTCTATTTTAGCGACCTTATCAAAAAGGTGTTTGAAAAGTATCAGAAAAAGGTTGTTATATTGATAGATGAATACGATAAACCCATATTAGACAACATTACCAGAAAAGAAAGAGCCCGGGCTATCAGAGACCAGATGAAGGGGTTTTACTCGGTGATAAAAGGGAATGATGCGATCATACGGTTTGTCTTTTTGACAGGAGTGAGCAAGTTTTCGAAGATGAACCTGTTCAGTGGATTGAACAACCTGAATGACATCACCCTCGATGACCGCTTCGGCAACATATGTGGTTATACCCACGAGGATTTGAAAACCCATTTTGGGGAACACCTGGAAGGAGTGGACCTGGAAGAGGTGAAAAAATGGTATAATGGCTACAACTACTTTGGCGATCTGGTCTATAATCCATTCGACATACTTCTCTTTATTGACAAGGGAAAAGAGTTTCAAAGTTACTGGTGGAGCACCGGCAATCCTTCTTTTTTGATCGACCTGTTGCGGGAAAAAGAATACTACATCCCCAACCTTAACAACGTTTTGGCTACTGGCGAGATGCTGGACAGCTTTGACGTCGATTCCATAGAACTGGAGGCATTGCTCTGGCAAACAGGATACCTGACCATCACCGAAAAAGTTGCTGAACCCTTTGGCATGAGCTATCGCCTGGGCCTGCCCAACAAAGAAGTCCAAACTTCGCTCAACAGCCTGTACATTACCTGCCTTACGGAAAACAACAAAACCAAAGACCACACCCGCAGCCAGATGGCCAAAGCCTTGATGAATGGCGACACATCGACGCTAAAAGAAATCTTTACGGCCTTATTTGCCAGTATAGCCAACACCAATTTTACAAAAAACGACCTCACCCAATATGAAGGGTATTACGCCAGTGTGATTTATGCCTATTTGGCAAGCCTCGGCTTTACAACCATCGCTGAAGACGTCACCAACAAAGGCCGGATCGACCTCACCTTATTGGTAAACGACTTGGTGTACATTCTGGAGTTTAAGGTAACAGATCAAGCCGACGGCTCCGCACTCCGGCAAATAAAAGAACGCAAGTATTACGAAAAGTACGGATCGCACCCTGCGATCTGGTTGATCGGTATTGAATTCAGCGAGACGGATCGAAACATCTCCAACTGGCAAGTTGAACAAGTCAAAGAAAAAGATCGTGGGTAATGCCGTAGCCCAGGTGACGGCGGTGCTGTGGTTGGTGCTGCTGTTGCAGCAACTTAATTGATATTGGAAAAGAATGTGAAACAAGTAGAGATTATGCGGAATTTTTTTGTATAGGAACCGAGCCGAGATTTTTGGCATAGTCAAGGAACACCCGGAGCCTCGTAGCCCTAGCTACGAAGGCGAGGATGTGACGAAGGATATGACAAAAAGATCAATCGGGCTCCATACAAAATTTTTTCGAATAAACTCTAGTTATCTTGCGGGAAAAGAACCGTGCTATGAAGAAGTTACCGATCGGGATACAGACATTTTCGGATATAATAAACGAGAATTACGTTTATGTAGATAAGACCGAAATTGCCCTGCAACTGATCGAAAGAGGGAGGTATTATTTTTTGTCGCGGCCGAGAAGATTTGGCAAAAGCCTGTTTTTGGATACGCTGAAGGAGATATTTGAGGGCAAAAAGGAATTGTTTAAAGGCCTGCACATTTACGATAAGTGGGACTTTGAGGATAGGTATCCAGTGATAAAGGTCGGATTTACGGGTGGATTTTATGGAAGTTTTGAAGAGATAGAACAACTGTTCCGTTATTTTCTACATACCAATGAGCAGGCTCTGGGGGTTACCTGCAACCATAAAGAAACGATTGAAGTCTATTTTAGCGACCTTATCAAAAAGGTGTATGAAAAGTATAAGAAAAAGGTTGTTATATTGATAGATGAATACGATAAACCAATATTGGACAACATTACCAGAAAAGAAAGAGCCCGGGCTATCAGAGACCAGATGAAGGGCTTTTATTCGGTGATAAAAGGGAATGACGACTATCTGCAACTGGTGTTCATAACCGGAGTGAGCAAGTTTTCCAAAATGAATCTGTTTAGTGGGTTGAATAATCTAAACGATATTTCGCTCAACCCCAACTACGGCAACATCTGTGGGTACACCCATCAAGATCTGGAAACAGAATTTTCAGATCATCTTGAAGGAGTGGATATGGAGGAAGTAAAAAAGTGGTACAACGGTTACAACTACTTTGCAGAAAAAGTGTACAATCCGTTTGATATTTTATTGTTTATAGACAACAATAAAGAATACCGCAACTACTGGTGGAGTACCGGCAACCCTTCCTTTTTGATCGACCTGTTGCATAAAAATGAATACGCCATCCCCCGGATAGAACATTTTGAGGCTACCGATGAAAGCCTGAACAGTTTCGATGTCGACCGCATCGAACTCGAAGCACTGCTTTGGCAAACGGGCTATTTGACGATTTTGGAAAAGTACAGAGAGCGGAACAGGATTAAATACCGCCTGGGGGTACCCAATCTGGAAATACAGTTTTCACTAAACGATCTTTTTATAGACGTCCTGACGGAGCAGAAAAGGGAAAAGATGGGGTTTCAGGACCAACTCCATGATATGATCTTAAAGGGAGACATGGAAGGGTTGCAAAAAGTTGTAAAAACATTGTTTGCTGCCATCCCTTATCAGAATTTTGTCAACAACAGGATAGCAGAATATGAAGGATATTATGCCAGCGTATTTTACGCTTATATGGCCAGTCTGGGTTTTACAATCATTCCCGAAGACCTGACCAGCAAGGGCCGCATCGACATGACGCTTATCAGTGAAGACAGTGTATTTATCTTCGAATTTAAAACGGTGGCGACCCCAACGGGAGCCGCCCTTCAGCAGATCAGAACAAAGCAATACTATCAGAAATACCTGTCGCACGGTCGCATTTATCTGGTGGGTATCGAGTTTGGAAAGGCGGAGAGAAACGTCGTGGGCTGGGAGGTGGAAGTGATGAACAACTAATGCCGGAACAGCAAACATACCAGCAGGACGACGAGATCACCCTCCGGGAGCTCATCCTGAAAATACAGGAATACTTTTGGGAGGTGTGGCGCCATTGGAAGTTGGTGGTGCTGATGGCGATCCCCTTTGTGGCATACATGGTGTACAAAGCGGTTGTGGCGCCGACCACCTATCGGGCCGATCTGACTTTCATGGTCAATGAAGATGAGGGGGGAGGTCTGGGAGGCGTGGGTTCCTTGTTAGGACAGTTTGGACTGGGCGGCGGCGGCGGTGGCAAATACAATCTGGACAAGATACTGGAGCTGGCCCGTTCGCGGAAGATCATCCAGCAGGTGCTGTTTGAAAAACGGACGATAGACGATAAATCCGACTACCTGGCCAACCATCTGATACGGATATACGAACTGCACGACAAGTGGGCTGATAGCGGCTCCCGCCTTGCCGGGTTTTTGTTTGAAAGAGGAAACCCGGAGCAATTCAATAAACTGGAAAATACAGCACTGGTGGTACTCTACAAAATGCTGACGGGTAGCGATGGCGGAGGGGGGTTGTTGTCGACGGGTTATGGCAAAGAGACCGGTATTATGAAAATGTCGGTAACTACGGAGTCGCAGGAACTCTCCATTGTCCTTGATGAAGTGGCTTACGAGAAATTGAGTACCTATTATATTGAGAAGACCATCGAGAAGCAAAAGAAAACCTTTGAGTTGTTGCAGCAAAAGACGGACTCTGTGGCGCAGTTGCTTCACTCCAAAGAGTATGCGCTGGCCAATTTTAAAGACTCCAATCGGGGTTTGTGGACGGCTACTCACCGATTGCAGGAATTACAACTGTCCAGAGATGTTTCCGCACTGGGAATTCTATATGGAGAGTCGTTGAAAAATCTGGAAATCGCCGACTTCTCTTTGAAGAGCAAAACGCCTTTTGTGCAGGTGATCGATGCGCCCATCGCTCCTTTGGTGACAAACGAACAGTCTGTTATAAAAGCAGTTGTCATGGGTGGCTTTCTGGGCGTTTTTTTGGCGGTGGGCTTCATCATTGCCCGGAAAATATACCGGGAGGCGATGGCGGAAGAGCCTGAAGAAGTGGTGCGGCGGGAGGAAATGGCGCATTGACCCTTATTTGTTCAGAGGTTGAAAAATTTGTATCTTTATAAACCAGTATTCTATTACCCCAAAAGGAATCGGGTCTGATATATGAAAAAACTCCCCATAGGCATACAAACATTCAGAAAGATAATAGAAGGGAATTATCTGTACATCGATAAAACCCGGATAGCCTATGAGTTGATCCAGTCGGGGTCGTACAACTTTCTATCGCGCCCCCGCCGTTTTGGCAAAAGCCTTTTTTTGGATACCCTGAAGGAAATATTTGAAGGGAACAAAGAACTGTTTGAGGAGCTGTACATTTACGACAAGTGGGATTTTGAGGATCGATATCCGGTATTGGTGGTAAGTTTTACTACGGGATTTATTGGCGACTTATCCGAGTTGAACTCAAAACTGAGGTTTACATTGGAGTCAACGGCAGCGCATGTTGGTGTTCCTTTGGAAAAAGAAGACTTAGGAGAAGCATTCCAAACCTTAATAAGGGATACCTACGAAAAATACCAAAAAGAAGTAGTGATTCTGATAGACGAGTACGACAAACCCATATTGGATAACATCACCGACAAGGACAAGTCGAGGGCTATTCGAGATAAAATGAAAGAATTCTATTCGGTGATAAAAGGCAACGACGCCATCATTCGTTTTGTGTTTCTAACCGGTGTGAGCAAGTTTTCGAAGATGAACCTCTTCAGCGGGTTAAACAACCTCAATGACATTACCCTCGATGAGCGCTTTGGCAACATATGTGGCTACACCCACGACGATCTGAAAACGCACTTTAGAGAATATTTCGAAGGAGTAGACCTGGAAGAAGTTAAGAAATGGTACAATGGCTACAACTATTTTGGCGACCTGGTTTATAACCCCTTCGACATCCTTCTCTTTATTGACAAGGGAAAAGAATTCCGAAATTACTGGTGGAGTACGGGCAACCCTGCTTTTTTGATCGATTTGCTTCGGGAAAAGGAATACTACATCCCCGAATTAAACAACTACCTGGCTACCGGCGAAATGCTGGACAGCTTTGACGTAGATTCCATAGAGCTGGAAGCTTTGCTGTGGCAAACAGGATACTTGACCATCACTGAGAAAGTGCCCGAACCTTTTGGTATGAGCTACCGGCTGGGCCTACCCAATAAAGAAATCCAAACCTCGCTCAACAGCCTTTTCATCTCTTTCCTTACGGAAAACAACAAAGCCAAAGACCGCACCCGCAGTCAGATGGCAAAGGCGTTGATGAATGGCGATACGACTACGCTGAAAGAAATTTTTAAAGCTTTGTTTGCCAGCATAGCCAACACCAATTTTACAAAAAACGAAATTACCCGCTACGAAGGGTACTACGCCAGCGTGGTGTATGCCTTTTTAGCGAGCCTGGGATATACGATCATCCCGGAAGATGTAACGAATAAAGGCCGCATTGACCTGACGCTACTAGTATCGGATAAAGCATATCTGTTTGAGTTCAAAGTAGCGGAGGCCTCAATAGAAAAAGGAGATGCCTTACGACATATAAAAGAAAAAGGCTACCCTGAAAAATACAACGACTATCCAGATGTTTACCTGATCGGTATAACATTTAGCAAAAGCGAGAGGAACATCACTGGATGGGAAGAGGAGTATATAACAAAAAAGTTACAAAATAAATAACCACACCTGAATTTATGGAATCAACCATTTTATCTGCCGCAGACAATCCAGTGAAAAAACTTCCGAAAGTACAAAAAATAGGCATTGTCGGCCTCGGCTACGTCGGCCTGCCGTTGGCTGTTGAGTTCGGTAAAAAGTACCCCACAGTAGGCTTCGACATCAACCTTCAGCGGATAAACGAACTCGGCGCCGGCACCGACAAAACCCTCGAAGTAGCCGACGAGGAACTCGGAAAGGTCATTTGCAAAAGCAATCCGAAAAAGGAAAACGGCCTTTTCGTAACAACAGATTTACACCAACTGGCCGACTGCAATATGTACATCGTGACCGTGCCTACCCCCACCGACAAGAACAACCGGCCCGTTCTGGTGCCACTGCAAAAAGCCAGCGAAACAGTAGGCAAGGTACTGAAGAAAGGCGACTATGTGGTGTATGAATCCACTGTCTATCCTGGCGTAACGGAAGAGGAATGCGTGCCCATTCTGGAAGCCACTTCCGGTCTGACATTCAACAAGGACTTCTACGTAGGGTATAGCCCCGAACGCATCAACCCGGGCGACAAAGAACACACCGTCACCAAAATTCTGAAAGTGACCTCCGGCTCTACTCCCGAAGCTGCTGAGATCATCGACGAACTATATCGCTCTGTCATCACGGCAGGCACCTACAAGGCCTCCTCCATCAAAGTAGCCGAGGCCGCCAAGGTGATCGAAAACGCTCAGCGCGACATCAACATCGCCTTTGTAAATGAATTGTCAAAGATATTCAACCGACTAAATATCGACACACAGGAAGTACTGGAAGCGGCGGGGACCAAGTGGAATTTTCTGCCCTTCCGTCCCGGCCTGGTGGGGGGGCACTGCATCGGTGTAGACCCTTACTACCTGGCTCAAAAAGCACAGGAGGCGGGGTATCATCCGGAGATCATCCTGGCCGGAAGGCGCCTCAACGACACCATGGGGCACTACGTGGCCAGCGAAGTGATCAAACTGATGATCGAAAAAGAGATCAAGATCAAAGGAGCTAGAGTGTTGATGCTGGGCATCACTTTTAAGGAAAACTGCCCCGACATTCGCAACACCAAGGCCATCGACGTGTACACCGAGTTGCAAAGCTATGGGGTAAACCTGACCTTGCACGATCCGTGGGCTTCGGCGGAAGAGGTGCAGCACGAATATGGAATATCGGTTGTCAATGAAATTCCCAAAGAAAGGTACGATGCTATTGTGCTAACCGTTGCGCATAAAGAATACCGGGAGGTAGATATTGCGGACTTAAAATCGGAAAATGCCGTGGTGTATGATGTGAAGGCGTTTTTTGAGAAGTCAGAAGTAGATGGGCGACTGTGAGTTGTAAACCGGTGTTGTGGTGCTTTGGTTTTATGGTTTTATGGTTTTTTGGTCGTTTGGAGCCAAAACTTCACATAGTGAAACCGGCATTACAAAACCATTAAAACAAATATATTATGGGAAATTTCAAAACATTAAAAGTGTGGCAAAAAAGCAAAGACCTCGCCGTTAGAATTTATCGTTTGACCTCTGAGGGAGCCTTTTCAAAGGATTTCCGATTTAGAGATCAAATTCGGGCGGCCAGTGTTTCCGTTCCTTCAAATATCGCTGAAGGAGATGAATTAGGTACGAACAAACAAGCCATCCGCCATTTCAGAATCGCAAAAGGATCAACAGCAGAAATTATTACACAGCTGATAATAGCCTATGAGGTTGGATACTTCAATAGAGAAACCTACGAAGATATTTCCAATGAATATGAGCACGTTTCACACATGCTTGCTAGGCTAATTGCCGCAAGGCAAAATCGAAAATAGTCAACAAAATTATTTCCGCAGCTTGCCAGTAAATGAAAATGGAAAACCATTCGAAATTTACTGGCAAATCATAGCACCGTGAAGGACTCCACTTCGTTACGCCTTCACGGCACGCCATAACACCATAACACCATAACACCAAAACACCATAACACCAAAATCCTCCTAACCGGCGGAGCAGGCTTCATCGGCTCCAACATCGCAGCAACATTGTTGGAAGACCAACGGGTGGCATTGGTGCGTGTTGTAGACAACCTGTCGACAGGACATCGCCACAACATCACTGAATTCGAAAACCACCCGAAGTTCGAGTTCCTCTGGGGGGACATACGGGACTACAACACCTGCGTAAAAGCCTGCGAGGGCATCGACAAAATATGTCACCAGGCAGCCCTCGGGTCGGTACCACGGTCGATCAACGACCCCCTGACCACCAATGCCGTCAACATTACAGGCACGTTGAACATTTTTACAGCTGCCAAGGAAGCCGGGATAAAGCGGGTGGTCTATGCCGCCAGTTCCTCGACCTATGGCGACAGCGCAGAACTGCCCAAGCGAGAAGACCGGATAGGGTCGCCGTTGTCTCCGTATGCCGTCACCAAGTTGGTCAATGAGCTTTACGCAAAAGTGTTTGCCGACCTGTATGGGATGGAGTTCATCGGACTGCGCTACTTCAACATCTTCGGCCCCAGGCAAGACCCCAACGGAGCCTACGCGGCCGTGATCCCCCTCTTTGTGAAAGCATTGTTGGAAAACACCCCCCCCACCATCAACGGCGACGGCGAACAAAGCCGCGACTTTACCTATGTGGCCAATGCGGTGCAGGCGAATGTGAAGGCGTTGTTTACTTCAAACCCTGATGCGGTTAATGAGGTGTATAATATTGCTTGTGGAGAGCGGATTACGGTTAATGAGCTGTTTGCTATTTTGCGGGAGGCGGCAGGGTCAAGCCTGGAGGTGGTACACGGGCCGGAGCGGGTGGGGGATGTGCGGCATAGTTTGGGGGATGTGGGGAAGGCGGGGGAGTTGTTGGGGTATGAGGTGGAAACAGATGTAAAAACAGGACTGCAAGAAGTTTATATCTGGTATGTTAAACAATTGCAATCTCAACACAATATCTCTGAGCAGGCTGTCTGAATTTTTTTCATATTCATCATTACCCAAAAATGAACGGCATATGACTTTGAAAGAAAAAAGAGCCATCCAAATGGTCGATTTACGGAATCAATATCATCGGCTTAAGCCGGAAATTGATGAGGCGGTACTACAAGTTATGGACTCTTCCATTTTCATAAAGGGACCGGTTGTACGGTCGTTTGAAGAAAATCTTGCAGATTACTTGGGCGTTAAGCACGCTATTGGATGTGCTAATGGGACAGATGCCTTGCAGGTAGCTTTTATGGCGCTTGGATTGGAGCCCGGAGATGAAGTGATCGTTCCGGCCTTTACTTATGTGGCCACTGCAGAGGTCATTGGCCTACTTAACCTTAAGCCAGTGATGGTAGATGTGGACTCCGGTACATTCAACGTCACATTGGACATTGTAAAAAAGGCTGTGACGCGAAATACCAAAGCCATCGTACCCGTACATCTATTTGGTCAAGCTGTAGACATGGCACCTCTCCTCGATTTTGCGAAAGCTAAAGGCATTTCTATCGTCGAAGATAACGCCCAGGCCATAGGAGCGTGCTATACCTTTCCAAACGGGACAGAAGCAATGGCCGGTACAATGGGAGATATTGGTACCACGTCTTTTTTCCCATCCAAAAACCTGGGATGTTATGGCGACGGAGGTGCGCTGTTTACCAACAACGATGAGCTGGCACAAAAAATCAGAATGGTTGCCAACCACGGCCAAAAGAAAAAATATTACCATTCCATGATTGGCTGCAACTCCCGGCTGGATGCCATGCAGGCAGCAGTACTTAATGTAAAGCTAAAGTACCTCAATGAGTTTTGTGCTTCAAGACAACAAGTTGCCAATACTTATGATGCGGCGTTCGCCTCATTTAGTAAGATTCAAATACCAGTTCGCCAACACAACTCCACTCATGTTTTCCACCAATACACACTGCGAGTATTAAATGGAAAACGAGACGAATTGAAAAACTACTTAAGCGGACGCGGGATACCCTGCGGCATATACTACCCCGTTCCATTATATGAGCAAGAAGCGTTTAAAAAGTATGTAGAAAAGGGGTTTGAGTTGCCGACAACAGCCCAATTGTGCCGGGAAGTCATTTCTTTACCGATTCATACGGAAATGGATGAATCAACACAATCCTTTATCATTAACTCGGTATTAGCTTTTTTTAATGACTAACACGGACAACAAAACTTATTTTGCACACGAAACAGCCGTCATTGACGAGGGTTGTGAAATAGGTGCTGGAACAAAAATCTGGCACTTCAGTCACATCATGCCTAATTGTAAAATAGGTGAAAAATGCAATATTGGACAAAACGTGGTAGTATCACCGGAAGTTGTTTTGGGAAATAATGTAAAGGTGCAAAACAACGTATCTATTTACACCGGTGTGACTTGCGACGACGATGTTTTTCTCGGACCCAGTATGGTGTTTACAAATGTCATCAATCCGAGAAGTGCTGTAAATCGAAGAGGACAATATGCCAAAACGCATGTGGGCAAGGGTGCAACCATAGGGGCCAATGCTACCATTGTTTGTGGTAACAACATCGGAGCATTTGCGTTTATAGGAGCAGGAGCCGTGGTCACGAAATACGTCCCACCATTTTCGTTGGTGGTCGGCAACCCTGCTAAGCAAGTCGGCTGGATGAGTGCGTTTGGCCACCGCCTGCAATTTGACGAAAGTGGCATCGCGGTTTGCCCGGAAAGTCAGGAAAAATACAGTTTGATCAATAACGAAGTAAAAAATATAAACCAATGAAAAATTTTGCATTAATCGGTGCTGCAGGTTACATCGCACCAAGGCATATGAAGGCCATCAAAGATACTGGCAATAATCTGGTGGCGGCTTTTGACCCTTTTGACTCCGTGGGTATTATCGATAGCTACTTTCCAGAAGCTGATTTTTTTACAGAATTTGAAATATTCGACCGGCATTTGGAAAAGCTCCGAAGAAAAGGGACGCCGATTGACTATGTCAGCATTTGTTCGCCCAACTATCTGCATGATGCTCACATTCGGTTTGGGTTGAGAATTGGAGCAAATGTGATTTGCGAAAAACCAATTGTGTTGAATCCCTGGAATGTTGATGCACTGGAAGAATTGGAAGGAGAGTACCCTGGAAACATATACAACATTCTTCAGCTGCGGCTCCATCCCAGCGTTATTGCCTTAAAAGAGCGAATCGACAACGGCCCGAAAAACGAGGTATACGACATCGATTTGCAATATTACACGTCAAGAGGAAAGTGGTATCACTATAGCTGGAAAGGCGATATTAACAAATCAGGTGGTATTGCAACCAATATCGGTGTACACTTTTATGACATGCTGATGTGGATTTTTGGAGATGTGATTGAAAGTGAGGTTCACGAACATGGTAAGAGCAAAGCATCTGGTTTTTTGCGTTTGCAAAAAGCGAGGGTTAACTGGGTGTTGAGTGTGGACTTTGATAACATTCCTGAAAACATTCGGGCCACCGGAGTACGGACTTACCGATCACTGACCATCGGAGACCAAGAGTTCGAATTTAGTGGGGGGTTTACGGAGTTGCATACACGTAGCTATGAAGATGTTTTGTCAGGAGGTGGATTCAGAATTGGTGAAGCCCGAAAAGCAATTGAGATCGTACATCAAATTCGGAATGCTCCTATTAACAAAGCCATGGGCCTGAAAACGACCCTGGTGGTTATGCCTATTGAGACTGTAGAGCCAATCAAGAATTAGTCAGTATGAAAAAAATCATAGTCATAATAGATGCTCAGCCACAATTCATCAAGCACTTCCCATTCGAACGAGTTGCCAAGGAGATTTTTAAATTGGTAACGATCCATATTGGCCATCATTATGATGAGCATATGAGTGCTGTTTTTTTTGATGAATTCAAGTATAATTTCTCCTTGAGGCACCTGGTTAAATTTTAAATAAAGATATCTATGGATAACCCCGTTTTCCTCATCGCCGAAATCGGACAAGCCCATGAAGGCAGCCTGGGAATATTACACTCTTATATCGACGCGTTGGCAGTGACAGGTGTGGATGCAATAAAATTTCAAACGCATATTGCAGAAGCTGAAAGCAGCATACACGAACCTTTCCGGGTAAAATTTTCATATGAAGACAATACGCGCTTTGACTATTGGAAGCGGATGGGGTTTTCGAAAGAACAGTGGATTGGCATCAAACAGCACTGTGATGATGTAGGGTTGGAATTCATTTCTTCTCCCTTTTCACAAGCTGCGGTTGATTTGCTGGAAGAATTGGATGTAAAGCGGTATAAAATCGGGTCGGGAGAAGTAACCAATTTTTTGATGCTGGAAAAAATAGCTAAGATGGGTAAGCCCATCATCCTTTCGTCTGGGATGAGTTCTTACGACGAGTTGGATCGATCAGTGGAATTTATCAGGACCTTTGGTAATCAACTATCCATTGTGCAATGCACTACCGCTTATCCAACACCCTACGAAAGGCTGGGGCTAAACGTCATTGGCGAATTGAAAAAGCGATACCCATTTGCCCAAATAGGGTTGTCGGAACATACCGGAGAAATCTATGCCGGGATAGCCGCAGTTGCACTTGGAGCAGCGTTGTTAGAATTTCATGCGGTTTTTGATAAACGGATGTTTGGGCCGGATGCGACGTCGTCTCTGGAAATCGATCAGATATCGGACCTGGTAAAAGGAGTGCGTGCTATTGAGGCGTCGTTGAACAATCCGATTGAGAAAAACGAGCTATCAAATTACGAGGGATTGAAAAAGATATTTGAAAAATCGTTGGCGGTCAACAAGGATCTGTCCAAAGGAGATGTATTGACGTTCGATGATCTGGAAGCCAAAAAACCTGCAAACAGGGGCATCAAAGCTTCTGACTTTAGAAAGGTTATCGGCAAACCGCTCACTAAATCCATGAAAAAGTGGGAGTTCCTCACCAGGGAACACATCGAGAATAGTAGAGAAAGCCTACAGATTGATGAACTGACAAAACCTGTGAATTGACCAGCAAAAGGAAAATATGCGTAGTCGTCACGGCCCGCCCGTCCTACAGCCGTGTTAAAACAGCCATCCGGGCTATTCATAATCATCCCGGATTAGAATTACAACTGGTGGTGGCTGCATCTGCTTTATTGGAGCGGTACGGTACGGCGGTTGACTACATCGAGCGGGATGGTTTTCCTATTGCTGCCCGTGTGTTCAATGTTTTGGAAGGAGAGAATCTAACTGCGCAGGCAAAGACAACAGGGTTAGGTATCCTTGAGCTATCTTCCGTATTTGAGCGTCTGGCGCCAGACGCTGTTGTTACCGTGGCCGATCGCTTTGAAACGATGGCTACGGCGATTTCGGCGGCCTATATGAATATTCCGTTAGTGCATATTCAGGGAGGAGAGGTAACGGGCAACATTGATGAAAAGGTAAGACATGCCATCACAAAGCTGGCCGACCTGCACCTGGTAGCTTCGGAAAAAGCCAAAGAAAGAGTCATCAAAATGGGAGAAGACCCGGCCAAAGTGTTTAACACGGGCTGCCCTTCCATAGACCTTGCAAAAGAAGTGTTGGAGAATCCGGCATTAGACTTCGACCCATTTGAACGCTATGGCGGTGTTGGAAAAATAAAAGATTGGGAAAGCGGCTACATCGTGGTTTTGCAACATCCTGTGACAACGGAATACGCTCAATCGAGAGCCCATATCGAAGAAACGCTTAAAGCCATTCATGAATTGAAGATGCCGACCTTTTGGTTTTGGCCCAATGTGGACGCAGGGTCTGATGGCACCTCCAAAGGAATACGTTCCTTTCGGGAAACGCACGACATCGACCATATTCACTTTTTTAAGAATATGGAGGGGCGAGATTTTTTGCGTTTATTATACAATTCGAAATGTCTGATAGGGAATTCGTCGGTAGGAATTCGGGAGTGTGCTTATATGGGGGTTCCGGTGGTGAATATTGGGTCGCGGCAGGAGGGTAGGGATCGGGGGGGGAATGTGGTGGACATTGAGTATGATAAACATCAAATTGTTTCTGCAATAAAACAATCCCTTCTCAAGGAGGAAAAAGAGGAAGAATATATATATGGACAAGGAAATGCTGGAATCTACATTGCGGAGATATTATCGAAGGAACCATTGAACTATTCGAAGAAGCTAGTATTTTCTAAGCAAATTGCTTTTTGAGTTGCCAGTAAATGTAGTAATCACGAAATAAGTTTTTGAAATTAGGAAACTGAAACTCCATATAGCTGAAACAGAAGACTTTTCACCGAAAGTACTGGCATTGTTGAGAGAACAGTTTGAGGTGAGTATAGGGTTTGTTGAAAAGAAGCGGTTAAAGCAGAAGCTACAGGAAGTGGATATTTTCTGGTTCAGGTTGGCATATCAAGTGGATGATAGTGTATTGGATGAGCGTACGCGATGTAAGTATTTAATCAGCCCTGTAACGGGTATTGATCACATTAATGAACCATTATGTAAAAGGTTTGGGATAACGATAATAAGCCTTAGGGGAGAATTGGAATTCTTAAAAGAAGTGCGTGCTACTGCTGAACATACGATACTGCTTACCTTGATGTTGTTGCGAAACGCTGCTCCTTCTATCGAAGATGTAAAATCGTTTCAATGGCGCAGGGATTTATTTCGTGGGTTTGAAATATTTAAAAAAAAGGTGGGTATTGTAGGCTATGGTCGATTGGGTACGATTGTGTCGGATTATTTTTATGCAATGGGCGCAGAGGTTGGTTATTACGATATTGTACGAAAAAAGGCACCGAGTCATTATCGAAGGTTTTTAAACTTAACCGAATGTATTGCAGAAAGCGACATAGTTTCCATCCACATTCCCTATGGCAAATCTACCCACCACCTTTTCGATGCGACAGCATTAAACTATTTTGATTCAACTAAATGGCTGATAAATACGAGTAGGGGAGGAGTGGTTGATGAGGATGCATTGTTAGAAATTCTAAAAGAAGGTCAAATAGCCGGTGCCGCTTTAGATGTCTTGTATGGGGAACCTGACGTGACTCATCATCCGCTTTTGAATTATGCCAGGCGATGTCGGAACCTCATTATAACACCGCATATTGGAGGTTGTACTTTTGAGTCTTTTGAGAAGACGGAGTCTTTTGTTGCGGATAAGCTATTGAAGCAAGTAGAGATTAATTGAGTTCTCTTAAGAAAAAATCATTTATTGCAATATTATGGAATTCAGTTGGAAAGTTGGCCGATATGGCACTTATGTTTCTGATTTCCGTAGTATTATCCAGGCTTTTACCTCCTTCGGAGTTCGGACTACTGGCCATGGTTACGATTTTTATTTCCTTCTCGTCTGTATTTGTTCACTTTGGTTTTCATCTGGCACTGATCCAATCCCAGGACGTTACACAAGAAGATTATTGTACCATTTTCTTTTTCAATGTTATGATTGGAATCCTCCTGACTACCATCATGTTTTTGGCTGCTCCTATGATTGCCGATTTTTATGGTATTCCTATTGTAAAACAGATAGCCAGAGCATTATCTTTTCTATTTCTACTTAATTCTTTGATGATTATTCAGAAAACCAAGCTTGAAAAATCGCTTAACTACAAAAATATTTCTTTATTCAGAATTGTGGCGGTCGTAATTTCCGGGCTCATTAGCATAAGCATGGCGTTTAATAATTATGGGGTATGGAGTTTGGTAGCACAAAACTTAGTGACAGCATTCGTTACCTGTGCTTTATTTTGGTATTGGAGTGCCTGGCGACCACAATTGATTTTTAGTACCACGTCATTTAAAAAATACTGGAGATACGGTTCCAATGCTTTTGGAGCCAGTTTTGTAATGACTATAGGCAACCAACTCGACAATCTAATTGTTGGAAAAGTCTTCTTGCAAGAAAAGTTGGGTTTGTACAATAGAGGAAAAAGTCTGAGTAGTTTGATGACAATATTACCAGATAGTTTATTTATGACTCCTTTATTTCCGGCGTTATCAAAAATACAATCTGAAAAAACACGGTTAAGAGATGCGCTGTCTAAAATCAATTCGACTTTAGGCTTTCTATTTATTCCGGCCTTTATTTTTGTTATCTCTTTTTCTAACCTATTCATTCTGTCGATCTATGGTACTCAATGGATCGGAGCTGTTTTTTTTCTTAAGACTTTTTGTCTAATTGGTATGTTGCATATGATTTTGAAACCAAATAATCATTTGCTCATGATAGTGGGGAAATCTGAGATGCCATTTAAAATTAATACCTTTACTACGGCTTTAAGGATTATTGCAATCCTTATTTTGGGTTTGCAAAATATTTACTGGCTTATGTATGGCTTGATAGGCGTTAAGGCAATTGAGCTATGTATTTATGCTTTCTTAGGTTCTAAAGAAATTGGAGAGCATTTTTACTATTTTATACCTAAATTCATTCCTTATATTTTGTGTTCTGTTTTAGCTTGGTTAGGGGCAAGTATGCTTTGCGAAATTATTCAGATTAAAGTAATATTAATTGTCCAACTAGTCATATGTTTTACTATTTATGCCCTTATTTATCTTGCTCTTATTTTAATTTTACAGCCTGAGAGTTATAGTTTTTTAATACCGGAAGTAAAAAAAATACTCACTAAGAAACAATTATGAGAATACTTGCCGTCATAGATCCCAAAGGTGATTCAATAGATCAAGAGAAGTGAAAAGTAAGAATATTAGGATAAGTGGTTTTCCTCCACTTACCCTAAGGAGTGTATTTTAAAGGCAATCAAAATTGATTGGCAACTCTTTAGATAAATCGTAAGAAAGATCAAATTATGATAGTAGAAAAAAGTATTTTTCCTGAAATTATATGTCCTATTGACTGTAACCCGCTAGAAATCAAAACTAATCATCTAATTTGTAAACAGGGTCATAGGTGGAGCATTAATAAGGGTATCCCTCAGATGATTTCTGATCAAAATAATTACACGGATGCATTTGGGTTACAGTGGAATACTTATCGAACCACGCAATTGGATTCATATACCCGTACCAATATTTCATATGACAGATTGAGAAAAGCGTTTGGTGAAAAACTGTGGGAGCGATTACATGGTACAGATAGCCTCTCCGTTTTGGAAGCAGGCTGTGGAGCAGGCAGATTTACAGAAGTATTGCTAAACACTCCGGCTGCTTTTGTAACTTCTATTGATTATAGCTCAGCAGTGGAGGCAAACCAGCTTAATTTTCCTCAAAATAGACGGCATCGTATTTGTAGAGCAAATATTCTTTCACCTCCATTTAAACCAAAACAATTTGACATTGTCTTGTGTTTAGGAGTTGTTCAGCACACACCTGACCCTGAACAAACAATAAAGAAACTATTTGAGCAAGTTAAACCGGGAGGGTGGTTAATTTTTGATCACTATACTTATTCTATTTCCAGGTTTACTAAATCGTCTGCACTCATTAGGCCGTTTCTCAAACGGATGTCACCTAGACAAGGGCTTCGCGTCACAGAGTTATTGACAAAGTTCTTTTTACCGCTGCATAAGGTTGTTAGGAAAACAAAATATTTACAAATGTTGTTATCCCGGATATCGCCCATTCTTTCATATTACCATGTTTATCCGGAACTGAATGACCAATTACAATATGAGTGGGCACTACTCGATACACATGACACCTTGACGGATTATTACAAGCACTTACGATCAAAACGCCAAATTAGTAAGTTTCTATCCAATATTGGAGGGGCAAATAGTTATTGTGAGTATGAGGGTAGCGCAGTATTAGCCCGAAGCCAAAAACCAGCCCCTAAATGAAGTCAAAAACACTAGTCATTATCCCGGCAAGGGGAGGATCAAAAGGCGTCAAAAACAAAAATCTTCGATTACTGAATGACAAACCGCTGATTTGCTATGCAGTTGATTGTGCTAGGGAAAGCAAATTGACCGATGAATTAGTTGTTAGCACTGATGATGATAAAATTGCTACTATCTTAAGAGAGTATAATTGTGCTGTTATTAAAAGACCTCTTAATCTGGCACAAGATGATACTCCGATGCCACCGGTTTTGATACATGCCATTGAACAATTAAGCCCCAACGAATATGACATTGTCATTCTTCTTCAACCAACCTCGCCTATCCGAACAGGAGAAGACGTGGATAACGTGATAAGAATGATGAAAAATGAACCAGACCTTGAAGCGGTTATAAGCGTAGTGCCTATGGATGATATTCATCCTGCTAGGATGTATAATTTGGATGAATACAATAAAATGATACCTTATACAAAAAGTGGAGAAACTGCCCGGCGACAAGATTTACCGGTGGTATATTATCGCAACGGATGTATTTATGCAATTAGAAGAGAGACGCTAATTCGAGAGAAATCACTCATTGTATCCAACAAAAAAGCATACATTATGCCTTTTGATTTAATGCTGAACATAGACTCGGAGAGGGATATGGCCATGGCGGAGTCTATGATGAATTACTGGAAAAAATCCAACCTCCACTAATGGTGCAAATAATATGTTCTTAAGGTTTAAATTGTTTTTTTAGACCAAGACTTAAAAAATATATAATATGAAACGAAGTATCGTTGAAAAGGAAACCGGAAAGTTATTTGGAAACTTGTTTACGGCATATGACCAAAATAACTATCTCCGGTCAGTTGAAATATTTAAGCAAAGATTTATGGACAATGGTTTTGATATTAATTATTTTAAAAATAAGAAATGTCTTGATGTGGGTTGTGGTGGAGGTAGGTATTCTATTGCTCTCTCTATGTTGGGGGCAAAAGAAGTTCACGGAGTCGATATAAGTAAAGAAGGTATTGATGATGCAAAGCGACGAGCGGCCAAAATGGGAGTAGAAAATATAACGTTTATTCAGAATACTGCCGAACGTTTGCCGTTTGACAATACTTCTTTTGATTGTGTTATTTTTAGCGGAGTATTGATGCACATGGAGCATCCGGAAATGGGATTAAAAGAAATATCAAGAGTACTAAAA
>CBDCTQ010000071.1:0-6445 GCA_965222105.1 Saprospiraceae bacterium | reverse complement strand
AGAGGGTACAACAGTAGCTACCTGCGAGCTACTGTCGGATGGTGGTATGGTGTTGACTGCCTGAGAGGGTACAGAAGCCAACAGGAGGATGGTGGCCATTAATCCGATGAGGAGGTTGTACTTCATGATTAAGTGTTTGATGTCCATGTAGAATTGTCGATTAACTCCTACATTTGCGCGGCAAAGGTAACCAACTCCGCTTATATGTCGCAACCTTCTTATCAATTCTCTTCTCCGTGGTTTCGGCGGCTGGGATTTCTGGCCTGGTTGGCTCTATTGGTCCTGGCAATGGTTTTTTATAAGGAGCGTGCCATTTTTCTGGATGGCGCCCTCCAGGTGGAAAAACTGATCAATCTCCGCGTTTTCAAAATATATCACTACCGGCTTACCAATCCGTTGACGCAGGTGCTGGCACTTGGGGCGGTGTATCTGCAATTGCCCCTGAAGGCAGTGTTGTTTGCATATTCGATCAATTTTATATTGCTGTTTGGCGGCATCTACTGGCTGATCGTGGGTTGGTTGAAAAACGACTACCTGGGCTGGGCGCTGGTATTTTTTTTCACCTTGATGGTGTTGGATAGTTTTTATTTTCTGCCGCCGGAATTGTATCAGGGGTCGGCGATGCTGTTGTTGTGGTGGGCGGTGGTGCTGCGCTATCCGGCTATGAAAAAGCCCTGGGTGCTGCCTGTATTAGTATTGTTGTTGGTATTGGTGGTTTCCGATTCGAGGTTATTGCCGGCCGTGTTTTTATTTTGTTGGGTGTTTTTTTGGTTGTCGGTTCCGGCGCTGCGTCATTGGAAATACTACTTGTTGCTGGCGCTTCTTTTTGTCCTGGTGTATATTCACGGGCAGTACTTTGTATCGTGGTACGACGAAGCCAAGATGAATGATTTTTTCCGATACCTGAAGGAGTGGTATCCGACCTATTGGGAAATTCCTGCCAACGCCAAATTTGTGGAAAAATGCATAAAGTTTTATTATTTTTATCCGTTGTTTTTGATAATCATTGTGGTGGGTTATATGGTGGCTTTCGCCAAACGGGACAGGCGCATTGACTATCCTTTGCTGAAACTGGCGTTAGTGCTGGGTGCCAACCTTGCATTTATACTGTTATTGCACATTGGCTCGCCCAATACTTACTACCGGTTTTACTCCGAAGTAAATTATTTGCCGCTGACGATATTGACAACTATCCCCTTGCTCTTTGATATTATTCCCACCCTGGGTCGGGAAAAATGGGTGCTGGGGCTGTTTGTTTTCATCCTGATGATCCGCATCAACCTGATCGCCTCCAACGGCAAATCGTTCAAGGCCCGGCATCAGTGGTATACGGAACAGATGGACAAGGCCACGGAGCAGGGTTCTAACCGGAGCATCATCCACATCTGGAATGCGCCCCGGAGCCTGATCGTTCAGGCATGGGCCTCTCCGCAGGAGACCCTGCTGTTGTCGGCATTGGACGGCCCCAAGCACAGCCGAACTCTGATGGTGGCCGAAGATGCCGGCAGATATAAAAAAGGGCTGGACCGCGACAGTATTTTTATGACTTACTATCAACGAATGCCGGTGGAGTTGATGAACCCCCGCTATTTCAACATGGGTGGTGGGGAGTATATTTTTTTGGATTAATAGAAATTATGAAACTACATTTTGGGCTCTCCTTCGATTTTCCGGTTTACCCGGAACCGCCCGGCGGCGTTTGGTCATTGGGCCCAAAGGGGTTGTTGCATCTGTTGGAATCGCATTGCGGATTGAGCGGACACCCCAACAATAATGAACACCTTCGAATAGAGCAATACCGCCAGACCTTGTTGAGACATGCGGTGGCAGCGCCAGGAGTGTTTTACCGCGCAGCCCTCGAAGCCGACCAACTGGCAGCCGCTTCTACCCTGCTGGAAATGCGGGATGAGTTGACATTGGCAGGCTGGGATTTCGCAGCTTCCGCAAACACGCCCAAACGATTACAAACGCTTTGTAAACTGGAACAACTCCTCCGATCAGATAAGCAGACACTCCATCTGCCCCCCGGATTTGCCGATCGGTTTGTGGCCCTGCTTGACCACATCGACCATCACGACCTCCCCTTTTCCGAGATTCAATGCAATGAGCCCGGACACCTCCTGCCAGCCCATGTAAATGTATTGTTTGACAAATTTGAAAAACGGGGTGTCGTCATTCACAACTTTACACCCCTTGAGCCTGTCGGCGACTCCGATCTGACCCAGTTCAAAAAATTACTGCTCCGCCAATCGGATTTTCATCAAAAGAAAAAACTGAAAAACGACGGTAGCCTGCTCATTTTGCGTGCCAAACGCGACACCGTGGCAGCGGCCTTCCTCGCCCAACTCCTTCGACTCAACCCCGGCACAAAGCCCCTCTGCCTGATCCCCGAAAAAAACAGAATACTCGACAACGCATTTATCCAGGAGGGGCTGCCCAGCCTCGGCATCCTGAGCGACTCGCTGGCCCGCCCCAGCCTGCAAATACTCAAGCTCGTCTCCGCGTTTTTGTGGGAGCCGATCGACCCCTACAAAATACTGGAATTCGTATCATTGGCCATCAAGCCGCTGGCCAACGACCTGGCCGCCATCATCGCCGGACAGATGGCGCAGGCCCCTGGCATGGGTGGCCCCAATTGGGTGGGGTTGATAGAGGGCTACTTCGATCAACTGAAGGAGCGAGCCAAAACAGACAAATCCATAAAAGTAAAAGCCATCCGGAAGGAATACGAGTTTTGGTTTCGCCGACCGCGGTACCACATCAGCAAGTCGGTGCCAAAACCCGAAGTGATCGCCCTCTTTGAACACCTCCAACAATGGGCTTACGCCAAATACGAAGAAACCGCCCACAAAAACAACAACCTGCTGGTTCTTAGCGGACAGGCGCGTCGCATCGTCGATTTGCTGGAAGCCCTGCCCGCCCAGGACCGGTCGTTGACCTACCTCGAGCTGGAACGGATCGTGCGGACCATCTACGAACCCACTCCGGTATTGTTCAAAGAAAAAGAAACCGGGCATTTTCCCTTTGTCCACCATACCAGCGGCATAACTGAGGGTGTAAATACCTTGTTGTGGTGGAATTTTTCGAGAAATGAATATGAGCATTTTTTCTCCCGATGGTATCCCGACGAGGTGGCCTACCTTTCGGAAAAGGGAGTGAGATTGACGGGGCCGGAGGAAAAAAATCAGCTACTGCTTTGGCAACGACCGCGGCCGGTCTACTACTGCCGGGAGCAACTCCTACTCGTAATTCCGGAAATGGTCAATGGCACCGAAGTTTACACCCATCCTCTTTACGAAGAGATGGAAGCAGGGCTGGAAGGACTTGCTGAAATCACCTATCATCTGGACACCCAAAAGGGGCGGCCCCATTTTGAAAAACATTTTTCGCTGCCCGGCTACTCCGAATTGCCATACCGCCAACTGGGACAACCCCTGCCCTTCCTTCAGGTGGACCGCCCAGGAGGATTGGCACCGCGCGAGGAGGAAACACTCACCAGTCTTGAATCTCTCTTTTACTATCCTTACCAATGGGTATTTCGCTACAAGCTGCGCTTACGCAAATCGTCCATCCTGAGTGTGGTGGCCGACAACACCCTCAAGGGCAATCTCGCCCATCGTTTTTTCGAGCAACTGCTGCGGGAAGATATTGCGGATTGGTCGAGTCAGCAAATCTATGAATGGATCGACCAAAAGGCCCAACAACTGCTGCGCAGAGAAGGAGCCGTACTGCTACTGTACGGTCGTGAACCCGAGCGGTTTGATTTTATCCGGAAGGTAAAATTTGCTGCCCACAGCCTGGTGGCTGCCATCCAGCAAAACAACTGGACGGTGCTGGCCACAGAAGAAGACCTGACCGGCCGCTTTGTCGAACTCCCCGTCAAGGGAAAAGCCGACCTGATCCTCTCCCGGAAAGAGGAGCGGCTGATCATCGACCTGAAATGGCGGGGCGCCACCAGGAGGGAGAATATGTTCAAAAACGAAGAAGACCTCCAACTGGTGATGTACGCCCAACTGATCGGCCCAACCAAAGCGCCCGTCCACACCGCCTATTTCATTTTGGAAAACGGTCGGCTGATCGCCCGCAACAACCAGGCCCTGAAAGAAGCCACCGCCGTAGTACCCCTCGACGACCACGCCGATATCCAACAACAGATTTACGAACGCATGGAACGGACCTACCGCTGGCGCCGCACCCAACTGGAAGAAGGTCGCATAGAAGTACGCACCCCCCACACCTTGCCCGACCTTGAACTTGCCTACGAAGGCGAACTGATGCACCTGCTGGAGATGAAAAGCCAGGAAGCTTTTTTTGATGACTACCGGGTGCTGATTAATTTGGTGGAGTGAGGGGTGGGTAAAGATCGTACTTCCAGCTGATGTCGCCGCCTCCGGCATTGAACAGATGCGGCAGGTTGAGGTGGTTGTATTGAAAGGTGCCGCCTTTGTAGCCTACGCTGGTCCTATTGCCGTTGTCGTTGATGCCGCCGCCGCGTTGAAGCCGCGAGGTGTTGCTTGACTCTGATATGGCTATCAGGCGATTGGTAAGTATACGACAAAATGTCTGTTTTTTCAAGGTGGGAGTTGAAGGTTGGCAGGGATGACTGAACGATCCCGAAGGGTGGAGGTCTGGGAGACCTTCAAGTGAAAGAACCCCAAGGTGGGGGAAGCCTCACGGATAGCCAACGATAGATGGGTCTATCTGGCAGCAGCGCTAGATAGGCCCGGCTGGCAGTGCTGCATGTTAGCCCAATGGGCAGAGTGGCGTTTCTGAAAAACCTATTTCCCTGACTGTTGGAAGCATATAACAATAATCATGCTTATTCAAAACGACACTGAAGCGACCCGCAGCCTGCCGACCTTTGGTGGGGCCGCCATACTAGAGGCAGCGGAGGTACCTGATCGTTTTGATGTGTAGCAGCGATGGATCAGGGGCCGGGAGCTGACTGTGATAGCTTGTCCCGAACTCGTTTCGGGAAGGCCGGAACCAGACCCAGCACCGTGACAGCTACTCCCGAACCCTTTCGGGATAGCTGGCGCGGTACTGGATGCTGGTGCAGACCCGACGAACGCCTTTTATCCTGTACATTCATTAGAAATAGCTATAACTTTTCTAACTAATTCTATTTGATCTAAATGAGTTTTTGATGCATCCTTATAAGAACCAATTAATCCTATAGATTCATAATAGGATAAAATGTTTTCGGCTCCTTTTGTCCTTATTACAAGAATACTTGTTTCTCCTCCCTCAATTAAACAGTCCCTTTTAATAAAGTCACCAACAATACTTTCAGCATTACTGAATAAGCTAGAATCAACATCTATCAAATCACTACAAATAAATTTTCCTTCAATATTAATTTTGGTATATTGGATATTAGTAGGCGAATTAAAACTAATAAAGATTGCATACCTATCCTCTTTAGGACATTCGTAACAATGAAATCCATAAAACAATTCTATCCCTTTATCAGATTTCTTTGGGTCCAGAGGAGAAAGGAATTTTGAAAATTTATTAATATACCCATGCAAATTTATAGTGTCAGATTTATTGGTTGAATAATAACACTCAAAACCCACTTCTCCATCTTCTTTATAAGAAACAATTTTGTTATTACAGGAAAACCCAAAACAAAAAAGAACTATAACACAAAATATTAATCTTTTTTCTATATCCATTTTTAATTATTATTTGGGTTAGACTTTTTATACTCTTCTCTACTTAATGGTGCTAAACCTGTCCTTGTTCCTTGCTTACCTTCATTATAAGTACTTCTAAGAGGCAAATCATTATTAGCTCTAACGTGATTTTCAAATTGAATAGCTCTAAACTCCGATGTCTTAACTCCTGTTCCACCTCCTGGAGTATCTGGTTCAGTTCCAGGATCATCCCCCATTGGAGCCATTCTATTAGGGTTCAATTCTCCATTATCAATATCAGTTGCATGCTGCAGCTCATGAGCAACAGTACTAAGTATACTTCCATCTGCTGTAGCTTTGTCTGGATTAATAGAAATTACACTCCCAGTCCCTCCACCTTCACCAACTATCTTACCTCCACCTCTTTCTATTCTTAATCCTTCTGGAACAGCTTTTTTCTTGACACTAGTACTATTAGCAATTGACTTATCAGTACTACCTGCTGAGTTTGTAGGTACAACATTACTACCTCCGTTAGTTTTTACAATCCTATGTACATTAGAACTTCTCTTCAAGTTTCTAACAAAAGCTTTTCCATCCTTAGTTTTAGATATTTTTCTTAATTGCCTTCTTATTTGTCTTTTAAACCTAAAACTTCCTGATATTTTTATTCTCTTTCCATCTGGGTCAATATACAATAACGGATTATTAGCCACATAAGCATAAGGAGAAATAGAATAATACTTTTCACTTAACGGATCAATTGCGTTCCACCTCCCAATCGCCGGATCATAAAAACGCGCCCC
>CBDCTQ010000070.1:0-6829 GCA_965222105.1 Saprospiraceae bacterium | reverse complement strand
CTGAGATTATCTTGAGAGGAGCAGTTGTCGATGGCAACCGGAGCGCCGGTTCCGCCATCTATTGGAGCACTTGGGTCAGCCCACTGAACAGACACTGCAAAGTGAGTGAAACAACCACCATCTCCATCTGCGTCATCAGTAATGCTGAGTACCCAGTCACCATTTGGATTTTCACCATAAAATATGGAGAATGGATTGTCGGGTTGGTAGGAGCCGTCAAGTGCCGCATCAATGGTATAATCACCAGGGCAGTCTTCATGTGGGCCATCAGTAGCTACATCGGCATTACAAGTGGCTGAAATGCCTCCGGGAGCGGCATCATTGAAAGCAGCCGTAATGTTATCGGAGTTACCCGTGAATCCACAGGTAGTGTTGTCCATGAAGTTTACAACAGTGCCTCCGGGGCTGGTAAGAGTCAACATAAGGTCACCTATCCATGAATGGTCTGCGTCGATCATAACAGTTACATCGGTTATAATGGAACCAGCGGGGGCACCGGCAGTCGTAGCCGTCATGGTGCCTATCAGGCCAGTTTCATCATCGAGCCAGCTTACTTGAGAGTCATCCATTGCAGAAATTGGAGGTCCGCCCGGAGGGAATGGATCCGTTAACTCATCACACTCAATGACTATGTCAGCAGGACAGAAAATAACTGGTGCTTCGGTGTCTTCAACCGTAATGATCTGAACACATTGAGCCGTATTTCCGCAAGGATCGGAGGCCGTCCAGGTACGCGTGATGACATAGCTGTCGTTGGTACAACCGTCGGGAGTCTGAGTAGAAGAATCCATAAAGGTCACGGTGAGTTGATCGTCCGCAAAACAGTTATCGCCGCTTGCAGTGGCATAGCCGGTGAAGCCAGGATCGGTCGGATCGGCACAATCCACAGTTACATCTTCCGGACAAGTGATGACCGGAGGTTCGATGTCCTGTACGTTGATGGCTTGCGAGCAGGTGGAGCTGTTACCACATGCGTCGGTAGCCGTCCAGGTGCGAATGATGAGGTAGCTGAATTCAGAGCAACCTTGTCCTTGAGAGGAAACATCGCTCCATTCAATGGTGATCTCATCATCGGCAGAACAATTGTCAGTAGCAGTCGCAGAACCCGTGTTATCCGGATCGGTAGATTCGTCGCAATTGACGACAATGTTAGCCGGACAGGTGAGCTCTGGAGGAGTGGTGTCATCAACCTCAATGGTTTGACTGACACTACATTGGTTGCCACACTCATCGACGAAAGTCCAGGTTCTGACCATAGTAAATTGATTGGGACAGTTGCCTGGGGTGATGACTGGCAGAAGGACTGACGGTAATGTCCCCGTCGCAGTTGTCGGTCGCCGTTAAGTCAACAGGTTGGAGGGACATCATCCGCACATTGGAGCATGAGGTCGGCCGGAGGAGTAGGGCAAACCGGAGGTGTGTCGTCATTGACTTCAATGGTTTGGCTGACACTGCATTGGTTGCCACACTCATCGATGAAAGTCCAGGTTCTGACCATAGTAAATTGATTGGGACAGTTGCCTGGGGTGATGACTGCAGAAGGACTGACGGTAATGTCCCCGTCGCAGTTGTCGGTCGCCGTTAAGTCAACAGGAGGAGGGACATCATCCGCACATTGGAGCATGAGGTCTGCCGGTGGAGTAGGGCAGTCAGGCGGGAGTAGTGGTCATCAACCTCAATGGTTTGGCTGACACTACACTGGTTGCCACATTCATCGACGAAAGTCCAGGTTCTGACCATAGTAAATTGATTGGAACAGTTGCCCGGCGTGATGACTGCAGAAGGACTGACGGTAATGTCCCCGTCGCAGTTGTCGGTCGCCGTTAAGTCAACGGGAGGAGGGACATCATCCGCACATTGGAGCATGAGGTCAGCCGGAGGAGTAGGGCAGTCAGGCGGAGTAGTATCATCAACCTCAATGGTTTGGCTGACACTGCATTGGTTGCCACAGTCATCGAGGAAAGTCCAGGTTCTGACCATAGTAAATTGATTGGAACAGTTGCCTGGGGTGATGACTGCAGAAGGACTGACAGTAATGTCCCCGTCGCAGTTGTCGGTCGCCGTTAAGTCAACAGGTTGGGGCACATCATCCGCACATTGGAGCATGAGGTCAGCCGGAGGAGTAGGGCAGTCAGGCGGAGTAGTGTCATCAACCTCAATGGTTTGGCTGACACTACATTGGTTGCCACACTCATCGACGAAAGTCCAGGTTCTGACCATAGTAAATTGATTGGGACAGTTGCCTGGGGTGATGACTGCAGAAGGACTGACAGTAATGTCCCCGTCGCAGTTGTCGGTCGCTGTTAAGTCAACGGGTGGAGGGACATCATCCGCACATTGGAGCATGAGGTCGGCCGGTGGGGTAGGACAAACTGGATCAGTTGTATCGACGATGGTGATAAGTTGATCGCATTGAGATTGGTTGCCACATTCATCAGTGGCCGTCCAGGTACGGGTAATGGTTCCGGTGTTTCCACAGCCGGTAGCAGAGCTGTCGCTAAATGTAATAACAACGCTCCCACAATTGTCAGTGGCGGTAGCCATGCCGGTATCGTCTGGAAGGACCTCATCGCATTCGACAGTGACATCAGCCGGACACATGATCACCGGAGGCGTGTCGTCATCAACCTCAATGGTTTGGCTGACACTACATTGATTGCCACACTCATCGACGAAAGTCCAGGTTCTGACCATAGTAAATTGATTGGGACAATTGCCAGGTGTGATTGTCGGTAGAAGGACTGACGGTAATGTCCCCGTCGCAGTTGTCGGTCGCTGTTAAGTCAACAGGAGGAGGGACATCATCCGCACATTGGAGCATGAGGTCAGCTGGAGGAGTAGGGCAGTCAGGCGGAGTAGTGTCATCAACCTCAATGGTTTGGCTAACACTGCATTGGTTGCCACACTCATCGAGGAAAGTCCAGGTTCTGACCATAGTAAATTGATTGGGACAATTGCCTGGCGTAATATCAGCAGTAGGACTGACTGTAATGTCACCATCGCAGTTGTCGGTCGCCGTTAAGTCCAACGGGAGGAGGGACATCATCCGCACATTGGAGTATGAGGTCAGCCGGAGGAGTAGGGCAGTCAGGCGGAGTAGTGTCATCAATCTCAATGGTTTGGCTGACACTGCATTGGTTGCCACAGTCATCGATGAAAGTCCATGTTCTGACCATAGTAAATTGATTGGAACAATTGCCTGGCGTAATATCAGCAGTAGGACTGACTGTAATGTCACCATCGCAGTTGTCGGTCGCCGTTAAGTCAACGGGAGGAGGGACATCATCCGCACATTGGAGCATAAGGTCAGCCGGAGGAGTAGGGCAGTCAGGCGGAGTAGTGTCATCAACCTCAATGGTTTGGCTGACACTGCATTGGTTGCCACAGTCATCGATGAAAGTCCAGGTTCTGACCATAGTAACTTGATTGGAACAGTTGCCTGGGGTGATAACTGCAGAAGGGGCTGACGGTAATGTCCCCGTCGCAGTTGTCGGTCGCCGTTAAGTCAACGGGAGGAGGGACATCATCCGCACATTGTAGCATGAGGTCGGCTGGAGGAGTAGGGCAAACCGGAGGTGTGTCGTCATTGACTTCAATGGTTTGACTGACACTGCATTGGTTGCCACAGTCATCGACGAAAGTCCAGGTTCTGACCATAGTAAATTGATTGGGACAATTGCCGGGCGTTATATCGGCAGTAGGACCGACTGTTATATCATCGCTACAATTATCCGTAGCGGTTAAGTCAACAGGAGCCGGCACATCATCCGCACATTGGAGCATGAGGTCGGCCGGAGGAGTAGGACAAACCGGAGGTGTCGTATCTTCGATTGTCAAATCCGCGGTGCATTGATATGGATTACCGAAATCGTCTAAAATAATATTTCCATTGGAATCTTCCAGGTGAAAAGTGACGGTAACCGTTCCTGCGGTATTATTGCAATCTGGAAAAGTCAGATCATCCAGATCATTTACAGCAGTGTAAACAGCACCGCAACTGGATACTTCCACTGTTCCCAGCCAATCAAATATTCCCATTTCGTCATCACATTCAAAAGTAGCATCGGGAGGGCATAAGATCGATACATCACAACCTGGTACGCCATCGCATTCTTTGGTTTTGAAATTGATGGTACCATTGCCGGTGTTTTCGTAAATCAAAGCAATATAATAAAGGTTTATTTCTTCAGTAGAGTTTTCATTAACTATTACCGTCCATTGGTTTACAGAAACGCAGGCGTCGACTATGGCAAGGTCTGCAGGGTCACAGGGAGCATTTTCAGCCAAAGGGTCGAGTGGGTCATAAGTCCAGTCTTCGACCCAGAAGACAGCCCAGGAATCAAGGGGGCCACCAACGCCTTGAATTTTTATTTGGTTTTCAAAGTCATCGGTCATAAATTTTATCCATTGGACGTTCCATCCCGATTGGAAGCAATTGGGATCGTTGAGATCGAGTAGTAGCTGTTCGGTATCTCCGGTGGGTACGGCGTCGACGGAGGCATCGACTCCACAACCGTCTGTATCTGCTGCAGTAGTACAGGCGATGAATCCATCGTCTACCGCATCGCTATTGGAGCAATACAGCTTTGCGTCGCAAATGTCTGGTCCGTTACCTGCGTCGGCTTGAGCGCAGGGGGCATCTTCACAGTTCGTTTGGGCAAAAGTAAGTGTTGCTGAAAAAAAGCAACAAACCAAAAGTGGTATTAGTCTTTTGTTGGAACACGAAAGAAAATTCATGGGTAAGAAATTCAATTTTTTCATTTTATGTTTTTTACTGGTTTAATGTTAATGGTACAATCAGGGTCAATTTGTTTGGTGTTTTGGAGGGGTTCACTATTTCAATTTCTCATAATTTAGAGTTTGGTTAATAATATAGTTAAAGCAAAGTCGGTTGCAATCAATAATCCCTTCTTTCCGATCCGCTCTCCGGGAGATTGATCAGAAAAGGTGATTAATTTTTTATCCACGGTATCCGGTAATGGACTACGTCTGGACGTCGGTTTTTGAGAAATGGATTTAAAATAAGAAAAGCACTAATAGGCTAAAATTACTGTTAGTTCATTTGATCGCTATCTATCCATTTGATTGTATAAGGCGATAAATGTGTGGGTGTAAACTGGTTGAAAACTTGTAAGATTGTGCTTAAATCAGCAAGGATCGGTATAGGTGTATTGTCGGGAATAATAGCAGTTGGGGCTTATTCCATGTTAGTAGCTTTATGTGTTGTATATCAAAAGTAGAGAGAATCTCTGATATTTTATAATATTCTATTAAAAGAATTGAATCTCGCTTTCTATTAATAGTATAATTATATTTATTTCACAACTAATTTAAAATGATGAATTTACAAATTTATATTTTTGTATTAAAAATAAAATTTAATTCGTTTTATGTTGAAATTCAACAAATTATAAGAAAATGCTATTTTTTAAATAAAAATAGAAACTAAGTCGAATGTAATTTATATTTATGCGTATTTACTTTGTTTTCAGGTAAATGTTTCAATGTTAAGGCGATTAAAATTTTTGTAAAACAAATTGCAAATCTTAAAGTCAGCCCCTTGTAAACGAAAAAACCGGCCATCCCAGTAAGGGCGGCCGGTTTCGGATGTTCATTCATTTACATTATTTGTTGAATATCATTTTCTTCGTTGCGGTGTGGGTAGGCGTTACCAGTTGGTAGTACAACAACCCGCTGGGCAGCCCGTCATTTGTCAGAGTGACTTGATTGTATCCTTTTACAAAATCACCTTCTAACATTTGTACCAGCTTACCGGAGGCATCCATGATGAAAAGTTCACCGGCGGTAGCTTCGGGCAATGTAAATCCAATGACCGTTTCCTGCTGGAATGGATTAGGCGTGTTCTGATGCAAGCGGAAATCGCTGGCAACATTTTCAGCACCTGTAAATCGCAATCCGACTTCCATCAGCTCCAGCTCCGCATTGTATGCCTCCGCAGCCGTGTAACGCGAACTGATACTAATTGCGTCTTTGAGCGAACCGTCGGCTTTCGCCGTAAATGTAATGTTGAATAGAACGGTACCTTCTTCAACGGTTTGTGCCGTCTGATTGGTCCAACTGGTGGTTACCACTCCCTGGTCTAACAATGTCGTTCCAAAATTACTGGATTTCAAATCTGTCAACACTCCCGGCTGCAAATGGTTGAATTCTACCAAGTCGGTATCGAAATTCAAACTGAACTGATAGCCGTGAATGGCTTCAAAATTGGCAGCCCGGAAGGCTACTTCGTAGTTTTGACCTGCGTTTAATTGTTGGTTGTCCACCTCGAATAACAATTCATCTACAAATGTTCGGTCGCCGGCCCCCATAAGATTATTGGCTATGGCATTGCCGTTGACATCACCCACTTTCACGCCTACAAAATCGTGTTGCTCCTCTTCCGTCAAACCGTTTATGTTTACTACCTCTGGGAAAAGGGTAGCAAACGGGTTGTCGGGCTGCGGGAATACGAAGGCAGCTTCCACAAATCGCCAGGAAGTATTGTCCGGGAAGGTCTCGTTGACATGCAAAATGACTTTGCGAAGCTCTACTAGATCCAACGTCGTTATCGAACCGGATTTGTTGACGTCGGCAGCGATCATCTTATAAGGTGAATCCAGCAAGTCCATCTCCAGGATATGTTTGCTGATCAACACCAGGTCGAAAGAGGATACGCCATTGAGCGGGTCGTCATCCAGGTAAGGCGTTATTTCGTAATTTTGATCTAATTCGAGGTCTTCAAATCCATACAATCCGTCTTCGGCGGTTTGATCGTACAACATATTGCTATTGCCTTCCAGGCTTACTTGTACATGCTCAACCGCATCAT
>CBDCTQ010000069.1:0-35706 GCA_965222105.1 Saprospiraceae bacterium | reverse complement strand
ACCAATTGGGTCAGATACCCCGGCATGGCATGTTCGAGCCAAAAGAGGTCGGGAAGGTTTTCCCAGTCGTCCACCACAATTTTTTCCGAAAGGATGCCCACCATACTGTCCCTCACGGTTAGCCCTGTCGAAAAAGCTTCTGCCAATTGCCGACTGGAAGCAGCCGTTTCGTATTGGGATTTGAAAGCGAGTATCTCCTTTGTGATGGAAGGTCCGAAAAGCGCTTCCAGCCGTTTTTCGATGAGCGTTTTACCTACCCTGCTTTCCGGATCGAATCGCAATCCACCCGCATACACCCATCCTTCCAGGCCGTTTGTGGTGCGGACTCTGAGCCAGGGATCGTTGAAACGAACGCCACGCAGGGTAAGCGGCGTTGTAAAGCTGCTCACCTGACCCTGATCGATGAGTTGAGTGCCTTTCGGCAAACGCACCAGCTCTTTACTTTCGGTGCCGGGTCCGTCCCTCATTCTAAGGTTATCGATGTTGGTGGTAAAAATAACGGGGGGCGGAGGAGGGACCGTAGCAGGCCGATCCGTTTTTGGGTTGGAAGGCGGTGGCTGCTGGTCGGAAGCAGGGTCGTCCTCACAAGACAATGCAAAGATAAGAAGGAAAAAGATCAAGTATTTCACAGTTACAAGTGTTTTTCAGTGGGCAAAGTAGCATTTTTCCTGGGATTATATCGTCAATCAATCCATCAAATTGCGCGCGCCGTCCAGAATCCTATCGGGAATACCGTATTGGATTTTACATTCCGCCATTTTTCGGGAAAATGCCCTCCGGTAGTATTCGGGTAGTTGATGGCTGTCGCCAAAAAGGCGGAGATAACGGTCTTCCAACTCTGGAAAATGTTTGCGGATGGCTTGTAAGACCAGTGTTTTGCTATCGGCCCTGCCGGTACCAAAGAGGGTGATCGTGGCTGGCAACACATATCTGGCTGCACATTGTTGGAATGCGGTAAACAACCGGCCGATCTCCTCCGTAGTATCCGAAATGTAAGGCAAAAAAGGCATCATGCTCACCCCAGCCAAAAAGCCTGCATCAATGGTGTTTTTCAATGTTTGCAACCGGAGGGATGGAGGGGGTGCTCCCGGTTCAAAAATTTTCCCGATGCGATCGTCGACCGTCGAAAAAGAAAAGGAAACGATCACCCCCCGTTGCAACCTGGGTTGGAGGTCGGGAGGAAGAATGGCCCTTTGGTCGATCTTTTGTAAAATGTCAAAATCTCGTTCTACCAGGTTTGATTTGGTGATGATATGTACCGGAAAACGATGATAGGCGATTCGTTCCAACGCCTGACGAGTCAATACGTATTTTTTTTCCAACGACAAATAAGGATCGGTAGCTGACGACACTACGATGATCCCGAACTGTTCTTTTTTGGCGCGGGCAGCCAGTTGTTTGTCCAACAATTCGATGGCATTGACTTTTACCGAAAGGCTGTCGGCCAGATTATGTCCGTATTTGCTTCCGCGAATGTAGCAGTAAAGGCAATTGAAGGCGCAACTGCTGTAAGGGTTGAAAGTATAATCGTCCAAAAACCAATGGTCGCGTTTTTTGGTTTTGTTGAGGACGGATTTAACGACTATTTCTTTGGGCATGTTGATGGCGCATTAGTCCTATGGCAACTTTTCGTCGAAACCAGTTGTCGGCCGTTTCAGGGTCATCGATCTGGTCTTGACATTCCGCTATAAGGTCGGGATGAAATTTGGCGGTCGTTTTGGCGGCCCAGCCTATGCCTTGCCGTATTTGGTGGTCGGTAGCCCTGGCTTTGGTCAGCAAAAACCGGAAAACAGATTCTACATGAATTGGCTCCAGGCCTTTTTTAATGGCGTAATGACAGCCAGCCCCTAAGGAGCGGACGACGAGTGTCGAAGGATGCCTGTCCAATTTCGCCAGCCAGGGAATCATCCTTTCGGGAAACCGGAGCAGGGCTACCCCATAAACCCGTTCGCCAATGATGTCGCTCACATACCAGACCCGGCCATTGGCAATGTAGGAGGCCGCCCTGGTCAAAGAGGCCTCAAAATGGTGGTCGAGCCGCAACTGCAGAAAGATGCCCAACAATACATTTCCACCCTCGGTTTGAAAGGCTTCAATGGCATCGCAAAATTCGAGTTGTTCTTCATCGGGGATCTCATCGGCCAGGGTCCGTGCAGTGTATTCCAGCAAGGGAAATTTCACCTTTGCGCCAAGCAATTCCCGATGGATCGTTTTGGCGCAAGCCTGCACCCCCGACGTATGGAAACTTTGGACGGCCGCCTCCAGAATGGGCAAAATCTCTGACTTTCTGGTTATTTTCCTCATTTTAACAAAAATAGCGGAATCCCGTTTAGGAAAGAGGGTATTTCGGCAGTTTTTGTACCGACAGCACATTTTTGGCGTCAAAAATGCGTTATGGTGGGTAGTTTGCTGTCATTATTCCGCCAAAAAAACTACTTTCGCAATTGCTTGGAATCCCAGTGCAACTGTTATTATTCACCGAGAATCCGTCCAGACATGGCCTTAAAATCTATTCGTTTAGCGCAGGAAAAACAAAGCGAGAAAAAGATCAAAAACAAAGCCCGAACCACCGCTATCATCGTCCTGATATTGTTGTTGCTGTTGTTGTTGCTGCCCTTTATCAGCGGCAGCTTACAGGTAGAACAACATTTTGAAAAAGCCATCCTGGTTCAATTCGACGAAGAAGAATTCCAACAATCCGCCTCGGAAGAACGGTCTTCGGCCCGTGCCGCCGACAATGCCGCCACCGCCAATGAAGATCCCCAGCCCGAAGAAACCCCCGCCACCCCCGAACCCGTAGAAGTGGAAACGCCACCCGAGCCTCAAAAAGTTACGCCCCCCACTCCCGATCCGGTGCCGATCAAACCAACCGTGGAACGGCCCATTCTCACAGCTCCCGAACCTGCCGAGATCAACATCGAAGAAATGCTGCAGGATGTACCGGAAGAAGCGCAGGTGGAAACCGTCTCCGAAGAAATGGTGGAAGTAACCGAAGGCGTTTCCGACGATTTTATGAAGGAACTCGCCGACTACTTCAAAAAAACGGACTCCAAACCGTCCTCGTCTTCCGGGAGCTCCTCTTCCGGCTCCGGCTCCGCCAACACCGATAAACCCGATGGCGGTACCTCCTCTACTACCGGCGATGGCGATGCAGGCAAATCAGACCAGGGAGATTCCAAAACCGATGGCCAGGGCAATTCAGGCACCAGCGGCATGGATTTCGACGGCGACGGCCTCCTGACCCGCAAGGTCATCTACCGCGCCAACATCGACGGACTGATCAAACAGAATGGAAAGATCGTGGTCAACCTCTGCGTCAATCAGGACGGGAAGGTCATCTTCTCCAAAGTGGACAAAAAAAGCTCTACGATCCGCGACCCTTACCTGCTGAAAAAAGGCGAACGGACTGCCTCCAAATACCGGTATGAAAAAGATTACACCGTTGCCGAAAGGCAATGCGGGAAATTGACTTTTATTGTTAAGATTGAGAAGTGAGGGTAATAGGCAAGTTCAAGTTGCAAGAATAAAGTTCAAAGTGCTTCAAATGAACTTGAAAGGCTGAATTTTATCGTTCCTTTATTGCTTTATCAGCCGAACCAATTCCCTCGTCTGTCCTTCTAGCCGTAAATCCACCCAATACACTCCACTCGCCTGTTGGCGCAAATCAAGGGTGCAGGTCCTGGCACCCCCGGAAATATCTTGTTGGAAAATCGTATTTCCGCTTACATCGTAGACCATCAATCCTTCGATTTTTGGACCGGTAGCGGTCAGCTGAAACTCACCATCGGATGGATTTGAGTAAACAAGTATCTCCGATTTTTTATGGGTCGATTCCTGGTTCCCAACCGTTTCCAATACTTCCACGTCGATGTAATCGATGGCCGTAAAAAATTTATCCGGATCGGAAGTGGCTTGTTCGGTGGCCCTAAATTCGATGCGGTAGCTGCCCGGCTCTTCAAAGTTGACTTCGGGATCGTTGATGGCTACATCGTCGAAAATGACATTTCCAGGACCTTCGATGGCCCGCCAATGCAGGGTCCAGTTTCCCGAAAGGGAGCCATTCTTTTCTACTATTCCGTTTAGCGCAAGCGACTCCCCAAAATCGATGGTTTCGTCGGTTCCCGCATCGATGAAATAGCCCGTTGTGGTATCGGGCCAGGGCCAGGGCGGATTCTGAGTGGAAGGAAAATACCGTCGAAACATGTCAAATCGCCCCACCTGGTATTCCGCCGGATGGTGATGCTCGACCTCTCTTGCCTGCACCAATATTTTAGGGCCTGGCAACTGGTTGAAAGCCGCATAGCTGGTGGCGGGGGGACAGATGGTATCCCGATAGCCGATAAACGTTAGGGAGGGCCCTGCGAAATGGGGTGCCAGATGCACGGCGTCGTAATATTTTGTCGCTTCCAAAGTAGCGTTGAAATGCTCTGCAGTCCCTATTTCATCCGATGATTTTTTTAAGTAGTAGGGGAAGCCGCTGGCGCGGTCGTAATGAAAGCCGGCGTGCTCGCAAAGGGCGGGATTGCTGTTGGCCATTAGGGTCACCCGATCGTCGAGCCCGGCCACCATCAAGGCCAGCCCACCTCCCTGGCTTACGCCCATGACGGCGAGGTTTTCTCCGTCGAAGTCATCGCGGCTCACCAGGTAGTCGATGGCTCTGATGGCCCCCAAAATGGCATAGCGATAATACATCATGGAAGGGTCGTCGATAATGTCGGGTTGGTAGGCGTTGGGGTCGACCTCGTCGGGCTGGGCGTTGTGAATGGAAATGGACATGGCCAGGGTTCCGGTGCGTTCGGCGGTGTGGTGATCGTCGGAAGCCACATTGGGGCCACTGCCATATGGCGGCAACTCGAGGGAGGCCGGAAAGGGACCTTCTCCATCCGGAATGGATAGGTAGCCGTATACCCTTCGGTTGTCGATCGAAGCCAGGTTGATGCGGTAGGTGGTGGAATAGTCGTGGTCTTCTTCAAAGCTGATCTGAGGGTCGGGAGGGATGATGGCGAGTTGGGATTTGAGGTTGTCCCAAAATGAGATCAGGTCGGCCGGTGGTGTTTCAAAAGGAGTTTGGTCAAAAGGGGCAAATATCGCCCCGCCGGTCGATAGCTGTCCATTTTGGGTAACCCAACACAACACCATTCCCGGCACTGGCAGTGAAAAGGAGATGTTGGCCGGCACCCCCGCCACCAGATCGATCACACCACTGGCCAGGGGGGCGGTAAACCGGTCGTACCGAATGGAATAAGTAGCCGGGCCGGAGCCGTTGCTGACAACGGTGAAGTTCATCAGGTCGCCCGGCTGATAGAGGGCCTGTGGCTGGTCTGCTACCACGCTGAGTTGTGCTTTGGCAGCAAAACAAATACTGCTCAACAGTATAAGCAGATAAAGTGTTGGAAATAAGTGTGGAGATTTCTTCATGGTGGTGGTGGCAGATTTGAATAGGATTAAAAGACGATGATGTGTGGAAGGGCTGAATGTTGTTTCAATCAATTCTACCTGTCGGTAGACAGGCAATAATTATTAGATGGCGTTCCCAAGTAGGGACTTGTGGAGCCTGAACAGGATATCACCTTTCATATCCAGGGCCCCGCTTTTCGCGGGGCAAGCTCTCTGGCCCTACAACGGTACTTTTTATCGTTGTTTTTACCAATATTCAGGGCCTCTGGCCCTTAGCATAGATTAAGTCCTTCCGATTGCTATCGGGATGGGACGCTACCAATTATTAATTATGAGTGCGTGACATATCTACCTGGGCGGTAGACAGGCCTGCCTGCCGACAGGCGGGTTAGCGGAACATCGCGGTTGCAAACCTGCCGGCCGGCAGGCGGGCCGCGACGAGCCTGAACAGGATATCACCTTTCACATCCAGGGCCTCTGGCCCTACAACGGTACTTTTTATCGTTGTTTTTACCAATATTCAGGGCCTCTGGCCCTTAGCATAGATTAAGTCCTTCCGATTGCTATCGGGATGGGACGCTACCAATTATTAATTATTAACAACAGAACGGGAAAGATAAGACAGAAAAGAAGATTTTGGGTATAACTGCAAAAGGAAAGTCGCATCCCTGCAAGGAACGCGACTTTCTATAACAAATTATAATCCCATGAACATATTCAAATGATGGGCCGGTACTGATTCCGGCCTGGAGCCATAAATGGCTCTGAAACCTTATTATATCTTTATGTGGAAGGGAAAAAATTGAGGGGTAAGTCAGTATCCGAGAGAATGGAACTGACTTACCTTCAACAAATTATAATCCCATGAACATATCCGTATTTGAAGATCACGCTGTAGCGTGAATCACTGTTTCATTCAACAGTGGCGATGTATAGTTGACCGGGAAAAATTGAGGGGTAAGTCAGTATCCGAGAGAATGGAACTGACTTACCTTCAACAAATTATAATCCCATGAACATATCCTAATTTAGAGTGCCGGTACTTTTTACCGACTTGTCTTTCTGCCTCTTTATCTGTAATCACAATGCAATATTCTTACATTTTTGACGGCAGAACAAGGACATAATTCAATAATTGTGTGAAAATTCACGTAACTATTTTAAAGTTAAAATCTGTTATTTCACTGTAAATCAATACTTTACGACAATTACTGACTTGATAATTGTGAATAAAAATCCTAACTAATTATACACTTACAGGTGAAAAAAGAAGCATTTTAAGCCCTAAAACCCCTCCGAAATGAAAAAAATGACAAAAGCATCCCCGGAAATCAACCGGAAATGCTTTTGCAGGAAGGCTTTACATTACGAATTCTTCTTACTGATCGCTAACTTTCATTACCGGAAGGGTGTAAAAAATGCCTTCCTTTTCCAATTGCAAAAAATAAGCGCCATCAGACACATCATTGCCAACCTCCACGGCAAACTCACCCTCCACTCCTATCAGGTCGTAAGTAGCCATTAGTTGGCCGCTCACGTGGTAAAGGTGGGCCTTCAATGTCGACTCCTCTGTATTTTCCATACGAATGGACACAAAACGGGTAAATGGATTGGGATACACCTGTACACCGCCGTCGAAAGGCAAAAATTCGAGCTGCCGCAGATCGGAATAAGTAAAGGTGCCGTCCAGGTCTACCTGCTTCAGGCGGTAATACCGGCTCCCCAGTTTGTCGGGTGTATCGTCCAGGAATTGATAGTTCCTTCCCGAACTGGTGGTTCCGGCGCCTGGAATTTGACCCAACACTTCATACTCATTGCCAGCTACCTCCTCTATTGAAGTAGCGACCTGTATTTCAAAACGGGCATTGTTTTCTTCGGTCGCCGTCCGCCATTCCAACAATGCGTCCCCATCTCGTTTGGTAGCGGTAAAGGAAAGAAGTTCTACGGGCAACGTATTGGTTTGGTGCAATCCAAAATCGTCGACCAACAAACCCTTGCCGTATTCTTCAAATTTTATTTGAAAACTGGTAGAAAGACTTTGTCCCGCTCCTTGAAGAACAGCCATAATGTTGACATCGTCCACCTCGTGCCAGCCCGTAGCAGATTCGTTCATCACATACACTTCCAGCCAGGTGTCGGTGTCGGAGCCGCGGGCAAAAACCTTGCTCCAGAGTTGGTCGCCTGTTTGGAGTGGGAATAAATTGTTGTTGGAATAGCTGAAATCCAGTAATAATCCCTCGCTGGGGAGGTGGTTTTCCAAATTGGCGGTGATCACCACTCCATTGGTATAATTGGCCGGCAGGGTTTCCACTGCCTCGTCGATCAGCAATTCTATCATACCGCCCGACGAGCCAATTTTCAAGGTACCACCTACGGAAGTTTCAAAATCCCAGTCCTCCAATTCGGAAAGTCCGATCCTGTCTTCTGTGTATGTATAGTCGTTGCTTACCGCAAAATCATTTTGAATCGGCCCATTGGCCAATTGATGTTCTTCATTGTCAATCTGCTCGGAGGTGTGGTCGTTCAAAAGGCTGTCATTTTCTGGATGGGATTCGTCGGGGTGGGTTACCCAAAAATCGATGTCGTAGGTGCCGATGGCAGACAGGTCAGCCGTTTGATTGAAGGTGTATTCAAGACTGGCACCGGAGGCGATGGTCTCGCTGCAAAATTCGGTTACCACTGGTCCGTTGTTGATCCGGTAAGATACATCGGCACCACTCACCGAATTATTTCCTATATTTTTGATCTTTACTACGATAGCCTCCTGCTGGTCGAGCGCAGTGGTGGTTTGGATTCTACCCCGTGGTTTGACCAGGATACTTTCGGCCAGCAAGTCGTTGGCCCAGGGGCAAAGAATATTTTCATCGGGCACGCATGACTGGGCCACCGCCTGTCGGGTCATCTGTCCACTGTTCGTCTTACCGGCAATGGAAAACCAATACGTATCGCCGCTTACCAGGGCGTCTTCTTCGATGGTATAGGTCAGGTTGGAAGTGGTGTCGATCGCCACCAGGTTGATCCCGTCAAACTGATACAATTTGTAATGATCAGCGCCGGTGAGCGCCGTCCATTCCAACAATACTTTTCCGCCGCAGGCAGGGCTCGCTGTCAACGATGGCATATCGGCAATGTTGAACGCTACTGAATTGGAAACGGTTTGTCCACCGGTATTTTTAACCACTCTGACGTGAGCTGTTTGGCTAACGACATTGGGTACTGTCCAGAACAACGACCGCTCATCGGCCGCTACATTATTGTCGATCAGTATCCAGTTCGCACCTCCGTCGATGGAGTACTCCACTGTAAAGGTGCTGGTATTCCCCATATCGGTATCCCACTGGATCACTTCTACTTCAGAAGCGGTAAAGTATTCGCCCCCTACCGGGCAGGTAAGCACCAATTGGTCGGTGACGAACTCCCAGGTAACGACGTAGTCCTGCGGGCCAAAAGCGACATCGCTGCCTTCTACCTTAAAGCTGTATTCACCGGGTGCGGGGTTGAGCAATGTGACCTGTTCTATATTGTTGAGTGTATCAACTTTTCGGGTGGCCACATCGGCCACATTGGCTGGATTATGGTTCAACACCCAGGGCGCGTAGTTCGATCCTCCGGGTGTGGAAAGAATGGCGTCCAAATCATTGATGAGGGCCTTTGTTGGATAGGGATCGGCTTCTTTATCCGACCAGTACAACATTACTTTGATCTCCTTGGTGCCAGCTGGTACGGTAATGGTGTGTATGTTGGTTTCGCCATCGGAAATAGAGTCGAGCAGAAAATTATTTTGCTCGATGGTTTCAATGGCTCTGCGGGCATTTATCAATCCGTATCCATAGGTGTAGTCCGGTCCGGCATTGCCCAGATCGTCGGCGGTGTTACATGCCACGGCTTTGACCAGGGCTCCGGTGGGATTTTCTCCGTTGTTGTTGTCTCGATAACTTTCGTACAGAAGGGCCAGCGTACCGGTTACGGCCGGCGCCGACATACTGGTGCCCGATTTATTGGTGTAATTGTATTCCCTACCGGTAGATACCACACTCGTTCCAATTCCACATATTTCGGGTTTGAGGCGTCCGTCGGCTGCAGGGCCCCGGCTGGAGTTGCTTTTAATCTGACGGGTGTCGGTTACGTTACCAACGGTCAGCACGTTTTTGGCAACCTGATAATAGCGCAACATTGTAAAATAACCCGGCGGATAGGGATCACAGGTTTGCGACCCGCTGTTACCGGCAGCAAATACGTGTAACACCTCCGGGAATTCGTTCATCTGCCAATCCAGGTTTTGACTGGTGTAGTTGTACGATCCATTGGTATTGCAGTTGAAGCTGGTGCCGTAGGAGTTGTTGGTCAATACCATCCCATGATCGGCAAAATAATCATCCGCGTAATAGGTTACCAGGCTCGTTTTCTGGATCAGCACGTTGGCAGCGGCAGCCACCCCTCTGTGTTTTGAATTGACCAGGCCTCCTCCACCGACGATGCCGGCTACGTGGTCGCCGTGGTCGCCAAAGGAGGAATAGGTGCCGTTGGCGTAGTTAATCACCCGGTCTTGAAAATCGAGGTGGTTGCCCAACTCCCCGCCATCTCCAATGCCCACCACTACCCCACTTCCGTTGAGGTTTTTGCCGTGAGCGGAATTGACGTAAGCAGCTTGTTGGACAGTCCGTACTTCGTTGTTCAATACATCCACCGGTGGCGTTACCACATCTACAAAGTGAACCAATGGCTCAGCAGAAAGGGCTTCTATCATTGCCGGATCAATGATACCGGTTATGGTACAACCACCCCGGAAATTATCTTCCAGCGGTTTTACATCGTAATTTTCCAGCAGGGTCAGATATCGGCTTTTGGGACGGCCTTCGTGAAAATTGATCGCTATCCTGACTCCGCCATTTTCCGCAAGGGCATGTGTTGGAAAATCCCGCTCCCGAATAGATGAAGAAAGCTTATCTCCATAGTGTGTAGGAGCAAAGGCTTCAATACCCAATTGGTTGGCAATGGTTTCGGAAAAATCTTTTGGAAAACGAACCAGATATACCCCATTCCGGTGGTAAGACAGTAAGTGAATGTCGTGAGCCGTCAGGTTTTTCAGCGTCTCTCCCGACGGGTTTTTGGTAAATTGAAAATAAGCGATACGGGAATCATCCAGCTTTTCAAATGCATCGGCATGTGCATCCAGTTGAGCTACTCGTTGAAATGAACGTTGGTCTTCGGCAGAAGGTAATTGGTGCTGTCCCCACATCGACGGTAAATAAGCTGCAAAGGCGGCCAGGAGGACCAGCCAGCTACGAAGCATTCTCATAGGTAAATATGTTTTAACGTTTAAAATTCAGTGGGAGGAATTTTAAATTTTCAGGAGGGTGCTTTACAGGTATAATATGAGGGGAAAGAAAAATGGGAGTTTTTGCTGATCTACGTCTGACAATTAACATGCCGATTAATTGCATGTCATTTTATAACATTTATAATGTTTTGCTTTTCAGCTAAAAGCGAATTTCAAACTTTGATTGCAGGTCTGCCTTTCCGGCAAATTGGAGAGAGATTTAGATTGGAAAACTTCCGCACTGACTTAGTTCTTTGAACATTGCTGCTACGATATATACCATCCAACAAACTTATCTGTTCAAAACGGATTCTGCAAATCGGGATTATTTACAAATTCCAGATCTGTCAACGTTTTCAAAAAAGCGATGAGTTGCATTTTTTCTTCTTCGGTAATATCAAAAGGCAATAAAAAGGAGGGGACATTCTCGGCTCCAAAACCACCAGAGGAGTAATGGTCGATCACCTGCTCGAGGGAGTCGAAACGGCCATCGTGCATGTACGGGCCGGTCAGGTCGATATTGCGCAAAGTAGGTATTCGGAATTTTCCATTGTCAAAAGGGTCGCCTGAAACGGGGCCCTGGCCTTTGTCGATGTAATCATCGAGGGTTGGAAAGGAATCCAGGGCGTTGTTTTCGTATTCATTGGTGGTAAACAGGACGCCGTCATGGCAATGCGAACAACCGGGATGATTGGCTTCTTCATTAAAAAACAGGTCTTTTCCCAGGACTTCGTCATCGGAGTAAACCCAGCCGGGGGTAGCGGCTTCCACCAGATCGTATTTCGACTGGCCGCTGCTGACCATGATGCGTTCGAATTGGGCGATGGCTTTGGCAGCCAATTCTTTGGTGATTTGACTGGTGTTTTCAATGCCAAATGCCTTTCTGAACATATCCGGATAGGAGGAATGGGCTTTCAGTTTAGACACTACGTTGGGCCAGGTGTTGTGTAGTTCAACGGGGTCCTCTACCGGCATTAGGGCCTGCTCTTCAAGGGTGGCAGCCCGGCCATCCCAGAACAGTCCATTGTAATAATACCCTACATTGAGCAGGCTCATCGAACTTCGGGTACCGTCGATGCCGTCGATGCCGGTACTCACGGCCAGATTGTCGGTAAAGCTCCCCGAAGGCAAATGACAACTGCTGCACGACATGGTGCTGTCGGCCGAAAGGATGGGGTCGTAAAACAAGTGTCGCCCCAGCTGGACGCCATCGACCGTCAATGGATTATCGGCCGGGATCTCCATTACTCCGAAAGAAGCAGGCACCACTAATTCGTAGGATTGCGGGTCGTATGGAATGTCAGTCAGATCGCCGTCATCAACGGGGCCCTGGTCGACTTCGTCATCTTTGACGCAGGCCACAATCGTCAACAAACATATGGAAAAAAGGAAGGATAACTTTTTCATTGTTCTGTTTTTTGCAAAAATAGCAGCGGTTCTCAATTTGAAAATCAATATTTACGTTCTACACAGGGAACTTCGCGGTAGAGGGGCATCAGCACATCAATAATTAGCAAATCAGCAAATTACTTAAATCTAAATTGAGAATTGCTGCAAAAATAGCGGGTTTGTTCTTTTGTATCAAAAACTTTATGGAAAAAGCCTGATACCGGTCAAAACTAGTCCTCGGGCAGGAATATATCGTTGGGGTGGACCTACTAACTTACTTTAAGAACGGATTTTGAAACGCCTTGTTTTGCGCAAAGCTGGTATCCGTGAGGGTATGTAAAAACGCCAACAATTGTTTTTTCTCCTCCGGTGTCAGGCCCAGCGGGCGGATGAGTGGATGTACCGTCGGAGAAGGGTGACCACCGCTATTGTAGTGGTCGATCACTTCGGAGAGGGTGGCAAACCGGCCATCGTGCATGTAGGGATCGGTGAGGGCGATGTTGCGCAGGGTGGGGATTTTGAATTTTCCATTGTCGTGTGGGTCGCCTGTGATGGCGCCCAGCCCCTTGTCGGGAAATGCATTAATGTCGGGCACATTCGACAGCGCATTGTTGGCAAATTTGTGGTTGGTAAACAGGGGTTCATTGTGGCAATTGCCGCATTCGGCGTCCTTCACTTCCGGAGTGACATCGAAGAAGAGGTCGTAACCCATTGCCTCATCATGAGTGAACGAATCCCGGCCCATTTGCACCCGGTCGTACTTCGACTGACCACTCACCAGAGTGCGTTCGAACTGGGCGATGGCCTTCACCACCAGCTCCCGGGTCAATTCTTCCGGTTTTGAGATGCCAAATGCCTTTCTAAACAAAAGAGGATAACGGAAATGAATGCGCAGCCGATGCTCGATTTCCGGCCAGGAGGCCTGCATTTCGAGGGGGTCTTCGACCGGCAGGAGGGCCTGCTCTTCCAAACTGGATGCTCTGCCATCCCAGAACAGGCCGTTGCGCAAAAAACCCACATTCAATAAAGTAGGACTACTGCGCTTGCCTTTCACCCCTCCTACTCCCCGGCTTTTTGCCAATCGGTCGGTAAAATTTTTTTCAGGCAAATGGCAAAAAGAGCAGGACAGCGTACTGTCGACCGACAATATGGGATCGAAAAACAATTTTCTACCCAACAATATTCCTTCATTCGTTGTAGGATTATTGTTGGGTGTTTCTATTTTAGGGAAACCGGCAAGTACCTCGTGTTCATAGATGGTGGGGGGAGGAATGTATCGCTGGCCCCAGGGTTGGTCGGACTGGTTGTGGCTGCAATTGCTCCAACTCAATATAAAGCCCACTGATATCGAGAAAAGAAAAAAGGCTGACCATCCGGAGAAGGACGACCAGCCAATGCGGTGTTGTATGTATCTTGAATGAGGTTGGCTCATCACAATTCCAGGGTGATGGAATTTCCAAGATTACTCATTATTTTTTTGCTTATTTCTTGTAAAGAATCGGAATGGGTACCGGAAAACGTCTCAATATCCAACAAACCATCCTGATTGACGTCGTAGGTGGGGTCGGTCATCTGGTAAGCATTACCCAGGTCAACGTTGAGTTTGATTTTGCCCTTGACGTCTTTAACAAGTGAAATATTCTGATGGCGGGTTACGGTTACGTAAACTTCATCTGCGCCCAGATGATAAGACACACCTTCACTATCGGCCCCTCCTTGTACAATGGTGCCATCGTTATTGAGGTCGGCAAAGGATTCTATCATGCAAAAAATATAGCTGTTCCAGGGGCCCCAGTAGTGGCTGCTTTTGCTGAGGGGGGAGTTGGAGCCGTAGTCTTCGGGTTGGGTTCGGTTGAGGTCGGCCGAAACGCCTAGTCCCAGTTTGATGCCTGCATAGTCGCCGGTCGGCACCCCCTGGATGGTAATGGTTTGCCCTTCTGCCGCTGCAGTGGCGTCGCTAATCGCAAGGTCGATGAAGTCTATTGACTTTAGTGCCGTTTCCGGTGAATCGGGGCTGCTGTTTTCCAGCAAAACGAGGTCGGAGACGTAAAAATTGAATTCCGAAAATTTGATGCCCCTTCCGTCACCGTAGTCGTATTCCTTTTGCATTTGCAATACCTCTGTTCCATAAGTACCGGTGAAAGTGATTTCGATATTGGTAACCTCTTCAAGGGGTTGCTCGTCGTCGGAGACACAACCGCTTACGCAAAAAAGAGTCGCAAGAAATAAAAAGATCGTACGGGTTTGTTTCATGGATGAATTTGTTTTAACACCAGATGCTCCTGTCCAATTTTATGTGAAATTCCGTCGCGCGCCCTAAATCCCTACCTAGCCTATCGGCAGGCAGGAAGGGAAACCAAGCCCGCTTTCACCTCACAAATGGGGTTGAGCGAAACCAGATGATTTGTTTGAATAACGCCCGGAGGCATAAAATTGTTGGCAAAAAAGCCATTTGTCTGGAATTCAGGGGGTAATGGAAAAACTCTTTGACAGATTCGTGACAATTTTTTCCTTCCAGACCTCTTGTGCATCCTCCACAAAATTTATGCCTGTAAACCAGTCGAGGTAATCAACGGTTAGGGGTACGGTCAGGTCTGTGCCGGCCGGAATATAGACGTTGAAAGCCAGGTTGACCGATTGGAGCAGGTCGTCGCCCCCTATTTCCAGCAGAATGGTATCGCCTGTGACAGTGTTGGGCACCAGCCCAATTCGTTGAAAAATGTATCCGTTGGTGGCATCCCAATACATACTGTCCGATTTGGGTGCCAGGGCGTGGCTGCTGGGCAGGGAAGCGGGGTCCGAGCTGTTGGCAGGCTGGGTGATGCCCAATTTGAAGTGAAGGCTGTCGAGTGATTTCGTTCCCGTGATAAATTCGCCGATGGTAGTGCTGGTATTGCTTCTGGTCACAAATACGAAATCGTCTTTGACTAGTAGGGTTGTATCCTCCCCGTTGACCACCACATCCATATCCGTGGAATCGGAAACGAGGTAAGTGGCCTGGTCGTTCCAGAGCCTAAAATCGGACAAAAAATACCGGATGGAGGTGATCCGGAAGGCGTTTCCAAAGTCATCGGTATATTGATCGCCATAAATTAAAGAGGTGTCGCCAGCGGTATGTTCGAGGGTGAGTTTCAGGTTGGGATACGAGCAGCAACTTTCGCAAGCCCTGTCGGCGGCGGCGTTCCAGTTGGTAGCGGCCAGGTCGGTGCAGCCCTCTATTTTTTCTTTGCAGGCGGAAAATAGCAGAAAGGTCAGGCAGAGGATCAACAAGGTGTACCCGTCAACTGGTTTTGGTTTCCTTTTCATGCTCCGACACTATTTTCTTGACGATTTGTTTGACTTGCGTCGAAAATTCCTTGTTGAGTATCCAGTGATAGTATTGTTTGTCTTTGCTCAGCACTTCTGCGACCGGCTGGCCGATGTATTTTCCAAAATTAAAAACGATCACGCCGTTAATATCGTATTTCAGCCGCTGGGTGGCGTCGATGGTTTTGAGGTCGTTGGTAAAATCGTGGATGGCCTGCATGTCGTTTTTGATGGGCTTTGGTAATACCTCTCCGTCATCGTTGACGAAATCGGTATCCTGATAGCGCTTCAATTGTCCTTTAAAAACGGAAACCGTGGCCTTGACATCTGCCAGTGCGTCGTGAGCGTCGGTCATTTCCTCATTGCAGTAGTATTTGAGGGCTGCCCGCAAGGTGCGCGGTTCCATTTTGTAAAAGATGCGTTGAATGTCGATGGTACGACGTTTAGAGACATCGAAATCCATACCTACCCGTGCAAATTCTTCCATTAGGATGGGAATATCGAAGCGATTGGAGTTGTACCCTCCCAGGTCGGCATCGCCAATAAAATCGTAGAGCTGCTGTGCCACCTGTTGAAAAGTGGGCTTATTGGCCAGGTCTTTCGGCTGAATGCCATGAACCCGCATGGCCTCCTCAGAGATGGGGATACCGGGGTTGATCATCATGGCCAGTTCTTCCGGTTGGCGATCGTCCGGGAAAAATTTGATGAGGGCTATTTGCAGTATGCGGTCGCGAATGACGTTGAGGCCGGTCGATTCCACATCGAAAAAAACCAGGTTGCGGGTCAGGTTGAATTGCATAATTGGTGGTTTGGCCCAAAGGTAGGTAATTTTCAATACAGTTTCCTACTCTTTCAAATCCCAAACCCAATGGCCGTCGGCGTCGAAGTAGCCCATTTTATCGCCTTGTTCTACGCGGAAGAGGCCCTCTCCGACATAAGATATGTATTCGTATTCCGGCTGGATGATGAGCTCTCCTTTGAGGTTGGTCAGGCCGTTAAACCGTTTGATGCGCACTTTTGCATAGCCGTTGACAAACGATTCTATCTTATCGTATTTAGGAGGTATGATCTCGACGCCTTGCTGGTTGATGATGCCCCAGCGGCCACCACTTTGGATAACGGCTACACCGTGTTTGAATTCTCCTGCGGTTTGATAATATCCTTGCGACATGTCGGCAGCGGGAGTGATGTAATAAAACCGGGCCTGCTTGTCGCGCACCAGTCCCCTCCCGTCGCTAAAGTCGAGCAGGGTATGGATGCTGGGTTCTATGATGTATTTGCCTGTGGAATCGACGATACCTCCCTGGCGGTAGCCACGATACACTACGGCCACCCCGTCTTCAAAGTCGAGGCATTTGGAGTAAACCAGATCAATGACTTCGCGGCCATTCCGGTCGATGTAGCCACATTGTCCCTGACGTTGTACGGCGGCTCTTCCCTCCGAAAAATTGGACACTTTTGAATAAATATTGGGTATGACGAGCTGGCCATTGGTGTCGATGAAGCCGTATCCGTCCTTGTATTTTACGGCAGCCAATCCTTCCCGATAGGGCCGGATGGAACGGAAGTGCTGGTTGGTGACGAGGCTGCCCGATTGGTCGATCACACCATAGCGAATGCGGTCGTTGCCGTATCGTACGATGGCCAATCCGTGTTCATTGAAGGGGTCAATGTTGGAGAATTTAGGCTTCAACACGTAGTTGCCCTCCATGTCGATCAGGCCGTATTTCCCATTGACCACTACCCTTGCCACCTCGCCTTCAAAATCGTGGGCTTTATCGAAATCGGGCGGTATAACAAATTCGCCTTGTCGGTCGATGTAGCCGGTACCTTTGTAAGTATAGGCCCATGCCAGGCCGTTTTTAAAGTTGCCCAGGCGTCTGAATTTGAATTCGATGGCGGTGTCGCCGTTTTGATCGATGAGCCCCCACTTGCGGGTGGTTTTCACGGAGGCCAGTCCTTCGTGAAAATCGTTCACTTTTCGGAACCGGCAGGGCACCACCTCTACACCGTCTTTATTGACAAACCCCCAGAGGTTGTTTCTCTTTACGGCCAGCCTTCCTTCGCGGAAAGCGCCCAGTTCGTCGTATTGTAGGTTGACGGTCACCTGGCCGAGGGTGTCGATGAGTCCGTATTTGGGATTGTTGTTGTAAATGCGGATGATCCTATTGCCGGTGTTGTCGAGAAAGTGGACGCCGTCGTATTCGCAGGGGATCAGCTTTTTGCCTTCGTTGTTGATCAGTCCCCATTTATCATTTCGTTCGACAATGCCAACCTCACTGACAAAATTGCGGGCGAAAGAATACTGCGGCTCTACGATGATCTGCCCCGCCGTGTCGAGGTATCCCCAGGTGCATTCTTCGCAAACGAGTTGGGCTTCTTCCCTGAATTCGCGGTCGTACAAGGTGTAGTCGACCATGCTGTTGGGGGCGAGCACGTCTGTCAGGAAAGATTGCAGGTTGCCCAATCCCTTGTTTTTGGGTTTTAGTTTGCCTGAAATTTTGCCCTTTGCGCTCATCCGGGCCAGGCCGTCGTGGAAATCGCCGATGTAGGCATAGCCTTTCCGCACGATCAGGCCGATGGGGTCGATGCTGACCAGGCCGTGGCGGCCATCTTCAAAAACGGTCCGGGCCACTTTAAACCCTTTATGGAAATCGGAGAGGCGGACATCCCACATATTTACTTCGGTTACGAGCAGCCCCACCTCGTTGTTGACCATGCCGTACACCATTTCGAAGCGGTAGGAGGTTCTTTCAAAGTCAAAATAGTCGAGTTTTTCGATACCTACCAGGGTAAAGCCGAGGTCTTTTTCTACTCTGATCCAGTCAAAGGAGGGCGGGATTTGTTCGGTTCCGTCGTCGAGTCTTCGCAGCCCCCAGCGGTCGTTCATTGAGGAGTAAAACCATTCGAAGTTGTCGAGGAGGTAGTCGTTGTCATCGTTGAGGGTAACGAGCGACCGTGCTACTTTCTTCTGCCCACCGATGCGGATGGTAAAATGTTCTTCAAACCTGTTTTTTTCTTCCAGGGCGCCATTTTCATCAAAGGAGAAAAGGGTCATGGCCTCGCCGTTGAAGGCTTTGGCTTGTCGGTCGCTGGTTTCGATGCGGTCAAACAAAATGGGAATGATCATTTCGAATTGTTCGCTCATCAGGCCGAATTTTCCGCCTTGTTTTACCAGGAAAGCGCCGTCTTTGGGTGGGGCAATGTAGTCGTATTCAAAAGGCAGCAATTCGGTGTTGCCCACTCCGACAATGCCCCAGGCGTTGTCTTTTTTTGCCCGAAAAGCCAGATCGGTGAATACGTTGATCTCGTCAAAAGCTACGGGCAGGACGAGATTTCCCTCCCAGTCGATCAATCCCAGTTGGCGTTCTTTTTTGCAAAGGGCCAGGTTGGCTGCAAAGGGGTAATAGGCTTCATACTGTCCTTCTGTGATCAGACTTTCGAGCGGAATGGAATAGAGGAAGGGTTTCTTTTTTCGGGAAACCGTAATGAACTGGCCGGATACTTTTTTGAAGCGTTCGTAATTGGTGGGGATGACTTCCCGGCCCTGGTGATTGACGGCGCCCCACCGCCTGTCGATCTGAAAGAAGAACAAGCTGTCGGAGTGGATGCTGACGCGGTCGCAGAGTGGCTCCAGAATAACCCTTCCGTTGAGATCAATGAGACCGTAATGATCGCCGATGCGGGTTTTGAAGTAGCGGTCTTGCAACAACTGGATTTCATCGTATTTGGGAGAACATATCTTACGGCCGCGGGTGTCGGCCAATCCCCATTTTTTTCCTTTCATAAAACCGAGGAAGCGGCCTTCCCAGATGTGTACCGATTCGTAGCCTTTTTCCAGTATGGTGTTGCCGTGGATGTCGATGACGAGCCATTCGGATTGGTCCATCACTGCGATGAGGGTAGAGTCGAGTATTTTGACGTCTTCGTAGTAGGGGTCGACGATTTCGCGGCCGAGGTAATTGAGTACGCCCACTTTATCGTCGCGTTTCATGATGGCATATCCGAATTTGTCAATATCGGAGATGGCCTGATAGATGGGCTGCCGTACCAACTCGCCGTCGGTATTCATCAGGCCCCATTTTTTGTTCACCTTTACGGGAAAGGCGTTTTGGGCAGTGGTGGTACCACCTTGAAAAAAGGATAGAATTAGAAAAGGTACGATCCAACGCATGGAGACTGGTTTTGTTTATTGTCCGGGTTTGATTGCCGGTTGCTGCCCTTAACTAGACATTATGAACAGAAATTTTGCATGCAGCCTGAATGCCTTTTTTTGCCTACTCTGCGTCACATCCTCACCTTCGTAGCTAAGGCTACGAGGCTCCGGGTGTTCCTTGATTAGACAAAAAATTGCTCTTCAGTTGCTTTACAAAAAATCCATTCATAGTGTCTAATTAATGAAATTATTGTGAAAAAGTTACATGGGTGTTGGGGATGTCCTGCCTGTGCTATCAAGATATTGTGGGTGAAAATGGGCATGTTCAGGGGTTTGGGACCTTTATATAAGCGGTTTTCTGGGGGGTTTATTATTTGAGAAGGATGTTTATCGTGCTTCGCAGGATTTTTAACGTTATGCTTTGGGGGTCGGAGGGGCATCGCGGGTCGGGGGTGTCATCGCGCTTCGCACGTCTCGTCGGGTATCGTACTTCTCGTCGCGAGTCGGGGGGCATCGCGCTTCGCACGATGTTGGTGCAGTCGCCCTTTCAGGGCTTTCAGGGGTGATTGGGGGGGTTAGCGTTCGGCCCATCGTTCGAAGCGTATCATGGGGCGGGGGTATTGGTTGCCTAGTTGGAGGTGGCTGTCTTTGAGTTCGTTTTCTGAGAGGAGGTCGGGGCGGTGAATTTTGGCTGGGGGTACGTTGATGAGTTCGGGGAGCCATTTTTTGACGAAGTGGCCTTCGGGGTCGTAGCGCCTGGCCTGGTTGAGGATGTTGAGGGGTCGCTCTTCTTTTTGTTCGGTGCCTACGCCAGCGAGGTTGCACCAGTTGCACCAGTTGCTGCAAGGGTCGTAATCGAGGAGGATGGACTCGAAGTAGGAGGCGCCTATGAGCCAATTTAGTTGGAGGTCGTTGATGAGGAAGGAGGCGACTATCTGGCGGCCTTTGGTGGAGAGGTATCCGGTGGCTGCCAGTTGGCGCATGCAGGCGTCGACGATGGGCACGCCGGTGCGTCCTTCTATCCAGCAGCGGGCTATCTGTTCGTCGTCGAGGGTGGATGGGTTGGGGTTGTCTTTGATGCCTCCTTTGCGGAAAATTTTATTGCCGTGTTTTTTGCCCATAAGGCGGAGAAAATCGCGCCACATCAATTCGTAAAAGAGCCGATAGGTGGATTCATTGGTCTGATGCTCTGATTCGTATTTTTTGAGTTGGTGGTAAATCCATTTTGGCGAAAGGCAACCCTGCGACAGCCAGGGTGATAACTGGGAGGTACCAGTGGCATCTAATCTTTCGCTTTTGTCTTTTTCGTAGGTAGCTATATTCCCGGATTCCCAAATGTATTGTTGTAAATGTTGAAGTCCGGCGCTTTCTCCTCCTTTGAAAGTGGGGGAATCGGATTTGCTGAAAGGCTGCTGGTCATAGCCCAATGTCTTTAAGTCGGGTATTTCACCCAGGTCGACAGATATCTGAAGGGGAGGCAGTTCATCAATGGTAGGCAGGGGGTGGCGTACGGCCACCAGCTTTTCGACTTCGCGGCGGAAGGCAGCGAAGCTATCGGGGGTATGCGTCACGGGAAAAGGCAAGTCCTGGGTGTAGTACATCATTTTACCTCTGGAGTAGATGATCTCTTGACCGATCGACCAGAGGTTGCGTTCCAGTTTGTCCTGTACTTTTACTTCTGCGCGGGTGCGTTCGCGGTTGCAGAATACCCAGGTGGATTTGAGTTGGCCGGCCAGTTGAAAGATCACCTCTTCCGGTTTGCCGATGCGGATGAGGAGGTCGCTCCCCAGTTGTTGTAAGGAGGTTTTGAGATCCCTGACGGCTTCGATGATGAACCGCGCCCGGTGAACGCCCGTTTTGCGAAAGCCGAACCGGGTATATTCTCTGAAAAGGCGCTCGTCGAAAACATAGATCGGGATCACCTCCTCACTACTGCGGAGGGCATCGGTCAGGGCTTCGTTGTCGTGTAATCGCAAGTCCTGCCGGAACCATATGATGACCCGGTCTTTTTTCATAGTTGGGCGTTTGAATGGTAAACAAAAATAGGGATAAATAGTTGTTTTTTACAACAATGAAAATCAAAGAAAGCTGCCAGGAAAAAATAGTATCTTTGTTCCTCGATATTTCAAAATTACAAACAATGCGAATCAGGGTTTTAGAGCAGTCAGAAGTCAGGTCGTTCCCGCCACGGGCAGGACTGTCAGACGTCAGACTGCCCTCCCACGCAATTAATGCGAGTTGATTTGCACAAATAGATAACATGTATCGGTTTTCCCATTTTTTGACTTTGTCAACATTATTGTTTTTCGCAATTGGTTTTTTGTCGTATTCGTGCAAGCCCACCAACAAATCACTACCCGTACTTGGGCACAAAGAAAAAGTGAATGGAGTGATGAAATACCACGAAATACCGGACTTTGCCTTTGTCAACCAGGACAGCCAAATGGTGAACAATCAGACGTTTAAAGACAAGGCCTACGTCGTCGATTTTTTCTTTACACATTGCCCAACCATCTGTCCGGTAGTGACCAAACAGATGCTGCGCATCCACGACCAATTCCGGGGAAATGACGAAGTAGTGTTGTTGTCGCATACCATCGACCAAAAACGAGATACCGTGGGTCGGCTGCACTGGTACGCCAATAAGCTGGAAGTGGGTTCCGACAAATGGCATTTCGTAACCGGAAACAAAGAGGAAATTTACGCTATGGCCGACGAATATTTCATCATCGCCAAAGAGGACTCCGACGCACCCGGTGGCTACGACCACAGTGGCACCATCATACTGGTAGACAAAAACAGAAGGGTTCGCTCGTTTTGCAACGGCACCAAACCGGAGGAAGTAGACCGGTTTATGGACGACATTCAAACACTGCTGGATGAAGAGTAGCGCTGGTTACTTGTTTGGATACATCCTTCTCTTTTTTTGCTGCCAAAGCAATCCTTACGTTCAGGGAGAGCGGCTGTACAAAGTGTATTGCGGCAATTGCCATATGGAAGACGGAAATGGGTTGCGTGGACTGTACCCTCCCCTGGCGCAATCCGATTATTTGTATCAACACCACGCCGACCTCCCCTGCATTATAACAAAGGGATTGCAACAACCCATTGTGGTCAATGGCAAAACCTACGAACTCCCCATGGCCCCCATCGAAGGCCTCAGTTCCGTGCAAATCGCCAATATCATCAACTACATTAGCCACGCCTGGGGAAATGACGCGGGTTATACAAAAATACAGGAAGTGGAAAAAGCATTGACCAACTGCGGTCAATAGACGTATGTATTAAAGTATATTGCATAGTATTTTCCAGTATTGCAACGGCTAAATGAAAGCATATCTGCAAAAACTGTGTATTTTTGGCCAATTCTCGCTTTCTATCCTAAACACAGAGCAACACTTGCAGCGTCATGCCCCATCTTAAGAATAGAAAAGAACAATTTCAAACTAACTTACCAACCGGTATGAAACGATTACTTTTACCTTTTTTCCTTCTCCTGTCATTTTCACTATTTGCCCAACCCGTCAACGACGATTGTGACGGACTGATCGACCTGGGCACCATTCCTTTCTGCCCTGACTCTGTTTGGTATACCAATGTGGACGCCACGGAGTCTAATATTGGCCCTGACAATCTTCCTACGGGTTGCGACGGTGGCAATTTTACGGAAGTGGGCGGCGATGTCTGGTTTCAGTTTACCACCAACGACACCCTGATTGACATACAGGTCACGGTTACAGGTCTGGCCGACCCAAACGGATCTACCCCTATGTCGAATCCGCAGGTAGCTGTGTATCGGGGTGAATGCCTTTTTGACGAATTGTCGCTGTTGAAATGCGGCCGGGCCGACGACGGGGAAAACATTATTTCTATTGATGTCATTGGGTTGGACCCAAACACAACCTATTTTATCCGGGTGAGCGATTGGTCGACCACCACCGATCCCAACTGGGGTAGTTTTCAGTTGTGTATCGACGAGCAGGATCCGGAGTTCACCCTTTGTGAAGATGGCAACTCGATTGAATGCACGGGGGTGTTGTACGATTGTGGCGGGCCCGATGGGGACTATACCAATAATGAGGACGGCACTTTTACCATCTGTCCGCCGGCTCCCAACGATGTTTGTATAACCTTTAACTTACAGTATTTTAATATAGAAGATGGTGCTGATGTACTTACTTTTTACGACGGGCCAGATACCAGTTCTCCCATCATCGACAACATCAGCGGTTTTGGGGGCGTGAGTGGTGGTGGTGGTGTATGTTTTCAGGTGCAGGCTTCGAGTGGTTGTTTGACGGTTGGCTTCACTTCTAATGGTGTCGTTAACTTTGAGGGGTTTTGTGGGGCATGGGAGTGTTCGTCAAGCCCTTGCGAAGGGCCGGCTCCCATCGATGTAGATTCTGATCCAACAAATGAAGAACTGGCCACTTTTGTAACCACTCCGCAAACTCAGGCAACTATTACTAACGTGGATTGTGCACAGGGAGCCTATGGTACGTTCATTGGCACCGGCACCGACTTGGGGCTGGCAAAAGGAATTGTATTAACTTCCGGATCAATCGCCAATTCGGTCGGCCCAAATGTTTCAGGAAGCATCTCTCAAATAAATAATACTCCTGGAGATCCCAACCTCGATACACTTTCTTACTTAGCAGAGGGGGAGTTTTTTCCGGAATCCAACGATGCCTGTATTATTGAACTGGATGTATTTGTTGCCACAGATGAACTTAGTTTTGAGTACATATTCGGCTCCGATGAATATACGGAATGGGTTAACTCTACATTCAATGACATCTTTGCTTTATTGGTTTCCGGTCCGGGAATTACCGGACTGGCCAGCCTTGACAATCAGGAAAATGTAGCTATCATTCCCGGAACCAATGACCCGGTTGAAATTAACTCGGTTAATAATAACTTGAACTGGGAATATTACCGCAATAACGAAGTGGGTCAAAGTGTGGAGTACGATGGCCTTACCTCTGACTACCTGGCCTTTAAAAAAAGTCTTACTGCCAGTATCCCAGTTATTCCATGTACTACTTACCACTTGAAATTTGCCATATCCGACAGAGGAGATTTTTCGCTGGACTCCGGCGTATTCATAGGCGAGCTAAAGGGCGATGTGCCCAACCTGACCATCAACTTCGCCTCCGGGGTGGATTATTTTGTGGAGGACTGTACCGGCACAGAAGACCAATTGCTCATAACGTTGGAAAATCCTCAGCCCGATTCGCAGGTCTACGATGTTGTCATTGGAGGGACGGCTACCCTCGGTGTTGATTACACCCTCAGCATTCCATCACAGATCACCCTGGCGCCAGGTGTTACGCAGTTGGAGTTCCCCATCGTTCCACTGACGGACGGTGTAACGGAAGGCATAGAAACGGTTACCATTACCCTGACCAATAATTTTGGTTGCGGCAATGTAGAAGTTAATACCATAGAAGTAGAAATCCACGACCAGCCCCTTGTCGAAATTTTTGCCGGGGCAGATACGGCTTTTGTCTGCGAAGGCGACTGTCTGCCTATGGAAGTGACCGGCGGAGTTGACTACGAGTGGGTGTCCACCTTCCCAGGTGTGTTCGACGATCCTACCAGCCCCACCCCCAATGCCTGCCCCGGTCAAAGCCAATGGGTGTCGGTAACGGGATCTATTACACAGGCTTTGGGATGCAACGACGTCGATTCGGTGTTTTTAATGATCATCGACCCCATGGTTAGCATAGTGGCCAACAGCGATACGGATATTTGCGTGGGTGAAAGCGTCTCCCTTTCGGCAGTGGACAACGTCAACGGAACCGGGCTGCAATGGTCGCCTCCCGATTTTCTGGACGATCCTTTCAGCCCCAACCCCATCGCCACCCCTCCTTTTACCACGACGTATCAGGTGACGGTGGACGTGGCGGGTTGTACTGCCTCCGACTTTGTTACCATCAGCGTGGATCCATACGATCCTCCTACTCTCACCACTACCGACACCTTGCTTTGTCAAGGGTCTGTATTGCAATTGGCCGATTCGATGCCGATTTTTCTGACAACCAATTATATATGGTCGCCAGACGATTACATCATCACTGACCTCGATATAGCAGGTGCCGTAGCTGTACCACAAGACGATATTACTTACACCCTGATAAGCAGTAGTCAGAATAATTTCTGTGCAGATACTTTTACCGTCAACGTGGAGGTGCTCCCCGCCCAGATCGACATCGAAAACGGCGATTACCTCGAATTGTGTTTGGGCGATAGCGTCTTGCTTACCACTCTCAACAGCACCAATGGTGTAGGCATCACCTGGACGCCCGATCTGTTTTTGGATACCCTGGAAGGCGGGCAGGTTTGGGCTACGCCCACCGAAACGGTGCAGTATTTTGTCACGCTGGTGGTTGGTGGCTGTACGGTGATGGACTCCATTACCATTCGGGTCGATTCGTTGCCCGATCTGAGTATTTTCCCGGCGCCGGGCGACAATCCGTTCTGCATGGGAGAGGTCATCAACCTGATTACGGAAAATTATTTCCCCGGCGACTATCCAGAAATTGAACATCTTTGGACCGCTTCCATCGGCGAAAATTCCGATCTGGACAACCTGAATCTCAACATTACTACTACACAGACCTTTACCTATACCCGTGTGACCACCAATAACGCCTGCATGGATACGGCGGAGATCGAGATCATTGTAGTCGACCCCAGTTCGATTGCGATCACACCGCAGGACACGATCATCTGCGAGGGGAATGAAGTTCAGTTGACCGCTTTCAACCCGGACACGGATGAATTTACCTGGAGCCCACCTGAAACGCTTAGCTGTGAAGAGTGCCCCGATCCGGTGGCTACACCTTCGGGTACTACCCAATATGTGGTGGAAGCCATGGTGTCGGATTGTCCGGTAGCGGCATCTGTCACGATAAATGTGGTGGAAGAGCCGGATTTTTCTTTTGCGTCGCCTCCCCAAATTTGTTTAGGGGAATCGATCACTTTGAATACCCAACAGGATGACAACCCAGCCACGACTTATAGCTGGTCGACCGACCCTCCGGGACCCTTTGCCTCCAACGTGTGGAATCCTACTGTTAGCCCCACACAAACGACGACCTACATGCTGACCATCGACAACGGAATCTGCCCCGCCATGACCGACCAGGTGACGGTGGAAGTAGTAGAACAAACGACGATGAGCATCAGCGAAGACGCCATCATTTGTGTTGACGAGTCGATTGAGTTGACAGCAACGGCCAATAATTCGGGTACCTTTACCTGGAGTACGGGCGACATAGATGAGTTTGCGACTTCTTCGACCATTACCGTTTCGCCCGGTACCGACAATTTGTATGAAGTCGTTTTTATAAACAATTGTGATACGGTGGTGCAATCGGTGTTGGTGTCGGTAGAAAACCCTTATAATGTAGAAATTGGACTGGAACCGGACATGGTAACCGAGGGGTATTTTGAAGGGGAAGAGGTGGTGTTGACGGCGATGACGGATTCTCCCAACCCTCAAGGTGATACCTACACTTGGCATGAAAACGGCAATCCCGCCGGCATCAATTCGGAGATCACTATTCAGCCCGTGAATAATCCGACGTCTATAGACCTGATCGTTACCTCCGAAAACGGTTGTGAGTATCCGGCTTTTATTTCATTCAATGTCATTCCAGCCATAGCGAATGCTCCAAATGCGTTCACCCCTGACGGAGATGGGATCAACGACTATTTCAATGTATTGACACGGGGAACGCTCCTCATAAAAACCTTTCAGGTATTCGACCGGTGGGGCGAAAAAGTATACGACAACGACAATCCCGGCACCGGTTGGGACGGGACGCACAACGGCGAACCGATGCCTTCGGATGTGTATGTGTACATCATCGTAGTGGAAACGTTGGCGCAAAGAGAGTTGGAAGCCATGAAAGGCGATGTTACTTTGATAAGATAAGAGTGCATGACAAACCTGCCTGGCCGCCAAGCGAGAATCGCCGCGGTTCTTACCACAAAGGCACGGAGACACAAAGTTCACCGAGAAAATCTCCGTGTGATTCCATGTCTTAGAGTCTTTGTGGTGTGAAATTTCGCAAATACGTCACGCACTCATAAGATAATTCAAAAAATGCATAACAATAAGCGATGTTCAATTTGTATTGGATGTCGCTTTTTTTATTGTTGCAACTTTGTTTTGATGGTTGTTATTTTTGTAAAGGGATTAAAAACCGGTCTTTTTTTGTCAAAAAATAGATTTTTTTTAATTTTTTTTAAAAAAATTTTCACCCTCTTTTCCGGAACTTCTGCTTTCGCGAAAACACGTTAATTCAACAATTCCCTTACAATTCGACTTGACAGATAACTGCATTAGAACTCAATTGTCATCAGTCCACCTTATACAAAACCGGGAGTGCAGCTAAAAAATCAAACATCGACATAACTTTCTGATAACCAAAAAGTTAATGGACAATACTTTTATTTCATAACAATATCTGCACCCAAAGAAGGTACAACAATTATTTTGACGCCAACAAATATTCCTTACCCAACCAAAGAATTATAACAATGGTTTTTCAATTATTCTATTTCGGTGGCTAGCACATTTTGCGAAAGCCAATACCTTTTCAAAACCGTTAAACCAAGTGCAAATACTTGTTTGGTAACAAAAAAATAAATTACTTTGCATCGTAATTGCATTAAACGGATGCAAAACACGATGAAGGAAATCGTCAAAACTATGTTACACTATTTCCCTTCGCTACCATTTTTGGCAACAAAAAAGCAGAAACTTCGTTTTGAAGATCACATGAACAAAAGACAATCCACAGTACACCAATCCACTTCTAACGGATCCGGTACCTTTTTCCAAAAACATACTATTTACAAATGATTACTTCTTCCGTTGGTTGAATGGAAGTTTTCTGTTCCCTTTTCACGCCGAAAATGATTTCTAATTTAAAGACATAATGAACAAAAATTTTGTATGCAGCCTGAATGCCCTTTTTTGCCTACCCTGCGTCACATCCTCGCCATCATAGCTAAGGCTATGAGGCTCCGGGTGTTCCTTGGTTAGACAAAAAATTGCTCTTCAGTTGCTATACAAAAAATCCATTCATAATGTCTAAAATACGAACAAAATTATTTTTCTTACGTAACATCATTCGTTAGCAAAAGACTTTTGCGTTTTTACATACGAAAACAATGTGGAATAGTAATTGTCAAGGAATTTTGCACGAATTATTTTCTAATTAAACTTTTTACAATGGCTGTAAAAAAATCAACGGCTAAAAAAGCGACCGCTAAGAAAAAAGCAACCGCAAAAAAAGCAACTGCTAAAAAAAGAGCGACCGCTAAAAAAGCCACCGCTAAAAAGGCTACTGCCAAGAAGCGAACCACTAAACGCGCCGCTACTAAAAAACGCGCTACCGCCAAAAAGGCTACTGCCAAGAAGCGAACCACTAAACGCGCCGCTACTAAAAAACGCGCTACCGCTAAAAAGGCTACTGCCAAGAAGCGAACCACTAAACGCGCTGCTACTAAAAAACGCGCTACCGCTAAAAAAGCTACTGCCAAGAAGCGAACCACTAAACGCGCCGCTACTAAAAAACGCGCTACCGCTAAAAAAGCTACTGCCAAGAAGCGAACCACTAAACGCGCCGCTACTAAAAAACGCGCTACCGCTAAAAAGGCTGCTGCCAAGAAGCGTACTACTAAACGCGCCGCTACTAAAAAACGCGCCACCGCGAAAAGAGCGACTGCCAAGAAGCGTACCACCAAACGCGCTGCCGCTAAGAAACGTACCACTAAACGCGCCGCTACTAAAAAACGCGCCACCGCGAAAAGAGCGACCGCCAAGAAGCGTACCACCAAACGCGCTGCCGCTAAGAAACGTACCACTAAACGCGCCGCTACTAAAAAACGCGCCACTGCCAAAAAGGCTACGCCTAAGAAACGAACGACGAAACGCGCTGCCGCCAAAAAGCGGACTACCAAACGCGCCACTGCTAAGAAGCGCACGACTAAGCGCGCCACTGCTAAAAAGGCTACGCCTAAGAAACGAACTACCAGAAAGACGACTGCCAGGAAGACGACCACTCGCCGCCGCGCAACGTCGAAAAAGTAGATCGATCGAGATTATCGAAAAAATTAAAGCTCCGAAGCGTTATGCTTCGGAGCTTTTTTTGTTCGTTTTTCCGAAAGGGAGTTAACGGAAGGTTAGTCTTAGGTTTCCGTTTATCTGAAGATGTATCGGATACCGAGACGGGCTCTCCATCGGGAGGTAAAGCCAGCGATGTCATAAGTGTCTTTTCCAGTACCTGTTTCTCTGTAAGTGTAAAGAGGCGTTGTACCATCTGCATCGAAGCCTTCAAAGTTCAGAAGTTCGTAGTTGTTGAAATCGCCGGGAATTTGATATCTGGTACCCCAGTCTTTATTGAGTAGGTTGGCCAGATTGAATACGTCAAAAGAAAGTTGGAAACTATGGGTTTTTTCACCAATTTTCATACCCAAATCCTGACGGATAGCAAAATCGAGGAAGTTGGCCCAGGGCGCTCTTCCGGCGTTTTTCTCGGCATATTGTCCACGTCTTTCCGACAGGTGAGGATCGTCTTCGATGAAAGCATTCAGGTTGTTCCATTGTTCGGAAGCAGAGGTAACTACGTTTCCGTCGCTGTCAGTAATGTCGATTAGGTTGATGTCGTTTTGGTCGGCAGGCACATATACTAAAGAACGCCATCTGGAGGTACTTCCTCTTTCATTGTTGAGGTTTCTGGCATCTCTATCGCCACCGATCACGTAAGAAAGTGGCAATCCACTTTGTCCATTGTAGAAGAATGAAACAGTGGTTGCGATTCCTTCTGTCCAGTTGTGTCTATAGCTCAACGTACTGATTACGCGATGGCCTTGAGCAAAGTCGGATCTTCCATACTCCGGATCATTTCTTCCGTTAATGTGTACACCACCTCTCCATTGAGAAGAGTTTTGGGAGGAAGTACCTTCGTACAAGGCGTAAGAGTCACCATAGTTGTAGGCGAGGGAAAAATTGAGTCCTTCAATAATTTCTTTTTCAACACTGGCGGTAAGGTTATAAGCATAGCCCTGATCGGTGTTGGAAGCGAGATAAACAGCTCCGAAATCATCTTCATCTATTTCGCTTCGTACAAAAATCGGCCGGTTGTCGCCAGAGCCAGTTAAGGTGGTATCGATCATTGTAGAAGTGTTGAGGTTGGTATATCTGACGTTGTTCAGCGTCTTTGTGAAAGAAGCTTCTACAGAGGTCTTCCAACCATCACCGATCTGAGTATCATACCCCAGATTTCCTCTGAGTACCTGTGGATATTTGAAGTCTTTTGTGAAGAGGTTCATATCACCTGAAGGTACGGTTGGATTTTCAAAGGTATACTGATTCTGAATGTCTGGTCGAAACGTTACATCACCGTTTACGCCCCATTCACCCAGGAAGGTAGACGTTAATCCGTTTGTGTTGAACATAGCACCCGGCCAAACGAATGGGATCCTGCTGGTAAAGATACCAACGCCACCTCTCAGTTTGGAAGTTCGGTTGATCTTGTAATCGAACCCAACTCTTGGGCTGAGCATTATTTGTCCATCAGGGGCTTTTCCAGCTTCTACATCTCCTTCAAATTCGGGATAAGCAGCTAATAGTCTGGGAAGCACTTCATCGTTGAAGCGAGGAGCCTCTTCGGGATCATCTGTGATAAAAGGCACATCCATCCTGAGTCCTGCGGTAAGCGTGAATTTATTGTTGAAGGCTATTTCGTCCTGAACGTAAAGGCCAAGTTGCATGGCATTAAATTCTGCGGCGGCGGCTGTTTCATCACCGGCTACATTGTCGACCAGTGAATAGACCCTCGTATATCCAGCAGCGGGAGCGCCGGTGAGAAAGTCATTTAGGCTGTTGTATTCGTATTCACCAAAGTTCCAGGCGAGGAATACATTGCGAATGTCGTAGAATTCATTGTGTGTGCCAAAGGTCCAGGTGTGTTTTCCCTTATACAATTTGAAGTTATCGGTAAGGGTAAATATCTTTTGTTCGAGGATATTGGCAGTAGAAAATTGCTCGGAACCAAATTCTATAGCGCCACCTGCGTCATCAAAAATGATTACATAAGGGAATGGATCGCCGAGTGGGTCTCTGTCGTCATCCACCTGGGTATAACCCAGAATCAGGTTGTTGGCCATGTTGGAGCCAAAAGTTGAATTCAATTCAACGGCTGTGGAATTGGTAGTACTTGGGAAGAAGATGCCGTTGTTGGAAAAATTGATCTCATCTGACCGGCCACCATTTCGTTCAAACAGCTCCGCCTTGGTATAGTTATGTCGAAGAGTCAGTTTATTTGACTGGTTGAGGTTGAAATCGAGTTTTCCAAAAAGTTTGAGTCCCTGCAATTCTTCTGCCGTATTGCCAAAGGTACCTGGGTCGTAACGATAATTGTCGATAAGGAAATTTCTAAGATTATTCAAATCTGCTTCTGAAGCTCTGTCCGGACTTTCTCCTGAATAGTTAGATACGTTGAACGGAATGGGTGTAACGTCGTCTTGGATTTCTGCATTGACGAAAAAATGGATTTTGTCTTTGATGATCGGACCTCCAAGCGAAGCACCATAGGTTCTTTGATCAAATTCGTCCACTTTTTCTCTTTCTCCACCGTCTCTTTCGATTTGTTCACCATTAGTCTTTCCAACCAGGTTTTCATTTTGCCAAAAATAATAGGCGGTGCCTTCCCAATTGTTGGTACCTGATTTGGTGACCGCGTTGATGCCACCCCCGGCGAATCCTCCATAGGTAACATCGTAGGGAGACAGGACGACCTGGAACTGGTCGATGATGTCGATACTGAATGGAGCGATCCCGGTTCGTCCACCATTGGTTCCGGAACTCGCCAATCCAAATACATCATTGTTTACCGCACCGTCGACATAAATGGCGTTGTAGCGATTGTTGATACCTCCAAAAGAAGTACCTTCCCCTGCATTACTTGCTTGTGGTGTCAATCTGGTAAAATCTTCAATATTCCTGCTCAATGTCGGCATTTTCTCAATGGCTTCGGTTCCAATCTGCGTACTGGTACCTGAGCTTTCACCAACCGAGCCTGCAGTGGCTACTACTACAAGTTCTTCAAGGACAACCCCTTCTTCGGCCATCGTGAAGTTTTCCCGATAGGGTTCTCCCAGACGGAGATAGACATTTTCTGCCTTTTTTGCTGCAAAGCCCACATAAGTAACCTCAATGAGATAAGGACCACCTACTTTCATATTGGCGATTCGGTACCTACCATTGATATCCGTCACCGTACCGTAGGTTGTGCCGGTAGGTGTGTGTTTGGCCAGGATCGTGGCTCCTATCAGGGCCTCTCCATTGTTGTCGGTGATAAACCCATTGATAGACGAGGTAGTAACCCCCTGTGCCTGCAGCATGATCATACTACATAAGCACATCATAAATAATAACAGTCTTTTCATACCAAATAATTTAAGAGTTTGTTTTAAAAAAATGAGAACGATATGACTTTCGACGGAAACCCAATCGAAAGCACCAAAGTATGGTCCTCTTGTTTGAGTACCACAAAATTAGTTCTATGGTCTGCTTGCGCAAAAACCACCTCATTAATTCCATGTAAACTATTGGTTAACAGAATAGCCTACTATAGAAATTCTTTATCGTGGGAATATAATTTGTTGATGGGACCTCTCTTTATGACAGTCAAACTACAATTAACAAACGGAAAAACACCTCACACCGCTCCCTCCTTCTCCACCAAAAACACCTCGGCCATCATACAGCGCACGCTTCCCCCTCCGACCGTCTCTATCGTGGGTATGGGGCTGTGGATGATCCCGGAGTATTGTTCAATCAGTTGGATCTGTTCAGGGTAAAGCGATTGGTAGGCGCGGGTCGACATGACGAGAAAGCGCTGCCCGCGGTTGTTGCGCACCTGAAGCATATTGCCGGCGTAGGCCATCATCTGGTCGAGGCTGATGCGGATGATTGCCTTTCCGGTATCGGCAAAATGCTGCTTGATCAATTTTCTTTGTTCGGGGTCTTTGACCGTTTCCAGGCAGATGACCACGAAGTCTTCGCCCAGGGCCATCATCACATTGGTGTGGTAGATGGCTTGTCCTTTTTGATCGACAGCATTGAAGACCACTTTTTTGAACCCCGTCAGGCGGCAAAATTTGTCGAGGGTGGCTTCATGGGTGCGGGGGCTGAGGCAGGCATAGGCGATCTTATTGACCCGGTCGAAGACCATGCTGCCGGTGCCTTCGAGGTACTGCTCGTAATTTTCGCTTTCCTCCAGGGGAAAAGTGACCTTGATGTTGAACCGCTCGGCCAGGTCGTCGATGATGCTGTAATGCCGTTCGAGCCGACGCACCTCGGCCTGCATCGGATAGGTGATGATGTACCCGTTTTGGTGAAAACTGATCCAATTATTGGGAAATATGGCGTCGGGTTTCACGGGATCGGGGCTGTCGTCCACTACTGTAACCTGGATGCTTTTAGACCGTAATAAAGCTACAAAGGCGTCAAATTCTTCCAGGGCTTTTCGGCCGATCTCGTCCGCCGAGACGAAATTGCCCCTTGATTGGAAGGCATTGCTGGCGGCTGTTTGCTCATTGTATCCGAAGTGGGCAGGCCGGACCATGAGTAAGTGGTCCGTGACTTGTTGTCGTTTGTTCACGAAAATGTGGTTGGTTTTTAAAAATTGGTCGCTCAAAGATAGTTTTTTTTGAGAAATCAGTGCTTTTCCCGCCTTTTCCTTTAAGTTGTTGCCTATGGCTCCGGTCATGGCCTCTCTCCTATTTGCCGTAGAGCGAAATGGTCCTCCTATTTTTAGCACATATTTCTGTTAATCTTTGCATTATACATTCGTTTTTGGAATAATGTTTGTATGTCATTAGGGTGTGAAAAAACAGCCACTGGCAACGCATTAAAATGATCTGCGACCAGCAACAATAATCCTTCAACATAAGAAAACCCTCTACTCATGACCAGAAAAATCGCAATGGCCTCCGGGTCGGTACTTCTGATGGCATTGACCGTTTTTGCCTCTTACCAATACAACACCCTCAACAAGAAAGAGTTGGAGATCAAAGGGCATAAATCGGAGATCGTCCGGCTCGACGACAATCTCTTCAACGAAACCCAACTGAGGATCACCGCCGAGTCGCGCATTGTAGAGCTTGAAGCCAAGATCGTCGAACTCCGCGACAGCGTTTCTCTGCTTCAGGACAACATTAAGTCGCTGAAAAGGAAAATCCGCAAGCAGGGCAAAACGCTCAAGGCGCTTTCCGCAAAGTTGAAAATTTTGAAAACGACTACGACATCCTCAAGCAGGAGATCACCGCCCTGAGCCGGAAAGAAGAGATCGACCTGGCCCGGATCCAGGAACTGGAAGCCGAAAAGGAACAACTTCGCAAAAAGATCAATAAAACGGCCCGACAACACGAAAAAGAACAAAAGGTACAGACAGAGACGCAGACCAGTTTGCTACAGCAAAAGGCCCGCAAAGAAAAGCTGAAACGCACCTCCAACATCATCGATAATACCCGCGTGGTGTACAACAAAATTTCGACCCAAAAAAGCCGCTACGGAAAAACGATGAAGAAGCTCAAAAAACAAAATACGGCCTGGGAGTTTACGGTATTGGAGTTTCAATTGATTCACGACGACCACCGGCTGCTGCTCGACGAAAAGTTCATCGCCAAGATCGTCGATTCCGAAAATGGCGAGATCTTATCCTACATCGAGAACAACCCTAATTTTCCAAAGAGTAATACCGATGCTAAGGGCATCAAATTTAAGTTCGATGGCAACCTGCTGGAGTTGGCACATTACAACAATCAACAAAAGACGGGATCGAATTACGAAGTACAATTGTTTTACATCGACGACGATGGTCAGGAGCACCTGCTCCGAGGCGGAATAAAACAATTTTTGAAAGACCGCAAACTGGTCCGATAACCACCGCTCACCTCCTTTGCGGAAAAAGCTGACTACCACACTATCCCATTTGAACATCCATGACGGCGGCACTTGTGCTGCCGTTTTTTTATGGGGGTAGAAGGTGGTACCACCAAGGCACAAGGTAATCGGCGAACCTGCCGGCCGGTCAGGCGGGTTTATTCGCCTGACTCC
>CBDCTQ010000068.1:0-3971 GCA_965222105.1 Saprospiraceae bacterium | reverse complement strand
GCGGACAGGCGACAACAAGCTCGACCAATTCTGGGGAGGAGGTATTAGTTGGAGAATGAAGGTTTTACCGGTTTTGGCAATTCAAACCGAGTGGAATTTTTGGGACCAACCCAGCCTACATCTTGGAGGAAATAGAACGTATTCGACAAAAGACGGATTTGGCGGAAGCGCAACCCTGGCGATAAACTGGCAATTTAAAGTCGACAAACCCCTCGGCCTCTACGTCGAAGCAGGTTATAAAACGAGGGGGTTCGTGGAAGGAGAGATACTCGACAAAGGCACGATCTTCCGGATGGGGCTTTCGGTTTATATAACTGACCGCTAATCATTAGCTATTACAAACTAACATTCAAATACGGAAGAATTCCATTCCTTTTCACTGTCCAGCAACAAAAAAATGTGGGTATAGTGAAACATTGTTCTCTCCCTTATAGTCTTAAAAAAACACCACATTATAATATTTAAACACAATTTAAGTCTTTTTTTAGCAAAAAAAACAATTATACTTGCAATATAAACTAAAATAAATTAGTTTAGGGTAAAAAAAACATCCTTTCATTATGCTTGTAGAATTCAAAATAACAAACTTCCGTTCCATCAAAGAAGAACAAGTACTTTCTTTCTTGCCCTCTGCTAAATTAAAGGTTCGAAGTAATCCATTGATGACATCCAGTTTGTACAAAGATTTGAAATTATTGCCATCCTGTGTTATTTATGGACCAAATAACGCTGGTAAAAGTAATACCCTTAAAGCATTTAGGGCATTTAAATTTCTGGTAGATAACTCTCATGGGTTCAATTTAGGAGATAAGCTTGAACCCAATGAAGCTTTTCATTTTGATGTTGACACTCAAAAAGAACCAACTACTTTTCAGATTGACTTTATCGCGCCTGACAGCATCAGATATAATTATTTACTAGCTTTCGATACAGAAAAAATTCACAAGGAAGAATTGATTTTCTACCCCAATCCTGAGGGACACAGGTTAAAGTCCTCTAAGTTATATTCTAGAGAAGGGAACACATTTCGTTTTGGCCCTCTCTATACTGAGGCCAAAAAGAATGTTGAATCTGAATTACTTGAAAATCAATTGTTTTTATCGAAGGCGGTTCAAAATAAAGTGGAGCAATTAAACCCTGTATTCCAATTTTTCAGAAACCACCTCGGCTTGTCTATTTTTCATGATACGGATTATGATGAAATTTTGCTGAGAACCTTGGGCGAGTTCATCTATAATAATAAGGAAGAAGCTATTACCAAGTTAATCGAACAGTTTATTATTAACGCGGACACTGGTATAGTGGGAATTGAGGCGGTTCCAGAAAAGGATATTCCCAAAATAGAGTTTCCGCCTAATTTCTCTGAAAAGGAAAAAGAAAAATTAACAAAGGAGTTTATCGAAAAATTTAAGTACCAGATTCTCACTCAACATCGTTTGTATCAAAACGGAAAAGAAGTAGGTTCCGCCACCTTACCATTAAAGGAACAATCTACAGGAACTAAGAAATTTTTTAACATGCTTCGTTTGGTTCTGGTGACATTGAGAGATGGAGATGTATTAATTGTGGATGAATTAGATAAAAGCTTACACACCGATTGGACACAACTTTTGATTAATCTATTCCACAATCCTGAAACCAATCCGAACAATGCTCAATTAATCTTTGCAACACATGATACCAACTTGCTTAGTAGCAAATTGTTTAGTCGTGACCAACTTTATCTAATAGATAAAAACAGGTTTGGAGCTTCAGAACTCTTTACGTTATCTTCTTTTACTGGATTAAGAGAAAATACCCCGATTGAAAAATGGTATCTTTCTGGCAGGTTCGGGGCAGTACCTCAGGTATATAAAAATCTATTGGTAAAAGAAATGCAAAACTCTCCAATATTCCATGAGTAACAAACGAAAGAATAGGCGAAGAAAATCTAAAAGAACTTTAAAGGCTGCCAAGCCCCCAAAAAAACAATCTTCTGAATTAAACTTGGAGGAATTTACTCCTAAAGAAGAGAAAGAGAATGAAATCAATAAACGCTTTTTGATTCTATGTGAAGGCGAAACAGAACAAGCATATTTTTCAGGGCTAAAAAACAACATTCTTTTAAGAGAAAAATTTCGAGCAGTTCAAATTGAAATAATTGCCCCTTCGCATAAAAAGAATCCAGACCAAAATACTACTTTGATCGATAACAGTCTAAAAGGCCTGGTTTGGGAAGCCATGCAACGTAAAAGGGAAGCAGATAGAGAAAAAAATCCTTATGATGAAATTTGGATTGTGATTGACAATGACGAGCGGAACAGCTACATTATTTCCAACGGGACCTTGATTCGAGCAGGGAAAATTCTTACGCATAAACAAATTATCCACTTGACTTCTCACCTTGACGCCTTTTTCCTCTCCGACCGACACTACTTGGATTTTTTGAAAAATGAAATTGGACTTGCCCAACAGACCGCTGAAGTCATTCTCAGGCAAACAGACAAACACCGACATTTTGAAGAATATGAAGCGGCAGACCCTAAAAAACAATTCTATACCGGTCATCTGTTCACCTACGGCCAATCAAGAAAACAGAATATTCCAAAAAAAAAGGATTTCGATAATACCTGGAAAAACTGGCTGCAAAAAGCCTATTCCTGTCGCTCTTTTGAACATTGGTTGATACTACATTTTGAGTCTTGCAAAATTCCTTTTACGATTTCGAATGAGGAAGATATTTCAGCTGAAGCACCCAAGAATCCTAATAACAGCATTCATCACTTATGGACATTTGCCCCTGATTACAGCAAAGGATATGAAACAAACAAAACTGGTAAATTGAATGCTTATGAAATTTTAAAGCCACAACCTTTTAACCCCAAATACGAAACAGAAGCTGAAGCACAGGCGGTCATTGATAAAGTCAATACCGCTATACTCAATAGTTTTTGGTTGCGCAAAGAAATGGAAACAGAACTAGCTTTGCAAGGAGGCAGGTATTATGAAGTTAATCCTTATACTAATACTAATTATCTGATTTCTTCGCTGCTGGAAAAACAAATAACTATTGGTAATTTCGGAAATCCAATCGACTTTGACAAAGTAAACATTGCCATCCAGTTAAATCAATCGACCCGTGAGGTTCAAGTAACCCTCACAAACCTTTCATCAACCAAAAGAATCTTAATAAACAACACTAATAAGGGGAATTTTTTCAAAATTCTCACTATTAATAATAATCATTTGCATACTTCTTATTTTCCGGAAAGTATAAGCAATACGGTTAATATTCCTCCAGGTGATTTAGCACCAACCACATGCTCACTCCATTTTACACAACTTCCCGACAATAACAAATCTTACCTCGTTTTCAAAAACGATAACCAAAACCACTTCTTATATTTCCCAATTCAATATTCATTCATGCACAAACGGGGTTGCAAATCGTAACGAGCGGCTGTATTTTATTTCCAACTATTTGAATGCGGACACCTAAATTTGAAAATATGACCAAAAAGGATAAAGAGTGCGAAAACATCTGACAACCCTAAAAATCCAAAACCCCGGCCTCCTAACCACCATCCAGGACCAGGGCCGCCACGGCCTGGCCCACTACGCCATCTCCCCCTCGGGGCCGATGGATGCCGGTGCCGCCCGCCTGGCCAACCTCCTGGTCGGCAACGATCCGGGAAGCCCCGTTCTGGAATGCCACTTCCTCGCTCCCAAAATACTGTTCCACCGCCCTGCCGTCATAGGCTTGACAGGGGCCGACCTCCAATGGCAATTGGGCGGAAAAAGGGTCGACCGCCAACACACCATCGAAGCAACAGCAGGGGCCGTCCTCAGTGGAGGATCGGCTATTGATGGTGCAAGAGGGTACATCGCCATCCACGGCCAATGGCAGGTAGAGCCCGTACTGGGGAGTTGCGCCACCAACACTTATGCAAAAATGGGCGGATTGGACGGCGGCCCGCTTAAACAAGGAGATG
>CBDCTQ010000067.1:0-21117 GCA_965222105.1 Saprospiraceae bacterium | reverse complement strand
CTTTTCTTATGGATTGATTTTCATACAGAGGTTCACGGCTTTGGCGTTTTTACCAGGGGAGTCCGTCCCCTACAGGCCGGAAGGTCGGCTAAGTGCTCCTGGCGTGAAATTATGGACCATTTGTAAAAGACTTTTCCCGCCTAAAAAACCAAAAAAGGCGATGGCTCCGAATCTTTGCGGAGCCACCGCCTTTTTTACTTTCTATACATTCCAGGCATCAAATCATCCTCGCCTGCCGCATAACGCCCATAAAGTTGTGCCAGCGCACGTTGATCTTTTTGACGAAGCGGTTGAGCGGGAAGGCTTTCAGCCGGTCGATCATCTTTTCGCGTTCTGCGGGTCGGTAATCCGTCAGGCTGAACAGGGAAGAGAAGTGCGTGCCGTATTTTTTATTGAAAAATTCAATCAGGTCTTCCTGTACGAGCACGTGGAAGTCGTTGAAATACCGGTAATGTTTTTCTTTCAGCCCATTGTGGTTGAGAAAGGCATGGAGTACTGCTTCTTCAAACTGATGCTCTATGCTGGGTACAAAGTAGCCCTCGCTGGTCAATACCCGCTTGTCGAGTACCTCAGCCTCATCCATGTACATCAATGTTTTGTGCATCAGCTTATGGATGAACAGTATCCGGGTGGACTGCTGGTCGGTGAATTGGATGGTAACTTTTGAAAACCGGAAGTTCGACGACAGTTTGATGTGTTGAATCTGGTCGAAGTTTTTCAGTTTGTTCAGCAGGGTGGTCATTTCCTTCTTGTCCAGGAGGAATTCCAGGGTCAATTCGTCTTTCTCCTTGTGGGCAAGGGGAAAGTCGTAATTGAACAACAGGTACTTGAAGTCGCTCAACAAGTGAAAAAGCTGGTCGGTAAATAATTTACGATTGGCCATCAGTTCATGGGTTTTTAAATGTTTGAGGGATTAAAATTTATGTTCATTGCGGCAGTGTATTCTATATCAAAAATACTGCCTTAAATAATAGACGATCCAGGGAGGCATTTCGTTGCTTGATTCGGGTTAAAAAATGGGGTTTATGACCACTTTTTTGGCGAAAGCTGAAAATCTGGTCTTTTTGATGTGCTGATGTGCTGATGTGCTGATGTGCTGATGTGCTGATGTGCTGATTCGTGCCGTGAAGGCGAAGCGATAGCGTAGTCCCCCGTATCAAGTCCGGGGCAGGCTTTCATGGTGCTGATGGTTGATGTACTGATGATTGATTTGCTGACTGCCTACGGCAGTTGAAATTTGCTGATCACAAAACGAGTTCGGGACAAGTTCTACCTTCACTTCGTTTCGGCAGAAAGGCCTGTCTGCCGACAGGTAGATTTGCTGATCCCGAAACAAGTTGGGGACAGGCTTTCACGGGCGTAGCCCCCTATATCCCAATTGTTGTCGGGGCGGATGGCAAAGGTGAAGCCACAATGCCAATCGGCAGCATAGGTTCGTGGTGCTGGGGTTGGGTGTCCTTTATTATCCGAAAAAGATTTAATATATTTGAGGTAGGCGGTGACCACATAAGCCACAACAGGTACGCGAGCCCAGGTGAATAATCAACAAAATTAAAATCTCATGAAATTACATAAAATTATTTTTATTCTATGTTTGATTTATTCCTGTAAAAAATCCAATGCACAAGAACTAATCTGGAAAGATTCAATTGATTTTCATGTGACAGGGATAAATCCGCCCTTAATTTTAATCGACGAAGAAGCAAATGCATTTTATGTTGCGGCCCACCAATACGAAGGGCAGTGGAATATCATATTAGTTAAGTACGACTTAATGGGGAATAAAGAATGGGAGAGGATAATTGATTTTGGTTGGTTGGATCAAATCAAAAACCTGAAACGAGATAAGGATGGAAATATTTATCTGCAAAAGAATGGTTGGTCTATTTATAAATATAATCAGGGTGGTGAGTTGGTATGGGATTATCATTATTTTCTCAGTGATTATAGTTTGACAGCGTTTGATTTTTTGATCGATGATGAAAACGAAATTTATATGGCAGGTAGAAGGTACGATCACAATGATACCACTCAACTTGCCGTAAATGCCCACGTCAATAAAATAAATGAAAACGGGGAACTACTCTGGAGTAAAGATTTCGAATTCGAAAAAGGTCTTGAATTGCATCTGGGTAACTCTTTAAATGTATTTGGAGATGTCAACGACTCAACCTTTTGTATAATGCGATTAACCGAAAATGGAGATAGTATAGATTACAATGAGTTTGAAATAATTGGAGATCTCTACTTTCCAAATTATGTAAGTTCAGACGAGGAAGGTAATTTTTATTCAGGAGCTTGGTTTGAAAAATACGGTACTGACAAAATAACTAGCAATGGGGAAATAGAGTGGTCGTATGAATTTACCCCACAAGCAGGGGAGTCTCCCCTGAGATCGTATTACACTAGAGTTGATGAATTCGATAATGTTTTTTTAGGGGGTGAAATATATGGAGACTCAACTTACATCGATGTATTAGTAACAAAATTGTCTTCAGATGGGGAATTGATTTGGGAGACCAGGTATTCTAGTCAAGAAGATTCCATAACCAAAACTATAAGAGATATTTTTATCGGAGAAGAAACAATTTTGGCTACTGGGTCCGTTATTTATCCCAATGATTGGAATGAATCATACTTCATTGGGATTGATAAAACATCAGGAGAATTATTGTATGAAAAGAAACTAAACCATGGTCAAGAATACACTACCGGATTTTCCATTTTAGAAGATTCGAATAAGGATATTTATCTTATCGGCTCAGGATTTAGAGACGATACAATAGGAGTTGAATTATTAGACATTTACAAATATACACCCCCAGCAATTACCACTATAAATGAACCAATAGAAAACGGTGTTGGCATTTTGTATCCCAATCCCGTAAATAATTATCTGGTTTTAAATAATGCAACAGGGCGTATTCATATTTATGACATGCTTGGAAAGCTTATTAAAAAGATTTCTCACAACAGGGAATCAACCAAAAAAATAATCGTGGAAAATTTAACTTCAGGAGTTTATTTTATCTCTATAACACATAAAGATGAGAGAAGAACCTTTAAGTTTTTTAAGCATTAGGCATAATGAACAAAAATTTTGTATGCAGTCTGAATGCCCCCTGCCTGCCGACAGGCCAATGTCATTAAGATTGCATTTTTTATATGTATAACTCGTTGAAAAATGTAGCCAGAGGCCACAATAATTAAACGCACAATCTCAGAGATATCTCGCGAACATAATTTTTTCAGTTAGTTATATATAAAAATAAACCTAACTTAACGACATTGGCCGGCAGGCGGGCGGGTGTTCCTTGGTTAGGCAAGGAATTGCTCTTCAATTGATCTACAAAAAATCCATTCATAATGTCTATTAAATAAAAAGTAGATTGTACACACAGTCTCTGATGCAAACCCCTCAAATCTCCTCAAAGCTATCGCCTCGCAGCCAGCCCGTTTCGCCGTTTTCCAGCCGTACCTTATACCATACGCTGATCTGGTCTAACAACTCCAGGTGAGTACCCTCGTGAATCTGGCGGATCTCCTGGCTGGCCTCGTCGGCGCCACTTCTAAGGCCGGTTTTAGCAACCGTCAAAACGCCTTCCCCCGTGTCGGCCTGGTGGCGGTAAGCACTCCATCCCAGAGCAAGTGGCAGAATACTCAGGCCCAGCAGCACGGCGCCTGTTAAGAAGCCCCGCTTTTTATCTTTGCGGCTGCGTCCAAGTTGCCATAAAGACAGTCCCGCCATCCCCGCCCACAACAAGAGCAAGGCCAACAGCGCCCAGGTAGTACTGCCCACCAGATTGCGACAAGCCAACCACCACGACTTTAGGAAAAAGGGCGGCACCGGGTCTATCTCTCCTTTGACGTTTTGTTTGGCGACAGCCAGATTGAACCGAATGTCTTCATTGGCGGGATTGAAAAGCAGGGCACGTTCATAGTGCAGTATGGCCTTGCCCAGTTGCCTGGCCTGGTAATAGCTGTTGGCCAGATTGTAGTGAATAGCCTCTGACTGGTAGCCTTCCGAGAGCAATTGCTCGTATTGAGCGATCGCCTTTTGGTAATCCGATTGCTGATACGCCTCGTTGGCCGACTGCAAGACGCCGGACGATTGAGAAAACAACGGATATACCGCCATCAAAAATGCAATTTGTACGATCAAAAACTTCATCATTCAACGGTTGATTCTGTGGTGGTGGGGTCTTCTTCTTTCTCTGGTTCTTTGGGAGCGGCCGTTACCACTTTAGGACGCAGGAGGTCTTCCACGTTGTTGGGTCGCCGCTGCACTTCCCATCTAAATCCTTCCAATCGGATGGTGCGGTGGTCGATCTGGCCCATCGGAAAGGTGTTCGCTTTGGGTTGGGCATAAAAACGGATCTCCTGGATCTGATTGTCATCAAAATACAACAGCATTTTGCTGCAAAGGGTTTTGTTGAGCCCCACATAAGCATCGTCGTCGTCGAGGGCGTAATAGATGGATTCGGCATTGCCTTCCACATTCATTTTGCGTAGTTCGTCGTCGTAAAAATACGCCGTAATGTGTTTACCTTTTATCTGATTAAAATACACCTCATCGGGAGAGTTGAGGATAAGGGCTTTTTGGTGAAGGAAAATGCGGTCGATCTTTCCATTGGCCAGTTGCATAAACATGGTATCGGCAATAAACTGGGTGGTATCCGACCAGATGATGGGATCGACGTATAGCTCAAAAAGCGAGTCGCGGGAACTGTAAGTCGCCGAATCGGCCACTGCCTGCATATTGCTTTTGAACATGCGCACGTCGTTGTAGGCCAGCATGGTGCGTAGGGAGTCGTCGGGCAGTTCGTGGAACGATACCAGGGTATCGGATGCCATATAAAAACTGTCGCCATCGATAAGGGTGATCATCAGGGGGCGGCCACCGGAGGCGACAATGCGTTCGGTGTTTTTGTTGTAATCGAGCCGCTCGCTTTTAATGGTGACGTTTTCGATGGTATCTGTCCAGACGACATCGCCGGTGGCTACGGCATCGTCCGACTCGTAGTCGATGTGGTCGGCATCGAGTATCTGTTCGCCGTCAACGAGGCGGGCACGGCCCTCTGTTTTAAAGGTTTCTTTTTCTTCGTTGTAGATCAGCCGCTGGCCGTCGACCACCTGCTCGTCTTCCACATAGTGGGCATTGCCGAGCAGGTAGGTCAGCTTGTTTTTTTCGTCGTAGCGGATGGTGTCTGCTTCGGCGATCTTTGTCGCCTCTTCGAAGCGGGCATCACCTATCAAGGTGACGGTTTCGGTATTGGCATCGTAGTGGATCACTTCCGACCGGGCCTGCTGGTCTTCCTTGAGGTATTGGGCGTTGCCTCTGAATTCTGCAAACTTATTTTTGGTGTCGTAAAAGCCTTGTTCGCAATAGATACGGCCCGTGCCCTGATTGATGAGGGTCGGAGCCAAAAAAGTGGCGATGCCGGTATCGGTATTGTATTTCAGGGTATCGGTCTTGAGTTCGAAATCATCATCGACAATGGTCACGCTGTCTTTAAAAAAAGCCTCGTCTTGCTGGACGTAGTAATAGCCCCGCTTGCTACGCAATTGGGTAGTGTCGTTGGTGAGGATGGCCCAGTTGGTGTAGGTACCGATTTTGGTATTGAGGTCGTAGATCAGAAATTCGGTGTGCAGTTTTTGGCTGTCTTTGAGCAGTGCCACGTTGTAAAACAAATAGGCTTTTTTGATATCGCCCAGATAGGACAGGGAGTCGGCAAAAATCGTGATGGAGTCCCCTTGCTGAATGACGACGTTGCCCGATGCATCCACATTGTTGTCGACAATCACGGCCGAATCGCAGTACATAAAGATGTTTTCCTGGCGCAGTTCCACGCTGCCTTTCAGCACCCGCAACTCCTGCCCTTCTATCACTTTGCCGATCAGGGTGTCCGACTGGTCGATGAGCACCTGGGTGATTTCGGCGGTATCGGGCGGCGTTGTCTGCTGCGCGATGCCGGTCAGCCAGCTTGCGCAAAGGAGAAAGAGGATATGTATTGGCCGTTGTGGCATGGTTGTCAATTTTTTTGAGTATGTGACAAAATCGCTGCGGCCTTTACCACGAAGACACAGCTTGTCCCGAACTCGTTTCGGGAAAGAAACAAAGATTCACAGAGAAAATCTCTGTGAAGACGTCGTTCGTCGCGGCCCGCCTGTCGGCCGGCAGGCCTGTCTACCGCCAGGTAGATATGTCACGCACTCAATTTTTTTTGGGCAAGGGGTAAATCCAAAGTCACAGGTCTGGGGCGCGCTGGGCTCTCCTGTCTGAACTGGGATGGCTGGCGTGCCATGTAGGCAACAGCCCTTCATGGGATTTTTGGGATTTTATGGGATCGTTACATTTCTACTCCAGTTTTATCCCATACATCCCCAGAAGGACGCCGCCAGTGAAGGACTATCGCCATTCACTGCACGTGCGCTATGCCTTCTGGGCACGCTACCCATCTCATAAATCCCGGTTCAGACAATTGGGGGAACAAAACTTCTACATCTTTTCCAACACCAGTCCGGCCCCCTCCTCCCCTATCAGGCTTCCCAGCGCCACGCCCATACCTCCCAGTCGTACTGCGGCGAATACATTGGGCGAAACGGCCTCTACGATGGGTGCTTTTTGCGGCCCCACGCCCATGATGCCGGTCCACCCCTTTTCTATCCGGCAGTTTTGATTGGGTAAAATAACCTCTTCTAATAACGTCGTCAATGCCTTTTGGATATACGGGGTGGTTTGAAATTCGGTTGTTTTTTCTTCGGCTTTCGCCAAATGGCGGCCACCTCCGAGGAGGACGCGGTTGCCCACATTGCGAAAATAAAAATAACCCCGGTCGTAGTGAAAGCATCCTTCAAAGGGCAGGTGGTCGACCGGGTGGGTGATCAACACCTGGTTGCGGGCGGGTTCTACCAGCAGGTGGGGCAATAGCTGGCTGGCGAAACCATTGGTGCAGACCAGGACTTTCCGGGCTTCGATCTGCCAGCCGTTGGCACAAATAACGCGGACATGGGTTTCATTGTCTTCAACGCGGTCGACGCCACATCCGTTGAATAGCTCAACACCGTGTTGGCGGGCCAGTGTGAGGAGGGCTCGCATCAGCTCACCGGTGTCGACCTGTCCTTCAGCCCGGTTGTACAACAATTGTTTTACACGACCAAAGCCCATATCGGAGAGTTGGTCATTTCGCACTTCAAACACTTCCTCTACCCCGATGATGCTGGCCAGGGCCTTGTTGAGGGCTGCCCGGTGGTCGAGGCATTTGCGGTAAGCGGCCTCCTGCTCCGGCAGAAACAGTTCGTAGCCGCCGGTGGGCTGATAGCGGATGGCTTCGCGGCCGGTTATTTGAAGGAGGCGTTGGAGTCCTTTCCATCGTTTTTCCACTAGTTGCAGCATGGCCTCTTCGCCGTTTTGGTCGATGTCGTCGAGCAGTTCGGTCATGCTTCCGAAGCAGGCAAAGCCGGCATTGCGGGTGCTGGCGCCTGCCGGCAAAACGCCTTTTTCCAGAATGGTGACTTTTAGTTGTGGGGCCTGTTTTTTTAGGGCAATAGCAGCATTGAGCCCGACGATGCCGCTGCCGATAAGGAGCACGTCGACGCCGGAGAGGAAGCTGTTTTTTTCCCAATAGCTTAGGGTGGGTGTGGAGGTGGACGAAAAGCCAGATTTAATAAATCTTTGAGATTTAGCACATCTGGTTTTATTTTTCATCTTCTTTCGCATTATATGGTTTCGAAAAGTACTTCCAAAGACAAGTTATTTTGTGCCAAATAAGCATATTGGTTTTGCGCGACGCCATGTGTACTGATCATGGTTAGAAAAAGAGCTTTATTCGTCTTAGTGACCGTTTGAAAAGTACCGATTTTATTTCGGAGTTTTTCTGCATAGCTTTTGGTAATGGAAAAAGGTTGGATGGAGAATTTCATTTCGCACAAATTGATGACCTGGTCTTTTCGGTCAATCAGTAAATCAATTTGAGCATCTTTATGATACCAGGAAGCCACCGAAGTTTGTACACCACCGATGCCCAAAGCCTTTTTTATTTGAGGGATATGATGCAAACAAACCATTTCAAAAGCATAGCCACTCCACGTTCGATAGAGCGGTGTTTCATTGGCATTGATCCAAAAATTTTCGTTATCCGTTCCTGATTGCCTGATAAAATTGAGATAAAAAAGAGAATAGGGATCAATTAGTTGATAAAGTGTAAACCGCTCTTTTTTACCAAAAGGTTGATAGTACCGAATAAAAGTACTCTCCTCCAGTTCCTTCAAAATCCTTGTCAATCCACCTCCGTTTGTCAACTTACTTGTTTTGGCAATTGCACTTCTTGTTAGTCCTTTCTTTTTTTTTGCCAGGGCTTCCACAACTGCTTTGTGGCGTTCTGCTTTTTTAAAGAGAGAGGCGTACAGATTGTCGTATTCATCCCTCAATATCGCCCCTTTTTCAAAACAAAGTGCATTGATGTTTTGGGTGGCACTCAAGCCCCTGTCTATATGGTCTAAATAAAACGGAATGCCGCCCAATGCCATATACATCAAAGTTATTTGATACCGGTCAAAAGCAGCTTCTTTGAATTTTAAAAATGCTTCTGTCTCTGCCAGTGTAAAAGGCTCCAGTTTAATCCTTCCCGTTATTCGATTGTGTAACCCTCCTCTGTTGTTCAGCAAATTTTTAATCATCCAGGAGGCAGCCGACCCACACACGATCATCAAAATATCCCGACGAGCACTTGCCCAACTGTTCCAAAAATATTCCAACCCAGTCAAAAATTTGGATTTAGGGGTGTCCAGCCAGGGGAGTTCGTCTAAGAAAACAATTTTCTTTTTTGTGGTATCCAAAGTTTCCAAAAAGTCAATCAATTGATTGAAAGCCTCAAACCAATCCTTGGAGGGTTTAATAGCTAGGTTGCCTTTATTAAACCTCGACAAAGCAGTATAGAATTGCCTCAACTGGTCCCTTTTGCCGACTTTATCCAGGCCCGTCATTTGAAATGCAAATTGACCGGCAAAAACTTCCCGGACCAGATAGGTCTTCCCTACCCGCCTCCGTCCATAGACAGCAATAAATTCCGATTTCTTCGAATTGGCGTATTGCCTTAGCTTTTTTATCTCTTTTTGCCGACCAATTAAGCCTTCCATTTCATTATATTTGGCTCTAACTATGTTTTAAAACGCAGTTAGAGCCAAATATAATGCATTTTAGGGGATTTTAAAATTCATTGATGTTGCAAATATCTATTACTGGAATGCCGATCAGATTGTAGTACTTAAAAAAGGAGAGCTCGTGGAAAAAAGCGAGTTACAGCAAAGCCGACAAGCGAATAAAAACCCAGATCATCGATTTGAAGCAAGACAGAAAAAGCGGTCGCTCAGGTCGGGAACTGGCTATTCAGGAAGACGTCAAAAGGCTGCAAGCGGAAATGGAAGCGTGGAAGCAGCAATACCTGATCCGGGCTCCCATAGAAGGCAGGGTATCTTTTACCGGTGTGTGGAGCGAGCAGCAGTTTGTAAATGCCAATGAGGTGGTGATGACCATCGTTCCACCGGAAGGCACGGGGCGAATGGTAGGAAAAGCCTTATTGCCAACTGCCAATTCGGGAAAGGTAAAAACAGGCCAAACAGCCAACATTTTTCTGGATGGGTTTCCTTTTCAGGAATACGGGGTTATAAAGTCGGAAGTCAGTCATATATCCCCGGTACCGGTGGCTTCGTCGGGTGATAAGGGAGGGGCCAATTATCTGCTGGAAGTACAGCTACCGGATAGCCTGACAACTACCTACGACAAGGTGATTCCATTCAGGCAGGAGATGGAGGGAACGGTGAAAATCGTCACGGAAGACCGGCGGGTTCTGGAGCGGATATTTGACCGGTTGAATAGTATTTTGAAGAATCATTGAATACATTTAATCAAAATGAGAGCGTGACATATGGACGGAGCATCACGGTTGCAAACCTGCCGGTCGGCAGGCGGGCCGCGACGAACGGCGTCTATACAGATATTTTCTCAGTGAAACTTTGTGGCTCTGTGGCTCTGTGCCTTTGTGGCTATAGTCACAGCGATTTAGCCACGCACTCAATCAAAATCAAAAAACATGAAATTATTTGAGACCTTACAAATGATCGAGCGGGTAGACCAGTTGATTCGACTAAAGGCAACAGGCACTCCTACCCAACTTGCTCAAAGACTACAGCTTTCGGAGCGTTCAATTTATAATGTGATTGAAATAATGAAGGAGATGGGGGCACCCATTTACTACAATAGATCCCGCCGGTCTTATTGCTATGAGGAAAATGTAAAATTTAAGTTTGGGTTTTACTTCAAGGAGGGAGAATCAGAACGTCTTTATGGTGGATTTGGAAAGGTTTCCGAAGTTTTTTCTGTTTTTTCTGGTGGACTGCAAAAATTTTGCAGTAAGGCGGGATAAATTTGTGGTAACAACGTTGTTAATCGAAATTGGATTTCGTAAAGGGGGATGCTGAAAACCCTGCCATGATTTTTTGGCTTCAATAGAGTAGGTAGTAAATTAAAATCGAAACTATACTGCAAACGGGATAAAAAAGTGATTTTAACACTTTTAGAAAAACTACATCAATCAAAGTTTTATTCATTGTTTTGCAAGAAGTTATTTTTTCGATGACTACATCAAATTTAATTTTTAATAATCACATATTTACCCCTCGCCGAGTATATTATGAACTTTGAAAGTTTAAAGCTTGAGAAGTTTTTTCCAAATAGATTGGAAAACGCTCAAAGTATTTATGGAGGTGCAAATAATGAATCTGAAGCTCCTAATGGAGGATGTACGTGTGATACACCTGCTGGGTCAAAAGATACTCCTATTGGAGAAATGACTTGGACAGGTGATATTCAAACTTATTACTTTGTAAAATAAATTTTTTCACTTTTTGAGCATGCCTTTTCATCCAACTCTTCGTTCCGTCCTCGCCTTGATAGCTAAGGCTATCAGGCTCCGGGCGTGCCTCAATTTGAATAAAAATTCAAAGCTCAAAATATAAACTAACTTAATTTACAAAGTACTTATGATCCTGATGGAAATTTGACAGGCGCTGATTATCAGGGAGCTAAATATACCAATTAATATTTATGCGGAAATTAAATATGTTTTGAATATGGATAATTCATTTGTTTATTGGATTGTTGTTTTATTTTTATTTAGCTGTAGCACTAATTTTTTTAAGTCCAAAGGAAAAACTCATATTGATATAAATAATTCTTATAACTATCTAATAAACTTGGCTGAATTAGATATTATTGATGGTAATTATGCTGCTGCGACAAAAAACTATTTAAAAGCCTTTGAACTTTCCCACCCTGGTTTCTCTGATGATTATTACAACGCCTTTAAGGTCTGTGTTTTCACAAAAAATGTAGATTTCGCTTTTTTTAATGCCAAAAAATTACTAGACAGAGGATTGTGTCTTCGATTTTTTGATAATTATCGTTTCTTGTTGGATAATCATCAGGAATGGTCAAATCATAGGGAAAAGAAAAAAAAACAAATCATTTTAGAATATAGATGGGGGCTAGAAGATTTACTAAGTAAAGATCAAGGTAATAGAACAGATTTAGATTCTATAACATTAGCAAAAGTTGATTCAAGTAATTTTTATACATTCTTAACTTTATACAAAAAATACGGCTATCCATCAGAATCCATAATTGGGATTGAATGCAGTTCAAGTGAAAAAGGAATAAATTTTCAGCCACAAGATGTATTATTTTGGCATTTTAAGACAAGGGCTTTTCCAGAATTTGATAGTGTAATAGTAGATGGATTGAACAAAGGGCTGATTGAGCCTATTGAATTTGCAAGGTATAGACCTTCAAAAATGTACTACCCTACACCTGTTATTCGAATAAATAATGATTCTACTTTCTATACATATAATCTTTCCGATTCTTTATTCAACGTTATCAATAATCGTAGAAAAGAAATAGGCTTAGAACCTATCCAAGATCAAATTAAGAAAATAAAATCAAGGCTAAGAAATGAAAAAATGACAGAATTTAGAATGCCAACTGCTATTGACCATTATCCAGGAGTTCCATTGTCATTAAAAGAAGCATACCTCAAGCCCCTTGAGTTTTGATTTATACTGACAATTTTTTCATTAAATGACGAGTGTTAATAAAAACAATTCAAACAAATTACTCATCGTAAGTAGTAAATTTGATCATTCTACAAGTATGGTTATTGAGTGGTTGCTTTACTATGGTATTTCATTTGAGAGATTTAATGGCGAGCATCCTTTTGAGTTCCTAAAAATCAATTTATCCTCAACAGGAGAAATTGAAATTATTATTACTGGTTTTGATGGACAAAATTATAATTTGAGTGCGTGACAAAATCGCTGCGGCCTTTACCACAAAGACACGAAGACACAAAGATTCACAGAGAAAATCTTTGTGTGGCTCTGTGTCTTGGAGCCTTTGTGGTGAGAGGTTCCGCTAATACGTCACACACTCTTATAATTTAAGCGATTATTCTTCCTTTTGGTATAGGAGAGGTGACTGGACCACTGGCAGGCCCAAAGTATCTAAGTTTAGTGATCAGGTTAAGGTTTCATTAGATGTGGAATGGCGTAAAATAAGTGATTTATTCCATTTTATAATGAATAAGAAAAAGTGTTTGGGATCAATGGACAAGGATAGGAACCATAACAAATTAGTTTCATTAATTGTAGCCGCTTCCGTGGGATTAAAAATTCCTCCATCCTTAATCGCAAATAAAAAAAAATATTTTGAAGAGTGGATAAAAAATAGCAAATGTATTACGAAGGCCATTGATAATATGTTCACTATTTACGGTGAAAACACTTTTAGTAAAGTATCAACAGAAAGGATTAAGAAGTCTAATTTAAATAAATTAGGTGACGTTTTTTTTCCTACTTTGATTCAAGAGGAAATAAGCAAGGCATACGAAGTTAGGTTTTTTTTTATCAAGGATAAATTATACGCAATGGCAATTTTTTCCCAAAGAGATGAAAAAACAAGATTAGATTATCGAAAATATAATCGTCAAAAACCTAATCGAAGCATTCCTTACAAATTGCCTTTGGATGTAAAATTAAAAATATTAGCTTTTAATGATAAAATGGGTTTAGATATACTCAAATAAGAAGTTACGATGAAATAGATATTCTCTCTTTACAAAAGTTTCTAAGTTATTTTAAAAATAAGCGAATTGAAAGAATTGAACTACTAATTAAATTTCATGTCTCTTTGAAAAAGTCATCTTTATTAAGATTATTTCGAAAAAATCATAGGGTTTCGAATATAGTATTGCATTCTATCTCTAAGAATTCTTATACTATCCCCTCTTTGGAAGAGATTAATAACGTTTCTTTAATAGAAGAAAGTATTGTCTCTCAATCCCACTGTGGAATGATCTCCACTAATTTTTTTGTAGTTAGGGTTTGCTCTTAAAAGGCGAAATTGTTAAGTCTTGCAAACTGGACGAGGTTTGTGATGAAGAGCGTCATGGTGATCCATGATTCAGAGGTGTCTTTGAGTTTAGCCCTTATCTGGTTAAGATTATAGCCCTGTTTAGCTTGTCCAATTTTACCTTCAATTTGATTTCTTTCTGCGTATTGCTTTTTCTCTTTTCTTTTTTGATAGGGCGTCTTTTTGGTTGGTCTTCCTTTCGGAGTAACAGTCATTTCAATACCCCGGTCTTTGCACCATTTGCGATTTTCATTGGTACCATAAATTTTATCTACCTGGAGAAGTTTTGGGTAATATCCGTACAAGGTTTTGTAAGCTTCAGTGTGTTTTATCAGGTCTGTACTTTCGCGGTAAGCATTCCAGTTAATTGTTTCAGTTTTCACAAAACCATCCATCAAGGCCAGTCCTAATTTTGACCCGAACTCTACTTTCTTTCCCTGTTTGCCCCGAACAATGGGCCGGACATGAGGTTGGGTTATGCTAACGATCCGGTCATCGCAGCGGTTGCTCTTTTCATTGTACATTTGTCGCTGTTGATCTCTTAAGGTATTGATAACCCAAAATGTTCTCATCTGACTATATGTAAGTGGATTGTCATCCAACATATCCAGCATTTTGTTGATTGTCAGTATATTACGATCCACGCAATTGAGCATATAACGAATGGTCTTGCGCAAAGAGACTTTGTTTTTCTGGCGTTTTTTAGCCTCTGCCAGATATCGTTTGTGGGCAACTCTACGGTAGGTTCTGGGTTTGACTGTCAGGTGGTGTTTAAGAATTTCATACAGTTGATCAATTAACATTTCCGTTTTCACTCTTGCTTCATTCAACAAGCTCAAGTCATTTGGATACCTAATATATTGATCTGCAACTGTTGCATCCAGTTTTAGTTTTCCTTTATTGGGTAATTGTTTTTCAGTTGGATCAGGCGATGTAATTAATTTGTTGGGAAAACTAATCCTTATTAAAACATCTGTGAATTCATTGATCAATTGAGGGTCAAATTTTCTACGAAAATCAACAAATGAATTAGAGGAAAACACAGGCTTTGCATGAAAAGTATCCAAGCCGCAAAATAATTGCATGTAAGGGTTTTCCTGAATAGATTGCAGGGTTTCTTCGTCTGATAAATTCAGTTTGTGTTTGATAATCAGGCTTGCGATAATAATCCTTGGATCAACACAAGGACTGCCTTTGAGTGCAAACTTTTGCTCCAGAATTTTTACCAGTTTGTCCCATGGCAGGCAAGCTCCCAGTTTTATCCATCTGTTATCCGGATCAAGGGGAAGTTGGTAAATATTGTTAAATTCGTCAATGGAGGCTTGAAATTGAGATGTATAATTGAGCATAATGCAAGGTTTTTGCCCAAATTTACAAAAAACCTTGCATTTAATCAAGTCTTTTTTTAACTTATTTTATTGATTTTCAGCTTGTTATGCCTAAAATAGCAAACCCTAGTTAATATTCAGAATTATACGGAATCTATAAATCACAACTCATGTCTCAACAGAAAAATATCCATAGACACAGAAGGCAACATAAAAAACTGCCCCTCCATGCAAAAATCCTACGGCAACATTAAAGACACCACTCTTCAGGAAGCATTAGATCACCCTGACTTTAAAAAATACTGGAATATCACCAAAGATAAAATACACGTTTGCAAGGACTGCGAATTTCGATATATTTGTACCGATTGTCGTGCCTATGTGGAAGACCCGGAAGATATTTTGAGTAAACCATTGAAGTGTGGATACAACCCTTATACAGGCGAATGGAGTGAATGGAGTACGAATCCACTTAAACAAAAAGCAATTGAATATTATGGTATGCAGGACTTGGTGGCATCGGATGAAAACGCTACTTCGTAAAAATGAACCTTTGTAGTTATATTGTTTATTTTTGATCTTAAAGCAACGCCCTACCCTTTCCCAACAATTATTTCTGTAACTTTCCAGTAAATTTTAACTAAGCAGATAACTGCAAAAATTTACCGGAACATGAATCTACGACTACTGTTATCAATTTTATTCCTACCGACTACCCTCTCCGCCCAAAACCTAATCCTCGACGGCAGCTTCGAAGGCTGTACGCAAAATTTTGAATGCGATTGGATGAAAATTTGCGAAAGCCCGGATCTTTTCATCGGTGATTTAGAAAAAATGACGGATCCCTCATTGGCACGAAAAGGCCATCAAGCCTATTCTGGAAGTCAATACCTGGGGATGTTCCCAACAATCAACAGTTGTCAGAAGAAAGAGCAAAGGCCGTCTACCTTCATTTAATCGGGAATGGCATACAGGAGACGCGATTGACTTTCAAAGGGTTTGGTGAATTTCAACCAGTGGCAAGCAACCAAACCGATGAGGGGCGACAACAAAACCGCCGGGTGGAATTGCTGTCTTTGGATTAACTGCAGAAAAGGAGAACTTCCATTCTTTCTTTTTTTGCGATTCAGATAAAATTGATCAGTGGAGAATATGACTACCCAAGCAGTTGTTCTTTACAAAGGATAATTTAAAAATGCTTAAAAAAAACACACCAGCTATTACTCTGTTGCTTTTATTGTGGAATGCTTCTGGTTTTTCACAGAGTGCTTTATTGATAAAAGATTCAAAATCGCTTCAACCCATTCCTTTTGCTACATACTATACGCCAGACCAGGATTGTGCCGGCTATGCCGATGAAAATGGGAGAATAAATTCTTGCCTTGAAAATGACACCTTGATCATCCAGCATATCGGATATGAAAAAAAGAGGGTAATTGTAAAAAAAGAAGAAGCAAAACAAACCATTTATTTAAATCCAGCAATATTCTCCTTAGAAGAAGTGGTTGTGCGGGGATATCAGGGCAACCTGTATTCCGAAATAAACAATCTGATAAAAAAGCGAAGAAAAAAAAGAAGACGGAAAGAAGCACACTCGTTGGTATTTATCCGGTCTTCTTTGAACGATACATTGGTTGAACAAATTCAGTTATTGACAAATGACAGAATTACTGTTGTTCGTGGATTTGAGCCCATCATCAGAAACTTTGGCATGTTCCTTTTTGATAGCCAGCATCCGTTCCTGTCCATGAGCATTGATAAATTCATCAAAGGAATTGCTGTCTTCGGTGTCAATAAACACAACATCAATCACTTGCTTGCTGCTAAAAAAATAAAGGAAAAAGACTATGGTTTAACACTCATTGATGAACAAACCAATGGCATCCGAACTGCCCGCTACACCTCCAAAAAAGAATTGACTACCGGGCTATTTAAATACAACCCTGACAAAAATGAAATACTTGAACATAAATTCAAGGTCGTGCAAGGACTGACTCCTTTATTTCGCCCACTGAACCCTTATATTGACTTCACAGTTGATTCTCTGTCAGTGCACTTATTTTTTGAAAAAAATGGTTTTATTCAATTTCTATCTTTCAACCTGAATCTGACACTACATACCGAATCAGGTAACCAACATCTACAATCAATTGGATATATTAAGCCTTTGCCAAATACCCCACTTGATATTGACAAAATTGAAGTGCCAGGAAAAGGCTCCTTTAAATCACTACAGGAAGAGTTGACCCTCTCGCCTTCTACTAAAAAAGATCTGATCTGGCTCAACGAACAGAGTCTTTCACAGTCTTTCCAATTTCGCAACTTACCCGTCAGGTATATGATCAATGACGACTCGATAGTTTATAACCTGCTGGAACATTATGGTGCCATCGGGGCAGAACGAAAATTTTGGAACAGGAAAAAAAGATTAACCATTGATGACTTCGAATTTGCACATTTAGAGGCTTATTACGATGGAGGCATTCCATTCTTATCTGATTTGCACAAGCATAAAATTAATTGGGTGTTTAGTTCAGTTCTCCAAAAAGACACGGTCTTCTTTGTTTCTATGCCTTCTATTTGGAATGTGGATGAAGCAGCTATGCTTTACCAACTTCCTCAAGAGATGCTTCTTTTGTCCAATTTGATATTTGACTTATATGAAATAAACAGAAGGAAATGCCTGAAGGAGCTAAATGCCACGACCCCTAAAAATCCTGAAGAATTTATATCTAAATATTATAAAGACTCTCAATTGCAGGTAAAAGAACTGGCTAAGGAATGCGACTATGGCAACAACCCGAGTGCCTTGTTAAAATTCAACAATCTGGTGGAGCAGAATATTGGGATAAATAATTTTCGGCTCATCTTAAACAACAATAGTTATGAAGAACTGATCAAAAGGGAAAACCCCTACTCGAAGGCAGATATGTTATTGTTTTTTGAGCACCTTATCGAGGCGGAAAAACTTTACCTCGCCTACCTTGAAGAAGGTGATTTTGACGATGAGGAAGGAAAAAGGATAAGGGTAAACATATTGATCAACCTACTTTACATTTATGACATCAAAAACAATTGTGAATCCTTTAACGATATTTTATCTGAATTAAAAGCAATACCTATCGAAATTCCAATGGCTAGCTATAAGTGTACCGAAGATTAAATGAAACGTCCACTGGGGTTTCATTTAAGCGAGGATGGCGTAAGGATGAAAGGGGGGAGCCTTATCCGCTCGTTGAAGAACGATATCTTCGAAGGCATTCAATAGATGAGGACTTAATCATTCAAATGGACAATGAGAAAGTTTACGTTTTGATCAGGGGATATAATCAGTATGCCAGAGAGTTATTGAATCAGAAATATGGTATTGACCTCAATGGAAATATAGAGATGTATTATGTAGATACGCTCAAACATATAAAGAAGTTTGTGAGGAAACCTAAGTTGCAATGACCATCTAATAGGGACATTAAATGAAAAATATAACTTTGCTGAATTATTAGGTTCAGATAGTTATAATCAGATGAGAAAAACTAACTTGTTGAAGATAATATTGTTTGTAATGATTGTTTTTGATATGGGATGCAGAGACAATGAAAAGATAATTCTAAATGATCCTCAGATTTACGATAAAACTCAATTAGAACCTTGGCTAAATGAATATTACATTGAGGATGAAAAACTATATAATATTGAAGACAATTTGATCTACAATAATTGTTTAGAAGTTTGGTACAAATATCAATATGAAAAGAATGGTGAAATCAAATATTTCAAGCAAGATATTCCTTTTGGAGACTGGGAATTTATTGATCAGGATACACTCGATAAAGGTATCGGACCAAAGACATTTAAACTAACTGCGCCGGTTCCACGCCGAGAAATTGATAAGTATGGACAATCGATTGTAAGATACGAATTTTTCAACTCTTACAATCAGCTTTTACTCCTTGAAAAGACAGGAGTGGTTGAAAACTACCGGAATATAGTAATTCATAATCCAAGAACCGGATTCTTTATGTCGCTATTTAATAGTTTCCCTTGGCCATGTATAAAATTTCCGATAGAGCAAAATACAAAGTGGAATTGGTCTTTTCATGCGTATGGAGATGATAGACTTTTTAATTGGGAAGGGCCTACATTAATGAATTATAGTTATTCATATTTTAGGTGAATCAATTTTGAATCTACCTTTTGGTAAGGTAGCTACATCTAAATTTGAAGCTTTAGCAACAAATGGAACTATCAATAATAAATTAGTCTATCATTTTAATAGTCAAATTGGATTTGTTAAACAGGAATTTTACACTCATGATGGGGCAACAATTGTATTAGAGGCAGTCGATTATGTATCTAAATGTGAAAGTAAGATATTGGTGACCCAGTAAATAACCACCGCGAAAATATTACGTCTATAGGTGATTTCTAGTTTTAATATTAAAGTTTTGCTATTATGTCACGCTCTCAAAATAAATAACCATTATGAAATACATATTCATTCTAACATTACTAGGAATGGTTATTTTGAGTTGCCACAATTCATTACCCTCTGTTCCTATTAAAGATAACAAGTACCCAAAAATGGATGTAATAAAGAATTCGGAAGGTGACGAGATTTTTTATGAAAAAGAATCACGAAAAGCTAATATTGACGATTATGTTTTTTCAAAAAATAATTCTTTCATTTATAGCTATAGTTACATGAAAGATGGAAAATCTTTCTTATTTAAAATTAATGACGAGAGTCCGCTAACCGATGAATTTTGGGATTTTGTACCTGCTAATTCTATGAACCAAAAAAACATAATTAAGTTTTTAGAAATTAGTGTCATACCTATCACCCCAGAACAAATTATTGGTCTAACAGGAATAAAAATGAACTATTTAAATGCTTCTAATGATACAATCTATTCTGCACGAACCGGTGTAATTGAAAACTATAAAAATATATGGATGCACCCGCCCCGACTAGGGGTCTTTAGCATTATCTTTACAGCTCCTTGGCCTTATGTGAAATTTCCATTAGAAGATGGTGCCACATGGACCTGGGATTGGAATTTTAATGAGACATGGGGTGATGTTAAATATATAGAATGGGAGGGTATTATTAAATTTGATTATAAATATACTGTATCAAAAGGAACTCATAAAATTAAATGTCCTTTTGGAATTATTGAATGCTACGAAATTAAAGCACAAGGAAAAAGTAAAGTTGGTGAAAACATGGCTAGCTTTTATTTCAATCCCAGTTTAGGCTTTGTAAAAATAAATTATACTAATATGGATGGAAGTAGAATTGTACTAGAAGCCATTAAATACAATGGTTCTTCTTTGACAAGCATTTCCAATTAAAATATGAATTTCTTTTTTTGCTACTCGTATTCGTCAGGTTTTTTGTTCCCAATAGAACTATGTTTCTGTAACTTTCCAGTAAATTTTGATTAAGCAGCTAACCACAAAAATTTCTGGCACATGAATCTACGACTATTATTAACAACAATATTCCTACCGGCAATCCTCTCCGCCCAAAACCTAATCCTCGACGGCAGCTTCGAAAGCTGTACGCAAAATTTTGAATGCGATTGGGTGAAAATTTGCGAAAGCCCGGATCTTTTCATCGGTGATTTAGAAAAAATGACGGATCCCTCATTGGCACGAAAAGGCCATCAAGCCTATTCTGAAAGTCAATACCTGGGGATGTTCCTGGGGTATAAAAGTGAATTCGTGGTGGGTAAACTTCGTGGTCATCTGGAGGCTGGTGAAGAATATCTCATCAGCATGCAAGTTAGTAAGTCGAAAGTCCACAGTCTGTGCGACCGGTCTTTTAAGGAATTGAGTGTTTGGTTGTTAGACACCATTCCCCGCTATCCGGAAACCGATTGGGGGCTGAGCATCAATTCCCGCTTTATTCTGCTGAGAGGGATGGATGAGTACCTGAACGAAACGGAAGGCTGGGAACTGGTCACAGGTAGCTACACTGCCCGGGGAAACGAACAGTATGTGCTATTGGGCAATTTTAAAGGCGCCAATCTCGATGTCACCCAGGGTTGCGAGGCATTGTATTATTATTTCGACGACATGCGCATGGTAAAAAGTCCGAAGTTGCCGGAAGCTCCTCCAGTCGGAGAACCCATCCGCCTGGAGAATATATTTTTTGAAACCGGAAAAGCCGAACTCACCACGGAGTCCTTTCCTTCTCTGCAGCAACTGGTTTTTTGCTCAAAGAAAATTCTGAAAGAAATATAGAAATACGAGGCCATACCGACAATGTAGGTAGCGCCGAAAACAATCAACAGTTATCAGAAGAAAGAGCAAAGGCCGTCT
>CBDCTQ010000066.1:0-5756 GCA_965222105.1 Saprospiraceae bacterium | reverse complement strand
TGATATCATCGCCTTGCAATACCCAAATACCTTTGCCCCAGATGTAAGCGCCGTCGGCAACGAGGTGGGGCCGTCCGCCCACGCCACGGATCACCAGGTTGTTGGGGTGCCATACAGCCAGCGTAGCCGTGCCGGTATAAGTGGCTGCGTCGATCTCGATGGTATCGCCCTCGCCAACGACATCCGCCTGATACAGCTCGTTGGGAGTGGCGTAGGGTTTGTCGCTGCCCACCTGCCACAAAGTGGCCTGCAAGGAGACAGTGGTAATAGTGAGTAAAATAATGGTTAGAATCGGTTTCATTTTTGTACTTATTTTTGTGGCCTGCCCCAAGATGAATAAAAAGTCAATCTCTTATTGAATAGTTCATTAACTTTTTATAATGCACTGAAAATCAACGCGATAGTCTGACACGAATTTACGCAAATTACACGAATTAGCAATATGAAAGCCTTTGGCTTTCATTGATTTGTGAAATTTGCGCGAATTCGCGTCACAAACTTTATGAACCATTGCTATTGATAACGCTGAAATTATGTTTGGTTTGCGGGCGAACTTCCCCTTTTGGGGATCGAGGGGCGGGGCAGGGCAAGCAAAAACTAAACATAATTTTGCACAAATTTCAGTTGAAGGCCATTTCATACATCCTGCGGGCTTTCATGATTTGTAAATTTGTTTACTGTAAGACAATCCCAACCCTATTTTTGCTGCCTCTACCCCCCCAACAACCTCCCCCCTTACCGAAAAAACATCAGCACCGCGCCAATACCGGTAAGCAAAAGGATCAGCCGCCGGTACTGCTGATCGCGGATAAATTTGACCATCCAGATACCCAGCACGATGCCCACCACCACCCCTGGCAGCAACCGGATATTCACCGGAAACGTATCCATCGAAATGGTTCCCCAAACAAAAATATGAAACGGCAGTTTGAATATATTAATGATGAAAAACAACCAGGCTGCCGTGCCGATAAACTCGTCTTTGGGCAGTCGCATGGCCAGAAAAAAGATATTGGTAACGGCGCCGGCCAGATTGCCCACCATCGTAGTAAACCCGGCCAAAAATCCCATCGCCCCGGCAAACCACCACTGCGTCGGCACTCGTTTTACCTTTTTCCGGTCCCACCAATACATCATCACCACGCTCCCCAATATGATAAATGCCATTCCTTTTTTGAACAATGCTTCCGGCACATCCTTCCCCACCCAAACGCCTACCAGCACCCCCGCCACCATCCAGGGCATCAACCTAACAATATACTTCCACCGCGCGTGCCGATTGTAATAGATCACCGCAAAAACGTCGCCAGCAATGAGCAGCGGCAGCACAATACCCGTCGAAGCCTTCCCCCCAAAGGCAAAGGCCATCATCGTGACAAACAAAACCGACAACCCCTTGATACCCGCCTTGGAAACGCCAATAAGGGCAGCAGCAGTCAGCGCCAGCAGCCATGCTAAAAGGGTGAAATCGGACATTTCTTATGAAATAGATTTGATAAACAATATCGCATGAGGGACAATTTATGGCAACATTCTCATCTCATTTGGTGAAGCGGTGCCGAAACCAACACCAACAAATTTTACATCAAAACCCCGATTCGGGATCAACAAATTTCAACTGCCGTAGGCAGTCAACAAATCAGCACCATGAAAGCCTGCCCCGGACTTGATACGGGGGACTACGCTATCGCTTCGCCTTCACGGCACGAATCAGCAAATTTCAACTGCCGTAGGCAGTCAGCAAATCAGCAAATCAGCACCATGAAGGACTACGCTATCGCTTCGCCTTCACGGCAAGCATCAGCAAATTTCAACTGCCGTAGGCAGTCAGCAAATCAACAAATCAGCAAATCAGCGCCATGAAGGACTACGCCAGTGAAGAACTGGCGCCGTTCACTGCACGTATCGCTTCGCCTTCACGGCACGAATCAGCAAATTTCAACTGCCGTAGGCAGTCAACAAATCACTCCTCCTCATACATCACACTAGTCTGATGCTCAATAGACTCTTCATGGATATTATCAAACACCCCTGCAATAAAATCCGGGCTGAGGTTTCGCTTATGTCCATTTTGGAGGGCGCGCCGGAAAATGGCCTCCCAGCGTTTGCGTTGCAGGATGGCGATGCCGTTCTTCCTCTTATAGCGCCCGATGTCCTCCGCCATAGCCATGCGGCGCCCCAGCAATTCGACAATGGTATCGTCAATCTCATCGATGCGGTCGCGCAGGTCGTTCAGGTCGTCTTGTACGTGTCCGTTTCCCTCCTTTCGGAAAAAAAGGCGGCTCATCAATAAGCAAAACTGCCCGGGAGTAACTTGCTGCGCCGCATCACTCCAGGCATCCTCCGGGGAGGGGTGGACTTCCGTCATAAGACCATCGTAATTGAGGTCGAGTGCCTTTTGGGCCACCTCCTGAAGCAGGTCGCGTCGGCCGCAGATGTGGCTGTTGTCGCAGAGTAGGGGCATGCCGGGAAAATGCCGTTTAAACTCCAACGGTATTTGCCAACGGGGCGTATTGCGGAATTTGGACTCGCCGTAGGTCGAAAACCCGCGATGGATGGCACCCATATCCCGGATGCCCGCCTTCTGTATTCGCTCCACCGCCCCAATCCACAACTTCAGATCGGGATTGATCGGATTTTTTACCCACACGGGTATCTCCACCCCCTTCAAGGCCTCGGCGATTTCCTGCACCGAAAAGGGGTTGACCGTCGTGCGGGCACCGATCCAGATGGCGTCGATCCCATGTTCCAACACCGCTTCTACATGCTGGGCAGTAGCCACTTCGGTGATCACTTTCAGCCCCGTTTCCTGTTGTACCTGGTTGAGCCATTTCAGTCCGGCCTCCCCCACCCCTTCGAAGGAGTCGGGCCGGGTACGGGGCTTCCAGATACCGGCACGAAACAAGTCGGGAGGATATTGTTGGGCGAGGAGACGGGCGGTGAGGAGTACCTGCGCTTCCGTCTCGGCGCTGCAGGGGCCGGTGATGAGGTAGGGCCGCTTGCCTGCCCGCTGGCGTTGTAAACTGAAACGATCGGCTTGCTTTTGTTTATGAATATTCAAATTATTTTATTTAGCTGGTATGGTTCGATGTAAAGTACAGTTAAGCCAGAGCCGCTTGGTAATTATCAACAACCAGCGGCGGATTTTGCTTAGTGCATTATCAATTTTTTACAATGCTACCGACAATTTTGCGCAATTCCCAATAAGTTTTACCTTTAGGTTTGAATTTTTTTCGAAACCAACCATTCAATGAACAAAGTATATAAAAACGCCGCCGAAGCCATCGAGGGCATCACCGACAATACTACCCTTATGCTGGGCGGCTTTGGGTTGTGTGGCATACCCGAAAACTGCATCGCGGCGCTGGTCGAGGCGGGCGTGACGGGCCTCACCTGCATTTCCAACAACGCAGGGGTCGACGACTTTGGCCTGGGATTGCTTTTGCAAAAGCGACAGATCAAAAAAATGGTGTCTTCTTATGTCGGCGAAAACGACGAGTTCGAACGCCAGATGCTCAGCGGCGAGCTGGAGGTAGACCTCATCCCACAGGGATCGCTGGCAGCGCGATGCCAGGCAGGAGGCGCCGGCGTGCCCGCCTTTTTTACACCGGCAGGCTATGGCACCGAAGTGGCGGAAGGCAAAGAGGTGCGCTACTTCAACGGCAAACCCCACATCCTCGAACACGCCCTCACCGCCGACTTCGCCATCGTAAAAGCCTGGAAAGGCGATACCAACGGCAACCTCGTCTACAAAGGCACTGCCCGCAATTTCAACCCCCTGATGGCCATGGCCGGAAAGATCACCATCGCCGAAGTGGAAGAACTGGTAGAGCCGGGCACCCTCGACCCCAACTTCATCCACACCCCCGGGATTTTCATCCAACGAATATTCCAGGGAGTGAATTATGAAAAACGCATCGAACAACGAACAGTGCGACAAAGACAATAAATGATATTCAGTCTTCCTACTCCGCAGACACCTCGTCGATTGAGCGTAGCCGAAACCAACGAGGCATCAGCAAATCTACCTGTCGTAGACAGGCTCATCCCGAACTCGTTTCGGGATCAGCACTATGAAAGCCTGCCCCGGACTTGATACGGGGGACTCCGCTATCGCTACGCCTTCATGGCAAGCATCAGCAAATTTCAACCCCGAAAGCTTTCGGGGTAGGCAGGTGACCTGCTAACACTCTATCAGCACCGTGAAGGACGCCACTTCGTTCTGCCTTCACGGCAAGAATCAACACCATGTTAGATAAAAAAGGAATCGCAAAAAGAATAGCAAAAGAACTACAAGACGGCTGGTACGTCAACCTCGGCATCGGCATCCCCACCCTGATCGCCAACTACGTACCGGAAGGGGTCAACGTAGAGTTCCAATCCGAAAACGGCATCCTGGGTATGGGGCCCTTTCCCTACGAAGGAGAGGAAGACGCCGATATGATCAACGCCGGCAAACAAACCATTACCGCCATGCCGGGAGCCGCCATCTTCGACTCGGCCACCTCCTTCGCCATGATCCGCGGCCGCCACATCCAACTCACCGTACTTGGTGCTATGGAAGTAGCCGACAACGGCGACATCGCCAACTGGAAGATACCCGGAAAAATGGTCAAGGGCATGGGTGGCGCCATGGACCTGGTCGCTTCCGCCGACAACATCATCGTAGCAATGATGCACACCAACAAACGAGGCAAGTCGAAACTACTCCGCCAATGTACCCTCCCCCTTACCGGAGTGCGCTGCGTCAAAAAAGTAGTGACCAACCTGGCCGTGATGGACATCACCCCCGACGGATTCAAACTGTTGGAACGGGCACCCGGAGTGAGTGTGGAGGATATTCAGGCAGCTACCGAGGGGCGGTTGATTGTGGAAGGAGATATTCCAGAGATGGTGGTGGGGTGAAATGGTTATCTTGAAAAAGAATTACAAAAAGTTTTTGTTTTTACTTTTATTTGTTATATTTGCGCATTATAGAATGCTTGAGCATCGAAGAATTCTTCTTTTCCATATCCTGGCAGATTAAAAACCTGAAGTGGGTAGTGGGTATTAAACTATAAACATTCGGGTTGATTACCAGTTATATCCCACTTTTAACCCGATCTCTTTTTGTTTAAAGCCTTATGCACTAGTAGCTGTCGGCAGCATAAAATCCTATGTGTACTATGTGCCTATGTGTTTCCCAACCCCTTACTGCCGGGGGCAGAAAAGAACCACAATAGGAAACAAAGTAGTTTGCCCATCGGGCAAATGAAAATTGAAACACAGTAGGCACAATAGATCACAATAGTAGTTTGCCCTTTGGGCAAAAGGAACTCGTTCGTCGCAGCCTGCCTGCCGATCAGGCAGGTTTGGAACTGCGATGCACCATTACAATTCTTCAACCCCCTAAACAACCCCAACACCAACCTCCCCCAACCCTTCCACCTCCGCCTTCACCATCTGCCCCTCCTCCAAATACACCGCCGGCGTAGCCGCTCCCGCCAATATGTAAAAGCCTTGTTGGATCGGCTCCTCGTATTTTGCCGCAAGGCGGGTCGCTGCTACAAACGACTCCCAGGGATTGCCCAGAATGGCCGCCGATGACCCCGAGTGGACCACCTCGCCGTCAATGCTAAAACGGATTGCCAAGTCGGCAATATCGATGTCGGGTCGATGCCAGTCTCCTACTACAAAGCCCGCCGAAGAGCAATTGTCGGCGATGACATCTTCCAGTGAGAATTTGAAATTTTCGTATCGGGAGTCAATGATCTCAA
>CBDCTQ010000065.1:0-149534 GCA_965222105.1 Saprospiraceae bacterium | reverse complement strand
CTATATTGATCGTGCTGCATGAGATGGGGCATTTTTTTCCGGCGCGGTTGTTTGGCACGCGGGTGGAGAAATTTTACCTGTTTTTTGACCCGTGGTTTTCCCTGTTTAAGTACAAAAAAGGGGAGACGGAATATGGCATCGGTTGGTTACCCCTGGGGGGCTACGTGAAAATATCGGGGATGATCGACGAGAGCATGGACCGGGAGCAGATGAAACAACCGCCTCAGCCCTGGGAGTTTAGGTCGAAAAAGGCCTGGCAGCGGCTGATCATTATGCTGGGCGGGGTGACTGTAAACTTTTTGTTAGGGTTTTTCCTTTACGGAATGGTGTTGTTCATCTGGGGGGAGGCCTTCATTCCGGCAAAAAATGTGGTACACGGCATTTATACCGATTCACTGGGCATGGAACTGGGACTGCAGGAGGGCGATAATATCCTTCAGGTCAATGGAAAGCCTTTCGACAAATTCAGCAGTGGGGTCGTCAAAGAAGAAATCATTTTTAACAAGGCGCGCACGATGCAGGTGCAACGCGACGGCCAGGTGGTGAGCATTTCGATAGATCCTTCCTTTGTCGGCAAACTGACCAGCTATGAAAATAGAAACCAGATACTCTTCGGGCCGCGGATGCCATTTTTACTGGACTCGGTGTTTCAAGACGACGACTACCCAGCCAAGAAAGCAGGGCTGCTGGCGGGCGACCAGATCGTGTCGGTCAACGACGAGCCCACCCCCTGGTACCACCAGTACGAAAAAATGGCGCTGAAGAACAAGGGCAAAAAAATACAACTGGGGGTGATCCGCCAACGAGACACTTTGTCGGTACCACTCACGCTGATGGAGTCGGGGCTGATGGGAGTGCTAGCGAAACGCCCCGAAACGGAAATAGAGCACTATACCTTCTTTCCGGCTATGGTGGCTGGCACGAAGAAGGGCTGGAAGTTTTTGACCGATCAGATCAAGGCGTTTGGCAGTATGTTTAGGGGCGACATCAAGGCTTCAGAAAGTCTGGGTGGGTTTGGCTCTATCGGTAAATTGTTTGGCAGCTACTGGGACTGGGAACGGTTCTGGAAAATGACGGCCATTCTGTCGCTCATCCTGGCATTTATGAACCTGCTGCCGATACCGGCGCTGGATGGGGGGCATGTGATGTTTTTGTTGTACGAAGTAGTGAGCGGCCGCAAACCGTCCGACAAGTTTATGGAATACGCTACCATCGTCGGTTTTGTGATCGTGCTGGGGCTGGTGGTGTACGCCAACGGGCTGGATGTGCTTCGATGGTGGCGGGGGAGTTGATAGCTGTAAGATTGCGTCTTTTCGCGTCAATTTTTGCGTCAAGTGCTGTTTTTTGCGTCTTTTTGCGTCAAAGAAGCCAACTCATCCGACGAAACGGAAGGGGAAGAAATACTTGGTACAGCTTGTTTTGAATTAATCAATAATTACCGTTGAACTATTTCGAATTTTATAACATCCCGCTTACATTTTTGGTTGAGGAGGGGGCTTTGCGCCAAACGTTTTACACCAACAGCAAAAAGTACCATCCTGATTTCTATACTCTGGCTTCGGAAGAGGAACAGCAGCGGGCATTGGAGTTGTCGACCCGCAACAATGAAGCCTACAAGACCTTATCCGATTTTGATCGACGGATGCGCTATATCCTCGAACTGAAAGGGGCCATTGCAGCGGAGGGGAAAAACGATATCCCACAAGACTTCCTCCTGGAGATGATGGATTTTAACGAAGCATTGATGGAACTGGAGATGGCGTTCGACACTCCGAAATACCAACAACTATTGGCCGACCTCGACACCATCGAACGGGGATTGCTCGAGGAGGTGATGCCGCTGCTGAAGTCGTTCGATGAGGGGGAGGAGGGGGAAACGGCATTGGCTGCCGCTAAAGATTATTATTTTAAAAAGCGGTACCTGTTGCGGATTCGGGAAAATTTGGATAAGTTTGCGGACTGATTGCCGGTGTGGCGGAAACTGCCAAAGGATTATGAACGGAAGGTTGGCAGTCAGGTTGGAAGACGCGCTGGATTTGAAATCCAGTTTTTGAAATAAGAATATTTAACGCCGAAGTGATGGAATTGGTAGACATGTTGGATTCAAAATCCAATGCTGGCAACAGCGTGCGGGTTCGAGTCCCGCCTTCGGTACAAATTATTGAAAGCTCAATCGAATAAAGGTTGGGCTTTTTTTGTTGGGGTGTTAGGGGGAGTGAAGATTTGGTTGTCGCAAAGTAGTGTGGCTTTCCTGCCTGCCGGAGCGGTAGCGTAGGTAGGGATTCCCCCCGCCGGTACAAATTATTGAAAGCTCAATCGAATAAGGGTTGGGCTTTTTTTGTTGGGGTGTTAGGGGGAGTGAAGATTTGGTTGTCGCAAAGTAGTGTAGGTTCCCTGCCTGCCGGAGCGGTAGCGTAGGTAGGGATTCCGCCCGCCGGTACAAATTATTGAAAGCTCAAATCTTCTTTAAGGTTTGGGCTTTTTTTGTGAAAGGCTGTGAAAAATGGGGTGGGAATAATGCAACATCCCCTTAAAATGAGCCTCCAACACTTGGTGAAAAATTAAAATAAGTGTACCTTTCGATGAAAAGCCAGGGAGGGGTGGTGGATGGGTAGAGTGAAAATGGACTTTTTATATTGTGAGGGATAAACTTCAAAAACGATGAACAAACTTACTATTCTGTTTTTGGTGCTGGGCCTGGGATTTTTGGTATACCATTATATTGCTTATATGAAGGTCAGGGCTACCCATCCCGATTCCGTGAAAAGGAAGGTGGTACGTTACCTGTTTTTGGCGTACATGGGGTTGGTGGCATTGCCCGCTTTGTTGGCGGACGTACTATTGGAACAATTCCAAAAACCACCTTATTTCGATGCGATGGCTTTTGCGGGGTTTTGTGTATTGGCGGTAGTGATCGTTTTTATGTTTAAGGATGGGAACGATCTCTGTTTCCGATGAAAGTATCGAACACAATCGCATCACCGCAGCTATTTTAAGCATTGCCAAACCTTGAACCATGAAACAAAAACACACCAACCAGGGCGATAATGTGGGTAGGGATAAGATAGGAAGACAAACCAATATGGGCGACCAGGGTACCTATATTGAAAACCAAATAATAGAAGGTCAAAAACAGATCCCCAAGCACCTTACCCCCCTCCAAAAAACCAACCCCGACAACATCATCGGTCGAACCGTAGACCTGACCAACCTCCGCCAACAACTACAAGACCAACATCAAATAGTGGTGGTCAACGGCATCGGAGGCGTGGGAAAGACCACCCTCGCTGAAGCCTACATTTTTCAATATGAGAACGACTATGAGCACATCGCCTGGATAACCAATAATGCCGATGCCCTCTCCGATGATTTTGTCCAGAACGCCAGCCTGATGCGAAACCTCGGCATTGATGCCGCAGGCATTGACCCTAAAGCCTTGTTTACGGTGTTATGCGATGCACTCCGCAACCTATCCGGATCGCCCAATCTCCTCGTGATGGATAATGCCGACGCCTCGGCGAAAAACTATTTGGACATTTTGCCCAAGCCTCCCAACTGGCATGTACTCTTTACTTCAAGAGAAAAAATCCCTCACGTAACGCCGATCGATCTTTCGACTTTGAAGCCCGAAGAAGCCAAAGCACTTTTCAAAAAACACTGCACAAGCATCACTGATGACGCCGCCATTGATGCCCTCACCAAATCAGTGGAATACCACACCCTCACCATTGAGATATTGGCAAAGACCGCCGAAAACCGCTTCCTCTCTGCAGATGAACTAAAGAACGCCATCGAAAAGGACATCAAAGCCAACATCCACACCAAACACGCCGGCACCAACAAAACCGAACGGGTGACCAGCTACCTGCTTTCTATTTTCAATATGGATGATTTGGAAAACCCCCATATCTGGTTGTTGCAACAATTCGCCTGTCTGCCGCCTGAGTATTTTGAGTTTGAAGAATTGAAAGCCATACTCAATAGACCTTATGAACAAAAATTTTGTATGCAGCCTGAATGCCCTTTTTTGCCTACCCTGCGTCACATCCTCGCCTTCGTAGCTAAGGCTACGAGGCTCCGGGTGTTCCTTGGTTAGGCAAAAAATTGCTCTTCAGTTGCTATACAAAAAATCCATTCATAATGTCTAATACAGAGGAGACCCAGACCGAGGACCTCCGCGACAGCTTGCAGGCACACCACAGAAAAGGCTGGCTGGAAAAAGCCATCGGCAAACCAGCCTTTAAAATGCACCGCATCATACGGGAAGTGCTGATCCGCAAGCACTCCATCTCCATTGCCGATGTGGAAAACCTGTTGGACTGGGTGACGACTGGACTCACCATTGACCAAAGCAAGGACAACCCCGTGGATAAATTCCCCTTTATCCCCTTCGGCGATGCCTTATTGGCTGTTTTGGAAAAGGAAGACCATGAAAAAATTGCGGAACTGCAAGATCGCTTGGGTCGGGTATATAAAGAATTCGGCAGCTATGAAAAAGCAAAAGCGCTCCGTCAAGCAGCCTTGCAATCAGATGAAAAAAGATTTGGCGCCGACCATGAAACCGTCGCTGCCCGTCAATCCAACTTGGCATTGGTACTTAAAGCCTTGGGAAACTATGTGGGGGCGAAAGGCTTGTTGGAAAAAGCGATGGTCTCGGATGAAAAGAACTTCGGCACGGACCATCCCTCTACGGCAAACAGCTATTCCAACTTGGCATTGGTACTTAAAGACTTGGGAGACTATGAAGGCGCGAAAGGTTTGTTGGAAAAAGCGGTGGCCTCGGCTGAAAAGAACTTCGGCACGGACCATCCCACTACGGCAATCCGCTATTCCAATTTGGCATTGGTCCTCAAAGCCTTGGGAGACTATGTGGGGGCGAAAGGCTTGTTGGAAAAAGCGGTGGCCTCGGATGAAAAGAACTTCGGCACGGACCATCCCACTACGGCAATCCACTATTCCAATTTGGCAACGGTTCTTCGTGACTTGGGAGACTATGATGGCGCGAAAGGCTTGTTGGAAAAAGCGGTGGCCTCGGCTGAAAAGAACTTCGGCACGGACCATTCCACTACGGCAATCCGCTATTCCAATTTGGCATTGGTACTTCAAGACTTAGGGGACTATGTGGGGGCGAAAGGCTTGTTGGAAAAAGCGGTGGCCTCGGATGAAAAGAACTTCGGCACGGACCATCCCACTACGGCAATCCGCTATTCCAATTTGGCAACGGTTCTTCGTGCCTTGGGAGACTATGTGGGGGCGAAAGGCTTGTTGGAAAAAGCGGTGGCCTCGGATGAAAAGAACTTCGGCATGGACCATCCCACTACGGCAATCCGCTATTCCAATTTGGCAACGGTTCTTCGTGCCTTGGGAGACTATGTGGGGGCGAAAGGCTTGTTGGAAAAAGCGGTGGCCTCGGATGAAAAGAACTTCGGCATGGACCATCCCTCTACTGCAAGAAGCTATTCCAATTTGGCATTGGTACTTAAAGACTTGGGAGACTATGATGGCGCGAAAGGCTTGTTGGAAAAAGCGGTGGCCTCGAATGAAAAAAACTTCGGCACGGACCATCCCACTACGGCAATCCGCTATTCCAATTTAGCAATGGTTCTTCAAGACTTGGGGGACTATGTGGGGGCGAAAGGCTTGTTGGAAAAAGCGGTGGCCTCGGATGAAAAGAACTTCGGCACGGACCATCCCTCTACGGCAATCCGCTATTCCAATTTGGCTATGGTTCTTCATGACCTGGGAGACTATGAGGGGGCATTGCCATATAGTCAAAAGGCAGTTGATATTTTTGAGGCGACTCTACCCGAAGGACATCCTAATATAAAAGTAGTGCGAGAGATATTGGCGGGCATCCGAACTGCGATGCGGACGGGCTAATTTGCGGGGAGGCTTCAAAATATTTTTTAAAATAGATTCAAAAATCAACCACCAACATCATGTCAAAAAAAACTCCAATAGTCCTAATGACCTTTGCGCCCAATGACCTTTATGGCGTTAAGGATGAAATCCAAAAAATCTGGAACGCCGTCAGCACCAACCCGGACATCAATCCGAAAAAGATAGAAAATGCCGACATCGAACAAATGGCGGATGCGGTCATTGATGCGGGCAAAGACCTTTTCATGTTTCATTTTGGTGGCCATGCCGACCAAAAGGGGATTGTACTGGATGGCTTTCGGGACCTGGACAAAATCCGTCTGTCCCGTTTGATATTGCCCAACAACCATAATGTCCAGCTTGTATTCCTCAATGGTTGCCTGTCTTACGGACATGTAGGCATTTTGACCGCAAAAGGCGTAAAAGCCATTGTTGCCACCAATGTCAAGGTCAACGATGGTGAAGCCGTCCGTATTGCCGCTTATTTTTATAAGCTCTTTTTTGAAAAAGAGTATTCGCTGAAAGATGCCTTCGAAACGGCAGAAGCGACCGTTAAAGGGGATAATGCCTATATCACTATTGTCAATCCGGGGGAAATAGATGAGAACAAGCCCCTACAACCCGCCTGGACTTTGTTTGTCCACAGCGAACACAAAGAGGTGATGGACTGGACATTGAAAGAATTTTTAACCCCTTCCAGAAAGACGCCAACCGTCAACCAAACCCACTCAGGCAAAGGCGACAACGTCGGCAGGGATAAAATAGACCGTCAAATCAACATGGGTGATGGCAGTACCTATATTGAAAACCAAACCAACAACCCCACACCACCCAAACCTGATTTGTCATCCATCAAAACCGATGTCCAAAATATTATAGCCAAAGGGCAACTGGAAAAGGCATTGGACTATCTGAAAAACAAGTTGCCCGACCAACAAGATGACATCACGCAATTACAAAGCAGAATAGCCAGATTGAACAGAGGGGTAAGGATGGGAACGATCTCTGTTTCCGATGAAAGTATCGAACACAATCGCATCACCGCAGCTATTTTAAGCATTGCCAAACCTTGAACCATGAAACAAAAACACACCAACCAGGGCGATAATGTGGGTAGGGATAAGATAGGAAGACAAACCAATATGGGCGACCTGGGTACCTATATTGAAAACCAAATAATAGAAGGTCAAAAACAGATCCCCAAGCACCTTACCCCCCTTCAAAAAACCAACCCCGACAACATCATCGGTCGAACCGTGGACCTGGCCAACCTCCGCCAACAACTACAAGACAAACATCAAATAGTGGTGGTCAACGGCATCGGAGGCGTGGGAAAGACCACCCTCGCTGAAGCCTACATTTTTCAATATGAAAACGAATACGAGCACATAGCCTGGATAACCAATAATGCCGATGCCCTCTCCGATGATTTTGTACAGAACGCCAGCCTGATGCGAAACCTCGGCATAGATGCCGCAGGCATTGACCCCAAAGCCTTGTTTACGGTGTTATGCGATGCACTCCGCAACCTATCCGGATCGCCCAATCTCCTCGTAATGGATAATGCCGACGCCTCGGCGAAAAACTATTTGGACATTTTGCCCAAGCCTCCCAACTGGCATGTACTCTTTACCTCAAGGGAAAAAATCCCTCACGTAACGCCGATTGATCTTTCGACTTTGAAGCCCGAAGAAGCCAAAGCACTTTTCAAAAAACACTGCACAAGCATCACTGATGACGCCGCCATTGATGCCCTCACCAAATCAGTGGAATACCACACCCTCACCATCGAGATATTGGCAAAGACCGCCGAAAACCGCTTCCTCTCTGCAGATGAACTAAAGAACGCCATCGAAAAGGACATCAAAGCCAACATCCACACCAAACACGCCGGCACCAACAAAACCGAACGGGTGACCAGCTACCTGCTTTCTATTTTCAATATGGATGATTTGGAAAACCCCCATATCTGGTTGTTGCAACAATTCGCCTGTTTGCCGCCTGAGTATTTTGAGTTTGAAGAATTGAAAGCCATACTCAATACAGATGACTCTCAGACCGAGTACCTCCGCGACAGCTTGCAGGCACACCACAGAAAAGGCTGGCTGGAAAAAGCCATCGGCAAGCCAGCCTTTAAAATGCACCGCATCATACGGGAAGTGCTGATCCGCAAGCACCCCATCTCTGTTGCCGATACGGAAAATCTGCTGGACTGGGTAACGACTGCACTCACCATTGACCAAAGCAAGGACAACCCCGTGGATAAATTCCCCTTTATCCCCTTCGGCGATGCCTTATTGGCTGTTTTGGAAAAGGAAGACCATGAGAAAATCGCGGAACTGCAAGACCGCTTGGGTTGGGTATATATGGAATACGGCAATTATGAAAAAGCAAAAGCGCTCCGTGAAGCAGCCTTGCAATCAGATGAAAAAAGATTTGGCGCCGACCATGAAACCGTCGCTGCCCGTCAATCCAATTTGGCATTGGTACTTCGTGACTTGGGAGACTATGAAGGCGCGAAAGGCTTGTTGGAAAAAGCGGTAGCCTCGGCTGAAAAGAACTTCGGCACGGACCATCCCACTACGGCAATCAGCTATTCCAATTTGGCATTGGTCCTTAAATCCTTGGGAGACTATGATGGCGCGAAAGGCTTGTTGGAAAAAGCGGTGGCCTCGGCTGAAAAGAACTTCGGCACGGACCATCCCACTACGGCAATCCGCTATTCCAATTTGGCAACGGTTCTTCGTGACTTGGGAGACTATGTGGGCGCGAAAGGCTTGTTGGAAAAAGCGGTGACCTCGGATGAAAAGAACTTCGGAACGGACCATCCCACTACGGCAATCAGCTATAATAATTATGCTGCATTAATGGAAGATATGGGTGAGCTTCAAGTTGCATTGGATTTTTATAAAAGATCATTAAAGGTATTAACAGGCAAAGTTCCTGAAGATCACTACTATATTCTTTCTTTGAATGAAAGTATCTCCAACCTATCAAAAAGAATGGGCAATACTTAATAGACATTATGAACAAAAATTTTGTATGCAGCCTGAATGCCCTTTTTTGCCTACCCTGCGTCACATCCTCGCCTTCGTAGCTAGGGCTACGAGGCTCCGGGTGTTCCTTGGTTAGACAAAAAATTGCTCTTCAGTTGCTATACAAAAAATCCATTCATAATGTCTAATGAGTTTTACCCTCGCTTGTCGCGCTTTGCCTGTCTGCTCGCAGCCTCATTTCTGACTTCGATGCTACAAAACAAAAAAGAAAATAGACGGAAAAATTATTAAACATTAAACAAAACCCCTATATTAAACGCCCAATCAACACCCCCCCCAAATAACCCCACCATTCCGCCATCCAAAAACTACCCACAATCATGACAAATACCCAAAAACGTTGTATCGGCTATCATGCCAACCTTCCTGAAGCGACAATCTATTGCCCGGTTCCGGGATTATTGTTGCTCCTCTTGCTGGCTTTATGTATACACCTGCCCGCACAGACCCTGCTGGTCGCCGACGGCCCGGGGGATACCTACGAATTGATCAACGGCGTGATGGCTCCGGGATATGATGTTGTCGAAAGTCCCGATTGCAGCCACCCCTCTTTCGGCCGCCACATCGACGAAATCTGGGACGACGATCTCCAGACCTTCGTCTTCCGGTTCCACTTACACCTTAGCCCCGACGACGATCGCTGCCTCAACTCCGACCGCCAACGCAACGAGATCAAAGCCTACGACCATTCGCCCGACAATTTAACAGGGACGGAGGGCGAAACGGTGGTGTACATATGGAAGTTCAAACTAGACCAGGATTTCCAACCTTCCAACAGCTTTACCCCCACCTCCACCAGATCAAAGCCTACGGAGGGTCGGAAGCCAGCATGCCGCAGATAACACTGACCCCACGTTGCCGGTTCTCCCGAAAAGATGCAGGTCATGTATGCCGAAACGACGTCGCAGTCGGAATTGACCTTCGTCGAATTGGCGCCGTTCAAAGGCTCCTGGGTCGAAGCGACAGAAACGATCACCTACGGCGAAAACGGCCGGTATCAATTGTCGATCCAACGTGTTGCGGACGAAGCGTCCCTGCTTTTTTATGAAAATAACGACATCCGCATGTGGAAAACCGGCGCCGAGTTTATGCGCCCCAAATGGGGCATCTACCGAAGCCTCAACAATAGCCAGCAACTACAAGACGAAGAGGTGCGTTTCGCCGATTTTTCGATCCAGGAGGTAGACCCAACACCCTGTGGCCAAACCTGGTTCACTACCTTGCCGACAACTGTGCAGGAGTCGATCCACTGGTACGGCGATCACGAAGAGGGCACGCTGAACGATTGGACAATGGAGCAGTGGCTCTACCCCGGAGGAGGGGTGTTCAATACCGGAGAACCCGAAGTAGCGGCCACCACCGACAATGCCTATGCCCACTCCGGATGTTTTGCCGCCAAGGGCACCATCAACAACGCCTGGCAGGCCCAGAACGGGAACAGGGCCGTCCGGCTGATGCGATGGACGAACACGGCCTGGGACAATGGCGGCGATTATTTTCCAAAAGAATCTACTACAGCGCCTTTTATTATTTTCCACATACCTACAATCCCAATAAGTACGCACCCTGGGATCCGGGCGACGGCGGCTGGTGGAATATTTTTCAGTTCAAGTCGAACGATGAATTTGGCGAAAGCCAGCCCTGCTGGGGGCTAAACGCCAAACACGATGACGATACCGGACTGATGGACCTCTATTTTTATTCGCAGGTCAACCCTCCGCATTCTTTTACCCAACCCGAAGCCCAAAAAATTCCGGTGCCGGTGGGCGAATGGATACACCTGGAAGCTTACTACGAGGCTTCTGATCCCAACACCCCCAACGGTACCCTTAGCTTTTGGCAAAATGGTGTGCAGCTTTTTCACATCGAAAACGTCATCACTACTTTAGGAGAAGGTAACGTAGTGTGGGGCATCGGCAACTACACCGACCACATCGACGGAGGCCCCACGCCTGGCAGCGCCACCCTGTACTACGACGATTGCGTGGTCAGCGCCCTGCCCATGCATCCCCACCTGACCGTCTGCTCCGGTCCTTGCGACGATGGCGACGATTGTACCACCGAAGATGGCTATAATGACGACTGCGATTGCGTAGGTACTTATGTCGACGAAGATGAGGATGGCGTTTGTGCTGCCGACGACCCCGATGATTCCGATCCCTGTGTACCTGTTGCTTGTGGTTGTTCTGATCTGGCCTACGATGATTTTGAACAGGGATGGGGCAATTGGAACGACGGCGGCTCCGATTGCAAACGCGATGACTACGGCGACCGGGCACTCGATTTGTATTCGGTGCGCATTCGCGACAACTCCGGCAAAAAATCGTCTACCTATACCGATGTGATGGATTTGACGGATTATCATACCGTCAATATCCAATTTTCTTACTACCCCCGCGGAATGGAAAACGGAGAAGATTTCTTTCTCGAATTGTCGACCGATGGGGGCATTACTTATTCGCTGATCCGGGAGTGGAATGCCGGGCAGGAGTTTTTCAACGACAGTTGGTACTCCGAATCCGTCACCGTTGAGGGCCCATTTGGAGACAATTGCCGCTGGCGGTTCCGCTGCGATGCCTCCTCCAACAGCGATCGCATCTACCTGGACAATATCACCCTCGAAGGCTGTGTAGAAGAAGTGTTGGAATATCCCCTTGTCGGGCAATACCGCTTGCGCAACGTCTGGACAAATACCTATCTGGCCCAGACCAACGACTACGAGGGCGCACCCATAGCCGTCATCGAACTCAATACGGGGTGGTCGAGCCAGATATGGAACATCGAACAAGGAGCGGAGGGCGCCTACCGCCTTCGGGGCAAGTGGACGGACTGGTACCTCAACGTCGAAGCTGTGGATAACAATAGTCCTGCAAATGTCTACCCCCTCAATAGCGACTGGTGGAGCCAGATGTGGTATCTCGAACCATTGGGCAATGGGGTGTACCGTTTGAAAAATCGCTGGAGTGAATCCTACCTCAATGCCCAACCCAACGACTACGTATCCATTCACGATCTCGACGAAGGGTGGCAAAGCCAACAGTGGGTACTCGAACCGCTCGATTCGCCGGAAAGCATCAACCCACTGGCCAACCCCAATGCCAATGAAGCGACGGTAGCGGCCTATCAGTATTTGGACAGCTACCAACAACAACCCGATCAATGCCTTTTGTTGGGGCAGGAACTCGGCTGGTCGCTCGACCAATACGAGGAGCTCATTCAATCTCTGGAAGACCAATCGGGCCAGCAACTCGGCGTCATGGGCGGACAGATGCGCAGCGCTCCCGATGAGATCGACTACCCCGCCTTTGTCGATTTGTGCGTCGACTGGCAGGCGGGCAATGGCTTCGTGGAGCTGAGTATGATACCCGACAACCCCTGGACCGGCGGCAGCGTTTGGGACGTTTCGGAAACGGAGATATGGAAGCTGACCACCCCCGGAGAGGAGGGCTACGACGCCTGGCGGGCCGAACTGGATTTTTTCGCCGATGTGTTGAAAACCCTGGAAAATGCCGGTGTGACGGTGCTCTGGCGCCCACTTCACGAGATGAATGGCGACTGGTTTTGGTATGGCTATCAGGGCGATAACAATCCGCAGCCGTACATCGACCTGTATCGGGACCTGTTCGATTACTACACCTACACCTGGAACCTCAACAACCTCATCTGGGTCTATGCGCCCAATGTGTCGTATACGGGTATTCCGGCCGTAGATCATTACTATCCCGGCGACGATGTGGTCGACCTCACCGGCCTGGATGTCTATGTCACTGACCTGAACTTTCCCGTCGATCAATACCAGACCATGATCGGTTTTAACAAACCTTTTGCCTTTACTGAATTTGGGCCCACCGCTGCCGAGATGGATGGTTCGCACGATTATCTGTCGTACACTCAAAAGATTATCGACCAGTTTGGGGAAGTGCGTTATGCCATTGCCTGGCACGATTGGCCGGGCCACAGCGCCTCCTGGATTTCCAACCAAAACCATCAGGCTGCATTGAGTCATCCCTGCGTCGTTGGTCGCAATGAGGTGATGACATCGGTCAGCAGCACTTCCGAATTTAGACTGAAGGATGCAGGTGAATTGTTACAACAATCTGTTTCCGTTTTTCCAAATCCTGCTGATGGGGTGGCGGTGGTTTCGTTGAGTTCCCGGCAGGGCAGCCTTTCGGCAAATGCTATTCGAATGTTTGACGTTGCTAACCAGGAGATTGCGCTGCGCTGGGAACGGCAAAGCGCCACGGACTACCTGATCTCCTGGGGGTCGATTCCCGTAGGGATGTATTTTGTGCAGGTGGAGACTGAGGACGGGGTTTTTGTTGCTAAGGTGTTGGTGGTGGAGGGTGGGTGAATGTCGTCGTCTTATTTCTTTTCAACGGCTAATTTATTCAAAATCACATGGTTGTCCTTTGTTTTTATTCTCAATGCATATACGCCGCTACTGATGTTTGAAATATCAATAGGAGAGGTTGGATTACTCAAAACCACTACGTATTCTCCACTCAAACTTATTATTTCCAACGAGGCGATTTCGTCTGAAAATAAAATGTTCAGTTCGTTAGTTGCCGGATTAGGATAAACTCGTTTTTCGTAGTTGTATTTTTCATTAACAGGTGTGAACAGGCAATCAACATTTGAAAAGTTGATTAATCCCAACTGATTATCTTCATAGCATCTTATAGGGCCTTCCCACCTCCAATCGCCTGCTGATATTTCTAGCCCATTTGGAAATATTCCATCTTCAAAGCCAATTCTTTCTATTAACGTCTTATTAGTGGTTAAATCAATCGTATCCGTACCCAGCGTTGATCTATACTCAATTCTAACATGTTGTACCCTTAGTGGGGCTCCACTCATTATTTCTATAAAAGATATGGAGTCTACAATACAATTTATGGGGGCAATTAACTGATCTGAATAAGATTTTTGTATAACAAATGTATCCCCTTCCATTAAATTAAACACGAAAATTAAATCAAATTGGTCTGTTGATTCTATGTATTGAAAAACGGAATCTTGATTTTGATATAAGTAGTATTCACCAAGTCCTCCATAGGACGTACTTTCGTCTCTATATAGAACTTTGCAGGTTTTGTCCTGTATCAAAGAGTCTCCGACTGACTCGATCGTTAACACATCAATCGACGAAGTAGTAAAATAATGGATCGGGAAGTGCCAAATTGATCCTATGGGGGCAAATTCTTGGTTGTATCCACTGATGTTGATCAGCGTAATTAGTGCGAGGGTGAGTTTGAATTTCATGGTTTTAGGTATGGTGGATGGTTTTTACAGGCCCGTCTGGCCGCCAGGCAGGCATTTCATTTCCGATAACGATCGGGATTAGCCGCGGAGTACTAATTTTTTCCAGCGGATCAACCAGTACTACCCGTTTTCAAATGAAAGGTACACTTATTTTGATTTTTTGACAAATGCTTGTCGTAAATTTTGTCTATTGTTTACCCCCTCACCACCGCTCATCCGCCACAAAAGCAAGCCTCTCCATCCGCTCCACCTCCACCGACGGAAAGCCAAAGTCCAGCGCCACCACCCCTACGATCAGATAGCAGCCCCGCCCCCGGAACGGCGACCGCTTCAGCGCCGACGGAAAATGCGTGGTGTCGAAAAACCGCCCCTCCCGGTCGAGCCAGGTGCCGAAGTACATATGTTTGTTGTTGACGGTAGTCACGTCCTTACGGCAAACGTAATACCCAACAATACGCACCCGTCTGTTGGTATTTGCTTTGAGTTGACGCGCCACCAGGTCGCCTTCTACCGCTGTGGCCAACAACTCGAAAGGCGAGCAGAGCGGAAAACCCAGCAGCTCCATCTGATCGAAGGCGTTGTCGAACAGGCCCTCTTCCAGCACGGGCAGGGCAAAGGTCTCCGTTTCGTCTTTGAAGAGGAAGCCCGTTCGGTTCAGTCGTTGGGTGGGGTTGCACACCTGGTTTTTTTCCCACATCAGCTCGTACTTGTTTTTGCCGGTAAACCGAAACGCTTCTATCCGTATGAGGATGTCGAGTTGTTCGCCGGAAATGTCGATCCGTTTGGTGAAGTCTTCCAGGTGGCGGAAGGGGCCGTGCCGCGCCCGGTTGGCTACGATCTGGTGGGCCACCTGCCGTTGAAACTGATGCAGATGAATGAATCCGATGTGGATGTCTTTTCCCGAAAGGGTGGTCAGATAAAGACTGGTGTTGACGCAAGGGGGGTGGATGGTGGCGCCCTGCATCCTGGCTTCGTGAAAGTAGTACTCGGTGCGGTAGAAGCCGCCGAAATTGTTGATCACCCCCACCATAAACTCAATGGGGAAATGCGTTTTGAGGTAGAGGCTCTGAAACGACTCTGCCGCAAAACTCGCGCTATGTGCTTTGCAAAACGAGTATCCCGAAAAACTCCGTATCTGTCGCCACACCTCTTTGGCCAGGGCTTCGGGATAACCGCGTTGGGCGCAGTTTTTAAAATATTTGGCTTCCAGTTTGGCCAGGGCTTCGGGCTTGTTGTGCCACCCCTTCATCAGGCGGCGGATCACGTCGGCTTCGCCCAGGGTGATGCCCGCAAAATGGTAGAGTATCTTCAACACGTCTTCCTGATACACCATGACGCCAAACGTTTCCCGGAGGTGTTCCTCAAACACGGGGTGCAGGTATTCCACCGTGTCGGGAGCGTGAAAACGGCGGATGTACTCGCGCATCATCCCACTTTTAGCCACCCCCGGCCGGATGATCGAACTGGCCGCCACCAGATGGACGTAGGTGTTGCACAACAGCTTGCTGAGCAGCCCCCGCATAGCCGGGCTTTCGATGTAAAAACAACCGATGCAGCTTCCCGACCGTAGTTGCGCCTTCACGGCAGGGTCGTTTTTGATGGCCGCCAAGTCGTGGATGTCGACCGCCTTGCCCTGGTTTTTTTTGACGAGGTCTGTGGCGTCTTTGATGTGGCCCAGGCCCCGCTGACTCAGCACGTCGTATTTGTGAAATTGAAGGTCTTCGGCGCCGTACATATCGAAATGCACAATGGGAAATCCCTTCGGCATCAGCCGCAGCGCTGTGAAGTAATTGATCGGCCTTTCGGAAATGATGATGCCGCCGGCGTGGATCGACAACAGGTTGGGAAACCCCTGTAGCCTTGCGGCAAAATGAAAGATGTACCTGGCCCAATGGTGGTGCTTGTGGGTGGCCAGCGGCTCGGCAATGATCTGGTCGATGTCGGCTTTGGCGAGGCCCAGGGCTTTGGCTACCTCTCTGACGGCGGCCTTCCGTTTGAAGGTGCTGTAGGTGGCCAGCAGAGCGGTGTGTTCGCGGCCGTATCGTTTGAAAATGTAGTCGATGACGTCGTCGCGCTCCTGCCAACTGAAGTCGACGTCGAAGTCGGGAGGTGTGCTGCGGTACTCGTTGATGAACCGCTCAAAGTAGAGGTCGAGTTCGAGGGGTTCCACATCGGTGATAAACAGGCAATAGGCCACGATGGAATTGGCACCACTGCCGCGCCCGACGTAGTGGTAGCCTTGTGAAGTGGCATAGCGGGTAACGTCCCAGGTGACGAGGAAGTAGCAGCAAAAATCCATTTGACGGATCATCTTCAGTTCTTTTTCCACCCGCTCCGGGGCCGAAGGATGTTGGTCGCCGTATCGGATCTTCATGCCGTTGAGGGCCAGCTTTTCGAGTAGCCGGTAGTCGCCGACCTTGTCGCCGGTGAAAGTTTGACGGTTGTTTTGTAAACTGCTTGTTGGGTCGATCTCGCACCGGGCCAGCAGTTGTTTGGTGTTTTCCACAATGCCGGGGTATAGTTCAAAGGCTTTTTCCAGCAGGCGGGGTTCGATGATGTTTTCGTCGGGGTGGGCGTGGTCGGAGGGCTTGAGCTTGCTGACGAGCATATTGAGGTCGATGGCCCGTAGGAGTTGGTGTAGTTTGTAGCCTTCCTTGTCGGAAAAACAAATGGGACTGAGTACGACGAGCCTCCCGGGATGGGATTTTAGGGTTGACGTGTACAGTTTGTTGACCTGTGAAGGGCGTATGCCCACGTATTCGTATTCGGCCAGGTCGGAGAGGGGGGTGGGAGGTGTTTCGTAGATGAAAAATACCTGTTTCATCGGAGGGGGGCGGTCGGGGAGGGGGGTGTTGTTGAGCGAGTGGGTGGTGAGCAGTTTGCAGAGTTCGTACCAGCCTTCATTGTTGCGGGCGATGCCGATGTAGAGCAGTTGGTGGCTGCGTCGGAATTCGATGCCCAACACGGGTTTTACGCCGTTTTTCCGACAGGCTTCTACGAATTGATAGCTGCAAGAGGTGTTGTTGATATCCGTTAAGGCAAGGGTGGTTATTCCTTTCTTTTTGGCCTGTTCGACCAACTGCTGCGGGGAGAGGGTTCCCCATCGCAGACTGAAATATGTATGTGCGTTCAGATACATGATTGAAATCCCGAGAGTGTGTGACTTACCAACCCGTTTGTCTTGCTGGCAGGATGTCGGGAGAACTTTGCCACGCTCCTACCAGGCTTTAAAAGGTTGCGGGCCGTAGGTCTGCTAACTTTGTAGCAATAAAAACCCGGACGATTCCGGGCCCTGGGGCCGGTATCTAAAAATTAAATATCCCAAAAAAGAAACCTCGTCTGTCGCAGTTTACAACCGCGATACATTAGAGCATACCCACCCAGGGCTTGCAGAATTGCAAACCTCGTTTATCGCGGTTTATAACCGCCATACTGGGTTTGTACAACCGCGATGCGCTACAAAGCCGAAGCCCGCTGGATGGCGTCGGCTCCAAACCGTTTGCGGATGCGGTCCATTTGTGTTAGTAAATTGATTTCTTTGATTGTATTGTCAAACAGGCTGATCTGGTAGTTGCCGTGTACGAGCCCCGAAAAGCGGACCCCTACGAGGCGGAGCAGTTGCCTGCGGGTATATAGTCGTTCAAAAAGTGCCAGGACGGTGTCGAGCAAAAAATCGTCGTTGGCGGTGTAGGCGATGTGTTTTTGTTTGGTGTGGGTGTTGAAGTCGGTGTACCTTATTTTCACGGTGATGCAGGAAGTCAGCTTGTTGGACTGGCGGAGTTCGAAGGCCAGTTTGCCGACCATAGCAGTCAGTTTGCTTTTGAGTTTTACCAGGTCGATGGTGTCGGTGTGGAAAGTGCGTTCGGTAGAGATGGATTTTTTTTCGGAGTAGGGTACTACCGGGCTGTTGTCGATGGCGTTGGCTTTTTTCCAGAGGGCGGCGCCGTGTTTTCCGAATTCGCGTTGGAGCAATTCGGGGGGTATTTCGCTGAGGGTTCGTATGGTCTTGATGCCCATGAAGCGAAGTTTTTTGTAGGTCACCTTGCCGATGGAGGGGAGCTTGGCAATGGAGAGGGGGGCGAGGAAGCCCTTTTCGCCGCCGGCCGGTATCTGGATGACGTTGTTGGGCTTGGCTTCGCCAGTGCCTACTTTGGAAACGAGCTTATTTACCGAAAGGCCAAACGAAATGGGCAGGCCGCTTTCGCGAATGATCTTTTGGCGCAGTTGCTTCGACCATTTGAAGCAGCCGAAGTGCTGGTCCATCCCCGTGAGGTCGAGGTAGAACTCATCGATCGACGATTTCTCAAAAGCAGGAGCTTCTGCGGAGATGATCTCGGTGATGAGTGTGGAGTAGCGGGAATACAACTCCATGTCACCACGCAGAAAGATGGCATCGGGGCATAGCTGACGAGCCATACGGGTGGGCATGGCTGACCGGATGCCGTACTTCCGTGCTTCATAGCTGCACGAGGCGACGACACCCCTTCCGTTGGTGCCGCCTACAATAATCGGTTTTCCTCTCAAAGCGGTGTTTCTCAAGCATTCGACCGAGGCGAAAAAGGCATCCAGGTCGAGATGCAGGATCGCACGCTTGAACATGTTGGGTTACAGTTTTCTAAAATATGTTTAATACGTATAAAAAATAATTTGTTTCAAAATTATAAAACATTTTAATCGCGTGCAAGGAATGTGGAAAAGTTTTTTGTTTTTTCTACAAAGGCCTGCGGCGCATAGCGACGCACCCATTGGTAGCACGTGTTCATTGGTAACACCATATAATAACGTCCCCATTCATTGCAGCGCGTAGCGACGCACCCATTGGTAGCATGTTCATTGGTAGCACGATATAATAACGTCCCCATTTCATTGCGGCGCATAGCGACGCACCCATTGGTAGAGTTCATTGGTAACACGATATAATAACGTCCCCATTCATTGCAGCGCGTAGCGATGCGCCTATTGGTAGCGCGTTCATTTGTAACACGATATAATAACGTCCCCATTCATTGCAGCAGCGCATAGCGACGCACCCATTGGTAGCACGTGTTCATTGGTAACACCATATAATAACGTCCCCATTCATTGCAGCGCGTAGCGATGCGCCCATTGGTAGCGTTCATTAGTAACACGATATAATAACGTCCCCATTCATTACAGCGCATAGCGACGCACCCATTGGTAGCGCGTTCATTGGTAACACGATATAATAACGTCCCCATTCATTGCAGCGCATAGCGACGCACCCATTGGTAGCGCGTTCATTGGTAGCACGATATAATAACGTCCCCATTCATTGCAGCGCATAGCGATGCGCCCATTGGTAGCGTGTTCATTGGTAACACGATATAATAACGTCCCCATTCATTGCAGCGCGTAGCGACGCACCCATTGGTAGCGCGTTCATTGGTAACACGATATAATAACGTCCCCATTCATTGCAGCGCGTAGCGACGCACCCATTGGTAGCGCGTTCATTGGTAACACGATATAATAACGTCCCCATTCATTGCAGCGCGTAGCGACGCACCCATTGGTAGCGCGTTCATTGGTAGCACGATATAATAACGTCCCCATTCATTGCGGCGCATAGCGACGCACCCATTGGTAGCGCGTTCATTGGTAACACGATATAATAACGTCCCCATTCATTGCAGCGCGTAGCGATGCGCCCATTGGTAGCACGTTCATTGGTAACACGATATAATAACGTTCCCATTCATTGCGGCGCATAGCGACGCACCCATTGGTAGCGCGTTCATTGGTAACACGATATAATAACGTCCCCATTCATTGCAGCGCATAGCGATGCGCCTATTGGTAGCGTGTTCATTGGTAACACCATATAATAACGTCCCCATTCATTGCGGCGCATAGCGACGCACCCATTGGTAGCGCGTTCATTGGTAACACGATATAATAACGTCCCCATTCATTGCGGCGCGTAGCGATGCGCCCATTGGTAGCACGTTCATTGGTAACACGATATAATAACGTCCCCATTCATTGCAGCGCATAGCGACGCACCCATTGGTAGCGCGTTCATTGGTAACACCATATAATAACGTCCCCATTCGTTGCAGCGCATAGCGACGCACCCATTGGTAGCGTTCATTGGTAACACGATATAATAACGTCCCCATTCATTGCAGCGCATAGCGACGCACCCATTGGTAGCGCGTTCATTGGTAACACCATATAATAACGTCCCCATTCGTTGCAGCGCATAGCGACGCACCCATTGGTAGCGTTCATTGGTAACACCATATAATAACGTCCCCATTCGTTGCAGCGCGTAGCGATGCGCCCATTGGTAGCGTTCATTGGTAACACCATATAATAACGTCCCCATTCATTGCAGCGCATAGCGACGCACCCATTGGTAGCGTGTTCATTGGTAACACCATATAATAACGTCCCCATTCATTGCGGCGCATAGCGACGCACCCATTGGTAGCGCGTTCATTGGTAACACGATATAATAACGTCCCCATTCATTGCAGCGCGTAGCGATGCGCCCATTGGTAGCAATGCGCCCATTGGTAGCAATGCGCCCATTGGTAGCGATGCGCCCATTGGTAAATCGGGTAGACAGACACAGCAGATTAACCCTACCCATCAATTACATGCGTATCGGAAGAAGAAGCAGGTCGGCAAAGTTCCGCTTCGAGTTGTTCGAGGCTCTTGCCTTTGGTTTCCGGCATCAGGAAAAGGACGAATAGCAATTGCAAAACCATAAAACCGGCAAAGAAAGCAAAGATGGGCCAGGGGTTGTCGGCAAAAATGCCCTGGTCCTTATCTAAGAAAATGGGGGTCACCAGGGTAATCAGGGCGGCAAAAACCCAGTGGGTTCCCGAACCAAATGACTGCCCCCTGGCCCGCACCCTGGTGGGAAATATTTCGGAAATGAATACCCATATCACAGCCCCCTGACCGATGGCATGAGAGGCGATGAAAATCAAAATAAACGTCATCAAAAACACCGACCCGGCACCGGTATAAAAGGCGTAGGCTACCATTGCCAGACTGACGATGTACCCAATAGAACCCCAGAGCAGGAGTTGTTTTCTACCTGCCCGGTCGATCAGATACATACCTACCAGGGTAAAGATCAGATTGACCGCGCCGATGGAGATGGAGCTCGCCAGCGATTCCCGGCTGGCCAGTCCGGCTCTTTCCAATATTTCGGGGGCATAGTAAAGGATGAAATTGATGCCCGACAACTGATTGAAAAAGGCCAGTAAAAAAGCCAGCGTAATGGGAAAGGAGTATTTCCGGGACCAAAAGCCGACCTGAGTTGTTTGTATTTTTTCCGTAAGGGAATGCTTAATGTCTTCAATAGCCTGCGACACATTTTTAATACCCAGGTTTTCCAACACTGTTTTTGCGGAAGCTTCATCACCTCTGTTCAAGACCAACCAGCGTGGGCTGTTCGGTATGCTCAACACCATGACGCAGTACACTATGGCGGGAATCGCCTCTACGCCTAACATCAGCCGCCAATCGATGTCGCCTCCCACCCCCTTTAGCAGGTAGTTGCTGAAAAAAGCAATGAATATCCCAAACACGATCATGAACTGATACCGCGCCACCAAACCTCCTCGTCTTTCGGCAGGCGCCACCTCAGAAAGGTAGGTGGGAGCAGCAACAGAAGAAGCCCCAACCCCCAGTCCGCCTATGAACCTAAAAAAGGAAAAACTGTATGGATCAGGCGCCAGAGCAGAGCCCAAAGCCGAAACGGCGAACAATACGCCTATCCACAACAAGGTGTTTTTGCGGCCAATCCGATCGCAGGGAATGCTTCCAAACAACGCACCTACGACGGTGCCCCACAAGGCCATCGACATGATAAAGGTGCCGTGAAAAAAGGGCGTGGTTTGCCAGAGTTCTTTGATGGGCAGGTTGGCACCGGAAATGACAACGGTATCGAATCCGAATAAAAATCCTGCCAGTGCAACGGTTGCAGTCCAATAGGAGATATTGCTTTTTTTCATAGCGAGGTTTGTTTTGGTGGTGGGAGTCAGGCGGATAAATCTCGATATGAATCGGGATGGGTTCGCTGGCTACTTTGTTGTGGGATTATATAGGAGTCAGGCTAATAAATTAGCCGACTACTATGTTGCGGGATTACGTGGGAGTCAGGCTAATAAATTAGCCGACTACTATGTTGCGGGATTACGTGGGAGTCAGGCTAATAAATTAGCCGACTACTATGTTGCGGGATTATGTGGGAGTCAGGCTAATAAATTAGCTGGCTACTTTGTTGTGGGATTATATAGGAGTCAGGCTAATAAATTAGCCGACTACTATGTTGTGGGATTACGTGGGAGTCAGGCTAATAAATTAGCCGACTACTATGTTGCGGGATTATGTGGGAGTCAGGCTAATAAATTAGCCGACTACTTGGCGCGGATGGCTTCTACGGGGTCCATCCCCGAGGCTTGCATGGCTGGTATCAATCCCGAAATGACGCCGATACAGGTCGACCAGATGATACCGCTGATGACGTTGGTGGAAGATAGGTAAATTTTGAACCCGACCGAGTCCATGCTGGAGATGAGTGTGGTGATGCCGTATACCAGCAGTAGCCCGATCAGTCCGCCGATCAGGCAGAGGATGATGGCTTCGATCAAAAATTCCAGCAAGATGATGTATCGTTTTGCGCCAAGCGCCTTTTTGATGCCGATGATGTTGGTGCGTTCCTTGACGGAAACGAACATGATGTTGGCGACGCTGAACACGCCTACCAGGATGGCAAATATGCCGATGATAAGACCAATGACGTTGAGTACGCCGAAGATGGAGCTGAACAACTGCTGCATCAGGCTGATCTCGTTCATGGCAAAGTTGTTTTCCTCTTTGGGGCGGAGGCGGCGGTGGGCGCGGAGTACGCCGGTGAGGTCGTCTTTGAGGGCTTCGTTGGAGATGCCTTCGGCGGCTTTGACGGAGAGGGTGGCATTGCCGAAGGCGTTGTTCGATTTGAGGTTGGCCATTTTTTTGGCCAACTCGTAGGAGAGGAGCAAGGCGTCGTCGAAGTCGAGGATGCCGATGAGGTTCTCGCCCGATTTTTCGAGTACGCCGATCACTTGTAGTTTGCGTCCCATCACGCGGATGGTTTTGCCGATGGGTTCGATGTTGCCGAACAGTTCGTTGGCAACGGTGTGGCCCAGGACGCATTTGGGGGCACCATAAAAGTATTCAGAGGTGGAGAAGTAGCGGCCTTTTTCAAAGCTGAGGTCGAACATTTCGCCGTATTCATAGGTGGCGCCGAAGCATTCGACCCTTTCGACGCTGCTGGAGTGGTATTTGGCCGTTTTGAGGCCTATGAAGACGGAAAAGCAGGAAATTTCGGCCGAACGTACTTTTTTGTTGACCACTTTATAGTCGGCAAAGCTGGGGTTGGGTCGGCGCATCAGTTTCAGGAAATCTTTGTGGGGGTCTTCCATCCAGTTGAATTTGGAGACGTAGACCACGTCGCTGCCCAGTTGTTTGATGGAGTCCATGATATTGTCTTCGAGGGAGTCGACGGCGGCCTGCACTCCGATGATGCAAAATATGCCGATGGTGATGCCGAGCAGGGAGAGGAAACTTCGCAATTTGTTGCCCATTAGCTGGGAGATGGCCTGGGCAATGCTTTCTTTTATGATCTTGGATAGTACAATCACGGATCGAAGCTACGCTTTTCTGCAAAAGTGACCTAATCGGCTCGATGAAAAATGCTATTTACTCTGCCAATTTATTATCTTTGCCCCTCTTTTGGAAAAAATGTCGGTACGAGTATAAAATTAAAGAGATACATGCGAACAAAACTATCCCAATTTAACTTTGAGCTACCACCTGAACGAATTGCCCAATATCCCGCCAAAATACGGGACGAATCCAAGCTGATGGTCGTATACCGGGATACCGGTAAAATAGAACACCGGGTGTTCAAAGATGTGTTGGAATATTTTGACGAAGGCGATACTTTTATTTTTAACAACACCAAAGTATTTCCCGCAAGGTTGTTTGGCCGAAAGGAAAAAACGGGTGCTGCCATAGAGGTGTTCCTACTCCGCGAACTCAACCCGGATATGCGGCTGTGGGACGTGTTGGTCGATCCTGCCCGCAAGATCAGGGTGGGTAATAAGCTCTATTTCAGCGATGCCCTTGATCAGGACGTGCTGGTGGCAGAAGTGGTCGACAATACCACCTCGCGGGGGCGTACCATCCGGTTTTTGGATGAATACAGCCTCGAAGAGTTTCAAAAAAAGCTCGGCGCTCTCGGCAACACGCCCCTGCCCAAATACATTGCCAGAGCCATCGAAGACATCGACCGCGAACGCTACCAAACCGTCTACGCCAAGGAAATGGGGGCTGTGGCGGCACCTACCGCGGGGCTCCACTTCAGCATGGAGTTGCTGAAGCGAATGGAACTGAAAGGCATCAACTTCTCCGAGCTGACCCTGCACGTGGGGCTGGGCACCTTCCGCAATATTGAGGTTGAAGACCTCTCCAAGCACAAAATGGACGCCGAGTATTTCCGCATTACGCAGGAGGCTACCGATACGGTCAACAAATCATTGCTGGCCAAGAAGCAGGTGTGCTGCGTCGGGACGACCTCGATGCGCTCCATCGAATCGGCCGTGTCGGCAGAGGGCATCCTCAAACCGGCAGAAGGGTGGACCAACCGGTTCATCTATCCACCCTATGTATTCTCCATCGCCACCAGTATGATCACCAACTTCCATCTGCCCAAATCCAGCCTGTTTATCATGGTTTGTGCCTTTGGCGGAAAGGAATTGATGAAGAAGGCTTATCAGGAAGCCATTAAGAAAAAATACCGCTTTTTTAGCTATGGCGATGCGATGCTGATATTGTAATCTGGGAGGCAGATAGCACCCCCTGAATTGGCCGGTATTTTGTAAGATGATTTTCCAATGGGAGCCCCCATTTGGAGGTTTCAATTTTTTTATTACATTTGCCCCGATTTCAGGCACATTATTAAAAATAAAATGTGATACTTTTTCATCGCAATGAAGTCAGATAGTTAGACTCGCTCGAAAAATAAATTCCGTTGTCTTTGAAATAACGTGCAAATAAGCGATTGATAATGAGCGCCTGCCTGCCGGTAGGCAGGTTTTGTACGTTATTTCAAAGATTAAAAAAAGGAAGTTTCCTGCCAGCCGGCAGGCTGGTTTTTTGAGCTTTACTTAACTGTAAAACTACAGCATACTTTATTATTGCAATCCTTATCGAAAATTATTTATGTATTGGACTCTAGAATTGGCTTCTCACCTAGAAGAAGCCCCCTGGCCAGCTACCAGGGATGAATTGATCGACTATGCCATCCGGTCGGGAACACCATTGGAGGTGATCGAAAACCTCCAGCAACTGGAAGACGAAGGCGAGGTTTACGACAGTATTGAGGATATTTGGCCGGATTACCCTAGGAAAGACGACTTCTTCTTCCACGAAGACGAATATTGAACATGGCCGCCAAACCCGGCCGACCTCAAAACGGTCGGGTTGACCGAATATACGGAAAGGTCTTGCTTAGTCAAAAAAGCAAGGCCTTTCGTCGTTTTTGTAACACCGCAAATTGGATTTTTAAACCCCATTTGGTAACAATATTCGCTTTGCCACGTTGATTTATACTCAAATATTTGTGACATCCATTTTTTAAGGATATATTGTCCAACTCGGATTCAAAACGGCCTGTATGAAAAACTTAATAGAAATATCGAAAATCGTTACCAAGAAGAAGGTCAAGAAAATTGAAATATTCGACGACCACTCCCTCAAACATAAAAGTAGCAAGTTCAACGAGTTCTATGAAGCCCTGATGACCAATAAATTCAGAAACGACCGCGACGCAGCCTCCTTCCTCTACGGATGCAGCCCCACCGACGATAAATACCGCCAACTCAAATCCAGATTCCGAAAGCGATTGCTCAATACCTTATTTTTTCTCGACGTCAACCTGCCCTCCGCTTCCAACTACGACCGGGCCTATTTTTCCTGCAACAAAGACTGGACCCTCGTCAAGATACTCCTCTCCAACAACGCCAATATGACCGCCGCTGTCCTGGCCCGGCAAATACTGACCACTGCCCTCAAATTCAAATTTGCCGACGTCATCGTCAATTGTTCCCGCATCCTCCGCAAAGATGCTGCCGCCAAAGGCGATGATAAAAGCTACGAAAAATACGACGTCAACATCAAACAATTCCAAAACGTTCTCGACGCCGAAATCCAAAGCGAAGAACTCTACCAGCGGGTCATCATGAACTACTACCAACCCAAGGCCAAGATCACCGCACTGAAAGATCAGATGGACACCTACTGCAATTCGCTGGTCGGTTTGTCCGAAATCTACGATAGCCCCATCGTTTTTTACAACATGTACCTCGTATGGGCATACCGCTACGAAATGGTTCAGGACTACAACACCATGCTCGAAATTTGTAACCGGGCCGAAAAATACATCGAAGACAATCCGGCCTACTATCAGGACGATAAACTGTCGACCTTTCAACTCAAAAAAATGTCGGCATACCTCCACCTTCGCGACTGGAAAAACGGAAAAAACAACGCCGAACGGTGCCTCCAGTCTTTCCCCCAGGGCAGCGACACCTGGTTTCAGTTCATGGAATACTACATCCTCCTGGCCATCCACACCGACAACTACATCAACGCCCTCGCCATTTACAACCACGCCACTTCTAATGGTAAATTCAAAAAGCTCAACGCCAACATCCGCGAAAAATGGCGCATCTACGATGTCTACCTCAATTACATCATCGAAAGTACCGGCAACGAAAACCCCGTACTCCTCACCCAACGCCGCAAACCGCTCAAAACCGCTCAGTTCATCCGCGACACCATCCTCTACCCAAAAGAACAAAGAATTTTTACCATTCTAATGGTCATCGGACAACTGCTCTTCATCCTCGAAAAGAAGGGCTTCAATTCCGCCTCCGAACGGATCGACCAACTGAAAAACTACGCCAACCGGCAACTCAAAAAAGAAGAATACTATCGCACCATCCAATTTATACGACTCCTCCAACAATTGGCCAAAGCCGACTACAACCCCGACCAACTCAGCAACGTCGATAAATACTACAACCGACTGGTCGAAACCCCCTTTTACTACCGTGGCCTCATCCCCGAGCTGGAAGTGATTCCCTACGAAAAACTTTGGAATATGATCCTCTCCCGTGTCGGAAAGAAAATGTCGAGCGTCGGATACTGATTGCTGCCCATTCGTCCGATGCAAAAAGCTAACTTTTCCTGGGTTGTACCGCTATATTTTGATTTCTGGTTGTTGATCCTTTAATTTGCAACGTTTTTTTTATCAAAAAACAATTTGCAATATTATCCATTCCTTGAAAATAACCATAGCCATAGATGGCCACTCCTCCTGCGGCAAAAGCACCCTGGCCCAACAGCTCGCCGACCAACTCGGGTATACCTACATCAACTCCGGCAAAATGTACCGGGCCGTCACCTTTTTCTTTTTGGAAAACAACGTCAACTATCAGGACGAAGCTGCCGTCAACAATGCCCTTTCGGAAATGGCCATTCATTTTGAAAAACAAAACGGCAAAGACACTACTTTCCTTAACGGAAAAAACGTTGAAAACAAATTATTCGAACGGCAAGTGGTCCAGCATGTCAGCCCGGTATCTACCCTGTCGGCCGTACGCAAAATACTCGTCGAACAACAACGAAAAATGGGCGCCCAAAAAGGAATCGTCATGGACGGTCGCGACATCGGCACCGTCGTATTCCCTAACGCCGAGCTCAAAATATTCCTCACCGCCAAAATCGACATCCGTGCCCAGCGGCGTTTTGACGAACTCCGCGCCAAAGGACAATCCACCGATCTGGATGCCGTCCGCCTCAACCTCCAACAACGAGACCACATCGACTCCACCCGCGCCGATAGCCCCCTCCGGCAAGCCGCAGACGCCGTACTCATCGACAATTCCAACCTCAGCCGCCCCGAACAACTGGCTATGGTGCTTGCGTTGGTGGGCGTGCGCACCGGGGGTAGGGATTTTGGGACTTAAGGCGAGATTCAAGTTCAAGTATAAAGCTCAGGAATCAAGTTCAAACTCCTTCCCGTAGTGCCAAGTGCATAACAGAAGTCAAACGCAGCACGCTTTGAACTTATAAAACCCTCTCCTCACCGAATCAACGTAACCTCTCCCTTTAGCACCCGTTCTTCCCCTTCGGGGCAAATAATCGTCACTGCATAAATATACACATCCGGTGGCATCGGTTTATCCTTGTGGGTGCCGTCCCAGCCCGACGTTAGTCCACTGCTGTTATAAACATTTTCACCCCAGCGGTCGAACACCAAAAACGATTGAACGTCTCTGATGCCATTGTTCAGTACCTGAAAAACATCGTTGATGCCATCGCCGTCAGGTGTAAAAGCGTTGGGAAGTCCATGGGTGCCATCGCAATCGATAAATGGGATGACAAGTACGGAGGCCGTGTCGAAGCAAGTAGAATCGCTCTGCGCCGTTACGGTCAGCGTATAAGTAGTTGGCTCGGTGATGCCCGAAACAGTGGGCTCCTCACAATTGGTGCAACTCAACCCCTCAGGAGGAGACCATTGATAGAGGTAGCCGCCGGGATTCGCCAAAATCGGCGTCAGCACCGTCTCCTCTCCTACGGTTAGTTGGATCGGCCCTACCAGGGTTACCACTATGGCTGGCGGTTCCTCTATCTCAAAGCCCTGCTCTACTTCGCAGCCGTTGCCATCAACCACCACCAGAGTATATTCTCCCGCTGCTAAGTTGTCGAAAAAAGGCGCTGTCTGCAAGCTCCCCCCATTGAGGCCATACATCCAATCGGGCTGTGGGTTGGTAACGGTCACCATACCGTTCATTTCACCAAAGCAGGTGGCATCGTCAGTCTCCAACGTAGGGTCAAGGGTGAGCTCCGACACCGTTCCGGTTGCAACCTGAGAGCAGTTATTGGCGTCGGTTACGGTCAGGTCGTATGCTCCGGCTGCCAGCCCGGTGATCGTCGGTGTGGTTTCGCCGTTTTCCCAAAGGTAGGTAAAGCCTCCCGCCCCACCGGTGGCCATGGCGGTGAGTTCTCCTTCCGTGTTGCCCGCACAGGTGGGCGTTTCGTTGATGCTGAGATCAAAAGTCGGGAAGAATTCGAGCGTTATGTTGACCGTCGAGTCGCAGTCGAATTCGGCGGTTGTAAAAGTCATACTATAAGTCCCTTCCTCCGATTCGTAGTTTCCAAATATCAGGACAGAGTCGCCCTGGCAGATCGTAGTTGTAGAATCAATGTTGTAGGTTGGCAACGAGAACACATCCACTATTTCGATGGAATCGCAGCCGGAAAAACTGACGTATTCAAAAGTCTCTGACCCACCCGCTGGGATCTCCACGCCGTTGTAGATGATCGATTCATTTTCGCAGGCAACTGCGGTGATGGCTACGGTCAAATGCTCACTGCCATTCCAACCTACATTCACCACTACGGTATCCAGACAGCCGGCAGTACCCGGTATGAAAAAGGTATCCGTACTGCCGATCGGCAATTCCATTCCGTCGAAAATAACGACATCACCCAAACAAACAGCGGTGTCTATCTGCGTAAACGTTGGTTCGATCGGTACCAACGTCACAGTATCAATGCTGTAACATCCCATCAGCGAGGAGCCGATAACTGTGTAAGTCATCGGGCCTGGCGGACAAGCCTCTACCGTAGAGCAGGTATCGCAATCCAGATAATCCGAAGGGATCCATTCGTAGGCATCGTACCAGTCGGCCACCTCCAGCGTTATGCAATCCACCCCGCAAATGGGCAGCGTGTCGGGCAACTCGATGACGGTAATGGGCAGGTAATCCACTTCTATGGTATCGCGTTCGGCACCGCAAAATCCCGTCACCTCTACCCAATACTCTCCCGGTCCGAATACGGTCACTGTCGAATCGGAAGTACCGTCGAACCATTCATAGCTGTCCCAGCCGCTACCGGCGTTGAGGGTGAGTACGCCATTGTCGCAGATCAGGGTGTCGGGGCCCAGGTCCAGCTCCGGAGGTTCGAGGTCGCCGATCATCAGGCTGTCCAGATTATTGGTATAATCGCATTCGGCAATAGCCGTTACCGGAAAATCGGTGGCCAGATCGTAGGGGCCCGGCAAAGAGGCATTGTCATTGACGACGGCATACAAGGTAGTATCGAACAAGGCGGCTACGTCGATTACAATCGTTGTACAACTATCCGGCAGCAGGTTTTGACCCAGGATGTCCATACCTATGTCATTGGCAGTAGTGATGGTGGGATCACTTTCGTAAAAGGTGATGGGCGTTTCCTGACTCAGGGTGTTATCGCCGATGTTGCAAATGGTAAGCGTTACCGCAAAAAGATCGCCTATACATTCAAAACTATCGATGTGAATAGTTGCATCCGGTAGGGGTGATTCGTCGGCGCCATACATCGTCAGAAAATTGTTGAGCACTACACTGTCTCCTACGATGTGATGCAACTGTTGCTCCGCAGATACGGTAAGGTCGTCATTGATATTTACGTTGAAATAGTTGTGCTGATTCCATACGGAGCGGGTGTCGATCCAGGGAGTAGAGGCAGAGCCATAGGCCGTGAGGGTGTTGGCACAGCTACACAGGATTTCCGTTTCCCCATCGGCGTCGACATCCACCACCACCGGATATTCGACGCGGGTGCCCGAGGCGCAGGGAAGGGCGGATATTACCGTTCCGGTCGCTCCATCCAGAATTTGTAGTTGGATTTCATCCCGATAGACCACTTCATTTATACCATCGTTGTTGAAATCAAATACAGAGCTGCCGGTAGAGCCCGAAAAGTCACTGATGGAGATCATCCAAAGCAGGTCGAGATTGCCGGCATTCGGCTTCAATACCCTATATTCTGCCGGAGTGCATACGCCAATCTCCAACTGCTGGTCGCCATCGAAGTCGGCAATATTGGTTTGTGAAATGTATCCGAAAAATGGACCGGGGATGGCAAAGTCGGTCGTCAGGGAAGTAGCAGTCTGAACATCCCAGGTGTAAACCAAAACGTCGGTACTGTTGATTGTGGTAACCACGGCATCTAGATCGCCGTCTTTGTCGAGGTCGGCGATGCTCGTCCATCCATCCAAGGCGCCGGGCAGGCTGACCTCTACATTCATCATGTTGTTGGCTGCATTCAAAGGGTCGAGGTGAACCGAATAGACCATACCGCCAGCCACTAATTCCAGTCCCGGGCAGGTTAGGCAGAAATCATCCGGCAAAAAGTCAGCAGCTACCGCAAATGCCGATGCCAGCGAAGGCGCATCACCTATGGGTTTGGCACCAAAATGATTGGCCGGTCCACCCTCAACGAGCAACTCACCTGTCAGACTGTTGAATACCTGAGTGCCGGTATATATTTCGGGTATGCCATCCTCATTAAAGTCGGCTACACTTACCGAAATGGCTTGCTTGTCTATGCTGTAACCGGTCGGCACGTCCGACATCCAACGTTCGACGTAAGTGCTGCCATCGTATTCGTAGCAGAGCAACCGCCGCTGCACATTGCCGCTGATGATGGGGCCGCCGCCGGTGTAATTGATGTTGTCGATGTGATTGGAGGCCTGCACGAAAATTTCGGCAAACCCATCGTTGTCTACATCGGCGATGGCCGGGCCATCCATCAGGTAGTAAAAGGCCGGGGTGTTGATGACATCTTCGATCAATCCCGTCGACCCATCAACGATCAATAAATTGGGATAGGGGTTTGCACCAGAAATAGTAGCGCCCGTACAGGGTTTGCCGATGATCTCGGGCACCCCGTCGCCGTCGATGTCTCCCGTAATGGGCGTATTGTAGCTGCACCAATCGCCATTGCCGTTCGAAGTCCACTCCACCTCCAGCTCAATATCGGTAAAGGGGAAAGTGTCGAGGGAGCATTCAAATTCGCAGTCGGCGTAGTAATTGCCCACACAGGCTTCGCTGTCACAACAATCGGGATCGAAACAATCAATGAGGTTGTCGCCATCGTCGTCGATGCCGTTGTCGCAGATCTCCGTACAAGGCCCGTAGCAGCTTTGTGCGGTCAGGATGGTGGTGGTGTCCTGGGCTGGGGGCGGGCTGGCTATGGCCAATGGGCTGGTGTAGGCCGTCAGGTTGATGTCTTCATCGAAAGGAGCCAGGTCGGTTTCATTTACTGCAAGGGTATCGATAAAAGGACAGGGAGTGAGGAGGTTGCCTTCCATGTCGGTTTTAATCAACAATACATTTCCGACGCTACTGCCGACATCCAGGGAGCGCCCCACGATGTAAATGCGGTCGTTGTCAACGAATATCTGATTATCGGCAACGGGAATGTCCATGTCGAGTTCGCCAGAAGTGGCGTATCGCTTGGCCCATTGCAAGACGCCGTCCTTATCCGTTTTCAACAAGGCTATTTCGACAGGTGCGGCGCGGTTGAATGCTCCCACCAGGTATCCGTCCTCCAGCACGATGATCTCCTGTGAGAACAACTCACTGTAAATGGGCATTTCATAGGCTTTCGCCCAAACGTTGTTGCCGTCGATGTCCGACTTGCTGAGGAATATCTGGTTGGAAAGATACACCGTGCCATCGACGTCGCCATAATGTATGGTTACCAACGAATCCTGATCCACGACGATTTTAGAACCGTATAAACGCGCCGTACTGGTCAGCGGCAACAAGTAGTTTTTCGACCAGAGGATGTTTCCGGAAGGATCTGTTTTGCAGATCATTGGCCGGAAGCCACCAAAATTGGAATTGACTACACTGACGCCCACGCCATAGATGGAGCTGTTGTAAAACAAGGCATCTAAAAAAGCATCTGTGTTACCGGCCGAAGCATAAGAGATGTTGACCTCGCCGGTCATGGCACCGGTATTTCTGTCGACGGTTATCATATAGGCATCTTCATCGTTTCCTGGAAGGGGGCTGTCCCATTTGATGCCCAATAAGCGGTAGTTTTCAGTAGGAGATATGTCCAAAACAGCATTAACCCGTACCTCCGAATTTATTTCACTCGACCACAGCAGAATGTCATTGGCCGGATCGTATTTAAAAACAAACCCTTCGTAAAGGTCGGTGGTCAGCCCGCTGTTTCCGGCACCTATCAGAAAACCCTCTGAGTCGAGAATCAATTCGTACAACCGTTCGCGCGGCTGGGTCGTCAACTTGAATGTGCGCGACCAAAGGAGGGCACCTTCAGGCGTCATTTTCATCAGTAAGATGTTGTCGTCCTGAAACCCCTTCACGTAAAAATTGCCGTCACCGCTCGGGATCATGCCCAGCCCTCCCTCGTCGAGCAGCGGATCGCCCAGGGTTTGAAACCAGGTGTCCTCACAGTCCGAACCACAGTTCTCAATGCCGATATTTATTTCGTCGGAAACGCTGCACTGACCCAGGCTCACCGTCACCGAATACAATCCGGGTGCGTCGACGATGATCACCGTAGTAGTGTCGCCGGTAGACCATTCGTAGGTGGCTCCCGGATAGAAAGTGGCAAAGAGAGGGGTGCCGCTGCACAAAGTGGTGTCGGGGCCGAGGGTGAAGCCCAGCGTGTCCGCAAACACGTTGTTACCGATCGATGTCAGGTCGAGGGTGCCGCCGTTGTTGTCGATGTGTTCGATTCCCGGCTCGATGTTGTTGTCGTAAAAATGGCTGTTACTTACCCGAAGTGTGGCGGAGGTGGTGCCGGCAAGATTATCGCCCCGTGTCAGGAAAATGGCGCCGCCTTCCGAATTATTTGGAAAGCCAATTCCGTCGGTAGTAGTAGCGGTGTTGCCCACAAAACTGCAATCATCCACCCAAAATTCATGTCCCGGAAACTGATTGTTGGTATCGAAAAAAAGCAGGGCGCCGCCGGCATTTCGGTCGTGTTGGGTGTCGCCTGCATCAGCTTGGTCGCTGTGTACCTCATTGTTACAAAAATAAGAGTTGCTGACCAGTGCCGTATCGACATTGACGATGCAGACGGCACCGCCGTGCCCCCCATTGTCTTGTTGGTGGCACCGGTTGTGGTTGAAGTCACAGCCGTCGATCCATACTTTGGCGGTGGTGGAAGTGTTTTGATCGCTTACCAGGCCGTGTACAAAAATAGCGGCACCACTCACCGACCGCCCATTGTTGTTGAGGAAAACGGGGTCTTCTAAAAAATTGTCATTAAAACGGCAATGGCGAACGCTGACCTCCAGGTCGGAACCCACGCTGTTGTAAATCTGAATACCACCCCCTTTGGCTTGATTGGTGTTGCCACAAAAATTAGCTTCGAAGTAGGTATTTTGAATGGTCAGGTGAGCAAAATTGATCGCATTGCTGACGGGGATGCCGTCATTGGGATTATCTTCCGGGCAGCTTCCGCCAAAATAGCTGTATTGAAATCCGCGGCGCTCGTTGTTGCCGTCGATGATCACCGGGCCGTTGTCTTCCACTCCATAAAACGTCACCGAATAGTTTTCCGGGATCGTGGCTATCGGCGTCAGCGGGTCGGTACCGGCAGCCAACTGATAAGTGTCGCTGTGGATGAATACGGTGTCGCCGCTGCACACGATGTTGTCGAGGGCGTACTGGATCGTTTGGCAGGGGCTACCCGGGACTCCACAGCCCGGCGCATCGGTCCCATTGGAATCGCTCACGTGGGCATTTCCCTCGCAATCTATTGCAATGACGATGATGTCGAGCGTGGCCGAACAAAGGGTGTCGCCGTTGAAAGCCGTCAGGCTGACCAGGTAAGTGCCTTCCGGCGAAAAGTTGAAAGTCAGGTTGGTGTTGGTGCCGACCAGGGTGCCATTGACCTGCCACTCAAAACTGGTAGCTCCCAATGTGGTATTGGTAAATGTAAGCGTAGTACCAATGTCGACGATGGTATCGCCGGGAGCAACTTGCAGGATGATGGGATTGGGACAGGGGTCGCTGCAGAGGTCTTCATCGAGCAGGCTGACTCTGGCGCCGTTGATGAAGAACATCATCCGCTCGGTCTGCCCGGCAGTGAAAGCGGAGTAGCAGTCCCATTCGCCGTAGTCCATGTAGTTCCAGAACATATCGTTTTGGTCAGTTGTAAAAGGATTGTTGGGGTCGGAGGAGTTGACGTCGGAGGTACAACTGTTGGCAGAGAGGTTGCAGGGCGTAGCCACGATGGATTGGTCGGGAGGAGTGTCGCAAACCCGGTCGCCGTCCATCAGGCAATTGTTGTTGGCACAACCGTTTTGGAAGGTGTGGTAGAGGCCGAGGTAATGTCCCATTTCGTGAGCAAGTACGGCGGCATCGCCCGGTGAGCTGCCCAGCCATTGGGCTTCGACTACGAGCCCGTCTTCGGGGTTGCCATGCGACGAGGGGAAATAGGCGTATCCAGCCACTCCACATCCAGCCGAGCTGCTGCAAATCTCTTTGACGATCCAGATGTTGATGTAGCGGGTTGGGTCCCACCGGCTAACGTCCTTCATATTGACATCTTCGGTTTCGAGCGTGACTTCCGTCAGAGTAGATTGCACGTGATTGATGCCCGTTGAGGGGTTGCCATCGGGGTCTTCCTGGGCCAGGCAGAATTGGATGTCGGTGTTGACGCCTGTGTTGGGGTCGTAGGGGGTCTCGTTGGCGAAAGCCTGATTGAGCCGATCCAGGCCTTCCAGTACCACAGCGTCTGCGATGTTTTCCGGGCCGTTGTTGTGGATCACGTGAAAAACGACGGGTAAAATCACTTCTGGCGGGGTGAAAACAGGGGTGGTACCCTGATTGGTAATATACGACTGCCAGGCCGATTCGAGTTGATCGTGCCGGTTTTGTACATTTTCATTTTGTTGGATGGCCGCTTCCAGCAATTGGTCGGAGGCGCAAAACCCTTCTGTTGTTACCATCGCTTCAGCAACAGCGAATTGGTCGGTCTGGCTGACAAATGTTTGTCGGGCAAGATGTAGAAGTGCTAAAATAAGGGTGGCAGAGATCAGGTAATGTTGTAAGGTAGAGAGGTTCATTGTTTTAGTTTTTTTTTAATGGATGTCGTGGTCGGTGTATTCAACGATCTGTGGCTGTTCCGTTTACAAAAGCAGAACAAGGTGTATCAACAAAAATAATATCTTTGGAAAAGTTAAGGGAAACAAAAACCGGTTTGGTCGGATATTCAGCACTCCAGGCGATCATTGGCGATTATTCGGATTATCCACATGCAAAATCTTTCGCAAAATCTCTATTTTAAAATAGTCACATCCCCTTTGAACATAAACTCCTCTCCGTCGATAAACCTTATTTTGGCAAAATAAACGAATACCCCCGGGTTCATCGGTTGTCCATTAAAATGGCCATCCCACCCAAACCGGGGGTCGTTGGCGGGGAAGTTGTCCCCCCTGAATACCAGTTCTCCCCACCGGTCGAATATCTGAAAAGTCACCACCGACTCTACAGCAGTTTCGCTGAAAATGTAAAATACATCATTGAAGCCATCGAAATTGGGACTAAAAGCATTGGGAATGAATACCCGCCTTTCGGAAAATACCGTCACCAATATGCTATCCGTTGCCGTGCAGCCAAGAGAGTCGATGGCCGTTACGGTATACACAATTGTTTTTAGCGGCAAGCTGACCGTCTTCTGACAATCGACACAGTCCAGATAATCAAACGGCACCCAATGATACTGCGCCGAATCCAGGATGTTGGACACAGCGCCAATCCGCACCGATTGCCCCAACTCAATGGTCGTGTCGGGCGGTAACTGAACGTAAATAGGCGGTGGTCCGGTAATCTCAAAGGTGTCGAGATGAATACATCCCAACTCATCCTGAATAAACAAATTATATGTTCCCGCGCCAAGCTGATCGAAAAACAGCTCCGTCGAATAAGACTCATTGTCGAGGCTAAATGCCAAACCCAATCCCGAAGAATCGATCGTCACCACTCCATCCTCTGAATTATAACAAGTTGTTTCCGAAGCACTAAGCGGCACAACTGCATCAGAAGCCACCTCGATCACTACCTCATTTTCAACCGAACAACCCATCGCATCCAACACGGTCAGCGAATACGTACCAGGCGCCAGGTCGGTGAGTGCATCGGTGTTTCCCAGGTCGGGCACCCAGAAATACTGGATGGGTTCTACGCCGCCACCAATGGTAGCCGTTGCGGTTCCATTGTCTTCCTCAAAGCAGGTGTTGGTACCGACAAGGTTGAGGGTCAGCTCGGCCATTTCATTGACCGTAACCGAGTAAACCGTGTCGCATCCACCGGGGTTAAATAAGGTGTCGATATAGGTGCCACTCTCCATCAGCCATTGACCGACGGCCCAAAGGCTGTCGCCAAAACAGAGATCAAAAGTATCGGTATAAAATTCAAACCCTACGGTCACCGCAATGGTATCCGTGCTGAAACAACCCAGATCGGTAGTGCCCACCACGATGTAAGATGTAGACGTGTCAGGCATGGTCATAACCGTGGTACAGGTGTCGCAACCCAAAAACCCGGACGGATACCATTGGTACTCATCAAAATCGCCGCCTGCAATAGAAAGGATGGCCGTATCTCCTTCACAGATGAATACGTCCGGTCCAACGGTCAGAAACGATTGCGGGTCGATGGTGATCTCGACCGTATCCGACCGCGAAAGGCAACCAATCGTTGCAGTGACTATGTAGGTTCCCGATTCGGTAACGGTGATCGACTGTTCATTCGACAAGGTGTTCCATTCATACAAATCGAATCCCGGCCCGGCGTCGAGGGTCACCACTCCATTGTCGCACATCTCCTGGTCAGGGCCCAAATCCAATGGCTGATACCGGAATAGGTTCGGAAAACCGAGCATGTTGTTGGTATAGTCGCATTCGGGGATGATGGTCAGCGGAAAATCCGTAGCCAAATCGTAGATGGGCGGCAGACTGCCGTTGTCGTTTACCACGAAATACAGATCTTCATCGCCTAAAACCAACAGGGGCATACTGAGATCAACGCATTCACCCGGAAGCAAGGTCTCCGTAATGTTGGTAATAGAGATCAATGTGGCTGTGGGCGAACTGGTCGGATCGCCGGCATACAGTGCCAAAGGCGTACTTGCCTGGAGGATCCTTTCGCCCTGATTGCATATTTGAAAAGCCACCGTCATCGAATCGCCCGGCGAACAATAGACCGAATCGAGGGTGATCACCGCATCCGAAGCCAGGTAGACCTGGTTGGCGTACATCGTTAGGAAGTTGTTGAACACAACGCTGTCGTCAACGATGTGGTGTTGTTGTTGGAAAATGGGTACGGTCAGGTCGTCATTGATATTGACGTTGAAGTAGTTGTGCTGATTCCAAACCTGCCGGGCATTACGCCAGGGCAAAAAAGCGGAACCATAAGAGTACAGGGTGTTTTCACAGCTACAAAGTATTTCCGTCTCCCCATCTCCATCCACATCGACCACCACGGGGTATTCTACCCGCGTACCCGACACACAAGGCACCGATGTCAGGGTCATACCCGTTGTCCCATCCAGGATTTGAAGTTCCGACTCGGCCCGGTACACCACTTCGGAAGCCCCATCGAAATTGAAGTCGAATACACTACTTCCGGTGGAGCCCGATTGGTCGTCGGTATCCAATATCCACAACAACGACAGGGTATTGCCCACCGGTTTGAGTACCTGATATTTGGATTTGGAACAGACACCTATTTCGGGAAACCCATCACCGTCGAAGTCGGCAATATTGGCCTGCGAAATGTAACCCGCATTGGAGGATGGGGTCGTATATTGGGAAAACATCTGGCTGGGAGTTTGGATGTCCCAGCAATAGGCATATCCAAAATTGTCATCGGTTGTCGTAACGACGGCATCCAGATCGCCGTCCAGGTCGAGATCGGCAATACTTGTAAAGCCATCTGCTGACCCCGGTAGAATGACTTCCACATTCATCATACTATTGGCGGGCGTAATGGGGTTGATGCCAATTGAAAAGACCATGCCCCCCGCTACCAGTTCCAGCCCGTTGCAGTTGAGACAAAAATCATCGGGCAATACGTCGGCGGCAACGGTAAGGCATTGCGAAATCGAAGCATTATCGCCTACCGGTTTGTGGCCGTAATGTTGACTGGCGCCCCCAGCCACGATTAACTCTCCCGTCAGGCTGTTGAATATCTGCGATCCCAGATACAACTCGGGTACGCCGTCCGAATTGAAATCAACGACGCTCACCGAAATGGCTTGCTCTACATCCTGATAACCCGCCTGTTCGTTCGACATCCATTTTTCCACGTAAGTGGTGCCGTCGTATTCATAGCACAGTACCCGGCGCTTGACGTCGCCGCTGATGATCGCCCCCCCTGCGGTATAATTGCCATTGTTCGTATGATCGGAGGCCATGATGAATATTTCTGCAAAACCATTGTTGTCCACATCGGCAATGGCCGGTCCGTCCGCCAGATAATAAAAAGCGGGAGTTATGATGGAATCTTCGATCTGGCCCGTTTGCCCGTCCACAATGAGAAGGTTGTGATAGGCGGCTGTGCCCGGTGCGGTGGCTCCCGAACAGGGCTTGCCGATGACTTCCGGGACGCCGTCGCCGTCGATGTCGCCGGTGATGGGCGTATTGTAGCTGCACCAGTCCTGTGGTCCCATCGACTGCCATTCTTCTTCCAACCCAAAGGGTGCAAAATTGAATAGAAAAACGCAACCTTCCGGACAGGGAGAATAATAATGGTTTTCACAAGATGGGGCCATGCAGCAGTCGGGGTCGTAGCAATCGATCAGGCCGTCGCCGTCGTCGTCGAGGCCATTGTCGCAGATCTCCTGGCAATTGGCAAAACAGACCACCGTTTCTTCCAGGCTGGTATTTACCGGATCCATCGAAGGGTTGGTGCTGCCAATGGGGCTGGCGTAGGCCGTCAGCGAATGCTGCCCGTCATAGGGATTGGGGAAATTGATGGCGTTCACCAACAATTCTTCTACAAATACACAACTGCTGTTGATCTCCCCTTCGGCATTCAATTTGAGTATGGCGATGTCTTCGTCGCCGGTACCAAACCCATCGCTGTATCCCGTGACGTAGAGGTATTCGTCAATCGCTATCATTTCCACACCGGTTGATGACGCCAGTAGATCAACCCCGCCGCCATAGCTTTTTGCCCAAATGGGGTTTCCCGATTTATCTGTTTTCAAAATGAACAGCTGATCGGTGGAGGCGTTCAGTCCCAACAAGGCGTACCCGTCGGGTAAGCTGACGATCTCCTGCAACAACAAATTGGCATTTGACGGCAAGCTGTATTCCTTTGCCCAGGCCAATTCGCCGTTGAGGTTGGCTTTCGCCAAATACACCTCCGGATTGAGAGCAGCGGTGCCATTTTTATCGCCGGTGAATAGCTGGACAATGGTATCGTCTTCTATCAGGATGTCGGGCGAGTACAAGCGGGCATTGTTGGCTACGTCTACGAGGTAGAGCCGCGTCCATATCTCACTTCCCGAAAGGTCGAAACGGGTGGTGGCCCCCCTCATTTTATCGGTGCCCCCTCCGGCAAAATTATATCTGCCGGCGGCATAAAGGGAGCCATTGTACAATGTGGAAGTCTGAAACGTTTCGCACGACCCCAGGTTGTACTGTTCATTGACAGTGGCAATGGCACCGGTATTCCGGTTGAGCTCAAAAAGGTAGCCATCGCAACCCAGTCCCGGAGCAGTATTGTTATGACTTTGCCCGGTTACGAGAAAATTACCGGTGGGGCTCAACTCGTGGATGTCGTAATTGAATACATGAAGGGAAGCGTGTTGGTGGTTTTGCACCCAAAGGAGGTTGTCGTTGGCCGGGTCGTATCGGAAGGCGAAGCCATCGCGATTGTTGGCCCCGTTGTCAGCTACCCCACAACCGACGATGTAGTTGTCGGCATCCAGTTTCATATCGGTAATGATGTTTACACCCGAATTGTCGGCAAAAAGAAAACTCCGTTGCCAGAGGAGGGTGCCTTCGCCGTCCATCAGCATGATCAGCGCACTATCTTGTGTGCTGCCGCCGATGTATACGCTGCCGTTGCCAGTGGGCAGCAATACGTAGCCCCTTTCATTTGCGCCGGCGTTGCCGAAGGTTTTTAGGTAGGTCGAACTACAATCGTTGGCGGGTTCGGTGATGGTGACGGCGAAGCAAAAAGTATCGTTGCAGATCAAGCCATTTGCCGTAAGGCAAACGTTGAAAACACCGGGCGTTAGGAATGTTTGTGTGAAATTGACCGGGCCGCCCTGAGATACATTGTCGAGCAGCCATTCATATGACTGTGCGTTGGTACTGTTGTTGGAAAAACTGATGGTTTGCCCTGCATCAACGGTAGAAGCCGAAGGAAGGAAGTCCGCAATGGTGTTGCAGACCACTTCGATCTCGACTGATATATCGTCGATGCACCCCTGCGATCCGTTGGCTACCACCAGGGTGACGGTATACAGGCCGAGGGTGTTGAACGTGTAGCTGGCATCGGTAGTGGTGGCAAAGGAGGTGCCGTCGACAAACCATTCTGCCATTGTAGCGTTGATGCTGTTGTTGGTGAAATCGACTGCTTCACCAACAGGTATAGTCAGTGCGCTTGCGCTAAAATCGGCGGTGATCGGACTGAAGCAAGGGTCGAGGCAAGCGTCTGAATCCAATAAGCTGCTTCTGACCTCTTCCACAAAATAATGTATCCGGTCGGCCTGCCCCTGTGTGAAAGCGGAATAGCAGGCCCAGTCGCCATAGTCCATATAGTTGATGACCATATCGTTTTGGTCGGTTGTAAAAGGATTGTTGGGGTCGGCGACGTTGACGTCTGTGCTGCAACTATTGGTGGTGCCATTGCAGGGCACGGGTATGGTTGACTGGTCGGGAGGAGTGTCGCAGATGCGGTCGCCGTCGGCCATGCAATCATCGTTGGTACAACCGTTTTCGAAGGTGTGGTACAAGCCGAGGTAATGCCCCATTTCGTGGGCAAGGACAGTGGAGTTGGCCTCGCTGCTGCCCATCCATTCGGCTTCGACGACGATCCCGTCTTCGGGGTTGCCGTGCGAGGAAGGAAAGTAGGCATATCCGGCCACGTCGCAGCCCGTATTGTTGCTGCATATTTCGGCTACCAGCCAAATGTTGATGTAGTTGAAGGGATCCCATCGGCTGAGGTCTTTTACCGAAAGGTCGTCGGATTCCAAAGTCATATCGGTCAGGGGAGAAGCTACCCGAACGATACCGGTGGTGGCGTTGCCGTCGGGGTCTCTTTTGGCCAGGCAGAACTGCACTTCTGTGTCCTCGCCGGTGCCCTGGTCGTAGTAATTGAGGTTGGCGAAAGCATCGTTGAGGTGGTCGAGCCCCTGGAGGACCTGGGCGTCGGAGATGTTTTCGGGGCCGTTGTTGTGGATGATGTGGAATACGACGGGCAAAACCTTTAGCTCCCGGAGCCCGTCGGGGGCAAAGTCGTCGAAATACCGGTAAGCATCTTCATCCTGCTCCTGGGTAGTTGATTCCAGTTCGGGGTATTCCGCAAATAAAAGTTCCTGTGCATGCGAATGGGCGCAATAACCGCTCGTAGTACTCTGGGTAGGTGCAATTATACCCTGTTCCGGCGGCTCCAACTCAGGTCGAACCAGGCCGAACAAAAGCCCGAAAAGGGTATAAAAGAAGGCGTTCATAAAATAGGTGTTGTTTTATAATTTCAGACCCCCGAAACCATTGTTTTGATGCTTTGCAGGTATCCCGAAATGCCAGTGTGTGATACAGGTGATCTTTATATATAGAAAATATCATTCCTTAAACCAACCAACTTAAATACAACGTGCTACTTGATTGGAGGAACGAGATTCCGTGAGGGTAAAGGATGCAGACGATTTTGGGACGTATTGAGGGCATATTCCCGGTCGGTAGGGGTGCGGCCAATTGACTAAGCCGCAAGATACGAAAGTCTGCGCTTTAGGTAGGGGTTATTCGCTGATTTGTTTCCCGAAAGGCAAAGCAAGGCTTTTCACCACTGATAGTGGGTAATGTTTGGCCATTGCCGGGCAAAGGAGAAACAATAGAGCCACACAGACAGCGGTGTCTGCCTATGTGGCCCAGGAGGTATGTTGATAAAACGTCAATTTGAGCGGGTTAGTACGATCCGCTTCACCAAAATCTCTCCTTCCACCCGTATTTTGAGCAGATAAACCCCATTGGGGTGCCCGTTCAGATCCAATCGGTACTGCCCGGGAGTCGTCGTCTGGATGACGAGGCTGGGTTTCAGCAATTGTCCGGTAGCATTGTAAACCGTCATTTGAGCCTCTTCCCAGATTTCCGGCAGTTGGACGACTACTCGGCCATTGGACGGGTTGGGATACAGGGTTATCAGCCTTGCCCAGGCAGGATCGTTGGTACCCGTAATGCTTTCCACTTCAAATGGGCCAGCCGTAAATACGCAGCCATTGGCGTCGGTGATAAGGCATTCGTAGGTGCCGGTGCTCAGTGCGCTGATGTCTTCGTCGGTCGAGCTAAAGCCGTTATCGGCCGTCCAATTATAGTTATATGGTGGGGTGCCGCCTTCCGCAATGATCGAAATGGCGCCATCGGCATTGTTCCCGTTTTCGTGTTGCAAGTCGTCCAGCATGGCAGAGATCGACGGATTTTCAGACACGGTGACAAACATTTGATTGGTACAACCCTCTGAATCTGTGACGGTTACCGAATAAAAATCGGCGGCAAGGTCTGTAGCCGTGGGGCCGGTCTGTCCATTGTCCCAGGCGTAAGTATAAGGGGGTGATCCCCCGGTGCCACTCACGGTAGCACTGCCATCGGCCTCTCCAAAACAGGCATTTTCTACCTCCAAAATGTCGCCTTCCATGTCATTGACAATGCTGATCGTAAAGCTACACTGGGTCGTATTGCCAAAGCCGTCTGCTACTTCATAGATTTCGGTGTGTACTCCTTCCGGAAAAACAGCCCCGGAACCAAGCCCTTGTATCAACACCGGGTTTCCAATGGAAGAACAGTCGTCGAACGCATCCGGTAAATCGTAATTGATGGTTTCGGCACACCCGGATACGGTGATGTTTTCCGGACAAACAATGGTTGGTGCTTCGCTGTCTTCTACCGTGACGGTGAAACTGCAAGTAGAGGAATTGCCGCTTTCATCGCTTACGCGATACACTTCTATGTTGACACCAATGGGGAATACATTGCCACTACCCAGTCCCACTAATAGTTCGGGCGAGCCAGGAGTGCAATTGTCTGTGGCATTTGGAATATCGTAGATCACCGGTTCGGAACAGCTACCAACAATTACATCATTATCGCAGGTTATGGTTGGTGCTACATTGTCATGGACTGTTACGGTCACAGAGGTGGAGTGGTTGTTGCCGGCTCCATCAATGGCGGTCAGTTCAACGGAGTTGTCCCCCAAATGAGAGCAATCAAATACATTGACATCCAGACTCAAACCGGTCAAAGCACAGTTGTCGAAACTACCTGCGTCGACCGTTGCTGCAGCGAGGCTGGCCGCTCCATTTTCATCTAACAGTACTACCACATCCTGCCCCAATGCCGTAGGCGGCACGTCGTCCGAAGCAGTTATGGTTACCATCGATTCGGCAGTACAGCCCTCCTGATCGGTAGCCGTTACCGTATAGGTGCCAGCGACCAGGCTGGTGGCGGTCTCCCCGGTTTGTCCGTCCGACCACAACCAGGAAAGGATGCCGGTGCCGCCGCTGCCTTGGGCGGTAGCTGATCCGATGGCGTCGTTGGCACATTGCACGTTGGTTTGGTCGACGATGTTGGCCGTTATGGCATTCGGTTCGGTCAATGTAATTGCAGTGTTGACAGAGCAGCCATTGTGGTCGGTGACGACAACTGTGTAAGTGCCCGCACCAACGTCTTGCAGTGTTTCTCCGGTAGAGCCATCCTGCCAAAGATAGGTAAATGGCTGGGTGCCACCATCCGGGACGACACTGACAAAGCCGTCGGTTGCCCCAAAGCAGTTGGGGTCGTCATAGATAAAGTCCGTAGTTAGGGCAGGAGGTTCTGCGACAATCAACTCTTCGACAAACAGGCAACCCTCTCCGTCGGATATAGAAATAATATAGGTGCCGACAGTCAGGTTGTCAATGCTGGAAGTGGTGGCGCCGGTCGACCAATTGTAGGTAAAAGGCCCTTCGCTTCCGGTTATATTTGTTATGAATGCCTGGCCGTTGTTACCGCCAAAGCAACTGACGTCGGTACTTCCCGACTCGACCTGCAGGGCGCAGTCGACAGCGTTGATGGCCACTGTCCCAACGTGAGAACAACCTTTGGCGTCGGTGGTCGTTACGGTGTAGGTGCCGGGTGGCAATCCCGAAATGCTGGCCGTAGTTTCGCCGTTGCTCCACAAGAAGGAGTAGGGCCCAATGCCTCCTGAGGGGTTGCTGGTGGCTGTGCCATCATCGAGGCCGGAGGCGGTTTCGTCGGTGTGGGTGATGTCGTTGACCAGTTCATTGGGTTGGGTGATGGTCAGGTTGAGTACTTCCGAGCATAGGTTGGCATCGGTTGCTGTAACAGTGTATTCGCCTGCCGACAAATTGCTCATCGATTGGCCCGTATCGCCGTTTGGCCAGGTGTAGGTGAAGTCGCCGGTGCCTCCTTGTGCATCGACGGTGGCCATTCCGTCGTTCCCGTCATAACAATTTACTTCCGAGCTGGCGGTCAGGCTCAAATCAATGGGCGCAGGTTGGGCAATCGCAACCTGGATAGTAGCTGTGCAATCGTCACCATCGGTTACACTAACGAGGTAGTTGCCTGCCGCCAGGTCGTTTTGGGTCGCTCCTTCCGTTCCCCCTGGCCAGGTAAATTGGTAGGGCTGATTGCCTCCGGCAGCTTCGACGGTGGCACTTCCATTGCTTTCGCCAAAACAGGTAGCATCGGTGGCTGTCGCCAAATTCAATTCCAGGGTCTGTGTTGCAGTGATGGTCACATTGGCGGAAGCCGTACAGCCGTTATCGGTATTGGTTACCAACAGGGTGTAGTCGCCGGGTGCCGATATTTCGGGCGTTGTTGTGGTGGCGCCCGATGCTATGTTGCCATTGGCGGTGGTCCACAGATAAGTAATTCCGGTTCCGGAAGAGGAACTGCTGCCGTTGAGTGTAAGGGTATTGTCATGGCAAGTGAATTGGGCAGTTGAGCCGGCATCGGCAGCAGGTGCGGCGATGTTCTCAACGATTTGAACCGTCGCAGCTGACAAGCAGCCGGTGGCCATATTGGTTACCTGCAATGTATAGGCGCCGGGTTGGTCTACAAGTGGTGCAATAGTGTTGCCACCACTCACGATGTTGCCGTCGACAGTGGTCCACAGGTAGCTGTATTCTGATCCGGCAGATGAGCCGGACCCATCTAACGTAAGTGAATTGTTGGTGCAATTGATTTCTTCTGCAGTGCCGGCGTCGGCGGTGGGAGAATCGTTGCTTTGGCTGATCACAACAGTTGAGGTAGCGGAGCAACCAGTAGCCGTATTTGTAACCTGGAGGGAATAGGTGCCCGGCTGGTCGACGAGCGGGGTGGTTGAATCGTCGCCACTTACGATGTTACCATCAGAAGTAGTCCATAGATATGTAATATCATTTCCACTGGATGAATTTTCGCCATTTAGCGTAAGTTGGTTGACATTGCAATTGAGCTCTCCGTCGGGTCCGGCATCGGCGGTGGGAAGGTTGACATCCTGGGTGACGATTGCGTTGGCGGAAGCCGTACAGCCATTGTCGGTATTGGTGACGAGGAGGGAGTAGGTGCCTGTCTGATCGATCAGGGGTGTGGCAGAATCTGCACCGGAAACGATGTTGCCGTTGGTAGTCGTCCACAGGTAGGAAATGTTGGAGCCGGAAGAAGACCCTGACCCATCGAGGGTGAGGTCGGGTTCACTGCAATTGAGTTCATCGTCGGGTCCGGCATCAGCGGTGGGGCTATTGGTGTCTTCAGAAATGGAAACCGAGGAAGTGGAGGTGCATCCATTGTCGGTGTTGGTGACGAGGAGTTCGTAGTCGCCGGATTGGTCGATGACCGGTTCGGTGGTGTCATCACCACTGACGATGTTACCGTTGGTGGTAGTCCACAAATAGGTGAATTCCGATCCGGAAGAAGATCCGGAACCATCTAACGTAAGTGAATTGTTGTCGCAATTGAGCTCGTCTGTCGGTCCGGCGTCGGACGTGGGCGTAGTTGTATTTTCAGAGACCTCCACAGAAGAAGTGGCGGAACAACCGGTATCGGTATTGATCACCTGGAGGGAGTAGGTGCCTGCCTGGTCGACAAGCGGGGTGGTGGAGTCGTCGCCGCTGACGATGTTGCCATCGGAGGTAGTCCATTGGTAAGTGATGTTATCACCGTCGGAAGAGTCGTCGCCATTTAGCGTAAGTTGGTTGACATTGCAATTGAGCTCTCCGTCGGGTCCGGCATCGGCGGTGGGAAGGTTGACATCCTGGGTGACGATTGCGTTGGCGGAAGCCGTACAGCCATTGTCGGTATTGGTGACGAGGAGGGAGTAGGTGCCTGCCTGATCGATCAGGGGTGTGGCAGAATCTGCACCGGAAACGATGTTGCCGTTGGTAGTCGTCCACAGGTAGGAAATGTTGGAGCCGGAAGAAGACCCTGACCCATCGAGGGTGAGGTCGGGTTCACTGCAATTGAGTTCATCGTCGGGTCCGGCATCAGCGGTGGGGCTATTGGTGTCTTCAGAAATGGAAACCGAGGAAGTGGAGGAGCAACCATTGTCGGTGTTGGTGACGAGGAGGTCGTAGTCACCAGCCTGGTCGATGACCGGTTCTGTGGTGTCATCACCACTGACGATGTTACCGTTGGTGGTAGTCCACAAATAGGTGAATTCCGATCCGGAAGAAGATCCGGAACCATCTAACGTAAGTGAATTGTTGTCGCAATTGAGCTCATCTGTCGGTCCGGCATCGGAAGTGGGCGTTGCAGTATTTTCAGACACCTCCACAGAAGAAGTGGCGGAGCAACCGGTATCGGTGTTGGTGACCTGGAGGGAGTAGGTGCCTGCCTGGTCGACGAGCGGGGTGGTGGAGTCGTCGCCGCTGACGATGTTGCCATCGGAGGTAGTCCACAGATAAGTGATGTTGTCTCCGTCGGAAGAATCGTCGCCAATTAGCGTAAGCTGGTTGACATTGCAATTGAGTTCTCCATCGGGTCCGGCATCGGCGGTGGGTAGGCTGACATCCTGGGTGACGATTGAGTTGGCGGAAGCCGTACAGCCATTGTCGGTATTGGTGACGAGGAGGGAGTAGGTGCCTGCCTGGTCGACTAGGGGGGTGGCAGAATCTGCACCGGAAATGATGTTGCCGTCGGCAGTCGTCCATTGGTAAGATATGTTGGGGCCGGAAGAAGACCCTGACCCGTCGAGGGCAAGGTCGGTGTCGGAGCAGTTTAGCTCGTCGTCCGGTCCGGCGTCAGCAACAGGTGCGGTCGTGTTTTCGGAAACGGAAACGGAGGAGGTTGCCGTACATCCGTTGCTGGTGTCGGTAACCAATAAGGAATAGGTACCCTGCTCGTCGATAACGGGATTGGTGGTGTCATCGCCGCTGACGATGTTGCCGTCGGATGTTGTCCAAAGATAGGTTATATCACTGCCGCCGGAGGAGTTGGAGCCATCCAGCGAGATGGTTGAGGTTGTGCAAGTGAGTGGGTTGGCAGTACCGGCATCGGCGGTGGGGTCGGCTAAGTCTTCTGCTATGGCTACATCGGAGGAGGCGGTGCAGCCTGTAGAGGTGTTGGTTACGAGCAGTAGGTAGGTGCCTGGCTGGTCGACGGTGGGAGTAGTGGTGTTGTCACCGCTGACGATGTTGCCGTCGGCAGTAGTCCACTGATAAGTGATGTCGCTGCCGCTTTCTGATCCGCTGCCGTCTAAGGTTAAGGTAGTGGTTTGGCAGGTCAGCGTGGCGGGTGAGCCGACGCTTGCTGCAGGTGGGGTGTCGTTTTGAGCGACGGAGGTAGAACTGGTAGCGGTACAGCCATTGATGGTGTTGGTAACCAGGAGTTGGTAGCTGCCTCCCTGATCGACGGTGGGGGATAGGGAGGTCTCTCCGCTGACGATGTTGCCGTCGGTAGTGGTCCATTGGTAGGTGTAGTCCGGCCCGTTTGAGGAGTTGGTTCCGTCGAGGGTCGTTTGTGTATTATTGCAGTCAACAGCGGCAGTGGGGCCCGCGTCGGAAGTGGGGGCAGTATCATCGATCCCGACGGAGGTGGTGGAGAGGGCGGTACATCCATTGTCGGTGTTGGTGACCAGCAGCTCGTAAGTCCCGCTGGCATCCACGAGGGGGGCGGTGGTGGTATCGCCGCTGACGATGTTGCCGTCGGAGGTGGTCCAGAGGTAAGTGATGTTGGCACCATTGTCGGAGCCGGAGCCGTCGAGGGTTACAGAGGTGGTGGTGCAGGTCAGGTCGCCATTGGGGCCTGCATCTGCGTTGGGGGTGGTGGTGTTGCCGCTGACGGTGGTGTAGGCGATGCTTTGGCATCCGTTTATGGTGTTAATAATGGCTAGTTCATAAGTACCGGTAGCATCGACGAGAGGGGTGGGGGTATCGGCACCGCTGACGATGTTGCCGTCGGTAGTGGTCCAGATGTAGATGATGTCGGGGCCGGCGTCTGAGTTTGTTCCGTCTAGTGTAGTTGTATTGTTATTACAGTCGATCAATTCGTTGGGGCCGGCGTCGGCGTAGGGGGCTGGGATGTTGGCAATGAGGATGTTGTCGAATTGCTGGCACCCGTTTGCGTCGGTGATGGTGAGGAAGTAGGCGTCGCCGGAGAGGTTGGGGAAGTAGCCGTTGGATTGGGGCCCGAAGCCAATGTCGTAGAGATAACCGGGCGATCCTCCCTGTGCCTGTGCGATGATCTCGCCGTCGGTGTTGTCGCAGTTTTCGTCGGAAGCGAAGATGGAGAAGGTCAGTTCGGGAGGTTCAGATATGGAATAGGCGTTGATGTCCGTGCAACTATTGTTATCGGTTACGGTTACCTGGTATATCCCGGGACTGAGGTTGAAGAGGGTGGTGGAGGTTTGGCCGTTGCTCCACAGGTAGCTGTATCCGGGAGTACCACCGGCGGCGCTGATGTCAATCTGGCCGTTGTCGGCGCCGAAACAGTCTACGTCATATTCGTAGTTGGTGATGATGTCGAGGGGTTGAGTAGGGCCGCCGACGGTGTAAGGGCCTCGTTCGATGCTGTAGCCATGCCCTTCGGTGATGGTCACGAAGTAGTTTCCGGCGGCAAGGTTGTCGAGGTCTTCGGTGTTGGCGCCGTTGCTCCAGGAGAAGTTGAGGTTTCCCCACCCACCTGTGGGCATGAGGTCGACCGTGCCATTGTCTTCGCCGGCGCAGACCACATCGGTGGCCGTGCCGGTGGCGTCGAGCTGGCAGGTCTGAATCCAGGTTTGCCAGGTACTATATGGTATTTGCCCCGCCTCGAAGATGGTGCGGTCGGGACAAATGGCGTAGATGGTGGGGTAGTAAGTGATGGCGTATTGGCCGGTGACGGTGCTGGAAGTGAGGTCGATAATGGGATAGGGGGTGCCGGCGACCCAGTTGCCAATGGTGCCGCCTACACATCCAGCGGGGCCATAGAGGCAGTTGGTATTGGTGGAGACGTCGCCCTCGATGCCAAATACCATAACTTCGTCGGTGCCGGGAGGGCCGAAGTTATTATAGAGGTCTTTGAGTGCATTGGTGTTGTGGTAGTTCCAGCAGGGGCCGCACCAGGTGGCGAAGAAATCGAGGGCAACCATTTTACCCTGGTCGAGATAGTCGTAAAGGGTATGGGTGTTGCCATTGATGTCGGTGAGGGTCCAATTGGGGGCGGTGGCGCCGTCGGGGAGGGCAGCCCGGGTTTGGGTGGCAATGGTTATCAGGGCAAGGAGGAGTAAGGCTTGTAGTGGATTTTTCATGGTTTGTGTTTTTCATCGCGCTTGGTTCGATGTTGATACAGTAGCCTCCCGGAACAAGCCCAGGACGGGCTTTAAGGACATTTTGCTTTTGGTGGGGGAGGAAATTGTTTTTGGAAATCGACCAAATATAGGAAAAAGAAAGGATTTAAAAAAAATCAGGCGGGAAGGGTATGGATGGGAAACCCGGTAGCATATGTGGGCATTTGGCCCAAGGTCAGGGTGGTTTTAGACTTATTGTATGAAATTGGGCAAATTTCAGTCATTCTTGTATGGTGGAGCAGACAAAAATGCGTACTTTTATACATATATCCGAGACTAAAGAGAATTCCCACCCGACGACACAGATTTATTAACTAAACCCTCTTTCGCTATGAAGGCAAAGTTCCTGAAAACATGGTTTTTTACAGCAGTATCGATTTTTACCTTTTCCTTTTTACAAGGCCAGTCTTCCTGCCCGGAAGGGCATCATCACCACCCTGCTCCATTGCAATTTGTGCAAAACCAAAACCAATGGCACCCCAACGTCCTTTACCGGGCCGGGTTGGGCGGCATTGACAAGGTTTTTTTGGAAGCCGATGCTTTTACATACAAGTTTCACGACGGAGCCGCTGTCGCGGAATTGCATGACATCATCAAAGCAGCTCCCGACGTGCAGGCCCAACATGTAGTGAAAGGACATGCCTATCGTGTGCAGTTTGTTGGAGCAAATCAATCTCCTCTAAAGGGTTCTGATGTCTTGCATCAATACCACAATTATTATTTGGGCAACGACCCCGCCAGATGGGCCGACAATGTTCCCGTTTTTCATAAAATAACCTATGAAGAAATATACGACGGTATCCAGTTGATCGCATACAGCCAGGATGGATTGTTCAAATACGATTTTGTGGTGGCTCCCGGCAAGGCTCCCGATCAGATCAAATTATCTTATGAAGGTACAGACGGGCTGCATTTGGAAGACGGTCATTTGCACATCAAAACCAATGTCGGTCACATCAAGGAGTTTCAACCTTATGCCTATCAAATGGTCGATGGTCGGGAAAAAGAGGTGGCATGTACTTATGTGTTGACCGGCCACACGGTTCAGTTTTATTTCCCGAAAGGGTATGATCCTTCTTTAAAGTTGGTCATTGATCCGACCGTAGTGGCTTCGACGCTATCGGGGACATCAGGTAGTCAAAATTTTGGCCATACGGCCACCTTCGACAATTCGGGCAATGTATTTGGCGGAGGCATCTCCTTTGGCGTGGGGTATCCCACCACGACAGGTGCTTTTCAGAATAGCTTTGCAGGCGGCTCAACCGATTTCGCCGTAACCAAATACACGCCGGATGGCTCAAGCCAAATATACGCCACTTACATTGGAGGTGCCAGCGGAGATTATCCGCACAGTATGATCGTCGATTTCAACGGCCATCTTTGCATTTACGGGTCGAGTAATTCCAGTGATTTCCCAACCACAGGCAATGCCGTTCAAACCAACTTTGGGGGCGGGGCTGCCGATATCGTTATTGCCAAGCTCAATGCCGACGGGACTGCCCTGGTGGGATCGACCTATCTGGGAGGCTCAGGTGGCGATGGCCGCAATTCGACCGGCGTTATTGCCAACTATGGCGATACTTATCGAGGTGAGATAGTGCTGGATGCACAGGGCAATATTTACATAGCTTCCTGTTCCAATTCGACCAATTTCCCCACCACACCCAACGTTGTTCAACCCTCTAACAACAGCTCTGGGTTCAACATGCAGGAGGGAGTAGTGGCAAAGTTCAACAGCGACCTGTCGACCCTGTACTGGTCGACTTATCTGGGCAGCGCCGATCCCGATATGGGATTTGGGTTGCGGGTAGATGACTTTGGGTATGTCTACGTTGCAGGGGCAGCAGGGTCGGATGATTTCGTGACAACGGCAAATGCTTATCAATCCGACTGGCCGGGGGGGCAAGCCAATGCCTTTGTGGCCAAACTTTCGCCCGATGCTCAGCAGTTGGTTGCCAGTACGTATTTCGGCTCAACCGATGGCAGTGAACACGCCTTTTTCATCGACCTGGATGAAGACGGTAACGTACACATCTATGGGCAGACATCGGGAACGATCGATATTACGCCCAACACCTATTTTTTTAATCCCGGCAGCAAACAATTTCTCGCCGCATTCGACGGGGAATTGAGTTCGCTGGTGTACTCCACCGTAATTGGTTCGGGGTCAGGAGGCTTTGGATATGATTTTGTGCCGGTGGCCTTTATGGTCGATAAGTGCAACGGTATTTATTTGTCTGGTTATGAAGCCAGCAGTGAGTTGCCGGTTACCCCCGATGCGGTGGCTTCTGTGGGTACCAATGATTTTTATCTGGCTCAGCTTACGCCAAATGCAGAGGCGTTGAACTTCGGCACTTTTTACCCCAACGCTTATCATGTAGACGGTGGCACAAGTCGTTTCGACAAGGGAGGGGTCATCTATCAGGCGGTGTGTTCGGGTAGTAGTTCTACCTTGCAGACCACTCCGAACGCCTTTGCGACCAACCAATCTGTCGGATGGGATATCGGCGTTTTCAAAATCGATTTTGAAATTGCTACGGTAACGGCTTCTGCTATGGCGGCCCCCTCCACGAGTGGTTGTGCGCCATTTACCGTCGATTTTACTTATACCGGCCTCGACGCGGAGACCTTTTTCTGGGATTTTGGCACCGGTGTTACCAGCACCGAGGAGAACCCCACTTATACTTTTGAAGAAGCTGGCACTTATACTGTGATGCAAGTTGTCAATGCAGCAATTACCTGCAATGTAACGGATACCTTCTATCTGCAAATCGATGTGCTCGACAATACCAGTACATTGACGGATACCACTTTTTGTGCCGGCAATACGGATCTATTCCTGGACGTAAGTACGGCCAACGCCACCTACGAATGGCAGGATGGCAGCACCGGAGCAACCTATCAGGTGGATCAAATCGGAACCTATTGGGTGGACATCAGCATATCGGGGTGTACGCGCCGCGACTCCTTTGTGGTGGAATCGGCAACACCCTTTTTCCTGGATTTGGGCGAAGACCAGTCTTTATGTGATGAACCTTCTTATACCTTGGATCCCGACAGCCCCTGGGCGGAAACCTATATGTGGAGCAATGGGTCGACCGATTCGATGATCACCGTTACCACCTCCGGCGAATATTGGGTAGTGATATTGGATGAGGGAGGGTGTGAAGTAGCGGATAACATTATGCTTACATTTGCGGAAACGCCCGCCCTCGACCTCGGCCCGGATACTACTCTTTGTGAAGGGCTAAGCTATATTGTGGATGCTACTACTGCCGGCGCCACCTACCAATGGGATGATGGAAGTACGGATGCTACCCTGGAGGTGACTACCGGAGGAAGTTATTCGGTGACGATCACGGTGGATGGTTGCCCAAATGAAGATGAAATTGTGGTGGACTATGAACCGCCCCTGCCATTAGAACTTGGAGAGGATCAGCCGGTTTGCGACCAAACCAGTTTTGCTATTGATGCCACCACGCCTGGGGCCCAGGTGTACAACTGGAGTACGGGTGACACAGGGCCGGTGGCGACGGTCAGCAGTTCGGGCAATTACAGTGTAACCATTTCGGATGGTCAGGGCTGTGAGACGGTTGACGATGTGGACCTGATATTTGCGGCAACGCCCCTTGTCGACCTGGGGCCCGACACCATACTTTGTGAAGGGCAGTCGACCACATTGGCGGTGAGCGTTGTGGGAGGCACGGACGTGGAATGGCAGGATGGTTCTACCGGATCAACTTATTTTGTCGACCAGCCGGGATTTTATTGGGTCAGCGCCGATAATGAGGGATGTGTGGGAGTGGATAGTTTGCAGGTGAATTATGCCATCAATCCCGGTGTGGTGTTTGAAACGGTAGATGTGCCCTGCTATGGCGACGAAACGGGTGTTATCGAACCCATTTTTGCAACAGGGGGGTCGGCCCTGGATTTTGAATGGTCGAATGGTGCTACCACGGCGGAGTTGGAAGGAATTCAGGCTGGCAACTACCAGGTGACAATCACCAACGAGTTCGATTGCGTATTTGAAGTGGAGGTAACGGTCAACCAGCCCGATCTCATCGCCTACAATGCAGAATCGATAAATGTTACCTGTCACGGTGATGCCAACGGGTGGTTGGTAATCGACGCTACCGATGGTGGGATACCGCCCTATCTCTATAGTTTTGGAGAGAGTGATTTTTCAGTAGATATGATCTACGATGGCCTGAATGGCGGCGATTACGAGCTGGTGGTGTTGGATGGAAACGGCTGTACGGTCAGTGAAATCATCCCCATTTATGAACCACCGCCGGTTGACCTGGATGCGGGTGAAGACAAACGGGTGGTTCTCGGAGATAGTGTTCAGATTGACGGGAGCCTGTCTCCTCAAGCCAACCAACTATATCAGTGGACGCTTGGCGACAGTCTTCATTGCAGGGGATGTCTCCAACCCTTTGCGAGCCCGACTTATACCAATTATTACGTTATTGAAACGGTGGATACGCTGACGGGGTGTATTCTCCGCGATACGATGCGCATCATCGTTGAAAAGCCGAAAAATGTCTTTTTCCCAAATGCCTTTTCACCCAACGAAGACGGCGTCAACGACTATTTCTTTCCCTTTAGCGATGCCAGTGTTCGGCAGGTGAATTACTTCCGCGTATACGACCGCTGGGGAGAACTCGTCCATGAAGCCATTAATTTTCAACCCGGCGAGGAACTTTACGGCTGGGACGGTCGGCTGGATGGCAAATTTATGAACCCGGCGGTGTTTGTCTATGTTGCTGAAGTGGAGTTTGTGGACAATCTGGTTAAGGTTTATCAGGGAGATGTTACCCTGTTTAGGTGAAAAAAGTGCTGCGGATGGATAAAAAACCAGCTTTTCGGGGTGAAAAGCTGGTTTTTTTTGGGGAAAAGTTTGAAAAACAGAGAAAAAAGAGTAAATTGCGGTGGTTTCAACGTACGATAAAAGTATCGCATGAAAGCAACGCACATAAAAGACATGAAAACAACGCACATAAAAAACATGAAAGCAACGCACATAAAAAACATGAAAGCAACGCACATAAAAGACATGAAAGCAACGCACATAAAAGACATGAAAGCAACGCACATAAAAGACATGAAAGCAACGCACATAAAAGACATGAAAGCAACGCACATAAAAAACATGAAAGCAACGCACATAAAAGACATGAAAGCAACACACATAAAAGACATGAAAATAACGCACATAAAAGACATGAAAACAACGCACATAATAGGAAGAGAGAACGAAAGCGAACAACTTTGGGAAATACTCGAGTTGCAAAGCGTCGTATTGGCCTCCTTAAGGCGAATCGGGAAAACCTGTTTGCTTAAAAAAATGGCGCAGCACCCCCACCCCAAGTGGCAGATCATACTGTATATTGTACAAGGGAAAACCAGTGTGGAAGAATTCGTACAAGGGCTTTACGCCTCTTTGATCGATGCGGAAATAATAAAAGCAGCCCCGGGGAAAGTGCGTCAGTTTTACAGCAAATGGCTGGCAGGCCAAAAGTTAAGTGGTTATGAACTCCCTTCTTTGAATAAGCATTGGAAAGAACTGCTGAATGCAATTCTTGAGGAAGTGGCTGAAAGTGACAAACCGACCCTGATAATGCTGGACGAGTTTCCGTGGATGTTGTTCCAATTGATAACCAAGTACGACGCCGAAGAAGAATGCATGGAGTTGCTGGACACTATGCGGACGATTCGAGAAAATCTCGAAAGTACCTCCAAACTCCGGTTTATCTTTTGTGGTTCGATTGGTTTTAATGTGGTATTGGATTGGTTGACGAAGAAACATCGTTATTTGGGTAACCCAACCAACAATATGTACACTTATGTCCTTAAAGAAATGAGTGATCAGGACGCGGCAGCCCTATGCCACCATCTGGGAGAACAATTCCATATCCAAAATGCAGATAACTGTTATTTTCATATTGCCGAGAGCGTTCAAAACCTGCCCTTTTACATTGATCTGATATTTAAAGAACTCCGGCTCAAAAAGCTTCACAGCCCAACCAGAAAAGAAGTAGAACAAGTAATTTCTGACCTGGTGTTGGATGCAAGTGGCAATGGCCATTTTGACCACTACAGAGAACGTCTGGAGGCTTACTATAATGAAGAAGAGCGGCGGCTGGGGTATTTCATTCTGCAATTGGTGGCCAGTGAAGAGGAGACACTGACCAGAGCTACTATCCGGGAGGCTGTCAAAGTTGAATTTCCGGAATATTCTTCAGAGTCAGTTAGTGAAGTTATCAAGGATTTGATGCGCGATCTTTACTTGCAGATGGACGAACAGATGCGGTTTGGATTCAGGTATCAGTTGTTGCGTCGCTGGTGGCGGATGTATTATTGTTGATTGCTTTATATTAATACCGAATGCACGAAATAACTTGAGGGACAATTATAGTGTAACAAGCCAGGATTTGTGCATTTTTCCAGGGGTTGACCCCGAAAGCTTTCGGGGTTAAAAAAAACCTGGCTATGGGCTGTCGTCCCCGAATCAAGTTCGGGACAGGTTCTACGAAACTTCGCCTGAATAGTGCCAAACCTAACAGAAGTAGTCAAAACTATTACATTTGTTTGTTGCACATATCTATCCTTGGACGACTATAACATGCCATATTAAACACTGATACTTAAAAGCCATGTATATCTTTAATACCAAAATAGAAGAAGCGGAGAAGTTGGAGAACATGCTAGTGGGCCGAGTGGATACTGCTGATTGGTTGGAAACCGCAGCGACTGCCTTTGCAGAAAACGGGCTGCCACTACGCGAGTTGGTGATAGGGTCGAAGGGTAGTGGTAAGACCCATTTGCTAAGGGTATTGTATCACCGTATGTGCAAGAAGGTAAGGGCGAATGAACGTTTGGTCATTGCCTATTTAAGCGAGGAAGAGTATGGGATAGACAACTATGTTGATCTATTGGTGCGTATATATAAAGCGATCCAAAGGGTCGGCGCTACAGATCAGGAGGCTGAAAAAATTAAAGGTTATCTGGAAGAATTACGGGATACGCCAGCAGAGAGACGTACCTTGATGGCGGAAAAATTTTTGGTGGACTATCTGAATGGCAGGAAGTTATTGATCCTTGCTGAAAATCTCAACAATGTGTTTTCAGGGTTAAAAGAATCCGGGCAAAGCCAATGGAGAGATTTTATCCAACAACAGGATTCCATCGGCATAGTGGCCACCAGTGATTCGATGTTGCCCGAAGTGAAAAAAAGGGAAATGCCTTTTTACGGCTTTTTTCACATTGTACAACTCCCCAATCTGACCTTTGCACAATCAGTTGAGTTGATTGAACGATTGGCTCAGTGGGATAAAAAAACAGAGTTGTTGGATTATCTGAAATCTAACCGGGGATTGGGCGACCTACGGGCCATTTTTGAAGTTGGTGGTGGCAATCACCGCATGCTGATCACCTTTTTTGAATTTTTTAAAACAGGCTACAAAAATGATTTATCAAGCGTCTTCCTGTTGATGATAGACAAACTAAAGCCCTATTTTCAAAGCTTTCTAAAACGACTTTCAGCACAACAACGGAAAATCATGCAGTACCTGGCCTTCCAAAGATTTCCCCAAACCGGCCGGGACATTGCCCAAAATAATTTTATAAACGCCACCACGGTAAGTAAGCAAATGTCAGAATTGCAAAAAATGGGATTTGTGGACACACATCGGCTGGGTAAAATGGCTTACTACGAAATCCGCGAACCCATGCTTCGTATCAGTATGGCTGCGGGGGAAGATCACAAAGGCACTATCCGAAAATTTATTGATTTTTTGCGGGAGATGTACTCCCAGGAACAATTAGCTTCTAATAAAAAAGTTTCCGGAATAAGAGAGGCCGGTCTGAACATGGTCGCAGAACCAACACAGCCTTATTTCAGACACGTTAATAATGCTGGTTCGATGCAGGAAGGGATATCAATTGAGTACAACGCCCTATTTGCTGATATAGCAGACCGGTATTATAATGGAGGAGACAAAAGCGCTGTTTTTGAACTCACAAAGGAGGAACGAAATGCTTTTTATAACTGGGTTGGTTCCTGATAACCAAATCGTAGCAATCGGCCCCAGCAAGCAATTTACAAAAAGAAATGAATTTCTTCAAAAACACTAGAGATTATGCGGAATTTTTTTGTATAGGAACCGAGCCGAGATTTTTGGCATAGTCGAGGAACACCCGGAGCCTCGTAGCCTGAGCTACGAAGGCGAGGATGTGACGAAGGATATGACAAAAAGATCAATCGGGCTCCATGCAAAATTTTTTCGAATAATCTCTACTAACCATGAAAGTAGCTGTTTTCGATACTTACGTTAAAAAGTCGAATGGCGATACGGCGCATTTTGACATCATCGTGCCTGAGGGGCGGTATGCCGACGAGGAGATACTCGAATTTGGTATACAGTATTTGCGTAAAATTGGCGAAACAGGCAGTCAGGTATCCACCAAAGAATGCCGGTTTTGCCACGTAGAAGAACCCACCCCCCAGATCACTCAAAGCATTGAGGATATGGGCTACTACATCCTCGAAATGGAAGACATTCCGGCCACCTTACCTCAACAACCCACCCGCCGCAACCTCATCCAACACCTTCGGGCGATCAGCGAAGAACATCGGTTTGCTTCCTTCAGCGGGGTGCCGAATGAGGAGGTGCGCCGGTTGATTGAGTTGGTGGAATAAATTTCTATATCAGCCCGCCTTCTTTCGTCCTTTCTTTTTCGGTTGCGGATTCAACATATAATTGATCCCAAAGTGGAGGCTCACCTGGAAGTAGTTTTGTTTGAGGGTGAATTCGTCGGGGGTGATATTCGATAAGGGAATCCAGATTTTGGGTGCCACCAGCCATTGCAACCGCGAGTTGATCGACCTATTGTACTCACCCGATAACCACAGACCCCACCCTGCGTTCGATTTGAAATAGTTATTGTAAAGAGAGGGGTTTTTGCTCTTGTTGATCTTTATTGGAACCAGATCGGTCGACAACATGTGTCCGGTAAAGGAGTAGTGAAGGCTGTAGGTCGCGCCGCCGGCCAGTTTGTAGCCGTACCGCTGACGGTCGCGGGCCAGGCCCAGTCCGATTGGAATGTGAAGAAAGCGGTGTTGGTTGTAGTACCGTTTCCGGACTTCGGTGGTTGTTGTTACCAGTTTTGGGCCGGTGGTGCTATTGATGATCTCTCCTTGTGCATTTTCGGTAACGGTAACCACGCCTGGCCTGATCTCGGAGACTTCATCGAAGGAGTATTGATCGAACCGTTCGTTGAGCTGCTGGTATTCCAGCCCTACGATGAGCAATGCTCCTCTCCGGCTTTGAAAATGGAGGCCGAGGTTGGCCCCAAATGCTTCCAGGCGGGTTTCTGTTTCCTTTCTTTTGTTGGCGTAGGTGCTTTCGCTAAAATAATTGCCCCGAAGATTTTTTATGGGGAATATCGGAGCTGCGTCTACTCTCAGCCAGGTCTGCCATCCTTTTTTGCGTACCGGTCTGATCCTTTTTCGTTTTTTCTTCCTGGCGTTTTTAGTACGGGGAGCAAAGTCTGCAAGCAGGTCCTCTGCAACTATCCATTGATCGGGGTGATCTAATTCAATCAACAGAGAGGCGAGGTTAATTTTTATGCCTGTAAATGAATTGTTACGTTTTTCCTGTTGCTCAAGAGGCGTTGTATTTGTCTGGTGGGGGAGGGCTTGTTCGTCCAGACTTGCCGTAAGGGGAAGAACTTTCGGAAAAGAGGATATATGGATATTGTTGTTCTTTCTTATTTCGATTGATTTTTCGGCCAGATCGTTGTCTTGTAAAGCTGAAGAAGGTGCTGTGGGGTAGTTCGAAGGAACTTGTTGATCTTTTTCAGAAATACTGGTCGACTGGTTAGACGATTGGTCGATCAATGGAGCCGCTTGATTGAGGGTATGTTCTGTTTGTAATTCTGTTGTTACGGAGGTCGAATTATTTGGCGAAAGCCAAAACAAAAGCAATCCGGCCAGCGCCAATCCGCCCAACCACCACAGCAGCAGTCCGCGTCGTTTTTTTCGTTTTAGGCGGGGTTCGATGTTGTCCCAAATTTCGTCGTGATCCAAATCGACCGGGTATTGTTGAAAGGCACGGCGTATGTTATTTTCAAAATCAGTATTTTCCATTATTAGTCGATTTCCTGTTGTTGAATAAGGTGTTGGAGCGTTTTTCGGGCTCGCATCAAAAATGTTCTGGAACTACTTTCTGCAATGTTCAGCAGTTTGGCGATTTCCTGGTGGGAATAACCGTCGATCACTGCCAGGTTGAACACATTTCGTTGGTTGGGCGGCAATGTTTGGATGATCTTCAAAATGTCGTCCGTGTTCAGCTTGCCGTGAATATTGGGCAGGGAAACCTGTACGTAGGCAGTACCATTGAGCGACTCGGTGGGGAGTTGTTTTTTTCGTATCCGGCCCAGGGAAGTATTGATGGCAATGCGCCGACACCAAGCTTTAAATGAAGACATCTCTCTGGCGCTGCATTTTTCCATATTGTTGAAAATGAGGATCAATGATTCCTGCAACAAGTCTTTTGCATCGTCGTGGCAGTCGGTGTATCGCCTGCAAATCCGGTATAGAAAGGGCGACAGATGATCGACCATCTGCCGCTGAGCCCTTCTATCCAGATTTCTACATCCTTGAATGAGATTTTTCACTTGTTGAATGTTTAGTTTAATCGTTTGCCAGATTAAAAGCGGTATGACTCAGGGCGCTTTTCGTATTATAAAATCGCCGGTTACGTCTCTGGTCGCTCCATTATCGTCGACGGCAGTTCCCGTAATTTGACCTGCGATGAATTCACCATCGTCGCTGGTGATCTCAACACTAATGTTAGGGCTTGCACTGTCCAAAACGGGATTGTCGAGGGGGGGCGGTGCGTTTTCCGTTTTAAACAAAACGCTCTGGTCGTAGGTGCCCACACCGGAGTAATCGATCAGATCGAGCGTAAAGGTACCGGAACTACTCAGTCCTTCCAGCACCAGCCAATTAGATACCTCATTTTCTTTATAGAAAAATCGGGTTGGGGCGGTGTGGTAGTCGTATTGGCCGTCGATGGTAATTTTGAAATAATCGGTAAGCTCTTCGCAAGTAGGTTGCAAACCAATGTCGAGGTCGGTATCGTCGGTGTGAATGGTTTCGACTGTAGCTTCAAACTCGGAAGCACTGTACGACCGGATGCTCAGTTCCGGAAAATCGGTGCATTTCAAATTCAGGTCAAAGTCGTAATTCCCGGCTGGATAATGAAACAGCCTGAGGTTGCCGGGATAACGGACTGCCACATGCCCCGAGGGAACATCGGCAGAGATGCAATGCTGGGTGATCCCGGTTATGTTGATGGAAAATACTTCCACATTGGCGGAAAGGTAAATGTCTTCCAGTTCCTGGTCTTCGGCAAAAGGCCCGATCTCGGAGGTGTACACCGTGTTGTTGCAGTGATCTACAATGGTCAGCAGCAAGGGCACGCCCTGTGGTACGCTTCCGCAAAAATAGCCGGTGGAGTCGGTATAACCCCAGTAGACGAAATTGTTGGTCAGGTCTTCTACGATCACTTTGAGGTAAGAGCCGTATGTAGAATCATTGTTAAAAACCTGGCCGGAAAGGCAAATGGCGTTCAGCGGGATGTCACAGTTCCAGAATCCGGACTTGTCGATGAAGCAGACGTATTTTCCATTTTGCTTATTGCAGACACCTTCGAGCAACCATTGGCTTTCCTCCACGTCGAAATACCACAGGGGGATCTCGTCGGGAGCTTCATCGACCAACTCATCGGGGATGGGTATTTCCACCTGTACCTCTTTTCCTTCGGCGATATCGAGTTCGGTTCCCAGCCCGTTGTCAAACTGAATGGCCACCATCCCATAGGTTTCGAGGGCCAGGGGGTTGCCTTCCGAATCGGAGGCGATGAGGGCGCCGGGCATGATGCCGCCCAATTGATCGTCGGTGGGGTCGATCCAGCGGGCATGCACCTCAGCGGAGCCGTTGTAGGGGGTACCAGAACCGGTGGCCATACTACCTGAGGGGATATTGACCTCTAAGTCGTTGGCAAAGGTTAGGGTGCCTCCCTGACCGGCGTCGAACGATTGTGCATTACCTTTTTCCATCAGCGTAATGGCGACATAAGAGCTGCCCTCTGCCTGAAAATTGGAATGGGCAGCCCCATCGAAATATCCCGGTGCAGCAGCGCGCACGAGGTCTCCGGATTTTTCAACTGCGGTTTTTGCAAAATGAAACCCGCCCCTGATCGTCGGTAGTCAACATATTGTTATCTACCGCTACGAGGGCACCGGCCAGCGGGCTGCCTTCTTCGTTGATCACCTTTCCTCTTATAGCTGTTTCGATCAGTACAGTGGGTGATTCTTCTTCTATTGTAATGGTGGTATCATTCAATTCTTTGCGGCAAGCAAGCATGGTTAGAAGCAAGCAAATAGTAGAAATGTTGTATTTTTCATTGGAGTGGATTTTTTTAGTGATCGGTCACCTGCCCAACGGAACCGTCGGGCAGGTGCTTAAGAATCAAAAAAACTTATTTCCACAATCGCGATTGTTGGTTCAATACCCCATTTCGTTCCCTTTTTTGAGGGCGACAAATTGGGTTGTGATGGATATCTACTATGAAGATGCTGATTGGAGCGGATTCGCTACAGAGAAAGTAGAAATAATGGAGTGTTTGGTATACTGACCGGTAGAGAATTGAGTGAAATCGCTGTACCTCCCGACATTTATTAGGGCAGGTAAACCACAAAGGAACTGACCTGCCTGTCTACCGATAGGTTGTGGTTTACCCACCTCTTTTGAATGTGCTGATGAGGGTGCCGCTCAGTAGGTCTGTCTAGCCTGTCCGGCTGGCCAGGCGGTACCAGATAGATCCGCTATCTATATGGTTCTATTTTTTGGGTTTGTTAATTTTCAGATACCAGACCGATGGCCCTGAAAAGACCGGTTTGCATCTTTGCTACAAAGACAGCGGGCCAACAGCGCGTGAGCAATCCTAGTTGGGAATAATTACCAACTCACCCTGCCGAGCTCTTCCGACTGGCTGTCGGGGAGGGTGCGTTTTTGCGCAAAGCTATTTTCGAAAGGAATGCCCACAAGATTAAAATGATCCAAGTATTCTTCATACCAATATAATGGCTGGAGGCTCAATTTGTTGGAAAATCCACCGTCTTCATTGCGACAACCCCAGCCCATAGCCCTACCACCATATAGGCCGATTATAAATTTTCCCACCGGTATCCAACTGGTAAATATAGTTGCCGGAAGGCAGATAGTAGTCCAATGGATCGAGATCAAATGTATAGCTCCCCTTTTCGGTAAATTGGTTGATCAGAGTACGCAGCGGCTGGCCGGTCTGGTCGAGGATGCGTAGCCGGACCGTACCCCGCCGAAGGATCGAATACTTGATGTAGATATGCCCCGGATTGCCTGGAGCGAGGTTGTGTCCCAGCAGGGCAGCCGTATCATTGGAGCCGACGGGAGGATCGCCCGTGGGAACCAACCCGTTGATGGTATCCATCGGTTTGCCTACCACAAAATCGGTGACGGTAGGGTCGGTACAGAGCCAGTCTTGCAACATGGTAGCGTAAACCGACCGGAAATCGACGGAATAAACCGGGTCTTCAAATTGCCCGACGTTGACCAGGTCCACCGGATCGCCCACGAAGCCGCCCCCCAGGTTGGTACCGCCAAAAAGCATAATGGGAGCACCGGTGCCGTGGTCGGTTCCAAATGAGCCGTTTTCAAACATAGTGCGGCCGAATTCCGAAAAGGTCATCGTCAGCACTTCTTCAGAGAGATTGCCTGCATCCATGTCGTCATAAAAGGCGCGGATGGAAGTGGCCAGATAGGTCAACAGTTCGTTGTGGAAGGGGTATTGGTCGGCGTGGGTGTCGAAACCGTAAATCGTAACCATATAAATTTTGGTGCCCAACCTGCCCTTTATCAACCGTGCTACTATGGACAATTGTTCTGCAAGATAATTGTTGGGATAATTGGCTTCATTGGTGCCCGCATTAAAAGCGTCTTTGATGGTTTCGGAATACCGAAAAGCGTTGTTGGCGGTTTGTCGCAAAAAAGTCAGCTCGGCGTCGGAAGCGCAGTTGCCGAGGTTTTCGTAGGAGTACAACTGTCCGGTTTGAGCGATTTGATAAAACTCCGTGGGGTTGCTGATGGCAAGGGCCATATTGCCGTGGTGGGCCCGGAAGACCAGGTTGGTGGAGACGCCGATTTGAAGAGCGGGTGGTATAGTGGGTGGTGCATCGAGGTAAGCCGGAAACTCATTGTCGAGATAGCGACCGATCCAGCCGGTATAGAGTTGTTCGTCGGAATCGGAAGCGGTGGCCCAAATGTCGGACGAGCGGAAGTGGGAGTAGTCCTGCTCTGGATAGCCCACGTTGTGAATGATCTTCATCCGGCCGTCTTCCCACATCGACTGTAGGCTTTGCATCTCGTTGGGCATCCCGAAGTCGTTGTTCAATGCCCAGAGGTCGGCTTCCTGTACGGCCAGTGTAGGACGAATGTTATAGTATACATCGTTGTTGCGGTGGATGACGGTGTTAAGGCCATCATTGCCGCCATCAAGTCGTACAAGTACCAGCGTCCGGTCGCATCCGCTGGCGCTCAATTCGTTCAACAACCGGTTGGGATGAAAGGCGTTGACGGGAAAATTGCCCAGCATAAGCCCCGTGCCCACACCCCACAGGCCGCTGTTGCGGAGGAAGTCTCTCCTCGACCATTTGCGGTGGTCCTGTTGGTGAGCTTCGCCGTGGTCGAGGGAGGCACCGAATCGTTGATTGGTTTTGTTGCTACCGGAAGAAGGTTGATTATGAGTATCGCACATGATGTGGGTTGTTTTGGATTTGCCGAAGAGCCTGTTTTAAGAAATAACGTCAATTCATCTGAAATTCGGGCAGGCGGCTGAGGTATACTAACAGGTTGATGATCTGGTCGGGCGCTTCATCCCAGTAGAGGGACCAACTGCCGTTTTCAAAATAATTTTCAGGAATGCCACTTTTCAGATACAAAACGGCAACGTCGAGGTGTTCGGGTTCGAGGGTTCGGTTGAGATAATATTCGGCTACAAACTGCGTGATGACCAGCGGGTCGTTGGAGTTAGCGACCCCTTCCAGTACGGTGTCGCGAAGTCGTTGTTTGGCGTCAGTGGGAAAGGAGTACAAAAAATTGCTGACAAAACTCCATCGGTTTTGTTCATGGTGTTTTCGGTGATCCAGCTCCGGTATCCATCCCACCCCGATACGTTGGGTGGGGCGAAGAGCTGCTGGCCAATGTTGATTGACTGATAAAATATGTAGCCGAGCATATCGTCATTGAAGTCGGCTGGATATTCCAGCTCAGAGGTATTGAAAAGACCACAGAACAGCTCCAATGGACTCTTGATGTGGGCACCTATGAGGGTTTCATCAAAAAAATGCTCGCTTTTGAAAAGTTGCTTGTACACCGGCACCAGGTCAAAATCATTGGCTTTGAATGTTTCCGCCAAAGCGATGACAATGCTTTCGTCTACCTCTGGGTAAACAAAATACTTGTAGAGCTCCCGGCAGATGTACCAGGCCGTTTCGTCGCGACGCTGGGTGAAGATGAGTTCGTGGACGTCGTAGTAATTCCAGTTGCCGGTTTGCCCCGAAAATGGTTTTGCTGCCCCCATCATAATCACTGGCTACAAAACTCACCGGAGTGCAGAGATACCCATTGGCCTTCCACCCAGTAAGTGCCCGGGCCACCTCCACAATGTCGTCTTGCGTGTATCCATTGTTGGCGCCCATCGTGAACAATTCCATCAGTTCGCGGGGCGTAGTTTTCATTGGGTTCGCCTACCAGGTTGACATTGCCGTTGAGGTAGACCAGCATGGCAGGTGTTTTTCCGATCTCTTCGACGAAAGTCCTGAAATTGCCAAAAGCATGATCCTGCAGCAAGACGTGGTATTTCCATAGGAAGGAGGTGCAGTTGTACACTTCCAGAGAAGTCACAAAATGCCCGTGCCAGAACAAGGCCATCTTGGCGCGGATGCCCTCTTCGATCATGTCGCGAATCCATTGGTTACTCAATTCCAGGTAATGAAAAAAAGATTCTTCTCCGGAGGCCTCGTAATCTTCCATTGTCCAGTTGGCCCAATAGGGTGGGGTGGGAGAGGGCAAAGCCGCCGCTGCATCGATGAGTTGATCTACCAGAGCGGAGGGAGACAGGTTGAGGCCGGCCTGGATATCGGCATAGGTCGCGCCAAATCCCAGTCGACGGTAAAGATGTGCCACCCGGCGCTCGTTCCAGGGGTTGGCAGCATCGGGTTGGTAGGGAGCGATGGAGGAGACCGCACAGTTTTGTACTAACATAAAAAGGGTGATTCAGTGGGTTTTGCAAATGATGTTGTACTTGCTCTAAATTAAGAACTATGAGTAAAAATTGCCTGGAAAATTCAGTTAATCTGGCATATTTTTTAAAATTTTACCAATTGGCATTTTTTTCCGTAAAATTATACACCGTACTTTAAAAATAAGTTATTATTTTGCACAAATATAACCAATGCGAATATAATTTTGACCCAAAACACCCATAATCTTTGAATTTCACCATTATGAAGAGCCGAATCACCTTACACCTGACAATAATACCTCTTTTGGCCCTCTTGCTCGGCACATCGGCCCTGACGGCTCAAACCATTCTCTATTCCGAAGATTTTAACGACTGTGCCCTTCCGGCCAACTGGACGGTTGACTTTGTAGGCAACTCCAATCCGGACTGGTACGTGGGTATGCCTCAAAACGGCAATTCCGACGGCAGCACCGTCGACGGATCCTGCATGCTGATCATCGACGACGATGCCACCGGGCAGAACACTCCGCCCTTTGCCATTCAACTTACCACACCCACCTTCAATGGCAATGGCTTTCAACAAGTTCAGTTGAGTATCGATGTTCACTTCAGAAGCTATGAAGAGTCGTCGCTCAAACTTTTCGTCTTCGACGGCTCCGACCTCCACGAATTGACCACCTGGCAAGGCTATGGAGACATGACCGGCGAGCAGTTTTCGGAATACGAAACCTACACTGCCGACATCAGCTACTTCGCTTCCGACCAAATGTCGATCATGATCCAGTACGACGACGGCGGCACCTGGGCCTGGTGGGCAGGTGTTGATAACATTACAATTACGGGGATGGGGTCCGGTACCAATGTCGTGGCAGAAGCCTTCAACGGCTGTGCGCTTCCGTCGGGTTGGTCGACCAGTGTTGTGGAGGGAGCCAACGACTGGCAATTTGGCTATATCGACGATAATGGCAACGCCTGGGCCAGCAACTCCATGAACGGCTCCTGCTTCGTTTATTTCGACGACGATGGCATCGGGTCAGACGCTCCATTTTCGACCGTGCGGCTCTACTCACCGGTTTTTGACGGCACGGCTTTCGCCAATTTTAAACTCCAGTTCGACCTGATATTCCGCCGCTATGCCGACCAGGAACACGTAGCCATATATGTTTTCGACGGTGTTGAACACCACTTAGTAGAAAGTTATTATCAAAATGTTGCTGGCGATCAATTCAATAATTACCAAACCATCCAGCTAGACCTTTCCGAATACCGGAGCGAGCAAATGCAAGTCGTCTTTCACTACCACGACGGCAACGACTGGGGATGGTGGGTTGGCCTCGACAATGTAAAGATAACCGGTTCGGGCAGCATCAACGATTTATGCACCAATGCGATTGCCGTAACAACGGGTAGCAACTGCCTTCCGGCAAATAACCACACCGCCATTTTCACCGGCGACCCTTCTGCCTGTTTCGACGATCATGTGGGCTCTCTTTGGTATCAATACACCGCCGGTTTTAATGGTATCCTTAAAATCGAAACGGATGCCGATTTCAATGACCTGATCACCATTTACCAGGGCAATTGCAATGCGATGACAGAGCTGGATTGCAACAACCGCGATGAACACGGCTTCACCGGCGAAACCCACCACATGACTGTGACCTCCGGTACCGAATACCTTTTTCGCGTAAGCGGTATCGAATCTACTTTTGGCCAACCCAGAGGAGACCTTTGTTTTTCGCTGCAGCAGGTAAATGCCTTTCCGGCTGTTCCGCCAAACGACATTTGCAGCAATGCCACCAACTTGGTAGTCGACGATCCCAACTGCGTGGAAGGTTCTAATCTGAACGCCGGGTTCCACGGCCCCGAGCCCAGCCTGAACCACAAATCCAGGGCCGATATCTGGTACCATTTTGTGGCGACCTCAGACCAACTCCAGGTGACTACCCAGGCCGATTTTGCCGACGTCATAGCCGTTTATTCCGGCGATTGCAATGCGTTGACGGAATTTGCGGTCAACGACTTTGGCCAGCAACTGGATTTGGAAGGGCTGACCACCGGCGCCACCTATTACGTGCAGCTAAGCGGATTTTTTGCCACCGTTGAAGGGGATGCCTGCATTCGGGTAGCAACGCCCGACGATATGGTAGCCTCCAATGACCTCTGTCCCGATGCCAGTTTCGTGGAAGTGGATGCCGGCTGCGTATTTGGTGAAAACACCGTTGCCGGTTTCGACGGACCCGTGCCCGGTTGTGTGGCTTTTTCGACCTCCAACATCTGGTTTGAATTTGCGGCCCCGGCTTCGGGAGGCGTACAGATCAATACAGGGTCTACCTTCCCGCATGTGGTAGCCATTTATGAAGGTACCTGCGACAGCCTTACGGAAATATATTGTTTGGAAAACCCAACCTACTGCCAGGGATACTTTGAAGTGCCGGAATTGACACCGGGCGATAATTATTACATGCAGATCGCTTCCGCGGAAAATGAATTTGGCTATCTGTATGGTGATCTGTGCCTGAATATTTTGGACATCGAATCGATCGACTTTTTCGAACCGTTGGATTTGGTTGTCAATGTGGAATGCATCGGTGCGGGGGTCTCTGTGCTGGAAGTAGTCGGGATAGGAGGCGAAGGCAGCTACACTGTTTTGGGCAACCAGACAGGCGACACATTGCTGACCGGTGACACTTATTTTACTGTACTCTCCGATGAGTTGGGATGTGAAGTATCTATGATTGGAACGGTCGATTGTGGCGAACAACCATGTGCCGTAGATGCATTGTTGGGATTTGAGCCGGTATCCTGTTATAGCGATAATGACGGTGCTGCCTCTTTTGAAAATGGCGATGCGTACTCGATCATCTGGTCGACGGGAAGTACCGGCAACTCGGTATCCAACCTGACGGCTGGCAGCTACTCTGTCACCGTAGAGGATGGCAATGCTTGTTCGACAGTGTACTATTTCATCATTACGGAGCCACCGGCTCTTTCGGCCAATGCAACAGCTACCGGCGAAACGATGGAAGGAGCCGACGACGGTACCGCCTCGGCCAGCCCTCTTGGGGGTACTCCTCCCTATAGTTATTTGTGGAGCAATGGCACAACAACCGATGCGCTAACCGGGTTGGCGCCAGGCGAATATGTGGTAACGATAACAGACGACCAGGGATGTACCATAGAGGCAACGGTGACGGTCAACAGCTTTGAATGTGCCATCGGGGTCAGCATTTCCAGCCAGGATGTGTCCTGCTTCGGGTATACCAATGGGGAGGCCTCGGCTTCGGTGAGCAATGGTGTTCCTCCTTTTACGTTCAGTTGGTCAAATGGCGATACGGGCCCCATCGTTCAGAACCTGGATGTAGGCAACTACACCGTTACGGCAGAAGATGCGAACGGATGTCCCAGCACGGCGAATTTCTCTATCGGGCAGCCGGCAGAGCTGATCGGAGATATAGAATCAAGTAATAATGTCACCTGTTTCAATACGGCTACCGGATCAGCTATTGTCTCTGCCGATGGCGGCACCTTGCCCTATGAATTCATCTGGCCCGGAGGAGTGACGGGAGCAGGGCAAAGCAACTTGCCTGCGGGCGAATACCACGTCACCGTTTCGGATGCGGCAGGTTGTACCGACGAGGTGGTCGTGGTTGTAATACAGCCCGATGAATTGCAGTTGTCTGTTGCCGATGTAGAGCATGTTGGTTGTTTTGGAGGTGCCGACGGTGCGGCCACCGTTTTTGCAGAAGGGGGGACGCCGACACCTGGTTACAGCTATGAATGGGACGATCCGGCCGGTCAGACGACAGCTACTGCCAGCAACCTGATGGCGGGAACCTACACCGTTACCGTAACGGATAACAATAGTTGCACGGCGGTTATCGAAGCCATTGTCGGCGAACCGGCCATGCTGGTTGCGGTGGTAGACAATGTTGTGAGTGAGGTAGGTGCAATGGGCAATGGCTCCATCGAGATCACCATGTTTGGGGGGACGCTACCGTATAGTTTTTCCTGGGAATTGGGAGGTGCTTTTTATTCCGACGAAGAGGATCTGTACGATTTGTCGGCAGGCAGTTATACGCTGATCGTCACCGATGCAAATGGTTGTACTTCCACCTCGACAGTGGTGGTAGAAAGTATGGTGTCGGTGCAAGACCCCGTTTTGGAAAAAGCGGTCAGGCTATTGCCAAATCCTACTGATGGAAAATTTGAGGTGGTATTTGACTTAGACAAACCGACGCCGGTCCAGATTCAGATATTCGATCTGTTGGGTCGTCAATTGTTGCTTACGGAAAGAGAAATCGTGGAAACAGCGACCTATCCTTTCGATCTGTCTGATTTGCCGACAGGCGTCTATCCTATTCGCATTTATTTTGATGGAGAAGTGACGGTGAGGCAGTTGGTGCTGGCGGGAAAGGAGTAAAATTCGTTTTTTCCCATTTGGCGAAAGCCCTTTGAGTTGGATGCTCAAAGGGCTTTTGTGGTTGAAAAAGGAAACATTATGTGAAAAAAATCAAATTTTCCGGAATTTATTAATTAAATTAGCACCGAAGATAGTTTCACCATGAGCTTATTTGTTGAGATTACATTTTAACTTTCTACCATATTAACAAATTTTCATTAGTTAAATTTTACTAATATGAATACAAAGCTCATACTATTATCCGTCTTTACGGTACTCTACTTTCTGGGCACCCAATGGTGGTACAGCAATAAGCTGGCTGGCGTGTGCTGCAGCGGTACCGACCAGGCGGAGGAAACAGTTGCAGCGGCATCCGGAGAGGATCCCGTTGTTTTGGCTCTGGCCAGGATGCCACTTGCCTTCAAATGGATGGAGGCAAACCCCATAATGGGATCGAACTACGACGATTTCAAAACCAATACCATTCTCAGCGGTATGACGGAGGACAACATCCTCCAGATCACCGGCCATTATTATCAGAAAGAAACCGCCGGAGAGGACTTTGACAACATGGGGCTCGCCCGCGCCGATGCCATGCGTCAAGCCCTGCAAGAAGACATTCCCGCCGACCGGATCGACATTGCCTCCCGCCTGCTGGACGACAACGAAACGATGGAGACCATGCCGTTCGAGGGCGTGACCTTCAACTGGAAAGCTCCCCTCAAAAAAGAGGAGACCACCATCGTGGAAATCGACAATGAGATCACGATCTACTTCCCCTTCAACTCGTCGGTCAAAGACCAGAACCCGCAAGTGGATGAATACCTCCACAAACTCGCCGAACGACTTTCGCAAACATCCGAACGGGTCGCCATCACCGGTCACACCGACAACGTAGGAGAGCCCCAGGCCAACGTCAACCTCGGCCTGCGGCGCGCCGAATCGATCCGCAATATCCTGGTAGGAAAGGGAGTAGCAGCCGACCGAATCTCGACCGCTTCCAAAGGAGAGGCCCAACCCGCTACATCGAACGATACCGAAGACGGCCGACACCGCAACCGGCGCACGGTGTTGCAGGTAGTAGGTGGTTGAACAATAATGATGATATACATTATTTCAAATCAAAAAATGTACAACAATGACTTTACTAAATATATTTTGCCCCGAATGTACCCCTTACCTTTTGTTGATGCTGGCAGGAGCCTGGATATTGGGATGGCTGTTTTGGAAGATGTTTAAAGAAAGCGGTTACGTAACCAACATCAAAAATCTCGAAAACGAGGTGAGCCGCGTCAAACAAAAAAATACCGACCTGAGTACGGAAATTACCCAAGCCAACTACCGCGTGGAAAAAACAGAAACAGAGAATAACAAACTGCGCACGAAAATTGGCGATATGGATATTCAGTACCGCGCCAAGAACGAAGAATTTAACCAGTTGACCGAATCGTACGAACAATTGAAAGCCGACTACGAGGCCACTAAGTAACAATGAAAAAATAATTTGTTCATTGCGTGTTGTTTCTCCTTGAGGGGCCGGGGTCGGCGCGGGAAAATGTACAATTTATTTTTTGCATAGTATTAAGTCGTAAAAAATTTGGCTAAATACCAACTTTCACAGCATCGCATCCCGAAATGCTTCGGGATGCTTTTTTTATTGCGTGAACAGGGGCTTTCCCAGCAGTCCAAAACAAAAAAGGCGATTCAACCTATGCTGAATCGCCTCTTTCAAATGGGAAAAACCGAATGGGCTATTCCGTCTCTTTCTTTGCAGAGTAATTGACCCGCAACTGATTGGATTTGCGGAGCTGGGTTTTTATGTCTTGCACGATACCCATCGTCACTTCACCGTCTACCCGGAGGGAGGAGGTGATGCGGGGGCGTTTGGCTTCCTGCACTTTGATCTTGTGTTTTTCGAGAAAGATGGGAATGTCGGCTACGGTGGCGAACTTATCTCCCAGTTGGAGGCGCGGTTGGGAGCCGTAGGTCTCGCGGTATTTGTCCATCGGTTTGCCGATGTACAGATAATTGACCAGGGATTTTTCCTCTAGTTTGGTCAACTCCGTCGCTCTGGGTGTAACGACGTTTACCTTGAGTTCTGCATCTCTCAGCACGGTGACAACCATAAAGAAGAACAGCAACATAAAGATGATGTCCGGCAGGGAAGCAGTGGAGATCGCCGGAGATGATTTTCCTCTTTTCTTTTCAAATTTAGCCATAATAACATTTTCGGTTTGGCGGCAACAGGATTGCCATTACATTAATTGAGTTGGGCTTTCACTATGTCAAGATGATGCTGAGCTGCAAAATGGTGCGCGAATCAATAAACAATAATTAATAATTATTGATCATTCTTCTCCAAACGAGGTGGGCTCGGCCTCCGAAAGCACCATTGGGATTTTCGATTTGATGGCTTTGCGCACTTCGAAGGGCAGCTCGTCGTTGTAGTCATCGCCGTAGCTGCCGTGGTTGCGGGCCACCTCTTCGTCCCACAGTTCGTTGTATGCGGCGAGCAATTCGTTGTACACCTTCAAATAGGTTTTGTAATTGGTGCCGCGGTCGTTTTTGAGGGAGATGATGGCCTTGGTGGGAATCTCTGCCAGGTCTTCGCGTCGTTGTGGGTTCATGATGAACTCTTTGGCGCGGTCTTTCAACTCGTCCACTTTGGCGGGTTCTCCTCTTACGAGCAACTGATTTTGAGCGTTTACCAATACGGAGAATACGTTTCGGGTTTTCAACTTGGTGGGATCCACCTCTTCCTCCGACCAGGGTGGTAATTTCACCAGGATACCTTTGTCTTCGACGATGGTGGTCGTCACCAGGAAAAAGATCAGGAGGAGGAAGGCGATGTCGGCCATCGACCCTGCGTTGATCTCCGTGCTTACGCGGTCTCTACTGCTTTTTCTAGCCATAACGGGTTATTTAAAGAAATTTCTAACTTCTGAAAAGATAAAGCTGAGTACGGCCACGGCGGCCAGTGCCAGTGTTGTTTTGATGGCGGCTGAAATGAATTTACTTACTCCTGGAGATACGTTAAACTCTTCCAAGGTAGCCATCAGGGAGGCACTGCCGTCGGCTTTGGCAGTGGCGTAAAGCAGCCCGAACAAAACCAACAGTACCACGAAGGTAATAATACCTTTGATCGAGCCTTTTATATCGGTGGCCATGTGGTATAGTCCAAACACCACCATGCCAATGGCACATAACACTGCCAGCAAGATGGCCATGGAAAGACCGAAGTTGAAGCGGTCGGGGCTGTCCCCGCTGACGGCGCCGAAGAAGAAGATGATGGTAACGAGCAACCCAAGTCCAAAGGCGACCAATTGACCGTTTTTTACGAGAAAATTATACATGTGTATTTGTCTTTTGATCTAATTGAAAACATTGTTCTTCTGCATCACTTCTACCAGAGCGATGGAGGCGTCTTCCATTCGGTTGACGATGCCGTCGATCTTGGAAACGATGTAGTTATAAAATATCTGCAAAATAATAGCGACGATCAAACCGAAGACGGTTGTCAAAAGGGCCACTTTGATACCCCCTGCCACAACGGATGGGGAGAGGTCGCCCACTCTTTCGATGTCGTCGAAAGCCTGGATCATACCGATAACCGTACCCATGAAACCGAGCATGGGAGCGATGGCGATGAAGAGCGAAATCCATACCAGGCCTCTTTCGAGCAATCCCATCTGGACGCCACCATACGAAACGATGGCCTTTTCGACGGCTGCCGGGCCATGTTGGGCGTTGCGCAGTCCTTCATAAAGTACGCTGGCGGTGGGTCCTGCTGTGGATTTACATACTTCCATGGCACCGTTGATGTCACCTGACTTGAGGTTTTCATCAATACTGGCGAGCAATCTGTCGGTGTTTGTAGTAGCAATGTTGAGCGTGATGATGCGCTCTATGCAGAAAGCCAAACCGATGATGAGGCAGATCAGTACCAGACTCATAAACCGCCAGTCTCCTTCAATGAATTTTTCTTTTAGCATCTGAAATCCTCCTGTGGAGGCCGCCGCCTCAGCGTCCTGTGCCAGAATGTCGAATGCGCCTGTACAAAGTGCGATGCCAAATACAAGCAATAGTGCTATTACTTTACGCATAGTTGATAAGGTTTTACAAATTAATGTGTAGAAGTTTAATGATAAGAAATTATTGTTCCGCTTTGTTTGGTTGTTTCTCTTTTCAATGATGATATAGTTGTTTGTTTAAAAATCGATCGATGGTTGGGCCAAAATTTTACAGCTTTTGCGGAGAGAGAGGGATTCGAACCCTCGATACCCTTTAGGGGTATACACGCTTTCCAGGCGTGCCTCTTCAGCCACTCGAGCACCTCTCCGGGCGTATTGTTTAAGTTGGTGGTCGGAAGTTGAACGGGCGGTCACTTCCTTTGTTTGCTGCAATTTGCCCAGTACTTTTACTGCTGCTTCGGCCACAAAAATTGTAAATTAACGGAATATTTCAAAATTTTTCACCTCCAAACCTCCAAAATCTGATTTTTATTCCCTTTTCATTGCCTTTCCTTCCCTTTTTTCCAATAATCGACCTTTAAAATAACATTGAATTAACGGAGTTTTTTCTCTTAAACTGTGATTCTTAATTTGGTACTGTTACCCTAAATTCATATGAAGTCTCCCATTTATGGGCAAGCAAACACCAAACTTATCAGGCGGGCAGTTATTTAGTCTTCATCGCTTCCCGATCCGGTTGTTTTCTCGGCTTTACCAAACAGCCGAAGGGCATTGGCAGTAGTCACCTGACCGATTTCCGAAAGGGGAACTGAATACACAGATGCCAATTCCTGTGCAATTTGGTGTATGTAAGCGCTTTCATTTCTTTTTCCCCGAAAGGGTACCGGAGCCAGATACGGCGAATCGGTTTCCAGAACCAGCCACTCCAATGGTACATCGGCCAACACCTCTTTGAGCCCCGACTTCTTGTAAGTCAGTACCCCACCGATGCCCATGAAAAATCCCAACTCCATAATCGCACGGGCCTGATCGAGGCTTCCGCCAAAACAATGAAACACCCCCCGGAGCCGGTCCGTCTTTGATTTTCTGACAAGGTCAATAACGATGTCGATCGACTTGCGGCAATGGATCACGATGGGCAGATCCAGTTCTTTAGCCCATTCCATCTGCTGGTTGAAGGCGGCCACCTGTTGGTCGTAAAAGGTGGTATCCCAATGCAGATCGATCCCTATCTCACCCACCGCACAAAAATCGCGCTTCCACAACCATTGCCGCACTCCTTCGAGCTCGGCTTCGTAGTTTTCTTTTACCGAACAAGGATGCAGCCCCATCATGGCAAAACACTGGCCGGGATAGGCCGCTTCCATGTCCAGCATCGCTTGAGTTGTAGAGCTGTCCACATTGGGTAGATAAACGCGGTGGATGCCCTGCGCAACAGCTCTTTCCAAGGTGGCTTCGCGATCGTCGTCAAATTGTTTGAGGTATAAATGAGCGTGGGTGTCGATTAGCATGGTTTTTACGGTTTTTACGGTTTGCGGTTTGCGGTTTGCGGTTTGCGGTTTACGGTTCACGGTTCACGGTTTTGCGGTTAGTATATATTTATGGCGTGCCCTGAAGGTTTTAAAAATACTGTCTTCATTATAATCAGCAGTACCGTCCACCGAGTACCGTGTACCGTCCGCCGTGTACCGTCCACCAATCACCTTCTCCTCTCAGATGAACTAAATGCTGTCCCCTGAAAAACCACCGTAAGCAGATGCGCCCGCAATCCGTCGGAACGTGCATACCAGGCATAACGCAGGCGGACCTCCTCCCAGTTCAAATTTTTGGCAAAAAAACGATAGGGTGCGTAGCGAACCGATAGACCGGGCTTAAAACTGCTGAAACCGGAAAGATCGTAATCGGAGGTGTAAAATTCTTGTTGAAGGTCGTGCTGTTGATGGGGGGCAAAGTAGTCGGCGCCATGTTGAAAGTAAACCCGGAAAAAAGGCATGACCGTCCAGCGGGCATTGAGTTTGATGGCCGTTTCGATGTCTATTGCCAATCCGGTAATGCCGTAACTGTCGCGGTACAGATCTAGGGCCTGTTTGAATATCGTTCTGCCCCCGATAAATGCATTGGCTTTCAATCCCAACAATAATTTCACGCGATGGGCTGGCAGGTTTTCCACCTTTGCGGATCCATTTGAAAAATAGACGCGATGAAAGGGCGTAGCCAACAACCCCCTCTGATAGATCACTGCCGGAAACAACCCCAGTACCCACCTTTTGTTGATGACCTGAGTGATGCCCAACTTTAGGTTGTACGACTGTCGGGAAAACTCCTCATGCCAGACGGTATCCCTCAGCTCGGAAGGATAGATCAGTTTGGCAGGGCGGTAGTAGTCATCGTCGAAGCGGCCCCACCGCAAATCGTCAAAGAAGAGGCTGGCTTCCGCCAAATACGTGCGTGGTTTGTTGCGGCCGGTGGAGTTGAGTCCGATCCGAAACGGAAACGACAGATAGTCCGACTCCACCGACAGCCCTGTACCATAGGAAAGTTCCCATTCGTTTTGGGTGGGCTGGTGGGCAAATCCAACGTCCAGATAAGCCCGTACATCCATCAGGGAGGCCGACGATTTTACGAAATTGATGTTATCAGTCGAAGCGGAGGTGATCACATCTGCTCCGCCCTTCAGCGTCCAGGATTGGTTTCGGAGGTTGGTTCTTTTTACCTGGATTTGCGGGGCGTATACGGTCAACTCTTCCGTACCCGTGCCACCAGTTACTGCCGAATGGTTGCCGTCTTGCATGTAGTGGCTGTACAGCAGTGCGATCTCTGTTTTTTTGAGGGTGTCTTTTTTGAAGGCGGGAGGCTGTTGTGAGGGGGCTGCCAGCACTGATAGCGAAAGAGTGGCCACCAGCCCGGCCTTTTTCTTCATTTTACCGATCAGGTGTCTGGCCTTAATTACAACCACAACCGCCGCTCGTTTTAGCACCGCCAGCGGGGATGGCCCCTTCGCGGATGGTCAGTATATATTGTTCAAAACCCTGTACCGTGGAGGCCCCCATTTGCATTTCCACATCGTTGAGGTATATTCTTTCGTAGGGGGCTACGGGTTGGCAGGCTCCCAACAAGCTGCTTACAAGCACTGCCGCTACCAGGTAGTTTATTATGGGTTTAGATATTGGTGAAGCCATATTTCAGCTTTATTTCTTTCGAAAAAAACGACCGGTTCTGATCGTCGACAAAGATACAATGTGTTTTTGGCAATTGGTCAATAAAATGCAAGCCGGTTTTAACGCCCATTATAAAAACAGCAGTGGCCAGGGCATCCGACAATTCTGCCGACGGGCTGAACACAGTTACGCTTTTTACCCCTCGCACCGGCAGCCCCGTCCTGGGATGGATACTGTGTGCATACCGAACTCCCCGGTGCATAAAATACTGCTCGTAGTCGCCGGAGGTGGCCACCGAAGCCTGCTGTACCGGAAGGTGAAACAGAATCTTGTTTTTATCGTCGGGGTCGGCAATGGCCAGTTGCCAGGGAGAGCCGTCGGCGCGCTGCCCAAATGCCGTGAGGTCGCCACTGGCATTAATCACGCCGGAGTGAACTCCTTCGCGCTGCCATATCGCCTTCACCCGGTCGGCGGCATAGCCTTTTCCTATGGCGGCCAGGCTGGTGTGCATACCTTGTTGGGATAGAAAGGCAGAGTGGGTGTTCGGATCGAGGACCAGGTGTTGATAACCAGTGCGTTTCAGAGCGACTTCCAGTTTTTCCTTGTCGGGAAATGTGATTTGTCGTTTTTTAAAGGCATACAATTTTTTCAACGGCCCCACGGTAATATCGAAGGCACCCTGTGTGAGATCGGCTATTTGCTGACATCGTTCCAGAAGGTCAAACACTTCTTTGGAGAGGGGTACGGCGCGGATGCCAGCAAAGCGGTTGAGGGAGGAAATGGCTGAGGTGGAGATAAATTCGGAGAGGACTTCTTCCAGCCGTTGGATTTCGCGGATACCGGCATCCAGATGGTTTTTGGCCCGGATGGAGTCGGTATCCACCACGATCAGTTCGAATGCCGAACCCATCAATTTGGGGCAAACCCGGTACTCATTGGCGGAGTTGGTCCCGTACATCCAGGATTATTTTGGAGAGATCGGAGGCCGATTCGTTGTGGTAAAAAACCTGTTGGTAATCCTGTTTGGTGGAAACGATCAGCGTAGGAAAGATGCCTTCGAAGTCATACTTCTCGGCGATGATGCGGTTTCGCTGCACGGTTTGTTTGTCCTGCTTTTTCCTTTGTGGAAAATCGACGATTACCATGTCAATGGCTTGCTGCTCTAAGGTGGTCGTAAAGGCGGTATCGGCCAGCACTTTTTCTTCCAGCCGCCGACATTCGGGACACCAGTCGGAACCGACGATGATGTATAGAGTCGCGGTGTTTTGTCCGGCATCAGAAGGGGGTAGGGGCTGCTGTTGTGTAAGCCCCCATTGCAGCAAGAGCAAAATGGTGAATAGCATTCGATTCAACGGATTTTGGTTAGCATTATTTATTTGATCTGCACAGCGCAAAAATCAACATATTAACTGAAAAAAGGTTTGATTAGTATCTACTATTTTGGTTTTTTAGCTAGTGTTTTGTGAACATATTTATAGCTGACCGAGGGCAGAACGGCTGCGCGCGGGTGCCGGTCGGGAGACCGGGCGCCAGCAGCCTCCGCGTGGGTGCCGGTCAGGAGACCGGGGACCAGCAAGCCCTCCGTGTGGGTGCCGGTTGGGAGGCCAGTCCCAGCGGCCCCGCACCACCCTGAAATTCGTCCTGAACTCGTTTTGAGATCAGCAAATTTCAACTGCCGTAGGCAGTCAACAAATCAGCACCATGAAAGCCTGCCCCGGACTTGCTACGGGGGACTCCACTACGTTACGCCTTCACGGCACGAATCAACAAAGAGAAGCCCCCCTCCAATTTTACTCAGAGAGAGGCCATCCCAAAAACCAATTGTTAAAGGACGTCTTGATTATCTTTGGTAGAAATCTTTTTGGTAGTTATTTTCTATACTTCTTAGTGCGGTCAAATTTGCCTTCGTTGGCGTTGAATTCAAAGTTGACGGTGATCTCGTGCGATCCGCCATTATATTGTTGGAATTCTTCGAGGTATACGTCGTAGGAGTACAAAAAGCGCAGACTGTTGTACTTGGTTCCGAGCATAATACCCAAACTATTGCCCGTACCACCACGGTAACTTAACCCGGTGATCAACTGGTCTTTCAAAAAGGAGGCAATCAGATTAATGTCTGTTTGCAAATCTACGGTTCTTACTCTTTTTATCAAAACCTGGGGCTGCAATTTTATCTTATAATCGTTGACGGCAAAACGTCCTCCCAACTGAAAAACGAAGGAGCTGAATGCTCCGCCATCGTCTTTTCCGGTGATGGCGTCGGAGCCCTGCACCAGGTTGGGAAATGCCGCTCCGAAATACACCTTGTCCTGATACGATCCATACAATCCGGCAGTGGCGTCGAAGGCCCTGATGCCGTCGATTCCTTCTAGTAACAGTTCATCGTCAGGGTCGTTGACGTCGTTGTCGAGTTCGTCGCGGTCGATGCGTAGGCGATGCAGCTCGGTAGACAAGCCCAAGGCCATTTTAAAATCCTGGATCTGATAATTAAACGCATACGACAATTGTGCGCGGTAGCGCGTAATGGCGGCGGCATTTTCAGAAAGGACCATCGCTCCCAGCCCCAACTGCTTGAACACAGGGCCGTTGTAACTCAGGGCATAGGTCTTCGGCGTACCCGGAAAATTAGCCCAGGCCGACCGGAAGTTGAGAAAGAGGTTGTGGTGATCCGCATCAAAACCGGTAGCGGCCGGATTGACTAGCACCTGGTTAAAAGGATGATGGGTAAACACAGCTTCGTCTTGTGCATTGGCCCACTGGGCAAGGGTTGCCACCCATAAGAGTATAAATAATTTTTTCATTTTTATTTTGTTAAATCGTTCCCGGGATTTCCCACCTACCGTGGGTTGATCTATTTATTTGTTTAGAGTTATTCGTTTTTTTTACGCTATTCCTCATGCAATAATGTAAGATACCCTTTTGTCTGGCGCTCGTCGCCGTCGCGATCGGTAAAACGCACGACGTAGTAATAAGGGCCTTCCGGCAAAAGATCACCGGAAGAATCGGTGCCCCGCCAGGAATTGTCGTAGTTTTCGGCTTCGAATACGAGCTGCCCCCAACGGTCGAACACCAGCAAGTCTATGTCCTGGATTCTCGCACAGAGGATGTCAAAGGTTTCGTTTTTATTATCGTCGTTGGGTGTGAGGATGGTGCGGGCCTCCTCACAGTCATCGTCCAGGTCTTCTGTGATGGCGGCTGTAGCAATGGCAATGCAGTTGTTGGCATCCACCACCACCAGATCGTAATCGCCTGTAAGCTGGTTTTCGATGCAGGAGGTGGTGCTGTTTTCGTCGTTGTTCCAGGCATATTCATAAGGCTCTGTACCACCTGTGACGATGGCACAGGCTGATCCTGGATCCGTTGTTGTAAAGGCAATGTTGAGTGAATCGGGTTGACCCACTTCAAATTCTACAACTTGCTCCAACAATCCACTTACGTCATTTACGGTAACGTAGTACGTGCCGGGCCCAATGTCGTAGAGGCAGGCGTCGTTGTTGCCGGGTACGCTCCAATTGTAAGAATAAGGTGCGGTACCCCCTGAGGTTTCTACGCAAATGAATCCGTTGTCGTCGCCGTAACAATCTATATTGCCGATCTCGGAGGGTTCAATGACCAGTTCAATGGGGTCGAGGTACCAGTTGCCGATCACCTGGCAGCCGTCGGCGTCGGTTACGGTGACGGTATACCATCCGCCTTCCACCCCTAAAATGTCCATGCTGGTGGCACCATTGCTCCACATATAGTCGTAGTTGCCCCAGCCACCGCCGACGGTTATATTGATACCTCCATTGGCATTTGCGCCGTGCGGACGAGTGGTTAATAGGGTATCAACCGTTAGGGCTGTTGGTGGAGCTTCTACAAGAAAACTTTGGGTAGTAGAAATGCCATTTGCATCGGTCACCGTCAGGTCGTAGCTTCCGGCGCAGAGGTTGAAGACCCCGGAAGTGGTATCGCCGGTACTCCACATATAATTGAATGGTGGCGTTCCATAATCGACTGTTGTCGCAATATTGCCATTGCATTCATCAAAACAACTGACGTTGCTCTCAGACGCTTCGACGACGGGTGCATCCTGAATGAAGATGTTTTCCAATACGCCAATGCAGCCGTTGGCATCGGTAACGGTCACACTGTAAGGGCTATTGACCCCGCAGAGCATATCGATGTCTTGGCTGGTACCCATACTGCTACTCCATTCGTATGCGTAGCCACCCACGCCACCGGTGACGTCGATATTGATGGCACCGTTGCAATCGTCTCCTCCGGTGTTGTTGATCTGGTTTACAATGGTGATCAGTACCGAATCGGGCTCGGTGATGGCAAATGTATCGATAACGACCGGTGTATTCGTTGATCCGTCGGAGTCGGTAATGGTCACGGCATAGGTGCCGGCAGCGAGCCCCCCAAAACAGATGTTTTCACCAGCGATGCTGACCACTGAATCTGTGGCTGTTAAATAAGCCGTATATGGACTGCAACCACCAATGACGTCTACACAATACTGTCCATCTGACGATCCGGCACAAAGGGCGGGTGTAACGGTAGTCATTGCTACTTCAACAGGGGGAGGTAAAATCTCAATAGGTGCCGACACCACCACACATTCGTTGGCATCGGTGACGGTTACTTCATAAGACCCCTTGCACAACATGTCGAGATCCTGGCTGATTTCACCATTACTCCACAGATAGGTATAGGGTTCGATGCCACCTGAAATATTGATATTGATGGAGCCATTGCAGCCGTCGCCGGTTTCGTGTACCAGGTTGACGCTGTTGATCGTCAGCAGATCGGGTTCTCCCACATCCCAGCAGTCGGTGACCGTCAGGCCGGTGCAGTCGGTGATGGTCACGCAGTAGTTGTCGGCCGAAAGGCCTTCGATGCAAGGTGTAATCTCACCGTTGGACCACAAATAGGCATAAGGTGGCGAAGTACATCCGCCGAAAGGCACCACGCAAATAGAACCGTCGTTGCCACCGGCACAAGATACGTCGGTGATGGTCACGCCTGAATCGGGGATCTGGAAGGCGCCTTCTACTTCTTCGCAGTGGACTATGGTACAATTGTTAGCATCTGTCACCGTCAGGCAATAGGTGCCTGCGGCCAGGCCGCTGATGTCCAGAGTGGTCATGCCGTTGTTCCATTCATAAGTATAAGGGAAACTACCACCGATTGGATCGTTCATATCGATGGCGCCGTCGTCGTTGCCGGAATCAGGCGTTACAAAATTTACAGTAATGGTGATGGGAGCCGGCTCGCTGACGATTATATCATTCAATGTAGTAGTGCAGCTAGTAACAGAATCGGTGATGGTCACATCGTAGCTACCCCCATCCAAGCCAGTAATGTCTTCGGTGGTTTGACCGTTTGGCAACCATATGTAGTCATAAATTCCCGAACCGCCTGAAACAGTGATGTTTATCGACCCAGATAAATCGTTTGGACAACTCAAAGGAATGATCTCCGCACTGACGATCTGCGGACTACCCACCTGCATCAATTCTATCTGGCCGGTCATGGCAATACAACCATTGGCGTCGGTGATGGCACATTGGTAGATTCCCGGCCCCTGACCACTGATGTCCTGGTCATCTGGATTGAGGTTTAGAGACTGACCGCCTTCCATCCAATCGTATTGATAGGGAGGGGTACCCCCTGTCACGGAAATATCGATGGAGCCGTCATTTTGCCCACCACAACCCGGGTGGACGGTGTTTTCAAGGGTTGCTTCCAGCGGGCCGGGTTGATCAATGGTGATGGAAGTACCCACGAAAGTACAGTCGTTGCTGTCGGTAATGGTGGGGGTGTAGGTTCCCGCCGACAGGCCACTGATGGTTGCTCCTGATGGGGCGCCATTATCCCAGTCGACCTGGTAAAGAGCGCCGTTGCCCCCTGCGGGTAGGATGGTAATACTTCCGTCGGCACCATCATTGCAGCTGACGTCGCTGGTTTGGTCTATGGTATAAGATATTTGTTCGGTTGGTCCACCTACTATAATGCCCGACAATACACCCTGCACACCATTGCCATCTTCCACGGTCACTGAATAGGTTCCTTGTCCGAGGCCGGTAAGTACACTTTGGCCATTGAATTGTGGATCGCTCCAGGTAATGGTCCAGTTTGGTACTCCATCAAAAGAAATGGCGATGACCCCATCGTTGCTTTCAAAGCAGGACTCATCGACGATGTTTTCTACATTTACGGTAAGTGCATTGGGGCCGTTGACGGTGTAACACTCTGTAGCCGTGCAATCGTTATCGTCGGTAACGGTCACGCAGTATTCACCTGCGGAGAGGGCTGCAATGTCTTCAGATGTAGCGGGAAGGTCCCAATTGTAGTCGTATGGATCGGTACCACCGGACACGGTCAGGTTGATGGAGCCGTCGTTGCCCGATGAAGTTTCGTGGGTAATATTTACGTTAAGTGATAAACCAGTTGGATCGGTGAGACTCACTGTTTGTACAGCCGTACAACTATTGTCGTCGGTGACGGTAACGGTGTAGTCGCCTTCCGGCAAACCGGAGATGGTTTGGGTAGTCAGATTGTTATGATCCCAGAGGTAGGAGTAGGGTGCTGTTCCGCCGCTGGGGTCGGCGGTGGCTTCTCCGTCGGAGCCGCCGTTGCAACTGATGTCTTCGCCATTGTAATCGGAATCGACAGAGGCGTTGGGGCTTACCGGATCCGGGCTGGTTACGGTGCCTTGCTCAACGGTTGAGCAGCCTGCATCGTCGGTGACGGTTACGGTATAATTGCCGGGGGGAAGGCCGGTAATGGTTGCCGTGGTTTGGCCTCCTTCGCTCCACTCATAGGTATATCCTGGTACGCCTCCCGATGGGTTGGCGGTCAATTCGCCATCTTCGGTATCGTTGCAAGACGTCTGGGTCATGGCTATCTGCACGTTGGGACCGGCGAGGGTGCCCACGGTTGCGGAAGCTACGGTTGTACAATTATTTCCATCGGTAACGGTGACCGAATAACTGCCCGGTGCCAAGCCACTGATGGTTTGAGAAGTTTGGCCGCCCGTCCATTCGTACGACCAGGTCGGTCCGGCACCACCACTTGGATTTGCGGTAAGCGAACCGGTATTGGAATTGCACTCTGAATTGACGGTGTTGAAACTCACATTGATGGCGGGGCCTTGTCCGATGTTTTCACAGGCGCTGGTGGTACAGCCGTTGTTGTCGGTGACGGTTACGCAAACCTGGCCCGCCGATAATCCGGTGATCGTTTGGGTAGTCAACCCACCTACGCTCCAAAGATAAGAGTAGCCTGCGGTGCCGCCGGTGGGATTGGCCGTTGCAGAGCCATCGCTGCCGCCGTTGCAGGTAGCTGCGGTAGGAGCAATACTGGCCGATAGGGCGGAGCCGGGTTCTGTGATCGTGAAGGATTCGGTAGCTGTTAGTGACTGGTTGTCGGTGACGGTTACCGAGTAGGTGCCTGCTGTGAGGCCCGATTGGTCTTCGGCATCCGGGTCGAGGCCAGAGCCGCCATTGGTTGCTTCCCAGGCATAGGTGATTGGCGGGGTGGCGCCGCTAACAGTGATATCAATGGCGCCGGTGTTTTCACCGAAACAAGCGACGTCTGTAGTCGTGCCTGAAACGGTGATGCCGTCGCAGGCATTGTCGGTGATGGTTACGGAGCCGTCTACTAATTGGTGAGGAATGGCTCCATCTGGGCCTACTATTTCAATTATGAAATCGTAATCCCAGGTAACATCCGAACTGGTTCCGTCGGCTCCAATTGCCACGAAGCAAAGACTGTACAATAGCGTATCGCCTGGCAAACTAACAGAACCACCCTGTGAATCACTCCATAAAAGTCTAATGTCTCCATCGGGAACTTGATTGACTTGCATGGCTATTAAATCGGGTGCTTTGTTGATAACATCGATGTATTCTAACAAGTCAGTATCCACCCTCATATCGTATTGCATGCCTTCCACTTCATTAAAATTAACAGCCCGAAAATCCACATAAACCGTATCACCGGGGCATACCTCTTCCATAGAAGCGGTGATGGTCAGTAGTCCTTCTCCGAGTACGGTGACATCACCACTTTGTGTGAATAGTGGTACGACTATTTCACTACCGTCAACTACTTGGGTAACCTCCATAGTTGTGGGAATTCCATCAAAGGTGAATGGCGAAACTTCGCCTACTTCTCCCACTACATCAAAACAAACCTGGTAGAGGGTATCGCCATTGTTGACGGAGTTTCCACCAGGTGGCCCATCGTATTGAAAAGTGAGGGTACCCCCATCTGTAAATGAAGGATCGTCATTGAAGTTATTTGTAGTGAGAAAAGGTGCAAAATTGCCAATGGAGGCATATTGGATGACTGCCGTATCCCAGTGCATGGAGTATTGCATACCGACGATGGAGTCGAAGTTGAATCCCGTAATTTGTACGCAAACGACGTCTCCTGCAGGAGCAGCTTCGGAGGAGGCGACGACGGTTACCGCACTGCCGCTGCTGCCAGTGATGGTCACCTGTCCGGGGTCGCTGTCGAAGCCGATGTGCATGCCATTGGAGTTGGCGTCGACAACTTCTATAACAGTTGGATTATCGGTAAAGGTGACGTCGGCTACATTGCCGCCGGCCCCTACGATGTTGAAACAGATGTCGTAAAGCGGGTCGCCGTCGGGTACGGTTACGCCAACGCCCAGGGAATCGCCCCAGGAGAAGGCCACCCATCCGGCGGAATTATTGCCGTTGAAGAGTCCTGGCCCTAGTCCGGGCAGGTTGTAATTTTGGGTACCGGAAAACTGCAAAAGGGAGGGATCGAAGTTGATCGAATATTGTACGCTGATGATGTCGTTGAAACCGCAGGCCGAGACGGTTAGGCAGACCTCTTCGCCGGTTTCGCCGGAAGCATCTGTCATGACCTGGCCGAAGCCACCGCCAAAGTTGCAGGTAGAGCCACCGGTGGGAGGAATGGTTGCGGTGCCGTTGTTGAAAACGGTGGAAGATGTAATTTCCTCGTCGTTCTGATAAATTTCAATCGTAAGGGGGTTGCCGGTAATTGAAATGGGAGCAGTGATTCCTGCGGAGCTGAGGATTTTAAAGTCCATAGAAAAGGCAGTGGTATCCGGAGAATTGAATGGCGATCCTGTAGGAGAAACCCAGGAAACAATCAATGCATTGGGGAAGGGATTGTTGAAACTACCGGCATTGATGCCATTGAGGTTGTAATTATGGGTGTTTACAAACTCCAGATTGGTTGCATTCCAATTGATAGAGAATTGGAAGCCATCCATGTCGACGAAGTTGGCGATGTCGAGGTTTACGGTAACGGTATCGCCGACCACTACGTCGTCCTGATTTTCGGTGGGTACGATGGAGAAGGTGACCTGTGCTGTTGAGAAATTGCTGAAAGCCAGGCAGCAAATCGCTACCAGCGAAGTAAATATTCTATGCATCTGTCCTTGGAATTTGGGATGTTAATAGGGAGTATAAAAATAATACTCTTTTAGTATTAACACCTTTTTTTAAACTAAATTAAAATTGAAATTAAAAAGAAAAATGACAATTTCAGCGGAAGCTATTTCCAGCCGGGAGGGGGATTGGCTGGAGTTCCGATGGAGTCAAAATTCTTTTCTGTTTAAGGCGGTGGAATGCTGCCGGAAGAGAATTCCGGCACCAATGCTGTTCGAGGGGTTGTATGCAGTTATCATACCATATTTGATTTTGAACAGGATCGGTTTTTGTGCCCCACCTGGTTTTGTTAATAAACTAATTTTGGGAAAACGGAGTGTTGTGCCCTTTCGGGCACAACAAACCACAATAGCAAAGCAAAATATAACAGTAAAATTTTAAGCATGATTAACAATTGGTTATGCGATGGTGTTTCCCTTCTGTTATATTTCGTTTAATATCAATTGAGATGGTTAGCGGATGGAGTAGGGGTGGCCATCCGTTGCGTAAGGTTTGAAGAATGAAAAAAAAGGAAGGGGAGACCCGCTTTAGCCAGGGGACAGGCGGGTGGAATATGCCCATACCAATGGACATCGAGTTGGTAGATGTTTTATTCATGAGATATAGTTTGTAATCAATTACAGCTCCACAACAAAGTGTATGCAGATCACTTGTCGCAACGAGGACCGCTCGTGCATGCCGAACCACGGAGGCAGGGCATTGGCCAGGCGGACTATAACAAACCACAATAAATTAATCGGGAACAGCTTTTATTTTTGTGAAGCAATCAGGACAAGAAAAGAGAGATAAAAGCTAATTTGATAACCGGTTATTGTAGTTCATGGGATTCGAAGTCAAGCTGAAAACGGCTTGTCTTTTAGGCTTTTGATACGTTTTTGTCTGGTTGACTGTGTAAAATTCCTTTGAATTGTTTTACCATAAATTGGTGGAACAAAGATAGGGCATTGCCCAATTCTTTTTCTACCCAATAAATGGTATTTTGTAAAACAAAAATTAATTAATATGATTAATTTTGATTAGTTTGTTTTTGTAAGGAATTGATTGTGAGTAAGTTGTGGCGAAAATATCACCTCTGAACTGACAAGACGGTAAGAAGGGGTAATCGGAACAAATGATAAGAAAGATATATTAGAATTAAATCAAACTGTTGTCGTAGGCTACTTTTATCAGGCCGGCGGTGTTGCTGACGCCGAGTTTGCGCATGATGTTTTTGCGGTGAACGCTGACGGTTTGGTCGCTGATGAATAGTTCTTTGGCGATTTGTTTGTTGCTCAGGGCCAGGGTGATGAGTCGTAGTATTTCTAGTTCTCTTTTGGTGAGGTTGTATTTTTTGATGAAGCGGTCTTCGTAGGGGTCGTCTTTTTTGAACATTTTTTTGGAGATCATTTCCAGGGGGTCGTTGAGTCTTACTCCTTCTCCAAAATACCTTTTTCCGGTTAATACTTCTTTGATGGCATCGATGAGGTCTGCCTTGTTGATGGTTTTGAGGGCGTAGCCGTCGACCCCTGCTTTGAAGGCGGATTTTACGATTTTGGTATCGTCGTACATGGTCAGGGTGAGGATGCGCAATTTGGGAAATTGTTCTCTGACGGTGCCGAGGATGTCGAGGCCGTCGCGGTCGGGCATGTTCAAATCGAGAATCAGCACATCGGGGTGATACCGCCGGAGCAATTCAATGGCTGCATCGCCGTCGTTGGCTACCCCTACTACTTCAAATTTTAGGTCGTCTGTCTCATATTGAAGCAATGACTTCAACCCCGCGATGAATAGTTGGTGGTCGTCCGCAATTACAATCTTTACGTGCTGCATATCTCTTCGGTTTTTGCAAGTGGGTTGTATATAAGAACAAGTTTAAAATTACTTTTTACACATCCGCACTGTTCTAACTGACTGGAGTTGCAACCCCTGACCGGTAAAACCGGCTGGGGGGCATTTCCATTCATATTAAGGAAACGAATTATTCATCCATTATAGCAAATCCGGTGCCACTAATAGTGAATTTCCTCTTTGTTCAAGCCAAAAAATCGCTTGTATTTATCTGTAAAATTTAAATAACTTGCTGATATTCAGTTGATTATAAATTTTACATTAAAATATAATAATTTGCCTACTACTCTGGATGCCCATCTCACGAATAAGCATCTGGCAGCAATGTTCCCTTCCGTAGCAACCGATCCGATTCCTGTAATCAAAGATAAGAATCGACTTCCATCACTTTTTCGGAATTCGTCAGTTTATGGGTAAAACTAAAACCAGGCTGGATGGCAAAACCACCATACTGCCCTGACTTATTAAGGGCAATATACCCCACCTGGATTTTTTGGTGGGCTTGTTTTCTGACAATGCGCATAACTGCTTCCCGGCAGGCATCCCGGGGGCTTTTGCCTTGCCGCATCAGTTCAACGACCAAAAACGATCCCAGGGATTTGAGCACTGCTTCCCCCATTCCGGTGGCAGTTGCAGCCCCCACTTCATTGTCGACAAATAAACCGGCTCCTATGATGGGGGAATCCCCTACGCGGCCGTTCATTTTGTAAGCCATTCCACTCGTTGTACATGCTCCGGACAAATCGCCGTTTTGGTCGATCGCTAAGATACCAATTGTATCGTGATTTTCAATGTTTATTACCGGGCTATAATTTTCTTTTTGCAACCACTTTTCCCAATCTTTTTTGGAGACTTCCGTCAAAAGGTTTTCGCGGCGAAAACCTTCCGACAAGGCAAACTGCAAGGCTCCTTCGCCCGATAGGATCACATGGGGCGTTTTTTCCATCACTTTTCGGGCAACCGATACGGGATGCCTGATCTCCTTCAGATAACAAACCGATCCGGCATTGCCCGAAGGATCCATTATACAGGCATCGAGGGTGACGTTGCCTTCCCGGTCGGGGCGCCCTCCATAACCCACGGAGCGATCGCGGGGGTCTGCTTCCGGAACCCTTGCCCCCTGCTCAACGGCGTCGAGGGCGGTACCTCCCTGCTCGATAACTTTCCAGGCAGCACGTACTGCCCCTCTATTCTTCCAGGTGGCAATGACTTGTGGTACGATGCCCCCCGACTTGCCGACGGGCTTCGCCGCACAACCCGGCCACCCACCAACCGTTACGCCCAACGATCCCAGCAATGCACGATTTAAAAATTTTCTTCTCGATGACATTTACACGTGTTTACAGTTTCGGCTAAAACCGTAAAGCTAATATAATTTACTCAAATCCTTAAAAATATTTCGCCGGTCGGGAAAATTGGAATTTCTAGTTGCTGTCTGAAGGACTTTCTCATAAAAATCGAGTGCTCGACATACCCCACCATAGATGGAGTTGGCTGGCGGAACTTCTCACCACGAAGACACAAAGACACGGAGTTTCACGGTCTGTTCAAAATTTAAAAAACACCCTCATTCCTTCTGCGTGGTTACCAAAATTTCGTCGGCAAATATCCAGGAGTCGCCACCGGCTCCTTTATGCCAGGAGGGTACCGGACCCGCATTTAGGGCTTTGACCCGGATGAATTGCAACTCGGTATTGGTCTCAATTTCAAATTCGCGAATGATCGCTCCGTCTTTTCGGGGATCAATGGTATTAGTAGAACTGCCGAGTGGGTGAAAGCGCTGTCCGTCGGTCGATCCTTCAAAGTAAACCGCCGAAGGCATGAATATCCACGAGTTCTGATCCTGGAGGCAACCCAGGCCGATTTTGCGCACCCGCTGGCGCTTGCCGAGGTCGACAACTGCTTCCAGGTCAGTACCTTGATAGCCCTGCCAGGTACCGGTGCGGAAATCGGCCCCTCCTCGCAACAGGTCGATCAAAGCGTCGTTGCCGCTTGCCGCGTACTGGGGAGCGTATTCGGCAAGTAATTGCACTTTGCGGTTGGCGGGAATTTTTATAAATGTTGCCTCGACTACTCTGGAATCGGGCAACCCGTCTTTTGTTGCAAAAAAGGAAAAAACGGTGGTTTGGTCGACGGCAACGGGTTGTTCGTAAAGAGCGCGGTCGGGCGACGATAGGGGCGAACGGCCATCGGTGGTATAGTATATTTTTGCACCTTTTTCGATGCTGCCCAGCGAAACGTGGGTTTGTTGTTTGAACACTCTGTCGCCCGCACCTACAAAAGGCGAGGGCATTATCAGGGATTCGTCGATCCGGCTGGGAGGCGAATGAGCGGTGGCCCAGTCTTTGTTCGGATTGGCGTTCATCTCGAATTGGAGAATGGCGCCCTCCGACAAGTCGTTGTGGTCGATATAGCACTTGCTGTAGGCTTCTCCGTTGAGGGTCATCGACTGGATGTAGTCGTTGTCGGGGTCATTGTTGTTCGCTTTTATAACAATATCTTTACCATTTTCCTGGTGGATGGTTGCCTCCTCAAATACCGGTGATCCGATGGCGTAGATGTTGCTGGCAGGAGTGACGGGGTAAAAGCCCAGCGCACTCAGCACATACCAGGCCGACATCTGTCCGCAGTCTTCATTGCCGGAGAGGCCGTCGGGTTGGTTGTGGTACAGGTTGTTCATGATTTGCCGGACCCGTTGCTGGGTTTTCCAGGGGGTGCCGACGTAGTTGTAGAGGTAGGCCATGTGGTGGCTGGGTTCGTTGCCGTGTGCATATTGTCCGATCAGGCCGGTGATGTCGGCCTGGTTGCGGCCGGTGGTTTGAGGGCTGGCGCTAAATAAGCTGTCCAGTTTTTGCTCCAAAGCCTTTTTGCCGCCGAGCAACCGGATCAGGCCTTCCACATCCTGGGGTACGTAGAAGCTGTACTGCCAACAATTTGCTTCCGTGAAGTGGAAGTTGACTTCGGCGGGGTCAAATGGTTCGATCCAGGTTTCGTTGTTTTTGGGTCGCATAAATCCGGTGGCGGGGTCGAAGACGTTTTTGTAGTACTGTGCGCGTCGGATGTATTGCTGGTACACGTCCTGGGCTCCCATCGACCTGGCCATTTGGGCGATGCACCAGTCGTCGTAGGCGTATTCGAGGGTTTTGGATACCGATTCCGATTCCATTTCCGCCGGAATGTAGCCTTTTTGTTTGTAGGCTTCCAGCCCGAGGTGGTCCTGCATGGCACTATGCTGCATGGCCTGGAGGGCTTTTTGGGCATCGTAGTCTCTAATGCCTTTTTGGTAGGCGTCGGCGATGACGGGGATGGCGTGGTACCCGATCATGCAGCCGGTGTAGTTGGCGCTCAGTTCCCAGATGGGGAGGATGCCGCCCTTGTCGTAATTGTCGAGAAAGGTGCGGATGAAATCATTGGTTCGTTCTCGCTCGATGAGGGTGTACAGGGGGTGGGCGCCCCGGTAAGTATCCCAGAGGGAGAAGACGGTGTAGTGGGTATGTTGTTGGGAAGTGTTGGGATGGACGTTGAGGTCCATTCCTCTGTATTGGCCATCCACATCCTGGTAGAGGTTGGGGGCGATCATGGTGTGGTAGAGGGCGGTGTAGAAAATCGTTTTTTGGTTGGCGGTGCCGCCCTTTACTTCTATTTTTTGGAGCTGTTGTTCCCAGGCTTCCCGGGCGTTTTGGCGATAAGCCTCAAAGTCGAAATGGGGCATTTCGGTGGTAAGGTTTTTGCGGGCGCCTTCGATGCTGACGGCCGAAATGCCCACCTTTGCCAACAAGGTGTTTTCGTCGGGTAATTTGAAGTGGAGGGCCTGTACCGGGGCGGTTTCCTGATTTTGGCCGGTGATTTTATCGATGGGGCGGGAAAATTGAATGACAAAGTAAATATGTTGTTCTTTAGCCCATTCGGTTGATATGCGGTGACCAGCTACTTCCAGTTCGTTTATTTGTTTTAGCTCAGAGCTGATCGTTTTGTCGCGGTGGCGCAGGTCGACCAATACGACACCCTCCTCGCTGGGAAAATGGTATCGGTGAATGCCGGCCCGGGGTGTCACGGTGAGTTCCACGCCGATGTCGTACCGGTCGAGGTGGGTTTGGTAATAACCAGGTTGGGCGGATTCCTTTTCTTTTGAAAAAGGGGATCGGTATCCCGGTGGGGTGTCGGCGCCGTTGTTGTAGTGGAGGTCGTCTGTCAATACCGGCATCAACAACACATCTCCATAGTCGGATACGCCGGTGCCGCTCAGGTGGGTATGGCTGAAACCGTATACGATGCTGTCGGAATAGTGGTAGCCGCTGCAGCCGTCCCATCCGGTGAGGCGGGTGTCGGGGCTTAGCTGAACCATTCCGAAGGGCATGGTGGCGCCGGGGAAGGTGTGGCCGTGTCCGCCGGTGCCGATGAAGGGATTGACGTAGTGGGTGAGGGGCTGGTGGCCGGGTTGGTTGGTAGAGGCATTTTGGCTACAGCCAAAACAAAAAAGCACCAGTAGTAGGGCCATCGTTGTTTGTTTGTGGAAAAGAAAACCCAATTCATTGCGTGGGAAGGCGATCAGGTGGCAGAAAATCACATATCTTGCCGTGTCAAAATGCGAAAAGAAAGGTTGCATGTGGATGTGGTGTTACTAAAAATCACGGTAGTTTTACTCAATGTGTTGATTGGCTTGCGGTTCATCCCAAATAATCAACATTTTTTGTAGAACTACCAAAATCACTTTATCAAAGATCCAGATCGGTATTGGGGTAAGGGCAAAATACAAACTTCGCGGATTATGCAGTTACTGACCTATGGTATTTTTCGTTTTTTCGTTTTTATTTTTTGGTTGCTTCCGTTTTGGTGGATGTACCGGTTGTCGGATGGGTTGCAGTATTTGTTTTACTACCTCGTCCGGTATCGGTATGGGGTGATGAAGGGTAACTTGGAACGCTCCTTTCCGGAAAAGTCAGGCGGGGAAATCCAACAATTGCTTTGGGACGCCTATGGCAACCTTTGCGATATTTTGCTGGAAGGGGTCAAAGGGTTGAGCATGAGCGATGAGGCCTGCATCCGCCGTTACCGGTTTTTGAACCCCGAGGTGTTGGACGATATTTACGATCAGGGGAAGAGCGTTTTCATTCTGGCCGCGCATTACGGCAACTGGGAGTGGGGGCCCCAGGCCATTAGTTTACAGATCAAACACCACACCCTGGGGATCGTGGCTCCCATCAAAAACCGGTACATCAACGACTATATCCAGGGGGCCCGGATTTTTGAGAATGTGAGTACGGCCACCACCCAGGATACCCGCCAGGCATTCGAAGATTTTAAAGACCGGCTGACGGCCTATGTTTTTATTATGGACCAGAGTCCGTCGAATGTCAGCCGTGCGCATTGGGTCCATTTTCTTCATCAGGATACGGCTTGTCTGCATGGTGCCGACACCCATGCCCGTAGAACGGGATATCCGGTGGTCTATTTTTCGCAACAGCGGGTGCGGCGAGGCCATTATGAAATTAGGCTGGAGGTGCTGGAGGAAGATCCGAAGTCGTGCGCGGAGGGAGCTATTACGGAAAAGTATATGAAGCGGCTGGAGTCGATTATTTTGCGGAGGCCGGCGGATTGGTTGTGGTCGCATCGGCGGTGGAAGCATGGGAGGTGATCCCGAAACGAGTTTGGGGCAGGTTGTGCTGATGGTTGATGTGCTGATGGTTGATGTGCTGATGTGCTGATGATTGATGTGCTGATGTGCTGATGATTGATGTGCTGATGTGCTGATGATTGATGTGCTGATGTGCTGATGATTGATGTGCTGATGTGCTGATGATTGATGTGCTGATGTGCTGATGGTTGATGTGCTGATGTGCTGATGGTTGATGTGCTGATGTGCTGATGATTGATGTGCTGATGTGCTGATGATTGATGTGCTGATGTGCTGATGGTTGATATGCTGACTGCCTACGGCAGTTGAAATTTGCTGATCCCGAAATGAGTTCGAGGCAGGATTTCCTGGCCCGCCATAATACCAATAGCTTATATTCCAAAGCAGCGCTGGTAGAAAAAAGTACCGACAACTACGGGAGCCCGTAATTGCCGGCCGGAACAATACAATCATGCAAAGGAACAGGAAGGGTAAGGTCGTAGGTGATCGTGGGGTTGTAGTGAGCACAGGTTCGTGTGCAATTTGTTATTTATGTTGATGAACAACGTGCGGCAGGGGTGTGTGCCGGTGGTTTTCGGTCAGGCAGCTTCTTGTCGGGAGAAGAGAATTACTTCGTTGACGACTACTTCGGTGATGTATTTGGTGGTGCCTTCTTTGTCTTCATAACTTCGGTGGGTGAGCTTACCTTCTATGGCGATCTCGTTGCCTTTTCGGGCGTATTTTTCGAGGTACTCGGCCGTTTTTCCCCAGGCTACTATGCGGTGCCATTGGGTGGTGATGACCTTTTCGCCTTTGGCGTTTTTGTAGGTTTCGTTGGTGGCGAGGGAGCAGTTGGCTACGGTGCGGCCGCTGTCGAGTTTTCTGACTTCGGGGTCGGCGCCGAGGTTGCCGATCAGTTTAACGCTGTTTCTCAGTGAATTCATTTTTAACGATTTTAAGTTTTATGAAAATGGTCCGGAAGTATCGGTTTGTAGTTCAATGGTTATTGATGCTTACTTAACATTCCGAATTGATAACACTGCAAAGAAAAGAGGGAAAGGGCCTGATAGTCGGTAAATAAATGTGTAGTTTCGTTTGTAAGTGTTTGTAAACGATTACAAATGGCTACTGCGATCGATTGAATCTATATAAGTTGCTGAATATCAACGATGTATAAATAAATAGGTTGTCGTTTTGCTAACTGGGAAAGTGTTGATATATTTGAGATGAGGTTGTTCATGTGGGAAGGGTGAGGAGAGGATATTGAAAAAGGGGACAAGGGAGATTTGGGATATATGTGTACCTGGTATACATATAAACAAGTTAGCGGCAATCCACGATGAAATTGAAAAAATTTGAAACTTATTAACCTAACGTAATAAAATTTTATTTATTTATAATTATCAGTAAATCAGCAAAATATAATTACGTTAGTTGTAACCAAAAAAATTACATAAAAACTGAAAAAGATACTAAAACTTAATATTATGAATCTAATAAATTATTTAAGAATAATAATCATCTCAATTGTGAGCATGTTATTGTTTACTTGTTCGCCGAGTTTTAAAAATTCAGTGAAATCAAAAAACACAATGGAAAAATCACTTGTAGGACATTGGACTTTTGATGAGGAAGATATAAGCATTGTTACTGATTATTCCATTTTTAAATCTCATGGTAAGATAAAAGGTAATCCGAAAAGAAGGATTGGAATTATAGGAAAGGGATGTATAGAGCTTGATGGTGAGGGAGATTATCTAGAAATATTGGAAGATGGACAAATACCTTCTCATCTTCAAAGCCTTGATAAAGGCAGTATTTCTATTTGGTTCAAGGCCCGAAATATACCTATTGAAAGCAATATACATCCTGTGTTTTATTATGGAAATAAGAATGGCTGCGAAAATATGAAGGATGCTTCAAATGAAGGACTTATTATTGAAATTGCACACGGTGGCATTTTTAAGGAATCTCAAGGTGTTTTCTTTACTATATTCAATAATTCTTGTGAACTTCCTTCAATTTGTTATGATTCCCATTCAGAACGCCATCCTGAAGATAAACAAGGATTGATAAAAGAAGGAGAATGGTATCATTTTGTGGCTGTAGTTGGTGAAAATTTCAATACAGGATACCTTAATGGAGAAGAGATTAATTATAGAAGGTATAATTTTAATAATGCGGACGCATCTCAGTTTTTTAAAGATGCCCAAAAACATGAGCGAATGTGGATAGGGAAAGGGTTTTGGGATTTTGCCAAAGAAACATATTTTGATGGATTCATAGATGATTTACGGATATATAGTACTGCTCTAAATAAAGAAGAAGTTCAAAAACTCTATAATTTAAAAAATGAAAACTAATGCAAGCCTAAAGGTATGCCGCTAATAAATAAGTTTTCGTGCGGTCGGCACGACCCAGCATGAAAACTCTGTTGAACGAAGTCGACCAAAGGCTAGGAGAAAGCAAATATAATTTTGTAGGAGAAAAGCGAGGAGCACAAATGGTATCGTGCTGATTTTACATTTAGTGCTGCATTGAAGAGTACTACAAGTCTAAAAGAGTATGATAATTGTACAAATGCATTTTGAAATTGTATTGTTATGTCGGCAATAATTCCGTTGATGACATACCCCTCCCAGCCCTTGACTAGGTCAAAGAAACGGAAGATTGGTTTTGGGGAGGTTTTTGGATAGTTGGTGGCGGCCCTCTGATGGGAACTAATTCGCCAAAGAAAACAAGCCGGCCCGATTGACACTGAGGGCATTTTAAGACATCGAGTCCTTTGTTTTTCCAAAAACTTACCCAGTCGGTTTTGGTTTGTTGTTTGGGGATGTTGGGGAAAAGTTTGTTTTTATAAGTGCTGCTCAATATGCCGTAATGTCTGATTCTACAAAACCCTTTGGGAAGGATGTGCATGGCAAACCTGCGTACAAATTCTTGAGCCGATAAAGTGGTCTTCTTTTTTTGATTTCGATGTCTGTAGTCGGTGTAAGAAAATGTAACAGTATTGTTTGAAAAGTCGATGATCCGGTGGTTGGTGATGGCGATTTTGTGCGTGTATCGGGCCAGGTATCTAATGACGCCTTCCGTGCCTCCAAAAGGAGGCTTGGAATAGACGTTCCATGAAATGCCATAAAGTTGATTGATTAGTTCATCTGTACTATCCAGGCCATTTTGCTGACAAAAAATTTTAAACTTTTTCATGAAAATGCCCCGAAAGACCGGACTCATTGCCTTGACGGGAAAGAGAAACTTTCCATTGCCCTTGGCGATCTTCCACTTGTTTTTCAGGGTAATACCGCCCCCCGGAACGATGCAATGGATGTGTGGGTGGTAACTTAGCTTGCTGCCCCAAGTATGCAAAACGGAAGTAGCCCCAATTTGCGCCCCCAGGAATTTGGGGTTCCACCCAAACTGATTGAGGCATTGCCAGGAGGCATCGAATAAGAGTTTGTACAACTGCCTGGGGTAAGCCAGGAACAACTCGTTGAGTTGATGAGGTACGGTGAAAACGACATGGTAGTATGTACACGGCAATACTTGTTCTTGTTGTTTTTGTACCCATTCTTCCTTCTGCGTGTTTTGGCAAACAGGACAATTGCGGTTGCGGCAGGAATGATATCGTTTATGAAAATGGCCGCAGGAATTACATCGGTACAACGATCCACCCATTGCTGGTGTTCTGCAACGGCGAATAGCGTTGAGGATTCTAATTTTAAACGAGTTAAAAGTAGACCTAATGTAATCCCATTGGCTATTGATGATATCTCCGATAATGTTTTTCAGAACGATGCTATTGATACAGTTTGTCGAAAGGGCTGAATCTTGGCATGGGTTTGATCTGGGCAACATGTAAATAGATCAGGGTGGTAGCAAGCAGCTCATGTCCTAACAATTTGGACACGGTGTGGACATCAACACCAAATTCTAACAAATGAGTTGCATAGGAATGTCGGAGGGTATGAACGGTGACCTCTTTGTTGATGTTGGTTCTTTTGAGTGTCTGCCGCAAAGTCCACTGGACTCCTCTTGCAGAAAGTGGACTACCGATGGATTTACCATTGAACAGGTAGACTTTGGGGTTGTAGGCCAGGATGTATTTCTTCAGCCCGATGGCGATTTTGTCTGAAAGAGGGATGTACCGATCTTTGTTGTACTTGGTTTGGCGGATGTGGATTGTTTTGCGTTCAAAGTCGATGTCTGCGAGTTTGAGATTGCGTACTTCTTTGTTGCGCAAACCGGCAGAATAAATTAAACTGAGTAGGACTCGGTGTTTGAGGATTCTGCCTGCTTTGAAAAGTTTTCTGCATTCAGATTGGTTGAGGACGACGGGAAGTTTGTTGGATCGTTTTAGCGTAGGCAATTTGACGATTCGGTCTTCCATGTTGAAAGTGCGAAACAAAAACCTTAGGCCGTAAACAGTGTGTTTGAAGTAGGACTTGGAAGGTTGTTGTGGATTGGTAAGCAGGTGTTGGAGGTATCCGTTGATCTGCTCTTCGTCCAGCAGAGTGGGAATGCATTTGAAGTGAAGGCTGATTTTGGCGATGCATCGGCCGTAATTCAGAAGAGTAGATTTAGACAAACTGCCGAGGATGATTTTTTGTTCGAGCTTAGCGAATAGAGCAGCGAAGCCATCCACATGAAGTTTGGCCCGCTGGATCATGGGGCTTTTGATGGATGAAGAATGGTTACTTTTTTTCATGATGTAGAGATTTTAAAGGTTAAAAAACCTCTACATTAGTGGATATTCAGTTTATTTGCTAAATTGAGGGGGAATTGTCGCGTAGCGACTTAGTTCAACAAAGTGTACCTGGTGCGACGTGAAAAGTCGCTTTTAAATACTGTTAAACCATCGGAATAACAACACGCTTACATGAGTTATTCAAAGGTGGATTTAACCTGATGTGCTACCATCAGTTTCCTACTTCGGGGTGCGTCACTAGCAATGGTGGGGTGCTAAGCCCGAAGGACAACAAAGCTCCTCCCGATTCCGATCGGGATAAGCGGCGACCGTGAGGTCAAAGCGAAAGCTGCTAGTCTTTTGCGGTAGGAGGAAGCGGAATGAATGGTATGCGTAATATATGTGAATCACCGTAAGCCTCGTTACTTAGGAACGGCGGAAAAGACTGACCTTGTTCCCTATTGTATGAGGTTTAACAACACTATTACAAACCCAGCCTGTTTCTAACAACTATTTTGGAGATATGACAAAAAATCGTTACCTTTCCTGCTCAAACGTGCCCGGCGTGGGTTCGACATGGGAATGACAACTGGATTTAACTGAAAGTGGTTTGCTTTTCCTGCCTGGCCCCGTAAAAGGAAAATACCTTTAGGGAGAAAATCTTCGGATCGTTAGTAAAATCGCCTGCTGAGGGCATGAGTGTTCAACTGAAGCCCCGATAGGGATCGGGATCAGCACAGCAGTTGTATATGTCACCTGTGACAGGGTGGTTTTGCGTTTGAGTGCTTCGTGGGTGACATATACACTCCTTAGTGTTGGGCGTAATTAAAAGGAAAAAAAACAAAACATTGCAATCAAACCAAAGTAGTCAAATCGAATTGATTATCTTCGCCAATTTGAAATAGATAATGAACTAAGAATCCAACACACAAGAATTTTACAGCAATGGATAATATTGAAGAATTTTACGAGAGGATAAAGAAAAGATATGGAGAAGTTGAACCAGAAGCTCTTGAAGCGGTTCTTTCTCCAATCGTAATTCCTATCCTCGAAATTGATAAAATCCTTTATAAGGAGGCTGGACAATCTCATTGGAAAGCAAAATTTAAAATTAGCATAGAAGATGATTGGAGTCATGTTATGCAAAGAGGAATGACAGGAAAGTTTGTCCCGAGAAGCTACGTTGAAGACAACGGTGTGTGGAGGGAAATATGCAAAGGAAGAATTGTTACTACAGATATAGTTAATAAAACTGCTGAAGGCGAAATATATGTTGGGAGTACGAAGAAACAATTAGAAATCGCTGTTGATGAGTTGACAACAAATGATTATCTTGAAATTGACCAATATGGGGCATCTGCCAAAGTGTTAAGTTCATTGGCTGAATATTATTTAGCAAAACATGCAGAAACCAGAGGATATATTGTCAGAAGAATGCCCGAAGATACTGCAAGGCATCTTGGAACATATTATAACTATGACTTTGAATTTGAGAAGAATGGGATAACAAAAAAGATAGAGGCAAAATCACTTTGGGGAACAAATACAGACTATGCAAGGCTGATTCACAGCACAACGTCTAAACCTAAAGGACCAGAAAACTTATGGACTCCTGAGCAGAGAAAAACTTATTATCCAACAAGTAGTTGCAAATTTGAGACTCAGGATATTTTTGCGGTAAACCTTTTTTTGAGAACAGGAAATATAAAAGATTTTGCCTTTGCTAAGTCTATTTCAATAGCTGACAGCCCAAATGGCTTACCTTATGCTGCAAAATATCCAGAACATGTAAATCAAAATCCAATTTGCAAGATTGACGATAAGACTTGGTTTTCAACAATTGATGAAGTTTGGGGCTAAGAAAGGTTGTGAGAAGATAACCACCCGACTACTTTAGACTGGATTTGATTTAAGTAATTGGATTGGTTTTCAATAAGTTTAATTTGAAGTTCTTCCAGAGTATTAGACTTTTCATTAAGCTCACTTATATCATACTTTGTAATTGGAAGAATTACATCCAAAAAGCAATTTTCATCAATAGCTGGATAAGCTATTCCTATGTTATTTCTCAATAATTGTTTTGTCACAAAATCTGATTTTAATAAACTAACCAAAAGGCTTGAAGATATATTTTTTGGTCTAAGGACTGCTAAACCAGTTGTACAGATTGAATTTTGGTCTTTTCTGTCAATTATATATCCAATTTTTCTTTGTTCAGGTCTTACAGTTGAAGCTAAGACATCACCTAACTGAACACGTTTTCTTGCCCTACTCGGTGCTTCGATAGATTTAATAGTTTTTGATTTTACCAATCCCGAAGGTAATATATCTGATATTTCGATATAGTTGAATTCAGTGCTATATATTCTTCTTGGGTCAATTCTATCATTTACTAAATCCGCTACGTCTGATAATAAAATACAGTTTTCAGAAGGATTATTAATTATAGAATATTCTGATTCATTCAAAGAAGCATGATAATTAGCATCCCACCTATGATAGCTGTCATCAAAATCTATCCTTCGACCAAATTTCAATTGTGTATCTTCTCTTATCATTTCTATAAGAATTGATTCCAAATCAGATTCACCTGTTGATATTTTCACTTTGTTGCTCCCCTTAGTTATTACCTTGTAACCAATATTTTTACAAATCCCGAAATATGTACCTCCAATTTGTTGATTACTTTTGACAAAGCTCATTACAGAAGTCTTTGTTGAGGTGCCAGCAGCACTAAAAGTTTCAGAAGGGAAAGAAATAATTGATTGTAATTCAATGAATGGATGAATTCCTTTTCTTAGGTCATGAAATAAACCCCTATTAGTTAAAACACTATCTGGAACTACAGTTATACAATACCCTCCATCTTTAAGCCACTCAACATATCTTTCTATAAACAATAATTCAGAATCAATTTTTTTAGGTTTTCTATTAGCCCAAGAAGTAAATAGTTGATATTGAATCAAAGTATTTCCACTAAATTCTGCCCCAAATGGTGGATTTGTAAGAATAAGGTTCACTTTTCCCTCAAGTTGCTGGCGAAGTAGCTCTTTATTTTTGGACAGGTCTAAAGAATTAATAGAATAAATATTAGTTGTAGGAATCCCTAATGTACTGAAACTAAACAGAGTCAATCTTGCCATCCTATTGCTTTTATCAATGCCAAATAAAACATGATTACCCATGTTTTGTATCCATTGATTTGCCTTTTGCTCTCCATACTTTTCCATGACATCAGGAAGTAACTGATGAATAATCTCAACAAGAAATGACCCTGCACCACATGAGGGGTCTAAAATGTAACCGAAATTAACACACTTTTCAGGGTGAATTAAAGTTGTATATTCTTTGTTCGATAATGTTGATATGCATAGGCTAACCATAAATCTTGTCATCTCAATTGGAGTTAGATATTGCCCCATTTCCTTTTCATCCACAAATGAATTAGCTAAAAATCGTCCGAATATTTCATTGAATAAATCTAATCTTGAAATGGATTCAATCAAACTCCAATTTACTTTTTTGAATTCTTGACATATTTCTTTTATAAGAGAAGATTGTTCAGGAACAATTGAAATTTTTATTGCCCCATTCAGTATTTGATTATCCTTTATATCTTTTAAAAGCAAAGAAATTGCGTCGTTAATTTCTTGAATGAAAATAGTGTTGGTCTTTGAATCTTTGCCACAATTACTAAATTCGTGAAAACCCTTTTTACCATTTTTGATTAATGATATTTGGGCAAGTATCAGTTTACTAAGCTCTTCTAATGCTTCATTTCTTGATGAATATTTCCCCCACCTATGAAAACTTTCTCTTAATCCTATCAATAGATTATCAATTTGGGATTTTAAGATTGATTCCTCCTCCGAAAAGGATTTCTTCAACTGATAGAGTTCATTCTTCTCAACAAGATTGTTCAGCTCATATTGAATCTCTACCTTAGGTTTTGATTCATTATTTAACCATCTCCTTACAGTTCGATTACTAACTTTGTATTTCTCAGAAAGGTCTTGAACCGTAATTGTATTATCTTGTACTGCTTTGTATAGTTTTTCAAACATGTTGACAAATTTTAAACACGGCGTGTAAAACACAAAGGTAGAAAAAGAACAATAAAAAACAAAACTACGCCCAAATAAATAAGTTTTCGTGGTGCGACGTGAGAAGTCGCTTTATAATACTGTTAAACCATCGGAAGAACAACAATTTTACATGAGTTATTCAATGGTGGATTTAACCTGATGTGCTACCATCAGTTTCCTACTTCGGGGTGCGTCACTAGTAATGGTGGGGTGCTAAGCCCGAAGGACAACAAAGCTCCTCCCGATTCCGATCGGGATAAGTGGCGACCGAGAGATCAAAGCGAAAACTGCTAGTCTTTTGCGGTAGGAGGAAGCGGAATGAATGGTATGCGTAATATATGTGAATCACTGTAAGCCTCGTTACTTAAGAACGGCGGAAAAGACTATATACGCCGTAGTCAAAAAGACGAGAGGTAGGGTCATGGAGTTCACGAACTCACCATGCGTAGTCCCTGTTTCTGACCCTTAGGAGTCAGAAAGGAAAATTCCTCCGGGGTAGAGGTGGACGCTAACCCACTCAGTATTAAAAGCGAAACACGGTAAGCCTGTATCGTTCTCCTTTTAAGGAGTAGGAAGGAAGTAATTCCCTACGATGGCGGTGCAGGTAAAGGATGCTGGAAAAAGCGAACCTGTCTAGCGGCATAGCCAGATAGATGCCTTGTTGTAATGACAGGGATAGAAGTTGAGATTGATCATCGGGGTAAAACGAAATCAATCAACATTACTCCCGGCGAAAGCCGAGCCGACTTCCGGCAGGTGCTCAATTACGAGAACGGTGTACGAATGACTTTATCTGGGTCAGAGCAGTGGAGGCCAGGAGTTATTTCAACCCATGAATAACTGATTGGCTGTGCCAACAGAATCATTAGTTTAACCGGGGCAAATGTAAGGTTGATACTTTTAAACCGGGCTGATGGTAGTCATTTTGACATCTATCATCGTAAAATCGAGTAGCTTACAATGCTCGGTGCGGTGATCATAACCGTTATGAGTGCTTGAGCAGATTACTGGGAAACTAGTTCGGTCTGTTCTGAGGGGGGAAAGGAGGGGCAACCCTCCCGACCTACCCGACCGGTCGGCACAGCCTGTCCCGTGAATAACGGGAACCCAGCATGAAAACTCTGTTGAACGAAGTCGACCAAAGGCTAGGAGAAAGCAAATATAATTTTGTAGGAGAAAAGCGAGGAGCACAAATGGTATCGTGCTGATTTTACATTTAGTGCTGCATTGAAGAGTACTACAAGTCTAAAAGAGTATGATAATTGTACAAATGCATTTTGAAATTGTATTGTTATGTCGGCAATAATTCCGTTGATGACATACCCCTCCCACCCCTTGACTAGGTCAAAGAAACGGAAGGTTGGTTTTGGGGAGGTTTTTGGATAGTTGGTGGCGGCCCTCTGATGGGAACTAACTCGCCAAAGAAAACAAGTCGGCCCGATTGACAATGAGGGCATTTTAGGACGTCGAGTCCTTTGGCCTTCCAAAAACTTACCCAGTCGGTTTTGGTTTGTTGTTTGGGGATGTTGGGGAAGAGTTTGTTTTTATAAGTGCTGCTCAATATGCCGTAGTGTCTGATTCTACAAAACCCTTTGGGAAGGATGTGCATCGCAAACCTACGTACAAATTCTTGAGCCGATAAAGTGGTCTTCTTTTTTTGATTTCGATGTCTGTAATCGGTGTAAGAAAATGTAACAGTATTGTTTGAAAAGTCGATGATCCGGTGGTTGGTGATAGCGATTTTGTGCGTGTATCGGGCCAGGTATCTAATGACGCCTTCCGTGCCGCCAAAAGGAGGCTTGGCATATACGATCCATGAAATTTTATAAAGTTCATTGGTCAGATCATCAATGTCATCTAAACCATTGCGCTGACAAAAATCTTTAAATTTTTTCATGAAAATGCCCCGAAAGACAGGACTCATTGCCTGGACGGGAAAGAGAAACTTTCCATTGCCATTGGCGATCTTCCACTTGTTTTTTAAGGTAATGCCGCCCCCCGGAACGATGCAATGGATGTGGGGGTGGTAACTTAGGTTGCTGCCCCAAGTATGCAAAACGGAAGTAGCCCCAATTTGCGCCCCCAGGAATTTGGGGTTCCACCCAAACTGGTTGAGGCATTGCCAGGAGGCATCGAATAAGAGTTTGTACAACTGCCTGGGGTAAGCCAGGAACAACTCGTTGAGTTGATGAGGTACGGTGAAAACGACATGGTAGTATGTACACGGTAATACTTGTTCTTGTTGTTTTTGTACCCATTCCTCCTTTTGCGTGTTTTGGCAAACAGGACAATTGCGGTTGCGGCAGGAATGATATCGTTTATGAAAATGGCCGCAGGAATTACACCGGTACAACGACCCACCCATTGCAGGTGTTCTGCAACGGCGAATAGCGTTGAGGATTCTAATTTTAAACGAGTTAAAAGTAGACCGAATGTAATCCCATTGGCTATTGATGATATCTCCGATAATGTTTTTCAGAACGATGCTATTGATACAGTTTGTCGAAAGGGCTGAATCTTGGCATGGGTTTGATCTGGGCAACATGTAAATAGATCAGGGTGGTAGCAAGCAGCTCATGTCCTAACAATTTGGACACGGAATTGACATCAACACCAAATTCTAACAAATGAGTTGCATAGGAATGTCGGAGGGTATGAACGGTGACCTCTTTGTTGATGTCGGTTCTTTTGAGTGTTTGTCGCAAAGTCCACTGGACTCCTCTTGCAGAAAGTGGACTGCCGATGGATTTACCATTGAACAGGTAGACTTTGGGGTTGTATGCCAGGATGTATTTCTTCAGCCCAATGCTGATTTTATCAGAAAGGGGTAGGTATCGATCCTTGTTGTATTTGGTTTGTCGGATGTGGATTGTTTTGCGTTCAAAGTCAATGTCTGCGAGTTTGAGGTTGCGGACTTCTTTGTTGCGCAAACCGGCAGAATAAATTAAACTGAGTAGGACTCGGTGTTTGAGGATTCTGCCTGCTTTGAAAAGTTTTCTGCATTCAGATTGGTTGAGGACGACGGGAAGTTTGTTGGATCGTTTTAGCGTAGGCAATTTGACGATTCGGTCTTCCATGTTGAAAGTGCGAAACAAAAACCTTAGGCCGTAAACAGTGTGTTTGAAGTAGGACTTGGAAGGTTGTTGTGGATTGGTAAGCAGGTGTTGGAGGTATCCGTTGATCTGCTCTTCGTCCAGCAGAGTGGGAATGCATTTGAAGTGAAGGCTGATTTTGGCGATGCATCGGCCGTAATTCAGAAGAGTAGATTTAGACAAACTGCCGAGGATGATTTTTTGTTCGAGCTTAGCGAATAGAGCAGCGAAGCCATCCACATGAAGTTTGGCCCGCTGGATCATGGGGCTTTTGATGGATGAAGAATGGTTACTTTTTTTCATGATGTAGAGATTTTAAAGGTTAAAAAACCTCTACATTAGTGGATATTCAGTTTATTTGCTAAATTGAGGGGGAATTGTCGCGTAGCAACTTAGTTCAACAGCGGCTAGCTTTCAATAGCCAGCAGTTCAGCCGACGCTCAAAAGCCAACGCGCCGCTGGCTACTGCAGCTAGCCAATCGTTAGCTGGCATGCAACGAAAAATAAAATTTATATATAAAAGTCTGATTATCAATTGATTAGTTTGGTTAGATTGAAAGCTCGAACTAAATATTTGATAAAATCGTTAAATAGTGGTAATTTAAATCAGATTGTTTAACTAAGTACTTGATTATGAATGATTTATTATTTGATAAATACTCAAAATTGCCTAAGGAAATACAAGCTCAAGTCCTTGATTATATTGATTTTTTAATGACAAAATACCATGAGAAATTTAATCAAGAGTCTCAAGAAAACAAAAAGTCTAATTTTGGAAGTGCTAAAGGACTAATAGTAATGAGTGATGATTTTGACCATCCTTTAGATGACTTCAAAGATTATAGATAAAATGAAATATATATTAGACACTCATGCATTTATTTGGTATGCAATTGGGGATAATCAGTTAAGCCAAAAAGCAAAAGACATAATTGATTCCAAACAAGAAAAATATTTAAGCATCGCCAGTTTATGGGAAATGTCAATAAAAGTAAATATTGGAAAACTAACTTTCAATGAACCATTCAAAAAAGTAATTGAAGAGCAAATAAGAATTAATAATTACATAATTTTACCAATAAGCACTTCACATCTTTTTCATCTAAGCAATTTAGATTTATACCATAGAGACCCATTTGATAGGCTGATAATATGTCAGTCAATGATAGAGAATATTCCAATTGTCACATCCGATGATAAATTCAATCAGTATCCGAATTTGCAATTAATCTGGAAATAAAAAAAAACACGCCAGCTAATAAATAAGTTTTCGTGGTGCGACGTGAGAAGTCGCTTTATAATACTGTTAAACCATTGAATAACAATACGATTACATAGCCTGTCCCGCAAGGCGGGAAGTTATTCAAAGGTGGATTTAACCTGATGTGCCCACCAGAGAGCTTGCCCCGGCGAATGTCGGGGTCGGCAGGTTGGATCGGCGGAAAAGACTAACCTTGTTTCCTGTTGTATGGAATTTAACAATACTATTACTAACCCGGCTTGCTTCCGGCAACTATTTTGGAGATACGACAAAAAATCATTACCTTTCCTGCTCAAACGTGCTGGGCGCAGGTTCGACATGGGAAGGACAACTGAAGTTAACTGAAAGTGGTTTGCTTTTCCTGCCTGGTCCCGCAAAAGGAAAATACCTTTAGGGGAAAAATCTCTGGATCGTTAGTAAAATCGCCTGCTGAGGGCATGGGTGTTCAACTGAAATGTATATGTCACCTGTGAAAGGGTACGCTTTGGTTTGAGTGCTTCGTGGGTGACATATACACTCCTTAGTGTTGTATCAGGAGCATTAGGAAAAGAAAAAATACATTTTCAAGCTCCATCATCAGGTTTGGTAAAATTAGAAATCAATAAATTTATAAATTGGTTTAATAATGAGAATCATCATGATCCAGTGATAAAAGCAGGAATAGCACATTTATGGTTTTTGACAATACATCCATTTGAAGATGGTAATGGAAGAATTGCAAGAGCATTAACAGATTTATTACTATCAAGATCGGATGGAGTAATCCAACGGTATTATAGTATGTCATCTCAAATATTGAAAGAAAGAAAAGGATATTATGAAATCCTAGAAAAAACACAAAAAGGTACCTTAGATATAACAATGTGGTTAGATTGGTTTATAGACTGTTTAATGAAATCATTAAACTCATCATCAGATGTGTTATCCAAAGTAATAGAAAAAGCAAAGTTTTGGAATAAATATGCAATGGAATCCTTTAATGAAAGGCAGAGAACTAATGTTGAATAAATTAATGGATGACTTTTTTGGAAAATTGACATCAAAGAAATGGGGGAAAATAACTAAATGTTCAGCAGATACAGCCTTAAGAGATATTCAAGATTTAATATCGAAAGGAATACTGAGAAAAGAAAGTGCTGGCGGAAGAAGTACAAATTATGAAATGGTAAAATTGAAATAATTCTGCTGCTAAATAAGTAAGTTTTTTTATTTTTTAATACACCTTACCGAAAAACCATAAACCTTATGTTGTTCAACCTTTCGTATTTTGTTTTTACCCTTTTCAAATACTACTGTCCATCCAAATTCTTCCGAACTACTTCTTGACCAAACAATACTCTTTTCTTTAAACGTGTTTGGATGATCTCCATTGTTTCCATAACCTGCTGGGCGAATTGAAAAACCATTCTGCTCTATACCTATTTCCTCTCCCCAATATTCAACATCTTTAAATTTATTTGATTTCATATTGTTCTTCTCTCCATTGATTAAGTTATCCCAATCAGTATTATTTGGTAACTCCCATCCCTTTGGGCAAACTTTACACGCTGTTTCATAATCATACAATAATCCATATTTCTTCATGTTCGATTCATCATTATTAGGGATAAAATAAGAGATTTCCCTTCCATTTTCATCTTTGGTCGTTCTTACGTTTTCTGTCATCCACCATACATTTTCATATTTCTTTATTTTATAACTATTCCCTTCTATATCCATTACAATTGATTCATTATTCATGCAACCTGTTATTATAAATATCAAAATTAAATTGAGTGCTTTATTAGTTTTAATTTGAGGTTTACATTTATTCTTTCCGTTATTTTTGATCAACTCTTTTTTCATCTTTATTAATTTTTTCTCATTATTAACATTCATTTCTCCTCAAGCAAACCGTTTGATTTAAAGTATTTAATAGTTCGGCTAATTGATAAAACGAACTTTCTTTCTTTTTCTTAATGAGACACATCAAGAACAAAACCATCCTGTCACAGGTGACATATACAGCTGCTGAGCTGATCCCGATCCCTATCAGGACTTCAGTTGAACAACCATGCCCTCAGCAGGCGGCATACTATCGATCCGGAGATTTTCTTCCTAAAGGTATTTACGGGATCAGGCAGGAAACACAAACCGCTTTCAGTTAAATTCAGTTGTCATTCCCATGTCGAACCCACGCCAGGCATCTTTGAGCAGGAAAGGTAATGATTATTTGTCCTATCTCCAAAACAATTGCTGGAAACAGACTGGTTTTGTAATAGTTTTGTTGTGAATAAGCATTACTATACCAGGGCAACTATTCGTTACGCCACTGATGGAGGGGAGAGGAGGCTCGAAAACAACGACAACTGTGGCGGCGGACGAGCCATATTCCGCCGGGATAGTCGCAGGTGCATAATGTTTGTAAAAATCCAATCAGGGTCGGTAGGGATGAGGAATGTCGCATCGTCCGAGAGGTGGCATCACACTGAAAAACAAATAAATCGGGAAGAGCTTTGTTGTCCTTCGGGCTTAGCACCCCACCATTACTAGTGACGCACCCCCGAAGTAGGAAACTGATGGTAGAATCCATCTTTGAACAACTTCCCGCCTTGCGGGACAGGCTATGTAATCGTATTGTTATTCCGATGGTTTAACAGTATTATAAAGCGACTTTTCCCGTCGCACCACGAAAACTTAGTTATTCTCTGCTGGCTTTTTTCATTCATTGCTAATAAAACCTTTTCTTACTGTTAATAACACTACTAACCAATAAAAATCGTAATATGAAGAAAAAAATCTAGGCGATAAAAGATGGCGAAACATTTGTTTAATAATAATTGGACAAAATATTACTTAAACAAAATAGTTTCGCCATGGCAAAGATAATAGAAGTTATAGTATTTGGGAAGTATCTATATTTTTTAAAAGAAAGCGAATTAAAGCGCCTTTTAGTATTGAGTTTTGGGATTTTACGAGCACAAACGGTAAATATCAGTCTAGTAAATGACCAAATCCCATTAGAGGAGAGTGGTCGATTAAGCAGAGCTAGTCAATACAATTACTTGTTAAAGACATTTCAAACTGGAAATGTTGAAAAGACGATTCGGCAAGTGTTTAACATATTGGTAGTACTATTCTATAAAGGGGAGGCAAAAGTGAAGCTATTGATTGATAGGACGAATTGGGAAATAGGAGACAGAAAAGTGAATATCTTATCGATAGGATTACTTTATGATGAAAAGATTTACATACCATTGTTAGGAGAGGATTTAGGTTATAAAGGAAACAGCGACAGCGAAACGCGAATAAATTTAGTAGATAAATTGTTAGAATGGTGGAAGTCAATGCAAATACCTGTTCCTCAATTTGTTATAGTAGGGGATCGAGAATTTATAGGGGAGGAATGGTTAACAGCTTTAGCAAAAAGGGAGATTGAATATGTTATTCGTTTAAAAGGAAATTTAAAATTCGAGACCTGGCTAAAGGGAAGGTATAAAATCGGAAAAAAGTTTGGGGTTAAAGTATTACATCGATATATGGAGAGCACTAACGAAGATGTAGAATTAGTGTTAAGTGGAGAAGCGATTGCCCAATTATATATAGTAAAAAATGAAGGAAAGCTAGCTAAGAAAGAGCCTTATTTATATTTAATTACGAACCAAGAGGATATTGATTTGTCGGGAACAATATATAAGCAGAGATGGAAAATAGAAACTTGTTTTTCGTATTTGAAATCAAAAGGATTGAATTTAGAACAATTAAATCTTGAGGGAACACACAAAACGGATATTCTATTTGCAATATTATCTCTAGTTTATGGATTAATTGTTTTTCAGGGGCAAGAGAGTCAAAAAGAAGATCCTCCAAAACAAATCGAGTATAACAATGGAACTACATATCCAAGAATATCTGTGTTTAGACAAGGCTTAAGGGAATTAACAGGTATCGCCACTTTCGACCAGTTTTTGGAGCATTTGGAACGCATTTTTAGAAAAACTATACAAAACTGGCAAATGCTTAATCAATTATATATTAAAAATTTAAGTGGTTAGTAGTGTTACTGTTAATTAATACTACCTTACCTTGATATTTATATTGTAATTGATATTTAGGGTTTTGACTGACCGTTTTCAAAAATGAGCGACTTTCAGTCATATCCGCATTATCTACATAAATAATGGTATTGTCGTGAAAGTTAGGTTCAAGCATTTGGAATAATGGTAAATATAAATCTTTCCAACCATCCAATAGTAATAGACATTATGAATGGATTTTTTGTATAGCAACTGAAGAGCAATTTTTTGCCTAACCAAGGAACACCCGCCCGCCTGCCGGCCAATGTCATTAAGATTGCATTTTTTATATGTATAACTCGTTGAAAAATGTAGCCTGAGGCCACAATAATTAAACGCACGATCTCAGAGATATCTCGCGAACATAATTTTTTCAGTTAGTTATATATAAAAATAAACCTAACTTAACGACATTGGCCTGCCGGCCGGCAGGGAGCCTCGTAGCCTTAGCTACGAAGGCGAGGATGTGACGTAGGGTAGGCAAAAAAGGGCATTCAGGCTGCATACAAAATTTTTGTTCATAAGGTCTAATAAATCTATTGACTCATTGTGATTTGCTAAAGTTTTCATTGCATCGCCAATTCTTAATTCTATAAGATTATTCACACCTGCTTGTTTAAAATTTCCCATTGTCATTTTTCCATTCCGATTTAGGAGGAATAGGAGCAATCACATCCCAATGCTCAACGATTTGTCCATATTCCAAACGGAACAAATCATAGTACGCAGTAGGATTACCTCCCAATTTGCCTTCACTCATCGTAAGGACAAAGTTCCCTTCTCCTAATACTTTGTGAATTTTTTCATACTCCATCGACATTCCTTGTTTTGCCATCATTTTCATGGCTTTACCAAGACCATCTAATCCATCAGGAACATTAGGATTGTGTTGAATGTATTTTGTTGGATTAATATAAGTAGCTATTTTATCCATCTCTCCATTCATAAATACCTTTTCGAGAAGGTCTTTTACAATTTGCTTATTGGCTGCCGTTTTTTCTTTATCCGTAATATCTGTGGCTCCATCAAACTGGGTATGACCACTTGGATTTGACTCTTGCACCTCAATTAAATTATCCCAATGTTCGACAATTAAGCCGTCTTCAAAACGAAAAACATCGAAGCCAGCTTTTGGTCCAAAAAAATCATATTCGGTATGGGTAAATACGTAATCCCCATCTTGAAATGCCCGAACAACTTTTGCTTTGAATCCTTGTGGTGGAGCATGTTGCATGACTTCTCCAAAACCTGTCAATCCATCGCCAACGGATAAATTATGCTGAATGTATTTGTTGGGATTAATGTATGAAATTGGAGTTTGGTCTCCTGTGTTAAAACTGTTGAGTAGTGCGACTACTTTTTCTTTGTTGGTTAATTTCATGGTTAAAAATTTGTAACGACCCATTGCCATTGAAGACTGGTTCATTTTTGACATAAATACTTTTGCTATTGGTGCTTCCATAAACGGTTGTAAAGAAGCATCTGATAACTCTTTGTTTGCCCAATAAACGGCGACCACTTGTCTGCCTTCCTGATTGACACCAGTCAATCGTTGTAAAAACCCTTTCCGCTTTCCAGTAAAATCCGTTTCCACTTTTTGATTGGTAGCGTTGAATTGTGCCATATCTGTACCTTCTTTTACATCAAAAGACATGATTTCTACAAATTGGCTATCCTCCGCATCAAAAGGTCTGTCCATAACATACCTCGACATTTTCATAGTCGGGGCATCAATCATTTTGGCATAATCAGCAACAGAAGCATCACCCATAAATTTGTTCATGGAGGCATCAGCATCTGCTACACTTTTCCAAAAAACAACGACTATATAATTTCCTTTGTCATCAACTCCACTTTGGCGTTTGATGAATCCTGACTGCTTGCTTGTAAAGTCAACTTCTACTTGCGCATCCCTTTTGGCAAAAGCCGTCGGATTTACAGCTGAATTTATATTGAAAGTGGTGACTTCCATTATGGTTTTCTCATCCATATTCGAATTAGCTTTTTTATTGGCTGAACAACTGGCAATGCACAAAGACATTACCAGTAGAAAAACTGAATTAATTTTCATTTCGATTAGTTTAAAGTGATTGTGAAATTTTGACCTGGTTTGAAGTCATAACCTTCCCCAATTTCAACCACTAAAACTTTATTGGAATCAAATCTAAGGTTTACTGCAGCGTTGCTTGACGTAGCTTCTGTTACACTCTGTGCTGCATCAAAAGTCAAATAATATCGGTCAACAGTACCAGCTTCTAACACTCTAAACAAATCCATATAAGTTGGGTCGTCAGATTGGGCTACCACTTCGAATTTGATACTGTTTTCATCAATATCAATATCATACAAATTCAGCAAGTAAGCAGGAAATTCTACAGCAGCCCCAACGTTTGCTGTTGCCGCTAACGAACCCGCAGGGACTTGGAACAAATCCTCTATAGCTTGTTCGGCTCCCATTGTAAATGCGTCTGATTGAAAAGTGTTGGTTACCGTTACGCTTGACCCCAAAGTGATAGGAACAATAACTTCATCATCGTCTTTATCACAAGAAGTAAAGGTTACCAAGGAGAACACAAGTCCTAAAAACAAAAAATTTAATTTTGAAAAGTGCATTGAAAAAATATTTAGTTAAACAATGCTGCAAAATTATGAGGAGGATTAAAATCAAGAATGGTAAGAATGTCCCAATGGACTGTCAAAATGGGAAAATGCTTAATGTGCTTGTCGAAACACTTCTGGAGAGCTACCTGTAAACTTTTTAAAATATTTGAAAAAATTGGTTGGGTCGCTAAAGCCCGCAATGTAAGCGATTTCTTTTATGGAGTGGTTGGTACTGATTAAGAGTCTTTTTATCTGCATAATGGTTCTTTCATCAATAAAAGCTTTAGCAGAAATATTGACGACATCATTGGAAATGTTATTGAGTGTTTTGGCAGAAACTCCCAATTTCTTTGCATAATACTGAACTTTTTTACTTTTAAAACAATCTTGTTCTACTAACTTTTGAAAGCTTAAAAATTGAGACATATACTTTTTTCTTTCCACAAAATGTCCAGCTTTGGCTTTGATACGAAACAATTTGGTTATCACAATATGTAAAACACTTCTTGTAATGCCGATTGAAAAACTATCCTTAGCAAGGTATTCCGATTCCATGTGTTTTATTAGTATTGTAAAATCAGAAAATTCTTCTTTGTTGTTAAATTCTATTTTTGGAAAACTCAATGAATCGTTGAATAAATGCATGGTTTTCAAGGCTTCCATATTGTTCAAATGGCTTATAATAAACTCCTCTGTGAAAATTAATAAATAGCCCTTGACGTTAGTACTTCTAAAAAACTTGTGGATTTGGTCTTTTCTAACTAATAGTACTGTTCCTTCATTATAGTTATAGTCTGTAAAGTCAATCGTATGATAACCTTGTCCTTCGTAAACAAAGAAGATGATATAGAATTTTACAAGGTGGTTTTTGACAATATCATGGTCTAAATCTCTTTGTAAAAGGTCTTCAATTTTGACAATATCAAAGTAAGATTTGGGATTGTCTTTGTTGTCGAATTTTATTTGAGGTAGTTTTTTTTTCATTTTTTGCTTGGAGAGAACGGATATGCTACACGCCTTGCGACGTTTAGGAGCATGGACGTTGTAGCTTTTATGTGTGTCCCGAATGGGCACCTAATTTCTTACAAAGTTAAGGAATTATCCTCGGATGAGGAATCTGGGGACTCTAGCAAGCCGCAAGAGCCTGCTCAGTCGTATGACGGAGGCGTTCGGGGTGACCCGAGGTCTGAATGAGGTACCCCACAACACCGAAGAACCGGAAAGCGAAAATAATAGGAGGAAATTTAGGGAATGTTTTAGTAAGCAAAAAAAACCTTGTAAATTGTTGATTTACAAGCGACATTAGTAGCCCCACCAGGAATCGAACCTGGATCTACGGTTTAGGAAACCGCTATTCTATCCGTTGAACTATGGGGCCGGAATAAGCACAGACCACAAAAATAAAAAAAGCACCGCTGATCAGAAAAATTTCCGCCCTAAATCACTCGCCATCAACCAATTTTTTGCAAATTGCAGACTGTTCCTATTTTTGTTTGGTTAAAAAGACTATTTCAACCAATAAAGTTCCACATGAAACATTGTTGTTTTTTTATATTCCTTTTTTCTTCTTTTTTGGCGCAAAGCCAACAGTTTTCTCACTCCGACAGCCTGCGCGGCACCATCACACCCCAGCGCGATTGGTGGGACCTCACCTTCTATCACCTCGATGTAGAAGTATTACCCGATCTTAAACAAATTCACGGCACCAACACCATTCGGTACCGCGTTGTTCGCCAACACAATGTTATGCAAATCGATCTCCAGCCTCCGCTGAAAATTAAAAAGGTAGTGCAGGATGGAACCGAATTGGCCTTTACCTCCACCGAGAACGCCCACTTCGTCCAGCTCCAACAACCACAACCCCCCGGCTCCATCCAGTCGCTGACCGTCCACTACGGCGGCCATCCGCGTCCCGCCATCCGCGCTCCCTGGGACGGTGGCATCAGTTGGACCAAAGACGCCAACGGCCAACCCTTCATCGCCTCCTCCTGCCAGGGCCTCGGCGCCAGCATTTGGTGGCCCTGCAAAGACCACATGGCCGACGAGGTCGACAGCATGCTCATCAGCATTGAGGTGCCGGAAACACTGGTGGATGTCTCCAACGGCCGACTGCGAAATGTAGAACACAACTCCGACAAAAAAACCAAAACCTTTCACTGGTTTGTGGCCAACCCCATCAACAACTATGGCGTCAACATCAACATCGGAAATTATACCTCCTGGAAAGAAAAATACAACGGAGAAAAGGGACCCCTCGACATCACCTACTGGGCACTGAAACAGGACGAAGCTGCCGCCAAAAAACAATTTCAGGAAGTACCTCGCATGCTCAAAGCCTTCGAACATTGGTTCGGACCCTACCCCTTCTACGAAGACGGATTCCAACTCGTACAAGCCCCCTACCTGGGCATGGAACACCAAAGCTCCATCACTTACGGCAACCGGTTTATGAACGGATACCTCGGCCAGGACCTCAGCGGCACGGGGTGGGGACTGACATTCGACTTCATCATCGTACACGAATCGGGCCACGAGTGGTTTGCTAATAACATTACGCACACAGACCTGGCCGATATGTGGATACACGAAAGTTTTACCAACTATTCCGAAAGCCTTTTCGTCGAATACCATCACGGAAAAGAAGCCGGACAAGAATACGTCAGAGGCACCCGCATGCACATCGAAAACAAAGTGCCCATGATCGGCCCTTACGGCGTCAATTTCGATCACTATCCCATCGACGTGTACTACAAAGGAGGCAACGTGCTCAATACCCTCCGCACCTGGGTCGACGACGATGATACCTGGCGCCGGATGCTTCGATCCCTTAACCAACAGTTTTATCACCAGACTGTGAAAAGTGTCCAGGTCGAGGCGCAGATGGCCGAAGTGTTGAGCATAGATCTGACCGCATTTTTCGACCAGTACCTGCGCGATGCCCGCATCCCCATTTTTGAATACTACTTCAAAGAAGGCAACCTCCACTTTCGCTGGACGAATGCCATCAGCGGGTTCGACATGCCCGTCGACGTCACCATCAGCGGCCAGGCCTTACGGCTCGAACCCCGCACCAGTTGGAAGCACTTGCCCCTTGCGGAAAATGACCTTTCGGTAAATTTGAATTATTACATCGGAGTACTGAAGAGCCGGTGAGAAAGGCATCTCCTAAAGCTAAACTCCCTACCGCAACCGGTCCATCGACCTGACCAGTTTTTCATCCTTTCGGATAAACCGCAGCGCCAACACCCCGAATATCAGGAACAGGAACGGCAGGAAAATCCCCAGTTCGTCATTGGGTTCGGCATTGCCCATGCTCTCTCTTTCCTGCCAAAAAAAGATCAGCGCCAGTATCAATCCGATCACATTGGCCACCACCGCCAACCGCGCCAATACCATCTGCGTCCTCCGGTTTCTGAACAAAAAAATGCTGATAAAGGCCAGCCCTCCCGCAATACAAAACAGGGCCAGCAGCGCCACATGGTCGTGGATGCTGAATATCCCGTCGGCGAAAATGGTCGAAGCATCAGAAGTGGTCAGCGATATAGAAGCAAACGGCAGGGCAAAAAGCCCGAAGGCACAGGCTGCCGCCAAAATCAAAAACAGGGTTTGGATCCTTTGTATCATGGTCAGACGATTTTAGTTCGGAGGCAAATATACCAAGTTATGCTTGATTTTGAAATCAAATATATTTTCAAGAGTGCGTGACATATCTACCTGGCGGTAGACAGGCCTGCCGGCTGGCAGGCGGGCCGCGACGAACGACGTCCGCACAGAGATTTTCTTCCTGCCTGCCGGCAGGCAGGTGTGAATCTTTGTTTCTTTCCCGAAGCGAGTTCGGGACAAGCTGTGTCTTTGTGGTAAAGGCCCCAGCGAGTCAGGCAAATCAAATATATTTTCAATGCTCATCAGCACAATGAAGCTCGGCCCGAACTCGTTTCGGGACCGCCATACCCTGATGGGCAAGCATCAGCCATCAACACATCAATCATCAGCAAATTAGCAAATCAATCAACCCCCAACCCCCTGCTGTCGGTATTTCTCAATAGACTCCATGATCTTCTCAGCCCTGTTTTCCGGGTCAGGGTGGGTGCTGAAAAACTCGGGTTGACGCTGGCCACCCCCGGCAGCCTGTTTGAGAATCTTCATCACGCCGATCATCTCTTCGGGGTTGTAGCCGGCCTCCAGCATAAAGCGCACGCCGAGGTCGTCGGACTCCAGTTCCTGGTCGCGGCCAAACTTCATATTGACGAGGTTGCCGATCATCTGGGCGGCCTGGGCGGTGGAGTAGTCGCCGGTGGCGATGACGGCGGCGCCGGTCAGGTCCTTGGTGAGTTGTTGTTTGGATATCCGTTGGGCGCTGTGCCGGGCTACGACGTGTCCGATCTCATGGCCTAGTACGCCGGCCAGTTGGTCCTCCGTTTCGAGGCGGGAGGCCAGGGCAGCGGTGATGAAGCACTGGCCGCCGGGCAGCGCAAAGGCGTTGACCGTGCGGGGGTCTGCCAGCAGGTGAAAATCCCACTGATAGCCGGTTTTTCGGGCCACCGAGTTATCCACCAGTTTTTGGCCCACCCTTTTCACCATCTCCTGCCCGGCGGGGTCGGGATGCAGGCCGCCGTGTTGTTGGATCATCGTCGGGGCACTTTGAAGGCCGAGGGCTATTTCCTGATCAACGGTCATATTAATGTATTGGGTTTCACCGGTAAATTCGTTTACCGTCCGGTTGGAGTAATAGCGAAACAGGGCAATGCCTGCCAGCACTACTGCAACGATGAGGGTACCTTTGTTGAACCCACGTCGGCGACCACCGCCACCGAATACGGGTCTTCGAGAATAAGTCATATAACGAGTTTTTAAATTAAGACTACGGTTGCCGCTAAAGTAACGAATATACAGAAGATTTGTGAATTGCCGCTTATTTTCCCGAAAGGGGGAGAGAAATCATTAGCTTTGCTTTCGCAAAAAATACACATTTGAACAACCAGGAACTCATCTTGCGGGGCTCCATACTGGGGTATCTGTTGCGGCACAGCGCTACTTTGTTTGTAGGGCTGCTCTTCCTGAGTGCCCTGGCGCTGGTCGATTTTTACTTTATTGGCCTGTTGGGACCGGAAGAGCTGACGGCAGCGAGCTTTGCCGCGCCGGTCTTGTTTATGGGCATCAATCTGTTGTTGAGTGTCGCGGTGGGCGTCATGATCGTAGCTTCGCGGCTAATAGGCGAGGGTAGGGCGGCAGCGGTCGACAAAGTAGCCTCGGCGGGACTGTACCTGGCCTTTCTGACCGGGGGCCTATTGTTGCTGATCGGGTGGGGGAGCCACGACCGCCTGTTTGCCTTATTGGGAGCTGCGCCGGCAATGGTCGACCTGCTGAAAGACTATATGCACATCATCTACGTCAATTTTGTATTGATGGCGGTGTTGATAGCCAGCTTGAAGATCATGCAGGCCTTTGGAGAAGTGCGGCGGCAGGCCCTGGCCATGGGGGTGGTGGTATTGTTAAACGGGGTATTGGATCCCTTGCTGATCTTTGGCATCGGCCCTTTCCCGGCATGGGGGCTGAAGGGGGCGGCGGCGGCTACAGCCATCGCTACGGCGGTAGGTGTAATGGTATTGTTATGGATGTTGCGGAAATACATTCGCTTCCGACCGATGGCGATTACCTTCCATTGGCGGAAGGTACTGTATCTGGCCGGACCCGTGTCGTTGACCAAAACGATGATGCCGCTTTCCAATGCAGCCATTACCGCTTTGCTTGCGGGATTGAGCGGGGCGGCTATCGCGGGGGGGCAGCCACCGGCAGAGGTAGCCGCTTATGGGGTGGGCTATCGGGTCGATCTGATCGTCTTGCTGTTCCTGGTAGCGCTCTCCTCGGTGACGGCGCCCTTTATCGGGCAAAATCTCGGCGCCGGTAACCCGGCCCGCATCCGGAGGGGCATTCGTCTGGGTATTTGGATCAACATCATTTATGGACTACTGGCGGGCCTGGGAGTCATCTGCTTCCGCGAACAAATTGTTGAACTTTTTACAGACGATGCCGCTATCCGGAAAGAGATGGCCGTTTACTTGATGCTGGCGCCGTTGGGATATGCTTTCAACGGAGTGTTGATGTTGTCGGTAGCCGTGATGGAAGCCTGCGGCAAACCCCTGCGGTCAGTTTTGGTCAACCTGGTCTATTTCTTTTTGTTGTATATTCCGTTGGCAATACTGGGGGGCCACTGGCAAGGGAGTACAGGTGTTTATGTCGCTTATCCGGTGGCAGGGCTTTTGGCGGCTGTATTTGGCGTTTGGTTGATGTGGCGCACGGTTGGAGCACTGGCGGTCACTACAGAATCGGTACCGGATCCTGCCTTGGCTTCCATTGAAGGTTAGCGGGGCATTGGGAGTCAGTCCCTCCCGGTAGCTATCGGATGCTTCGTGATGACCTGCTAACAACCAACGCTCGAACATACTGAAAACTTAGCTTACAGAACACCATTGAAAACAAAATTGCGGTTAATAATTGGAGTGCGTGACATATCTACCTGGCGGTAGACAGGCCTGCCGGCCGGCAGGCCATAGGCATCAACTGAATTTGTTTTAATGTATTAGTTGTTGTAAATCAAACAATTAAACAACGTGGGACTTTTCCGCCCTGACGTTCCAGAAGCTAAAGCATCTGGCTATGGGCTGCCGTTCCTACGGAACTTTGTGTTCAGCCAGATCGAGAGGCTGAGAATTATTTTTTCAAAAAACTGATTATCAACATTTTACGAATTGTAAAATTTTTACTTGATGCGTATGGTCGGCAGGCGGGCCGCGACGAACGACGTTTGCGCCGAGATTTTCTCTGTGAATCTTTGTTTCTTTCCCGAAACGAGCTATGTTAAGGGGCCAGAGGCCCGCCATATTGGTAAAAAACAACGATAAAAAGTACTCAATAGGGCCAGAGAGCCTGCCCCGCGAATAGCGGGGCCCTGCATGTGATTGGCATATGCTGTTCAGTGTCTGCAAGCCCTCCCGCTACCGATCGCTACCGATCGCTAACGGGAGGGAACGCCATCTATTTTTTTGAGTGCGTGATAGATTAGCGGAGCATCGCGGTTGCAAACCTGCCGGCCGACAGGCCATAGGCATCAACTGAATTTGTTTTAATGTATTAGTTGTTGTAAATCAAACAATTAAACAACGTGGGACTTTTCCGCCCTGACGTTCCAGAAGCTAAAGCATCTGGCTATGGGCTGCCGTTCCTACGGAACTTTGTGTTCAGCCAGATCGAGAGGCTGAGAATTATTTTTTCAAAAAACTGATTATCAACATTTTACGAAGTATAAAATTTTTACTTTTTTACTTGATGCGTATGGCCGGCAGGCGGGCCGCGACGAACGACGTCTGCACAGAGATTTTCTTTGTGAATCTTTGTGTCTTCGTGGTAAAGGCTCCCTCCAGGGAAAAAAAGGCATGCCATGAAGGCGACAGCCCTTCATCGGGCGCGCGCAGGCAAAATGTCGATTTAATATTTTAAACGTCTCTCAGTTGAAAACGCCAAAAAAAACCTCACTGCCGTGAAAAAATCTCCCCGCATCGAATCAATTGACCTCCTCCGAGGAGTCGTCATGATCATCATGGCACTCGACCACGTCCGCGACTTTTTTCATGAAGACGGATTTCTCGCCGACCCCACCAATATGGAAACCACCACCCCGCTCCTGTTCTTTACCCGGTTCATCACGCATTACTGCGCGCCGGTCTTTGTCTTTTTGGCGGGGACGGCGGCCTACCTCTATGGCAGCAAAAAATCGAAAGGGGAGTTGTCCCGGTTTCTGTTTACCCGTGGGTTGTGGTTGATTGTTGTCGAAATTGTCGTCAACAACTTTTTTTGGTGGTTCGACCTCTCTTTCGGGATCATCAACTTCCAGGTGTTATGGGCCATCGGCTTTTCGATGATCTGCCTGGCGGCCTTGATCCACCTTCCGGTAAAAGCATTGTTGGTTATTGGAGGGCTTATCGTGGTAGGACATAACCTGCTCGACGGGATCGTCAAAGATGGCTATAGTTGGGAAGCCATCGGATGGTACATGCTCCATCAGCAGCAATTTTTGCCACTGAGCGCAACCAGGATAATCATTTTCAACTACCCCGTCCTGGCATGGATCGGCGTGATGGTGCTGGGGTATTGCCTGGGCACGTTGTACCGTTCGGGCGCAGACCCGGCGATCAGAAAAAAATGGTTATTGCGACTGGGACTGGGGGCCATAGCCTTGTTTTTTCTGTTGCGAGGGATCAATATATACGGCGATCCCGCTCCCTGGGCCACTCAACGCAATGGCGTGTACACCTTGTTGTCCTTTTTCAATGTCACCAAATACCCGCCATCGCTGTCGTTTTTATTGATAACGCTGGGGCCGGGGCTGCTGTTTCTATATACCACTGAAAGCGTGCGCAGCCGGGTCAGTTCCTTAATTTTGGTCTACGGAAGAGTGCCGTTTTTCTACTACTTGCTCCACATTCTGGTCATCCATCTGGCCGCCTTGTTGACAATGGCCATTACCGGCGACAACTGGCGACTGATGATCCTGAACATGGAGGTGTTGTCGACGGGAGCCCTCGCTTCCTATGGCTATTCGCTGGGGGTGGTCTATCTGGTGTGGATCGGAATTGTATTGTTATTATATCCGGTATGCAGGTGGTATATGCGCTACAAAGCTGCCAACCGCGACAAATGGTGGCTGAGTTATTTGTAGCTACAACCTCAACTGCAACCCCACTCTCATCCCCGTCCGCCAAAACCGCTGTTGGAGGGAGTGGGCATCCGTAGTCATCGATTTCAGGTGGTACCTAAAGCTGGGGCTGGCCCAAATGGCGAGCCGCTTGGTCAGCCGGTAAGAAAGCCCTGCCGAGGCCACCAGGCTGATACCCGTTCGTTTTTCAAACAGCATCTCCTCGTCTTCCCAAAGGTCGACAAATCCGCCCTGCTCATCCAGTATTTCCCCGCGAGGAAAAAACGTTAGATTGACGTGGATGCCGCCTTCTGCAAACCAATTCCACCGGCCGTCTTTAACAGGGGCGTAGCCCACCAACAGCGGAAGATCAAAGGTCCGGTACCGGTTGTAAATTTCCTTAGTGAGGGAATATATTTTGCGGGTAGTTCCGATGCCAAATGAGTCGTGCGACACGCCATTCTTGTCGATGTAAGTGCTCACTAATTGGTTGTCGACAGTGCAAGTGGAGTCGTAGCCGGTATGGTAATCAAAGCGTTCATTGATCTGTTCGTAATACAACCCCGTTTTGGCGTACCAGCCGGAGGAGTGCTGCCAGCGCAGGTCGACCCCACCGCCCAATACTTCCAGTGCGGTTTCGAGGCTATCGCGGAGGTCTTTGTAGGTCTCCGATTCTGGGTGGTCGGTGGTAGTAAGTCGTCGGAAGGCTCTGCCGTATTCCAACTGTCCGGCAATGGAAAAGGGGCGATGCTTTGAAACCGGCTTTGTCGGGAGGCCGTCGTCCGATGGGGGCGGCTCCTGGAGTTGTTCGTTAATGGAGAAGGGCGGTTCGCTTGTCAGCAAAATAGCCAGGGAGTTCAGATAGAGTGGGGGAGTGAACTGCCTGTTTGCCGGGCTGGTAGTAGTAGGGGAGCTGACTGCATCGGCACTGGCAGTTCTGTTGTTTTTTGTCGTTTCTACTGAAGGATCGTCCGACTTTTTTGGAGCAGATAGTGGGGGCTGGCCTGATGTAGAACCGGTTGTTGGATCAGCCCCCATGTTGGTAAACGATAGGTCGTTGTCTGCACCTGTTTCGGTATTCGCTTTTGAATTTACAGGCGAATGATGGGTGTTTTTGTTTTTTGTGAAATCATTGTTATTTAATGATGACTCAGCGATAGCTCCCTGTTCAGAGTTAGTTTTCCGCTCAGAATTTGATTCAATAGATGACAATTCCGATGTGGTAATAATTTCTTGTGTCGATGATGCCGGTGCAAGTCGATCTGTATGATTATTGTCGGTGTTCTTCGGCTCATTATGGCGGGTGGAAAGGCCGGATTCCTCTGTCGTCGTTTTGGCGTTCGGTACTTCGCTTTCCAGCTTTGGGGTAGGTTGTACAACCACGGTGTTTTCGTCTGCATTTGCATTTTGGGCCAACCAATACCCACCGGCGAGCGAGCAGAGCAACAGGCCCCCAGCCAGCCACCACAGCAAGAAAAAACGCCTCTTGCGCTTTTCAGGGCCCTGTTGTTTGGCCTGAATTTGCTGCCAAAGCAGATCCGGGTCGGTAGGTGTCTGGTGATGGAACACCTTCTCCTTCATAAATTTATCTAGCCGATCCTCGTCCATGATTCTTGCAATTTTCGATTACTTAATTTGGTGCGTAGTATTTTCTTAGCTTTAAACAAATTGCTACGGGAAGTTCCTTCCTGAATGCCGAGCATCTCAGCGATTTCTTTGTGGCTGTATCCTTCGATGGCGTACAAATTGAACACCTGCCGGTATCCGTCGGGCAGGCTGGCTATTAGTTGGAGAATGTCTTCAGCTTCCAAATGGTTGTACACGTTGGGGTGGAGTTGAATGTCTTCAAACTGATCGGTCGGTTTTTCATGGGTGAAGCTGCGTTTATTCAGCTTTTTCAAGGCCATGTTGATCACGATCCGGCGCATCCACCCCTCCAGGCTCCCCCTTTCGGGATTGTATTGTTGGAGATGTTTGAAAATGTTGATAAAGGCATCCTGCAATACATCGTCGGATCCTATGCCTGCCGGGGTATACCTTCGGCTGACCGTCATCAGCATCGACGAATAGTTGACCACCAGAAGTCGCTGGTACTTCGGATCTTCGTTCAAACAACCTTGGATGATCTCCCGTTCGGTCATGGGTATTTTTTACGAAAGTAGAGTTTTTATGAAGACCAGCAATGGCCATTCCATATTTTTGGAAAAGCCATTGCTGACGATCGTGATCTGGTTTTATCCTAAAGGTGGGCTCAGGTCAATAAGCCCCTCCGTCACTCCCGCATAGCCCTGAATTCACCGGAAACGGGAATAATAGCGCCGTTGCCCATGGCCTGTCCATCGAAGCTGCCTTCCACAAAGCCACCCACATCTTCCAAAAGCGTGATGTCGAACTCCAGATCAGAACAACCCTGGCAGAAAGCAGATAGGAAATTGCCATTTTCGGTAATGTTGGCGTTAAACCACACCGGATTGGAAGTACCCGTAGTCGCCATGTCGAAAAGCATTTGTACCTGGGTGGAGTCAGCGTTATTTTCCACAGCAGAGATCATAAAACCACTGGGTTGGTCTGCAGCAAGGGGCACCGGCTCCAGGAACGTATGCTCTGTACCATCGATGTTGAGAATAAAATATTCTTCCAGCACCACATCGCAAACGCTGATCGCGCCCAGGTCCAACTCACTTAATCCGGCAATGGAATGCATCTCGGGATCGCTGGCCATCAGAGCATTTATATCGTAACCCACCACCGTTACTTCGGTGGCATTGCAGGTCAAGATCGCCCCGTTGAAACTGCCGTTGGGCTCGGGGTGGATGATGTGGTAGTAGGTTCCGATCTCAATCCTGGCATAGCCATTGGAGATGGGGTTGGCGTCGCAGTCTTCCAGTGATCCGAATATGGTCAGAAAGTTGGAGGAAGTATCCAGGACAATGTCATCCAATACGGTGTCTTCAGAAAAAGGACCGATCTCCTCCGAATAGATCTCGTTGCCGCAGAGGTCGAGGACGGTCAGTGTCAGGGGGACGTCGTTGGGCACAAATCCGCCATAATACCCCTCTTCATTGGTGTATCCATAGCCACAATTACCGGAGGCGGTAACTTCTATCTGTACCAAGAGGTTTTGAATGCCGTTGCCGTCGTCGTCGGTAATGGTGCCGGAGAGGTGGATAAAGTTGCTGGGCACATCGCAATTCCAGAAAGAAAAATGGCTGACTGTACCAACGTATTTTCCGCCTTGTAGAGTGGCCTGCCCTTCTTCAATCCAATAGCCAGTGACTTCGTCAAAATGCCACAAAGGGATGGTGGCGGGAGCGTTGCCCTGAAGTTCGGCAGGTACGGGCAATTCGATGGTGGCTGTTTGTCCGTCGGCTATGTTCAGGGGCTCGCCGCCGTCGCCTTCCAGTTCTACTCCGATCATTCCGAAAGTGGTCAACTGTACCTGGTTATCTTCGGTATTGGTACCTCTCAGGTCGCCGGGCATGCGCATCTGAAGGTCGTCGGCAGTGGGGTCGAGCCAGGTGGCGTATACATTTACGTTGCCGGAGTAGCTGCCTCCTCCTTCTAGTTGCACGCCATTAGCGGGAATGGCTACCCGGGCATTGTCGTTGGTGTTGACCTCTCCTCCGCTGGTAGCCAGGAAAGAACCGGTCAATGTTTTCTCAATTAACATGATCCGGGTGTACGCCATGCGGTTGAGTTTGGGCATGACGAATTTAGCACCGGCAAAGTAGCCGGATTTTTCGGCGCTGACCAACTCGCCGTTTTCTTTGAGTTGAATGTTTTTGAAAGTGAAGACGCCGTTTTCGTCGCTAATTACGGAGTGCGATCCCACCCGGATGTCGGTATTTTCAAGGGCTGCCCCGGTCTCGTCGACAACGATACCGGTCAGCGACCCATTTACGATCACTACGGGTTCAGGATTAATGATTTCTTCCTCTTCTTCGATCTTGTCTTTTTTGCAGGCACTGAAAGCCAGCATGCTGAGCAATAATAAAAAGCTGAATTTTTTTAGAAATGTCATGTTGTTTTAGTTTAAAATGGCCAGATGCCATTCTATAGTTAGTGAATAAAACTTGAGTCGCAATTGCTTACTATTCTCAATATCCTTCCAGCCTGATTTTCGTTGCTTTGGCAGAAAAAAATATAGGATAAATTCAAATTTGCGAAAAATATCATTTGAAATGGCATGGCGGTATTGCCCAATTGGCGACTATTGTCTGATTAATTAACTATTTGGGCGCATAAAATATCCCGCTTAGAAGAAATTTTAATCAAATATTTTTTTTGTATTCTTCGGAATATTATATTTGAGGCGATATGTAGACTGTGAATAATAATCCACCACGGTTCATATCATAATATATTGGGAAAGGAGATTCAAATCACTTATGGTCAGGCTTTCTGCTTGATATGACTTCTTCTGTTTTGTGACAAACAATTCCTTTCTTCCGAACAATAGACACGTCATGTGTTTAACTGATTCCACCAAAGTTAAACGAATAGCTTAGTTAAACGAAGCTAACGAGTTAATTCCGACCTCTAACACTGCTTTCATTTGCTCACTGGTAAACGACATCCCGGACCTTCCGGTTATTTTACCACCTCCCAAAACGGCTGAATAAATAAAGGTAAACGATGGACATCGATTAACAACTCAAAACAACACCTTTATGAAAAATGGCTACCTTGCAAAGCAATCTTTTCTTTTTTTCTTCCTTCTTCTGTTCGCCAAAGCCTCCATCGCTTCTGACTATGCGTTGACCTTCGACACCCTTGCGGTAAATCCCTTTGAGGAGGAGCGATACCCCTTCAACATGGCCGAATCCGAAAAAGTCATTACGCTGACCGGACTCCAACCCGGCGACTATTACGAAATATGGGTCAACGCCTTCAACATGGGCAGCGAATGCATTTACCAGGTCGATGCATTTTCGATGATGCACGGAGTCTCCAAGACCCTAAGTCCCGTCGACCAACCACCGTCTACTACTGGTTTTGAATTTATAGCAGACGCATCCCTTATGTCCTTTCACATCAGCAATAATGGTTGCAACAGCATTGAAAACCAAAACCCAATACTGACACTGGCCAACCGGTCCTGCACCACCCCTCCCATCGGGCCTCCCTCCGAAACGGAAATGATCGTCCTATCGGTAGACTATAACTTCACTCCCACCGAACTCATACAAGACGTATTCATCGGTGGCGGTTGTTTCGACGTCTCCAATGTCGCACCCATCGGCAATATGGCCGGCATCGGCCATTTTGCCACGGGCTCTACCTCCATTACCCTCGACGAAGGCGTCATCCTGGCCAGCGGTAATATCACCAACGCCCCCGGCCCCAATACTACGGAGTCGGCAGGAAGCATATTGGGTGGCACCGGCGACCCCGACCTCAACTCCCTTGGCGCTGGCACCATTTACGATGCCGTAGGGATCGAATTCGACTTTACACCCACCGTACCCACGGTCGACTTTACCTATGTGTTTGCCTCCGAAGAATACTGCGAATGGGTTAACAGTTCCTACAATGATGTATTCGGTTTTTTCATCAGCGGCCCTGGCATCAACGGCCCCTTCAGCAACAATGCCGAAAACATTGCCCTCGTACCCTCCTCCGGAACCTATGTCGGCATCAACACCATAAATCACCTCCTGAACTCAGGATACTTTATTGGTAATTCATCCACCTGCGGTCAGATCGCCAACCCCAACGACATCGAATACGATGGTTATACCACCGTTCTTACGGCTACTGCAAATGTCATCCCCTGCTCTACTTACCACATCAGAATGGTCGTATCGGATGTAGACGACGGTATTTACGACTCCGCTGTTTTCCTGGGTGCCAACAGCTTCAACGCCGGGGGTGACGCCACCGCAGTCATCGACTTACCCGGTGTTGAGGATGGAGGCGTTGCCTACGAAGGCTGTGCCGACGGCTTCATCGTATTCGAGCGCGATCCCGAAAGCGATTGGAGCCAGGACCTGATTATTGACTTTGAAATTGACCCCTCCAGCACCGCCACCAACGGTGTGGACTACAGCACCCTGTCTACCCCGGTTACCATTCCCGCCGGACAAGGTTCTGTCAGCATCCCCCTCACCATTTTTCAGGATGGGATCACAGAAGGCATTGAAAGCCTCATCATCATCCTCGATAACGCCTGCTCCTGCGAAGGCTCCTTGATCGAACTCTTCATCGACGATACCAGCGTATTCACATTGGAGTCAGAAGACCAGTCCTTTTGCTCACAGGCCAGCGTAACCATTGGGCCCACTATCAACGGAGGCATCGCCCCCTATACTTATCAATGGAGCAACGGCCAAACCACCCCTACCATCACCATCAATCAGGATTTCAATGAGAGCTTCTATGTCACCGTAACCGACGATTGCGGCAGCACCGCCGAAGATATCATCAATGTCACCGTCATACCGGAGCCCTCCGCCGTCATCAGCGGCGATGTCACCCTTTGCGTGCAAAACCCCCTGGGCTTTCTTGATATATCCTTCACGGGTACCGGACCCTGGGAATTTTATTATACTGTCGATGGGAACCTCTTCGGTCCCATTGTCAGCGACCAAAGCCCCTATCAATTGCTCATCGACGAACCGGGGATCTACGAACTCTTTTCTGTTTCAGACATCATAGAAGGTTGCGATGGCAATGTGAGTGGAACAGTGATCGTGGAAGAAAGTGTACTTCTGTTGACCGACCTGACCTTCGACGTCACCTGCTATGGCGCTGCCGACGGAGGAGTCATCATCATTCCCGCAGGAGGGGTAGACCCCTACTACTTTGAATGGGAAACCGGCGAAACAACGGATGTCATTACCAATGTTGGCCCCGGTACCTACACCATTACGGTGACCGACGGCATCGGATGTACCGAAGAGATTTCCGCTTTGGTTTTCGAACCGTCAGAAATTACCGCTGAAGCTACGCCCATTGGCGAAGCCAACTGCGATGACCCTCAGGGAGGTGAGGTCGACCTGACCGTCAGCGGCGGCTCGCCCGGCTACTTCTTTGAATGGAGCAACGGCCAAACCACCGAAGACCTCGTCGGTGTGCCCGGTGGTACTTATATTGTCACCATCACCGATATTGAAGGGTGTACCCGGGAGGAAACCGTTACCATTACCGAAAATGTAGAGCCACCCACTGCAGAAGCCACTGGAGCCATCATCACCTGCCTCGAAATGGAGGTATTGATCAGCGGCTCCGGCAACGGCACCCTGTCATTTGAATGGCTCGACCCCAATGGAAATTTTGTCGCCAATTCCGAATCCGCCCTGGTCGATATGCCGGGCAATTACACCCTCATCGTCACCAATACCGATAATGGCTGTACCGCCGAGGCAATGGCTACCGTCAACGAACAAATGGACCTGCCCACTCCCGCTCCCGAAGCAGATGGCTTTCTCTCCTGCATCAATGAAGTAGTGACACTCAGCGGCGGCAACTCCTCCGGCAACGAACCACTGACTTACCAATGGTTCGATACCAATGGCAATCCCATCGGCGCCGGCGAGTCGGTAACCGTGGCCCAACAAGGCGTTTACACATTAGTGGTGACCGATGGCGTCAACGGCTGTATAGCAGAAGAAGCAGTAGTGGTAGATGCCGATAACATTACACCTACATCGGTCATCCCACCACCCGACGACTTGAACTGCGACGTGGTGACAACCCTTCTCGACGGCTCTGCCTCCTCAGGCAATGGAGGGCCCTTCGTACTGGAATGGTTCGATCCCAGCGGCAGCTCATTGGGCAACAGTATCAGTATCAATGCAGATATCCCCGGCACCTATACCCTCGTGGCCACCAACCCCCTCAACGGTTGTACCGATCAGATGTCGGTGACGGTTAGTCAGGATATTACCCCGCCCCCCATCGACGCCGCCGTAGAAGGCATGATCACTTGCGCGGAAACAACAGCGACCCTGACCACCAGCTCCGGCGACAACGGCAACATCATAGAATGGTTCGATCCCAGTGGTGGGCCATTGGGTTCATCCAATGTCATCGACGTTTCGGAAACGGGTAGCTACACCCTCATCGTCACCGGAGCACTCAACGGCTGCACCGCCGAAATGACCGTCGACGTGGCTGAAAACGTCACCACACCCACCGCCAATGCAGGCGCCGATGCCACCATCACCTGCGATGAAGAAACAGCTACCCTCAGCGGCTCCGGTTCCAGCCAAAGCGGAAACACCTTGTTGGAATGGTACAACAGTGCCGGCGTACTCATGGGCACCGGCGAATCCATCGACGTCGTCGAAACGGGTAGTTATACCCTCGTCGTCACCGACCTTGCCAACGGATGCACAGCAGAAGCCAACGTTTCCGTTACACCCGACGACGACATCCCGGAGGTAGAAGTGATCCCGCCATTGGCCCTCACCTGCGACAATGACATATCTACCCTATATGGTTCCAGCTCTACTTCGGGCAACATCGAATTCGGATGGTACGACGAAAGCGGCAACCTCATTGCCAACGCCAACGAAGCAGACGTCACCACTCCCGGAGTTTATACCTTCATCGTTACCAATGCCGACAACGGATGCGCGGCAGAGGCCTCGGTAGTAGTGACCAATAATGTGGATTTGCCCACGCCGACAGCCGATGCCCTGGGCACCATCACCTGTATCGATCAACTGGTTACCCTCGATGGCAGCACCTCGACACCTATTGATCTAATAGATTATGAATGGCTCGATCCCAATGGAGGGGCCATCAGTATCGATCCGGTAGTGGATGTCGATCTGCCAGGCACCTACACCCTGATCATCACCAACACCGAAAACGGGTGTACAGCCGCCATACCCGTATCGGTTTCAGCCGACCTTGCACTACCGGAAGCTTCTGCCGTTCCCGACGGCGCATTGGATTGCAATGCCACCCCGGTTACCCTGGATGGCAGTGGTTCGTCGGGCAGTGGTACCATCACCTACGAATGGTACGACGGCACCATCCTGCTCGGCACCGACCCAACCCTGGAGGTTACAACCACTGGTTCCTATACACTGGTTGTAACCGATTCCAACAATGGTTGCACGGCGGAGGCTCAGGTAGCTGTCGCTGAAAACATGGAGCTCCCATTGGCTGAAACAATACCACCTGAACCGCTGACTTGCATAGAGACCTCGGTCACCCTCCAGGGAAATGGTTCCGCCAGCAGTGGAAACGTCCTGTTGGAGTGGCTCGACGCCAATGGCACTCCCCTGGGCTCCGGCAATACGATAGAGGCCAACGCTGCCGGTACCTACACCCTCGTCGTTACCAATGAAGAAAACGGCTGTACCGCCGAAACTCAAATTTCGGTGACAACCGAAATGGAACCACCAGAATTGGACGCCACCGTCGACGGACTAATCACCTGCGACAACCAGTCGGTCACCCTCACTGGCTCGACTGATGTCGGCACCGATCTGGAATGGTTCGATGCTGGGGGCACCTCGTTGGGCAATGGCGCCAACATCACCGTCGACCAGTCCGGCACCTTTACCCTGGTGGCCACCAACGCTGCCAATGGCTGTACCGCCGAAATGCCGGTAACCGTTCCCGAAAACCTCGAACTACCGGTGGCCAATGCAGGACCAGCCGGATTGCTTACCTGCGATGTGGTAGAAGCCTTACTCGACGCTAGTGGCTCTTCCTCCGGCCCCAATATCAGCTACGAGTGGACCAACGCCGGTGGAGTAGTGGTGGGCAATACCACCACCATACAGGTCGACCAAACGGGTACTTACACCCTTCTGGTGACCAACACCGACAACGGATGCACCGCCCTGGCCACCACCACCGTCGACCCCGATGAAGAGTTGCCCATCGCCGATGCAGGTCCCGGCGCCATACTCACCTGCGATGTATTGTCGGTCACCATCGACGGTTCAGCCTCTTCCAGCGATCCGGGTATTACCTACCAATGGCTCGACCCCAATGGCAATCCGCTGGGCTCCGACTTGTCGTACGAAGTGACAGAACCAGGTATCTACACCCTCGTCGTCAGCAATACCAACAATGGTTGCACGGCGGAGGCTTCGGTTGAAATAGGCGTCGACAATTTGCCGCCCATTGCCGATCCCGGAACTGCCCCTCTACTGGATTGTGCGAATTTGACGGCTACGCTGGATGGAAGCGGCAGCACAGGGGTGGATACTTACCAATGGCTCGATGCCAATGGCAATGCCATTTCCAACGGCCCAACAGTCGACGTTGAAATAGCGGGCACCTATGAATTACTCGTTACGGCAGCCAACGGATGTACGGCCATTGCCGAAATCATTGTCGAACAAGATAATGAAATACCCATAGCCGATGCGGGCACAGGCGGCAACCTCGACTGCAATACCACCCAGGTTACCATAGGTGGAGGCAATACTTCCCAGGGAGCCGGAATCGTATACGAATGGTTGGATGCTGTCGGCAATGTGGTGGCTACTACCCCCACTTTTGATGCAACTGCCCCGGTATCTATACCCTGAATGTGATAAATACCACTAACAATTGTTTTGCGACAGCTTCTGTGACTGTCGATCAGGACGAAGGGCTGCCCATCGCCGATGCGGGTCCTGCCCCCTTGATCGATTGCAATAATACGTTGGCCATCCTCGACGGTTCGGCCAGTACCACTGGTACCGACTTCAGCTACCAATGGCTCGATGCCGGTGGCAACCTTCTGGGCACCGACTTAATACTGGAAGTGCTCGAAGCCGACACCTATACCCTTGTCGTGCTGGATGGTACCAATGGCTGCCTGGCAGAGTCGCAGGTAACAGTGGTCGAAGACCTGACCCTCCCAACTGCCGATGCGGGCCCCGGTCAGCTACTCACCTGCGATGTGGATATGGTGATGCTCGATGGTTCGGGAAGCACGGCACCTGGCAACGACCTGACCTATCAATGGATCAATGCAGGAGGGGTAAGCGTGGGAGATACGGAATTGATTTCCGTCACGGAAGCCGGCGTTTATCAACTGGTGGTTACAGGGGCCAATGGATGTACCGATATGGCCGAAGCAACCGTATTGCTCGACAACGATATTCCGGTAGCCGATGCCGGGCCCGGCGTCGGATTGAACTGCCTTATTTCGACTGTAACCCTGGGCGGCAGCCAGACCTCGACTGGGTCTACCATCACCTATGAATGGATGGATGCCAACGGGAATGTGGTAGCCACTACCCCGGAATATGAGACCAGCCAGCCCGGCATATATACCCTGAATGTATACGACTCGGCCAACGATTGCAGCTCTACTGCCAGCGTCGAAGTGACCGAATCTGTTGACCTGCCCACCGTCGATCCAGGGCTGGGAGGAACCCTCACCTGCACCCTTACGGAAATAACCCTCGGAGGGGATGCTACCTCTACCGGACCCAACATGACGTATACGTGGAGCGACGACAATGGCATACCACTGGGTTCTGGAACCGAATTGGTGGTGACTGAACCAGGGACCTATACTATTGAAGTGGAGAATACCGACAACGGCTGTATAGAATCGGCTACCGTAGTGGTCGGTGAAAACGAAGTGCAGCCCATCGCCGACCCCGGACCGGATGGCATACTTACCTGCCTGGCTACTTCCTACACCCTGGATGGCTCCGGCTCCTCTTCTGGCCCCGACATGGTCTACAATTGGTACAACGATACCGGCGTATTGATCAGTGAAGACCTTAGTTTTGAGGTAGCGGCGGCGGGAACTTATACCCTGGTGGTTACCGACAATACCAATGGTTGCTCCTCTTCGGAGATGGTGGTTGTAGAACCCGATGCCAACCTGCCCACCGTTGTGGCGGCTCCGATAGGTGTACTTACCTGCGAGGTGACGTCGGTGGTACTCGACGGCAGTGGTTCGTCAACCAACAGCGGCAATACGGACTTTGAATGGTACGATGTCAATGGACAAACCGTTTCTTCCGATGATATTGTGGAAGTGACCACACCGGGGATATATACCCTTGTGGTGACCGATCTGCAAAATTTCTGTGACAACAGCATCACCGTCGAAGTATTGGAGAGTATTTCCGAACCTACAGTTGATGCAGGGATTCCGGCAATCCTGACCTGCGATGTTACCGAAGTTACCCTGACCGGGTCGGCCGGCAATAGCGATAACCTGATCTATGAATGGCTCAATCCAAACGGCGTGAGCATCGGCAATGATACTTCCGTAAACGTCAGTGCGGTGGGTACCTATACATTGGTGGTGACCAATACCGATAATGGTTGTTCGGCTTCGGCTATTACACAAGTCAGCCCTGATGCCAATCTGCCGACTGCCAATGCCGGGCCCAATGCAATTTTGAATTGTTCGGTAAACGAAGTAACCCTTACCGGAAGTGGCAGCGCCAATAGCGGCAACCTGATGGCTTCCTGGACAGGCCCCAACGGCCCTGTCTCCTCTACAGACTTTGTGATCGAAGTGACCACACCTGGTATCTATACCCTGGTGGTGACAGACGTGGAGAATGGCTGTACTGCGGAATCGATTGTAGAAGTAATGTTGGACGATGAACTTCCCTTTGCCGATGCGGGCCCGGAAAGCACCCTGACCTGCGAAACCACCAGCGTCACCCTCGACGGCAGTGGCTCCGACCAGGGGCCCAACATGGTGTACACCTGGTTTGATGAGCAAGGCATGGAGATCAGCAACGATATGGTATTTGGCGTAAGCCAGGCCGGTACCTATACCCTCGAAGTGATGAATCTGGACAACGGTTGTGTGTCGGAAGACCAGGTGGTGATCGTACCCGATGCCAACCTTCCCACAGCGGCTACCAGCGCCCCCAACCTGCTGACGTGTATGGTACTGGAAACGACTCTGAGTGGCTCCTCGTCGAGCAGCATGAGTGGGGAGATGACCTATGAGTGGCAGGATGAAAACAACAATGTGCTGTCGAATGAAGTTGTCCTTTCGGTTGCCACACCAGGTTGGTATACGCTGATGGTGACCGACCCGGTCAATGGTTGTGTAGATGCCGTTACCGTCGAAGTAGTCCAGGATATTGCTAACCCCACTGCCGATGCCGGCTTGCCGGATACCCTGAACTGTACCACTTCGTCGTTGACGCTCACCGGGACCGGATCGGGTAGTGCTCTGAGTTTTGAATGGTTTGATGACAATATGATTTCGATTTCCAACAATAGCAACGCAACCGTTTCTTCTGCAGGTGTGTACACCTTGTTGGTGACAAATGGGATGAACGGCTGTACGGCTGTATCGACGGTGGAAATCGTGCCCGATACCGATTTGCCGGTAGCAGATGCCGGGGTGGCTGAACTGTTGACATGCGACGTTACAACGGTATCACTGAATGGTTCTGGCTCCAGCTCGGGGCCAACTATCGAATACCAATGGCTCGATCCTCAGGGACAAATAGTGGGCAGTGCGACCGACATCGAAGTGAGTGCTCCGGGTGTTTACACCCTGGTGGTATCGGATATCAGCAACGATTGTGTGACGCAAGACGAAGTGCTGGTCGATCAGAATGTAGAACCACCCTTTCCGGAAATCGCAGCTTTGGGCGCCAGCCAGATCGACTGCAATGTCGCATTCGTAGTATTGGATGCCGGTGCCTCTACCCCTGTTGGAAATCTGGTATTTGACTGGAGTACCTCCAACGGCAATATCGTGGGTAGTACTACCGCACCGCAAATAGAAGCGGATGCCGCTGGCGTGTACACCGTGTTGGTAACCAATACGCTCAATGGGTGTACGGAATCGACGACCTTTGAGGTGACCATCGACCAAACGCCTCCGGTGACCAGCCTGGCCACGCCGCCGGTACTTACTTGTGTGGTGACCCAAATCGAATTAAACGGCGGAGGCTCCTCGTCGAACGGCAATTTTAGTTACAACTGGACGTCGAACGGAAACATCGTCTCTGGACAGGGGACGCTGACGCCTACTGTCGATGCACCGGGTACGTATACGCTTGTTGTGACCAACGAAGACAATGGTTGCCAGGATTCGGCTGACATTATTGTGGAGGAGGACGTAGATCAGCCGAATGCCCTGGCTGGTGTTGCCGACGAATTGGACTGTGTGACGCCTTCTGTTACCTTGAGCGGTGACGGCTCTTCGCAGGGTAACTCATTTATCTATCAATGGACGGGAGCAGGCATTGTTAGTGGTGCCACCGGATTGTCGGCCGAAGTAAACGCAGCTGGAGAATATCAATTGCTGGTGACCAATACGGCAAATGGCTGCACGGCCACGGATCAGGTGGTGGTTTTGGAGAATACCGATATGCCCAGTTCGGCGATCGTTATACCGGAGCCGCCACTTTGTTTTGGCGATCCGGGAGCTATGAGCGTTGTGGAAATCACGGGTGGGACGCCTCCATATCTGTACTCCGTCGATGGTCAGAATTTTTCATCGGAAAATGTCTTTTCAATGCCTCCGGGTAGTTACCTTATCACTATTCAGGATGCCATTGGGTGCGAATACCAAGAAGATGTTTACATACCATCTGTATTGCCTGTAGCAGTGGAGGCTTCTCCCGATGTGCAGATTCAACTGGGAGAAGGCAGTCAATTGCAAGCTGTTACCAATATTTCGGCTTCCGACCTGGCTTCCATTTTGTGGACGCCGGCAGAGGGCCTTAGCTGCGTGGATTGTATGGATCCCTACGCCAGCCCCACATCGACGACTTTGTACACCGTAACCGTTGTTAACAGCAATGGCTGTGAAGCATCGGCAGAAGTGCGGGTGGAAGTTGACAAAACGCGCAATGTGTATATCCCTTCGGCATTTTCGCCAAACGGCGACGGCACCAACGATCTTTTTATGATCTATGCGGATGCGGAGAGTGTATTGCAGATCAATCATTTTCAGGTGTACAGTCGTTGGGGAGAGATGGTGTTTCAGGCGACTAATTTCCGGCCCAATGATCCGGATTATGGCTGGGGTGGTTTGTTCAGAGACGAGTTGATGAATCCGGCAGTGTTTGTGTATTGGGCGGAGATTGAATTCGTGGATGGACATGTGCAATTGTATAAAGGGGATGTTTCGTTGTTGAAGTGATGGTGGCTTGCTCTGAAACCAAAAAATGCAGCATAAAGCAGCATATCTCCAAAATTATACTTACCTTTATACCCGGCTGGTGGATCATTACCCTTGAGGAGTGATCCATCAGCCTCTCCTAACTTAACTTTTCTTCCTTAAAAATGTTGTCGAAGTTCCGATGGCGGAAGCCATCGGTAACTCCTGTTGTTTGTGTCTTTCGCAAACACAGCCGTGGAATTGTATCCATTGTCTTCAAAATTTCAATTATGCACTTACTCAAATACCCATTTGTGCAGGTTTTCCTGATCTTCGTTTTGACGATAAGTCATTCCCCTTTCCTGAATGCCCAGCAGCTATTTATCAACGAAATTCTGGCTTCCAACTCCAACGTCAATGCCGACGAAAATGGAGAATACGACGACTGGGTGGAGCTGTACAATGGCACCGCCACACCCGTCGACGTCGGTGGAATGTACCTGACCGACAACCTGACCAACCTCAACAAATGGCAGATCCCAGCCAATCAACCATCGATGACCACCATCGCACCATATAGCTACTTGTTGATCTGGTGCGACGACCAGGCAACCCAGGGGCCCCTACATGCCCCATTCAAACTGTCGGCTTCGGGAGAAGAAGTCGCCTTGGTAGCTACAAATGGAGTCAGCATCGTCGACAGCCATATCTTCGGCGGCCAGTCGTCCAACACATCGCTTGGGCGGGAAGGCGACGGCCAATACAACTGGGTCATATTTGCAAATCCCACACCCAATGCCGCCAACGGTGGAGTGGGCAGCACCATCGCCGATATGCCGGTAGCTTCTCACAATGGGGGTCACTACAACAATGATTTTACGCTAAGCCTTACCACCACAACCCCCAATGCCACCATCCGGTATACCACTGATGGATCGGAGCCCACCAGTTCGTCCAGCATTTACAGCGGCCCCATACAGGTGGACGATGTGACCGTACTCCGGGCCAGGACGTTCAAAACCGATTGGGAACCCAGCCGCACCATGACCCACACCTACCTGTTTGGCATAGACCATGAGTTTCCGATCTTTTGCCTGTCGACCGATCACGCCTATTTTTTCGATTCCATCGTGGGCATTTACACCAACTGGGAAGAACAAATCGAACAACCTGTACACGTAGAGCTCTACGAGGCCGATGGTTCCTTCGGATTTCGGCAAGACCTGGGCGTTCAGATACACGGTAAACACAGCCAAACCTATCCCCAAAAGGGCCTTGCCTTCCGGGCGCGCAATCAGTACGGCAACAATAAAATCAACTACACCCTGTTCCCCGATCTGCCTTACGACGAATACGGCGCTTTCCTATTGCGGGCTTCGGGCAACGATTACAGAAGAACTCTCTTTAGAGATGCCATGGCCAGCAGTCTGCTCAGAGACATGAGCGATATCGACCCGCTGATCAAAAAAACAGATATGGATATGCAGGGCTACCGTCCGGCAATAGTTTATCTCAATGGGGAGTACTTCGGCATTCACAACTTGCGTGAAAAAATGGACTATCGGTATCTTCGAACCCACTACGGCATTGAAAAAGACGCCGCCGACATCGTCGCCAATAAGTCGAACGTCGAACATGGAGAGGATGACGCCTGGGATGACTTTTTCGACTTCATCGAAGAGGCCGATTTCGAAGAGGCCGCCGACCTGACTGAACTGAAAGCCAACATCGACCTGGACCATTTCCTCGATTATTTCCTCTTCAATATCTTCATCGACAACAACGACTGGCCATCCAACAACAACCGGCGATGGCGACTCCGCCAGGACGGCGAAAAATGGCGGTTTTTTGTATACGACCTCGACGTGGGCTTTGGCCTGGGACCCCTTTCGGATGATTACAATTCGGGCGATTGGGAGTCGATGTCGGTTGAAATGGTCATGTCGGACACCCAGTCGACGAGCCACAATAAGCCGCACTCAACACTGCTTTTGCGAAAGCTGATGGACGTTGATACCATTCGTTACAAATTCATCAACCGAATGGCGGATATGCTCAACATTATGTACCCGACGGACCGCATTCATGCCCGGATTGCCGAATTTGAAGCTGTATACCTGCCAGAGATCCAACAGCACTCCGATTTTTGGTGGTCGACGAATGATTGGGACGAAGATGTAGACAAGGTCCGCTTGTTTTCCGAACACCGCGACGAGGAAATGTTCGACCAGTTTGAAGAATATTTTACCGACGACATCGACGATGTCGTCGACCTCACCCTGGATGCCACTCCCCAGGCTGGTGGGGGCATCCACCTCAATACGATGCGCTTTTATGAGGATCAGTTCCCCTGGTCGGGGACGTATTTTTCGGGGATCGATGTGCCGCTTCATGCCGTTGCCAATCCCGGTTATACATTCACCGGATGGTCGCCCTCTGGTTTGGGCGATGAGCCCCATACTACCATGCACCTCAATGACGACGAAGACATAACGGCGCATTTCACTTTGGGTTCGACCCAAATGGGGAACATCGTCATCAACGAGATCAATTACCATTCGCCTGATGACTGCGATGCCGGCGACTGGGTGGAGTTGTACAATGCCGGTACAGTACCGGTAGACCTGTCCGGTTGGTTTTTGGAAGACGGCGGCGGCCATTATTTCAATCTGCCCACCAATACCACCCTTGCTGCCGGAGCATTTCTGGTGGTGGTACAGGACATTGCAAAATTTACAACAATACACCCACAGGTAACCAATTTTATCGGTTCCTTTGGCGTTGCACCTGCCGGTAGCTTTGGCTTAAGTAGCAACGGCGAATGGATCGCCATCAACAATGCAGACCGTTCTTTTAGGGACACCGTGCGCTACGACGACAACCTGCCCTGGCCCCTGGCCGCCGACGGAGGAGGGCCCAGCCTCGCCCTCTACCATCCGACGCTCGACAATGCCCTGGCACAAAGCTGGTATGCCTATCCCATTGGAAAAGGATCGCCCGGAGCGCCCAACCAGGGAACGCCTGATCTCGGCGACGATTTGGAGACCTGCGTTGCTACTACCTTTGTTTTTGATGCAAGTTATGAACCGTGTTTTAATTGTAGCTATCTCTGGAATACCGGCGCCACCACTCCAATAATTGAGGTGACCCCAAATCAGGGCACAACGGTTTATTCGGTAACGATAACCGACGGCAGCGGTACCACCCAAACCGATGAAGTGACCATCGTGTCGTCGAATCCATACAACCTGATGCTTGACCCGCAAGGCCCCGTTTGTCATGGCGACGAAAATGGTTTTATAGACCTGGAAGTGAATGGAGCGGGTAGTTATTCCTACATTTGGTCGAATGGAGCCAGTACTCAGGATATCCAGGACCTTCCTCCTGGAACGTATACGGTGACGGTATCGAACGCCCTTTCCTGCACGCAAACACAGACGGTTGTGCTCACCGATCCACCAGTGTTGAATGTTGACGGAACGCTTTCGGAAATACTTTGTTATGGAATGTTGAACTCCATCGACCTGACGGTAAATGGTGGCGTGGTTCCCTATAATTTTCTATGGTCAAATGGATCGACCGCTGAAGATCCCGATGGTTTGCTTGCAGGCGAATACGCCGTTACGGTGAGCGATGCCAATGGTTGCAGTTTGCAGGAAAATTACAGCTTTTCCTGGGCTGACCCCATTTCGGTTGTAGCAGATGTGGATTTTCTCAGTTGTTATGGCGCGAATGATGGTGCCATTGAGGTAGCAGTATCTGGTGGAGCGGGCGGTTTTACTTACGAGTGGAATACCGGCGCCATAACCAACGTCATCAACAACATTGCAGAAGGCGTTTATTGGCTGACCACGACAGATTCGGACGGATGTGTTGCGATCGACAGCTTTGTAGTGGAAGCAGAGCAGCCGATGTCCGTAGTGATAACCCCGACCCACCCAACGCTCACAGAAGCAGGTGCCATCAGTGTTTCGGCCCAGGGAGGCAGCCCCCCCTATTCGGTATTGTGGAGCAGTGGAGATACGACCTTTGTGGTAAACGATCTTGAAGTCGGCACCTATTCATTTGTGATCACCGATGCCGCCGGGTGTATTTTTGAAGGGACGGTGGAGCTCGATTATGCAAATGCCGTTTCCCATCCTGATTTGTTTTCAGTAGCCATCTATCCCAATCCAGCCGATGGAGCAGTGTTTGTGGAAAGCGATCAAAATCATATGGCGATTGATCTGGTAGATTTGATGGGGAGAACGACGCGGAGCTTTGTCAAAGCCGGGCAAGACCCCTTGTGGCGGTTGGATTTGGACGGATTGGCCCCCGGGGTGTATTTTCTGCGTATTCGGGTGGAGGGGGAGGAGGTCGTCCGAAAACTGGTGCTGGAGTAGGGACAAAATTTCTGTTCATAATGTCTAATGTCTAATTGATACAGCGAAATTGTCTCACGCCAGGAAGCTAAGTCTTATAAAACGCAGAAGAAACGCAAATATGCGCAAAATTCTTTGCGTAAAAGACGTCAAGATGTCTTCTTGGCGTTCGTTGCGGTAGCGTTAACATATTTTAGAAAAAAACAAATTTTTATAAGAAAGCTCTTTACACCCCAGCGACTTTTGACAAGTTCTCTTTTTTGCGTACCTTTTGGCGACAATAATCTTCAACTAAACGAGTCGCCATGAAACTTACTACTTGCCTCCTCCTACAGGTGGGGGTACTGATTTTCTCTGGTTTTAGCCTCGGAGCCCAACCCTGCAGCGCGACTGTAGACGCCGGCTCGGACATCACTATTTGCCCCGAGGAAAACCCCGTACAACTCAATGGCTCTGTTAGTGGCGATGTCATCAGCTTTGAATGGACACCCCCCAGTGGACTTAGCGACCCCAACATTTTAGACCCCACCACAACCATTACCGGCACCACCACTTATACCCTTAACCTTCTGGCCTCCTCCGGCAATAATCTTGTATTCAACGGCGATTTTGAACTGGGAAACGTGGGGTTCACCACCGATTACCAATATGTGCCCGATATACCGGGTTCCCAAGTCGAACTTTGGCCGGCCGGCACCTACACTATCATCAACAATCCCAATCTGGTACACACCGATTTTGCTGCCTGCACAGACCATACCACCGGCTCGGGCAACATGATGGTGATCAACGGCTCGGTCAACTTTCAGGACGTATGGTGCCAGGACATTGCAGTCATTCCCAACACCGACTACAATTTCAGCGCATGGATAACTTCGGTAGTGAGCTCTTCCCCGGCTCAATTGCAATTGTCTGTAAACGGAGTCTTGATCGGTAATATATTCAATGCTTCCTCCGTCACCTGCCAATGGAATCAAATGACGGAGACCTTTAACTCCGGCTCGAACTCTCTGGTCACCATCTGCTTTATCAACCAAAACACCGCGTCCAGCGGCAACGACTTTGCCATCGACGATATCGTCATCAACGAAATATGTGAACTCACCGACGACGTCACCCTCTTCCTCAATGAGGTGAACGCCAACATCACGCCCCCCGGACAACTCGACTGCAACGACCCCAACGACTGCATCACCCTCGACGGCACCAACTCCACTGTCGGCCCCAACGTTACCTACCAATGGACTGCCTCCAATGGCGGTGCGATTCAGAGCGGTGCCAACACCCCTACACCCGTTGTATGCGTGGAGGGCACCTACACCCTCGTAGTGAGCAACACCCTCAATGGACATCTTTGTGAAAGCGAACCGGCCTCTGTAACCATCCAGAACAACCTCATAGGGCCGCCACCACCGGCAATTTCCGGACCGGAATTGGTTTGTGCCAATGAAATAACATTTTATTCTATCATTCCCAACATGGCGTACACGTCCATTCTCTGGATCGACCCTCCGGGCGGCACCATCATCAGTGGGCAGGGCACGGAAACGGTCGGAATAAGTTGGGATGCCTCCGGTATATCGGGTAATGTCTGTATAGTGGTTCAAAACGAATGCGCCCTCACCAGTTCTGATTGCTTTTTTGTAGAAGTGCAGGCCGGACCCATAGAACCTTCGTTGGATGGCCCCCTTATCGCCTGCGATGGTGATGCACTCGATTATCAGGCCCTCGTCGACGACCCTTCCATTTTCTTTTACAACTGGACGGTCCCCACCGATGCTACCATCGTGGCTGGACAGGGTTCAGACTTTGTCACCATCGACTGGAGCGGTTCCGGGGGCGGACTGGTATGTGTTACAGCCACCAATATCTGCGACGTTACCCAACCCATTTGTGTCGAAGTATTAGTTTTTGAAACAACAACCACCGAGGTGACCGCCACTAGTTGCAACCCCCAGGATGTGGGCCAGGACATCGCCGTTTTCTCTTCCTTTTATGGTTGTGATAGCATTGTTATAACGACGACGACCTTACTACTGGGCGATATGACAATTCTATTCGCCACCAGTTGTGATCCCGATGAGGTGGGGGTGAGTTCTGTGCTGCTGCAAAACGTAGATGGCTGCGATAGCTTGGTAATAACGACGACGACCTTACTACTGGGCGATATGACAAATCTATCCGCCACCAGTTGCGACCCCGATCAGGTGGGGGTGAGTTCTGTGCTACTGCAAAATGTGGATGGCTGCGATAGTTTGGTGATCACGACGACGACCTTGTTGTTGGGCGACACGATAAATTTGTCGGCCACCAGTTGTGATCCCGATGAGGTGGGGGTGAGTTCTGTGCTGCTGCAAAACGTGGATGGCTGCGACAGCCTGGTAATAACAACGACGACCCTGCTTCTGGGCGATACGACAAATTTGTCGGCCACCAGTTGCGACCCCGATGAGGTGGGGGTGAGTTCTGTGCTGCTGCAAAATGTGGATGGCTGCGATAGTTTGGTGATCACGACGACGACCTTGTTGTTGGGCGACACGATAAATTTGTCGGCCACCAGTTGTGATCCCGATGAGGTGGGGGTGAGTTCTGTGCTGCTGCAAAACGTGGATGGCTGCGACAGCCTGGTAATAACAACGACGACCCTGCTTCTGGGCGATACGACAAATTTGTCGGCCACCAGTTGTGATCCCGATGAGGTGGGAGTGAGTTCTGTGCTGCTGCAAAATGTGGATGGCTGCGATAGTTTGGTGATCACGACGACGACCTTGTTGTTGGGCGACACGATAAATTTGTCGGCCAGTAGTTGCGACCCCGATGAGGTGGGGGTGAGTTCTGTACTGCTGCAAAATGTGGATGGTTGCGACAGCCTGGTAATAACAACGACGACCCTGCTTCTGGGCGATACGACAAATTTGTCGGCCACCAGTTGTGATCCCGATGAGGTGGGAGTGAGTTCTGTGCTGCTGCAAAACGTGGATGGCTGCGACAGCCTGGTAATAACAACGACGACTCTGCTTCTGGGCGATACGACAAATTTGTCGGCCACCAGTTGTGATCCCGATGAGGTGGGAGTGAGTTCTGTGCTGCTGCAAAACGTAGATGGCTGTGACAGCCTGGTAATAACGACGACGACCCTGCTGCTGGGCGATACGACAAATTTGTCGGCCAGCAGTTGTGATCCCGGCGAGGTGGGAGTGAGTTCTGTGCTGCTGCAAAACGTGGATGGCTGCGACAGCCTGGTAATAACGACGACGACCCTGCTGCTGGGCGATACGACAAATCTATCCGCCAGCAGTTGTGATCCCGGCGAAGTGGGGGTGAGTTCTGTGCTGCTGCAAAACGTGGATGGCTGCGACAGCCTGGTAATAACAACGACGACCCTGCTTCTGGGCGATACGACAAATTTGTCGGCCAGCAGTTGTGATTCCGGCGAGGTGGGGGTGAGTTCGGTGCTGCTGCAAAACGTGGATGGCTGTGATAGCCTGGTAATAACAACGACGACCCTGCTTCTGGGCGATACGATAAATCTATCCGCCAGCAGTTGTGATCCCGGCGAGGTGGGAGTGAGTTCTGTGCTGCTGCAAAACGTGGATGGTTGTGATAGTCTGGTAATAACGACGACGATCCTGCTTCTGGGCGATACGACAAATTTGTCGGCCAGCAGTTGTGATCCCGGCGAGGTGGGAGTGAGTTCTGTGCTGCTGCAAAACGTGGATGGCTGTGATAGCCTGGTAATAACAACGACGACCCTGCTGCTGGGCGATACGACAAATCTATCCGCCAGCAGTTGTGATCCCGGCGAAGTGGGGGTGAGTTCTGTGCTGCTGCAAAACGTGGATGGTTGTGATAGTCTGGTAATAACGACGACGACCCTGCTTCTGGGCGATACGACAAATTTGTCGGCCAGCAGTTGTGACCCTGACGAGGTGGGAGTGAGTTCGGTGCTGCTGCAAAACGTGGATGGTTGTGATAGTCTGGTAATAACGACGACGACCTTGCTGTTGGGCGACACAACATCCATTTTCAACACTTCCTGCGACCCCGATAATGTGGGAGTGGTTTCCGAGTTGTTAACAAATTTTCAAGGCTGCGACAGCTTGGTGATCACAACGACCACCTTTTCGGAAAGCGACACCGTAAACGTTTTTGATGCCAGTTGCGATCCTGAAGAGGTAGGGGTTAATACCTATTCCTTTACCAATCAGTTGGGATGTGATAGTACGGTTATTGAAACGATTACCTTATTGCCAAGCGATACGATTTATTTGTTGACTGGCAGTTGCGACCCCGGCGAAGTGGGTGTTGTAGAAACATTGTTGAGCAACGACGACGGTTGCGATAGTCTGGTGATTACGGAAACGATATTGGCGGCAAGCGACACCACCGCTCTTTTTGCGACAAGCTGCAACCCCGATGAAGTAGGAGTAACTTCGGTGCTGCTGCAAAATACTTTAGGTTGCGATAGCCTGGTAATTACCACAACGAGTTTTGCGGAAAGCGATACGACGAATCTAATGTCGACGAGTTGTGATCCTGGCGAAGTGGGTATTGTAGAAACATTGTTGACCAACGACGATGGCTGCGACAGTCTGGTGGTTACGGAAACGATATTGGTGGCAAGTGACACCACCGCCCTTTTTGCGACAAGCTGCAACCCCGACGAAGTAGGAGAAACTTCGGTGCTGCTGCAAAATACGGCAGGCTGCGATAGCCTGGTAATCACCACAACGAGTTTTGCGGAAAGCGATACGACGAATCTAATGTCGACGAGTTGTGATCCCGGCGAAGTGGGTGTTGTAGAAACATTGTTGAGCAACGACGACGGCTGTGACAGTCTGGTGATTACGGAAACGATATTGGCGGCAAGTGACACCACCGCCCTTTTTGCGACAAGCTGCAACCCCGACGAAGTAGGAGAAACTTCGGTGCTGCTGCAAAATACGGCAGGCTGCGATAGCCTGGTAATCACCACAACGACCTTTGCGGAAAGCGATACGACGAATCTAATGTCGACGAGTTGTGATCCCGGCGAAGTGGGTATTGTAGAAACATTGTTGACCAACGACGATGGCTGCGACAGTCTGGTGGTTACGGAAACGATATTGGTGGCAAGTGACACCACCGCCCTTTTTGCGACAAGCTGCAACCCCGATGAAGTGGGAGAGACTTCGGTGCTGCTGCAAAATACTTTAGGTTGCGATAGCCTGGTAATTACCACAACGAGTTTTGCGGAAAGCGATACGACGAATCTAATGTCGACGAGTTGTGATCCCGGCGAAGTGGGTATTGTAGAAACATTGTTGACCAACGACAGCGGTTGCGATAGCCTGGTGATTACGGAAACGATATTGCTGGCAAGTGACACCACCGCCCTTTTTGCGACAAGCTGCAACCCCGATGAAGTGGGAGAGACTTCAGTGCTGCTGCAAAATACGGCAGGCTGCGATAGCCTGGTAATCACCACAACGACCTTTTCGGAAAGCGATACGACGAATATGACAATGACAAGTTGCGACCCCAACGAAGTAGGAATTGTAGAAGTATTGTTGACCAACGACGACGGTTGCGATAGCCTGGTGATTACGGAAACGATATTGCTGGCAAGTGACACCACCGCCCTTTTTGCAACAAGCTGCAACTCCGATGAGGTGGGAGAGACTTCGGTGCTGCTGCAAAATGCGGCAGGTTGCGACAGCCTGGTGATCACGACGACGACCTTTGCAGAAAGCGATACGACGAATATGTTGGCTACGAGTTGCGACCCCGGCGAAGTAGGAATTGTAGAAGTATTGTTGACCAACGACGACGGTTGCGACAGTCTAATAGTAACGGAAACGATACTGGAGGCAAGCGACACCACCGCCCTTA
>CBDCTQ010000064.1:0-111637 GCA_965222105.1 Saprospiraceae bacterium | reverse complement strand
TGACATAGTAGAGTGGCAGTGGATAGGAGCGGTAGACCATACCTCCACTTCGGACGCTACTTCAGGCCCGGATAGTTGGGATAGCGGCCTTTTGGGCAATGGGGCGACTTATCAGTCCCCCGTCCTTTCGGCAGGCGTTCATCCCTATTACTGCATCCCTCACGGCGGCCCCGGAGGAGTGGGCATGGCAGGGACGATAACGGTACAAGCCAATTGCACCAACGGCGAAGTATCAGTCAGTCTGACCTTCGATCACACCGGTGGCAGCATCAACGGCTTTGATGTATTGGTAGACGGCACCAATGTGGGCAACTTCCCATACGATGCCTCTGGCACGACCACCGTCAGTGTAAATGTAATAGGTGACGGCCTAAGTCATACCATTCAAATAGTAGATGCCGATGATCCGGCCTGTACAGCCACCACGACCATCACCACTCCGGATTGCAATGCTCCGACCTGCCAGTTGACGGTAAGCGCCCAGGAAAGCACGGGCTGTGATGCCAACGACAATGTAGGCGTGGACGTGACTGTAAACGACGTAGGCGGCGGCGCCTCCGGCTTTAGTGTAATAGTGGATGGCAACAATGTAGGTTCCTTCCCCTACAGCGGCTCTGGCACCACCACCGTCACCGTAGATGTATCGGGCGATGGCCAATCGCACACCATAGAAGTGGTGGACATCGACGAACCAACCTGTACAGATAACACTACAATTACAACCACCAACTGCACCATTCCTTGCACGATCACCAATCTGACGGCCTCAACGGGCAGTTCGGCCACCCACATCGTGCTGGTAGAGGACTTTGCCTTCAACCCAGTCAACATAACGATTACAGATGGTGACATAGTAGAGTGGCAGTGGATAGGAGCGGTAGACCATACCTCCACTTCGGACGCTACTTCAGGCCCGGATAGTTGGGATAGCGGCCTTTTGGGCAATGGGGCGACTTATCAATCGCCCGTCCTTTCAGCAGGAGTTCATCCCTACTACTGTACCCCTCACGGCGGGCCAGGCGGAGTGGGAATGGCAGGCACCATTACGGTTCAAGCCAATTGCACCAACGGCGAAGTATCAGTCAGTCTGACCTTCGATCACACCGGTGGCAGCATCAACGGCTTTGATGTATTGGTAGACGGCACCAATGTGGGCAACTTCCCATACGATGCCTCTGGTACGACCACCATAAGTGTAAATGTAATAGGCGACGGCCTAAGCCACACCATCCAAATAGTAGATGCCGACGATCCGGCCTGTACAGCCACCACGACCATCACCACCCCGGATTGCAATGCCCCCACCTGTCAGTTGACGGTAAGCGCCCAGGAAAGCACGGGCTGTGATGCCAACGATAATGTGGGAGTAGACGTGACTGTAAACGACGTAGGCGGCGGCGCCTCCGGCTTTAGTGTACTGGTAGATGGCAACAATGTAGGTTCCTTCCCCTACAGCGGCTCTGGCACCACCACCGTCACCGTAGATGTATCGGGCGATGGCCAATCGCACACCATAGAAGTAGTGGACATCGACGAACCGACCTGTACAGATAACACGACCATTACAACCACCAACTGCACTATCCCCTGCACCATTACGAATCTAACTGCTTCCACGGGCAGTTCGGCCACCCACGTTGTACTGGTAGAAGACTTTGCCTTTAACCCGGTCAACATCACCATTACAGATGGCGACATCGTAGAATGGCAGTGGATAGGAGCGGTAGACCATACCTCCACTTCGGACGCTACTTCAGGCCCGGATAGTTGGGATAGCGGCCTTTTGGGCAATGGGGCGACTTATCAGTCCCCCGTCCTTTCGGCAGGCGTTCATCCCTATTACTGCATCCCTCACGGCGGCCCCGGAGGAGTGGGCATGGCAGGGACGATAACGGTACAAGCCAATTGCACCAACGGCGAAGTATCAGTCAGTCTGACCTTCGATCACACCGGTGGCAGCATCAACGGCTTTGATGTATTGGTAGACGGCACCAATGTGGGCAACTTCCCATACGATGCCTCTGGCACGACCACCGTCAGTGTAAATGTAATAGGTGACGGCCTAAGTCATACCATTCAAATAGTAGATGCCGATGATCCGGCCTGTACAGCCACCACGACCATCACCACTCCGGATTGCAATGCTCCGACCTGCCAGTTGACGGTAAGCGCCCAGGAAAGCACGGGCTGTGATGCCAACGACAATGTAGGCGTGGACGTGACTGTAAACGACGTAGGCGGCGGCGCCTCCGGCTTTAGTGTAATAGTGGATGGCAACAATGTAGGTTCCTTCCCCTACAGCGGCTCTGGCACCACCACCGTCACCGTAGATGTATCGGGCGATGGCCAATCGCACACCATAGAAGTGGTGGACATCGACGAACCAACCTGTACAGATAACACTACAATTACAACCACCAACTGCACCATTCCTTGCACGATCACCAATCTGACGGCCTCAACGGGCAGTTCGGCCACCCACATCGTGCTGGTAGAGGACTTTGCCTTCAACCCAGTCAACATAACGATTACAGATGGTGACATAGTAGAGTGGCAGTGGATAGGAGCGGTAGACCATACCTCCACTTCGGACGCTACTTCAGGCCCGGATAGTTGGGATAGCGGCCTTTTGGGCAATGGGGCGACTTATCAATCGCCCGTCCTTTCGGCAGGCGTTCATCCCTATTACTGCATCCCTCACGGCGGCCCCGGAGGAGTGGGCATGGCAGGGACGATAACGGTACAAGCCAATTGCACCAACGGCGAAGTATCAGTCAGTCTGACCTTCGATCACACCGGTGGCAGCATCAACGGCTTTGATGTATTGGTAGACGGCACCAATGTGGGCAACTTCCCATACGATGCCTCTGGCACGACCACCGTCAGTGTAAATGTAATAGGTGACGGCCTAAGTCATACCATTCAAATAGTAGATGCCGATGATCCGGCCTGTACAGCCACCACGACCATCACCACTCCGGATTGCAATGCTCCGACCTGCCAGTTGACGGTAAGCGCTCAGGAAAGCACGGGCTGTGATGCCAACGACAATGTAGGAGTAGACGTAACGGTAAATGATGTAGGCGGCGGCGCCTCCGGCTTTAGTGTACTGGTAGATGGCAACAATGTAGGTTCCTTCCCCTATAGCGGTACCGGCACCACGACGGTCACCGTAGATGTATCGGGCGATGGCCAATCGCACACCATAGAAGTGGTGGACATCGACGAGCCAACTTGTAGTGATAACACTACAATTACAACCACCAACTGCACGATCCCCTGCACCATCACCAACTTAACGGCCTCCACAGGCAGTTCGGCCACCCACATCGTACTGGTAGAGGACTTTGCCTTCAATCCCGCCAACATTACCATTACAGATGGCGACATCGTAGAATGGCAGTGGATAGGAGCGGTAGACCATACCTCCACTTCGGACGCTACTTCAGGCCCGGATAGTTGGGATAGCGGCCTTTTGGGCAATGGGGCGACTTATCAGTCCCCCGTCCTTTCGGCAGGCGTTCATCCCTATTACTGCATCCCTCACGGCGGCCCCGGAGGAGTGGGCATGGCAGGGACGATAACGGTACAAGCCAATTGCACCAACGGCGAAGTATCAGTCAGTCTGACCTTCGATCACACCGGTGGCAGCATCAACGGCTTTGATGTATTGGTAGACGGCACCAACGTGGGCAACTTCCCATACGATGCTTCAGGCATGACCACCGTCAGTGTAAATGTAATAGGTGACGGCCTAAGTCATACCATTCAAATAGTAGATGCCGACGATCCGGCCTGTACAGCCACCACCACCATCACCACGCCCGATTGCAATGCTCCGACCTGTCAGTTGACGGTAAGCGCTCAGGAAAGCACGGGCTGTGATGCCAACGACAATGTAGGAGTAGACGTAACGGTAAATGATGTAGGCGGCGGCGCCTCCGGCTTTAGTGTACTGGTAGATGGCAACAATGTAGGTTCCTTTCCCTACAGCGGCTCTGGCACCACCACCGTCACCGTAGATGTATCGGGCGATGGCCAATCGCACACCATAGAAGTGGTGGACATCGACGAACCGACCTGTACAGATAACACTACAATTACAACCACCAACTGCACGATCCCCTGCACCATCACCAACTTAACGGCCTCCACAGGCAGTTCGGCCACCCATATTGTGTTGGTAGAGGACTTTGCCTTTAATCCGGTCAACATCACCATTACGGATGGAGACATCGTAGAGTGGCAGTGGATAGGAGCGGTAGACCATACCTCCACTTCGGACGCTACTTCAGGCCCGGATAGTTGGGATAGCGGCCTATTGGGCAATGGAGCGACCTATCAATCGCCCGTCCTTTCGGCAGGCGTTCATCCCTATTACTGCATCCCTCACGGCGGCCCCGGAGGAGTGGGCATGGCAGGGACGATAACGGTACAAGCCAATTGCACCAACGGCGAAGTATCGGTCAGTCTGACCTTCGATCACACCGGTGGCAGCATAAACGGTTTTGACGTATTGGTAGACGGCACCAATGTGGGCAACTTCCCATATGATGCTTCGGGCACCACTACCGTCAGTGTAAATGTAATAGGCGACGGCCTAAGTCACACCATTCAAATAGTAGATGCCGACGATCCGGCCTGTACAGCTACCACCACCCTCACCACTCCGGATTGCAACGCCCCGACCTGTCAGTTGACAGTAAGTGCCCAGGAAAGCACGGGCTGTGATGCCAACGACAATGTGGGAGTAGACGTGACGGTAAATGATGTAGGCGGCGGCGCCTCCGGTTTTAGCGTACTGGTAGATGGCAACAATGTAGGTTCCTTTCCCTACAGCGGTACCGGCACCACCACCGTCACCGTAGATGTATCGGGCGATGGCCAATCGCACACCATAGAAGTAGTAGACATCGACGAACCGACTTGTACAGATAACACGACCATTACAACCACCAACTGCACGATCCCCTGCACAATTACCAACTTAACGGCCTCCACAGGCAGTTCCGCCACCCACATCGTACTAGTGGAGGACTTTGCCTTCAATCCCACCAACATTACCATTACAGATGGCGACATCGTAGAATGGCAGTGGATAGGAGCGGTAGACCATACCTCTACATCCGATGCCACCAGTGGCCCGGATAGTTGGGACAGCGGCCTGTTGGGCAATGGGGCGACATATCAGTCCCCCGTCCTTTCAGCAGGCGTTCATCCCTATTACTGCATCCCCCACGGCGGGCCCGGCGGAGTGGGAATGGCAGGCACCATTACGGTACAAGCCAATTGCACCAATGGCGAAGTATCGGTAAGTCTGACTTTCGACCATACTGGTGGCAACATAAACGGTTTTGACGTATTGGTAGATGGCGCCAATGTGGGCAACTTCCCATATGATGCTTCGGGCACCACTACCGTCAGTGTAAATGTAATAGGCGACGGCCTAAGTCACACCATTCAAATAGTAGATGCCGACGATCCGGCCTGTACAGCTACCACCACCCTCACCACTCCGGATTGCAACGCCCCGACTTGTCAGTTGACAGTAAGTGCCCAGGAAAGCACGGGCTGTGATGCCAACGACAATGTAGGCGTGGACGTGACGGTAAATGATGTAGGCGGCGGCGCCTCCGGTTTTAGCGTACTGGTAGATGGCAACAATGTAGGTTCCTTCCCCTACAGCGGTACCGGCATCACCACCGTCACCGTAGATGTATCGGGCGATGGTCAATTGCACACCATAGAAGTGGTGGACATCGACGAGCCAACTTGTAGCGATAACACGACAATTACAACCACCAACTGCACGATCCCCTGCACCATCACCAACTTAACAGCCTCCACAGGCAGTTCCGCCATCCACATCGTATTGGTAGAGGACTTTGCCTTCAACCCCGTCAACATCACTATTACAGATGGAGACATCGTAGAGTGGCAGTGGATAGGAGCGGTAGACCATACCTCCACTTCGGACGCTACTTCAGGCCCAGACAGTTGGGATAGCGGCCTATTGGGCAATGGAGCGACATATCAGTCCCCCGTCCTTTCAGCAGGCGTTCATCCCTACTACTGTACCCCTCACGGCGGCCCCGGCGGGGTAGGCATGGCAGGCACGATAACGGTTCAAGCCAATTGCACCAACGGCGAAGTATCAGTCAGTCTGACCTTCGATCACACCGGTGGCAGCATCAACGGCTTTGATGTATTGGTAGACGGCACCAATGTGGGCAACTTCCCATACGATGCCTCTGGCACCACCACCGTCAGTGTAAATGTAATAGGCGATGGTCTAAGCCATACCATTCAAATAGTAGATGCCGATGATCCGGCATGTACAGCTACCACCACCATCACGACCCCGGATTGCAATGCTCCGACTTGTCAGTTGACGGTGAGCGCCCAGGAAAGCACGGGCTGTGATGCCAACGACAATGTAGGCGTGGACGTGACGGTAAATGATGTAGGCGGCGGCGCCTCCGGTTTTAGCGTAATAGTGGATGGAAACAATGTAGGTTCCTTCCCCTACAGCGGTACCGGCATCACCACCGTCACCGTAGATGTATCGGGCGATGGTCAATCGCACAGCATAGAAGTAGTGGACATCGACGAGCCAACTTGTAGTGATAACACGACAATTACAACCACCAACTGCACCATCCCCTGCACGATCACCAACTTAACTGCTTCCACAGGCAGTTCCGCCACCCACATCGTGCTGGTAGAGGACTTTGCCTTCAACCCAGTCAACATAACGATTACAGATGGCGACATCGTAGAGTGGCAGTGGATAGGAGCGGTAGACCATACCTCCACTTCGGACGCTACTTCAGGCCCGGATAGTTGGGATAGCGGCCTATTGGGCAATGGAGCGACCTATCAATCGCCCGTCCTTTCAGCAGGAGTTCATCCCTACTACTGTACCCCTCACGGCGGCCCCGGCGGGGTAGGGATGGCGGGCACGATAACGGTTCAAGCCAATTGCACCAACGGCGAAGTATCAGTCAGTCTGACCTTCGATCACACCGGTGGCAGCATCAACGGCTTTGATGTATTGGTAGACGGCACCAATGTGGGCAACTTCCCATACGATGCCTCTGGCACCACCACCGTCAGTGTAAATGTAATAGGCGACGGCCTAAGTCATACCATTCAAATAGTAGATGCCGACGATCCGGCTTGTACAGCTACCACCACCCTCACCACTCCGGATTGCAACGCCCCGACTTGTCAGTTGACAGTAAGTGCCCAGGAAAGCACGGGCTGTGATGCCAACGACAATGTAGGAGTAGACGTAACGGTAAATGATGTAGGCGGCGGCGCCTCCGGCTTTAGTGTAATTGTAGATGGCAACAATGTAGGTTCCTTCCCCTATAGCGGTACCGGCACCACGACGGTCACCGTAGATGTATCGGGCGATGGCCAATCGCACACCATAGAAGTGGTGGACATCGACGAACCAACCTGTACAGATAACACGACCATTACAACCACCAACTGCACGATCCCCTGCACAATTACCAACTTAACGGCCTCCACAGGCAGTTCGGCCACCCACATCGTGCTGGTAGAGGACTTTGCCTTCAACCCCGTCAACATCACTATTACAGATGGAGACATCGTAGAGTGGCAGTGGATAGGAGCGGTAGACCATACCTCCACTTCGGACGCTACTTCAGGCCCAGACAGTTGGGATAGCGGCCTGTTGGGCAATGGGGCGACTTATCAATCGCCCGTCCTTTCAGCAGGCGTTCATCCTTATTACTGCATCCCTCACGGCGGCCCCGGAGGAGTGGGCATGGCAGGGACGATAACGGTACAAGCCAATTGCACCAACGGCGAAGTATCGGTAAGTTTGACTTTCGACCACACCGGTGGCAGCATAAACGGTTTTGACGTATTGGTAGACGGCACCAATGTGGGCAACTTCCCATACGATGCTTCAGGCATGACCACCGTCAGTGTAAATGTAATAGGCGATGGCCTAAGTCATACCATTCAAATAGTAGATGCCGACGATCCGGCCTGTACAGCCACCACCACCATCACGACCCCGGATTGCAATGCTCCGACTTGTCAGTTGACGGTAAGTGCCCAGGAAAGCACGGGCTGTGATGCCAACGACAATGTAGGCGTGGACGTGACGGTAAATGATGTAGGCGGCGGCGCCTCCGGCTTTAGTGTAATAGTGGATGGCAACAATGTAGGTTCCTTCCCCTATAGCGGTACCGGCACCACGACGGTCACCGTAGATGTATCGGGCGATGGCCAATCGCACACCATAGAAGTAGTAGACATCGATGAACCTACTTGTGGCGATAACACCACAATTACAACCACCAACTGCACGATCCCCTGCACAATTACCAACTTAACGGCCTCCACAGGCAGCTCTGCCACCCACATCGTACTAGTGGAGGACTTTGCCTTCAATCCCGCCAACATTACCATTACAGATGGCGACATCGTGGAGTGGCAGTGGATAGGGGTAGTAGATCACACCTCGACATCCGATGCCACGGGTGGCCCGGATAGTTGGGACAGTGGCCTTTTGGGCAATGGAGCGACTTATCAAAGTCCGGTACTATCAGCGGGCGTTCATCCCTATTACTGCATCCCCCACGGCGGGCCCGGCGGAGTGGGAATGGCAGGCACCATTACGGTGCAAGCCAACTGCACCAACGGCGAAGTATCGGTCAGTTTGACCTTCGACCATACCGGCGGCGGCATCAATGGCTTTGATGTACTGGTAGACGGCACCAATGTGGGCAACTTCCCATACGATGCTTCAGGCACCACCACCGTCAGTGTAAATGTAATAGGTGACGGCCTAAGTCACACCATTCAAATAGTAGATGCCGACGATCCGGCCTGTACAGCCACCACGACCATCACGACTCCCGATTGCAATGCCCCCACCTGTCAGTTGACGGTAAGTGCCCAGGAAAGCACGGGCTGTGATGCCAACGACAATGTAGGCGTGGACGTGACGGTAAATGATGTAGGCGGCGGCGCCTCCGGCTTTAGTGTAATAGTGGATGGCACCAATGTAGGTTCCTTTCCTTACAGCGGCACTGGCACCACCACCGTCACCGTAGATGTATCGGGCGATGGCCAATCGCACACCATAGAAGTGGTGGACATAGACGAACCGACCTGCACGGATAACACGACCATTACAACCACCAACTGCACCATTCCTTGCACGATCACCAATCTGACGGCCTCAACGGGCAGTTCGGCCACCCACATCGTGCTGGTAGAGGACTTTGCCTTCAACCCCGTCAACATCACCATAACAGATGGAGACATCGTAGAGTGGCAGTGGATAGGAGCGGTAGACCATACCTCCACTTCGGACGCTACTTCAGGCCCGGATAGTTGGGATAGCGGCCTTTTGGGCAATGGGGCGACTTATCAATCGCCCGTCCTTTCGGCAGGCGTTCATCCCTATTACTGCATCCCTCACGGCGGCCCCGGAGGAGTGGGCATGGCAGGGACGATAACGGTACAAGCCAATTGCACAAACGGCGAAGTATCGGTAAGTCTGACCTTCGATCACACCGGTGGCAGCATCAACGGCTTTGACGTATTGGTAGACGGCACCAATGTGGGCAACTTCCCATACGATGCCTCTGGCACGACCACCGTCAGTGTAAATGTAATAGGTGACGGCCTAAGTCATACCATTCAAATAGTAGATGCCGACGATCCGGCTTGTACAGCCACCACGACCATCACGACCCCCGATTGCAACGCCCCCACCTGCCAGTTGACGGTAAGTGCCCAGGAAAGCACGGGCTGTGATGCCAACGACAATGTAGGAGTAGACGTGACTGTAAACGACGTAGGCGGCGGCGCCTCCGGCTTTAGCGTACTGGTAGATGGCAACAATGTAGGTTCCTTCCCCTACAGCGGCTCTGGCACCACCACCGTCACCGTAGATGTATCGGGCGATGGCCAATCGCACACCATAGAAGTAGTAGACATCGACGAACCGACCTGTACAGATAACACTACAATTACAACCACCAACTGTACGATCCCCTGCACGATCACCAACTTAACGGCCTCCACAGGCAGTTCGGCCACCCACATCGTGCTGGTAGAGGACTTTGCCTTTAACCCCGTCAACATCACCATAACAGATGGCGACATAGTAGAGTGGCAGTGGATAGGGGTAGTTGATCACACCTCGACATCCGATGCTACTTCAGGCCCGGATAGTTGGGATAGCGGCCTATTGGGCAATGGGGCGACCTATCAATCGCCTGTCCTTTCAGCAGGCGTTCATCCCTATTACTGCATCCCTCACGGCGGCCCTGGCGGAGTGGGAATGGCAGGCACCATTACGGTACAAGCCAACTGCACCAACGGCGAAGTATCGGTAAGTCTGACCTTCGATCATACAGGCGGCAGCATCAACGGTTTTGATGTACTGGTAGACGGCACCAATGTGGGCAACTTCCCATACGATGCTTCGGGCACCACCACCGTCAGCGTAAATGTAATAGGCGATGGTCTAAGCCATACCATTCAAATAGTAGATGCCGATGATCCGGCCTGTACAGCCACCACCACCATCACCACGCCCGATTGCAATGCTCCGACCTGTCAGTTGACGGTAAGCGCCCAGGAAAGCACGGGCTGTGATGCCAACGACAATGTAGGAGTAGACGTAACGGTAAATGATGTAGGCGGCGGCGCCTCCGGTTTTAGCGTGCTTGTAGATGGAAACAATGTAGGTTCCTTCCCCTACAGCGGCTCTGGCACCACCACCGTCACCGTAGATGTATCGGGCGATGGTCAATCGCACACCATAGAAGTGGTGGACATAGACGAACCGACTTGTACAGATAACACGACCATCACAACCACCAACTGCACCATCCCCTGCACCATTACAAATCTAACGGCCTCCACAGGCAGTTCCGCCACCCATGTTGTACTGGTAGAGGACTTTGCCTTCAACCCCGTCAACATCACCATTACGGATGGAGACATCGTAGAGTGGCAGTGGATAGGGGCGGTAGACCATACCTCCACTTCGGACGCTACTTCAGGCCCGGATAGTTGGGATAGCGGCCTTTTGGGCAATGGAGCGACTTATCAAAGTCCGGTACTATCAGCGGGCGTTCATCCCTACTACTGCATTCCCCACGGCGGCCCCGGCGGAGTAGGCATGGCGGGCACGATAACGGTACAAGCCAACTGCACCAATGGCGAAGTATCAGTCAGTCTGACCTTCGATCACACAGGTGGCAGCATAAATGGTTTTGATGTATTGGTAGACGGCACCAATGTGGGCAACTTCCCATATGATGCTTCGGGTACCACCACCGTCAGTGTAAATGTAATAGGCGATGGCCTAAGTCATACCATTCAAATAGTAGATGCCGACGATCCGGCTTGTACGGCCATCACCACCCTCACCACCCCCGATTGCAATGCCCCCACCTGTCAGTTGACGGTAAGCGCCCAGGAAAGCACGGGCTGTGATGCCAATGACAATGTGGGAGTCGACATCACTGTAAACGACGTAGGCGGTGGCGCCTCAGGCTTTAGCGTATTGATAGATGGTGTAAACCTGGGTTCCTTCCCCTACAGCGGAACAGGCACAACAACTAAATAGTAAATGTACCAGGTGACGGCCAGTCGCACAGTATAGAAGTGGTTGATATAGATGACCCCACCTGTACAGGCAACTCAACGATTACAACAGCCAATTGTGCGAACCCTTGTGTCCTTTCCAATCTTAACGCCTCTACAGGAAATTCTACTACTCACGTTGTCCTGGTAGAGGACTTTGCCTTTAACCCGGTTAACATAACGATTACAGATGGTGACATAGTAGAGTGGCAGTGGGTAGGGGCGGTGGATCATACCGCGACCTCAGATTCTACCTCTGGCCCCAATAGTTGGGACAGCGGCCTGTTGGGCAATGGGGCGACTTATCAATCCCCCGCATTATTTCCAGGTATTCACCCTTATTATTGCGTTCCACATGGAGGTCCGGATGGAGTGGGGATGGCCGGAACGATTACCGTTCAGCCCGACTGCAACAATGGAGAAGTAGCGGTAAACCTGACTTTCGATCACATGGGTGGCAGCTTCGACGGTTTCGATGTGTTGGTCGATGGCAATAATGTTGGGAATTACGCTTATGATCCTTCGGGTACCACATCTCTAACCATCAATGTCATTGGTAACGGACAAAACCATACCATTCAAATAGTGGATGTGGGGAACCCCGCTTGTTCGACAAATACGACTATTTTTACACCAAATTGTGATGCCATGACTTGCCAAATATCGCTTTTCGCGGAAGAGGTAGGACCCTGCGAAAATGATTCGGTTTGGGTAGAGGTAACTATAAATGACCTGGGTGGTGGAGCAAGTGGATTTACACTGACGGCCTTCGGGGAAGTAGATACTTTCAATTACAGTGGTACAGGTACCACAATTGTTGAGTATTTAATTCCAGGTAATGGAGGAACCTATTATTTTCTCGCCGAAGATCTGGAACACTCCAATTGCCAGGAAATTGTTCAAATTACAACATCGGATTGTCTATTACCTTGTGAGTTGACGAATCTTGAACTTTACGGAGGTGGAGGAAACCCAACTACTCATATTGTAGAGGTAAAAGATTTTGAATTCGACCCACAAATTATAGAAGTCAATGTTGGAGACATCGTTCAATGGGATTGGACAGGTGTCATACCGCATACTAGTACCTCGGATGCAACATCTGGACCGGATAGCTGGGACAGCGGTTTTCTCGGGCAAGGAGAAACTTACTCAACTACTATTTCCTCCGAGGGCGTTCATCCTTATTATTGCATTCCGCATGGCGGCCCGGGTGGGGTTGGTATGGCCGGTTCTATAACAGCAGTCCCGGCGATAGCCTGCGATTCCAATGGAATGGTAACGGTGATCATTAGTTTTGAAGTGACCAATCCCGGAAGTGGTTTTGAAGTGCATTTGGATGGCAATTTGATAGATGAATTTAGCTACAGCTCGGGTACAAACATTGTAGAAATACAGGTAGATGGAGATGGGCAGGTTCATACCATAACTATTACGGATTTGGGTACCCCTGATTGTTCTATTTCGGGAGAGATCAGTGTGCCCGATTGTTCGGCCTCCGAGCCCTGCGATTTGGCGATGACCGCTACCCTGACCGGCGATTGTGATGCCAATGATCAGGTGGAGATTAGCCTGGAGATCACCGATACGGGTGGCAGCGATGCTGGATTCAATGTGCTGGTGGACGGAAACCTTTACCCCGGCGGCCCATTCGGTTATGACAATTCCGGCACGACCAATTTAGCCCTGCTTATCGCCGGAACGGGCACGGAGCGAACCATTGAAGTGGTGGATGTTGACAGTTCGTCTTGTTTAGCGACAGCGGAGGTGCTCACACCTCTATGCGGAGTGCCTTGTGAGATACTGAACCTCGCCGTTTCTGGAAACGAAGCGGGTAAGCACATCGTTTTGGTAGAAGATTTTGAATTTATTCCAGCATATGTAGAAGTAGTGTTGGGAGATACGGTGGAATTTGTCTGGACGGGCATCATACCGCATACTGCCACCTCCGATGCAACTACTGGACCCAGCAGTTGGGACAGCGGCCTGGAAGGGGAGGGGTTTGTGTATCAGGTAGTCATGACAGAAATTGGAACACATCCCTATTATTGCACCCCACATGGCGGCCCAGGAGGTATTGGTATGGCGGGTGTAATAGAAGTGTTGGAACCCTGCGATAATGGCCAGGCATCGGTGAGCGTCAATTTTGAAGTGACCAATGGCAGTCCGTTGGGTTACAACGTTTTCCTGGATGGCAATTACCTGGCCGGCCCCATCCTCTACGACGATCCGGAAGGGTTCAATAGCACCATCGTCTCGGTGCCCGGCGATATGGCCACGCACTTGCTGACCGTCCAGGATATGGACATCGGATTTTGCGCAGCTACGGTCGCTTTTGAAACGCCGGAGTGCGAAGTGCTTTGCGAAATACAGGACCTGGAAGCCTTAACCGGGACAGACATTGTACATACGGTAGCTGTCAAGGACTTTGAATTTGAACCCCTGGAGCTGAACGTTCGTACCGGACAAACCGTGTTGTTTGACTTTGTTGGGGAGATACCCCATACCACTACTTCCGATGCCATTGCAGGTACCGATAGCTGGGACAGTGGATTGCTAGGTCAAAACGATCAGTATGAATTAGTGGTGCAAACATCGGGCGAGCATCCCTATTATTGCATTCCACATGGTGGCCCGGGAGGCATCGGTATGGCAGGAGTGCTGTTTGCGGAAGCGGATTGTGAGAATGGACTGGTGGCCGTAGAAATTCAATTCAGCATAACCAGCGGTAGCGCTGAGGGATACAACGTTTACCTCGACGGCACCCTGTTGCCGGGAAGTCCGTTTGCCTACGACGATCCGGCTGGCGTTAATAGCACAATAATAGAAATTGCCGGCGACGGAGAAACGCATTTAATCACTGTTCAGGACATGGACGTGGCCTTTTGTGCCGCCACCGTTCAGGTGGAAGTGGCCGATTGCAATGCAGCTTGCTCCATAACCGGCTTGGAGGCGGAGGTTCCCATAAATGAAGTTCATGTAGTTGAAGTGAAAGATTTTGAATTTGAGCCACAGGAAATAACCATCGAACTGGGCGATACCGTGCGCTTTGTATGGACAGGGCAGATCGACCATACAGCTACTTCGGATATCATCAGCGGTACAGATGCTTTTGACTCCGGCTTATTGGGCACGGGTGCGGTATACGACCTGGTGCTGACCACTGAAGGATTTCATCCCTATTATTGCATTCCACATGGCGGGCCCGGTGGTATTGGTATGGCGGGAAGTATAACGGTAGAGGATACTGGTTGTCAGAATGGAAATGTGGCCGTCGATCTCAGCTTTATGAACGCCTCTGCGGGCAATAATGGGTTCAACGTGTATGTCGACGATTCCCTGTATGTGGGAAGCCCGTTTGACTATGATGCAAATGGTAACAATGTTATTACAATTTCCGTTCCCGGAAACGGGATGGCTCATAACATTGTAATTGCGGATGCCGATGATCTTAATTGTGCTGATACTACTACTGTGGTCACTCCAAATTGCAGTACCGACTGTGCGCTTTCGCTAAATGCCGTACAGGTAGGCGATTGCAATGACGATGACGAAATACCCTATCAAATACAGATCGTCAGTCAAAATGCCCAGGATAGTTTCAACCTCGAAGTGGATGGTATCATTTTTGGTGGAAGCCCATTTACCTATTTGGACAACGACTCTACCACCATCGACCTTATGCTCGTTGGCGATGGCAATGCACACCTTATTGTAGTGACAGATATTGACAGTTTGGGCTGTACCGATACCCTGAGTATAGTGACACCCGATTGTACACCCAATTGTCAACTTAACCTTGCAGTGGTGCAAACCGGCGATTGCGACGACAACCAGGAAGTGGTATACGAGTTGGAAATAACGGCCCTCAATCAGGGGGCAAATGGCTTCAACCTTTATGTAGATGGAATGTTGGATGCAGGAAGCCCGTTTAGCTACAGCGGAATGACTACCATCACTCAACAAACCGTACTCGGTGATGGCAGCAATTACGAATTTGTAGTAGCTGATGTAGACGACCCCAGTTGTGTAGACACCATGATGGTCACCTCGCCCGATTGCTCGTTGGGCTGCATGTTGTCAGGACTGGAAATAGAGATCGGAGCGGCGGAAACGCATGTAGTAGAAGTGCTGGATTTTGTTTTTGATCCCATTCAGCTTACCATCGAAGTGGAAGACACCGTTCGATGGGTTTGGACGGGCGAGATACCGCACACCGCCACCAGCGATGCCATCAGCGGCGATGACGTCTGGAACAGTGGATTGCTGGGGCAAGGAGAGGTGTACGACTATGTGATCCAGACAGTTGGTGAACATCCCTATTACTGCGTCCCACATGGGGCGCCAGGAGGGGTCGGCATGGCAGCCAATATCACGGCGGTGGATCCTTGTGAAGACAATATGCTGACGGTCTCCTTCCGGTTTGCGGAAGTGAATGGCAGCCAGGCGGGCTACAATGTCTATATAGATGGCAATCTGGTGGTGGGCAGTCCGTTTGATTATTCAACCAGCGGTGTAAATGTATTGTTTGTTGAAATGGGGGGCGATGGCCAGTCTCATCTGATATTGATAGAAGATGCAGCGATGCCTGATTGTTCGGTCGAAGAAGAATTTACGATGCCGGATTGTGGCGATCCCTGTTTTGATTTTGACGCAGAATTTATAACGGAAATTGACCACCTCACCTACGAAGTAGAGTTTATCTGCCTGAATACAGATGCCGCTTCCTGGCTATGGACCTTTGGCACGGGAGATGCCTCTACCATTCAATTTCCAAATTACACCTACGAAGAGCCTGGCGAATACGAAATTTGCATCAGCATAGAAGACGGGATGGGGTGCGAGGCGGAAAATTGTGATACCATTGTTGTGGGAACCTATCAGTGTGAAGCCAATTTTGAGTATGAAATTGATGGATTGGAAATTTCGTTTACCGATCTTTCCATTACCACTGATTCCATCACAGACTGGGAGTGGAACTTTGGAAATGGCATTAGTCTGAATGGTATGCAACACCCCACCTATCAGTACGACGATCTGGGTGAGTACGAGGTTTGTCTGACCATTTTTGCAGGGACGGCCTGCCTTGACGACACCTGTATGGTCTTGGATTTGAGCGATCCTTGTCTGGCCTTTGTACCGGATTATGCCTTTACGATCAATTTGGATGATCTGTCGGTACAGTTCATCGACCTGACCAGTGGGTCGCCCGATCAATGGCTTTGGGGATTTGGAGACGGCAACACCAGCAACGACCAAAACCCGCTCCACTATTACGATCAGCCAGGTGCCTACAATGTATGTCTGCTGGTACAGGATACGGAATTGGGATGCAACGAATCCTATTGCGAAGTGGCTTATGTTGGGGTATCCGGTACGGCTGATCCCACTGGTCGCAATCACGTACTGACGGTGTTCCCGAACCCGGCCAGCACTGCGAACGAGGAATGGTATGTGCAGGGCATATTGCCGGTTGACTGGCATCAGGAACTGGAGGTGAAATTGTACGATGTCCGAGGCAAGACATTGTATACCCACCGGATGGCGGGAAGTGATTTGATGGTGTTGCGGCCGGAGGTATTGCAGGTGGCGGGTGTCTATTTCCTGGAATTGAAAGGCGAGGCAGGTGTGTACAGAGCAAAACTGGTGGTTCAGTAGGGGAGAGCTCCTAAATTTTACTAAAATTCCAACCAACCCGCAATAATTCCGGGCTGAAGTACAGTTATTCCGGTTCGGGGGGTATTATTTTAGAAAATGGGTGGTAATACGTAATTTTGAGCTTACTTACACGGTAAAAACAAAAACCCAATGCGTGCGTTCACTCTTGTCCTGATGCTGATGTCGACCATTATGATGGTTAGTCAAATGTCTTGCGTTCATTCTCCCGTGGTGATGGACGATGACGACATGATGCCAGCCGATACGATGATGATCGACACGATGCCCTCCGACACAATGACCGCCGTACCCTGTGACCCCAATGTCGTTTATTTCGATCAGGAAATTTTGCCTATATTGGTTTCTAATTGCGCTTTCAGCGGATGCCATGATGAAGCGTCGGCAGAAGACGGTGTCATTCTGGTAAGTTATGAAAGCGTGATTGAAACGGCCGATATAGAACCCTTTAACATCGACGACACAGAACTCTACGAGGTGTTGGTGCATTCCGACGAAATGGAGCGGATGCCCCCTGCTCCAACACCTCCGCTGGACGCCGAACAGATCAACCTGGTGGCCAAATGGATATTGCAGGGCGCTGAAGATCTGCATTGCGACCCCGATGCCGACGGATGTGACACGGAAGGAGTTAGTTTTTCAGAAGATCTGCAGCCCGTCATAGCCAACCATTGTGTGGGATGCCATAGTGGATCCGCGCCCAGTGGTGGTATCGACTTGTCGGCATACCCAGGCGTTAAAGCAGTGGCTGATAATGGTCAGTTGCTGGGAGCGGTGCGCTGGGAAGCGGGATTCCAAAATATGCCTCAGGGAGGAGCCCAGCTAAACGATTGCATCATCGATCAGATCGCCGCCTGGATCGCTGATGGGGCTTTGGATAATTGATCCGTCTACAATATTGCGCCTGCGGATGGAGTTTAGAGTATAGGTGTTCAGACAAAAAAAGTAATGATTTATGAGATACGTATTTGTATTGTTATTATCGATTTGTGTGCTGGGTTGTTATTACGATTCAGAAGAAGACTTGTATGGCACAACGGATTGTAACATAACAGAATCGACTTATTCGCAGGATGTCTTGCCCATATTGGAGGAATATTGTTATGGATGTCACAGTGAGGCCGTCAACAGCGGCAACATCACCCTGGAGGGGTATGACCGTGTGAAGCCGTTTGCCGACAGTGGCCAGTTGCTGGGTAGTGTAAATTGGGATCCGGGTTTTTCTGCGATGCCTAAAAATCAGGCCCAACTAGTGGAATGTGATATTGAAAAAATTTCGATTTGGATCAGCGAAGGGGCAATGAATAATTAAAGTTATCCGATCAGTCACTTAAAAAATCAGTACCATGAAAAAATACCTTATTATACTAGCCATACTGGCGGTTGCGGGGATGGTAATTGGGTACTCCATTTACAACAAACCGCATCAGAATATCGCCAAGGCGGGAAGTGATTTTCAAATGACGGCCACCGAATTGTTCGACAGTTTTGAAGCCGATGAAGCAGCCGCCAATAAAAAATACCTCGACAAGATCATAGAAGTTTCCGGAACCGTCCGGGAGGTGAAAACCGGAGAAGAGGGATCTGCCACCGTAATCCTGGAAGCCGGTAGCATGATGTTTGGCGTAAGCTGCCAGCTCGATCCCCTGACCAAACACAAACGCACCGATTTTAAAGAGGGAGAAGCCATCATCCTTAAAGGAAAATGCACGGGGATACTGATGGACGTGGTGTTGGTTCGATGCGTGGAACCGTAATGATGAATTTAATTTGACATAAAAAACTATTAATTAACATAAAAACCTAAAACAACAATGAAGAAAGTAATTCTGAGTCTGGTATTTCTAGCCATAGGATTTACCAGTTTGTTTGCACAAAAATACTTTACCCGTGAGGGAAATATTTCCTTTTATTCGGAAGCTCCTCTTGAAAAAATCGAAGCTACCAACAATACTGCTACAAGTGTGATCGACCTGGAATCGGGACGGATGGAATTTGCTGTACTTATCAAAGCCTTCCACTTTGAAAAGGCGTTGATGCAGGAGCATTTTAATGAAAATTACATGGAGAGCAGCAAATTTCCAAAGGCCACCTTTAAGGGAAATATTGTGGATATGACGGCTGTCAATTTCAGCAAAGACGGCACCTACGATGTCACTGTAAAAGGCGACCTGACCATCCACGGTGTCACCAACCAGGTGGAAACTACCGGGAAGTTTAAAGTGATCGATGGCAAAATAAGCGCCGTAGCTTCTTTTGAAGTAGCGGTTGCCGACTACGAGATAGAAATACCCGCTGTGGTGCGCGACAACATCGCCAAGATCGTTCGCATCGATGTGGCAGTTGATTATCAGGAATTTAAAAAAGGATCGTAACCATGAAAAAACGGTTGTTGGTTTTTGTAAGTGTATTGTTTGTCTGTTTTGCCGTCGTGGCCCAGGAAGATGACGACCTGCTGAGTATGCTGGGAGAAGAGGAGACGACAGATTACACCACAGCCAGCTTTAAAACCAACCGGGTGATCAACCTCCACTCGCTGGAGAGTACGGCCAAAGGGGTGCTGGACGTGAAGATCTCGCACCGCTTTGGCATACTCAGCGGTGGCTTTTCCGAGTTGTTTGGCCTCGACGCCGCTACCATTCGCATTGGTGCGGATTATGGCATCTCGGATTTGATCACCATCGGCGTTGGGCGCAGCAGCTTTGAAAAGACCTATGATGGATTTGTGAAATACAAATTTTTGCGGCAAAGCACCGGCAAACGCAATATGCCCATCACGGCTGCCGCCCTGGCCACCACGGCAATAAAGACGACTCCGTGGCGCAACCCGGACCGGGAGAATTATTTTTCGTCGCGCCTGTACTACACGGTACAACTGATCGTAGGTAGAAAATTCAGCGAGGGCTTTACTTTGCAACTATCCCCCACGCTGGTACACCGCAACCTCGTGCGCACCGAAGCAGAGGCCAACGACGTATACAGCATCGGCATTGCAGCCCGGCAAAAGATCACTAAACGACTGACCATCAACGCCGAATACATATACGTATTGCCCGACCAATTGGCCGACGGCTATCGCAATTCCTTGTCCATTGGATTTGATATTGAAACCGGTGGGCACGTATTCCAACTGCATTTTACCAACTCCACCTCCATGGTCGAAAAAGGATTCATCAACGAAACCAACAACAATTGGCTGGACGGGGATATTCATTTTGGGTTTAACATCTCCCGTGTTTTCTCTGTTGGAAAACGAAATAAAAAATAATTAACAGTGATTAATAGGAATCAGGGGTTGACCATTACATTTCTTGAGCAGCCAGATATCAGGCCAAACCACTTGCATTATTTGCGTTTGAGGGCAGTCTGACCTCTGACAGTTCCGCCGTGGCGGGAACGATCTGACTTCTGACCGCTCAAAAGAGAATTTAACCCCTGATTCGCATGATAAATGATTCGGTATGAAAAAAATTACAACAATACTCTTACTCTGTCTGTGTTTTACAAGCGGGTGGGCCCAAAAGGGATTGAATGTGTATGTGTTCATCGCCGAAGAATGTCCCATTTGCATTTACATGACCAAGCCGCTTAAGGAAGTGATGAAGACCTACCGGGAAGAGGTCAACTTTTATGCGGTTTTCACCAAATCGAATGCAACGGAAGCCACCGCAAATGATTTTCTGACCACTTTCAAAATGGATGCTTTTGAGGCCATTCTCGACACCGATCAGCAATTAGCCGAAAAAATGGAAGCCGTAGTGACGCCTGAGGTCGTAATCACCGATGCGGAGAATAATACCTTATACCGGGGAAGGATCAGTGATGCTTACCGCGCTCCCGGCAAAATGAAACACGGCATTCGAAATAACGACCTGCTGGACGTACTCGGTCAATTAACCACAGGCCAAATCGTTGCCGAAAGGGACTGGCAGTCGGCGGTGGGTTGTTTCATCACCTTTACCAAAGGGATGCACTTGTCGGAATGAAGAATTTAACCTTTTTTTGTCTGATACTTTACTTCCTGCCCGGAGCCTCCGCGCAGGAAGTTGCTTTTTACCCCCACGTCGAAACCATCATCCAACAACACTGTCGCGGGTGCCATCAGAAAGGGAATATTGCTCCCATGCCGCTGACCAGCTATGAAGAAGTGGCGGGCTATGGCGCGATGATCGCCTACGTTACCCAAACCAAGTACATGCCCCCCTGGAAAGTAGCAGAGAGCCATTTCGACATCGAAGGATCGCGGGAAATGACCGACGAAGAAATCGACCTCATCCAGCAATGGGTAAAGGCCGGTTTGCCGAAAGGCGAACCCATTAATAAAAACAAGCAAGATGTATATGAATTGTTAGAATTGCCGAATCCCGACGCCGTGTACACCATGTCGGAAAGTTTTGAGCAATACGGAGTCTACTATGATCAATTTAAAGTATTTGTAGTGCCCACTCATCTGGAGGAGGGCCGTTATGTGGAGGCCATCGAATTTGTGCCGGGCGACAGACGCATTGTTCGGGGCTGTTCGATCTCGGTAGATACCTCCGATGCGGTAGAGCCTCTCGACGAATGGGATCCGACCTATGGCTATTTTAGTTTTGGCGAGGTGGGCATGGTGCCGATGTATAGCCGGTGGTACAATTGGCATCCCGGCAAAGGGGCTACCTATTTTCCGAAAGGGCAGGCATTGTATTTGCCGAAAGGTGCAAAATTATTGTTACACATCCATTACGGTCCTACCGGACAGCCGTTACCGGATTCTTCGGTGATAAAAATCCGTTTTGCCAACGAGCGCCCCCAACAAATCATTCACCACCTGCCGTTGATCCATCCTTACAATATGGCTAATGATTCTTTCTTCGTTCCTGCCGGGGAGGTAGTGCGTTATCACGCAAAATTCCAATTGCCGTTCGATGTGGAATTGCGGGGCATTTATCCACATAGTCACTTGCTGGGTCGCAAATGGCAGGTATTTGCGGTGGACAGCAGCGGCCGACAACCCGTTCAATTACTTCGGATCGATGATTGGGACTTTAAATTTAAGCAACAATACAATTACAAAAAACCGGTTTTGCTGTCTGCGGGTACCGTTGTGCATGCCCTTGCTGAGTACGACAATACGGATGCCAACCTGTCGAACCCCAGCAATCCGCCTCGGGATATGGCTTGGGGAAAGCGGATGTTTGAAGAACTCTTTATGGTATATTTCGATCTGGTGATCCCGGAGTGGGGTAGGGCGGACTTTGGGGCGCAGCCCGGTGCTCCGCTGATGACGTCGAAGCGTAGGACGGTTCAATTGCGTTCTTCCTCTCCAGGTTTTTACACGGCTGGCCTGTATCATTTTGATGGTTCATTGGCCAAAACGATTATTGGCGAGCCAGTCCGGCTGTTGGATGGGGGAGAGGTGCCCATAGATATGGAGGGGCTGCCCTATGGCAATTATTTTCTGGCGTTGCGGCGGGAGTACGACGGGCAAAGTGTGGTGGTGCCCTTTGTATATGTGGCGGAGGACCTGTTTGATTGATGGGGCTGGGTGAAATTTGGGAATACAATTTGCAGCTACTGATCCTATGAATAAAAAGAACATTATGAAAAAGGTAATTTCCGCCCTGTTTTTGGGATTATTTGCGATTTCTGTTGGTTTTAGTCAGGAGCTTTTGTTGAGTGAAGGCCAGTTGAAGTTGGGTATGTCTGGAGATTGTCACACCACGGCCATCAGCTATTCGATGGAGGGGCAGTTGAATATGACTACGGGGGCTTTTCAACTTTTAGTGCCGATGGCCACATTTCAGGCGAGCATCCGGCAGCAGATCAAGGCGGCAGGTAAGGAGGCCTGCTATTCCGTTGGCAAATATCCGATGAGTACGTTAGAAGGCCATTTGCTGGAACCAGAACACTGGGCTGGGAAGGCCGACGGCAGTTATCCGGTAGAGATGGAGGGCACCTGGTTTATCGATGGATTGAAGATCACCCTATCGGAAAAGGCAATGATGCATGTGGAAAATGGCCGGGTGCGGCTTTCTTTTGAAACGGAGAAGACGGTGGATGGGTTGACGGTTTCGTTGGCTGGCGAGGTGGGGTTTTTGGGGTTGTGATGTTGGGCAGCCGATCAAGAATCAACATCCACCCTGGTCTTGGTTCTCCCCAGCTCAACTGCCCGATCAAAAGCGGCGCTAGCGGCATCCATAATATCGCTTGTAACTTTATTGTTGGAAAATGATTGCAAAGCCGCCTCGGTGGTTCCTCCCTTTGATGCTACTTTTTTGATCCATTCTTCGCAACTGAAATTTTCTTTGCTGTAAATATCTACTGCGCCCTTAAAGGTCTGCGCTACCAGCAGTTCCGATTCCGACTCGGAAAAGCCCATATTCTGGGCTGCCACTATGAGGGCTTTCATAAAAAAGTATACGTATGCCGGTCCACTGCCGGAGATGGCGGTGGCGGCATCGATCAGGGATTCTTTCTCCACGTAGATCGATTTGCCGGTGGTGTTGATGAGGTTCTGCACCATGACCAGCTCGATGCGGGTTACTTCGTTGGAAGAGGTGAATACCGTCATGCCGGTACCGGTCTGGGCGGGGAGATTGGGCATGGCGCGTATAACTTTTGTTATGCCAAGGCTTTCGCAAATGGTACCAACGGAGATGCCGGCCATGATCGAAAGGAATACTTGCTGGTCTGTTACGTGGGGCCGGATGGTTTGAAAAAGAGCGGGGCTGTCCTGGGGTTTTACGGCCAGTATAATGAGATCGGCCGAAGCCAGGCAGGCGGGGATGTCGGTACAAACCGTGCCGATGTCTTTTTTGGCCAGGGCAGCCGATTTTTCCGGATTTTTTTCCAGGATCATCATATCTTCCTTTCGGGAAATGTGTGCGCGAAGGAAACTGCGGGCATAGGTTAGCCCCATGTTGCCGCCGCCGATTATTAGGATTTTCATGTTGAACTGTATTTGTGCGTAACCGCAGGAAAATTATAAACGTCCTTTTAATGGAGATAGTTGCGTTGGGGCGAGCAGGAATTTTAGCAGAGACATTGATCGACTCCGCTGGCGTCCGGTTTCCTGACCATTAGCGCCTTAACGATCACAATTCCAATGATTATTTGGAAACAACAAATAAACTCAGTGGCTGCATTTAACAATTACAGAACCAGAAGATAAATGGCTTTAAAACTGGATCAAAGAGCAAAAACAAGAGGAAGCCTGTAGTCGACACCCCCCCACCGTATACCGTCCATCGTCCACCGTATACCGTATACCGTGTACCGTGTACCGTGTACCGTGTACCGTGTACCGCCCACCATCTACCGCCTATTCAAAGTCAAATAATGCACCGCCATCATCAGCCGCACCCGGTCGTCGAATAGGTCGTAGTCCCGGAAATTTAACAATACATCTGCATGCATCGAAGAAGTGATCTTGCCTACCTGGTCGAAGGTGTCGACATATTGACCGATCTTTTCATTTTCCTCGCCCAGGACTCTGAGGAAGCGGTGGAACCGCCCGTCAAATCTAATTTCAAAGTGGCCACTCATCCCCGTTGTCTCATCCGACCAAATGTCTTTCACGGTAGAAGGACTAAACGAAGCAAACAACTTTTCCTGTTCCGCCATTGATATTCCGATCTGGATGTTGCCGAAGGTATCGGCTTTCGCCAAATGCGACAGATACCGCTCGCAACAAGCCACCGGGTCGTCGGTCGTCATTTGCATTTGCCGACAGGCCTGCTCATCGAAAAAAGACAGAATCTTTTCTACATCAGCCCGTTGGTATTTGTTGAAATATTGTTTGACTAATTTGTCGTTCGACAATGGCCCTCCACCCGGAGTATTCTGCTGGCAGCTCCAATACAGGCAGGGGATAAGGATCAGGAAAATCCGGTTTTTCATAGAGGTTGGCGTTTTGTAACAAAACAACTACAATCAAAAACAATACTCATTGGCGTCCAACAATATTTTTGCAATTCTTCGACGGGCAGCTACCGTATTGATGCCATCGTGGTGGGTATAATGGCGCAACGCCTTTTGCAGAAATGCAGCCGTCTCTGCCTTCGCCCAGGCCCGGATCACCCGGTTGCCAACGGTGGCAAAGCGGTCGATGGCATCATCGAGGAATACCTGTAGGATGTCTGTTTTGACAGATTTGGTGGATTCGTTTGCGGAAGCGGTCGTTTTTTGCACGCGCAGCAGGGTCGATTCGGCCAGATAAATGTCGGCCATCATGTCGGAAAAGTACATCAGCACCTCCTGTTCGGTGGCCAATCCCTTTTGGAAATGTTGCACCGTGGCACCGGCCAACAATAGAAATGCATCCTTGAGCTGCGCTATCAATTGGTGCTCGCGGGCAAAGGGACCTTCAGGAGCAAGTAGATCGGGAACTCCATTCTGCCATTGCTGCTGCACCCTGCCAACTGCGGTCAACAGGTCGATGTGTCCACTCAGTCCCCGCTTCAACAGCATATCCATCGACAGCATCCGGTTGATCTCATTGGTGCCTTCAAAAATGCGGTTAATGCGCGCATCGCGGTAGGCTGGCGCCATCATCTCCTCCTCCGAGTAACCCATGCCGCCATACACCTGCACGCCTTCATCCACCACATAGTCGAGGCACTCGGAGCTCTGTACCTTCATCAGGGCGCATTCGATGGCGTATTCTTCGGCGGCGCCCAGAAGGGCTTTTCCGGTTTCCATGCCCGTTTCCATCAGGCGCTCTTCTTCGGCGCTGATGCAGGCGGCTGCGCGGTAGCAGGCCGACTGGTTGACGTAGGTGCGAATGGCCTGTTCGGCTAACTTGTGTTGAATGGCTCCAAAATGACCGATGGGTTGACCAAACTGTTGGCGGTCGTTGGCATATTGGATGGTGAGGGTGTTGAGCAGCATAGAGCCGCCGTAAGTACTTGCCGCCAATTTGATGCGACCGATGTTGAGGATATTGAAGGCGATTTTATGGCCCTTGCCAGGCTGTCCCAACACATTGTCGACCGGTACTTTTACATTTTCAAAAAAGACCTGCCGCGTGGAGGAGCCTTTTATACCCAACTTTTTTTCTTCGGCTCCCAGGCTGACTCCTTCCCAGTTGCGTTCAACCAAAAAACCGGTAAACAGCTCACCGTCAATTTTGGCGAAGACCGTAAACAGATCGGCAAAACCGGCATTGGTGATCCACATTTTCTGACCATTCAGCAGGTAGTGCCGACCGTCGTCAGAAAGGACGGCGGTCGATTTTGCTGCCAACGCATCGGAGCCGCTGCCGGGTTCTGTCAGACAATAAGCAGCGCATTTGATGCCAGCCACCAGGTCGGGCAAATACCGGTCTTTTTGCTCCTCGGTACCATAATACAACAGCGGCAACATGCCAATGCCGGTGTGAGCCCCAAACGAAAGCGACATAGACCGCCCCTCCGCGATCAGCTCTGAGAGTAGCATGCTGGTGATAAAATCCATAGCCGAGCCACCATATTTTTCCGGAAAGGTGATGCCGGTAATGCCCTGATCGCCCATCTCGCGCATGAGCTGTCGGGTCAGGTCGAGGTCCAGATTTTCCAGCCGCTCGATATTGGGGGTAATGCGGCTGCGGATAAAATTCTGGACCATGTCTTTGACCATTTTTTGTTCTTCAGACAGGTCTTCCGGACAAAAGCAATCCACTGGCGAGGTTTGTTTGAGGAGAAATTCTCCCCCTTTCAAGGCGGTGGTATTGGCAATCATAATGGTAGTTTTTGATGCGTAGGCAATGAAATAACTTTAGGGCATTGTAAGAAGAAGTATGGAAATTTACTCTATTATAAAAGACAAATTTCGAAATACAATTTTAACGAAAATAATGGAGTGAAGTTGGCTTGTGGCCAAATTTTATAGGCATTCTTTTGAAAAACAGAAATAAGTGAATACCTTAACCGGCCTTTTGGCCAGTGGTAGCTCCATTTTTCCGAAAGGAGCATCGCGGTTGCAAACCTGTCGGCCGGCAGGTGTGAATCTTTGTGTCCCCGTCTGGCCGCCGGACAGGTTCGTGTCTTTGTGGTAAAGGCCGCAGCGATTCCCGCCCTTCGGCGGGACAGGTTTGTCACACACTCAAAAACATACTACGGGATACCGGTGTAGAACGGATATTCCGATTTCTAACAAAATACTTTCAAATGAAGAAAAGATTACTATTTCTATGGTTGACCCTATTGCTAATGCCATTGCTGGCCACGGCGCAGGATGAAAGGGGGTGGGACGAACGGATCAATGAGGCTTTTACGCCCATTGCCCATGCCTGGGAAAACATTGTCCTGGCCGGATTTCCCTACTCCAAAAAAGATGTTGTCGATATCGAATTGAAAGACACTTCGGCCAATTTGTCTGCTCTTTCTCTATTGGTCGATAAAGTTTCTACAACTAAATTGAACAGAGAACCAGGAGCTACAACCATTTCCATAAAAGTAACCAACCCTTCCACTCTAGATAAGTTTATTTCTGATGCTCAAGCATTACCATTTGTGGCAAATGCGAGCAGGCAAAAAGGTAAGCTACCTATTGTACTATTATTACTAGTTGTTGGAGCTGCCTTTTTTACCGTTTATTTCGGGTTCATCAACCTTCGGCGATTTCCGTTGGCCATCAATGTAGTACGCGGCAAATACGATGATGTGGAAGAAGGAGCTGCTCCCATCACGACCGATACCGTCCACACCGTTGAGGGCGACATCGTCGATACCATCCGCGAAGAAGGGCACGACGGAGAGGTCAGTCATTTTCAGGCACTGGCCACAGCCGTATCCGGAACCGTCGGGTTGGGCAACATTGCCGGGGTAGCCCTCGCCATTGCAGTGGGCGGCCCCGGAGCTACCTTTTGGATGATCATCTGTGGTTTGCTGGGTATGTCTACCAAATTTGTGGAATGTACGCTGGGGGTGACTTACCGCGACATCAGCAAGGAGGGGCAGGTATTTGGCGGGCCGATGTATTACCTGAGCAAAGGCTTGGGCGAAAAAGGATTTGGTGGGCTGGGTAAAGCGCTGGCCGTTCTTTTTGCCATCCTCTGCATCGGTGCTTCTCTGGGTGGGGGCAATGCTGCACAGTCAAACCAGGCCGCCAATCAACTGGCTTCCATGCTGGGAATGACGGGTGGCAATTCCGGCACCATCATCGGATTGATACTGGCCGTAGTGGTCGGATTTGTGATCATTGGCGGCATCAAGCGGATTGCTTCCGTTACCGAAAAGATCGTTCCCTTCATGGCCATTATATATGTATTGGCTTGCCTTTTCATCATTTTTGCCAACTTTTCCTTTATCGACGATGCCTTCGGACAAATATTTTCACAGGCCTTTTCACCACAGGCAGGATTGGGCGGATTGTTCGGTGTGCTGATGGTGGGCTTCCAGCGGGGGGCCTTCTCCAACGAGGCTGGCGCCGGATCAGCATCCATTGCCCACTCGGCGGTGAAAACCAAATACCCCGCCTCCGAGGGGCTGGTAGCATTGCTGGAGCCGTTTATCGACACCGTCGTCATCTGTACCATGACGGCCCTGGTCATCATCATTTACAACAGTAGCGGCGTATTTGAATACGGCGGCGATGTCATCATCGACGGTCAGGTGGTAGAAGGAGCAGTGTTGACCTCCATGGCTTTTGAAAATGCCATACCCTGGTTTCCGATCATCCTGACCATTGCGATCATACTATTCGCCATATCGACGATGATCTCCTGGTCGTACTACGGCCTGCAATCGTGGATGTACCTTTTCGGAAAAAGCAAAGCCTCGGATCTGAGTTTTAAAATTCTATTTCTGATATTCATCGTCATCGGCTCGGGAGCCAGCATGGATGCCGTTTGGGGCTTCTCAGATGCGATGATCCTGGCCCTTGTATTCCCCAACATGATCGGACTGTTCTTTCTTTTCCCACGGGTGCGGGAGGAGTTGAACAAATATCTTAAGGCTATTGGGCGGGAGTAGAGGGGAGGCTAAAGCTCAAGTCCAAGCTCAATGATTAAAGATCAAATAGTGTGGCGATTGGCTTTTGTTAGTTCATATGATAATTGCAATTTTAAATAGGCGTTCGATTTGGCCTGGCGGGAAGGAAACCAAGCCCCTAAATTGTGGTAAAAAAGTGGGTAGCTTACTTTAGGGCTAGGGTGCGGGAAGCAAATCATGGTAAAACGTTACAATCAGCAATCTTCAATTGGCACCCGATTTGGCCTGGCGGGAAGGAATTTGAACTTGATTCCTGAACGTCAGCTTTATACGTTCATCAGCAACCCATCCATTATGAAAAAGACAATAGCAACCCTGCCAGGCAAATATCACTCCGCCTTCACGCCTGCCGTGCAGTCACGTTCTGCATCACCAAATCAAACCAACACCTCCAACCCAATAAAAGAACTCAACACCGTAAACAACTCCTCCGGTTTAAAGGGTTTAGTGACGTATTCGTTCATGCCGACTTCCATAGCTTTGTCGCGAAAATCGGAAACGGCCGATGCCGATAGGGCAATGATAGGCAGTTGATTAAGCTTAGGGTTGGATAACTGTCTGATGGCGGTGGTGGCCTCATAGCCATCCATAACGGGCATGTCGAGGTCCATCAGCACCAATTCGTAATTGTTTTGTTTAACTTTTTTCGAGGGCTTCCTTGCCGTTTTTCGGCCACATCTACCTGGAAGCCCCATTTTTTCAGGAACTTCAGTGCGACCATAATGTTGATCTTGTTGTCTTCAACCAGGAGGATGGGATTGCCATCGAAATAGATTTCTTCTTTTGGCAGTAGGGTTTTCCGGTTGGCCGGGGAAGCAATGCTCTGTCCTATGGGCACTTTCAGGTCAAAAAAGAATGTAGACCCTTTGCCTGGTGTACTGAGGAGTTGTATTTGGCTGTTTTGTAATTCAAGCAGGCGTTTGGTGATGGAAAGACCCAGGCCGGTGCCTCCGAATTTTCGGGTAGTGGCGGTATCTGCTTGTGAAAAACTTTGAAAGATGGTCTCGAATTTACTTTTGGAAATGCCAATACCGGTATCTTCCACCTCGAAGCGGATGGTGGCCTGGTGGTGGGTAACTGATTTAGCGGTTAAGCGGATACAAACCCTTCCCTTTTTTGTAAACTTAATGGCGTTGCTCACCAGGTTGGTAAGGATCTGACTTAAGCGAACCGCGTCACCAATGATGTACCGGGGCACATCAGGGGCAATGTCAACGATTAAAGGCAACTGCTTTTTTTCGGCTTGCACCTGCATCGATTTGCAGATGTTGTCGACCAGGCTGGAGAGATCTATGTCAATATTTTCAAAGCTAATTTTACCCGCTTCCAGTTTGGAGTAATCCAAAATATCATTGATGAGTGCCAGCAACAGGTCGGCGGAAAACTTCAGGGTGTGAAGATTGTTTTCCTGGTCTTTTCTGGGTGATTCTTCCAGTAGAATGTTGGTCAGACCGATCACCGCGTTCATGGGGGTTCTGATCTCGTGACTCATGGTCGACAAAAACCGTGCTTTTATTTCTGCCTTCTGCTCGGCTATTTCTTTTTCTTTTACCAGGCCAACCACCCGCCGTAAGTATTTTTTGATAAAATACATAAACAACAATACGATCAGGATCGATATGATGGTATTGGTGAAAAGCGATTGTAAGGCGGCAGCCCGAAAACTGCGAAAAGGACTGTCGGTCTGTAGAATAGCGACGGTTTCTCCTCTTTTATTCTTGATGGGAGCAAAAGCCGAAAGCCAGTCTCCATGCTCCGTGGTATAGCGGTTTAGGATGCCTCCCTTTGCGTAATTGTCATGTAGTTGCTGAGGATACTGACGATATCGATGCCGGTAGTTGGGGGTGGTTTCGGAGGTTACCCCAAAAAAGAAATTCCCGGCTTCTGAGTCCCAGGTCAACAGATAAACGGGGCTTTCGAGTTGATTGTCGAGGTGGGCTTTCCGGAGCTGGTGATGGACTTGTTGGTAAATGGGGTGGTGGACGTCGATCCGGTCTTTAATCGGAAAGGTGCGAATAAGCTCTTGGTAAGCATCTCCATCAATATGAGCCTGCAAGGTATTGACCACCGCGGCAAGGCTTCCCAACTGGTCTTTTTCCTTAAAGCTGAGGTGGAGCCTGTAAGAGGAAATGATGAAGTATGCCGACAGCACCAACAAACTCCCAATGGCAACTAAACTGATCTGTCTGGTAAGGTTGTCTCCTAGGTGAACCATATTTACTTTAAAGTTCGTGAACAATAGTTCGTTGTTCTAAAAGACCGGAATTTTCATTCGCTTAGGCCTTTAGAGAATTAGTTTTGATACCCCCGTTATATACAGGTGATACAAAATAAATTGTCTTAAAGTTTTGGGGTTGTGCTTAATCAAAAATTAATTTAGCAGAAGGAAACAGGAGCAGGAGGTTTGTTTAATCCTAGTGTTGAAAAGGAAAGCAATTGAAACAGGAAGTGTAATGCATGTCTCTAATTTCGATTTTTATGCCAAAGGGCTTGGTTTTTATCCATTTTACAGCATTTCGTGACAGCCTTCGACTGGTATAAAAAACTGGCTCAGTTGCTGTCAAAATCCAAAAAAAGAGAATGTAGAACACTATATGTTCCATTTTTTGATAAATTGTGACGCCGATCAGGGCGACCTTCTCAGCGGCCTCTTTTTCTACCTCTTTTAGGGTGTTTTTTGTCAAAAGAAGTCCCTTTGCCCCTAATTTTGGAACTTGTGGTCGCATGGTATGGTTGAAAGAATGTTGAAGGATTAATTCATCGCCCAAAGTGTTTATTCGCAAAACCTCATGCAGTTGTACTGTGATAATAGGGAGATTTTCAGGTTGAATAACCTCGAATGCAATCAATAATTCTACCTTTCGGTAGACAGGCAATCAATCAATAATCACTAATCTGCTGCCGATTTGACAAAACTACTACACCATGAACTGGAGACGACTTAACGGAGACCGCATTCAATTACCTGTAAAAAAAGCCGTGGAAAAAGTCCTCGTCGAAGAAATAGCGAAAGGGCATCGACTAAAGGTATGTATCGGTACCGACTCTCAGGTGAGGGGCGATACCATCGAATTTGCGACCGTGATCGTCTTCCTTCGGGAAAAAAAAGGCGGATTCATGTTCATCAATAACTCCAAGTTGAGCCGAAGCATGACCCTCCGCGAGCGAATGATCCTGGAGGTGGGCAAATCGGTCGACATCGCTTATGGCCTCTGTGATCTGCTCGACAAATACGACGTGGCACTTGAAGTACACGCCGACATCAATACCGACCCCCACTTCAAATCCAATACCGCCCTCAAGGAGGCGATGGGGTACATCCTGGGAATGGGATTTGTATTCAAAGCCAAGCCCGATGCCTTTGCCAGCACGAGTTGTGCGGATAAGGTGATTTAGGAGTGCTTTTAGGCTATACCAACCTTGTCAACAAGAACGAGCCTGTTGCGGCAATTCGCCGTCAACGGGCTTTTCTATACCCATTTTGTCGAAGAAACACTATAGTTTTTCCAAACCCACTCCGGCAGTTATAGGATTTTTCTCATCTTTGCCCATCGTTTATATTCAAATTTCAACTTATGAAGCGGTTTTTATCCTTACTTTGCCTGAGCGCATTGTTGTCAGTAGCAACACTACAGGCGCAGATGAACAAAATTGAATTCACCGAATACGACCTCGACAACGGCTTGCACATCATCCTCCATCAGGACAACAGCACTCCCATCGTTGCCGTTTCCGTGATGTATCACGTAGGATCGAAAAACGAAAACCCCGACCGCACCGGCTTCGCCCATTTCTTTGAACACCTCCTCTTTGAGGGATCGGAAAACATCAAACGCGGCGAATTCGACAATTACATCGAAAACGCCGGCGGCATGAACAACGCCAACACCAACCCCGACCGCACCTTCTACTACGAAATACTGCCCAGCAACCACCTGGCCACCGGCCTGTGGCTCGAATCGGAGCGGATGCTTCACGCCAAAGTCGAAAATGCGGGCATAGAAACACAGCGGGAAGTCGTCAAAGAAGAGCGACGCCTAAGATATGAAAACCGCCCCTACGGAATGGTACTCGAAGAGGTAATGAAAAGGGCCTATAAAGTGCATCCCTATCAATGGACAACCATTGGGTCGATGGCCCACCTCGACGCTGCCACCGAATCGGATTACGTCGCTTTTTACGAGCAGTTTTACGTGCCCAACAACGCCGTGTTATCCATCGCCGGCGACATCGACATCGGAGAAACCAAACGGCTCGTCGACAAATATTTCAGCACCATTCCCCGTGGAACAAAGCCCATTTACCGGCCCGATATCGTGGAGCCGGCCATGACGGCAGAGTTGCGCGACACCGTCTACGACGCCGTACAACTGCCCGCCGTCATTCAAGCCTACCGCATCCCGGCCCAGGGCACGGATGAATACTACGCCGTCAATATGTTGAGCACCCTTCTGTCGCAGGGAGAAAGTTCGCGGCTCTACAAATCATTGGTTGACGAACAACAAAAAGCCGTTTTTGTCGGCAATTTCCCGCTGGCATTGGAAGACCCCGGCGTGGCACTGGTATTCGGCATTTCCAATATGGGCGTGGAGGTATCCGACCTGGAAACGGCCATCAACGACGAGATCGAAAAAGTACGAAACAATCTTATTTCCGAAAGGGAATTTAAAAAACTACAAAACCAAATTGAAAACGATTTTATAACATCCAATGCACGTGTTGCAGGTATCGCCGAAAGCCTGGCTGATTATCATATGTATTTCGGTAGTGCCGATCTGATCAACACCGAAATTGAACGTTACCGCAAAGTAACCCGTGAAGACATTCAACGGGTAGCCAATAAATATTTTTCGGATAAAAACCGGATTACCCTTCACTGGCTCCCTACCCCCGCTGAACCTTGAAGATAACTTAGAAGCGTTTCCGCCATTTTTCAAAACAAACATTCAGACGCAAACCATGAAAAATATACTCTTATTTTCACTTTTCGCAATTATGTTGTTGGCGCAATGTACACCCAAAGTCGCTGACACCACAACAACGACCACCCCAGCACCTACCACACCGCAGCAACATGAACCTTTTCGTTCAACAGCGCCCAAGCCCGGCCCGGCACCACGCATACAAATGGGCAGCTACGACCAGTTTGAACTCGACAATGGATTGCAGGTCATTTTGGTGGAAAATCACAAACTGCCCAGAGTTTCCTACCAACTGTTTGTAGATGTGCCGCCTTTTGCCGAAAAGGATAAAACCGGAGCCACCTCCATCGCCGGTGAAATGCTGAGTAAAGGAACCAGGTCGCGCACAAAAGCAGAACTGGATGAGACCATCGACTTCATGGGAGCCCGCCTCAGCACCAACCCCAATGGAATGACGGCTGCCTCTCTGAAAAAATACAACAAAGAATTGCTCGAACTGATGAGCGATGTGTTGATGAATCCCGTTTTCCCGGAAGGGGAGTTCGATAAAATCAAAAAACAAATTGCTTCCGGCCTGGCCCAGCAAAAAGAAGACCCCAACGCATTGTCGGCCAACCTGTCGCAAATGGTAGTCTACGGCCAACAACATCCTTACGGAGAATTTACCACCGAAAAATCGTTGGAGAACATCGGCCTGGGGGATGTGAAAAACTACTACCAAAACTGGTTCAAACCCAACCTGTCGTACCTCATTATCGTGGGCGACATCACCCGTGCAGAGGCAGAACCATTGGTCAAACAATACTTTTCCAAATGGAAATCCGACCCCAGAAAAGCACCTCGCCACGACCTCCGGATCTATCCGGCCCCAGGGGAATGCCGTTCATTTTATCAACAAGCCCGGAGCAGTACAATCGGTCATCAACGTAACTTATCCCGTTACATTGAAACCAGGCTCTGACGACGACATCAAGGCCCGCGTCATGAACACCTTACTCGGAGCTGGTGTATACTTTGGCAACCGGTTGAATCAAAACCTGCGGGAAGATCACGGCTATACTTACGGTGCCAGATCGTCCTTTGCAGTCCGACCCCTATATTGGTGAGTTTTCGGCAGGAGCCAGTGTGCGGAACGAAGTAACCGACAGCTCTGTGGTCGAAATATTGAATGAAATGAACCGGATCAAAGATGTCAAAATAGAAGAGGCCGAACTTCAGAAAGTAAAAAACGTACTCAATGGTGTGTTTGCCCGGTCCCTGGAACGACCGGAGACCATCGCCCGCTTTGCCCTCAACACGGCTCGTTACAACCTGCCCAAGGACTATTACGACACCTATCTGGAACGGCTCAGCCGCGTAACTACCGACGATGTGATGGCTATGGCCAAAAAGTACATCAAACCGGAAAATGCACACATCGTCATCATCGGCAATCAGGATGAAGTGGCCGATAAACTTGTTCCATTTGCGAACAGCAAAAAGGTCAATTTTTACAACACCAGTTTTAAAGAAATAGAAGTCGCTTCGCGCGAAATAGCCAGTGACGTTACCCCCGACAAGGGTAATTGCCGCCTACATCACAGCCGTCGGAGGAGATTCGAAACTGGAGAAGATAAAATCGGTGGAAACCAAACTGGCCGGAGATATGCAAGGCATGAAAATCGCAGTAGAGGTGTACCAACAACTACCCCGATAAATATGCCTCATTGACCCTGCTCAACGGAAGTGTGATGAACGCAGAAGTCATCAACGGCGACAAGGGATTGGCTTCCGGCATGGGGGGCGCCCAACCGCTGGAAGGAGAGCAACTGGAGGAGCTGAAAGAACGCATCGTCCCTTATGGCGAGCGATATTTGAAAAAAAATGGCTACACCCCTCGAACTGACAGGCATCGAAGCGGTCAACGACAACGAAGCCTACAAAATCCGGGTAAGCGATAAAGATGGCGTCAAATCAACGGACTACTACGACATCAAATCCGGCCTGAAACTAAGATCGATCATCGTACAGGAAGCCAATGGCCAGACCATTACCCAGACAATGGATTTCGGTGATTACAAACCGGTGGGCGGGGTGCAATACCCCCACAGCCTGACGATTAGTGGAGCCGGCATGCCGATGCCACTGGCGTTGAAAGCCACTTCTGTTAAAATCAATTCGGACATCGACCAGTCGGTGTTTAAGATCGAATAAATAAAAGGCGGGCTGTATAACGGGGTCTCACGTCTAGGCGTGACAGGCTCCCCAGTTCCCTGATATTTGAAGCACTTACTTTTCAAATGTTCAAGTCAGCGGGGCTCTGCTTTTTGAAACCAAATAATGCGAACGAGAATACTGCTTGACTTTTAATCCTCCCGAAAATTCCATTTCTTGCAGTATCGCTTTACAGCAAAAGGCAATGACATACTATGGTACAGGTTTTTGTAACTGGAGGCACTTTCGATAAAGAATACAACTTCATCACCGGCGAACTCTATTTAAAGACAGCCACCTCAAAGAGATGTTCGACCGGGGCCCGTTGTACCATCGACATCGACATCAAGACCCTGATGATGATCGACAGCCTCGAAATGACCCCGGAGGACCGGGAGATCATTCTGCACAATTGCCGCAAAACCCCCCACCGGCACATCCTCATCACCCACGGCACTGACCGGATCGTTGCTACGGCCAAAGAACTGGCCCAACACAACCTCTCCGACAAAACCATCGTGCTTACCGGCGCTATGGTGCCCTACGCCTTTGGTACTTCTTCCGACGGGTTTTTTAATCTCGGGAGTGCCCTGGCTTTCGCCCAAACATTACCCTCTGGTGTATATATTGTTATGAACGGCAGGTATTTTGACTGGGACAACGTTCGGAAAAACCGCCGGACGGGGAATTTTGAGGAAGTGAAGGAGGAAAGGGAATAATTCAATAATTCTACCTGTCTGTAGACAGGCTATAAATCAATAATTCGTAATGACCAAGCGTTCTGACATAAACATTTCCATCGAGCTGGATAAAGGCAAGGTGCCCAGCAGCATTATCTGGGAGGCCACCGACAATCCGGCGGGTCAGGAGCCACAACATTGTAAGGCCATGCTGTTGTCGCTTTTCGATAAGGAAACCAAAGACACCCTGAAGATCGACCTTTGGACAAAAGAAATGCAGGTGCTGGAGATGGACCGGTTTTTCTACCAAACCCTCAAGGCGCTGGCAGATACCTATTTTAGAGCCACTCAGAACCGCGAACTGGCTGGGCAGATGCAACAATTTGCCCATTACTTTGGCGAGCAAACGCAAATTGTACCCAAAAGCGATTGAACATTCCAAAGAATCGATTATCTTTGCGCCCCGGTGAGGGTTATACGACCAGCTCCTGTCGAACTCCCCCAGGGCAGAAATGCAGCAAGGGTAGGTGGTTGAGCGGTGCGATATAACTTCTCACCTTCTTTATTTTTCGAGCGAGCCTAACGGAATACGAAATAATGAAATTTTTCATAGATACAGCCAACATCGATCAGATCAAAGAGGCCAATGACCTGGGCATTCTCGATGGCGTGACGACCAACCCCTCCCTGATGGCCAAAGAGGGGATCAGCGGCAAGAGCAACATCATGGGCCATTACATCCGCATTGCCGAACTCGTGGATGGGGATGTGAGCGCAGAGGTCATCGCCACCGATTTTGCGGGGATCATCGAAGAGGGGAGGCGATTGTCGGAGTTGGCTCCCAACATCGTGGTGAAGGTGCCCATGATAAAAGCAGGGGTAAAGGCCATACGTTGGTTTACCGACAACGGCATTCGCACCAATTGCACCCTGGTATTTTCTGCCGGGCAGGCCATCCTCGCGGCTAAGGCGGGCGCTACTTATCTGTCGCCTTTTATCGGCCGGATCGACGATACCAACTGGGACGGGATGCAACTCGTTCAACAGATCGCCGAGATCTACGCCGTCCAACAATACGAAACTGAAATACTGGCGGCCTCCATTCGCAGTCCTAAACACATTGTAGAGGCGGCCCTGTCGGGAGCAGATATCGTGACCTGTCCACTCAAATCGATCATGGGGCTGCTCAAACATCCGTTGACGGACATTGGGCTGGCCAAATTTCTGGCAGACCATGAAAACGCCAGCAATATTTCTGTAGGAAAATGAAAACCTGTTATCTGATTCGCCATGCCAAATCCAGTTGGGCCGATCCCAGCCTGCGGGACATCGACCGGCCGCTGAACAACCGCGGCCTGCGCGACGCTCCCTTTATGGCCAATTTGCTGAAAGGCAAAGGCATCGTAGCCGACCAACTGGTGAGCAGCCCTGCTAACAGAGCTTTTACAACGGCTACCTATTTTGCGGCAGCACAGGGCCTTTCGGCAAACGACATCGAAAAGAAAAAAGAAATATACGAGGCTTACCCGGAAGAATTGCACAACCTCATTCTGACATTTCCCGACGATTGGAACGCGGTATTTATGTTTGGACACAATCCCGGTTTTACAAGCCTGGCCAACCGGTATGCTTCCGAATACATCCCCAATGTACCCACCTGTGGCATTGTATGTCTGGAATCGGAAGCTAAGTCGTGGCTCAAATTCAACCCGTCGAACACCCGGATGACGGCTTTTTATTACCCCAAACAATATTTTTCGTGAAAAATTACCTCAAATGGCCGATCTTTTTGGTGGTTTGGTTCGTATTTAGTTATTGCGGACAGCAAAAAGAGGAGGAGCCCCTTACCATTCCGGAGGAAAAATGGGTGCAGGTACTGGTCGATGCCCACATGATAGAAGCCTCCCTGCAGGATGTGGCCGTTAAACAACGCGACAGCATTTCGGCCTTGTTTTACGGACAAATGTTCGATATCCACAGTATTTCGGAATCGGAATTTCAACAAAACCTCCGCCTGATGGACAGTCAGCCCCAGCGGCTGAGCCGTATTTATGCCAAAGTGTTGGAGGAGATTAGTAAAATAGAGGCAAAAGCTAATTAACATTAAATTAATACCCGACGCTCGCAATTGGTTAATTGTCCGCCTAATTTTGTGGTTGTAAACAAAACCAAACCCGAAATGGAGCAAGACAATACCAAAATCTTAATAGTAGATGACGAGGAGGACATCCTCGAATTTGTAAGCTATAACCTCAAAAAAGAAGGCTTTCAGGTGGTCACCGCCAACAACGGCATGCGGGGCATCGAACTGGCCAAGGCAGAAAAACCCCAACTCATTTTGCTCGACATTATGATGCCCGAAATGGATGGCATCGATGTATGCCGCTCCCTGCGCAAGCTGGATGAGTTTAACCAGACCATGATCACCTTCCTCACAGCCCGTGGAGAAGATTTTACCCAGATATCGGCCCTCGAAGCGGGGGGCGATGATTTTATATCTAAGCCCATTCGCCCCAGGGTGTTGGTCAGCCGGATAAAAGCCTTGCTCAGACGCACAGAACGACTCGACAAACAACAGGAAGTCGAACTTGTACTGGGTAATCTAGTCATCAACAAAGAAAACGTTTCGGTACACATCGACGGCAAACCCATAGAACTGGCTAAAAAAGAGTTTGAGTTATTGAGTTTGCTGGCTTCCCGGCCCGGAAAAGTATTTTCGCGCGATGAGATTTTCCGAAAGGTGTGGGGCACCGATGTGATCGTCGGCAATCGAACCATCGACGTCCATATCCGAAAATTGAGGGAAAAGATTGGAGAAATTTACATTCGAACCGTAAAAGGAATTGGCTACAAATTTGAATTTTAAATGGTTATCAACGGCTACTCCCCGACGATTGGTGGTGTACGTTGCCTCCCTGGTGGCACTGGCTAATCTCCTTATCTTTGCCCTACTGCTCAGCTCCGGGCTCTTGACCGCCTCCTGGTGGTGGCTCCTCCTCGTTCCCGTTTTCTTTTTTGTCATCACTTACTTTGCCCTCATTTTTGTACTCAAAAACTACATCATCAGGAAGGTCAACCTGATCTACAAAAACATCCATCAGTCGAAACGAAAGGGAAAAGAGGGGGTTAAAGACATCAAAATGGACACCGATGTACTCGGCACCGTCCAGAAAGAAGTGTCTGACTGGGCAGCCTCCCAGGCCAAAGAGATCGCCTCCCTCCGCTCTATGGAAGAATACCGCCGCAACTTCCTGGGCAACATTTCCCACGAGCTCAAAACGCCCATTTTCAATATGCAGGGCTATTTGCTCACCCTTGCCGAAGGGGGCTTGTACGACTCCAACATCAACAAAGAATACCTCAACCGCGCACTGGTCAACGTCGAAAGGCTGCAAACCGTAGTCGACGACCTGGAGATCATTTCACGACTCGAATCCGGAAAAATAATGTTGGAGATCGCAGACTTCGACATTCAGGAACTCATCCGCGAATGCCTCGAAGACCATAAAATGATGGCCAAAACGCGGAACATCAACCTGTCGTTGAAAGACGGGAACCGACCCGGCTATAAAGTAAGCGGAGACCGGGAAAACATCCGCCAGGTACTGAACAACCTTCTGGTAAATTCGATCAAATACGGCAAAGACAATGGCCGAACCCAGGTGGGTTGCTATGATATGGGCAGTTACATTCTGGTGGAAGTAGAAGACAACGGCATCGGCATCGGCAAAAAAGACATCAAACACGTCTTCGACCGGTTTTACCGGGCCGATAAAAGCCGCTCCCGCGATATGGGAGGGTCGGGGCTGGGCCTCTCTATCGTTAAACACATCATTGAGGCGCACAAACAGACCATTAATGTCAGCAGCAGAAAGGGGGAGGGGGCTACGTTTGGGTTTACGCTTCAGAAGGCTTGAGGATTTGCTAATTTGATGTGGATTGATTATTCATCAAAGTTGAAGGCCTACCGGGCGGAAGGTGGGCTTCAATGAGCGCGGGGCTTAATCTTGAACTTTATCTGGTAGTGCTACTCTATGTGTTGATGGGGATGCCGCTCCGTAGGTGCGAATAAATGTTCAATGTTATGAATCCATCAACACTTTTTGTAGCACTACCCTTTATCTTTTTATGGTTTCTCCTTACTGGCAACCAGCGGCGACTGAGCGAAAGGAATCTGATCGAGGGCTGCCTTATACTGATCCCGTACCACCTCAAACCGGGGGAGATCCTCCTTAGGCATCGGATCAGGGGGCGGCAGGTTTTGACGCAAGTGGTTGACCTGGCGGCCATTTTTCCAAAAGCGGAAACAGACGTGGGGACCAGTGGCCAGGCCGGTGGAGCCTACATATCCGATCACCTGTCCCTGCCGTACGTGGGTGCCGCGGGTAACGCCTTTGGCAAAACGCGACATGTGTAAGTATTGTGTTTGGTAGACGTCGTCGTGTTTGATCTTGACGTATTTGCCATTGCCGCGGGAGTAGGATCGCTTCACCACTACGCCGTCGGCCACGGCGTAGATGGGTGTCCCATGAGGTGCGGCGTAATCGGTGCCCAGGTGTGCTTTGCGTCTCTTAAGTACGGGGTGGTAGCGGCTTCGGCTAAACCGGGAAGAAATGCGGGAGTATTTGACGGGTGCTTTGAGGAAGGCCTTCTTCATGGGGCGCCCTTCGAGGTCGTAGAAGCCGCTGTGCTTATCGTTTTCAAAGTAGATGGCGTAGTATTCGTTGCCGGAGGTGCTGTAATAGGCTGCTTTTACATCGCCGATGCCTACTGTTTTGCCGTCGATGAGGTCTTCGTCGTAGATCAGTTTGAAGCGATCCCCCTTTTGGATGTGGTGAAAGTCGATCGACCAGGCCAGGGCGTCTTCCAGGCGGGCGGAGAGTTCGTAGCTCATGCCGGAGCCGGTCATGGCGTTCCAAAGGGAGGTTTCGACGATGCCGGAGGTGGTGACTTCTCTTTTGGTTATTTCTCTTTTCACCAGTTTGGCGGTTTCACTGCGGAGGTCGTACACTACGTAGCCATAGGCGTTGGGTTCGTAAATGAAATAATCGGCTCCGCAGGAGGTATCTTTGCTGAGCAGCGTGTATGGTTTGTTGGCTTGTAGTTTTCTTACGTCAAACACCTCTTTTGCATTGCGGGCAAGCCGGTCGATCTTTTGCAGGTCGATCTTATGGGGCTGGAGGAGGTCCGACAGAAATTGATTGGCCCGAATGGTGTCTTTTTGGACGTGGTAGTCATCCATCAAAAACCCAAATTCATAAATAGGCGGGTCGATGGTCGCATTGGCGAGGTCAGTATTGGCCAGGCTGGTTGTCAGGTGGGTTTTGGGAATGAAATAGGAGAGGGCAAACAAAGCGATTCCGGCTGCCACCATCCCTGTAATTTTCAACCACGATGGGATCGTTGAGTATTTACTTGTCACACTGTTCTTTTTAAACGGTTTCAGTCAATGAGATCGGGTATTCTGGGCGTTGAACTATTCCGGGATTGAGGAAGGCCAAAGATAGTAGAATGAAGTCATATATCGGTAATTCTCCCCAGCCTTAACACCTTATTAAGAAAATGTTAAGAAATGGCCGGTCTTTACTTGATATTTTGGAGATAGTGGGCCACGGCCACCCGCACATCGCGCCGCAAGTCGGAGGGATCGCCGGGTGAGAATCGGTCGATCCGTAGGATCCCGGGGTTATCTTTGGTCAAAAAATCGAGGTCATAGCCTGTAAGGAGGAAATCGTTCATGGCAATGCGGTAAGTTTTCTCTTCTTCCAGGGGGAGGCCGTTGACGAGCCAGCCTTTACCTTCCGGGGCGGGCTGCATAGTTTTGTACCGTTGGAGGTAGGCTCCTTTTCCCCATTTGGCATCGCCGGTGTCGAGGATCTTTTTCAGCAGGGTGCCAGTCATTTCCACTTCTACTACGTTGCCTCCGTAGGGTAATGTCCTGAAAATATCGATGGTGGTGATCCGGCCTTGCAGTTGATCGTCTATGCGTACCGCGATCCGCTGTTCATAATGGCTCCGTCGGCTGGCTTGTTTTGCCGCCAGAAAATAGGCTTTGGTGATGATGCCGCCCAGGTTGGTCTGCTGGGTACGCATGTGGCTTTCGCGGCCTTCGAGGGGCGTGTCGGTGACGTAGATCACCTTGTTCGGGGTTGGGAGCCACCTGGCCGACCTGTTCGAGGAGGATGTCGTTCCATTTGTCGACTACTTTTTGGGTGGCGGGGTCGTTGGGCAGGGCGTCGGTTATTTTCACCAGCTCCGAGGTCAGGTCGGTTTTGCCGGTTTCTGTATTGTGACGTAGGGTGTGGATGTATGCCGACCGCACATTGGCATCTGCTTTGGTGATGGTGGTCTGGCCGATCGTGTGCTTCATGTTATGGTGGTCGTGGCCGCCCATCAGTAGGGGGACATTGGAGAGTTGGCGGGCCAGTTCTTTGTCCTGTTCGATCTCCAGGTGAGTAAGTCCTACTACGATGTTTGTTGTTTTTTGCAATTCGGCGGCAGCCCTTTTCGCTTCCGCGTAAAAATCGTTGTAGTGGACGTAGTCCGTTTTATTTACCGGAAGGGTGACCCCAAATAGGCCAACTTTGACAGCGGTGCCATCGGCGTCGGAAATGTCCCAGATCCAGGTATCGCTAACAGGGTGTTTACGACCATTGACCTCTTTGTAAAAAGGACTTTTTTCCGATCCATTTACCTGGAGGGTGTTGGAACTGACCCAGTCGAAAGTGGATTCGTTGAGGCGCTGTTGCAATTCTTCTTCTTTAAGGTCGAATTCGTGATTGCCAAAGGTCACCAGGTCGATGCCGGAGGCGTTCATAACCTCTATCATTTGCCGACCTTTGACGCGGCTGCCTTCGTACTTGATGGTGCCGATCAGGGAGGGGTTCAAAAAATCGCCGGCGTGAACGGTCAGCAGGTTCTCATTTTGCGTAAGCAGCTTTTTGCGCAAGCTGGCTACCCTTGCCATGCCTCCGGATCTGCCGCCTTCCAACGGGGTGATCTCGTAGACATCGTTGATCTGCAAAAACTGGAATTCGATTAGGTGATCGTCGGTCGATGTGGTAACAACTTTTGGGGTGTGGCAAGCGACAAACAGTACCACTATTAGGAGCAAGAAATTCCGGAAGATGGCCATGAATAAGATTTTTGATGAGAGATCACAAAGCTAAGATACCACTGACATATATTTTATTCTGCATTGTTATTTTTTTGTAACAAAAACAGTATCATTACATTTTTATCTGACTACAATTCACACCCACTGATGACAAAAAAGGACTGGTATGCTTCCTGGTTTGACACGCCTTATTATCATCTGCTGTATCGGAATAGAGACGAGGCAGAGGCAGAGCGATTTCTCGATAATTTGCTGGAGGCTTTGCAGCTAAATGCGAAATCCCGAATACTCGACCTGGCTTGTGGCAAGGGTAGGCATTCTATTTACCTTGCGGGAAAGGGGTACGAGGTGACAGGGGTAGACCTTTCGCCGCAGAGCATTCGGCATGCACGTCGGTTTGAACGACCCAATCTTTCATTTTTTGTTCACGATATGCGGAAGCCTTTTCGCAATGCCTACTTCGATTATGTGTTCAACCTCTTTACCAGTTTCGGTTATTTCGGCTCCGACCAGGAGCACCTCGATACGTTGTTGAGTATAACAAGAAATTTACAAAAGGACGGTATACTGGTGCTCGACTATTTGAATGCCTTCAAAGTGATTGAAGGACTGAAACGGCGTCAGCAAAAAACGGTAGGAGGCATCCGGTTTCGGATTTCCCGAAAGGTGGATAGTGGGTATATTGTTAAAAAAATCCGGTTTTCCGACAAGGGCACCAATTTTCAATTTGAAGAACGGGTGCGGGCTTTTACACTTGCCGACTTTAAGACGCTTTTTGCGGAAGCTGGATTGGAATTGGTGCGGACTTATGGCGATTATAATTTATCTGCTTTTCGCAAAAATTCATCAGACCGGTTGATATTGGTGGGTAGGCCAGTTTGAAACGGCTTTTTGGAAGGATGTGGCTGCGTTTTTTTGAATGCATTATTGATGGTCAGCCATTAGAAGGGCGCTTCTTACCGGAATTAGACAAATTCTTCCTTTTCATCCATCGCTTGATGGCTCTACGGGTCATTTCGCGACAGATGATCGCCTTGGGGTGGCGAACGTAATAAGTGTTTTCGCAGGATAGAGAATCAATAGGAATGGAGTCGTGGAAGAGGATGGGCAGGTTGGTCTGCGTTGTATTTTCAGGCCCTATTTTTCGGGTGACCACAAGGTCGTCGTAATAAAAGACGCGGAAGGTGAACAATGGACAAAGGCTGTCGGAGCGGGGGCGGGTGAGGGCAATGGGATCGCCGGCTTCCACCAACTGTCCTGGGGCAATCATTGCGCTGTTTTTTTTAATTCCTTCGTAGCGGGCATAGGTGCCATCGGAATGGGCAACGTCGAGGTAATTGGCCACAAAGCGATTATTTTCGGGCGGATGATCGAGGTGATTCTTAATGGTAGAAACCACCCCACGGCGACTGGCGAAAATGGTATCTTGGCTGTGGGTTCGGAAGCCGGCCATGTAAAAGGAAGTGTCCTTCAAAAACCGATAAAAAGGTTCCAGGCTGTCTCGACAAACGGGGCGGACTTCCTGGCGGGGCGAGAGGGGAAACAGGTAGGGGTACTCCTGCTCAATGTCGTACCGGAGTTGGCCCTTTCGATAGGTCAACTGTATTTTAAAGCTCCCTTTCGATTCGAGATTGTGTTGGGTGAGCCGCATTACGAGGTTGCGGCCCGGGGGGAGGGTTTTGCGGAGGGGGTAGGGCATGCTGGGCCGCAACCCGATCAGGTACTCAAAGTCGAGTTCGATGCTGTAGGTGTCGGGGCCGTTGTTTTCGCAATAGATATCGTAGGTCAGGGTCTTTTCATTGAAGAAATGAATGACAGATACCGGTTCTTCCTGCGGCGGCGGGTCGACAAAAAAGGCTGCTTGTAGCGCAAAAACGATATAGACCAATGCGTTTTCCATAGTTGGACTTACTTGTTCATTTCGGTCTCCAGAGCGGGGAGTTTTAAATCGAGGGTTTCGAGGGTTTCAAGTACTTTGGAGGCGATGAAGAAGTCGCGATACCAGCGGGCATCGACGGGGGCAATGTGCCAGGGGATGGTGCTGTTGTTGATGGCGTATTCGTAGCAGCGCATGTATTCATCCCAATGGGTAGCTTCTTTCCAGTCGCCGTCGTTGTGTTTCCAGTGTTTGAGGGGATCGTCGATGCGTTCCTGGAGTTTTTCGCGTTGGCGTTCTCTGGAAAGATGCATATAGAACTTCAAAACGGTGGTGTTATTGTCGTACTGGAGCAATTCTTCGAAGGCATTGATGCTGGCCATGCGTCGGTGGGCGTGTTCGTCGCTGATCCATCCATGTACCCATTGGATGAGGATGTCTTCGTAGTGAGAGCGGTTAAAAATCTTTATTTCGCCTTTTTTGGGGGCTTCTTTGTGGATGCGCCAGAGGAAGTCGTGGGCAAATTCGAGGTCGGTTGGCTTTTTAAACGCAATGGAGTTGATCCCGGCAGGGCTGCAACGCTTGAAGACGTTGCGGGTGGCGCCGTCTTTACCGCTGGAGTCCATGCCCTGAAATACAATGAGTAGGCTGTACTTTTCCTGAGCGTAGAGGATGTGCTGCAACTCGGCAATGCGGCGGGTGAGGGCCTTTGTTTTTTCACGATATTCTTTTTTGGTGGCGCCTTCCGGGGGGCGGGTGGCTATATCGGCTAGTTTTATCATCTTTTACGGTTTTGTGTTGTGGATTTTTGAATCGATCTGCAAAGGTATGAAAATTAGGGCACTGATCGGTGGATGAGTCGACGGTGGCGGGCTTTGCCAGGCGTATTGAGATACGGCGGCCAGAGGCCGCAACCAATGTCGGCGTACCAGTAAAACTGGTAGCCAGGAGCAGAGTATTGATTAGCAGTGGAGAAATATCACAACCTTTTCAACCAATTTTCAGCTTTTTTAATATCGTCGGGGGTGTCGATGGCAATACTTTCCTGGTCGGTAATGGCTACGCCAATGGGGTGTCCGTTTTCGAGCCAGCGGAGTTGTTCCAACGATTCGGCCAACTCCAAAGGGGAGGGGGGTAATTGGGAGATGTCAAGTAGGGTCTGGCGATCGTAGCCATACAGGCCGATGTGTTTGTAAAAGCGTTGTTGGTTCCAGAGGGTGGGGGGGTAGATCGCTGTCGCAGAAATAGGATGAGAGTCGGGAGCCTGTTGTTGGGGTGAAAGTGGGGTCATATGGGGTAGGGGAGCACGGCTGAAGTAGAGCGCTTTTCCATTTTTGTCAAACAATACTTTTACAACATTGGGGTTGAGCCATTCCTGCTGGGTGTCGATCTTTTTGGCCAGGGTGGCGATGCCTTTTTTTTGCGAAAGCAATTGATCGATCAATCCTTCGATTTGCCGGGGAGCGATAAAGGGTTCATCGCCTTGTACGTTGATGATCCAGTCAGCACCGGGTAATAATTCAGCTACTTCTGCGCAGCGGGATGTGCCGTTGGGATGGTCGTTTCGCGTAAGCACCGCTGTGCCCCCTATGTTTCCAATGGCGGCGGCGATCCTCCCATCGTCGGTGGCTACGATCACCTCGTCGAGCCGTTTCACTTTTTTTACCTGTCGGTAAACCCGCTGGATCATTGGGATTCCGTCGATCAGGGCCAGCGGTTTTCCGGGAAACCGGGTCGACCCGTATCTGGCAGGTATGATAGTTGTAATATGCATATTTAACGCTATGTGAATGACCACTAATTTAGATCATCTTCAAATAGGCCGTTTTGATAAAAATGGTCTTAAAATGGCCCGGAATTGGTGCGCTTTTACTTATAAAAATACTAATTTTGTCGGGTTCATACCCATTTTTTCAAATTATAATACTATGACCTACCGACCTTTACTGTTCGCTTTACTAATCTTGTGTACCCATTTTTCTGCGCAAGCTCAACAATCACTCGCCAGAGAATGGAACGAGATCATGCTCACCGCTATCCGGCACGACTACGCCAAACCCACCGTCCATGCCCGCAACCTCTGGCATGCTTCTATTATCATGTACGACTCCTGGGCCCTGTTCGATTCCATTGCAGAGCCTTATTTTTTAGGGCAAACCGTGGGCAATTACACCTGCAATTTCGCCGGTATTCCCCAACCGGACATGGTGGAAGAAGCAAGAGCTGAAATGATGTCGTACGCCATGTTCCGGCTCATCGAGCACCGGTTTCAGGACGCCCCGCCCGGCGAGTACAACTTCATCCTGGGCGAAGCCGGCAATTTTATGTTCGACATGGGGTACAACCCTTACTACATCGAAACGATCTACCAAACCGGCGATTACAAAGCCCTCGGAAATTACCTGGCCGGCTGCATTATTTCATATGGCCTTTCTGATGGCGCCAATGAACTGGACGACAACGGCGACATTACCTACCCCAATACGGCCTACATGCCCGTCAACCCGCCTATGATCACCCTCGATCCCGGCAACCCCGATCTTCTGGACCCAAACCGCTGGCAGCCGCTGACATTGGATACCTTTATCGACCAGAGCGGCAACGTGATCCCCGGAGATACGCCCGACTTTTTGAGCCCGGAGTGGGGGAGGGTGATACCATTCGCTTTGACAGAAGACGATAAAACCGTATACACCCGCGACGGATACGACTATTGGGTATACCACGATCCCGGGCCACCTCCATTTCTCGACACGCTTATGACGGGAGAAGACTCCGACTACTACAAATGGGGCTTTTCACTTGTCTCCGTTTGGGCTTCTCATCTGGATACCACCGACGGGGTCATGATCGATATTTCTCCGGCTTCCATTGGCAACATTCAAAGCTATCCGCAGTCGCCGGTGGACTATCCCAACTTTTACAATTTGATCGACGGCGGCGATGCCAGTATTGGCCACGACCTCAACCCCGTGACCGGAATGCCTTACGAGCCTCAGATCGTTCCACGTGGGGATTATGGTCGTGTGTTGGCCGAGTTTTGGGCCGACGGACCCGACTCGGAAACGCCGCCGGGCCACTGGTTTGTCATCCTCAACTACGTCAACGATCACGATATGCTCGAAAAGCGATTCAACGGACAAGGCCCCTTGCTCGACGACCTGGAGTGGGATGTCAAATCGTATTTCACATTGGGAGGCGCCATGCACGATGCAGCGGTCACGGCCTGGGGCATCAAGGGTTGGTACGACTACATACGTCCGATCTCGGCCATTCGCTATATGGCCGACAAGGGCCAATGCACCAGCGATACCTTACCCAACTATCACGCGGGCGGCATCCCCTTGATCGACGGTTACATCGAGCAGGTGCAGATGGGAGATACCCTTGCCGGAGATTCCAGTCAACACATTGGGAAAATAAAATTGTATACCTGGAAAGGCCATGATTACATTACCGACCCGGAGGTGGATGTGGCTGGTGTGGGCTGGATCCTTGCGGAAAATTGGTGGCCCTACCAGCGACCTTCTTTTGTCACACCGCCTTTTGCCGGCTACGTTTCGGGGCATTCGACCTATTCGAGGGCAGGAGCTGAAGTGTTGACGGCTTTGACGGGCGATCCGTTTTTCCCCGGTGGTATAGGAGAGTTTGAAGCACCTATGAACGAATTTCTGGTTTTTGAAGAAGGGCCAAGTATGGATCTGACCCTTCAATGGGCCACCTACCGCGATGCTTCCGACCAATGCAGCCTGTCGCGGATTTGGGGGGGCATCCATCCTCCTGCCGACGATATTCCGGGCCGGTTTATTGGCGAAGAGATCGGAGTGGCAGCTTATGATCTGGCCCTGACCTATTTTTACAAAGATGAAGACGAAGATGGGTACTACAATTACGTCGATTGCGACGATCTCGATAACACCGTGTACCCGGGAGCCCCCGAACTTTGCGACGCCAAAGACAACGATTGCAATGGCCTGACCGACGACGGCCTCCAACAATACACTTACTATCTCGATACCGACAACGATGGATATGGCGATGCCGCTTTCGCAAAAGACACCTGCCAGGCTACGCCCATCATCGGATACGTCGACAATGATCTGGACTGCGACGACACCAACGCCGACATCAACCCCGACATCGCAGAGGTATGTGATGGCATCGACAATAATTGCAGTGGAATGGTCGATGATGGCCTAACTGTATACACTTACTTCTTGGATCAGGACAACGATGGCTATGGCGACCCGGCTTTGGCCAAAGATACCTGCCAATCGACCCCCATCACCGGATATGTCGACAACGACCTGGACTGCGATGATACCAACGCCGACATTAACCCGGAGATACAAGAGGTCTGCGACGGCATCGACAACGATTGCAGCGGCACCATCGACGACTTTTTGACCATTTATACTTATTACCTTGATTCCGACAACGATGGTTTTGGCGATACCGAAATGAGCAAAGACACTTGTCAGTCGACCCCCATCACCGGCTACGTCGAAATCGATGGGGACTGCGACGATACCGATCCGTCGATCTATCCCGGTGCCCCGGAAATAATGGACAATGGCATCGACGAAGATTGTGACGGTGCCGACCTGACCGATGTGGTCGACTTGTCGGATGCCGGTATCCGGGCTTATCCCAACCCGGTATCGAATACGTTGATCCTGGAAACGGATCTGATGGAACAATGCGAATGGCGGCTGATCGATTTGGACGGTCGACTAATGCGGTCAGGCGAATTGACGTTTTTGGGTAACCGGAGCGAGCTGGACTTCCGTCAAATCCAACAAGGTGTATACGTATTGATGTTGGTGGATGGAGAGCGGCAGTATGTGGAGCGGGTGGTTCGGATGTAGGAGGTTGATTGTTAGCGTTAGCGGGGCAGCTGCGTTGTCTGCTGCCAGGTTAGATTCTAGTTGCCCCGTTAACTTAAACTACTGGATTTTGTTGTTAGTGGAGGATGATTAGCCACTTTGTGTAGAAAGTCATTGTAGTTTTGTACCAATTCCTTTAAATTTGAAATAATTATATCAATAAATTGCAATCCGGCAAAACAGTATTAACTTTGCGATATAACCTTTCAAGACCTTCACTGGAACTTATTATCAAATAAAATTTTATATCGTGAATAATTTAATGAACGAAGTACACCGTCATCTCAACGATGATGTCATCATTCAATTGTCGAGGCAAATAGGCGCGCAAGACCCCAACCAGGTAAAGAGAGCGGCGCAGGGCGTTACTGAACTGCTGTTGCAGGCGATGTCAAAAAGTGCCACTCATCAGGAGCGGGGAGGCGGATTGTTTGGAGCCATCAAACGCGACCACGACGGGGGGATATTGGGCGACCTGCTCGGAGTGCTCAGCGGCCAACGACAAGCCTCCAACCCCAAAACCATGAACGGGGCCGGGATTGTAAGTCATTTGTTGGGAAAACGGCAGCTAGAAGCCGCTCAACTCGTCAGCCAATCCAGCGGGCTCGACTTTTTCAAATCGGGCGTGCTGATGCAACTCATCGCTCCCATCATCATGGGCGTTGTCGGGCAGCAGCAAAGATCCAGTGGGCTGGATCTGGGAGGCCTGGCCGATATCCTGCTGGGTGGTGGTGGAGCCAGTCGCCAGCAAAGTCAGGGCGGCAGCGTATTCAAAAAGCTGCTGGACATGGACGGCGATGGCAGCATGATGGACGACTTGCTGAACATCGGAATGAAGATGCTTAAGAAGTGATGCTTTTAGATGGTTTTTCCTGTTGTGTCGTTCAATATGGCGGATATTGACTTTCTCCGCCCCCTCAATCCCGGGCTTGAACCACTAGCTTACGAATAACGTGTAGTCCCTCTTTGTGGAAATGCAGAAAGTAGGCACCGGGTGTCCAGTTGTTGGAATTTAGCCGGATCTCTCCCTCCTTCAACCTGGGATATTGCCCTATGACCTTGCCACCTGATGAAGTGACCACTAATAGATCAATATCGGTTTGCATGCTAATGTTGACAAAATTTGTGGCTGGGTTGGGATAGTGTTTTATTTGATTGGCAAATTGCCTGTTGCCTTTACTTCGTCTTGCTTTACGAGAGATTTTTTGTTGGCGTGCTGTCTTTTTTACCGAAATGCCTTTATCGTCGCATTTATAACTGGCGCTGTTTTCAATGATCAGGCGCACCATCAGATCGTTGAGGTTCTCCACGTTGTACGCACCCGCTTCCGGAGCCATGTGTTTATCCCCAATTCCGCTGTGATCTGTCAAAAACGTGTAGGTACTGTTGGTACCCATTGCAAAAAATTTGAGTAAGAATTCCGTAGGCTTATTGGTGCCACTTGCTGCCACCGGAATCACCTTTATTCCTTTGGCCGCTGCTTCTCGTACTACCCGGTGTATGGCCTTTTTGGTGTTTTCATCAGTTGCAGGTGGTTCGTCCAACAATACAAATACAATCCTGGCAATGGCCTTTGGATTCCAATCCAATTCATTGACAGCCTTATCCAATCCAAGATGTACGGCCTCTAAATTTCCGCCCCCGAGCGGACTGTTTTCCAGAAAAGCAAGGGTTTCATTCTCATTTTCCGTAAGGGAGGAACGATTTAAAAATTGCTTTTCGTCCTGACCGGAATAATAGACGGCCGCCGTTCGGACAGTCAATGGATCTTCTTCCGTTTCGGCACGCTCGATCACGTCTTTTATTTCCGCACGCAGGTACTGGATCTCATCATTCATCGACGCACTGACATCTACTACAAAAGCCAGATCCACCTGATTGGTTGACCGGCAGTCCACCATTAGCTGCAAACTATTCAGTCCTTCTGTATAGGGAATAGCGGGAATTGTTTTGTTGTCTTCCGGTAAAATGACTTCTATATGAAAATCCTCCTCCACACCGCTGAAGAAGTTACCCCACAGACATGCCGATCCATGATTGTCTGTAATGGTCGACCAAAGTATTTCGTTGGTTTTGTTCCGCAACCGGGCTACTACATTGGGGAGGGGCCTGCCCTTGTCGTCCGACAGCTTAAGCTCAAACCGATGATCCGGATGGAATCCCCAATAAGTGCGGTATTGGGCAAATGTACGATCTTCCATTAGTTTTTTCCAGAAGGTCCAGTTATCCAGGTCTTTCCACTCACCGGCAGTCAGTTGGCCGGCAGCGGGCATGGGGTTACCGGATGTGGCAGCTTTGTTATCTTTTTTAGTCGTTTTAGGTTGTGGAGCATTTAGTCTGATACCGTCCACAGAAATGTTGTGCCTATTATTGTGTGAACCCCTCACAGTGACTTCCTTATTTTTTCCTGATTGCGACAAACCGGCAGTGGAGGACGCCACCGATTCAATATTCTTTGTAGCAAAATTTTGAATTTCGTTGCTTCTAACCGTACTTCCCTGAGTAGTATTGTCGGGAGAGATCAATGGTACTTTATAGCTTGTCACAATAATCTCCTCCAGTTGAATTCCCGTTTCTCCACTGAGGAGTTGTATATCCAGCTTATTGTCTTGTCCGGCCTTGACGATCACCTGTTGGATTTGGTTGGGCTGATAGCCAAAGTAAGTTACGTCAACATCGTAAGTCCCTGGATCCACCGTCAGTTGGTAATTTCCATCAAAATCGGTGACCGAGCCCGCCACTATGGCCCCATTTTTCGATAAAGCAATGTTGGCGCCTATCAGGGCTTCCCCTGTATCATTGTCGGTAACTTTACCGGTAATACGGGTCTCGTCGAGATTAAACAGGGTTCCTGCGAATAATAAAAAGAGGAGTATTCCTTTCATGGTATATGATTTTTTGAATAATTCATTACCATAAAACTCCGCATTAGAAATGGCAGGCGCAAACCGGGATTAATGGATAATTCGGTTTTCTAAATGTTGTTTGTCCCGGGATCGTGTTTTGGGAAGTATATTTTTTGAATCGTGTTTTTCGGTATTTTACGCAAGTTGGGTTAAAAAAGTAAACCGATCAGGTCGTCACATCTTTACAATTTTTTCAGCATATACACCTAGCTCCGTGCGCACGGTCAGCAGATATACCCCTTGCGGTAAATGGGATAGATCGAGTGTGGTCGTTTTTGTGAAGTTATATTCTAACAATATTTTTACGGTGCAATCGGATATTGTCAAAACAGCTTGCGCCAAACTGGATAGCTCCACCAGGAGTTGGCCGGAAGTAGGGTTGGGAAACACACTGATACCAGAACTTGTAATCTCCATGTTGGAAACGATGCTGTCCTCCCCATCACAGTCTTCGTCGATGCCGTTGTTGGGGATGTCTTCGGCGCCCGGATATACCATCTCATTATAATCATCGCAGTCATCCCAAACCAATGAGCCATCCTGATCTGAGTCGAATGAGGTCACCATCAGATTTTCGGTGGTGTTGGTGATTACCGGTGGGTTGAGGTCGAAGTAAATTCCTGCGGTGTTTTCGATGATGGTTTCTTCGGAGAGGTCGTCATAGGCTTTGATGCGGTACATCACATAGCCCTGGCTGGCTTCGAAATTAGAGATGCTGTCGGGTAAGAAAATGTTTTTAAATTCGAAGGTCAATATATTATTTTCCGAAAGGGTAGTGGTGAGTATGGAATCGTGGCTGCTGCTGATAAGGGCAAAGGTGGAAGGATCGAGATGTGGACTTAAGGTATCGCGTATGACGACGTCGTAGGCTTCGGCATTACCCGTATTTTGAAAACGAATGGTGTATATTATGTCTTCACCCAACAACATGTAGCCGATGGGATATTCGGGACTCGCCAACTTGTCGTTGGGGTCGTAAGAGCAGAGCACCAAAGGCGCGTATTCGGCGGGAGTGGACGTATAATTGCCTGTACCATCTGAATAGTCCACATAGCTGATAAAAGACAGACTGTCGCCTAATGGAAAATCGGGCGGACCCGGAAGCTGAAGCAGTACCTGACGGTCCCATGTATTTCCGGGGCTGAAATCCGTAAAGAACCAGCCGTATTTATTGGGCGACACCAACGTGTCTGGCACCGATATAAAAGAAGAAACCGAACAGGCTGTATCCACTTCCAGCCACAGTGTGCCGGATGTAAAAGTGGTTCCCAGATTTTGAGCCAGGACTTCAAAGACTACCGTTTTGTTGCAACGGATTACACCCGAGGTCATTTGCGACTGATTTTCTGAAAAGAAAATGGCCGGTTGCACCCCGAAAGGCGCATATACCAAATTGTTGCTGGGTGACAAGTTGATCGAATAAGAAGCAGGGGAGGAGGTAAGAGTCCAGTTTGGGTTAATGGCTGGATCGAACTCCACGGTGTAGTCGCCAAAAGGCAGAAATGTTTGCCCTCCATTCACAGGGTTGGAATAAAGAATATTTTCGTTAGGAAAAAGATCAATAGCCATGTTGCCAATGAATGGCTCCCCTACATCCAACAATCCATTTACATTATTGTCATAAAAAACGGGATACTGAATCAACCCCAGCGCGTTACAATAAAAACTGACTTCGGCCAGGCTGTCGCAACCCGACGCATTGTCGCTGATCTGGGCTGGATTGCCCCCGGCCAGATAATCGCAGATATAATTCTCATGGCAAAAAGCAAGCATTGGATTTGATTTTATGATCAATTCCTCGATCGTATTAAAGTCCAAATTGTTTAAAGCACTTATGTCCAATAATGCATCGAGGCTTGTCAGTTGAAGCCGACCATTTATAGAAGTTATATTGTGCAAGCCAGAGAGATCGGTTATCAGCGGTGAATTGTTAACCCTTAATCTGCCTCCAATCTCCTCTACATTGGCTAATGCGGACAGGTCAGTGAGAGAGGAATTACCACTAAGGATCAGGTCTTCGCCTATGGTCGTTACATTATCGATTCCGGTCAAATTGGAAATATTTAAACAATCATCGATGTACAAACTTCCTCCGATTTCGGTAAGTCCGGATAACCCCGACAGATTTTGAATCCGGAAATTCTCCGACGAAAAAAGCCACCCATTCAATTCGGTTAAGGATTCGAGGCCTTCCAAATTGATGAGTGAGTCCATCGCAACCAAACAAATATCACCTCGGATCATAGAAATTTGGTTAAGACCTTCCAGGTTTTGCAAACGGTCAATTAAAAATAAACTCAATTCGCCCCACAGGCTGTCTAAATTACCCAAGCCCGATAAACTGGTTAGATTCGGCATATAGTTCATTTGAAAATTTTCACCGATTGAAGTTAGACTTTCAAGGCCGGACAGGTCAGGCAGGCTATCGACCATACCAATGTATAGTCTTTCACCAATAGTGGTAACATTGTTCAGGGCGTTCAAATTGGTAATCGGATCCGTTGGATCTTCGGGACCAATACGCAAGGCCCCTCCGACGATTGAACAACCCGGGTAGTTGATATTGAAACTATCTAATTGACTCTGCCTTGTCAGCAAAAGGCCATATGGAAGACAAGCGCCGGGCTTCAACTGGATTCCGAATTTTACAGTGTCGCCATCGGTGCTGCTATTTACCTCCAGGGTGAAGGCCAGGGAGTCGGTCGTTAAATTCCAGGCCAGCAGATTGGTTGGATCGTTGAAGCTGAGGGTGTATGTTCCTGGGTCGAGGTAACTCAGTCCTCCGTCAACGCTGTTGGAAGAGGCAATCAATTCAGTGGGTGCAATTTGAATGATCAAATCCGGGATGTAGGGTTCGTTGCTTTCCTGCAATTTGTTTTCATTTTGGTCCCAAAAAACCGGGTGGTGAATTTTGGGCATACCCTGGCAAACGGCCGTTATTTCGGATGAATTGTTGCAGCCGGTACCATTGTTAGTGATACTAGAGGTCCCATTGGCGCTAAGGTAGTCACAGATGTTTCCATTTTCACCGCAGGTTTTCAAAATTAAATTATTTCGTATATCCAAATTTGAAATCCCGTCAAATGACAGGTTTTGTAAAGCAGTGATGTCATTAAGGAGCTCATTGGTTTCGATGCGTAGCAAGCCATTTATAAATTCCAGATTGTTTAACCCGTTCAGGTTTTTCAATTGACTGCAATAAAAAATGATCAGAACTCCGTTGATCTGGGTGAGGCTGCTCAAACCTGACAAGTCTTCCAAGGCACTACAACGCATTATCCGAACATCGTCGAGGATGGTGGTCACGTTATCAAGGCCGTTGAGTGAAAGCAATTGAGGGCAGTCGTCGATATCCAGTCCCCCCTCGATCGAGGTCAACTGGCTTAATCCATTCAGATTGGTGATGTCAGTACCGCCAATAAAAACGGCTCCTTCAATAGTCTCACATCCCGGATAATTGCTTTCGAAATTGTCGATATCCGCTTGTGCCGTCAGGCTAATGCCATTGGGTAGGCAGTTTTGTGCAAAGGTATGGAGGGTGAGGAGTAGGAAAAGGCTTGTAATGAGAATATACTTCATTGCGTCTAGTCGTTCTGGTTAAATTCAAAGATAGGTAAACCCGTAATTTTAAAATGAATATTTTAGGCTCGCTCGAAATTTAAATTACCGATATCTTTGACAAAACTTACAAATAAGCGATTGATAGTGAGCGTTTTGTAAGTTTTTCAAAGATCCAAAAAAGGGAATTTAATTTTTGAGCTTTACTTAATATGTTTTTTCAATTCATGTGCAGTTGTTTGCTTAAAGTTTAACCACCCGCTCCACCCATTGATACGCACTGGCTTCGATCAAAATGACATAAACCCCACTGGGCAAATGCTCCATGTCAACCAGGACTTCCTGGTAAAACTCCTGCTCCATTATCGTCTGTCCGGAAATGGATTTTAGAGCCACTCTGGCCCCCAGCGGATGGGAGAATCTGATGGTTAACTGGTGGCGTACGGGGTTGGGAAACACACTGATACCAGAACTTGTAATCTCCCTGTTGGAAACGATGCTGTCCTCCCCATCGCAATCCTCATCGATGCCGTTGTTGGGGATGTCTTCGGCGTTGGGGTTGATGGTGGGGTTTTGGTCATTGCAGTCATCGGCGAGGAGGAAGCCGTCGCCGTCGAGGTCATCATCTGGGGTGTTTTCATTGCAATCGTCGTCGATGCCGTTGTAGGGGTTTTCTTCTTCGTAAGGGCTAACATTGGGGTTTTCGTCATCGCAATCAATATCGCTGTACACGCAGTCTTCGTCATTATCGGTATAATTACAGGTAAGTTCAACCCATCCAAGATCATCACACTTATCATTATTGTTAACAATAGTGACGGGTTTACCCGATTCAACGTATTCGCAGACCCATTGGGTATTACAAAAATAAAAACCGGAATTGATCAATACCAAATTATCAATACTATCAATATCCAAATTAGGCATTTCCGGCAAGGTAGCTAAGTTCAAGCACGAATTAATATTTATTTCTCCTTTTGGACTGAGATGGGCAATGCCGGAAATGTCGTCCAATTCCTCTAGTAAGTATAAGGATATTCTTCCATTTAATTCTTCCAGGTTTGTCAGTGGTTGAAAATTAGGGATAAAATAGGATTCATAGATATACAAGCCACCCAGGGAGGTCAAATTTTCCAGTCCCGACAATGATTGAGGGTGGGTATAATACAAAAAAAGCTCCCCTCCGACCGTAGTGAGATTTTCCAATCCCTCAAAGTTTTCAAAGCCTGAATCGATTACATATAAACCACCTTCGATTACTTCAATTCCATTTAATGGTTGAAAGTTGTAGAAAGTATTTTCGGACAGAACCAAATTTCCTTTAATAGTGTCACATCCAGGGTAATTAATCGGAAAACTGTCAATGTCGGCTTGTGAAGTAAAAGTGATCCCATCCGGCAGGCAATCCTGTGCTACCAGGCTCCGGCAAAAGAAAGTAAAGAAGAGAACAAGGTAAACAACTGTTTTCATCGTTTCGCATTTTATGATGAGTTATAGCACAACCACCCGCTCCATCCACTGCCCCTCCTCCGTATTTACCAACAACACGTACACGCCGCTCGTCAGTTCCGTCAAATCAAGCGTAGTTTGTTGCCGGAAGGAGTGCTGTAAGATGGTTTTGCCGGTAGTGGTTTTCAGTGTGGCGGTGGCTTGCGCCAAAACCGGAAATATTACTGTTATTTTGCTGCTGGTGGGGTTGGGAAAGACCTGTGGCCTTAAAGATACGGTTTCTTTTGCAGAAATGGTAGCGTCCTCCCCATCGCAATCCTCATCGATGCCGTTGTTCGGGATGTCATCGGCGTTGGGGTTGATGTCGGGATTTTGGTCATCGCAGTCATCGGCCAGGGGGAAGCCGTCGCCATCGAGGTCATCGTCAGGCGTGTTGCCGTCGCAGTCGTCATTGATGGTGTTGTAGGGGATTTCCGGGACACTGGGGTTGATGTCGGAGTTGCTGTCATCACAATCGTCAGCCAGGGGGAAGCCATCGCCATCGAGGTCGTCAAATCCGGCACAATAACATAGTACCTCTATTTCCGAATTACATCCGCTTAGATTATTGAAAATAGTTGCGGGACGTCCACCTTCCAGGTAAGCGCAAACAAATGGTTCAGAACAAATGGATAGAGAGGGATTGTTGGTTATCTCCAAAAAATTGAATTGATCCGGGACAAACTGGTTGAGCAACTCTATGTTGGTAAGAGAATCGTTGAATAGGAGGTGAATTTGTTGGCCAGTTAGATCGACGCCATCAAAAGTGTCCAGGTTTTTCAAACGGTTACAATTTTCTATCCGTAGATTCCCGACAGACGTCAAGTTGTCCATACCTTCCAGTGAGGTTATTTCGGTTAGTGTTTTAAGAGTGAAGGATCTTTCTACGTGGTTGAGATTACTCAGACCGCTAAGATCAGAAATTGAAGAACTACCCAATGTGAAATTACCCCCAACATAGATTAAGGAAGACAGGCCAGAAATATTTGTCAGAGGAAAGGTAGTGGAATTGTTAAAAGGGAAAGTATAAAAATCACCACCTATGGTGTCCAAATTTGGATACTGACCAATATCAGTCAAGCTGCTGTTTCTCTGCATTCGAAAGCTACCTCCTAAATGATTCAGACTTTGAAGCCCCTCCACAAAGATCAAAGAATCATTGCGTGAAACGATGAAGTCATTTTGTATTTCCGAAAGGGAAGGAAATCCTTCCAGTTGAGATAGGTTACATTTATTTACTATGAAACTATTGCCCACTGAAACAAGATTTTCGAATTCCGCAAGTTCAGTTAAGTTGTGGTTAAGGTTAATGTGGAAATTACCTCCAATCGAAGTAAGCTCATCAAAGGATGAAATCGTCTGAAGCAAACCGTTTGAGCCAATATTGAAACTTCCGCCAATGACTGTTAGGTTCGGACTCCCGTCAATGAAGTTAAGCGACTGATTGTATGCTACCTCAAACCTCCCCCCTATTTGAGTAAGCATTGGAAAGGAAGGAATGCTCTCAAGATTTGGATTTTTGTTGATTTTGAAATCGCCTCCAATATAATTTATTCCTTGCAAGCTGGTTACCTCCACTAAATTATTGTTGTTCAGAATTAGAATATGTTGGCCGACATCTGACAAGTTGTTTAGACCCTGGAGCGTTTCGAGATTATAGTTCCTATACACTTCCAGTGTTCCACCAATTTCCAAAAGACTGTTATCCGGGTTCAAATGCAAAATGGATTCATTTCCGGTTATCCGCATGTGATTTCCGACAGATTGAATCGAACTCAATCCCTGGATGCTCAGGAGCATGTCATTATCATCAACTATAAAATCTGTATCAATCGCTGTGAGCATGGGGAAGTAACCTATGCTGGTAATTGAATCGTTTTCCAGAATAATCATAGATCTCCCGATGGAATGAAGTTGCGGAAAATTACCAATATATGTAGTATTATTGTTGTTCTTAAAGTGAAAATCCTGACCAATGTATTGGAGATTGTTTAGCCCTCCTTCTTCATTCAATCCATAATTCCTTTCAATCCACAGTGTTTCGCCAATAGTGTCTAATGACGTTAGTCCATCTAAACTTTCCATCCCATTGTCAATGAGTTGGAGGCTTCCGCCAATGTAGGATAGGCCTTTTAGTGAATCCATGGAGGTTAAATAATCTAAATCTCTTATTATTAGATCTTGATGAATCCGCCCTATGTTTTCCAACCCTTTAAGGCTATTGAGCCCTACGTTTTCGATCCAAAGACCAGCTTGAACCGACTCCAGGTTTTCCAATCCACTGAAATCATTTAATCCGCAGAATTGAAACCACATGTTGCCACCTACCCAATCAAGACTGGAAAGTGCCGTCAAATCATTCAGTTGATACATGTATTTTATCATACAATCTCCTCCGATAGAATCGAGATGGTCCAGACCAGCCAATTGTTCCAAATCGGTGTTGTATTGGAGTAGCAGATGGCCACCTATGGAAGTCAAATTACTCAATCCACTGATGTCGGAGAGCAGGTAGTTTTCTTTCAATACCAGGTGACCCCCGATTTCAGCTATCCCAATGAGGCTGTCCAGGTTGGTAACATTGGAACCCTGTACGATCAGATTGCAATCAACACTGGTCATGCCGGGATAATTCAACGGAAAGCTGTCTACAGCCTCTTGTGTGCTTAATGTTATGTTCGGATTGGTGCAGTCGGAAAAATCACTAAATTCATATGCTCCCATGTCAGGAAATACCGATTGGAAACGTGGATTGCCGGCCAGGTCGTAGTCATCAATATACCAGGCTACTTCTTTGTCCGCATTATCAATGGCAGGGGTGCTGTCGTTCAGGGTGAAATTGTTCGCCGAACTGTCAATAAATGGATTGGAGGCGCCAAATAATAGTTGTTTACCACAGTTGAGTTCCGAACCGATACCAGTACAGTCTGCTACATCAAGCAGAGCATACGAAAGATCAACTTTTCCTTTGAAGAGTACCGGATTGGTTGGCGTATGGTTGTTCCAAAAAATGTTGTTAATAAAAAAAAGCTCTTCATAGCCTTGATAAGATGTGCTGAATATGGCAGCTCCCTCATCGGAGGTGTTTAAGGCAAAGGTGCAATTGTAAAAATTGGTTTCATAATGAAGAGAATTGCCTTCTGCATCTACATATTCGGCATACATGACCCCTGCATCGTTCTGGGCCGTATTTCCCGTGAATAAGGATTGCTCTACAGTTGTCGTTTCACATCCAATACAGTAGATCGCTCCACCCACAGAGGTCGCCGTATTGTTTTGGAAAAAACATTTGTTTACGAATAATGCTTGTTCAAACACGTCACCGTTTTCCCCCTTTCCGGGTTCTGCAAACAAAAATCCAGCTCCTCCCGAAGCAGCTGAATTGCCGGAAAATGTACAGTGATTGAAAGAGTTAAAATTGAAGTGATGTTGAGAATGGACAGCACCTCCGGTTCCTGTAGCACTATTGTTATTTAATTCGCAGTTCGACATATTTAAAGATTGAGCAAATATCGCCCCACCGTCGTTACCAGAGATGTTGTTTTCAAATGCGGAGCCAGTAGCGATGATGGCGCCATTAAATACGGCACCTCCGTTTTGGCCTGCCTGATTGGAGGCGAAAAGGCAGTTGTCGAATTGCTGCGTTTTTAAATAACTGAATACGAAAAAAACACGTCCTGGATACAACAAAGAATACAACCCGCCACCGTTTACCTGAGCGTAGTTGTCCACGATTTGACAATTGACCAGTGTGGCCTCGTTGGCAATGTGGAGGCCGCCGCCATTTTGATGCTTAAGGTCTTCCCCGTTAGCGTTTCCGTTTGTAATGGTAAAGCCATCTAAATGGATATTCGCCTTTGCAGAAACAACATGGTAGGAATTGTCGGCAGGATCGTTTTCGACTCCTAAGTCACCACTTAAGATTACGGGATGGGCTTCCCAATTTCTATCCTGCATCTCTGGATTGCCATTGTTAGGAAATCCGCCATAGAGTACGAGTTCATTGTTGAAATCGTTTTCACAAAAGTTTTGATACGGAAATTCAAATGTATACAATCTTGGGTCAGAGCCGTCGCAGCCTGTACAGTCATCCGGAATGTAAGTACCCTCGGCCACCCAAATTTCAGGTGTGCCGCATCTGTTGGCCAAATCAATTGCATCCTGCAGTCGAGTAAAAGCATTTTCCCAGCTCGTTCCATTTTCAAGACCGGTAGCTATAGCATTGACAAATAGTATGTCATAAAAATCATCAGCCTCACAGGATTCTTCCTGCAGCTCGATGGCCCCAAGGTCAATGGTCTCAAATATCCGGGGCTGGCCGGTAACATCAGTTATAAGTCCTAAATCGCTCAACTCTTCTTCCAGGCCGCCCACATTTACAGCACTTCCTCCCGGTAGTAGATTTAGATTGCCGCTCTGTAAGTGGTAGAATGGATTGGAGGCGCCGTAGTTACAACAATTTACCGAGTGAGGTACATTGCAAATCTCTGCGCGGGTGTACTTATCCGTTAAAAGGTATTGCTGAGAGAGTGGCGGACCATGAACAAATGGAATACTGTAATATTCTTCGATTCTAATATCAAATCCTTCGTTTTTCCAATAAAGGTTGTTGTAAAGTTTAATTCTCTTTCTGATAAATTCAATGTAGATGCCGCTGCCAGTGTTTTGGACGAAAGTACAATTGTAAATCAATTCCATATTGTCATTGATTTCTTTCAGGAAAACAGCCCCGCCCTTATGAGCTAGATTGCCATGAAAAATACATCCCAACATTATGGTTGGATACTCTTCGATATAAACAGCTCCTCCAAGCACAGCCACATTCAGTTTGAAACGGCAATTGACAATTTTTCCCAGATTGACTTCCCCATTGAGATGAATAGCTCCGCCCTTGTAAGCCTCATTGTTCTCCATTCGACAATCAATAAAGTTGATATCGCTGACAATGCCTTGTGAATAGACCGCTCCTCCATATCCCATTGCCTTATTTTGGAGAAAGGTACAATCGTGAACCTGGAGTGTGACATCCTCTCCGTCGCTGATGTAAAAAATCCCTGCTCCGTGTTTTTTTAAAGGGCCGTTTGCATTGCCCTTTTCTATGGTAAAACCAGATAATAAAACAGTATCAGATGGATGATTGACGTTTGTCACACTATAGGCGTTGTCACTATCATCCCCACTATCTCCCAAGTTTCCACTCAAAATCGTAGGATGTGCTACCCAGTCCCGATCCCCCAGCCCAGGCGCTCCACTCCCGGGAAATCCCCCTAACAACGTAACCGCATGCGATACTAAAAATGTCTCCTCCCGGTCAGTCTCCGTACATATGGTGCAATCCGATGGTTTATAAACTCCCTCTGCAACCCATACGGTATCGCCATCAGCAAGGCCGAGCAAAACTTGTCTAAGGTCGCCACTGGCATCTGCCCAGGAGCTACCGTCGCCCGTCCCTCCCTCCTTGACATAATGGATTTGAGCGGTCGCCACAACCGACAGAGTTGTCAAAACAAAGAGATGAAAGATTCTAAGGAAGTGAATCATGACTATTTCGTTTTATTGCATTTTTATAACCTTTTCAAAAAACACTCCCCACTCCGTTTTCACCATCAATACATACACCCCTTGCGGAAAATGCGATAGGTCGAGCATTGTTGTTTTTGTAAAGCTGTGTTCTAACAATAGTTTTCCGGTGTAGTCTCCAACAGAAAGTGTGGCTTGCGCCGAAATGGGTAGTTGTACCAATACCTTTTCCGTTGCAGGGTTGGGATAAATATGAAGAGCAGATATCGAGGAACTACCATCTTCACCATCGCAATTCTCGTCGATACCGTTGTTGGGGATTTCAACGGCATTGGGATTGATGGTGGGATTGTTGTCATCGCAATCAAGCCAAAGTTCGAATCCGTCTTCGTCTGCGTCAAAAGTAGTTATCATGATATTTTCAGTGGTATTGGTGATCACCGGTGGGTTGAAGTCGAAGTATATCCCGGCGGTGTTTTGCACAATCGTTCCTTCGGGCAGGTCCTCATATGTTTTGATGCGGTAGGCCACATATCCCTGGCTGGCTTCGAAGTTGGTGGTGCTGTCGGGCAGAAAAATATCCTTATAATAGAAAGTCAGGAACTTATTTTCCGAAAGGGAAGTACTCAATACTTCTTCATGGCTACTGGATATGACGCAAAAGGTGGCTGGGTCGAGATGAGGAGAAAGGGTGTCGCGGATCACTACATCGTAGGCCTCCGCGTTGCCCGTGTTTTGGAATCGGATGGTATACACCAGATGCTCATCCAACAAGGCGTAGCCGTAAGGGTATTGAGGTTGAACCAACTTATCATTTGGATCGTAGGAACACAGGATTTCGGTACTGCGTGTCGTTTTTTTATAGCCATTTGAGGTAGTATTGTCCTGATAGTCGATTTCAGTGGTGAAGTTGATTGAACCGCCAATTAGAAAGTCTGGCGGTCCCGGCATCTGAAGACCAATGTCTTTTTTCAATACCTGATCCGGATGGAGGTTGCTAAAATACCATCCATACCGGTATTCCCCATCGAGTGTGTCCGGTGGATCTATATATACTGTCCTTTGAATATCCTCGTTTAGGGCCAACCATAGGGTTCCATTGGCGATTGTAGTACCATTGTTGGATACAATCGCAGAAAAAACGACAATCTCATTACATCTGGGCAGGCCATTGATACTTGACACATCTAAATTGGAATAAGTTTCACTTGGTTGTAGTCCAAAATATACGGTGTCTGTATTGTTAATTGAATCCAGAGTAATATTGTAGATTGAGTTTGTTGTGGTCAATTCCCAGTCGGGAGTATTGGCAATATCAAAAGAAATGGTATAACTTCCGAATGACAAATACTTGAATCCGCCGTTTATCGCGTTGCCAAAGACAATGTTATTTCCCGGATCGATCTTTATGCTCTGGGAAGACAAAAAGGGCTCATTTTCTTCCAGAGATCCATTTCCGTTTAGATCGTAGTATATGGGGTGATGGAGTCTTCCAAAACTTTCACATCTAAAAACTACTTGATCTACATTACTACAACCGGGCCCATTATTATGGAACTTGGCGGGTTTACCTTGTGCCAGATGGTCACAGACGGATGATGACTGGCAAATGGAAAGGGAAGTGTTATAAGCAATATAGATACTGTCTCCTAAATTTTTCAGACTGCTTATATCTGTCAATGCAGTATTGAATTTGATGGAAACAGAAGATTTAGAAACAGAATCGCCAAAAGTGGTCAAACTTCCCAATCCGTTCAAATTCATAAGCGAAATATTGTCATTAATCGAAATGTATTCACCTATGGAGGTTAGGTTTTCAAAGTTGGTCAAAGTAGCCAGCGAATGATTGCTTTCAATTTTAAGATATTCACCGACAGAATTTAAATTTTCCAATCCCTCCAATGAAACAAGAACACCGTTATTCCATAGAATGAAATGCCCGCCAACATAAGTTAAATTACCCAATCCATTCACCGATGTGAGCGCACTATTCTTTTCAATCCTGAGATTACCACCTATTATGGTCAGATTGTCCAATCCATTCAAGGAAGTGAGCGATGAGTTACCGTAAATCTGAATGTGCGAACCAATAGAGGTTAGATTCTCCATACCTTCTAATGAAGTAAGTGCATTATTTCTAGTGATCTTAAAATAATCGTCAATAGCGGTTAGGCTGCTCAAGTCATTTAAGGAAGATAGAGAACTGTTTTTTTCAATATGAAGGTAACCTCCGATGGAGATTAGATTCTCCAAGCCATCTAAGGTCGTAAGTGTAAGGTTATTTTCGATTCTAAGATACCTTCCAACAGAGGTGAGGTTGTTCAAAACCGTCAGCGTCTCAAGTGCATCATTATCAATGATCTTAAGATACCCGCCAAGAACAGTAATACTCTCCAGGCCATTCAATGTTGTGAGGGCATCGTTATTCTCAATTTGTAGACTATTGCTAAGAGAGGTTAGGCTTTCCAGCTCATTTAAAGTGGTAAGTGAAGCGTTGTCAAATATTCTAAGTTTATATATGTCGGTTACATTGTTCAATCCAGCCAATGTCGTGAGAACCGGGTTGTTTGAAATTCTCAATTGATAGCCTACTGAGGTCAGATTCTCCAAGCCATTCAACGTCTCCAGGGAAGCATTATCCTCAATAGAAATATCCATGCATGAGGTAAGGTTGTCCAAGCCATTCAATGAGAAAAGCGAACTGTTGCCCTTTATGCGAAATCCATCTCCAACAAAGGTGAGATTGTCCAAACCAACTAAATTTGTAAGCATATTGTTTTGAAAAATATCAAAACCTTCAGTTACAGTAACCAGAGCATTCAAACCATCTAAAGACACAAGTGAGTCATTGAAATAAATCAAGAGACGATCCCCAATGGAAACAATATTTTCCAGACCACTTAATGATGAGAGGGATCCGTTATATTCTATTACTAATTGCCCCCAAATATTGGTCAATTGGCTCAACCCTTCAAGGCTTATTATATCACCTTCGACAGCCTCCTGAATGTTTACACTCCCCAAAATCTCCACACACCCCGGATAATTCAAAGCAAAACTATCAATCTGTCCCTGGGTAGTGAATACAATCCCATCCGGCAAACACCCCTGCGAAAACACCGGCCAATACCCAATCAAAGTCAACAGTAAAATGGAAAAATATCGCATAATTAGTGGTTTTCCCTAAAAATACCTCACTCCAACATCCGATCCAAAAACAAAAATCGACCATTGTTGCGATTTCGTTGTCGAAAAAGGGCTGTTTTAAGGTCAATAACCAGCGAAAATGTTGGAATTTCGATTATTGTTTGACCAGTTTTACTACCCATGCTGCGTAGTCGGTTTTTACTTCAAGGAGATATATCCCGGCTGGAAAACCCGCCATATCAAGCGTCCCTAGTTCCCGGAAGGAGTTAGCTGCTATCTTTTTGCCGGTGAGGTCACGGACGGCAAGGCGGGCTATGTCGGCTTGGGGCAAAAGGAGGGTGACCTGGCCGGTAGTGGGGTTGGGAAACACACTGATACCGGAACTTGTAATCTCCCTGTTGGAAACGATGCTGTCCTCCCCATCGCAATCTTCGTCGATGCCGTTGTTGGGGATGTCTTCGGCATTGGGGTTGATGTCGGGGTTTTGGTCATCGCAGTCATCGACGAGAAGGAAGCCGTCGCCGTCGAGGTCATCGTCGGGGGTGTTTTCGTTGCAGTCGTCGTCGATGGCATTGTATGGCATTTCCGGGACACCGGGGTTGATGTCGGCATTATCATCATTGCAGTCGTCAATTATTCCAAAACCGTCACCGTCGAGGTCATCATCGGGGGTGTTTTCGTCGCAGTCATCGTCGATGGCGTTGTATGGCATTTCCGGGACACCGGGGTTGATGTCGGCATTATCATCATTGCAGTCGTCACTGATTCCAAAGCCATCGCCATCGAGGTCATCGTCGGGGGTATTTTCATTGCAGTCGTCGTTGAGGCCGTTATAGGGTACTTCCGGGACACCGGGGTTGACATCCGGGTTCATATCATCACAATCAATATCGGAAAAGTATCCATCGTTGTCGAAATCAACGGGGCAATTGTTCTGGATTTCTACTTCAGAGTTGCAACCGAATAGGTTTTCGTTCAAATTGGTAGGATTTCCTTCGGAAATGTATTCGCAGATATTTGTCAGGGAACAAAAGGAAAGTTGGTCATTTCCGAAAATGGTGATTAATAAGGTTGCTGAAAGATCAGCACCGGCCAACGCACTAATATCTGACATTTGTTCATTGTGGCTTATTACAATAGTACTACCCGGAGAAACGATGCTTTCAAGACCTGCCAAAGAGGTTAGAATATCGTTGTGGGTAACGGCGATGCTTCCAACATCAGAAAGATATTCTATACCCATTAGGCTTTGAAGGTTTGGGCAACTCTCGATTGCAAAAACGCCTTCCACTGCAGCCAGACTGTACAGGTCGGAAAGATCTAATAGTTCATCCATATTACCTACTATGAAACTGCCGTTGACCTGAGCAATATTGGACAGGCCGGCAAGATTGTTTAAATTTGGGTTTTGAGAAATGCTAATCGTATTGGTTTCAACAATATTGGCAAGTGCATCGATATTTATCAAACTTTCATTGTTTTTTATACTCAACCTTTCTACACTCGCATTGGTGGAGAAAATATTACTCAACTCATCGAGAGTGGTTAGTTCGTGCATTTCAGCTATGTATATACTTCCAGAAAAAGAATTGATATTGTGCAACCCAGTTAGGTCCGATAATGCTGGATTAGACTTAATATGAATACTTCCCGATACTTCGTTCAGGGTAGCCAACTCCGCAATTGAGTTTAGATTGTCGTTGCCCATTACCTGAATAGAAACAACAGAAGAGAGAGCGTTGAGACCATAGAGATTGGTCAGGGAATCGTTATAGTGGATCTGAACGATACCCGAAACAATTGTGATATTGTGCAACCCATACAGGTCGGGAAGATTATTGTTTTGCGAAATAGACAAATCGCCTTCTAGTGTAGTAAGGCTTTCTAACGCCTCAATGGAAGTCAATCCAGAATTTTGCCAAACCTTAATGTCATCTCCCACCGTTTGTAGGTTGTTCAGTCCATCCAGATTAGGAAGGGCATTGTTGAGGGAAATCCAAAGGCTGTCGCCAATAGAAGTCAAATTGTCCAATCCGGAAAGACTGGATAGGTTCGAATTATGATCTATGATTAGAGACCTTCCAATTTCAGTAATATTCGACAGCCCTGCCAAATTGTTGATTGCTGAAGGAGGGTCGGATTTGATGGTAACCCGGCCTTCGATTATTGTACAGTCGGGATAGTTGATGGAAAACTCGTCGATCTCCTGTTGAGTTGAGAATAGGATGCCGTCGGAAAAACAGGATTGGGAAGCAAGTCCAAACGGGAATAACAAAATCCAAAACAAAGATAAAAGTAATTTCATGGGATAAATTTTTTCGATGGTTAAAACAGCACAACCACCCGCTCCATCCACTGCCCCTCCTCCGTATTTACCAACAACACGTACACGCCGCTCGTCAGTTCCGTCAAATCAAGCGTAGTTTGTTGCCGGAAGGAGTGCTGTAAGATGGTTTTGCCGGTAGTGGTTTTCAGTGTGGCGGTGGCTTGCGCCAAAACCGGAAATATTACTGTTATTTTGCTGCTGGTGGGGTTGGGAAAGACCTGTGGCCTTAAAGATACGGTTTCTTTTGCAGAAATGGTAGCGTCCTCCCCATCGCAATCCTCGTCGATGCCGTTGTTGGGGATGTCTTCGGCGTTGGGGTTGATGGTGGGGTTTTGGTCATCGCAGTCATCGGCCAGGGGGAATCCGTCGCCGTCGAGGTCGTCGTCGGGGGTGTTGTCGTTGCAGTCATCGTTGATGCCGTTGTATGGATTTTCCTGGACACCGGGATTGATGTCAGCGTTGTCATCATCACAATCGTCATCAATGCCGAAACCGTCGCCATCGAGATCATCATCTGGAGTGTTTTCATTGCAGTCGTCGTCGACGCCATTGTATGGTATTTCCGGGACACCGGGGTTGATGTTCGCATCAGCATCATTGCAGTCTACATCGTCGAGAAAGCCGTCGAGGTCGGCATCCTGGGCGGCATATCCGTCGCAATTTTCGTCAATGGCATTGTTGATGATTTCAGTGGCGTCGGGGTTAATGTCGGGATTATCATCGTCGCAATCTACATCGTCGAGAAAGCCGTCGAGGTCGGCATCTTGAGCAGCGTAGCCATCGCAGTTTTCATCGACGGCGTTATTAACGATTTCAATAGCGTCGGGGTTGATGGTGGGGTCGTTGTCGTCGCAGTCATCGGCGAGGAGGAAACCGTCCTGGTCCAAATCATCGTCGAGAGTGGTTGGGTCACAGTCGTCATCCCATCCGTTGTACGGGATCTCGTTTTGATCCGGATTCACATTTGCATTCAGATCATCACAATCTTCTATGGAAGGAAACCCATCCTGATCCAGGTCCACGTCTTCACCGGTGTATTCATAAGCACCAATATCGACCGTGTTGAGAAGAATGCGTTCATTTCCAGAGAGGTCGTAAAGGTAGGTAGAATCGACAAAATCATTGCTGCCATTGTTGATGGCATAGGAGCTGTCGTGCAACGTGTAATCGTTGTTGGAAACATCCAAAAACGGATTGGCGGAGGAAAAATAAATATCCGCTATACATGTTACCTCAGGTCCAATTTGAGCACAATCGGTCAGGTCGGTCAGGCAATTACTCATTTCTACTTCACCGACGATCTGATTTCCACTGCCGGAATTGCCCCATATAATATTGTTGTTAAAACGGGGGTTGACATCCTCAGCGGAGGAAAAAACAGACCCGGCAGCAGCCGTATTTCCTGAAAAGGTATTGTTATGAATTGCTGCATTTCCAGTTGAAAAATCTTCATTAAACAACCCGTATAGAGCCCCTCCCAGGCTAGAGGCACTGTTATTTTCAAAAAGCGAATTGAAGATTTGACCGTGTTTAAGATTATTAAACCATATAGCGCCACCCTCATCATCTGCAGTGTTTGAGCGAAACTGGCAACGGTCAATAAATGCCTTTGTAGCAAATACGGAGTTTACTTCAATGTCCCCCAGACGCCAGCCTTGAATGAATATTGCGCCGCCTGATTCAGCCGAATTATTCAAAAATTGGGTGCTGGTTACAGTAATTGCAGGCTGATAGGGGAGGGAATACACCGCTCCTCCTTGCATGGCCTCATTATTTTCAAAAACACAGTTCGTTGCCTCAAAAGATCTGCATCGAATGGCTCCTCCTCTTTCCACGGATGAATTTTCTGAGAACTGGCTGTTCGAAATGGTAAATTCATTGCCATAAAAAACACCACCATGTTCCTGCGCAGTGTTGCCAGTAAATATACAATCCTGAATGAAGCAGGTCCCGCCCGAAATCGACAAACCCCATATTTTCATTCTTCCAGAATGTACCCCACCATTTACCAGTGCATGATTATCCCATGCATTTGTATTGTTGAAGGTAGTGACTGAAAGATTATCCACATATATCACTCCTCCGCTACCCTGGGTGGTATTATTCGACAGATTACAATTTGTAAAAGACCCTGCTCCGGATTGGTAACAGTATACAGCACCACCATTGCTAATTGAATGATTATTGGTCAGGATACAGTTCCAAAGTTCAACCCCTTGATAGACGTTGATCGCTGCTCCGGCATTAAAAGGATCTGTTGCTCCGTCGGCATAGCCATCCTGAATGGTTATACCATCTAGGACAAGATGATTGATGGATCGAAAAACAGCAAAGGAATTATCGGTGTGTATGGCCGTATCGCCAATATTGCCGCTCAAGATGGTAGGATGGCTGTTCCAGTCCCGGTCATTGATTGTGGGTGACCCGGAGTTGGGAAATCCTCCATAGAAAACGGGTGTAATCGTATCGAAAACGCAATTACCTGAAATCCGCAATTCAAAACTAAATTCCCTGGGGTTGTTGGTATCACAAGTATAGCATCCCGCCGGATAATAAGTTCCGGCAGCTATCCAAACGGAATCGACCGGACAGATGGCCAACTGATCCAGGGCAGCCTGAAAATCGGTGTAAGCATCGGCCCAGGTGGTGCCATCGTTGTTGCCTGTTGCGAGTTGGTTGACATATATGATGTTGGAAGGATCGGGGATGCAGGTATCGGGCCCCTGAAATTCATAAGCGCCCAGGTCAACACAATTTACAAACCGGTTGTTGCCGGCGATATCGATCAAAAGATCATCAGGCAGCCAGTGATCCCTGCCACTGTTGATAGCCGGACTCATCGGAGCCAGGGAAAAATCGCCATTAGTGAAATCGGTAAACGGATCAGTTATATTTAGATAAAGTTCAGTTAAATTTCCAAGTGATGTAGCATAAATGAATGCATCTTTTGATGATTTATCAGAGATAACCTGGCTCAAATGTACCCCATCGGAGGCACAAATATCTTTGCCGACATTTCCATAAAAAATGGAATTTCGAATGGACACGGAACTACTATAGTCACCTGTGACTCTAATGGCGCTACCAAGAGGAGCAGTATTTCGAACAAACGTGCAATTGGTTATATGGGATGTTGTAGCCAGGTTGTAGGTGTACAAGGCGCCTCCCGATCCTGAAGCCTGATTATCCACAAAGACACAACCAGTCAAGAAAACCTGGCCACCACTGCGTACTTCTATTCCGCCGCCCTGATCGGAACTATTTCCTTCAAACCTGCAATTGATAAAGTCTCCTCGGTACCAAAAGTATAGTGCCCCACCGGAGACCTGGGTGGTATTATTGGTGAACCGGCAATTTTCGAAAAGACATCGACCCTGCTCTCCATCCCAAAGGGCACCCCCTTTTTCCAGGGCATAGTTGTTTTGGAAAATACAGTTTCGAGACACCACCAATCCGTCATTTTGTACGATAGCTCCTCCATTCTTGTGGGGTTCGCTCGAATCATCGTTTGCGTTTCCATCCTGAAAGCTGATCCCGTCAAATTTGGTTACTATATAAAAATATTCTATTACTTCATCAAGTTTGATAATGGAAAAAGAATTATCATCCATTTCGTTGATTTCTCCGATGTCGCCACTCCAAATGGTGGGATGATTTTCCCAATCCCGTTCAGAAAGGGAAGGGGAGCCAACAGCGGGGAATCCCCCCAAAAAAGTAAGGTGTTTGCCAACTACTTCGAAGGAGATGGAGCGGTCTTCAAAGGTACAGCTTGTACAATTGGTCGGCTTGTAGGTTCCTTCCGCAATCCAAATGGTGGAACCGGAATTAGCAGCCGAATCAATCGCCGCTTGAATACTCCCGGTAGCATTGGCCCAGGTGGAGCCATCTCCCGTTCCCCCTACTTTGACGTAGATCGCATCCGATTGGTAGCAATAGTCGACAATATCCACAAGGTCGGAACACCCCGGACCATTGTTGTTGAGTCTTAAATTGTCATCGAAGTTTTTTGAATTCAATTTGCACAACCAATGATAACCGGTACAAATGGTCAGCGAGTCATTATTAACTATGTACGCTTTTTGAATAAAATCACCGTCAACATTTTGAAGCCCATCAATATTTTCCAGCATATCGTTATCATAACAACGTATATCCTTAACCGTAGTCAGGCTGGACAGGGCGTCGAGGTGCAACAAGTTTGAATTCTGATATATCGTTAGTTTTTCCTCTACCAACGTCAGTCCCTCCAACCCTTGCAAGGTGGTGAGGGAGTCGCAGTTGTCAATTGTCAGATCCCCACTAACCTTCTCCAACTGGCTCAATCCAATTGTGTTGGTGATCTGACTTCCCGACCCCTCTATTGTTACATCTCCAAGCACCTCCACACACCCCGGATAATTCAAACCAAAACTATCAATCTGTCCCTGCGACGTAAACACAATCCCATCCGGCAAGCACCCCTGTGAAAACACCGGCCAGTTCCCTATCAAAGTCAACAGAAAAATGGAAAAATATCGCATAATTAGTGGTTTTCCCCAAAATACCCCATCCCAACATCCGATCCAAAAACAAAAATCGGCCATTGTTGCGATTTCGTTTCCGAAAAAGAGGCTTGATAAACCTAAAAACCACTAAAAATGTTGGAGTTTCATGTCCCTAAACCACCCCCAGCGCCCTACCCACCTTACTAAAAGCCGCCACCGCCTTCTCGAGGTGTGCCCGTTCGTGGCCTGCCGATATTTGTACCCTGATACGCGCCTGCCCCTGGGGTACCACCGGATAATAAAATCCAATAACATAAATCCCTTCTTCCAGCAAGGCGTTGGCAAAATCCTGCGACAGCTTGGCGTCGTACAACATGATGGGCACGATGGGGTGAACCCCCGGTAATATATCAAACCCCGCCCCGGTCATCTCCTTTCGGAAAAACCGGGTATTATCCTCCAGCTTATCCCGAAGCGACGTACTTTCCGTCAACAGGTCCAACACTTTTAGAGAAGCCCCAACGATGGAAGGAGCAAGGCTGTTGGAAAACAAGTACGGTCGGGATCGCTGCCTCAAAATGTCCACAATTTCCTTTCTGGCTGCCGTAAAACCACCGGATGCACCCCCCATCGCTTTCCCGAAGGTGCCCGTGATGATGTCTACCCGCCCCATAGCGCCGCAATGCTCGTGAGTGCCTCTTCCCGTTTTCCCAACAAAGCCCGTGGCATGGCATTCATCCACCATCACCATAGCATTGTACCGGTCGGCCAGGTCGCATATCTTATCGATTTGCGCGATGGTGCCGTCCATAGAAAAGACGCCGTCGGTGGCGATCATCCGTCGGCGGGCCGATTGGGTTTCCTGCAATTTCAGTTCGAGGTCGGCCATGTCATTGGTTTTGTAGCGGTGCCGTTGGGCCTTGCACAGCCGAATGCCGTCGATGATGGAAGCGTGGTTGAGGGTGTCGCTGATGATGGCATCTTCCTTTCCGAGCAGTGGCTCAAACAATCCGCCGTTGGCGTCGAAGGCGGCAGCGTAGAGAATGGCGTCTTCCATGCCGAGGAAATCGGCGATCTTTTCTTCGAGTTGCTTGTGTATGTCTTGGGTTCCGCAAATAAAACGCACCGATGACAGTCCAAAGCCGTGGGTGTCGATGGTTGCCTTGGCGGCGGCGATCACGTCGGGGTGGGAGGAGAGGCCGAGGTAGTTGTTGGCACAAAAATTCAGTACTTCCATGCCGCGGGTGGTGGCTATTTCTGCGGCCTGGGGCGTGGTGATGATGCGTTCTTCTTTATACAGTCCTGCATCGCGGATGTCGTCGAGTTCTTTTTGAATGACGGGTGCTACGGTTTTGAACATAGGTGAAAATTCTTAATGATTGATGAATTGGTCCTTTTCGTATTTCAGGTTGAGGTGGTGGATCATATCTTTGGTCATCTCTTCCAGGTTGTATTGCGGAGCCCAGCCCCAGTCGTTGTGGGCCACGGAGTCGTCGATACTGTCCGACCAGGTGTCGGCAATGGCTTGCCGTTTGTCGGGGACGTATTGCACCTCAAATTCGGGAATGTATTGTTGGATGGATCGGGTGATCTCTGCGGGGGTGAAGTTCATCCCGGCCAGATTATAGCTGTCCCTTACGGAAATGCGATCGGCCGGGGCGTCCATCAGTTCGAGGGTGGCGCGGATGGCATCGGGCATGTAGATCATCGGGAGGCGGGTGTCGGCTTTGAGGAAGCACTGGTAGGCTTGGTGCTGTATGGCATAGTGATATATCTCGACGGCGTAGTCGGTGGTACCGCCTCCGGCCATAGTCTGATGGCTGACGATGCCGGGATAGCGCAGACTCCTGACGTCGAGCCCGTGTTTGTTGTAGTAATAGTTCATCCACCGTTCACCGGCCAGTTTGCTGATGCCATAGACGGTATTGGGATTAAAAATCGCTTGTTGTGGGGTGCGGATGCTCGGCGTATCCGTCCCATAAACGGCGATAGAGCTTGGCGCAAAGACTTTTTCCAGATTTTTGGCGACAGCCAGCTCAAGTACATTGAACAGTCCCTCCATATTAACCCGCCAGGTCAACGCCGGATTGACTTCCCCTTTGGCCGAAAGGATGGCCACCAAATGATAGATCTGCGTAATCTCGTAGTGATCGATGATCCGGGAGAGCTTGTCCCGGTCGAGAATGTCGAGATATTCAAAGGCAGATCCTTGCGACCTGGGCTTGGCGATGTCGGTGGCTACGACGTTGTTGGCGCCGTATTTTTCGATCAATGATTCGGTGAGTACGGTACCTATCTGGCCACTTGCTCCGGTCACCAGCATCCGGTCTTTACTTTTCGCAGGCTTTCTCATATGGGTATTCTCTGTTTTAAGGCCACAAAATAGACATTATGAATGGATTTTTTGTATAGCAACTGAATAGCAATTTTTTGTCTAACCAAGGAACACCCGGAGCCTCGTAGCCCAAGCTACGAAGGCGAGGATGTGACGAAGGGTAGGCGAAAAAGGGCATTCAGGCTGCATACAGAATTTTTGTTCATTATGTCTAATAGAGAAATCGATTGGAAAAGGGGATCAAACATTCAGTTTTATGCCAACTATGACCGGGAAGTAGTACATTTATGGCAGCATGACGGGGTCTCCTGTCTACCGACAGCGAGATTTCCAAAATCCCCGTGATTTGAGCGAAGGCCTATCAATATAAGCAATTACTCCATAAGTTAAATCCAAAAAGCAAAAAAACCATGTTCACCATTTTAGCCATCGCACTATTGTTTGTTGTACTCCGAATACTGGCCAGGATCATGGCCGAAAGAAAATGCATCGAAGACAACGACATCCGCAGATACATGACCAATCGCCTGCCGGAGCGCGCCCGCAACCGGATGATTGCTCACCTCGGCATCTGCGAAAAATGCCAGCAAAAGTTACAAGATTACAATTTCGGAAATGAGATCGAAGATCATTTAATTGATGAAAGCTGAGGTTGGTATGTTGCGGGGGCTTTGGAATAAACTGTTCAGGATTTAGTTCCTGATGCACTACAGCGGATAGTCTGGAATCTCTTCCAAATAAGTATAAGCTCTCGCCACATAATCCATCTTGCAACACACCGTTTCCAACCCATTGGTGCCCAGCAGGTAGACGGCCTGAAAGGAATCGTTGTACAGATTAACCTGTTCAAAAACAGAGCGGTCGAGTGGGGTAGAAGACGACTTGCACTCAACGAGCATAAACGGCTCCATATCAGGGGTGTAAACGATCAGGTCAAAACGCTTGGTCATGCCGTTGTAGGTCGTCGTTTTTTCTACGGCGATGCGGTTGCGGTTGTAATTCTTTTCCTGCAAAAGGTAAGCAATCAACAATTGGCGGACAAACTCTTCGGGGGTAAACGCTACGTATTTCCGCCTCAGCGGGTCATATACCTGTCGTTTGCCGCCTTCCTTCCTGAGGCGGAGTTGGTCTGCAAAAATGGAGAGGTTTATATTGATGTACATATCATTGACTGTTTTGGCGTTGCATAGCGGGGTCGCCTGTCTACCGACAGGTAGATTTCCAAAGCCCCCGTTATTTTGAGCCTTGGCCGTTCCAATGTTTCAGAGACCCCTTTAACAACAAAACACTACCTCCTAAAATTATAAAAACTGGTCTCAAACCATGTCCGCTCCCTCGACTTAAACGGCACCTTCCAGACCCCCTCCAACTGCAACCATTCCGGCACATATTTGCTGCCCAGGCGCCGGAGCTCGATGTCGATACTGGCGTCAAAATCAATAACGGCACCCCGGTAATACAAATGATACTGGCGGGCAACGACCGCAAAAGTTTCCTTGTCGAAATACGTTTCCAACGAACGAATAATGGTCTTATCTGCCTTTTTTTTCAAATATTGCTCTTTCACCTTTGCGGAAAATACATAGCAGTCAATAGCTGACTTGTATTTCCTCGAACGAATGGAAAAATCGTAGTACCTGGAAAGCGCAGGGCTGAATATACGCGTCTTTTTACCAATAAGGGGCACATCAACGGTCGATCCCGGCTGGAAGATCAACACTTTAAGGTCTTCCACGTACTTGTCGAGTCCCTTCTTCTTGCTGGTGGGATCGATCTCGGATTCGCAGATGCGCCCTTTCGTGTAGAAAATCTTCTCGTACATCCGGGCAGTAAAATAGCGGGGTTTCTTCTTCCGCTTATAGTAGTTGCCGGTCACCTTTTCCGAAAGGTATTCCATGGTGCGGCAATCCCCGTCGGCATATTGTTGGATTACGGTATTGGAGGAAGCCACCAGTTCGTCCTTTTTGTTGAAAAACCGGATGTCATTTCCAGACTCATAGGTCAAAAACCGCAGGTTGTGAAACGCCTGGTAAAAAGAAGAATCCTGCCGCACCATATCGATAAACTCTTCCACTTTGAACCCCTGGCGGGAGGCCGTCACCACCAACGAGTCGAGGTAGATGATGCCTCCAAAAGAAGCCGCCGTTGTATCCGTCTGGGCTTCCGAATAGCCAAAAACCGAAACAAAAAGCAACGCCAACAAGAATCTTATCGAAATATACATTTACTCAGACGAAATTTTCTCACTATTTTTTCAATATCCTAAATCCATTCAAAAAGTCTCTTACCTCCATCGCCCGTTTGCCGGAAGGTTTTAAAACCAATACGTTTAAAAAACCATCGGTGGTAGCAAATTTAAGCCAGTTTTTATGATCGGTATGCAGCGATCCAGGCATGAACGAATGATTTTGGACCTCCGGTTCCGTCTGAATGATTTTCACTTCCTGGCCTTCCAATAGTGTCCAGGCAAGAGGGTAGGGGTTCAGCCCCCGCACAAAATTATGCAGATTTTGGGCGGTTTGCTCAAAATTGATCTGGCAGGTTTCCCGTTTAATTTTCGGGGCCTTACTCACTTTCGACACACCCTGAGGAATTAAATCATAGCTACGGCCTTCGATCAACTGAACACTTCGGAGCACCACCTCGGCACCGACCTCTTTCATCCGGTCGTGTACGTCACCGGTGGTTTCGTTGGGACCGATCGACATTTTTTCCGAAAGGAGTACATCGCCGGTGTCTATTTCGTGTTTTAGAAAAAAGGTGGTAACCCCGGTTTCGCTTTCTCCATTGATCACTGCCCAATGGATGGGAGCGGCTCCCCGATAGGCGGGCAGGAGCGAGCCGTGTAGATTGATGGTGCCAATGGGGGGCATGGTCCACACAATTTCCGGAAGCATCCGAAAGGCCACCACCACTTGCAGGTCGGCTTCGAGGTTGCGGAGTTCTTCAATAAAATCGGGATGTTTCAAATTTTTAGGTTGCAAGACCTTTAACCCTTTTTCCAGGGCGTATTTTTTTACAGCGGATTGTAATAGTTGCTTGCCTCCCCGGCCCCCCATTTTATCGGTGGCTGTGACGACTCCCACAATAGGGTAACCATTTTGAAATAATGCGTCCAAAGAAGGGACTGCAAATTCGGGTGTCCCCATAAATACGATTTTTAGACTCATAGGTTGATTTTAAATTGCGCTATATTTGCACCAAATAACAGCATTTTTTTTAAACGTTCCAAAACATTCCAAAACCAGAATCTTATATGCATAAAGTTCGATTTTTGTGCTGGCTATTCTTCCTTCTTCCGGCCATGGCATTTTGCCAGCAAGTGACCATCGAAGGGTACGTCTATGAAGCCGGCAACCGCGGATACCTCAACCTGGCAAAGGTCACCGTTTTTGATAAAGCAACAATGGCCCTGCGCGGCGAGACCCAAAGCGATCTCAACGGTTTGTTCCAAATAGAGGTGGCGCCCGGCAATGAATACCTCCTCCGGGTGAGCAAAAAACCGTTTGACACCCAGGAGCAAATAATTTCCACCAAGGGAAAAAAGGAAGGAGAAAAGACTTACGTCAAATTCGAGATGAAACGGATGCCCGGATACATCTTCGAAGTGACCCTGGCACCTGCCCGCACCGACGACGACATCGCCGTCGATGCCATTACCGGTGCCCTCATAGAAGTATACAACAATACCACAGAAAAAGAAGAACTCGTACTGAAAAACCACCCCCAACCCACCTTTAGCAGCCGGTTTGAGCAGGGAAACCACTACACATTGCTGATCCGCAAAAGGGGATTTTTCAACAAACGACTCGAAGCCTATGTCAACGTGAAGGGATGCATTCTCTGCTTCGATGGGGTAGGGGAAGTCAAACCCGGCGTCTCCGATGTACTGACAGAAGGGCTGGAAATGGGTACCCTCCTGGCCAACGTGGAAATGCAACCCATCGTTCTGAACCAGGAGATCGAGATCAAAAATATTTACTACGACCTCAACAGCGCCCGCCTCAAAACCGCCGCCCGAAAAGAGCTCGACCAGTTGGTAGTCAGCCTGAAAGACAATACCAACCTGAAAGTTGAGATCGGCTCCCACACCGATTCGAGAGGCGACGACGGCTACAATAAAAAACTTTCCCTCAAAAGGGCCCAGTCCGTCGTGAAATACCTTACGGAAAATGGCATTGCCGAAAACCGGCTGGTGCCAAAAGGCTACGGCGAATCCCAATTGCGCAACCGCTGTGACGATGGCGTAAAATGCAGTGAAAGGGAACACCTGAAAAATCGCAGAACCGAATTGAAAGTCATCGGATTTGTCGACCCCAGCCTGGTCGATGACAGCCGCTCCCTGGCACAGATCAAACACGAAGAATCTATGGAGAAACTACTCGCCGAACTGGAAAATTCGGAAATTAAAGTAGCCCCAGGCGAAGAATTGCCCGCAGACCTCCAGGCGCAAATTGACCGGCAGGGAACAAAACAAGAGACAATACCAGAAGATCGTCAGGCGGACCCCATCATCGTACAACCTGGAAGCAGGAAACCCCCAAAGAAAATGACCAACATACCTCCACCCCCGGAAACGCAAACGGAAAAGATGGAGCAATCGGATCGTCAAAACTCGACCCAACCACCTGTAGCCGATTTTCGGATTAAGATCATCAAGCCCTCCAACGTTCAGGAAAACGACCCGCCCGTACCCGCCCCTCCCTACATCTACGACGATGATGAAAAACGCCAGCCAGCCATTGTTCCCAACCACGAGGTCAACACCCTGAGCAAAGTGAACAAACCCCGGCGATTGGCGACGGACTTTACGGGCTATTCCATCGAGATAATGCGATCAGCCTACCAATTGCCGCTCAGCCACGGGCTGTTTACCCGACATGGAAACCTCCAACTGGAAGAAACAAAAGAAGGATCGTTCGCCTATATGATCGGCGATTTTAAAAAGGAAAAAGAGGCAAAGGGTTTTTTAAAACAAGTGCTTGCCCACCAATATCCGGACGCCAAAGTGATCCGGTACAAGAACGGGCGTCGGCTTGCGAAGTGATGGCCTGACTATTCATTCAACTCCCAGTCGTACTCCAAAAAACTAACCTTTGCGTCGGCCTTGATCTCGTTATCGGCATACCGGTTGAGATAGGCGATGAGGTCGCCAAAATCTGCTTTATACCAGTCGAATATTTTGGATAGTTTTACGGCCTTCGTCGAAAGCTGATTATAGGCCGGGTTGTTGATGAAAGCGATAGCTTGTTTTTTAAAATTGGCAGTAAGATTGTCGGCGGTCCAGGCACGGTTAAGTAGGGGAGGGCAGGACATGGCGGCACAATTCACGGCAAAGTGGATGCCGGGTTCCTTAAACTGAGGCCGCAAAATATCGTTTTCAATTTGGTTGAGAGAATAGGTTTTATCTCCCAGTACAATCCATTTCCTGTCCCAGGGCTTGCCCCCATCCAGCGAGGTGATGCTCTTCAACGGATAATTATCCACGATCAATTTGATGGTAAAGGCATTGTAGGCATTGATCCAATAGGCCATTTTTTCATTCCTGGTCCAATGGTCTTGGAGGGGGTTGCTGGCCAGCTTTTCCAGATAGGCATCGAGCGCCCCCTGATCCGCCACGATGGCCCTATAATTTACCTTTCCGGAAGGAGAGACCTGCTTTCGCAAAAATTGATCCCAGTCGGAGTGGCTGGGAGAAGACGGTTTTGTCGGAGTGGCCTCGACTTCTTTGGTTGGTGGTACCACAATGGGTTCCTTTTCTTCCGGCTCTGACTTCGTGGGCCGCTCTTCTTTTTTAATTGGCTCAATCTGTTTTTTTTCTTTAGATGGTTTTGTCTTAACTGTTGGGAGAGAGGTAGTTGTATTTTTCACTTCAAGTGATTTTGTAGGATTAGTTTTGGGTTTCTCCATCTTTACAGCGACTGGTTTTTTTTCACTGGGAGCGGGAAGTTCTTCCATTGTCGGTGCAGTTGTCGGCTCCGCAGAAGTTGCGTTTGTTTCCGGCTCAACAGAGGATGGCTGGGTTACGGGAATGCGTTCGGCCAATGTTGGTTGTTCCGTCGAACTTTCGGCTGCCTTGTCGGGAGTTTTGGGCCCATTTTGACAGGCAAAAACGAATACAGCGATCAGGATGGGAAGTAATAATTGCAGGATTTTCATAATCAGTTGCTTTGAGCGAAATAACTATTTTTGGTGATGATTTGTTTTCCCAACTCCATTGATCTGTTGTGAGGCGGACAAATCAGCCAAATGAAATACACAAGCCTACCTGTGTAAAATCGGCTTTTTACCAAATAGAACAGCCCCGGAACTGTGCAAACCCAACCGGGTCGTTTTTTTACAAAAATATAGCCATTTTACAACTTTGGAGATGTATCCATTTTTAGTAGTTTTACCGTTTTTAATTGAAACATAGAAAGGATAAGAGACATCAGCATATCAGCACATTAGCAAATCAGCATATTAGCACCATGAAGGACTACGCTATCGCTTCGCCTTCACGGCACGAATCAGCAAATCAAAAATGTCCGTAAAAGTAAAACAATTAACCAAAACATACGGCACTCAAAAAGCAGTTGACAACATCAGCTTCGAGGCTCACAAAGGCCAGGTTACCGGTTTTTTAGGACCCAATGGAGCCGGAAAAACCACGACCATGAAAATAGTGACCTGTTTCATTCCCGCCACGGAAGGAGCGGCATCGGTCTGTGGCTACGATGTTAATACTGACCCCATAGCTGTCAGAAAATGCATCGGCTATTTGCCGGAGCACAACCCACTTTACAAAGACATGTACGTCAAAGAATACCTGGGGTTTGTGGCTGGTTTGCACAAACTGTCCAACAAAAAACAGCGCGTGGCCGATATGATTGAACGAACCGGACTGGGGGTCGAGCAAAACAAGCGAATCGGCGCCTTGTCGAAGGGGTATCGGCAACGGGTGGGGCTTGCCCAGGCCATGTTGCACGACCCCGAAGTACTCATACTCGACGAACCCACTTCCGGCCTCGACCCCAATCAACTGGTAGAGATCCGCAACCTCATCAAATCCTTCGGCAAAGAAAAAACGGTCATCTTTTCAACCCACATCATGCAGGAAGTACAGGCCCTTTGCGACCGCGTACTTATCATCAACAAGGGACGGTTAGTGGCCGATGACCCCATTGCCACTCTCCAGCAACGGGTAAAAGGCGAAACGGTGGTCAACGTCGAATTTCAATCCACAGGGTCCAGGTCGTCGTCAACGGACCAGTCCAAACGACAGGCCGATTTTTCCAGGAAGTTGTCATCCATCAAAGGGGTAAACCGGGTCGTTTTTCAGGGCCCAAATAAGTGGCAGTTGGTCAGCGCCGGAGAGGTGGATATTCGCCCTGAGGTGTTTGCATTTGCCGTAAGGCAGCAACTGGTGTTGCTGGAGATGAGCCAGAACACCTTCAGCGTAGAAGATGTGTTCCAACAATTGACCAAAAACTGAGGCATACTATGTGGAGTATTTTTAAAAAAGAAGTCGGATCGTTTTTTTCATCCCTGGTGGGGTATGTCGTCATCGGTGTTTTTCTCATCCTCCTGGGGCTGGTGATGTGGGTGTTTCCCGATACGAGTATATTGAATTACAAATACGCCACCCTGGAGACCCTTTTCTCGATGGCCCCGATCATTTTTACTTTTCTCATTCCTGCCATTACCATGCGGTCATTGGCGGAGGAAAAACAAACGGGTACGATCGAACTTCTTTCTACCCGCCCGATCACCGACCTGGAAATTGTACTGGGTAAGTATTTTGCAAATGTATTGTTATTGATTTTTGCTCTCCTGCCTACCTTGCTGTACTACTACACGGTCCACGATCTGGGTTCACCCAAAGGCAACCTCGATTCGGGAGCGATCATGGGTTCTTATTTGGGGCTTTTGCTACTTGGCGGTGTATTTACGGCGGTGGGATTGTTTGCCTCCTCTCTTTCGAGAAACCAAATATCGTCGTTCATCCTGGCTACCTTTCTTTGCTTTTTTCTGTTTTGGGGTTTTTTCTATCTGAGCAAGTTGCCTGTATTCGTTGGCAAAATGGACGACCTCATCCAGATGGCCGGTGTGGAGTACCACTATTTGTCCATCAGCCGGGGGTTGGTCGATAGCCGCGATGTGGTGTATTTCATTGGGGTGACCGGCATATTTCTGATGCTTTGTCTGCTTTCGCTAAAAAACAGAGTGCTGGAAGGCAGCGTGTTCAATATTCGGGATTTCAATTGGAAGGAAGTGGTACTGATGATATTACCGGCAGCAGTATTTATCGGTTGGAATGCCGGGGCGCCCTGGTTGGTATTGGCCCTGATCGGAGTGCTGCTGACCATCCCGGCGGTCTGGGCTGTGTACCTGATAAAACGGTCGGGATCGTCGCACCAGATCATCCAACCCATTTTGGCCATAGCCATATTTGCGGCCCTGATGGTGGCTGGACAGTACGCCTACGCCAGCCTCGACCTGACAGAAGAAAAACGGTTTACCCTCACCCGTGCCACCAAAAAGGTGTTGGAAGAAGTGAACCAGACACTTTATGTGCAAATATTGTTGGATGGTGAATTTCCGGCTGGATTCAAGCGGTTGCGTACCGCGGCAAAAGAAATGCTGGATGATTTTCGTTCGGTCAATGGGCTGATCGAATACAGTTTTGACAATCCGGGCCTGGGTACCCGCGAGGAGGTCAATCAGCGCCGGAAAGTGCTGGCAGATAATGGCATCATACCCACCAACCTGCGGGTAAAAGACGTCGACGAAACAAAAGAACTCATCATCTATCCCTGGGCGATCTTCAACTACAAAGGGCGCAGCTTTCCCGTCAACCTACTGGAAAATGAAATGAGAGGGGTGCCCAGCGAAGTCGTACTCAACAACTCCGTCAGTTTGTTGGAATACAAGTTTGCCAATGCACTCAAAAAGCTGCGCCTCACATCCAAGCCTAACATTATATTTACAACCGGCCATGGCGAATTGCCCCCCATCCTCACCGCCGACCTGGAACAAACCCTGGCGCCGTTTTACAACACCGCCCGCCTCGAACTCGACAGCATATACCGCATCGGCGAAGAGGCATCCGTCCTGGTGGTGGCCAAGCCGCAGGGGCCGTTTTCCGAAAGGGATAAATTTCTGATCGACCAATACGTTATGCGAGGGGGCAAGGTGATGTGGCTGATCGACCGGCTCAATGTCAACCTCGATAGCCTGCAGGGACGTACCCGATACATTCCCTTCGATTATCCGCTTCAGTTGGAAGATATTTTATTTAAATACGGTGTAAAAATCCGCCCTAATTTGGTGCTTGACCTCGAATGTACACGGATACCCCTGGCTACGGGGGCCAACTTTGAAATGTTTCCCTGGTATTACCATCCGCTGGTGGCTCCGCGCTCCAACCATCCCATTGTAAAAAGCCTCGACCGGATCAACTTTTTCTTCCCCAGTACGATCGATACGTTTCGCACAAAAACACCGGTGAAAAAAACCGTGCTACTGGAATCGTCGCCCTACAGCCGGTTTCAGATGACGCCTGTCCAGTTGAATTTTGAAATACTGCGTTATAAACCCGACAAAGACAAGTTCAACAAAGGCCCTCAACCCGTGGCCGTCCTCCTGGAAGGCAGATTCCCATCGCTCTATGAAAACAGAGTGCCGGAGTCGATGAAGGAAGGATTGCAACAACTTAATGAAAAATTTTTAACCCAAAGCGATCCCACCAAAATGCTGGTGGTATCGGACGGAGACGTTACCAAAAACCTCCTATCGGGGCGGGGAGGGAAACAGGAAGTCATGCCCCTGGGATTCAACAAATATGAAGAAACGGTTTTTGCCAATAAAGATTTTCTGGTTAACGCTATAGAGTACTTACTCGACGACGAAGGGGTCATCGAAGCCCGCTCCAAAGAGGTGAAGCTGCGGATGCTGGATACCGTTCGGGCAAGAGAGGAGGCTACCTATTGGCAACTATTCAACCTCGTTGTACCGCTTATTTTTTTAGGCATATTTGGGTATTTATTCCAGCTTTTCAGAAAACGGAAATACACGAATACCTGACCAATTAACATCTGATTTTAAGGAAGATAGCCGCGCAGGAAAACGACACATATATCAACCATCACTGAAAGCAATCAACAAACGTAAACAAATTGTTATGAAAAATACAATAATACTGCTCCTGGTTTTTGCCATCCTGGCCGGAGGAGCATACTGGCTCAAGACCAGCGACCAACAGCAACAAACCCAGATGATAAGTGGCGACCGCGATTTTGCCATCCAGAACGTCGACCAGATCGGAAAAGTCTTCATCGCCGACCGCAAAGGGCATCGCACCACTCTGACCCGCGATGGCAACTCCAACAAGTGGACACTCAACGGAAAATACAGGGCCAGGAAAGGAGCCATCGCCAACCTGATGCAAACCATCAAAAACGTGGAAATGAAAAACATTCCCAACAACGCCGCTATTCCCAACATTGTGGAGACCTTGGGTAGTCACGGCATCAAAGTGGAGATTTACGACCGCAACAACGAGATCATGAAAACCTATTACGTAGGCGGAATGACCAACAATGAAAAAGGCACCTACATGATTATGGAAGGAGCCGAACAACCCTATGTGGTTCACATGCCGCAAATGGAGGGAGGGCTGCGTGTGCGATATCTGATGTCGGAAGACAATTGGCGCGACCGCCACCTTTTTGGGATCGCCCCCGAAGACATTCAATACGTATCTGTAGAATATCCCAAGCAGCGCAACAAATCCTTCACACTGGAAAAGACCGGCGATCAGTACGACATTTTACCATTTTACGACATCACCCCGACCACCCCCCGGCCCTACAAAAAAGGAAGTGCTGAGGCCTATCTGATCGGCTTTGAACAATTTTTTGCTGAAAACTACATCAACCATCATAAAGACCGAGACTCGATCAGCCAATTAGTCCCCTTCGCCATCGTAACCGTAAAAGACGAAACCGGAGAAGAACAAACGGCCCGCTTTCACCCGCTCTATCCACTCGACAACGACGGCACCCCCCTGACCGACGATGAGGTGATCGGCAACACCGCCGTAGAGCACTACCACGTCAATCACAGCAAGGGGGATTATTACCTCGTCCAGCAGCGGCAATTTGGGAGGGCTTTCTGGTCGTATGATAGTTTTTTTGACAATGCTAAATGAAGGGGTAGCAAATCAATTATTCAGCCATTTCTTTTTTTATTCCAGAGACATGAGAAGATATAGCCTTCCAGTGTTCTCCCCTTTTTATCAGTACATTACTCGACCAATAAGTCATTTTGGTTTCTTTTCCTTCGTCATTTACACTGATTACCGTGCCCATTCCGGCTATTATTGCCGTATTGTTCTCAAATATCTCCAACCTTGTTATTTCGTAATTAAACGACTTATAGCTGGGTTTGTTCTTTTTGATATATGCCATTTCATCGCTTTTTCTAAACCGCTTCCCTTCCGCATTTATCATTTCAAATTCTTCCGCCAGTATTCTATCCAATAGAATAGTATCCTGATCATAATAGGATTTTGGCCATTCTACTTCTTTCAAATATCTCAATTGCTCTTTGTCCGATTTAAAGTCCTGAGCATAGACAGTACATAGTGCCAGGCACCATGTTGATAACACTAATACCGCTTGTTTCATTTTAAATTGATTTTGGTAAATTCTGCAAGGTAATTAATCCTTGAGGTGACAGGCTGTTAATGAATTTTAAACAATTCTAAATCAATTGTTAAACTTAATGCCTGGGGAGACCGGGTGCTCTGGTGGGGTCCCACTGCGACGACGACGTCAGCGATAGTTCTCTTTTTCGACTAATTCAAATTCCGATATTCCACTTGTGCAAATTTCCTCTTGGCCATATCCGTGTCGATGGGACCGGGATAAACAACACAAAACTTCAAAAGTAAGGGAATTCGAAAACCTTGCCTGCCGGCAGGCAGGAAATAATCTACCCGCTTGTCTACAAAACGCCCTTCGGGTAGGTTATTTAATTCCTCATCCCTAAACGCCAATATTCATATCTCAAAATCAATAAATTGGTTGGGTTCGATATTGTATTCTTTTCCTGTTGTATGATGGTCTAACAAGTTGTAAAGGTTATTACCTGCTACATCCTCCAGACGACTGTCAATTGCAATTTGGTATTTTCCTTTGTGCCACTTTTTCTCAGGAATAAATTGTATTTGTTGTTCTTGTTCTACAACCTCCCAATGCCCGGCTATGAAATTTTTTTCAGCATCCACCAATTGAATCATCGATTGGATTAAGGCATGGTCCATGATCCTGTCAAAATGGATGGTCAGCGTATCGTAGCTATTTGCCTTGGGTTGGTCTATCACCCATTCGTTTACTTTTATTGATTGGCGATAGGCACTGACCACCTCAATTTCTTTGGTAGTATTTGCAGATAATGGTTGGTTGTAAACATCTCGCCAGTCACCTGACAGACTTAAGGTGTATCGCTTGCCCTTAACCAGGGCTGGACCTCTCAGCACATTTGTAGAAACACCTCTTTTAATACGCCCGGGGTCAAATAATACGGTGAGTCGTTTACTATCTCCACTCCAAAGCTCTTGTTTGAATTCCATAAAAGCATGTTTGTCGATATTTCCCGCTGTGTCTATCAATTGTATATGCTTCAATGCCTGTCCTTTTTTCATGGGTGTATTGAAATAGATATAGAATCGCAACAGGTTTTCAGGAAGTTGGCTGGCTAATGGATATATGTTTACTACCTTTGGTTGCTCAACCTTTTTGCGCATACCTATTCGAAAGGTTTGGTAGAAACCATCATCCTCGGAATTGGCATTTTTAGTTCTAACAACGTAAGTCATCCCACTTTCAAAAGGAAAATAAGGTTTAAAAACCAGATAGTCGCCTTCTCTTGTATATAGTCCTTGAACGGGGTTTGAAGCATGGTTTCCCTCTTCATTTTTTACAAAAACAGCCAAATGGTCGTAATCTAAAACATCTTTACGTTGATTTGGAAGAGTAGAGATATTGAGCTTAATTATTCCATTTAAACCCTCCGGTAAAATAAGTTCGGGAGTAGATTGCGCCACTACTCCTGAACGATATATCATCAAAAAAAAGATGACAAAACCAAAATGAATTTTCAACACAATTTATTTTATTTCTTTTGTTTGGGCGGTTTGTACCCGGGAAAATCCATTTCAGCAGTCAAATTATTTAGTTTGTTCGGAAACATGGTCAAAACTGTTTCCAAATCTAAACTACCTGTTTGGGCATCTCTTGTCAACGAGACAAATTGCCCTTGATTCAATAAATCAATTTGAAGCGAAGAACCCGTAAACATGACCGGTTGCCCGATAGGGCCATAAGGTAATACCGGTCCTAAATCTGCTTTTCCACCTCTTTTAAAGTCTTTTTCAGTAACCACTCTGGCATTATTCAATCCACTTAATGGAATCACCTGTGGCATTCTACTATTATTGGTTACAAAAAGCATGTCATTCCCTTGCATGTTAAACGATACCATATCAATGGGTTGTCCGTTGCCCATATCGCCAATGGTTCTGGCTTTGACCTTGGCACCGTCTTTCAGTTCGTTTAAAGGAATCAACACCAATGGACTACAGGTATAAGCTGCCACCAATTGATCTTTGCCATCAATGTTTTTTACCAACATAGACCGGATGGGGGCACGAGTTTCATACTGGTCGTGGGCAATATGGAACATTTCAATATTGCTGATGCTTTCACTACCATTAAAAGGATAAGGCATTCTGCGCAGCACAGAACAAAAATCTTCATTACTGATTCCAGCCACAAACAATTCGCCATTGTGGTATTCCATGTCAATAATGGAAAGCACCCGCATTGGGCGTTTAGATTTTGCAACTTCCTTGCTGGTAGGAGCTGCCATAGTACCACGTAGTACAAATTGCTGACTACCATCCGGCAATTTACTTAGAGCTTGAGAGGTGGTTTTTAGGGGAGCCAAATCTACATTTTGTAGCTGATTTGACGCATCTACCCTTACCAAAGCTGGTAAGGCATCTATCCCGTTTCCGCGTGTTACAGAGAGATACACCTCGCCACTTTTAGGATGTACCGCCATGTCATTAATTTGTATTTTGCCGGGAGAAGTGCCTAAGACGGCAGCTATTTGTGCATCAACATTGTACACATTAATTTCGAATTTTTCTTTGGTTCGACTGTCGGCACTTAAATCAAATGCGTGAATGGTTCCTGAAAGATTGTCGCCAGCAAACAATACGCCTTCAGGGCTAAATTCCAGTGCTCCAAGTGCTTCTATTTGTTGTGCATTAACCTGTGAAACAGCAAGAGTTAATGTCAGGGCACATAGGAGTATTTTTAAATTTTTCATTTTCTTTAGATTTTAAGAATTAATTTTTACGCTTGATAAAATGGGAATCAATTTATCAAATGCAAAATTAAAATTAATGAATTCAAATTTCATTCACCTATGTTAATGTCCTTAGTTTTGCAGTTTTTTTCGGATTCGACTTAGAGATGGTGGCTTAATACTAAGATAGGAAGCGATCAGGTAATGAGGTAGATCCTCTAAAAGGGAAGGGACATTTTGAATTAATTCAAGATACCTTTCTTCAGCACTCAAGCTATGGAGGTTGAAGAGTTGGTCAAGGGTTTTCTATATAAGCATCCTGTATTCCAAGTCGAAAGTATCTTTCGAAAATAGGGTATTCTCTTGTCATGAAATTAAATGTTTCATGATTGATCATCAATAATTCGGTAGGCTGATAGGTTTGGATATTAAATTTGGTGGGTTTGCCGGAATAAAAACTATACAAATCTCCTAACCAAAGCCCCGTCCAACGAATTTGAATGACATGTTTTTCTCCATTCTCATCTAAACGATAGTTTACCATTAAGCCTTTTTCTATAAAATGGCAAATGCCTGATAATTTGCCCTTCCCTGATTAAGAATTCTTTCTTTTGAAGTGTTTTGCGAATCAGCTTGCTTTCTAAATCAAGATATGCATTGACTGGCAGATGTATGTACTTGTTAAAAGCTTGAAATAGTGTTGGATGTTCCATTGATTTAATACAAAATTTTCGATATTTCACCAGCATACTCAAAGACAATCTGTCAGGAACGAATGTACTCAGTAGGTGAACTACCAAAATGTTTTTGAAAGCAAGAGCTAAAATAAGTACGGCTACTGAAGCCTACTTCATAGGCAATTTCGGAAACGTTGTAGAAGAACGGCCGAAACGCCATTCAATTTAATCATAAAGCAATTGCTCGCTGTCAATAAGATCAATAAGCCCACCAAATCCGATCTTTGCCAGGAAATCTCTGTGCGGCTCCGCTAACCCGCCTGCCGGCCGACAGGAATGTCACGCAATCTTTTTATTTATTGATTTTTTACTTTACTTTTGACAGATGTCGGATTCTTTTTTTACTTCCGAAAATCTAAATGTACAAATCATAACGTAAAAACATTCAAAAAAGGGCATTTAAAAATACAGTTACGCTAACCCTGTCAGGTCTTTTATTACTTGGTGTAGGGCTAATGAGATTGAGCAATCCTATAAAGAATTCCGGAATCAGGATTGACAAGGATGTCAACCTGTTAAACGAAATCAGAGGTACCAGTGCGCTTCAGCTAATGGGTGGAATAATTATTCTGTGGGCATATTTATGCCTAAACTGACCTTTGCCTCATTTGTTGTGGCTGCCTTGATCTTTGTCGGATTTGCGGTCGGTAGTGAGATTTATAACATCCTTGATGAAAAAATACGTCTACATATTATTAATTTTATTTGGCTGCAACCTGACAGCAGAAGTCCACCTAGTGGATTGGGGCTTTTTTGGCCACCGCCGAATCAACAGGATGGCCGTCTTCACGCTTCCGCAAAAAATGTTCGGTTTTTTCAAAAGGCACATCGAATACCTCACCGATCATGCAGTCGATCCCGATAAGCGCCGCTATGCCACCAAACACGAAGCAGTACGGCATTACATCGACCTGGATCACTGGGGCAGCCTTCCTTTCGACAATGTGCCCCGAGGGTGGTCGGAGGCGCTGGCCAAATACACAGATGTGTATATTGTGAAAGAACCCGGCGATACGTTGCTGTTGATCGGCTATGAACATTTGAAAGACCGGAGCGAAACGCCCTTGTTTCAAACCAGTGATACATACCTGGTGGCCAACCATTATGACTCGCTCTCTGCTGCGGATTATCTTCATTTTTACAAACGACATATAAAACCACAATACTACGAAGATGAATGGCTGGTGGACTGCGACAGCCTGCAGAAATTATTGGGTCCAACCGGTTACAAAGGGCCTTGCCAATCCGCCTTTGCGATCGACCGGTTTTCGGGAACGGGGATACTTCCTTATCATTTGCTGAAAGCTTACAACGACCTGACCCGCGCTTTTGCCGGCAGGCAAACCGACCGCATCCTGCGCCATTCAGCAGACATTGGCCATTACATCGGCGATGCACATGTGCCCCTGCACACCACCGAAAACTACAACGGCCAGCTCACCGACCAGGTGGGTATCCACGCCTTCTGGGAAAGCCGGATACCGGAACTTTTCGCCGACAAAGAATACGACTTCCTGGTAGGCCCTGCTACCTATATCGAACGTCCAGCAGAATTTTTCTGGGATATTGTCCTCACCAGCCACCAATACGTCGACAGCGTGTTGCTCATCGAAAAAGAACTGAGCCAGACCTTCCCCGTAGATCAGCAATATTGTTTCATCGACCGCAACAACCTCACCGTCCGTACCCAATGCCCCGCCTACGCCCGCGCCTATGCCAACCGGATGAAAGGCATGGTGGAAACGCGCATGAGGGATGCCATTGCCGCCATCGGTGCAGTCTGGTTTTCCGCCTGGGTAGATGCCGGCCAACCGGATATTAACCAACTGGATCAGTTTGCGATATCCGAAAAACAGTCAAAAGAAGAACGCGAGCTGGAACACCTGTACCGGCAGGGAGATAGCAAGGGTAGGGGCCATGAGTGAACAGTGAACAGTCAGAAGTCAGATCGTTCCCACCACGGCTTGACTGTCAGATGACAGGCTACTCTTTGACGCAATAAATACGAGTGGCATGAAATGTATTGGTCAACTCCTGATTCGAATAATCAATAATTCTGCTAATCTTCAATTTTTCTCCTGAAACACCAATAATATTTGATTTTCTTCCGACCTTTGTCCCTTCTTTTGCATCATTCAAAAAACGGACATACAACTTTGAAACAAGAACATCTGAAATGGTATTCGCCCGTCATTGGCAAAGAAATGGAAATGTTGGTGTATGGGCATGAGGGCTATCCGGTCATTATTTTCCCCACCACGATGGGAAGCTATTTTGAGGCCACCGACTTTGGACTCATCAAGGCTGCCAAATGGTTTTTGGAAAATGGGAAGGTGAAAATCTACTGCCCCGACAGCATCGACAAACACAGCTGGTACAACAAAAAAATCCATCCGGCCCAGCGGGTAAAGAACCATATTTGGTACGACCAGTTTATTCAGGAGGAAGTGGTGGATGCCATCCGCACCAACCACGGATTTGAAAAAGTAGCCGTGGCCGGAGCCAGCTTTGGAGGGTATCATGCCCTCAATTTTGCCTTTCGACATCCGGAGCGGGTGAGTCATTTGTTTTCGATGAGTGGATCGTTTGACATTAAATCCTTCGTCAATGGGTACTACGATGAAAACGTCTATTTCAATAATCCCGTCGATTTTATGCCCGACAACCAGCAACCAGAACTCTGGAAAATGGGCATCGTCCTGGGCGTAGGCGAATGGGACATCTGTCTGGAAGGCAACCAGGTAATGTCGAACATATTGCACAGCAAAGGCATCAACCACTGGTTCGACCTGCGGAGATGGGCCAAGCACGACTGGCCGCTCTGGCGGCAAATGTTTCCGCATTATTTGTCCTTGCTTTGATCCAACACAATATGGATATTCGTTAGTCCCCGCCCCCCCCCTGCAACTTTTTGGATGGGATGTGGATACCTTGCTTGTCGACAGGCAGAAGAATAAATCTCACCGCCGCTAAGTGAGCGTCAATCTTAGCTGCACCGCGTTGGCCTTTTCCCGACAAATGTATTGGAAATATGACAACTTTAACGATAAGATTACCGCTAAACGCATTAAATATAAAATAATGTTTGTTTGTTTCAATTTAATTGATGATGATGGAGAGTTTACCGGAATACAAGTTAATGGGACTATAAACGATAGTTTGAAAGAAAAAGCGAGGAAGTTGGTAATGTTTGCTTTGAAAAATAAAAAAGAAATGATTACAGCAAATAATGGCAAAATAATGTTATTGTTTGAATATGCGGAATTTGAAGAAAGTAAAATTGCTAGAATTGTAAGTGAATTAAATAAAGAGTTAAATCATGGCGTTTTGAATTTTTTCAGAAGGACAAAGGTTTCTTTGAATTATGAAAATCGAAATAGATATAAATTAAACGTAAGACGATCTGGGTTTGAAAAAATTGAAGTACGATTTGTGCCATTATCTTATGTGGAGAAGGAGCCTGTCGTGAATTATCGCACTAGTAAAAATATTCAAGCAAAGAATAGAAAGGTACATATTTTAAATTATGAATTATTTCCTCCTGTAGATACGGATATATCAAAAATTTATGAAAAGTTTGTTGAATTGGAGGACTTAGGAAAACTACCAAAGAAGAAATGGTTTAAAGATATAGGTGACTTAATTGAAATTACAGGAGAAGAAAAATACCTGGAACATCTCGAATACACTATTAATAAGATGGTTGCTTTTCAAAAGGCACATAATGAAATTGAACTAAAAATAAAAGCAGCAAAAAAGAGAAAAGAAACTAAATATTTTAGAGATTTTTCACCAGTTGATAATTATCAAGAAGCACCGACACATTATTATTTTTATACTTCAATGAAAGGAAGATATTTAAAAGGACTAATTTTATCTGCATGCTTAATTAGTAATAATAATGTCTTGGAATTGCTGGAAGAATTTGCTATAGATTGTCCTTTTCAAACCAAGGGAATCTCTCAAGCACCTACAGGACTTTACGTATATGATATTCTTTTTGTTTTTAGTCAGCTAGAATTTCCTGATTCAGCAAAACACATATTTAATGTTAAACTAACTGTAAGGCAGACTTGGGCTCAGAAAAAAATGAGCAAATATTTAATCGAAATTGCTAACAAAAAAGGGATAGAAGTAGATGAATTGTATAAAAAATATGGTAAAAAGTAGATGATAGAAATAAACGAATATTTTAAAAGGAAGATTAAAAGTGTTATCGCATTATGTATGGATTTAAAGGTTGAAGAACTTTATTTTTTTGGAAGCTCAATAAATGGAGAATTTATTTATGGTAAAAGTGATCTGGACATTTACGTCAAAATAAAAAAGGAAAATGTCAAAAATCTTGTAAGATTAAGTAAAGAGCTGAGAAAATTATACAATTGTAGGATTGATGTTTTTTGTTCTATTTGGCAAACAGATCAAAAATTATTGGATCATATAATTAGAAATAATGTACTTGTTTATAAAAAAAAATAGAAAAGCCGCTTTGTAAATACTATTGCGTCCATCCCCACGAATACGGGCTGTTGGTCGAATGAAATCTTTTTTCTAATTTTGGTCATGATTCCTTGATTTTGGTTTAAAAAATAATGCTGTCAAACACAATGTCAAGGAATCTTTTTTATACATCGGATATATGTGCCTGCCTAGCTTGTCCAGCTGAGGAAAAGGGCAGCCAGATAGACGCGAGGCCTGCTTATCGCAGAGGAAAGCCTTTTTCATCACAACACAAAAGAGATGGATAAACCACACTTCTGGTGCCAGGCTAAACAGCCGACCAGGTTAGACAGACAGCTGGAGGTGCGGCTTTCGAAATAACTCGTGCAGTAGAATTAAACCGTGGCGGACTGTAAAAATTAGCAGGCCCAAAACAGGCAAGGTTTCAAAATGGACCGCAAGGTGGTAAAAATTCACAAATTTCGAGTCGTAGAACTATAAATTTCAGGAACACCTATAATCAAAACATATGAAAAAAATCGGAATTTTATTCGGAAAAGAAGATACCTTCCCCTGGGCATTTATCGAAAGAGTGAACAGCAAAAAAGCAAAAGGTATAGTCGCAGAGGCCGTATCGGTCGATATGGTTCAGCAGGCCAAACCAACTGAGTACGCGGTAATAGTAGACCGCATTTCACAGGACGTGCCCTTCTATCGCGCTTACCTCAAAAATGCCGCTTTGTGCGGAACGGCCGTTATCAACAACCCATTTTGGTGGAGCGCCGACGAGAAGTTTTTCAATAACTGTCTGGCCGAATCCATCGGGGTGCCGGTACCGAAAACCGTACTCCTGCCCTCCAAAGAACGACCCGACGATACTTCCGACCAGTCGTTCCGCAACCTGAAATTCCCCCTCGACTGGGAATACATTTTCGAGCACATCGGCTTTCCCGCCTATATGAAGCCCTATGCCGGCGGCGGATGGAAAAGCGTATACCGGGTCACGGATCCCGATGACCTGTTTGCCAAACACGCCGAAACAGGGCAACTGGTGATGATGCTCCAGGAAGAAATCGTTTTCGATTCGTATTTTCGTTGTTATTGCCTGGGCACCGATAAGGTACACATCATGCCCTACGAGCCCCGCAACCCACACCACCTCCGATACGTAGTGGACAACCCCGAAACGGACGGCAAAATTTTGAAAAAAGTCGAACAATTGACCATCAAGCTCAACAAAGCGCTGGGCTACGATTTCAACACCGTCGAATTTGCCGTAAAGGAGGGAGTACCCTATGCCATCGATTTTTGTAATCCCGCACCCGACGCCGATGTGCATTCCGTCGGAGCGGAAAATTACGAGTGGATCGTCGAAAATGCAGCACTGATGGCCATCGACCGGGCTAAAAAGCAAAAAGCCGGCAAAATGAACCTGACCTGGGGCAGTTTTGTTGGCAACAGTGTAAAACCAACATCAACCAAAACCGCAAAGGTTTCCTGAGAGGCCCCCATAACGGATTGATTTTTGAGGGGAGCTCTACAGCTGAAATGAAGATAAAGATAATCCAACACATGAAGCAAAAGTTGAAACTGGCCATACTGGACATGAACGCAGGCAAACCCAATCAGGGACTGCGCTGCATCAGGGAAATTTCGGAATGCTACACCGACGATCTGGAATTCGATATTTTTGACGTCCGCCAAACAAACGAGGTGCCCGACTTGTCGTACGATATTTACATTTCTTCCGGTGGGCCGGGCAACCCTCTGGAAGGCAATGGCGTCTGGGAGGTTCTTTTCGGACAATTGCTCGACGACATCTGGGCCTATAATACCAACCCTCTGCATCTACGCAAAAAATTTCTATTTCTGATATGCCATTCTTTCCAGTTGGCCAGCCATCATTTCAGGCTGGGCAATATCACCAGGCGACACAGCACCTCTTTTGGCATTTTTCCACTGCACAAAACCAAAGAGGGCCGAGAAGAACCCATCCTTGAAATTCTCAATGACCCTTTTTATGGCGTCGACAGCCGCGACTGGCAGCTCATCCAGCCCGATCTGGAAGTGTTTTCTGAAAGGGGCGCAAAAATTCTGGTGCTGGAGCAAATTCCCGATCAAAGCGACTTTGAAAGAGCCATTATGATGGTTCGCTTTTCAGAGGAAATCGTCGGCACGCAATTTCATCCCGAAGCCGACCCGGTGGGTATGAAAGAGCATTTGATGAAACCGGAAAACCGCAAACACATTGTTGATAACTTTAGTGAATCAAAATACGATGACCTCTTGTTGCACCTCGAAGACCCGGACAAGATAGCTGCAACCTATCAGTCCATCCTTCCGGATTTTTTGGACAATGCCATCGCCAAAATACAGATATCTCTCCATGATTTCCGATCTCCGAACTAGGTTCAACGAGCAACATTTTTCACCGGAAAAATACCAATCGTTATTACAAACGGTTCATCAGGCCCATCAGTACAGCCCGGATTTTCGAATTGCAGAAACGCCGGTTTTCATACCCCAACATCTCAAAAACAGAGTGATGATCGCCTGCAACACCATTGGCGACACCCTCCGCCTTCCCGACTTCAAGCAACGCACCAGTGTACCCATACAGGAAAATAAAGTGGATGTACCCAATGAAGATCTTCACACCACTTTTCTGCAAATGGACTTTGCGCTTTGCCTGGATGAAAACGGCGATCTTTTTCCGCAACTCATCGAGGTGCAGGGATTTCCTACCTTGTACTTTTTTCAGCAATTGCTGGCCGATAGCTATCGCGAAATATACGAGTTGCCCGACCAATTGACCTCGCATTTTAATGCCATCACTCAAAAGGAATACGTCGAAATGCTCCGTAGAACCATTGTTGGAGACACGGCCCCCGAGCAAGTCGTCATGCTGGAAATTGAACCGGAGAAACAACACACTTACATCGATTTTCTGGCCACCGGATCCCAATTGGGTATCATGCCGCTATGCCTGACCAAACTAAAAAAAACGGGACGCAAACTTTATTACCACAATGAAAAAGGGATGGAAGTGCCCGTCCGGAAAATTTACAACCGGGTGATTTTTGATGAGCTCTTTCAACGGCAGGAATTGACACGGGATTTCTATTTTAACGACCCGGTTGACGTAGAATGGATCGGTCATCCCAACTGGTTTTACCGCATCAGCAAATACATCCTTCCCTTACTGGAAGGGCCCTTTGTACCGGAAAGTTATTACCTCGACCAGTTGCATCGCTATCCCGACGATCTGCACAATTTCGTCCTAAAACCTCTGTTTTCTTTTGCCGGCGCAGGTGTGGAGCTACGGGTAACTCCCGAACGGCTGGATGCTCTCACCAATAAAAACAACTACATCCTCCAGAGAAAGGTGGAATACGCGCCAGTCTTGTCAACGCCATCGGGCCCCGCCAAGTGCGAATTGCGCATCCTCATGCTTTGGGAAAAAGACGCCGAGCGACCCATCGCCCTCAACAACATGATGCGGATCACCAAAGGAGAGATGGTAGGCGTAAAATACAACCGAAACAAAGACTGGGTGGGTGCCAGCATCGGTTTTTTTGCTTAACGCAAAAAGGCTTGCTGGATGTAAAGGAACCTGTCATTGGATACCGAAAGACAACACATGATCGAAACGAGTGCCGAAAATTGAGGCCTACTCCCTGGTATTCCTCATTTTCTGTTTCTCAGACTGATATTTCCGGTACAATTCCATTTGATCTTCCGACAAAAACTGAGCAAGACTTTCCTCAAACTGGGAATTAATCTTTTTTCTCGCTGCCTTTTTCACCTCAGGGTCTTTACCGGATAGCTTGCGTTTGTTTTTGAGTTTTTTCAAATAGGCCGTTTTGAATGGCGCTATTTGGTCGTTTGTCAGTTCGAGTTCATCGGCCATTTTAGAAGTGTAGGCATCGGCTTTTTTATCGAGATTGGCGGAGGGGTACTTCATTTTCCGGTCACCATGTCTGGCTTTTTTCATTTCCTGTCGCTTTTGTACGCGTTCCATTTTGAGCTTTTGTTGTTTTTCTTTTTGCTCAGTGGTCAGCACCTGATTGAGGGTAGCGTCGTAGTCGGCATTGATCTGTTTGCGCAGCTCGGTCGACTTACTTCGGTCGGTTTTTGACAGGTTACGGAGTTCCTGAGTTTTCGTAATTTTTGTGATGCTGGCTTCCAGAATAGTGCGGTACTGTTCGTCTGTTAGGCCCAACTCTTTATTGATTCGGTCGGTCTTCTTGGTTGCCATGTTTCTGATCTTTTCCTGGCGTTGTTCGGACGTCATTTGTTGTGCTGTATCACGGGTACGATCAATGCGTTCTCTTCTTTCGTTAATGCCTTTGTCTTTTTTATCTTTCTGCTCCGTTGTAAGTATATTGTTGATCTTTCGTTCAAATTCGGCCTGAATCTTCTCTTCTTCTGCGCTATAGTTGGCATCCGAAGGGATATTCGACATATTGTTGTACATTTCGAGGTAGGCATCTCTAACCTGCAATTTCTGATCGGCATCAAGGCTGAGTCGCTTGGCCATGCGGTCGGCGGCTTTGGTAGCCCTGGCAATGTTAGGCGATTGAGCGGTCAGGTTGAAACTGAAAATCAGGCACAGAATGCTGAAAAAAATGGATTGTTTCATGTTGTCTTAAAGTTTGGTGACTAAAGAGTATATAATATTTGATCGGCAATTTTAGGACGAGAATGGACGATTTAGTAACTTTGTTGAGGTGCATTTTAGTGCTAAGGGAACGTTAAAAATTGGCAATTATTTTTATTTGTTTTTGCCAATTTGCCTCAATTTGAACCCCGATTGCTATCAGGGTCTCCCCATTTTTGCGATTGTCACACTTAGTCGGAATGAATAACAAACAATAATCAGCGGTTCTCAATTTGAAAATCAATATTTACGTTCTACACAGGGAACTTCGCGGTAGAGGGGCATCAGCACATCAATAATTAGCAAATCAGCAAATTACTTAAATCTAAATTGAGAATTGCTGAACAATAATAATCAATCAACGCATCCTCCTCACTATCAATGACTTATAGCCGCATATTCTTTTGTTGCCTGATCTTCCTGTTATGGCTCTCCGGGGTGAGGGGCCAACAAATAGACGCAAGTTTGATACCAGACAGGCCCGGCCAGAGCCCTTTCCCCTCCAAAGTGAACAAAGGGGTATGGATGGTAGAAGCCGGCTTCGGCCAATTCAACCTTGCAGGGGCCTCCAACGAACAGAAAACGAGCCAGATAACGGGACAAGTTCGGATTGGCTTGCTCGAAAACATGGAAATATTCTTAGCCGGTTCCTGGCTTTCCGCCAAAAATTTTATTGCCACCATGACCGATGAATCCGGTTTGGGGCCCTTCCAGGCAGGGACCAAATTGCTCGTAGCCAGAGAAAAAGGAGGTTTTCCAAGAATGGAGTTTCACGCACGGATGACCTTGCCCTGGACCGGTTATGAACATTTTATCCCAGATGATGTTGAACCGGCATTCGACTTCAACTTTTTAAACCACCTTACTTCTTCCACCCTGTTGACCTATGGCGTCGGCATGTTCTGGACCGGTGGCGATGAAAACGGATTTTACGGACTAAAACTCACACATTGGATTAAAAACCAATATGGCTTTTATGCCGAACACCACAGCGACCTCAGAAGCGATTTTGAAATAGACTATCATTTCGGTATCGGCGTGCAAATAATGTTGGAAGACCGCATCCAATTCGACACCGGCATCGACTTCGGACAGGTAGAAGGCCAAGCCATCCTCTCCCTAACCGCCGGATTGTCGTTCGTTTTAAAAAAATAGAATATAGCAATAAGTCTCAAATTGGATAGCACAGAAACAAGAATCAACTAAATCATCAATTATAATGAAACGAGTAACTGGAATCGGCGGCATCTTTTTCAAATGTCGCGACCCAAAAGCCCTCAAAGAATGGTACACCCGCCATCTCGGCATCAAATCAGGAGAACACGGAGGCATCTTCCTGTGGCGTACCCACTCTAATCCCGAACACAAAGCCACCACCAACTGGAGCCCCTTCAAGGAGGATACCACCTACTTCCAGCCCTCCGAAAAACCTTTTATGATCAACTATCGGGTAGAAAACCTTGTGGCCCTTCTGGAAGAACTCAGAAAAGAAGGCGTTCAGATAGTAGGCGAACTGGACTCCTACGACTATGGCCACTTTGCACACATCCTCGATGCGGAGGGAAATAAAATTGAACTTTGGGAACCCATCGACACCGCTCTCGAAAATTACCACAAGGAAGAGGATACCAATTTCTAAATCCGCTTTATGCAAAATGTGATCGTACAGGATCTGGGGCTGATCGACTACCAGCAGGCATGGGACTTCCAGAGCGAACGCCACCGCGAACTGATCGACGTCAAAAAGAAAAACCGTCGCCTCCGGGATGAGAACCAACCTCTGCTGCCGCAAAATCACTACCTGCTTTTTTGTGAGCACCCTCCCGTGTATACCCTGGGTAAAAGCGGTTCGACCGATCATTTGCTGTACAGCGAAAAACAACTTAACGAACACCAAATCTCCTTCTACAAGATCAACCGCGGTGGTGACATCACCTTTCACGGCCCCGGCCAGGTAGTGGGGTATCCCATTTTCGATCTCGACTTGTTTTTCACCGATGTACATCGATATGTGCGCTACCTCGAAGAAGCCATCATCCGTACCCTGGCAGACTACAATATCCAGGCCGGAAGGGTAGAGGGTTTTACAGGAGTATGGTTGCCTGCCAACAAGGTGCTTCCGGAACGAAAAATATGCGCCATCGGCGTCCATCTCAGCCGATGGGTAACCATGCACGGATTTGCTCTTAACGTCAACACCGATCTTAAATATTTCCAACACATCATACCCTGCGGCATTTCAGATGCACAGAAGACCGTGACGAGTATGCAGGTCGAATTGGGCGAAAGAGTGGACTTGACAAAGGTAAAAGGACGGCTCGTTTTTCATCTGGGCGAACTGTTTGGGTTTGTTTTTCCACGTACTCCTTAATATCGTTCATAAACAGCCAATCCCTTTTCGTACAAAGTATGAGCAGCATCCCCTGGTTTCCAATCCAGCGCGCCACACACGTGTCCGCCGATCTCTGCCCCCAGGTCGTAATAAGCATTCCACTGTGCCTCGTCGAAAAACTGATCGGTCGTAGATTCATGTGGAAAATCGGGGTTATAGGTCCGGTAAATATGGCTGTCGAGCGATCGCTTGCCTTCTTCGGCCCTTTGTTTTTCTCCCTCCCTGATCAGTCGCTTGACCATATTTTTGATATTCCGGGTGTCGAATGTCGGACTGACCATCAACGACGATTTTATATAGATCAAAATACCTTCATAATCCGGGCAATAGCTCCCCTTCATACTGGATATTTTCGCCACGACGAAATACTTTTCAGAAAATCCACTGGTCACATCGGGGCGGATGACATCCTGGGGTTTGGCATTTGGATGAAAATCGATCACCACCCCCAGCTCGCTTCTGGCCCGCATGACGAGGTTGCGTAAATCTTCAAATTTGAACGCTTTGTCGGCTCCACAATCCAACGCAATGATCACCTTTACTTTGCGCCGCAGCATTTCGTAAATACCCAGATTTTCAATATGGCCCCCATCGGACAACTGAATCCGGTGGGCCGTCGTATCCGAATTGCCCATCACCTCCAAAAAAGTGTAATAGGGCCACCACGCAGGCCAGTTGCGCCTCAATCCTGGGTTGGGCGCAAGATAACCCGTTCGCAAATTCAGCAGGGCCATGATCTGACGGATGGCGAATGGCAATTTCACATTTCCCATAAAGGTGTTGACGGCGGCGGCACTGGTCGTCATAGCCGTGGCCAGATCCAGGGAGCGATAGGTGGGATGGTCGCTCGGGATGTAGCCCGTCACCTGGCTGCCACAATACAAGGGGGAAAACAAAAAATAATTCGACTTGATTGGTCCCCGGTATGAAATGTCTTCCATCCGGTCGTATTTGTCGTAATTGACGCTGATCGTCGCATTGATAAGAGGGTAGGGGGCTTTGGGGTTGTCGAGTTGCCAGAGTTTGAGTCGTTTACCACGAATCAGGTAGGCCTTTTTCAATCGGTTTTTGTAGAACCGATGCGGAGAAGTATTGTTGGGAGACATCAATACCCCAAACACCAAACCGATGACCAGCATAATGATCAGATGAATCCAGCCACTGGTATCGGGCAAAAAACCGATCTGATACACCGCCCAACGATATACCAGCGGAGCGATCCACCACAACGAATGCGCAATAGTACCCCTCAAAGCCACCAAAAACAACCAAATGTTGCTGACAATCCGTTGAATGCTTTTACCCTGCCAGATGTAAAGGTATTCCCGGTACTGCATCATGTGATTCAGGTCGCTTTCGCTGAAAAGTTGTTGAAAAGCACGGGCTGTCTGTTCTTTGTCCACAGGAGTGCCTTTCGGTAAATGTTGGTGTAAACTACCGTGAATATAGGCTGCCAGATAGCCGCCTCCCGATACAGAACTGAGATAGTCTGCCGTCTGTAAAAGGTCGCATTGGTTGAACGTGCGCAATATGCCCAGGCAAATAGTAGCTGACCGGATGCCTCCGCCCGACAAGGCTATCCCCAGGGAATCGTTGTCGAGGTCGGAGCTTTTCCCTGCCTCCTGACGACGCCGTAGTATTTGTTCGCGTTCCTTTTCCAGCAAATGTCCAAGATGAAGGACAGCCGGGTTTTTAGGATGGTGGTGACTCATGTACGCTTGTTTCGTTCTTTTTTTTTGATAGGATGATTACCTTTACACCATTAAGCCAAATCAAAAATAACCATTATGTTCAAATCAACTGCATTCTTTTTAGTACTCACCCTGGGTTTGCTGACCACCTCCTGTGTTGGAAAAAAGAAATATGCCCTCATCCAGACCGAATTGGAAACGGCCAATAAAGACCTTAAAAAATGCAATCTCGACCTTCAGGATTATTCCGATCGCCTGACGAGTTGCAACCGCGAACGCGAACGTCTGTCCCAACGATTTAAAATCCACCCGCTCCTCCCTTTCCTTGCGCGAAGAGCAGATTAAAGACCTCAAAGACCAGATCAGAGACATTCGCACCCAACGCGACAAACAACTCTCTCAGGTTGATGATCTGACGACCCCTGTCGCAGTCGGCCAGCGAAAACATCAAGGAAACCCTGGCCCAGTTGGAAACCAAAGACAAGTACATCCATCTGCTGCAGGCCGCCAAAACAAGGGCCGACTCCATCAACCTGGCCCTGGCCGTCAACCTCAAATCGGTGTTAAGTCAAGGCATCGAAGATGAAGATGTAGAGGTGAAGGTAGACAAAACGGTGGTATTCATCAATCTTTCCGACAAAATGCTGTATCACAGTGGCAGCGCACTTATCACACCCAAAGCGAATGATGTGTTGGGCAAGATTGCAAGGATCATCGAATCGCGCCCCGATCTCGAAGTAATGGTGGAAGGATATACCGACAATCGGCCCATCAAAACGGATTGTTTCAATGACAATTGGGACCTCAGCGTCAAAAGGGCAACGGCTGTTGTACGCGTTTTACAACGACAGTACAACATCGATCCCAACCGGTTGATCGCCGCCGGAAGAGGCGAGTACAATATCCTGGCCAGCAACGACACTGCTGAAGGGCGGTCTCAAAACCGGCGCACCCGCATCATCATTTTGCCCCAAACTCGATCAGTTTTACGACCTGCTCAACCCTTCCAATGTACCGGATTAAGGCTCGCTCGAAAAATAACTTGTCGTTGTCTTTGATAAAAATTACAAATAAGCGACCCCGATAGCTATCGGGGTGAGCGCCTGCCTGTCGGCAGACAGGGTTTGTGATTTTTTCAAAGACACCAAAAAGACAATTTATTTTTTGAGCTTTACTAAACTGACCTAAGAAATACCCAGGAAGAACACCGTTCCGGACAGGCGATAAGGTAACATCCCGTCCGGAATGGCTTCGTCAACGCTGATCTTCTGGCGTATCAGCCGGTAGATGCCCTTATGTACTTTGCCGTTGACGAAAAGCCGACCCTGCTCCCCGCCGATAGCGTCATTGACGCAAAAGACGAGAATAAAACCGGTCAGTCCGTACTGTGGGCGGTCGATAAAAGCTCCTGCCTGGATGGCATCGGCCATACCCAATGGCCGGATGGGGTCCAAAAAACGGGCAGTACTGTCGGGCGGTTGAAGGACGCTGTTTTTACCGGCATCCGTACCGTCGGTAACGATTATGGTCAAACCTTTTTTGGTGGGGGCGAATTGTGCGGTGAGGACGGTGCCCTGCATCAAAAGAGCCAGGGCTACGATGATCAAATTTCTCATAAAAATTAATGGTTTTTGCGTTTGGTTGAATTACCCGCAGCACAAAGCAGCGAAGCGTCAACCCTATTTCAACGTTTGAGCTTTCGCTAAATTATAGAAAGGCAGGCAAATTGTATTCAAATCGGAAGGTGTATCCTTGTTTTATACTTACCGAATTAAATACCATACCACAAATTTTCCAATCTTTTATTTGCCAAACTTCCATATGGTATTGATTTTGATTTGCTTGAGTACAGACATATTTGGCGGAAGACGTGGGTTTTAATACCAATTTTCAGCTTAAATTAAAAAGATATTATAAATAAAATGCTATCTTTCGGCTTCATAGTAGCTTAATTCCCCACAAACATTAGCTTTTTACACTTCCGTAAATAAGCTCACGACAATTTTCTTCCCGCCCAAAATGGTATGGTTAAATGCGCCATTGTAGCTTTTGCTGTTGGTATATATAGGCTATTTGGTTGACTTATTCGCTCATCCCCACTATCGGTATGGGAAAGGCGCCTGCCTGATTACAGCCAGGGAAATCTGTCGGGCAGATGCAATGGAATTTAAAAGGGCCTTCTCCGTGTAACTTTGTGACTTAGAGTCTCTGTGGCAAAACCCTGGGAAAACTGTGACAAAAATCACTTCTCATAATATTTAAAACCTTCATTATGAATGTCCTCTATTACATTTTGACATTATACACGATCGGTACCTCCTCCGCCGGAGAAACCAGAACCTGGGATGGAGATGCAGGCGACCACCTCTGGTCAACGCCCACCAACTGGGACAACGACCTAGTCCCCGAATTCGACGCCGATGTCATCATCGCCCTCGACGATACCGTACTCATAGCCTCCGGCACCGTTATTGTGGAGTCGGTTACCCTCAGCAATGGGGCTGACCTCATCATTGCATCGGGTACTACCCTCGAAACCTCCGGTGGTGGCCCCAACGGCAGCGATGGATTTCACCTCGATGGCGTACAGGATACCTCCGCCACTTTGGCCATATTAGGCACCCTCAACATTGATCAGGACATGAGTGGCTCCGGCGATGGCATTGACATCAGCTCTTATTGCCAGGTTTTTATTGGCCCCTCCGGTCAATTAAACGTTGCCAACACCGCTGGCGACGGCATTGAAGTGGGCCATCAGTTGTACAACCTCGGTACCATCAGCATTTCCAATACCACCGGCAATGGGGTCAATGTAAGTGGCGCCCAGGATGGGGCAGGGGCTATTTTCGACAATACCGCTTCGGGAATCGTTTCGATCGCCAACACTATGGAAAATGGAATTCGTTTGACTGCCAATTTTGAAATGATCAACAATGGCGAAATTACGGTTTACAATGCAACGGAGGATGCCTTCACTTCGTCCAGCAGCAAATTTACCAACATGGTACCCTGGAAGCAAGTGGGCGGATCAAAGCAACCCATTTCATCCACGGTGAAGGTAGTATCATCGCCATCCACAACCCCGACAGAACCCTCACCTTCAACCAGCCAACCGATTATAAAAAGGTGACCATTCACTTTGATCTGGATGGCCCTACGGCACCTGGGGTAGACTACGACCAACTCATACAGGACGTTGGCGATTTTGACCTCGACACCACCACCCTCCAACTCGGAGGTTCTTACGTACCCCAATCAGGCGATGTTTTTCACATCGTCGACAAACAAAGTGGTGGGACCCATAGAAGGAGAGGGTCACTTCTTCGGTTTGCCGGAAGGCGCCTCGATCAATTTCAACGGAATACCTCTGTACATCACCTATGCCGACGGCGACGGCAACGATGTAGCCCTCGTGGTTGACAATTCTCAACTCATCGACAACGATATGGACGGTGTACCCGTTCTCGCCGATTGCAATGACAACGACCCCACCATCAGCCCCAACCTTCCCGAAATACCCAACAACGCCGATGATGAAAATTGCGACGGCATCATCCTGGTCATCGACGACGACAACGATACCTACAATTCCGATGACGACTGCGACGACAACAATCCCCAGGTCTATCCAGGTGCCCCTGAAATTTGTGACAACCTCGACAACAACTGCAACGGCGACATCGACGAAGGGCTGCCGGTAAATACCTATTTCGAAGATTCCGACAATGACGGCTATGGCAACCCACAACAATTTTACACCACTTGTCAGGCAAGCCCTAACCCCGGTTTTGTAGCCAACGCCAGCGATTGCGACGATTCCAATGCCGCCATCCATCCGGGTGCCCCCGAAATTTGTGACAACCTCGACAATAATTGCAGTGGCGATGTAGATGAAGGCCTCCCCGTTTTTACCTACTATTTGGATGCCGATGATGACGGATTCGGAAATCCTGACTTTTCACTGACCACCTGCCTCGTCAACCCTGCCGGATACTCAGACAACAACCTGGATTGTGATGACACAGCGCTAATATCAACCCCGGCGCCACGGAAATTCCCAATAATACCATCGACGAAAATTGCGATGGCATCGTTCTGGTCATCGACGACGATATGGATGGCTACAACTCCGATGAAGATTGCGACGACACCGATCCCGCCATCAATCCCGGTGCTACGGAAGTCTGCGATGGCATGGACAACAATTGCAGCGGCACTGCCGACGACGGACTGCCTATATACACTTACTTCCAAGACGCAGACAGCGATGGTCACGGCAATCCACAACAGTTTTACACGACTTGCCAGATTATCCCCGATCCCGGATTTGTAGCCAACAGCAATGACTGCGACGATACCAACCCCGACATCAATCCCGATGCCACCGAAATACCCTACAACGGATTCGACGACGACTGTGATGCCGCTACTTTGGATGACGATTTGGACCAGGATGGTTATCTCCACACAGATGACTGCGACGACACCAACGCCAAACGTCAATCCAGGTGCCACCGAAATACCCAATAACGCGGTTGACGAGGACTGCGACGGCATCGCCCTGGTCATCGACGACGATATGGATGGCTTCAACTCCGACGAAGATTGCGACGATACCAATGCCAACATCAATCCCGATGCCACCGAAATACCCTACAACGGATTCGATGACGATTGTGATGCCGCTACTTTGGATGATGATCTGGATCAGGATGGTTTTCTCCAAATGGACGATTGTGATGATACCAATGCCGACATCAACCCAGATGCCATCGAAATTCCCAACAACACAGTAGATGAAGACTGTGACGGTATCATCCTGGTCATCGATGAGGACATGGACGGCTTCAACTCCGACGAAGATTGCGACGACATGAATGCCGACATCAACCCCAATGCCACCGAAATTCCCAACAACGACATCGACGAGGACTGTGATGGCATCGCCCTGGTCATCGACGACGACATGGACGGCTTCAACTCCGACGAAGATTGCGACGACATGAATGCCGACATCAACCCCAATGCCACCGAAATTCCCAACAACGACATCGACGAGGACTGTGATGGCATCGCCCTGGTCATCGACGACGATATGGACGGCTTCAACTCCGACGAAGATTGCGACGACATGAATGCCGACATCAACCCCGATGCCACCGAAATTCCCAACAACGACATCGACGAGGACTGTGATGGCATCGCCCTGGTCATCGATGAGGACATGGACGGCTTCAACTCCGACGAAGATTGCGACGATAACGATCCCGCCATCAATCCCGGCGCCGTTGAAATTCCGAATAATGGCATCGACGAAGACTGCGACGGGGAGGACTTAATAATTGGATTGGAAGAAGTGGCGGACTCCCAGGTATTGATCGCCCCCAATCCAACCACAGGCATGGTACGGGTGGAAAGTACTGCCTTTGATGGTGGCCAATTGATGGTTTTGGATGCCCTGGGCCGGAAATTATGGCAGGATGCCTTTTTCGGGAACACCTTGTTGGATATACAGCAGTGGCCGGCCGGTATCTATTGGTTTACCATTACGGATGAAGAAAGGGTATACCGAAGCCGGGTGATTCGCAGATGATGGTTTGAAGTTAATAGCGGGGGCAATCGACCCACTAATGCACAAAAAAAGCCTAACCGGAATCGATTCCGGTTAGGCTTTTTGATGAAAGAACCATTAAGGAATTTGTCAAAATTAAATTGAACAATTATGCGAGGAGTCTCCCCTTCAGGAGCGGGAATGCACAAAAAGTATTGTTCAATTTATCGAATATCATTTATCAAAAATCACAACAACTTCTTCATCTGCTCTTCCAGATTTCCGCGTAGCGGGTTGACGCCAACAACGGCGATCTTACCTTCCCGGTCGATGAGGAAAGTGCGGGGTATGGAGCGCACGCCATATGTTTTGGCGGCAGGTGAATTCCAATGTTGCAGATCGCTGACGTGATAGGGCCATTTAAGGCCATCTTTGTTGATAGCTGCTTTCCAGCGGTCTTTGGAAGACTGGAGTTGCTGTGCTTTTTGCTCATCCGATTTAAGGCGTGGCAGCATACGTGGATTGATGCCGTCGAGTGAAACGCTGAAGACTTCAAATCCCTGGTTGTTGTATTTGTTGTACAGTTCAACAACGTGGGGGTTGGCTTTTCGGCAGGGACCGCACCAGCTTGCCCAAAAGTCGAGCAGTACCACCTTTCCTTTCAGGTCGGAAAGAGAGTAGGTTTTCCCATCGGGGCTTTCTAGTTTAATGTCGGGAGCGGGTTGACCAACGGCGACACTTTTATTTGCTTTTTGCTGGGCGATCACCTTGGCATTTTGACTAACGAAAGCAGTGAAATCCTTAGCGTATTTCGAGTCGGGAAGTGCCTGGTTGAGGCGGTCTTTGATGGCGTTGTTGGTGGGCAGATATAACTCATTGCCGCTGAGGCACATAGTACCCACAAGTGCTGCGGACAATGGGTTGGTAGTGGATTCAGCAAACCCTTTGGCGTCATTGGCATTTACCTTTTTGGTTTGGTACTTTACCATAAAGTCGGCCAGGGCGGCAGCATCGGGTGCCCCTTCAATGGTGACGATGCCTTTGCGCATGTTTTCCAGGTCGCCAGAAATTTTGACGTCTTTTTCAGTGCCGTT
>CBDCTQ010000063.1:0-171514 GCA_965222105.1 Saprospiraceae bacterium | reverse complement strand
TTCCATCAGGAAGGGTATCCAGGCGGCTTCGTCGTCCGAATCCATTTCATAGCTGTCGGCGTAGCCACCGGTTTCCGGGTTGGGCCAGTAAGTGATCCACCCACCGGGATATACCATCCACAGGGCGCCATTGTCATTGAACACCATGTGGCCGTAATCCCCCGAAATGGCCTGGTCGAAACTGAGGATACCGGCCCCGTCGGCAGCGCGTTGAAAGCCCTGGTCCTGAGAGCCGCCGTAAATATGCGATTGATCGGCAGGGTCGGTTACCACGTCGTAAAACTGGCCCACATTGAGATCGGTCATCGCAATATTGGTGTTGTTGAGCATATCGTCGTACGAAACACTGATGCCGCCGTGGTTGCTGATGAGCATAAATTCGGTGCCATCCGATTTTTCAAAAAAAGCGAACCGCATCATATCCGCGTGCAACATGTTGAGGGGATCGCCGTAGTAATCGGCCCAGTCGTTGACCTTTGTCCAAATGCCACCACTGTCGTAGGTTCGATAGGCTTCCACTTCGCCCAAAAACAATCGGGTAGGGTCGGTAGCAGAAACGCAAATGCCCACACTCCAGGGCTCAGCCGGGAGGGCACCATTATTGGTCCAGGTAGCACCCTCATCGTCGGAGTAATACAGATCAAGCTCGGCGTAGGTGTACAAATGCATGGTGCTGCCGTCGAGGGTTCCGGTGAGGGTACCCAGATCGGAAAAACTCACGGAAGTATTGGAGTGGAGGAGTTCGATGTTGCCCGTAGCGTCATTGAGTTTGTACATATCTACCTGACTACCACTGAAGCGGTGGATAACGTACAAGTCGTTGCTGTTGTGTGGGGAGATCATGTCGATGTCGTCAAGGCTAATGGGGCCGAAGGCCAAGTCCTGGGTAAAACTAACGCCGTGGTCGAGTGATTTGTATATGTTCACTTCTGCTTGCCAGGGGCCTGGATTCCATTCTCGTACGAGCATGTAAATACTTTGTTGAGCATCGTCCAGTGCGATGGTGCGGTCGCGCGATCCCCAGTTGTCATAAGGGGTATCAAGACCGGTTGCGGCGGTCCAGGTCACGCCCAGATCGTCGGAGTAATGAAGTATTTTGTTGATGACGGCCAGCATTCGTTGACTGCCGTTGTGGGGGATCAGTTGAAGGATGTTCCAATCGAAGCGAAGGTCTTCGATGACGGGGTTCCAGGAAGTCCCGCTGCTGTTTCCCTGCCAAAGGGTGCCCCCTGCGGAAATGGCGTACAACACATCAGTGGCGGCATCGTATTCCATCGGTCCCAGTGATCCGCTTTGGTTGTCGCTGCCCCGCTCCTCCCAGGTGCCGCTGATCTCATTGTTGGCAAAAAACTCGACACCGCAATTGGAGCGGTTACCGGCCTGATGGCCACTCAGCCGCCGGGCCCGGTATTTTTCGAATTGGTTTTGAGCTTCTATGTTGCGCCAATCCACATCCGGTGCCGACCGGTGCAGTTGCTCGATCCAGCGCTTGCGTTCGTCCTGGTCGGCTTCGCCCTGTTCGTTGATGATGGTCTCCCCCGTAGTAGGAGGGGGTAAAACAGTAGGTTGTTGGCAGCTTTGAAAAAGGAGTGTGAAAAAACAAAATGTAGTAGATAGAAGGTAAATTCGGGTGGCCATTGGGAATGGTTTTGGTTAAAAAATTCGTTGACATCCTAAAGATAAGGATTTTTTTTCATATCTAAAGGATACTCAAAAAACGGTCACTGAATTACTTATTACTTGTTCGTTGATAGATTTGTGATTTTGCGCGCTGAGCCCTCCCCCTTCAGGGGGTCGGGGGGTGGGCGAGTGCAAGAAAATCATAAATTTATCCATTGAAGAGTATATCTTTGTCCCAACGGCACTTCCCAAGCCAAAACCACCAATAGTATGAAACTAAAAAATTACGCACTCGGCAAATGGACACCCGGCAAAGGCGCCGGCCAGGAACTCTACAATGCCATCACCGGTGAAGTGGTTGCCACCGCCACCAGCAACGGTCTTCACTTTGGCGACATGATGGACTACGGCCGTACTACCGGCGGACCCGCTCTCCGCAAAATGACTTTTCACGAAAGGGGTCGAATGCTCAAAAAGCTGGCCCTTCACCTCTACAAGATCAGAGAAAAATTTTATCCCATTTCCTATTGGACGGGAGCCACCAAAGCGGATAGCTGGATCGACATCGACGGCGGCATCGGTACCTTGTTTGCCTATGCCAGCTTGCGCAAAAAATTTCCCAACGAACCCTACTACGTCGATGGCGAGGTAGCGGGATTGTCGAAGGGTGGCACCTTTATCGGCCAACACATCATGGTACCCAAGCGGGGTGTGGTCATCCACATCAACGCTTTCAACTTTCCCGTGTGGGGTATGTTAGAAAAAGTATCGGTCAACCTCCTGGCCGGCGTCCCCGCCATCGTAAAGCCGGCCACCATCACGTCGTTCCTTACCGAAGCCGTGGTCCGGGAGATCATCAAATCCCGGATTTTGCCGAAAGGCGCCCTCCAACTAATCTGCGGCTCCGCACGGGGCATACTGGACTACGTTCAGTCGCAAGACGTCGTCACTTTTACCGGCTCCGCCACCACCGGCCGCATGCTCAAAGCCCACCCCCGCATCATCGACGAAGCTGTACCATTCAACATGGAAGCCGATTCGCTCAACTGTGCCGTCCTGGGAGAAGACGCGGTACCCGGCACGCCGGAATTCGACCTGTTCGTCAAAGAAGTGCGCAAAGAAATGACCGTCAAGTGCGGCCAGAAATGCACCGCCATCCGACGCATACTGGTACCCAAAAAACTCGTCGATCCGGTACAGGAAGCCCTTCGTGCCCAACTGAAAAAAACCACCATCGGCGACCCCCAGGTCGAAGGCGTTCGGATGGGGGCCCTTGCCGGAAAAGTACAGGTAGAAGAGGTCAGGCAACGCATCGCCGAGCTTTCGCAAAATGCAGAAGTCGTCTACGGAAAGAGCAATCGCTTCAAAGTGGTGGGGGCCGATAAAAAACAAGGAGCATTCCTCTCCCCGGTACTGATGGTACAGACGCGCCCGCGCCGCCACAAAGAAGTCCACGAAATAGAAGCCTTTGGCCCGGTAAGCACCATCATTCCCTACAAAAACATCGACGACGCCATCGAACTGGCCAACATGGGCAAAGGGTCGCTCTGCTGCTCCGTGGCTACCGCCGACGAAGGCATCGCACGACATTATGTGCTGGGGGCTGCCTCACACCACGGCCGCATACTCATCCTCAATCGCGACTGCGCCAAAGAAAGCACCGGACACGGATCGCCCATGCCCCTGCTGGTACACGGAGGGCCGGGCCGCGCCGGAGGAGGCGAAGAAATGGGCGGCATACGCGGCGTCAAACACTATATGCAACGCACCGCCGTACAAGGCCACCCCTCCATGATCACCGCCGTAACCAATGTTTTTCAGGTCGGTGCCCGCCAAACAGAAAAACCCGTTCACGTATTCCGAAAACATTTTGAAGAGCTGGAGATCGGAGAAACCGTCTTCACCCACAAACACACCGTCACCGGGGCCGACATCGTCAACTTTGCCAACGTAAGTGGCGACAATTTCTACGCCCATATGGACGCCACCTCTCTGGAAGGCACCATCTTCGAACGGCGGGTGGCTCACGGTTACTTCGTCTTATCAAAAGCGGCGGGTCTGTTTGTCGATCCCAAAAAAGGCCCCGTACTCCTCAACTATGGCATCGAGGACTGCCGGTTTACCAAACCCGTCTACCCCGGCATGACCATCGGCGTAAAGCTAACCGTAAAAGAAAAAACAGACCAGGAAAAACGCGACGAAGAAGACATCGCCAAAGGCATCGTCAAATTTTTGGTGGATGTCTACGACGAAACCGGCGAAACCGTCGCCATTGCAACGATATTGACTATGGTACGCAAGTTGGACCAGTCCTAAGACGAACGGCATTTTCATAAAAACTTGATAGCCCTTAATTGGTCAAAAACAGGGCTAGGGTTATCAGAAAAAGTTTCAGTTGCTGCTTGAATATTTGTGACATTCAATTGTCTAAACAGCATAACAGCAGCAGAGATACAAATGCTCATGATTTGTTGAATTTGATGTTGTTTGATTTTTAGAAAATCTTCCTTCAAAGTAACATCTCGAACATAGTGGTCACTTTCAATTCCCCAGTGTGCTCGAATGGCATTGCCCCACTCAATGGTTTTTAAATTTTGGTCATCATGCTCTACATGGCTATCGTTGCTCAGATACCAAGAAGTTTGCTCTTGTAGTTCACCTGTTTTTAGTATTGTAAATTTACGATGGCAGACGACTAAACTACGAATACCTGCATTTTGCCAACGCTCATCTAAGCAATCCTCAAATAGGGGATGTCGTAAATCATAGGACTGATAGGTTCTACTTTCTACTCTACCGTGGCCTTTATCATGAGTAGTATAGCTACCTTGCATCGGCAAATACCTGCTTGCTGCTTCTAACTCTTCACGCATAAGTTTCTGATTATCTTTAGTTTGTACAATGTATTTCCCTGCATTAGCTTCTATTATATTCAATAATTCCGGTTCACAATGTAGGGCGTCAGCGGTGATGGAGTCTCCTTTAAGTTCCTCTTTTGCCATTTGGCGAACTTCTAGCTTTTCGCTTTCCTTGCTACCATCATAGTACCGCTGAGCTAGTACGATTTTATCCTCATGTCCGATTGCACGAACAACATTCAAGCCTCTTGTTTTTCCTTCCTCTATGCTTCCTCTTAACTCTTTTCCATCTACGCTTTTCCAGTGTTCAGCCGCTTGTGTAGCTGAAAAAGTAACTGTCTTGTTGAAATGATTTAGGTTAATTTCATTCCATTCTTCCCAGTTTACTATGCGTAACAGGCGAAGTAACTGGCTTAGCGATATTGCTTTTTCGCTCTCGTGCCCTAGTTGTTCGCATAATTCCTCGTGTCGATTTTTTATATACCTTTGTATAGCCGTGGGGTATAGCCGACCATTCATTATTGCTAGTATCACACAGACACAAATAAAACCTAAATTGTGACGTTTTCCTCTATTATCTCGTGGGTCGCTTAGGTTTTCTAATAAGTCTGTAAAGTAACTTTTATACGATTTTTCTTGCTGCATAGCATTTTTTTAGTGGGTGTTTTGATTATTCCGCTAAGCTATGCAGTTTTTTTCTCTTTCTTTTTTTTTATGAAAATGCCGTTTCCTAAGACGTTAGTATTTTGTGTATCCAAAAGTTGTTGGTAATAGCTGCTTTGTGGGAAGGGAAGGGAAAAAAGGCATGCCATGAAGGCGACAGTCCCTCATCGGGCGGGCGCAGGCAATGTAAATTACTAATAACTTACATTACAAAACACCAAATAAATTTCATTCATTCAAAAATGAGTGTGTGACATATCTGCCTGGCGGTAGACAGGCCTGCCGACTGGCAGGCGGGTTAGCGGAGCATCGCGGTTGCAAACATCGACGAACGACGTCTGCACAGAGATTTTCTCTGTGAATCTTTGTGTCCCCGTCTGGCCGCCGGACAGGTTCGTGTCTTTGTGGTAAAGGCCGCAGCAATTCTCGCCTGGCGGCCAGACAGGTTTGTCACACACTCCTCAAAAATCAAATACCATGTTTATTCGACTATTACTATTCGCCCTCCCCGTACTGATCATTCTTCTCTTCATCCGGGAGTACCGTCGGCAAAAAAAACTGGCCGAAAAAGACTGGCAAACCCAGTGGAAGCAAAAAAAAGATAATTTCAAGCTGGAGCAAGATATCAAAGCCAAAGAGAAAAAGATCATTGAACTGAAAGACAAACTGGAGGATAAAGATTAGCGTTTTTTAGGTCCCTTATTGCCAATAAAAGTCCCGATACCGATAACTATCGATATCAAGGCTATGCGCCGCTAATGGAAGACCATAATGGTTGGTGTTAATACAATACATGGCGGCGCATAGCGACGCATCTCTTGATAGCCCCGATCGGGATCGGGGCCATGTTGGCGCGTAGCGACAATTCCATTAAATCATTTTTTACAGAAATGTTATTTACATAACTATAACCTATGACCACCGACAAAACACTACTAGGCTCGGTAGAAACCCAGATCAAAAACGGCATCGCCACCATCACCTTTTTCCATCCGGCGCACAACTCCCTTCCGGGAAAACTGTTGGCCGAACTAGCCGCCGCAATCACCGACACAGGCAACAACGACCTGGTAAAAGTATTGTTACTAAAAAGTGCCGGCGACCGGACTTTCTGCGCCGGTGCCTCTTTCGACGAGCTGTCGTCGATCCAAAACATCGAAGAAGGCCACCGCTTTTTCATGGGCTTTGCCAATGTGATCAACGCTTGCCGCAAATGTCCCAAACTTATCGTCGGGCGGGTGCAGGGCAAAGCCGTAGGCGGTGGGGTAGGGGTGGCTTCGGCGGTGGATTACTGCCTGGCCACCAAATACGCCAGCGTAAAGCTCAGCGAACTGGCAGTGGGCATCGGCCCCTTTGTGGTAGGGCCCGCCGTAGAACGCAAGATCGGCGCTGCTGCCCTATCACAACTCGCCATCAACGCCACCCAATGGCAGTCGGCCCAATGGGCCAAGGAAAGAGGGCTGTACGCCGAAATATACGACGATGCCCAAGCAATGGACAACGCCGTGGACACCTTGTTGGAAAGGCTCACTCAGTCCAACCCCGAAGCCATGCAACTGCTCAAAAAAGTCTTCTGGGAAGGCACCGAACACTGGGACCAACTGCTGAGCGAGCGGGCCGCCATGAGCGGAAAACTGGTGCTGTCGGATTTTACGCGGGAGGCTATTGCTGCGTTTAAGTCAAAGTAGTCGGCGAACCCGCCCACCTACGGTTGGAAATCCTACCATCAGGTGGGTTGACTATTGCCTAAAAAATGATCTGGTAATCGCAGGTATCAAAGGATGGGCAAGATACATAACCACCTCCGTCATGAATCCAAGTAGTATCTGTATCATGATAAAACCAATCAACCAATAACGCCTCTTCGTCATGTAGCCACATCACTACCGTCGTGTCAATAGGATTGCCAGTCACTTGCAGAGCCTCCTGTGTCAACAAAGTAGGTATGTGCATACTGGTATAACCACTGAAAGGTAGTTCATCCTTTACACGGATTTTTAGATAGGACTTAGGATAAAGGGGTAAACGGAGGCTATCTAACTGGGGTAAGCTTGGATAGTAAACCTCCTTATAATCAAAGTAATGTTCTTTTTGTTTGTAAAACCCAATATGTGTGTCTTCAGGTATGACATAATCAAAATGAAAAGCACCATATTCATCAGTCTTAATACTATCCATGATATACCAATAGTTGAAATCTACAATGTTTATTTGAGATTCATTACCCATCAAAAATACTTTGGCGAAAGGGATAGGTTCGCCTGATTTGATGTTGAATACAACACCATGAGCCAGGGAGGTTTTAATTTCCTCTTTTTTACAAGAGGCCGCTAGGCAAATGAGGGATAAAACTAACAAGTAACACAGCGTTTCAATTTTTTTCATGGCTTGGTTGTTTTTGGTGTGGTGGCTTGCCCATGCAGGACGTTGCCTGCTTGGCAGGCATGAAGCATGCAGTGAAGGCAACGCCCTTCTCTGGCGTAGCGGTACGTGCAGTGAAGGCGATAGTCCTTCACTGGCGAAGTCCTTCATGGTGGTTTTAGAACTCGGCTACAAATTATAAAAAAACTAATGTGTAAAATGCTTGGGGCTAAGAAAAATATATATTTTTTTAATTTTAAATTGTGTTTGTCTTTTTGTCAGTGATTTGTGACGCTATGGGGTAATCTATTGCATCGCGGTTGCGAACCTGCCGACCGTCAGGCGGGCCGCGACGAACACGCGGAAGTTTTTGTTATTAGTCAGGCTGGTATTTTACATCGAAGCGTCCCTCAGTTACTTTTAGTGTATCTGAATATGATGCGCGTATTAGTTGAAAAGAAAACTCAGCGGAACAAATATTATTTACTGTATCCAGGTTAGTTATAGTTAAATTATTGTCATGTAAAGTATCCAAACTATATAGTTTCAAACTATTATCAATGTTTAATAGCCTAGAATAATAAGCTATATCTTTTCTCAATAACTGGGAAAAATCAAGATCATCTTCATTGTAGATTGGTCTTAGATTAAGTGTGAACTTTTCTTTTTTTGCTGAATCTAAGGTTGATGTTAAAAAATTAGCGCTTACATTCAAATAGAATTGATCAGCAACGCCGCTTCCTATTTCGTCATAGGTTGCTGTTATCTTTTGTAAGGTTCCAAAAGTCGTTACCTCCGCCACCCACGGTTCCCCATCGATCAGGCATCCGAAGGTGTTCGCCCCGATCTGTGTAGCATCGGGTAGTCCCCAGGGGTTGTCGGGGCCATCGTCTTTATTGCAGGCGGCGGCGGTGGCCAGGATGGCCAGTAGTAAGAATAATGCCTGCCTTCCGGACAGGTAAATTATGTTTTTCATGATTTAGTGATTTTATGATTAGGATTGTTCAAAAAATAATTTCGACATTTTGTGGGCGGGGTTCTCCTTTAGGAGTAAGAGGTGCGCGAAGGCAAAAAATGTCGATTTAATATTTTAAACGTTCCTTAGTTAGTGTTTTGGTTGTTGTTTTAGTGCATCGCGGTTACAAACCTGTCCGTCCGGTTTACCTGCCGGTAGGCATGGCAGGCGGACCGCGACGAACGGAGCTACTAAAACGGTCTATATTGTATATCAAAGTAACCATCGGTGACATATACAGTATCGCCGCAGTCGTTAAAAGCTGAAAATTCAAATTCGCCAATGATTATCTGGTTAATTGTATCTATTTCAATGATTGTAATTTCATTGTGATTTAGCGTATCCAGGTTATAATAGACGCAATTTGAAGAATTTAACCAATTTTTAAATTCTCGTTTTTTAAAGAAAATTTCGTTATTCCCAATTTGAGCTGGTCTCGCACTTATATTGATTGATTGATTGATTGATTGATCTTCCAATGCTCTCACTGCTACCATAGTTAGCCAGCCTTCATTTTCATCATACCTAAGGTCTGTGGCCCCTGTCCCCCATCCCCCGATATCCCCTTCGGTGTAATCAAAGGCTTCCCATTCTACGCCGTTGACTTTACATCGTACGATGTCTTCGTGGTAGTTGGGCTGGTCGTCGTCTTTGTTGCAGGCGGCGGCGATGGATAGTATGGCGAGTAGAAAAAGGAATGTCATGTTTTTCATAGTGAAACCTTTTGAAAGAGTTAAAAGAATAATTTGAGTAGCAGCGATTCGTTCGCTACTGAAGTCTTTTTATATCAAAGCTGTGCATCGCGGTTGCCTGACTGTCTACCTGCCGATAGGATTTCCAACCGTAGGTGGGCATAGCAGGCAGGCCGTGACGAGCATGGGACAAATTCACCCAACTGCCCAGCCACTAAAGATAGTTCTTTATAACAGAATCAAACAGTACCGGCTGCAAAACGATTTACCGAAAGGAAAAGAGAAAAAGAAAATCTGTTTCCATAAGCATTCGATTTTGTGGTTGAAGAATACAACCGCAATTTAGGGGGTAAAAAAGTCTGATTTGAAGTAAATATCGATAATGATATATTTTCTTTGGGGCTAATATTAAGAAAAACAAAATGCACACGGAAACAATTAGTTTAAAGTTGAGCGACTTTTGATCTATTTGAAACACTTGGTTTGCTCTTTGTGAATGAAAGGGATGAGGGCATTACTGCTTCAGGATTACCAAACCACGTCCCAAGTAAGCAAAAACACAGTTTTTATTTACCTTTAGCCCTTCCATTAGTCGCAGAAAAGTCTACCCTCGTCTATCCAACAACAAATTTTCCAAAAGGGAAATACAATTTGAGCAGAGACACCATCAAATTTTTCGAGTGTGTGACATACCCCACCATAGGCTAAACAGATTAGGGAATTTCCCGACAAAGTTTCGCAAAGCTTTTCTTTGTGTAACTTTGTGCCTTAGTGCCTCCGTGGTTAGAACGCGCCATTCAAATTTTTCCATCAAAAAAGTCATTATATGAAAAACAGCCTTGCATTATTCTCTATCCTATTCGTTTTCATCGCGCTGATCGGATGCCGCAACGAACCCAAACAGCCCGACCCACCTCCCGCTTCCGAAAAACTGGCCGATGATCTCAACAAAACCATCGACGAGGCCTTCGAAAATGTAGATGGCAACTCCGAAGACTTCAAAAACGCTCTGAAAGACGTCGTCAAAGCCGTACAGGACAACTCCAACGAAAACGTAAAGATCGTCCCCTTCCGGAAAATGAAAGAACTCCTTCCCGACAAGGTCATCGGCCTGGAACGAACCGACGGAGAGGGCTCCACCTCCGGGGCTTTAGGCATCAAAGCCTCTACCTACGAAGCCACCTACGGCGAAGGCGACCGACAGGTGAAGATCCAACTCGTTGACACCGGTGGCCTGGGAAAAGCCATCATGGGGGCCGTGCCCTGGGCGACTATGGAAGTCGACAAAGAGTCGAAAGACGGCTACGAACGCACCACCGAATACAAAGGCCATAAGGCATTTGAAAAATACAACGAACGCAGCAAATCGGGCAACCTGGCCACCCTGGTAGGCGAGCGCTTTGTCGTCAACATCGAAGGCGACGGCCTCTCTATCGACGAAATGGAAAGGGTGCGCAGCCGCATCGACATCGACCAACTCCTCCGGCTGGGTGCGGACTAAAAGCCAATCCAATCATAGACCTTTCGAGGTAGGGGTGCAGCTTGTTGGCATATTGGCTGGTGTAGCCTTCATTGCCGGTTTTGCACAATTGTCTTTTCAGCTCGACTGGAACGAATTGCGGATCCCCGTTACCGGGCAAACCTTTGCGGTGCTGGTAGCGGGGATGTTGTTTGGAATAAAACGAGCCTTTGTAGTTGTAATGTTATATTTGCTGGTGGGTGGTCTGGGCTTCCCCGTTTTCGCAGAGGGCGGGCATGGTTGGCAGGTCTTTCAAAAAGGAAGCGGCGGTTTTTTGATCGGATTTTTATTTGGTGCGATGGTGGTGGGGTGGCTCGGCGACCGGGGTTGGCGGCGTTCTTTCCCCAAAGCATTAGTCGCTATGACTTTGGGTACGGCCACCATCATGGCTTTTGGGTTGCTGCGGTTGACCTGGCTGTACGGCGGCTGGAAAGCACTCGAATACGGCTTCTATCCTTTTGTAGGGGGAGCTGTTGTAAAAATATTGTTGGGAGCAGTGGTGGTCTGGCTATGGGAGCGACTGAATTTTGGTCGGGCACTTTCCTGAGGAAAAACAAATGGAAGAGAAGATGGATCAATGCTCATACAGAAGATTTCGGCAAACGCGCGATCACCGTCCGGTTGCCCTTCACCTTTTGGCCGGTTTCGACGAGTATTTCCGCGTCGAGCGGTAAGAAAAGATCCACTCTGGAGCCGAATTTGATGAAGCCCATGTCTTTTCCCTGTTCCACCTCTTGCCCCACATCGACGTAGTTGACAATCCGTTTGGCCAGCAGGCCTGCTATTTGGCGCAGCAGTATTTCTGCCTCCCCCGTGTCGATGACGACGGTGGTGCGTTCATTTTCGGAAGAAGATTTAGGATGCCAGGCGACGAGGTATTTTCCGGGGTGGTATTTGAAGTAATTAATCGTACCGCTGATGGGATTGCGGTTGACGTGGACGTTGGTCGGACTCATAAATATGGACACCTGCACGCGCCGATCCTGAAAATACTCCGTCTCGTCGGTTTCTTCGATCACTACGATCTTTCCGTCGGCAGGGGCATATATCAAATTATCACCGGCGATGAGTATTTCCCGTTGAGGGTTGCGGAAAAATTGAACCACCGCAATAAAAAGGACGGCCGAAATGATTTCGGACATAAAAAACGCCTGTGCAGACCAGAACTTAAAGACCAACAGGTTGATGACCGTCAGCCCCAGCAACAGTGCCAGTAGTATGTTAAAGCCCTCCTTGTGAATCTTCAATATCATGTTTTCTTGTTTCGGCCGAACGGCAAATTTACAAATTCGCCACATTTTCTTTACAAATCAACTCCATTTACCCGACTCAAACGTTTTTTTTTCGACAAATAGGGCTCGTTTTTCACTAAAACAACCCCATTTTTTAGGGTCTTCCTCTTTGAAAAGGTTTACTGACCAATGGTTTAAGGGTATTGTCGCTACACGCCTCATTAGCCAATCGATCATCAGCAAATCAAGATCAAATAAGCTGTCGCAAAAGGCACCATAAATATAAAGGCATCAAACCGGTCGAGAAAACCGCCGTGCCCCGGTAGGATCGTGCCGGTATCTTTAACGCCTTTGCTGCGTTTGAGCATCGACTCCACCAGATCGCCCAGGGAGCCGAAAACCACCACAATTACCCCCAGTCCCATCCACTGCCACATCGTCAAATCCGGGAAAAAGCGACTAAGCAAATACGCAACAAGCAAGCCAATCGCCATGCCACCCAGAGATCCCTCCCAGGTCTTTTTGGGCGAAATCCGCGGCATCAGTGGTGTTTTCCCCACTCTGGAGCCCACCAAATAGGCACCCGTATCATTGGCCCAGGTTAACAACAACATTCCCAGGATAAGGTTCGCATCGAAGCCGGTTTGCCGAAAGGCCAGCAGCAATACCAACGTAAATGGTAAGCCAATATATAAGGCCCCCAAAGCCGTAAAAGCCACATTGGCAATGGGCTGCTCCGACCGGCTAAACAACTCGTAAACAGCCATACAAAATAACAACAACAAGCCCAGTAAACCCACTGACAATGGGTCGATTCCCCTTCCGGAAATCCACCCTATTTGATGAACCGATACGATCAGGTACGGCGCCATCCCCACGACCAAACCTCCTGTTTTGCGAAAGCCACTGCCTCTTTCCAGGGTCAGGCCCAAAAACTCCCACAGACAAAGTGCAGCCACCAGCCCAAACAATGCGACAAAGGTATAAGGCCCGGTAAACAGTCCCGCCACTACCACCGCCACGAAAATAAGCGCCGTAAGCGCTCTGCGCAATAAGCCGCTCATAGTTGTTGGGTATTATTCAATTTTCTCATCCAATGGGCCACCGCCAGCATCAATCCCAGCGAGATCAACCACTGCCACAGCGGGACGGCATCTATCTGCTCGATGTCAATGTCGGTGATCCTTTCGGCAAATAAATATTGCAGGACGATCTGCACAAAGTTGTTCATAAAATGGGCGACAATGGGCACCCACAAATTCTTAGTCCAAAAGTACAAATACCCCAAGAGGGCGCCCAGCATCAGCCGCGGCAAAAAGCCCTCAAACTGCATGTGAAAAGCACTAAATAAAAAAGCCGCTACCCAAATGGCCACCGCTGGCCGACGAAAAGCTTCTCCCAGCTTTCGCTGAATGATACCCCGAAAGATCAATTCTTCTCCCAACGCCGGTATCAGCGCAATAACCACCACATTGAATACCAACTCCATCACGCCATTGGTTACCAACAAACCGCTCACCGCATCGGCCGTACTGGCTTCTGCCATCCGTGCCCACTCCGGCAGGGGGATGTACCGGCTGTTGAACCAATACAAAAACTGCACAAATGGAAAGGCAACCAACAAAAGTACCACGCCTCCCAACACATTGTCCGCTTTTGGCCATACCTTCAGCCGCAAAAACGCAGCCCACTGCCGACCATAAAAAAACAGTGCGAACAACAGCCCCGGCACCACAAACATGGTCAGATGATTGATCAATACCGTCGATCGAACGAAATTGCGATCGGTCGCCGAGCCATCGTTCTGTATGCCCAGTAATGACTCCTCCAGGTCCATCCCCCACCACAGCCCCAGGGCGTAGATGATCCCAAAGCCGATCAGCGCCCCAAACAGGATCATCAATACCAAAAACGTCAGCGACATACCCACCGGAGCTTCCAGCCGGGATGGTGAAGGGGAGGAAGGTGCATCCAGCCAATTGTTTGGTTCCATTGCCCGAAGGTAATTTTCTTTGTCGAAAATGAAAAACCGAATCCACAAAACGATGTGCCGTTAAAACTGTTATTACTCATGTGCCGCGCCGTCTGAACTGGGATGACTGGGATGACTGGGATGACTGGGATTATTTGGGATTTATGGGATCGTAACATTTGAACTCCTGACTTATCCCAAACATCCTACCCCATCCCACAAATCCCAGTTCAGACAAGGGGGACGCGGGAAGGCTGGGATTATTTGGGATTTATGGGATCGTAACATTTGAACTCCTGACTTATCCCAAACATCCTACCCCATCCCACAAATCCCAGTTCAGACAAGGGGGACGTGGGAAGGCTGGGATTATTTGGGATTTATAGGATCGTAACATTTGAACTCCTGACTTATCCTAAACATCCTCTTCATCCCACAAATCCCAGTTCAGACAAGGGGGACGCGGGAAGGCTGGGATTATTTGGGATTTATGGGATCGTAACATTTGAACTCCTGACTTATCCCAAACATCCTACCCCATCCCACAAATCCCAGTTCAGACAAGGGGGACGCGGGAAGGCTGGGATTATTTGGGATTTATAGGATCGTAACATTTGAACTCCTGACTTATCCTAAACATCCTCTTCATCCCACAAATCCCAGTTCAGACAAGGGGGGCGCGGGAAGACTGGGATTATTTGGGATTTATAGGATCGTAACATTTGAACTCCTGACTTATCCTAAACATCCTCTTCATCCCACAAATCCCAGTTCAGACAAGGGGGACGCGGGAAGGCTGGGATTATTTGGGATTTATGGGATCGTAACATTTGAACTCCTGACTTATCCCAAACATCCTACCCCATCCCACAAATCCCAGTTCAGACAAGGGGGACGCGGGAAGGCTGGGATTATTTGGGATTTATGGGATCGTAACATTTGAACTCCTGACTTATCCCAAACATCCTACCCCATCCCACAAATCCCAGTTCAGACAAGGGGGGCGCGGGAAGACTGGGATTATGGTGATTAATGGGATGGCAACATATGAACTTCTAAACATTCAAGATAAAAATTCGATAGTCAATGACTCGTCTAAGCGTAAACATCAACAAGATCGCCCTCATCCGCAACGCCCGCGGCGGCAACCTGCCCAACCTCCTTCAGGTGGCCCAGGACATAGAGAAATTTGGCGCCCAGGGCATCACCGTACACCCCCGGCCCGATGAACGCCACATCCGGTATTCCGACATACCGGCGCTCAAAAAGGTGGTGACGACGGAGTTCAACATCGAGGGGCGGCCCATCTCCCGGTTTATGGAAATGGTGCTGGCCCATCCGCCCCATCAGTGTACCCTGGTGCCCGACGCTCCCGATGCCCTCACCTCCGACGGTGGATGGGATACCGTGGCACAAGCCAGTCACCTCAAAGAGATCGTCGGTCAGCTCAAGGCAAAAGGGATTCGGGTGTCGCTGTTTCTCGACACCGAAGAGCGATTTGTGGAAGGAGCCAAAGAGGTAGGAGCCGACCGCATTGAGTTTTACACCGGTCATTATGCACAGGGCTATGCAAGCGACCCGGCCGCCGCCGTATCCTCCCATGTGCGTTGTGCCCAACTGGCCCATGAGTTGGGGCTGGGCGTCAATGCCGGCCACGACCTCAACCTGGATAACCTCCGCTACTACGCCCAGCAGGTCGAACCGCTTTTGGAGGTGTCGATCGGCCATGCCCTGGTTTGCGATGCGCTGTACTATGGACTGGGAAAGACTATTGAGATGTATTTGGAGCGGCTGAGGTGATTATTGTTTATTGGAGTCAGGCTAATAAATTAGCCGACTACTCTTTATTTTGCGATTTTGGCTGAAGCCGAATTTGAAACGTATAACTTTTAGCGGGTGTTGACGGCTCTTCTTCCTTACTGTTGGAAGTAGGAGAGAGGGTGTACTGATAGGTCAACGGCGTCTTATCGGTAGAATTGGTGGAGGAGCTGGTAGTAGGCTGGGCTTTTCGGGTATTTTTACGAAAGTGGATTTTGATGGTCTTGTGGAAAACGGCCCGCACCCCTCTGTTTTTAGCAACGTTGAAGCGGAGCAGTTTCACCAGGCGGATGGCTTCCTGGTTGCATCCGTGGCCGGGGCCGGAGATTACTTTGGCGTCGGTTACCACGCCTTTGTGGTTGATGGTGTAGCGCACTACTACGGTACCTTCGACGCCTGCTTCGAGGGCTTCCGGAGGAAATTTTTTGTTTTCAGCAATGAATTTCTTCATCGCAGCGGGGCCCCCTTCGTAGACAGGCTTGTTGACGAAATGCTTTTCTTTTTTTTCTTTGGCCATTTAATTCGGATTTTAACCAGGCCTGCAAATTGCGGATTATTGATGGAAAGAGCAAGATATTAGTTTAATGGGTAGTTCTACCCGATCAATGGTTCATAAATTTTTTGACACGAACCTGTCTAGCCCGTCTGGCCGCCGGACAGGCTGCGCTGCCAGATAGATTTGCGCGCCCGCCTGTCCGGCCAGCAGGAATTTCACACCTAGCCTGACCGGCAGGCAGGGATTATTGAAAGCCAGAGGCTTTCACATGGCAAATTCGTGCAATTTGTGATAATTCGTGTCGAGCTAACACGCTTACTTTCAGCGGGTTATAAAAAGTTAGTGAACTGTTGACCCGATAGCGATCCGAGTTGATTATTTAGGATGAACCACAACATGCCTCCGCCACTACAAAGAATGACGGCAATTCCTTGCAAAAATCGCGAAATAGCCATACCTTTGCGTTCCATTTTGAAATTGTCACATTTTTAATAAAGCACTACTAAACGTCATTGAATGTTAATAATTGATGTAAAAGAAAGCGAATCCATTGATCGCGCCCTTAAAAAGTACAAGAGGAAGTTTGAGCGGGCAGGTATTTTGAAAGAGTTGCGTCGGCGCAAACACTTTACCAAGCCATCTGTCAAACGTCGCACTGAAGTACTAAAGGCCATCTACAAGCAGGAAAAATACGGCAACCAGTAAAAAACCAACCCCATCAGCCACCGCGATCGGTGCTGTCGTAGGGTGGTTGATCTCCGCATTTATCGTTTTCCCTTCTTTTTTGTTTTTTTCATCTCTTTTGGGCTTGCATTTTTCCATGCTAAGGGCTAACTTGTTGGGTACTTTCGGGTCAACCCACAACGGATATTAGCCAGCAGCATTAAATGATAGTCCATACCTTTTTTCAATACCTTGAATTTGAGAAACGATTCTCGCCGCATACCCTAACGGCTTATAAAGGCGATCTGGGACAATTCACCGATTTTTTAAAATCCAATTACGAAATCACTTCTGAAAAAGAAGTCACACCTCAGCACATCCGCTCCTGGATGGTACAATTAATGCAGCAGGGGGTTAGTCCCCGTTCCGTTAACCGTAAATTATCCTCCCTCAAAACGTATTTCAAATTTCTAAAGAAAAGAGGCCAACTGACTACCAACCCCATGTCGAAGATCATTGCACCTAAAAGCAGCAGGAAACTTCCCGTGTTTGTACACAAAGATAAAATTGACCTACTCTTTGAAAAAGTCGACTTCGGGCAAGGCTACGAAGGCAGCCGCGATCGGACCATCCTCGAATTGCTCTACGCCACCGGCATGCGTCGCTCTGAATTGATCGGATTGAAAGTCAACGACATTTCTTTTGAAAATAACTACCTCAAAGTGTTGGGTAAAGGCAACAAAGAACGCCTCCTCCCCCTCAATCAGAAAATAGACCAGGTGCTGAAGCAATATCTGGAAGTGCGCAATCAGCATTTCCCGAAAGGAACCCATTTGTTTTTAACCAAAAAAGGGGCACCCCTCTACCCCAAACTGGTTTACAACCTGGTGAAACGCCATCTGTCGGCGGTTACCACATTGGAACAGCGCAGCCCCCACGTCATGCGCCATACCTTTGCCACCCACCTTTCCGACAATGGCGCCGACCTCAACGCCATCAAAGAACTCCTGGGCCACGCCAACCTCTCAGCAACCCAGATATACACCCACAATTCCATCGAAAAACTGAAAAAAGTATACGAGCAAGCCCACCCCAAGGCTCGAAAAGATTAAAGATTATGAGTGTGTGACATATTAGCGGAGCCTCTCACCACAAAGGCTCCAACCTGCCAGACGGGCTAGACAGGCAGGTTCGTGTCTTTGTGGCAAAGGCCGCAGCGATTCTCGCCTGGCGGCCAGACAGGTTTGTCACGCACTCAAAGATTATAAATCAATAATTCTCAACCTCTAAAACCCACTGCCTATGTAAAAATACCGATCTAACAACTTCGCTTACCCGAAATCACTTATTTGTTTAATTCCTAAATTTACCAGACAGATGAAATTACATATCAATGCAGTTCATTTTTCGGCCGATGCCAAACTTATTGACTTTATCGAAAAGAAATTGAGTAAATTGGAATCCCTGTTCGACAATGTCATTCGAATGGACGTGTCCCTTAAATTGGAGAATTCCGGGCAAATCAGAGATAAAATCGCAGAAATCAAGGTCAAGATACCAGGCAACGTCCTGGTGGTGAAAGAACAGGCCAAAACCTTCGAGTTTTCTGTCGATCGGGCAGTAGCCAGCTTAAAAAGACAAATAATCAGATATAAAGAACGCGTCCGACAGGCCTGAAACCATCGAATTTTGCGTATCGAAAAACGGCAATGTGAACCCATATTGCCGTTTTTTTGTTGGTCAGAAAGCCGGGAGAAACGACTCTATGGCTTTTTTGCTCCTAAAATCAAAAGAATAGGGCAAAAAACGAGTAATTTTTTTCGTTTTTCCAGCGAAAAACCGTATCTTTGCAATCGCTTTTGAGAAAATGATCTCTTTAAGGCCATTTTGAAGGTGGAATTGAAACAAAATCAGCCCATAAAATCGTATTACTCCCAGGGCGGCGATGCTCCCTCTCCATAAGCGGTATAACAGGCATTCTTTTCCATACTTCACAAATGAATTGACAAGCAGCAATAATCAAAAGAATAGCCAGTAGCGGCCAAAATCAACATTCCATCAGCCAGCATAGCTCAGTTGGCCAGAGCAGCTGATTTGTAATCAGCGGGTCGGGGGTTCGAATCCCTCTGCTGGCTCCGCTTTATACCATTAATTGTACTTACTGGCAATTTCGTTGGGGGTGCGCCGGAGTTGGAGAGCCGGGCCAGACTGTAAATCTGGTGTCTATGACTGAATAGGTTCGAGTCCTATCACCCCCACAGCGCCTCTGCAAAGGCAGCGGCCATACCACCTGAAGATTTACAGGTAACATCAACATCCAAACGGATGAAACGCGGGCGTAGCTCAGTTGGTAGAGCATCAGCCTTCCAAGCTGAGGGTCGTGGGTTCGAGTCTCATCGCCCGCTCCACGGTCAATGAGTCCCTGCCGGTACGGCAGGCACTCATTCCATCATTTGGTAAGCCAATGTAGCTCAGGGGTAGAGCACTTCCATGGTAAGGAAGGGGTCGGGGGTTCAAATCCCTTCATTGGCTCAAGGGACCAATATCGGGGGCCTGTCTAGCTGGCGCTAAGTCAGATAGATTCAAATCCCTTCATTGGCTCAAGGGACCAATATCGGGGGCCTGTCTAGCTGGCGCTAAGTCAGATAGATTCAAATCCCTTCATTGGCTCAAGGGACCAATATCGGGGGCCTGTCTAGCTGGCGCTAAGCCAGATAGATTCAAATCCCTTCATTGGCTCAAGGGACCAATATCGGGGGCCTGTCTAGCTGGCGCTAAGCCAGATAGATTCAAATCCCTTCATTGGCTCAAGGGACCAATATCGGGGGCCTGTCTAGCTGGCGCTAAGCCAGATAGATTCAAATCCCTTCATTGGCTCAAAAAAAAATATTTCACCAATTTCATTTCATCATACTTTAAAATCTTTTAAGCGATGGCTAAGGAAACCTTTGAAAGAAATAAACCTCACCTTAATATCGGAACGATCGGCCACGTTGACCACGGCAAAACCACACTTACTGCCGCGATCACCTATGTACTCGCACAGGATGGCCTGGCTGCTAAAATGGACTACGACTCCATCGACGCCGCTCCCGAAGAAAAAGAAAGAGGGATTACCATCAACACAGCTCACGTTGAATACGAAACCGCCAACCGCCACTACGCCCACGTTGACTGTCCTGGTCACGCGGATTACGTAAAGAACATGGTTACGGGTGCTGCCCAAATGGACGGTGCCATCCTCGTTGTTGCAGCTACCGACGGCCCCATGCCTCAAACACGGGAACACATCCTGTTGGCACGTCAGGTCGGGGTACCTGGTATCGTAGTATTTATGAATAAAGTCGACCTGGTTGACGATGAAGAAATGCTCGAATTGGTTGAAATGGAAGTACGCGAACTGTTGAGCCAATACGAATTCGACGGCGATAACGCCAGCGTTGTACAGGGATCTGCCCTCAAAGCACTCGAAGGAGATGCCACTGCCCAGGCTAAAATCAAAGAATTGATGGAAGCATGCGACAATGACATCGCAGAACCCACCCGCCTGGTAGACCAGCCTTTCCTCATGCCGATTGAAGACGTATTCTCCATCACCGGACGGGGTACCGTAGCTACCGGACGTATCGAACGCGGTGTCATAGAAACCGGCAACCCCGTAGAGATCATCGGTATGATGGCCGACGGCGAAAAACCACTGACATCTACTGTCACTGGTGTGGAAATGTTTAGAAAAATCCTGACTCGCGGTGAAGCTGGCGACAACGCCGGTATCCTCCTCCGTGGTATCGATAAAAAAGAGATCAAAAGAGGAATGGTCATCTGCGCTCCCGGCTCTGTCAAACCGCACAAACACTTCAAATGCGAGGTGTACGTACTGTCTAAAGACGAGGGAGGCCGACACACGCCCTTCTTCAATGGCTATCGACCACAGTTCTACTTCCGTACCACAGACGTAACCGGTGACGTGACACTGCCCGACGGCGTGGAAATGGTCATGCCCGGCGACAACGTTGCTCTCGAAGTGAAACTGATCAACACCATTGCCATGGAAAAAGGTCTCCGATTCGCCATCCGCGAAGGTGGACGTACTGTCGGTGCCGGTCAGGTAACTGAGATTATAGAATAGTATTAGAATGACATAGGCATCGGTTTTGGTGCCCGGAAGAAATGTGCGTGCCCGCAAATCGTTTGTGGGTACGCCCAATCCTCCACCCCGCTCTCAATTTGCGGGGCTTGTTCGTTTTTTGAATGACTCTGCAAAAAAACACCAACGGGCATAGCTCAACTGGTAGAGCGACGGTCTCCAAAACCGTAGGCTGCGGGTTCAAGTCCTGCTGCCCGTGCAAAAAAACAGGCTGCGGGCCTGTCTAGCTGGCGCAAAGCCAGATAGATTCAAGTCCTGCTGCCCGTGCAAATTTTCAGCAAATGGAAAAAATATCCCTCTACATTAAAGAAAGCTACAACGAGCTGATCAACAAAGTAACCTGGCCCACCTGGACCGAACTGCAAAGCAGCACCATCCTCGTACTGGTCGCCTCCCTGATGATCGCCGCAGCCGTTTTTGTCATGGATGCTATTTCCAAAAACGTGCTCGACCTTATTTATTAAGGCCCGGAAATACGTTGAAGCAGCAGAATTGGAAAATAACGTTTTGTCCAAATCGCCAAATCTATAAATCGATGACAGAAGACAACCACTTAGTAGAAGATGAACCTAATGAGGTGGAAAAACCGGACGTTACCAGCCAGGTAGACGAAACGGGCGATATGGATAACACAGATAACCCGATGCCGGAAACGGAAACACCGGAAACCGAAGCACCGGAAACAATGGAAGAACCAATAGAAGTAGCCATAGCTGAAGAAAACGAAGAAACAACCCCTTCCGCCGAAACTGAAAGCACAACAGAAGAACAACCCGCTGGTGAAGAGCAATCCGCTACTGAAGAGCAACCTTCCGATGAGGAACAAACCAAAGATGAAGAACAAGCCACGGAAGAGGGCTCCACTCAAGAAGAGGCGGAAATGCCTTATGACGACAAGCGCTGGTTTTCCCTACGGGTCATCAGCGGAAAAGAACGAAAGATCAAAGAGCGGATCGAATTTGAGATCGACCGGTCGGGATGGAAAGATTTTGTCACCCAGGTACTGGTACCTTCTGAAAAGGTGTACAAGATCAGAAATGGAAAAAAGGTGATCCTCGAAAGAAACATTCTGCCGGGATACATCCTCATACAAGCCATTCCGCACAAACTCACTGGTGAAGTAGCCATGGCCATCGCCAACCTGCCCAACGTCATCCATTTCCTCGGCCGTGAAAATCCCGTGCCGATGCAACAATCCGAAGCCAACCGGATGCTCGGTATTGTCGATGATTCGCAGGAAGTAGGCGAAGCCATGATCGAACCCTACATCGTAGGAGAAACCGTCAAGATCATCGACGGCCCCTTCAACGAATTTGTCGGTGACATCCAGGAAGTCAACGAAGAAAAGAAAAAGCTCAAGGTGATTGTCAAGATTTTCGGAAGAGGAACAGAAGTAGAGCTCAACTTTATGCAGGTAGAAAAGCAATCGTAAAAAGAAGGATAATAAACAACTAGAACTCCCTTCCGGATTTTAGTTTCGGTGCCAACCGAATGCTTCCCTAAAAAAACGGTAGAGGCGGTTTTGTTCAAAAAACGGAAAAATAAATAATGGCAAAAGAAATAGGTGGATTCATCAAACTGCAAGTTCGGGGAGGTGCGGCTAACCCTTCCCCACCCGTAGGCCCCGCACTGGGTGCCAAAGGGGTCAACATCATGGAATTCTGCAAGCGCTTCAACGCCCAGACAGAAGACCGGCGGGGCCAGTTGCTGCCCGTTGTCATTACGGTGTTTAAAGATAAGTCGTTCAGCTTCATCATCAAAACACCGCCCGCAGCCGTCCAACTCCTCGAAGCCGCAAAATTGAAAAAGGGTTCCCCCGAATCCAATCGTCAAAAAGTGGGTTCCGTAACCTGGGACCAAATACGCACCATCGTCGAAAACAAAACTCCCGATCTCAACTCGTTCACCGTCGAATCGGGCATGAAAATGGTGGCCGGCACCGCCCGGAGTATGGGTATCACCGTCAGTGGTACACCGCCGTGGGGAGCCGATGAAGAATCTGAAAATTGAAATTTTTTAAAATGGGAAAAATCTCGAAAAAAAGAAAGGCTGCCAACGCCAAAGTAGACAACGAAAAACTCTATACCCTGGAGGAGGCAATGGCATTGGTAAAAGACGTCAACACCGCCAGGTTTGATGCCTCCGTCGATATGCACGTCCGCCTGGGAGTCGATCCCAGAAAAGCTGACCAGGCACTGCGGGGCACCGTCTCCCTCCCGCATGGCACCGGCAAAACCAAAAGGGTACTTGTACTTTGTACTCCCGACAAGGAAGAAGAAGCGAAAGCTGCCGGAGCCGACCACGTAGGCCTCGACGAATACATCCAGAAAGTGCAGGGGGGATGGACCGATATAGACGTCGTCATCGCTACTCCCAACGTCATGGCCAAAGTGGGTAAGATAGGTCGTACCCTCGGGCCCCGTGGCCTGATGCCCAACCCCAAAACGGGGACTGTTACTCCCAACGTAGGGGAAGCAGTGGCAGAAGTGAAAAAGGGGAAAATATCGTTCCGGGTAGACAAAACCGGAATCATCCACACCCCGGTGGGGAGGGTTTCTTTCTCGTCAGAAAAACTGGCCGACAACGCCAACGAGATCATGTCTACTCTCCTTAAAATGAAACCGACTACCGTCAAAGGGACTTACGTCAAATCCATCACTGTAGCCAGCACCATGAGTCCGGGCATCAAAGTGGACGCCAAGTCTATTAAGTAATCGACAAAAAAATAAAACAATGACAAGAGCAGAAAAAGCAACTGCCATTGAGGAATTAAAAGAAAAATTCAGCAACAGCGAATTTTTTTACCTGGCTGACTCCTCTACCATGACGGTTGAGCAGGTGTCGCAGCTACGGCGCATGTGCTTCGAGAAAGGAGTGGAGATGAAAGTGGTGAAAAATACCCTCGCCATCAAAGCACTTGAAGCTGCCCCTGAAGAAAAGGGATACAAAGACATTTTCGATTCCTTCAAAGGACCAACCGCTCTGATGTTTGCTCAAACGGCCAACCTGCCGGCAAAAGTCATCAAAGAATTCCGCGAAGGAGGTGGCGAACGGCCCATTCTCAAAGCGGCATACATTCAGTCGGACATCTTTACAGGAGACGATAAGCTGGAAAACCTGGCCAGCCTCAAGTCAAAAGAAGACCTGATAGGCGAAGTAATTGCCTTGTTGCAATCTCCTGCCAGAAATGTTATCAGCGCACTCCAATCCAGTGGAAGTACCCTGGCCAACCTACTGAAAACGTTGGAGGAAAGAACACCCGAATCGGAATAGACAAACAACAAACACGGCTTCCAAGATCGCACGATATAATATTTATTAGCAAATCCAAAAAAAAACTGTTCAAATGGCAGATGTAAAATCATTCGCAGACCAACTCGTCAACCTCACCGTCAAAGAGGTACAGGAATTGGCCAATATACTGAAAGAAGAGCACGGCATTGAGCCCGCTGCCGCCGCAGTAGCAGTAGCTGCCGGCCCGGCCGCAGGAGGTGGAGATGGTGCCGCCGCCGAAAAAACAGAATTCGACGTGGTTCTGAATTCTGCCGGCGCAAGCAAGCTCAAAGTAGTAAAAGAAGTCAAAAATTTACTTGGTTTAGGACTTAAAGAAGCAAAAGAACTGGTTGATGGCGCCCCCGGTACCATCAAAGAGGCTGTCAACAAAGAAGAAGCAGAAAAAGTAAAAGCTGCTCTGGAAGCTGTTGGGGCTGAAGTGGAATTGAAGTAGTGCTCACCACGCACCCGCTCTCAATTTCTTCTTCATCCACCATTAGCTTTTTATGACCTTTTGCTCCCTGTTCTGAAACTATGATGAGAGGCTTAGTCAATTGAAAAATTGGCTAGGCCTATCGTCGTCATTTCTATGGAGACGAATTAAGCGATTACCAACCTTATTACTTAATAGCTGTTATTTAATTCTTTTGGTGAAAAACATTCGGTTCTCTTGATGCAACCATCAGCAATACATCGCACTGGAACTTTTACCCTCTCAGCCAGCGTTGTATCTGCTTTTCCTCTTCTGGTGATAGTCAACAGAACTTTCTAAACTATACTACATGGCATCTAAAAACTCAAACAGCGCAGCCGCTAAACGAATCAACTTCGGTAAAATAAAGCTGGGCTCCGCTTATCCCGACCTGTTGGAAATCCAACTGAAGTCCTTTAAGGAATTCTTCCAACTGGAAACTACTCCCGAAAACAGAACCCTCGAAGGATTGTACCGCGTTTTTCAGGAAAACTTTCCCATAACGGATGCCCGAAACATCTTCGTCCTGGAATTCCTCGACTATTTCGTCGATCCCCCCCGATACACCATTCGCGAATGTATGCAACGGGGGCTGACACACAGCGTCCCCCTCAAAGCGAAGCTGCGCCTGTCGTGCAACGACGAAGAACACGTCGATTTTGAAACCATTGTCCAGGACGTATTCCTTGGAAATATTCCGTACATGACGCCCAAAGGTACCTTTGTCGTCAACGGAGCCGAAAGAGTCATCGTCTCTCAATTGCACCGCTCTCCCGGCGTTTTCTTTGGACAAAATTTCCACCCCAACGGCACCAAAATATACTCCGCCAGGGTCATACCCTTTAAAGGAGCCTGGATGGAATTTGCCACCGACATCAACACGGTGATGTACGCCTACATCGACCGCAAGAAAAAATTCCCGGTCACCACGCTCTTGCGAGCCATCGGCTTCGACTCCGACAAGTCGATCCTCAACCTCTTTGGACTGGCCGAAGAGATCCCTTCCAAAAAAGCCGATCTCAAAAAAGCCATCGGTCGTAAACTTGCAGCAAGGGTGCTCCGCAAATGGACAGAAGACTTTGTCGACGAAGATACCGGAGAAGTCGTTACCATCGAACGGAATGAGATCATCCTCGAACGCGACGTCGAGCTCACCGAAGACAACATCTCCCTCATCATCGATGCGGAAACGGAAACCGTCATCCTCCAACGCGAAGACATCGACGAAGACTATTCCATCATTTACAATACCCTCCAAAAGGACCCCTCCTCGTCGGAAATGGAGGCCGTACAATACATCTACAAACAACTCAGAGGTACCGATCCGCCCGATGAAGAAACCGCCCGCGGCATCATCGACAAACTGTTCTTCTCCGACAAACGGTACAACCTCGGAGAAGTGGGCCGCTACAAAATAAATCGAAAACTCCAGCACGATGTCTCTATGGATGTGTTGGTACTCACTAAAGAAGACATCATCCTCATCGTCACCTATCTGGTGCGACTGATGAACCAGAAAGCGGAAATTGACGACATCGATCACCTGAGCAACCGCCGTGTGCGCTCTGTTGGAGAACAGCTCTACGCCCAGTTTGGCGTCGGCCTGGCCCGCATGGCCCGTACCATCCGCGAACGGATGAACGTACGCGACAACGAGGTGTTTACTCCCATCGACCTGATCAACGCCCGAACGCTGTCGTCGGTCATCAACTCCTTTTTTGGCACCAGCCAGCTTTCTCAATTCCTCGATCAGACCAACCCCCTTTCGGAAATCACCCATAAAAGGCGAATCTCCGCACTGGGACCCGGTGGTCTGTCCAGAGAAAGAGCCGGCTTTGAGGTGCGCGACGTACACTACTCCCACTACGGACGACTCTGTACCATCGAAACGCCGGAAGGACCCAACATCGGCTTGATCTCTACCCTTTGCGTTCACGCCAAGATCAATAAAATGGGCTTTCTTGAAACGCCCTACCGAGTGGTCAAAAACGGAAAAGTGGATGTGAAAGGCGACGCCCGCTACCTCTCCGCAGAAGGAGAAGACTTCAAAAAAATTGCACAGGCCAACGCCCCGCTCAACAACAAAGGCGTCTTTCAATCGGAGCGGATCAAATGCCGCGAACATGGCGACTTCCCCGTACTGGCTCCCAAAGAAATCGAATATATGGACGTGGCGCCCAACCAGATCGTCGGCGTGTCGGCATCCCTCATTCCATTCCTGGAAAACGACGATGCCAACCGCGCCCTGATGGGATCCAACATGCAGCGCCAGGCCGTACCACTTATTCGTCCCTCCTCGCCCATCGTCGGAACGGGGCTCGAAGCCAAAGTAGCAGAAGATTCCCGGATGCTGATCAACGCCGAAGGCGACGGCGTCGTGGAATACGTCGATGCCAACGAAATCGTGATCCGTTACGACCGAACGGAAGAAGACCAACTGGTATCCTTTGAAGACAACAAACGAACCTACAGCCTGACCAAATTCGTCAGAACCAACCAAGGTACTTGCATCAACCTCAAACCCATCGTCAAAAAAGGCGACCGGGTGTCGAAGGGCTCCATCCTCTGCGACGGCTATGCCACCGAAAAAGGAGAGCTGGCTTTGGGCCAAAACCTGAAAGTGGCCTTCATGCCTTGGAAAGGTTACAACTTTGAGGATGCCATCGTGGTGTCGGAGCGCGTAGTGCGGGAAGACATTTTTACCTCCCTCCACATCGAACACTTCGAGATGGATGTGCGGGATACCAAACTGGGAGAAGAAGAACTGACCAACGACATCCCCAACGTAAGTGAAGATGCCACCAAAGATCTCGACGAAAACGGCATCATCCGCGTAGGGGCCTGGATCAAAGAAGGCGACATCCTCATCGGGAAGATCACCCCAAAAGGGGAGTCTGATCCTACTCCGGAAGAAAAACTGCTGCGGGCTATTTTCGGCGATAAAGCCGGCGATGTAAAAGACGCATCCCTCAAAGCGCCTCCTTCTACCAAGGGGATCATCATCGACAAGCAATTATTTGCCCGGGCCAAAAAAGACAAGCAGCAAAAAGCCCAGGAAAAAGACCTGCTGGTCAAACAGGACGATCAGCACGCCGTCGCTGTCAACGAATTGAGAACCATCCTCATCGACAAACTCCAGCGACTCGTAAAAGGAAAGGTCTCCCAGGGTGTGAAAAGCATCTACAACGAAGACCTCGTGGCTAAAGGAACCAAGTTCTCAACGCCCATCCTGAAAAAACTGGATTACGCCACCATCGACTACAGCAACTGGACCGACGACGAGCACACCAACAACCTGGTAGGTCGTCTGCTCCACAATTACAGCATAAAGCTCAACGAAGAGATCGGCCGCTACAAGCGCGAAAAATTCAACATCAGTATCGGAGATGAACTGCCCGCCGGCGTCCTCAAACTGGCCAAAGTCTACCTCGCTAAAAAGCGAAAACTCAAAGTGGGGGATAAACTGGCCGGCCGACACGGAAACAAGGGCATCGTATCCAGAATTGTACGTCAGGAAGACATGCCATTCCTAGAAGATGGCACACCGGTCGACATTGTACTCAACCCACTGGGCGTACCCTCCCGTATGAATCTCGGGCAGATATTTGAAACCGTGCTGGGGTGGGCAGGTGAGCGATTGGGCATGAAATTCAGCACCCCGATTTTTGACGGTGCCAAGTCGGATGAGATCGAAGAATACATTCAGAAAGCAGAGCTGCCCAGCCTCGGACAAGCCTATCTGTACGACGGCGAAACTGGCGACCGCTTCCATCAGCAGGCAACCGTTGGGGTCATCTACATGTTGAAATTGTCGCACATGGTGGATGATAAAATGCACTCCCGTTCCATCGGGCCGTACTCGCTGATCACGCAGCAACCCCTGGGAGGTAAAGCCCAGTTTGGTGGGCAGCGCTTCGGTGAAATGGAGGTATGGGCTTTGGAAGCATTTGGTGCATCCAACATCCTCCAGGAACTGCTGACCATAAAATCGGACGACATCCTGGGGCGGGCCAAAGCCTACGAAGCCATCGTAAAAGGCGACAATTTGCCTGAACCCAATATCCCCGAATCGTTCAATGTACTGGTACACGAACTGCGTGGCCTGGCACTTGACATTAAGTTTGACTAAATGGCCGGGAAAGCATTGTTGTAAAAACCCCGTAAATTATTTTGACAGATTTTTAAATGTTGATATATGTCTTTTAAAAATAATCAAAAACAACTTCCTCCGCAAAAACAATTCGATTGCATAACCATCAGTTTGTCCTCACCCGACGACATTCTGGAGCGATCCTACGGCGAAGTACTCAAACCGGAAACCATCAATTACCGGTCGTACAAGCCCGAACGCGATGGCCTGTTTTGCGAACGAATATTCGGCCCCGTAAAAGATTACGAATGCTATTGCGGAAAATATAAAAGAATCCGGTACAAAGGGATCGTCTGTGATCGCTGTGGCGTGGAAGTGACCGAGAAAAAGGTGCGCCGTGAGCGCATGGGCCACATCAAACTGGTGGTGCCAGTGGTACACATCTGGTTTTTCAAATCGCTGCCCAATAAGATCGGTTACCTGCTCGGACTTTCGTCCAAAAAACTGGAAGCCATCATTTATTACGAGCGGTATGTGGTGGTCGCTCCAGGTATGTTGGAAGGAACCGTCAACAGACTTGACCTGCTGACAGAAGAAGAATACCTCGAACACCTGGAATCGCTGCCCAAAGAAAATCAACAACTGGACGACGATGACCCCAACAAATTCATCGCCATGATGGGGGCCGATGCCGTAAGAGTTATGTTGATGCGTCTGAAGCTGGACGATCTTTCGTATCAACTCCGGCACCAGGCCGCTACCGAAACGTCGCAGCAACGCAAATCGGAAGCATTGAAAAGACTCCGCGTAGTCGAATCATTCCGCGACGGCCAATCCCGCATGGAAAACCGCCCCGAGTGGGCCATCATCCAATACCTGCCGGTGGTGCCGCCCGAACTGCGCCCGCTCGTGCCGCTGGATGGGGGCCGTTTTGCCAGCTCCGACCTCAACGATCTGTATCGCCGGGTCATCATTCGCAACAACCGCCTCAAGCGTCTACTGGAAATCAAAGCTCCTGAGGTCATCCTTCGAAATGAAAAACGGATGTTGCAGGAGGCTGTGGACTCCCTGTTCGACAATTCCCGCAAATCCAACGCCGTCAAGGCCGAAGGAGGCCGGGCCCTCAAGTCGCTCAGCGATATTCTCAAAGGGAAGCAAGGGCGTTTCCGCCAAAACCTCTTGGGTAAGCGGGTCGACTACTCCGGGCGTTCGGTCATTGTGGTTGGTCCAACATTAAATTTACACGAATGTGGTATTCCCAAAGGAATGGCCTCCGAACTGTTCAAACCTTTTGTCATTCGCAAACTTATAGAACGGGGCATCGTCAAAACGGTGAAGTCGGCTAAAAAACTGGTCGACCGGAAAGACCCCGTCATCTGGGAAATACTCGAAAATATTCTCAAAGGGCATCCGGTATTGCTCAACCGCGCACCTACGCTCCACCGGTTGTCGATACAGGCATTCCAGCCCGTACTGGTGGAAGGCAAGGCCATTCAACTGCACCCGCTGGTTTGTGGTGCGTTCAACGCCGACTTCGACGGCGACCAAATGGCCGTACACGTACCGCTCAGCCATGCCGCCATCCTCGAAGCGCAGGTGCTGATGCTCGCTTCCCACAATATGCTCAACCCACAGGATGGGTCGCCCATTACCCTGCCCTCGCAGGATATGGTACTGGGACTGTACTACCTGACCAAAGAGCGCAAAAGTACCAAAGACAACAAGGTGCGGGGAGAGGACAGCATCTTTTACTCGCCAGAGGAAGTGCTGATCGCCTACAACGAAGACAAAGTTGATCTGCATGCCTGCATCAAGGTGCGGGTTGATTCCTTCGACGAAGATCGCAACCCTGTCCGCGAACGGGTGGAGACCACCGTAGGTCGGGTCATTTTCAACCAGGCCGTTCCTGACAATGTGCCCTATGTCAATAAACTCCTCACCAAGAAGAACCTCAAGCAGGTGATCAACGACATCCTGTTCCTAACCAACTTTGAAGTGACCGCTGCCATGCTCGACGAGATCAAGGAGATGGGCTTTTACTGGTCGTTTAAAGGAGGGCTGTCGTTCAACCTGGGTGATCTGATAAAATCCAGTGTGAAAGATAAAACCCTGGAAGTGGCACAGGCGGAAGTGGATGAGGTGTGGGACAACTACAACATGGGGCTCATCACCAACAATGAACGTTACAACCAGATCATCGATAAATGGACATTTGCGGATAACCGCATCACCGACGGGCTACTCAAAGAACTGGCCCAGCATAAGCAAGGATTCAATTCCGTGTACATGATGTTGGACAGTGGGGCCCGTGGTTCCAAACAACAGATCAAGCAGTTGTGCGGACTTCGTGGGCTGATGGCCAAGCCGCGAAAGTCGGGCGACACCGGTGGGGCGATCATCGAAAACCCGATTCTGTCCAATTTCCTGGAAGGGCTCTCCGTACTGGAATACTTCATCTCTACCCACGGTGCCCGAAAAGGTTTGGCCGATACGGCTTTGAAGACGGCCGATGCGGGCTATCTGACCCGCCGATTGGTCGACGTTTCCCAGGATGTGGTCATCATCGAAGAAGACTGCGATACCCTGCGGGGCATTGAAACCACGGCCTTAAAAGACAATGAAAAAGTTATTCAAAATCTGGCCGACCGGATAAAAGGACGGTTCACCTTGCACGACATTCACCATCCAGAAACCGAAGAGGTCATTCTGGCTGCCGGTGACTACATCGATGAGAAAAAAGCAAAATTCATCGACAATGCCGACATAGAGGTGGTGACCATTCGGTCGGTACTCACCTGCGAAACCAAGCGGGGGGTTTGCACCAAATGCTATGGTAAAAACCTGGCCACCGGCCGCATTGCCGAACAAGGCGACGCCGTAGGAATCATCGCGGCTCAGTCAATTGGCGAACCGGGTACCCAGTTGACCTTACGTACCTTCCACGTAGGGGGGATCGCTGCGGTGAGCAAACAGGAAAACCAGTTTGTCGCCAAAACGGACGGTGTGCTGGAGTTTGACGGCATTCGCGTCACCTCTTCTGTCGACGACCAGGGCAACACGATTCAGGTAGTGCTGTCGCGGGCCGGAGAGATCCGCATCATAGATGCTTCCAACAATAAGGTGTTGTCGTCCAATCACATTCCCTATGGCTCCACGCTCAACTTTAAGAACAAGGCCAAGGTGAAAAAAGGAGACGTCGTATGCGAATGGGATCCCTTCAACGCCGTCATCGTATCCGAGCATGCGGGTATGGCCCAGTTTGAATCGGTCGAAGAAGGCGTTACCTACCGGGTGGAAAAAGACGACCAGACCGGTTATGTCGAAAAAGTCATTGTGGAAAGCAAGAACAAACGGATGATCCCAACGATCCGCATATTGAGTAAAGATGGCGAAGAACTCAACAGCTACAACCTGCCGGTGGGCTCCTACATTTCCATTGAAGATGGAGCCATCGTGAAGGCCGGACAAAAAATAGTGAAGATACCGCGGTCACTGGGTAAGATCCAGGACATCACCGGTGGTCTTCCCAGGGTGACCGAGCTGTTTGAGGCGCGTAATACCTCCAACCCGGCTACCCCCTCCGAAATTGATGGGGTGGTGTCGTTTGGAAAGATCAAAAGGGGTAACCGCGAAGTGTTTGTAACCGATGAAAAGACGGGGCAGGTGCGGAAATACCTGATCGGTTTGTCCAAGCACATCCTCGTGCAGCAAGGCGACTTTGTGCGTGCCGGTATGCCGCTTTCTGATGGGGCCATTGCTCCCAGAGACATCCTCAACATCAAGGGCCCCTTTGCGGTACAGTCGTACCTGGTGAACGGCGTCCAGGAAGTATACCGCTCTCAAGGCATCAACATCAACGACAAACACATCGAGGTGATCGTCCGCCAGATGATGCGGCGGGTACAGATAGAAGACGCCGGCGACACCCACTTCCTGGAAGGCGAGGCCGTCGAAAAATACGACTTCCTCGAGCAGAATGAGTGGATATACGATAAGAAGTTTGTCGAAGACGGTGGCGAATCCTCCAAGTTGAAGCCGGGGCAGTTGGTGACGTTGCGCCAGTTGCGGGAAGAAAACTCTTACCTCAAGCGCAACGATAAAAAACCGGTGACGTATCGCGATGCCATTGCCGCCACCTCCAGCCCGATCCTTCAGGGGATCACCCGCTCGTCGTTGGGTACGTCCAGTTGGATATCCGCTGCCTCCTTCCAGGAGACGACCAAAGTGCTGAGCAGCGCCGCCATCGCTGCCAAGCAGGACTTCCTCCTCGGACTGAAAGAAAATGTGATCGTAGGCAAGCGGATCCCCGCCGGTACCGGCCGCCGAAAGTACACCCGCCTGGCAGTCAGCGACCGCGAAGTGTACGAAGCCAACAGAGCCCGGATGGCGCAGTTGGAAGAGGTAGAGGAAGTGGAAGAGCTGGAGGGAAATTTTGAGTAGTATCGGTTTTCACCAAACCGTGAATTGATAAATTAATTACGGCTGCCGACTTTTCGTTGGTGGCCGTTTTTTTTGGTTTGGGTTCATTTAACGACCGGCCATAGCCTTTCGTGGCCTACCCAAGCAGCCCCGCTTGCCAACCGACAGGGACTATCGCCTGTATGGTGCTCGTGAAGGAAAAGTGGTAACGTAGTCCCTCGAATCAAGTCCGGGGCAGGCTTTCGCGGGTTGTGATAGGCACCGCAGGTTGCAAACCTGCCGACCTGATTTCCCTTACTGCTACTGATACGAATCGCGACGGCTATCAGGTAGGTACGTTACGCACGCTGAAGAAATCGTGCAAGAAAAAGGAGGAAACCAGAGCTTTTAAAAATATAGAATAGATCAATCCCACCCCCTACACCCCCACCCCCTTCCGAAAAAAAGCCAAATGCCGCGCCACGTATTTCCCGATTACATCGAACTCGATATTAACCAGGTCGCCCTTCGCCAATGACTTAAAATTGGTGTGTTCAAAAGTATAGGGAATGATCGCCACCTGGAAGAGGTCATCGACCGGGTCGACTACGGTAAGACTGACGCCGTTGATGCACACCGATCCCTTATTGACGAGCAGGTGTTCGGCAGTGGGCAAGTAGCGAAAGGTAAAATACCAACTGCCCGATCGTTCCTCTATGTCGTGGCAGGCGGCTGTGATGTCGACATGGCCCTGTACGATGTGTCCGTCGAGGCGGGCGCTGGGCATCATGGCCCGCTCCAGGTTGATGAGGGTGCCCACATTCCAGTTGTTCAGATTCGACTTCAGGAGGGTCTCCTCAATGGCGGTAACTTTGTGGGTCTGCTGGCCGGTTTCGACAACAGTGAGACAAACGCCGTCGTGACAAACGCTTTGGTCGATTTTCAGCTCGCCCGCTATGTCAGAAGCAATGGTGTAGATCCGGTTGCTGCCCGATCGTTCTATGGCCTCTACCCGGCCGGTAGTTTCTATAATGCCGGTAAACATTTATTTTTGTTGATTTATTGTTATTTGAGTGTGTGACAAACCTGTCTGGCCGCCAGGCGAGAATCGCTGCGGCATTTACCACAAAGACATGAACCTGTCCGGCGGCCAGACGGGGACACAAAGATTCACAAAGAAATTCTTTGTGTGGCTCTTTGAGCCTTTGTGGCGAGAGACTCCGCTAACCCGCCTGCCGGTCGGCAGGAATGTCACGCACTCTTGTTATTTTTTTGACTCTTTGACAATTCTTGTGATTTCCTCGTCCCGCGCCCTGGCCCTAAAGGGAAAGTTCGCCCCCATTCCTCCGGGGAAAGAGGGTGGACTTCCCTTCAGGGATTGAGGGTGCGCCAAGGAGGAATTTAGTTTTCAACAAGATTTGTAAGAGAACCCTTTTATCCCATCCCTCCTCACCGGATCAGTTCGATGTATCCCCGCAGTATGTCCTCTCTTTGCTGGGTACCACTCAGGCGTGCTTCAAAGACCCGGCAGACGTAAAAATACGTTCCTTCCGAAAGGTTGTTTCCCGAAAGGTTGGTGCCGTTCCAGGAGATGTCGGGGTTGTTTGTTTCATAAACCAGTTGTCCCCACCGGTTGAATATCTGCATGTCGATCCGGTCGACAAAGCGATAGGGGAAGGGGATGAACAGCTCGTTGGCCCCGTCGCCATTGGGGGTGAATACATTGGGTAGTTCGTAGATGGGGCAGTTGTCGATGCAAACGATGTTGCTGTAAGCACTTTCGTTGAAAAACGAATCAACTGCCGTTACAGCGTAGCAGCCGGCGATCCCAAAGTCGGGTTTGTGCTGGAGGGTGGTTTCGTTGAAATGTTCGATTGATGCTATCAGCTGAAAATCACCGCCCTGAATGGGGGTGAAATACACATTATAACCCACCACGTCATCGGTCTCCGCACATATGTCCTCGGGGTTGATCCAGGTCAAATCGTTGATGAACTGGTCTCCCGGGGTCAGGTTGCCGGCAGTGGCGCAGAGGTCTTGTACTTCCAGTTGTGGCGGACAGGGCGGGATGGTATCCAGTGGGATTCCACAATTTCTTTGGGAATAGTTCAGCAGGGGTTCTTTTATCCCTTCAATGCCGTATGAACCGATGGTCAGCACCCTGTAACAGTACTTCTGTCCGTTTACCAGACCAGTGTGTGAGTAGGCTGGCTCCGTCGTGGTGGCGATAGAGTCCCAGTCCAAGGTATTATTGTTAAAAATATATACGATGTGCTGATAATTATCCCAGGGCACATCGGCTTCCCAGGAGAGGTTGTTGGTCTCGTCGGTAGAGGCGATGGACAGCCAGGGCGAAGAGGCACTATTGGTGGTGCCAAAGGGGTCGCGGCCGCCATCGTAGTCTCCTTCGATGTAAAAGGCTACTTGATAACTGTATGGGGTGCCTTCCGTGTTGAGGTCGGGGTCGTAAAAAGAAGTGTCGTTGGCGGTGGCGAACCACTCGCTGGTGTACGTCAGGCCAATGGGTTGAAAATTGCCGTTAGAGAATCCCTCTGCCCGCAATACCTCATAGGTGTAGGGGCCGGGGTTGACGAGGGTGTCGAGGTCTTCCACTACCGGTTTTGTCCAAACAACGCGTACACGGCCTGTATCTTGGTCCGTAGAGAATACGCTTACGTTGGTGATGAGTGGGATGTCGCGACTCAGTTGCACACAAAATTCCTCGGAAGGAATGCTCGACACCTGGTTGTACAAAGAGGGGGGAATGACGTTGGTTTGCCGGGCAAACTCGGCCAGTATTCGGTAGCAATAAGTGCGGCCTCGCTCCACTTCCGTATCGAGGAAGTAGTAGCGGTCGTCTACGATTTCCTGGATGGGGAAGGGGGTGATTTTAGTGTATCCTCTGCCTTCGAGGCCCGTTTCGCAGGTGTCTATGGGAAAGAGGTTGCTACCTTGTCGTCGCCAAACGGTGAACCCCTGGAAGTAGTTTTCCGCCGTTTCACAACTATATGGATTTTCCCAACTCACTTCCACCTGCCCCGACCCTGCAATGGCCAGTACATCTTCCGGGGGCGGGCCCACCACTTTGATGCGCACCGTTTTGACGGCCGACAAATAGGAAGTGTCGGATTGGGATACGACTGGAAAATTGTCGGTTGCCCTAAAAACGACGGTGTAATACTGGTTGGCGATGTGCTGGCAATTGGTATTCCAGGTAAAGGTACGGGTGAGTGGCTGTGGCTGAAAGCTGGTGGCATTGGGGAATGTAGCAGGGCTGTTGTTCATCTGGAGGGGAGCGCCTACGGCTGTCAGCGTCACCAATTGGTCGGGCTCCGACAGGGGGGCGGTGGCGGTTACGTCAAAGGAGACCGTTTCGCCGGCGACGACGCAAATTTCTTCGATCGTTTCTATTTCAGGGGGTTGGTTGTCGCATTCCAGGATCAGGATCTGCATATCGCGGATCATCGTGTCGAGGGGCTGGCCGTCGCGATAGGAAATGATGTAAAAAGCGATGTTGTATTCGCAAGCAGCTTGTGGGGTTATCCAGGTAAATTCTCCTGTAGTGGGGTTGAGGCTGATGGTGTTATCCGGGCTGGCAGAGGGGTACAAATTCGGAAAAAGATAACCCGGCACCTGGCTATCGATGGCTTGCATGGGTATGATGAGGTGGAACGCCAAGCTGTCGTCATCTATGTCGAAAGCACCCGGGTTGTGGGTGAATGGTTGGCCCACACAGCCTACATCGACGGGTGCGTAGAGGAGGGTAGGCGAATTGTTTTCCCCGTCGTTTGCGGGGCTGACGAGGGTAACCGTCGTCTCAAGGTGAAAGGGTACGTTGTCAGAAGGGCCTGGAACGTTTACATTGCAAATGCCTGCGTTGCGGTTGGGGTCGGTCATCGAGATGGTAAATCTGGCAAAGGTGGGGTAGGTATGGATGGCAGTATAGTAATTGACCTTAGTGTCGTTGGGCAGTGGGTCGCCATTGCCATTGGAGCGGGGCACTTGCTCACAGATGCCATCACCCCAGCAGACGGTCACCGTATCGCGGTCGGCCTGGATGCTGCTGGCCCTGGTATAGGTCGTGACGGTGGCTTCTATCTGCAGGTTGCCGATCTGCCGGTAAGTGATCTCGCCGGCCCGGTTGTGGGTTGCAAAACTATTGTTGAGAAGGCATAGAAAGCCGATCAGTACGGGGATGATTCGTAAATACATAGCCATATTTTAAAATGTAGCTGTTGAAAATTCAATTGTAAATATAACGGATTAGTAGCTTTTACGGTATAAAGTTACTACGAAAGAGGCGGATATATGTTATAATTCGGCCTAAATAAAGTTTTTACGACTTTTTTGCTGCCCAAACTTTTGCTGGTTGAATGCCTCCGATCCGCCTTTGGGGATGGAGAGCGACTTCCAATCCGCTGATTTTAAATATTTTACAAGGTAGACGATCTGCCCTATGTGGTAACTGTAGTGACCCAGTTGGCGGTTGAGGGCTTCTACCACGGAGTGCCCCTCGTTGCGGATGTAGGCTATTCGGTCGAGGTCGTCGGAAGTCAGGGGGTCGATGGCATCGAAAAGGCAGGCCCAGCCCTTCTCCCAGGTGGCGAGGAGATCGGCTTTGGTGTGGATGGTTGCTGTAAATTCCTCTTCCCGGTTGCGCCAGGGCTTTTCCCCGTCTTCGGTGAGGAAATTGGTCCACCGCGAAAGCATATTTCCCGAAAGGTGCTTTACGATGATGGATATGCTATTGGAGCTGGCGTCGGGTTTGTAGGTCACTTCACTTTCGTCGAGTTGGGCCAGGGCGCCGTCGCCCAGCGACTTGTAGTAGCGGAACAGAGCTCTGATGTTTTGGAGGTAATTGGAGGCTTGCTTCATGGTGTAGGTTTTATGTAGTCGGCTAATTTATTAGCCTGACTCAAATGAATAATGCATCGCGGTTGCACACCTGCCCACCGGCAGGTCAATGTCATTAAGATTGCATTTTTTATATGTATAACTCGTTGAAAAATGTAGCCAGAGGCTACAATAATTAAACGCACAATCTCAGAGAGATCTCGCGAACATAATTTTTTCAGTTAGTTATATATAAAAATAAACCTAACTTAACGACATTGACCGGCAGGTGTGGTTTACTCACATCTTTTTAATGTGTTGATGAGGGTGCCGCTCTGGAGGTCTAGCCTGTCCGTCTGGCCAGACGGGCACCAGATAGATACGCTATCTATCTGACTCCATTTTTTGGGCCTGTTAATGTTTAGCTACCGGACCGATGGCCCGGAAATGTCAGGCTTGTATTTTAACTACAAAGATAGCGGGCCTACAGCCCGCTCCGATACCGATCAAGGTAAAACTACCACATATTCCAACCAGAATTTTCAACTATTGTTCAACTTTCGTCTTTTGCATTACCCAATGCCATCAGGCAGCGCTCCAATGCCTCGTGCCAGTGCGGTATCTCCAGCCCGAACGTCTGTTTGATCTTCCCCTTGTTCAGCACCGAAAAGGGGGGGCGTTTGGCGGGGGTGGGATAGTTGGCGGTTTCAATGGGGTGTACCGTGCAAGTCGTGTTGGAAATTTGAAAGATCGCTTTCGCAAAATCGTACCAACTGCTAACTCCCTCATTGCTGAAGTGGAACACACCGCTGGCCTCCTTTCGGGAAACCGCACCGGATTCAATTTTTCCAACCGCTTCCAACAATGCTTTTGCAAGGTCACGAGCATAAGTAGGGGTGCCTATCTGGTCGAATACCACGTTGAATTGGTCTCTTTCCCGGCCCAGACGTAACATTGTTTTTACAAAATTGTGACCAAAGGAAGAATACACCCAGGAAGTGCGGACGATCATCGTAGCGGGGTGGACTTCGAGGGCTGCCCGGTCGCCAGCCAACTTGGTAGCGGCATAGACGCCTTGCGGATTGGTGGGGTCGCCTTCTTTGAAGGGAGTATTTTGTTGGTTGTGGTAGACGTAGTCGGTGGAGAGGTGGACCAGAAAGGCCTGGTGTTGGGCACCCGCTTTCGCCAAATGTTGTACACCCTTTACGTTGATTTTTGTGGCCAACTCCACGTCGTTCTCCGCTTTGTCGACGGCGGTATAGGCGGCACAGTTGAGGCAAAAGTCGAAGTCGTTTTCACCAAAAAAAAGAGCAACGGCCCCGGCATCGGTTATGTCGAGCTCTGCCACATCGGTAAACGTGAAGCGGTGTTGTGGGTACTGGTTGGCCCAAAACTGCAATTCGCGCCCCACCTGACCGAGGGCACCCGTAACCAGGATGTTTGCCATGAGAAATGAATTGATTGTCAGAAAAATTTATCATGTTTCCCGAAAGGGGGAAGATCCCGGTCTTTTTCGGAAACGATGACCTCCCCTGGGGGTATATGCCAGTCGATGCTGAGTGTCGGATCGTCGTACCGGATACCGCCTTCGCTGGATTTTTTGTAAAAATTATCGCATTTATAACAAAACACTGCCGTATCGCTCAACACAACAAAGCCATGTGCAAATCCTCTGGGTATGAACAGTTGCTTTTTATTGTCGGCACTCAGCTCAATGCCAAAATGCTGTCCATAGGTAGGAGAACCCTCCCGGATGTCGACGGCTACATCCCATACCACACCTTCGGCCACCCGCACCAGTTTGGCTTGTGCAAATTCACCCATCTGGTAATGCAGGCCTCGCAAAACACCCTGGGAAGACTTCGATTCGTTGTCCTGAACAAAAATCGCTTCAATACCAGCCGCAGAGTAGGTATTGGCGTTGTAACTTTCGTAAAAATAGCCGCGGTCGTCGGTCCATATCCTGGGCTCGAAAATCAACAATCCGGGTATGGGAGTGGATGAAAATGCCATGAGAATTAGGGAATTCAAAAACAGTATTTTGCCAAAGGTAGTATTTCACAAAAAATAAAATACCAATACCCGGCCAATATTATCGGGAATACCCATTTTTTCCTAATTTCACCGTTTTGCAAACACATATCCAAACCACATGTTTTCAACCGATACCTATAGCACCCGAAGAGCGGAACTCCTGAAAAAAGTCAAATCGGGCCTTATCCTTTTGGTCGGCAACAGCGAAAGCCCGATGAACTATACCCACAACACCTACCCCTTCCGCCAGGACAGCAGCTTTTTGTACTATTGCGGCCTCGACCTGCCCGGCCTGGTAGTGACCCTCGACACCGATAGCGGCGAAGAGACCCTTTTCGGTACCGAAGCCGGAATAGACGATGTCATCTGGACCGGCCCCCAACCGACCCTCCATAAACTCGCCGACCGGGTCGGGATCAAACAGGCCAAACCCCTTTCGGAATTGACCACCCTGCTGGAAGAAGCCGCCGACCGCAACCGCAAGATCCACTACACCCCACCATACCGGGGCGACAAACAAGTGGCCCTCAGCGAGTGGCTGAGCGTTTCGCTGGCCGCCGTCAATGCCGGTGCTTCCACCGATCTGATCAAAGCCATCGTGACGCAGCGATCCATAAAGTCGGACGCCGAGCTGATGGAAATCGACAAGGCTGTTACCATCAGCGGGATGATGCACAAAAAGGCCATGCAGATGGCCCGGCCCGGCATGAAGGAGTCGCAAATAGCAGGCGTCATCGAAGGCATCGCTGTTGCAGCAGGAGGGCGGCTTTCTTTTCCAGCCATCGTGACCGTCAAAGGGCAGACTCTTCACAACCATTTTCGTGGCAATACATTGGAGAGCGGCCAATTGTTGCTGGGCGATTTTGGTGCTGAAAACGGACTGCACTACGCTGGCGACATCACCCGCACCTATCCAGTTGACAAGCGGTTTACCAGCCGCCAAAAAGAAATTTACCAGGTGGTGCTCGACAGCCAGCTCGCCGCCCTGGAAGCCCTCGAACCCGGCCGACCTTACAAAGATGTTCACCTGCTGGCGGCCCGCACCATCTTTGAAGGACTGAGCGCCCTGGGCCTCGTGAAAGGCGATCCGGAAGAGGCGGTAGCCGAGGGCGTGCACGCCTTGTTTTTCCCACATGGCCTGGGACATATGATGGGACTGGACGTTCACGACATGGAGGATCTGGGCGAAGACTACGTCGGCTACACCAACGACCTGGAACGGAGTACGCAGTTCGGATTGAGTGCCCTCCGCCTGGCCAAAAAACTGGAAGCAGGCAACGTGATAACCGTAGAGCCCGGTATTTATTTTATCCCGGAGCTGATAGAGCGGTGGCGCTCCGATAAGAAGTTTGCCGATTTTGTCAACTACAAAATGCTGGAAGATTATGTCGATTTTGGAGGCATCCGGATAGAAGACGACGTAGCCATCACCCCCGACGGGTACAGGTTGTTGGGGCAGCCCGTTCCCAAGACTGTGGAGGAGGTGGAGGCGGTTCGGGAGGGGCGGTGAAGTTGTGTATCATGATGCTTCACACTTGAGAGATCATTTAATTGTAAAAATACACCATTTGGAAGCCTTTCTATGCCCATTTAGCAGATAAAAGTTGGCGTTGAAGGAGGGAATAGGGTACCTTGCCCCAAAACAAACAGATGAACTTCTTCAAAAAAACCGGCGCAATCACTCTTTTATTGTTGATGGGATACCTTCTTCCCGCCTGCGATGTTTGTGGCGTTGGGGCGGGTAATTCTTTTGGGTTATTATCTGCTTTTAAAAACAATTTTATTGGGATTGCCTGGCAGACCAGTCGCTTCGATGCCGTGCCGGGCAGGGGTAGTTCTTCCGACGAATTTCAAGTGCTGGAGCTCAGTTGTCGGTATCATTTTGCTCCGCGGTTGTATGCTCAATTGCACCAACCCTACCGGTGGCATATTCGACAGGGAGGGGAGGGGGAGCAGCAGCTTTCGGGTTTGTCGGATACCCGGTTGTTGGTGGGCTATACCCTTTTGGAAAAGGAACCTTTGTGGCAAGACCTTAGTATGTTTTTGCAAATCGGTGGGGGAGTGAAGTTCCCTTTCGGAAAATACGATGAAAACCTCCACGACCACAACCTACCTGAAAATTTCAACATCGGCAACGGCGCCTGGGGATTCGTTTTTGAACCCACTGCTATTTGGAGCTATAAAAATGCAGGACTATTGTTGAAAACGTATTATCAGCACAACGCCCATTCTCTCGGCGGCCATCGGTTTGGCGATCAATGGGCTAGCCAGATGACTGTTTTTTACGAGATAGAATTATCTGAACAATGGTGGCTTACGCCCAATGCCGGTGTTGTACAGGAATCGATTTTTAAAGACCGATATGCCAACGGCAGGGTGGTGGAGGAGACCGGAAGTAATGGCTGGTTTGCCAATGCCGGTGTCCGCCTCCGTTTCGATGATTGGGTTGGCACCGTTGGGTATCAAATTCCGTTGAGTGGCCGCTTTGCCGATGATGCCGTTGAAGCCAGAGGAAGGATCAGCGCACAGCTTTCTTTTTTGTTTTGATTTGAGTGCGTGACAAATCTACCTGGGGGTAGACAGGCCTGTCCCGTTGAAGGGCGGGAATCGCTACGGCCCTCGTTCGTCGCGGTTTGTAACTGCGATGTATTAAGTCAGGCTAATAAATTAGCCGACTACTTCGTCGCGGTTTGTAACTGCGATGTATTAAGTCAGGCTAATAAATTAGCCGACTACCCCTCGTTCGTCGCGGTTTATAACCGCGATGTACTAAGTCAGGCTAATAAACCCGCCTGATCGGCCGGATTTCCGACCGTAGGTGGGCAGGTTAGCCGACTACATTGTGCTATGCTGTGCTCCCTACACCATCTTCTCCGGGCGCACCCAGGCATCGAATTCTTTTTCCGTAAGGTATCCCAACGCGACGGCGGCTGCTTTGAGGCTGGTGTTTTCCTTGTACGCTTTTTTGGCGATGGTAGCGGCTTTGTCGTAACCTATTTTGGTGTTGAGGGCGGTGACGAGCATCAGCGAGTTGTTCAATTGTTCTTCTATGACGGCGTAGTTGGGCTGGATGCCAGTGGCGCAATTGTCGTTGAAGCTGCGGCAGGCGTCGCCGATCAGTCGGGCTGAAAAGAGGAAGTTGAAGATCATCATCGGTTTGAAGACGTTGAGCTCGAAGTGGCCGGTGGCGCCGCCGATGTTGATGGCTACGTCGTTGCCGAGCACCTGGGCGCAGGCCATAGTCAGGGCTTCGGCTTGGGTGGGGTTGACTTTTCCCGGCATGATGGACGATCCCGGTTCGTTGGCGGGGATGATGAGTTCGCCGATGCCGGAGCGCGGGCCCGAGGCTAGCATGCGGATGTCGTTGCCGATTTTCATCAGGGAGACGGCGACGGTTTTCAGGGCGCCGTGGGCTTCGACGATGGCGTCGTGGGCGGCGAGTGCTTCAAACTTGTTTTTGGCGGTTACGAAGGGCAGCCCTGTGAGGCGGGCGATGTGTCGCGCCACCTTTTTGTCGTATCCTTTGGGGGTGTTGAGGCCGGTGCCGACGGCGGTGCCTCCCAGCGCCAGTTCCGTCAGGTGTTTCATGCTGTTTTTGATGGCGGCGATTCCGTGATCGAGTTGGGAGACGTAGCCGGAGAGTTCCTGCCCGACGGTGACGGGGGTGGCATCCATGAAGTGAGTGCGGCCTATTTTGACGACTTTTTTGAAGGCTTTGGCTTTATCGTTGAGGGTGTTGCGCAACAATACAATTCCGGGAAGGGTGTTTTCGACCAGTGTGGTGTATGCCGCTATGTGCATGGCGGTGGGGAAGGTGTCGTTGGATGATTGCGATTTGTTGACATCGTCGTTGGGGTGTAGTGATTTTTTGTCGTCGTCGAGTTGGCCGCCTTTGAGTACGTGTGCGCGGTTGGCGATCACTTCGTTGACGTTCATATTGGTTTGGGTGCCGGAGCCCGTTTGCCAAACGACCAGTGGGAATTGGTCGTCGAGTTTTCCGGCAATGATCTCGTCGCATACTTTGCCGATCAGTTTGGCTTTTGTTTTTGGCAATACTTTTAGTTCGGCGTTGGTGAGTGCTGCTGCTTTTTTCAGGATGGCGTAGGCGCGTATTACTTCCATTGGCATAGGTTGGCCTCCGATGCGGAAGTTTTGTTTGGAACGTTGGGTTTGTGCGGCCCAGTATTTGTTGGCCGGGACTTTGACGATGCCGATGGAATCTTTTTCTTTTCGGAATTTCATAGTTTGATGGTAATATGAATGTAGGTTATATATGTACTTTTATGTGTGAAATTAAAGACAGTTTTTCAACAGACAAAGGTATTATTTTGTTTCAATAAATGAAATTGAATTTAGATGTAGAGACAATAGAAAATTTTATGAAAAAATAGAGGAAAAACTGTCTAACAATACAACTTCGCAAATCGATTTTTCTGTTTTGAGAATTATTGATATATTTGTCGATGCTTTGTTTGTAAAAACTAAAGTGGCGTAAAAATTTATCTAATAATAAGAGTTTGTGTCCAAAGAGTTTGTATGGAGCCCAAATGTTCTTTTTTGCCTACCCTGCGTCACGTCCTCGCCATGATAGCTAAGGCTATCAGGCTCCGGGCGTTCCTTGGTTAGCCAAAAAAATACCTATTTGGTTCCTACACAAAATCTCTAGACATAAACTCTCTTGTTCAAAAAAAACTATTACCATGGCTTTTAAACTACCTGACTTACCCTATGCCTATGATGCACTGCAACCTCACTTCGATAAAAGAACCATGAAAATCCATCACACCAAACACCATAACGGTTATACCATCAAACTTAACAATGCAATTGCGGGGACACCACTCGAAAAAATGGAGATCGAAAAAATCCTGAAGAAGGCAGGAAAATATGGAGATGCCGTTCGCAACAATGGTGGCGGTTATTACAACCACGATCTTTTTTGGAGGATCCTCTCTCCCAATGGCGGCGGCCAACCCAAAGGCAAAATAGCCAACGCCATCAATGACTCTTTCGGCAGTTACGACAAATTTGTGGCTAAATTCAGAGCTGCCGCTGCTACCCGTTTTGGTTCCGGGTGGGCCTGGCTTTGTACCAACAACCGCGGCAAACTTTTTGTCACCTCAACACCCAACCAGGACAATCCGCTGATGGACGTGGCCCCGAAAAAGGGCAAACCCATCCTCGGCCTCGACGTTTGGGAACACGCCTACTACCTCAAATACCAAAACAGAAGAGGCGACTATATCGATGCTTTTTTCAATGTGGTCAACTGGTCGATGGTTTCGCGGTACTACACCAAGGCGCTGAAAAAATAAGTTTTTTAGCTCATTTTGTTGGCCAACAGACATAAAAAAGGGAGATTTCAGGCGAATTCTCCCTTTTTGATTCGTTTTGCACATTGATCCTCTTTCGATCAGAATGCCGAGACCATTATTTTGGATCAAAGTTTGTTTTATTCTTTTTTATATATTATATTTGGCTATTCTTGTGGGTAATTGTGAAATATACAACCCTACCCAAAAGCATATAACTTGAACATTATCAAATTATTAACTAACCCTTTTTCCCATGATCATTTTAAGTGTTTTCTTAGCCATCCTCTGCCTTTTTAGCTACGAACTAACCGGTAATAACGCCTAAAAACGCAGTATTTATTTCCTAAAAGGGCTTTCAATTATGCCGATACTGGTAATTGAAAGCCCTTTTTTGAATATTCCCCTGACTTTTCTGACAACCTGCTTGGCTTGACCAATTGCTGCCTGACCTCTAACTCATTCGAAGAAGAGATCATTCAACCCTTGGTGGGCTTTATTGCTTCCCTTGCTGTACCGCCCGATACATATTTTTAATGTCTTCCAGCTTGAAGATGCCCAGTATACCGTTCTGAAAAATAAACTCCTGATCGCCCTGGATGTGGACGTACTTAAATCCATACCCGATGTGGGTGCTGTCTATTTGTTGTTCGTATATAAAACCATTGGGAGATTCCTCGATCAGTTTGGTGAACATTTCCCTGCTTTTGATCTCTTCGAGGTGTTCATTTTTGACCTGTTGAAAATTGATGGTATTGGCAGCACTGCTGAAAATTTGTACATTGTAGGTGTGTCCCAGTCCTTCTACGACGGTAATGTCTTTCATCACGCCCATGTCTTCCATGTTTATTTTTACACCTTCAGGGGCTTGAATGGTTATAGGCAGACCGTGGGGGAGCAGGTTAAGCGGCTTGTAGTTCGTCTGCGGTGTGTCCTGGCATGCCAGTGTCAATAATAAGACAGTAACCATCGAAATTGGATAACGCATAACCTGGCTTTTTTGTCATTCATGGCACAAATAAATGGCCATTGTTTAAATTAAACCTGCTTCTAAAACGAAAAAGCAAAAGTAGAATTTTTAACATCACAATCCAAAGAGTTCCAAACAATGTTGATAGAAATTTGTGCTAATAGTGTATCGTCTGCGATAAATGCTCAGAAAGCGGGTGCCCACCGCGTTGAGTTGTGTACAGCCCTGGATGTGGGGGGAGTTACCCCTTCTTCTTCGGCTGTTTATCTTACTTGCGAGATGTTAAAAAAATCCCATCTTGACCATCACCCTGCCGTTCATACCCTGATCCGTCCACGACCTGGTGATTTTTGTTATAATGCTTTTGAAGTGGGAGCCATATTTCGGGATATTCATTACGCCCGTGATTGTGGTGCTGACGGGATCGCCGTTGGCATGCTTCGCCCCGATGGTACCCTCGACCTGAAAGAGATCCAACACGTTGTAAATCTGGCTGGCTCCATGTCTTTGACCTTTCACAGGGCTTTCGACAGAGTGTCCAATCCTTTTGAATGCCTCGAACAATTGATCGGCCTGGGGTTCCATACCATCCTCACTTCCGGCCAGGCTCCTACTGCCTGGGAAGGGCGGGAGCTGATCCGTCAACTCATCGAAAAAGCAGCTGGCAGGATCGACATTATGCCAGGGGCGGGAATTAATTCTTCCAATGTGCGCCAGCTGGCCGACTTCACCGGAGCCAGTAGTTTTCACCTTTCGGCAAAAAAGAAGATCCGAAAGAATGTCGTCCAGCAAGAACCACCCATCTTTGAACCGGGATATTGGGAGACGGATGTTGAGGAGGTGGCGAGGGTGATGGATGTTCTATTGGGTGACTAATAGGACTGCACGATCCATAGGGGTTGAACGGATCAATTACATCGGATCAACATCCAAAATTACCCGAACGCCGGAAAATCCCTTTTGCGAATGCATGACCTGGGTGGCTTCTCTTAGCGTTGCTTTCGCAAATTTTATAACATTATTTTTACGTTCCAGCTTGATGAGCATTGTTTGCAAGTATTGATTGCGGATCCGGGCCACGCCGGGTACAGCGGGTCCGAGCACCCGGCGTGCGTCCAGTTTGGTTTTGACTACGTTGGCGAACACTTTCATGGCTTCGTTGAGCAAGTCTGCCTTTTTGTGTTTCAGGGTCACCTGTATGATGCGGGAATAGGGTGGATACCGGAATGTTTTCCGCTCTTCGAGTTCTCTTTTGAAAAACCGGAGATAGTCGTTTTGAAGGATTTCGTCCAATATCGGAAGCGCCGTGTTATAGGCTTGAATGACCACCCGGCCTTGTTTGTGTTTTCGGCCTGCCCGACCACTCACCTGCGTGATGAGGTGGAAGGCTCGTTCGCTGGAGCGAAAATCGGGAAACTGTACCAACTGGTCGGCACTTAATACGCCAACGAGGCCCACATTGTCGAAGTCGAGGCCTTTGGTGACCATTTGTGTACCCACTAAAATGTCGATGCGTTGGTCTTCGAAGTCGTTGATCAGTTTTGCGAAAGCGTATTTACCTTTCACCGTATCGAAATCCATCCGACTGATGCGGGCATCGGGCAGGTATATTTGCAATTCGTCTTCTATTTTTTCCGTTCCGAATCCACGTTCCGACAGTGGGGTGTGGCCACAGGCGGGGCAGGTGTGGGGCACGGGGGCAGAGTGAGCACAGTAATGACACCTCAAGTTGTGGGTGAATTTGTGATAGGTGAGGCTGACGTCGCAGTTGATGCAACTAATACTCCAGCCACAGGTGCTGCAAAACACAGTAGGGGAGTAGCCCCTCCGGTTTTGAAAAAGAATGGCTTGTTCGCCCCGCCCCAGAGCGGCTTCCAGTTCGGCCAACAGCGTAGAGCTAAAATTCGATTTTTTGGTGCCCATCCTGGCTTCCGCCTTCATGTCGACGATCGCTGTTTGTGGCAGTTGAATGCCTCCGTAGCGTTCCTTCATCAGAGCCAGTCCGTATTTTCCGGGGCCACCGGTGGGTGTGGGTTGGGTGTTGGCATAGGTTTCGATAGAGGGGGTAGCTGTGCCCAACAATACTTTTGCGCCACAGAGATAGGCGTAGTAGATGGCAGCATCGCGGGCGTGGTAGCGGGGGGCGGGTTCGTTTTGTTTGAAGGAAGGGTCGTGTTCTTCATCGACGATGATCAGGCCCAAATTGCTGAAGGGCATAAACAAGCTGGAGCGGGCCCCCATGACAATGGGTTTGCCCTGGAGGATGTTCTGCCACATTTCGACCCGTTCGTCATTGCTGAGGCGGGAGTGGAATACCGTCACATCGTCGCCGAATATGCGTTGTAGGCGGCTGACGATCTGGGTGGTCAGGGCGATTTCCGGAAGGAGATACAGTATTTGCTGGTCGCGTTGGATCGCCTCTTGTATCAGTTCGATGTACACCCTGGTTTTGCCGCTGCCCGTGACGCCGTGTAGCAAGACGGTGTCTTTCTGTTTGAACTGCGATTTTATTTTCTGCAAGGCGCGTTGTTGTTGTTCGGTAAGGGGGCGGCTGTCGACTACGATGTCGTCGTAGGCATTCAGGCGGCTCACTTCGCGTTTGTATTGTTGGAGGATGCCTTTTTTTTCGATGGCTTTGATGACGCTCACATCCACATTGGCGGCTTTGATGACGTCGATTCTTTTGACGAAGGGCTTTTCGCGGTTGAGTTGGATGAAGGCGACCAGTGCTTCTACCTGTCGGTTGGATCGGCTGAGGAGTTCAAAACCGTCTTCCAGTGCTTCGGGGTTGGAGAAATAGGGTTCCTGAAGCTGGAGGCAGATTACTTTTTTGGGTTTGTAGCGTTCTTTTAGTTCTTCTTTTATGTAGATGACTTTTTTGTCGAGCAGACCGCTGATGATGTGTCCGACGGTTTTTTGTCCGAGTATTTTCCGTACGTCGGCAATGCTCAGCTCTTTTTGGTGGTGGAGGGCTTCAGCGATGAGGAATTCCTTGTCTTTGAGGCCGGTGTAGTTGTCGTCGTACACGGGGCTGAGGAGGAGGATGGTTTCGCTGCTCAGTTTGAAGCCATTGGGGAGGGCGGCGTTCATCACTTCGCCGGGGGTGCAGGAGTAGTATTGGGCGATCCACTGCCAGAATGATAATTGAAGTGGGAAGATGATCGGCTCTTTGTCGATCACAGAAAGGATGGGTTTGGCCCGGTAATGTTCGGGCGCCCGGTCGTGTACTTCCAGTACCATCGCCGCGTATATTTTGTTTTTCCCGAAAGAGACCTCTACCCGCATACCTGGGCGAATGGGCGCCGTTTCGGAGGGAGGGATGGCGTAAGTGTATTCTTTAGGTATGGCTATGGGCAGTACGACGTTGAGAAAGGTGCCGACTTTTTGGTCGGGGATGAGCTTGTATTTCATAGTGGAATCAGACACGGTCAAAGATATGAAGAATTGGTTGTAGTAGCAATAGGGCATCGCGGTTACAAACCGCGACGAACGAGGTCAAGTTCAGGAATCAAGATCAAAATGCTACGCGCCGGGCCAAATTGAGCATTGAATTGTATTTGCAAGAATCATATGACTAATCAATAGTCTGTCAATGCGCCGTTAGCTATCAGTTTTACTGGTATGCTGATATTGGTTCCAGCCTCTGGCCGGTATGACTTAATTCGCCGGGCAAAGCCCGGAACCTTTGCCCGTGTAACAGCAAAGGTTGAAGGAGTGTGCCCTACACCCCACGGCTGTTAACGAGCAGTGCATCGTTTGGAAATTGTGATTATCATGTAAACAACCAGTAGTTAATCATCGCAGCGTTTGAACTTTATACTTTAGTCTTGAACTTAGCAATTTTAAAAGCGCTTTAGCCGTCCCTGATTGGAAAACCAGTCCAAAATATCCATAGTACCCCATAAAATGCCTACCTTGGCGCCGGATTTTGAAATGAGACTCACTGCACTAAAATTCGCCCCGTAGATATGTCCAAAACACTAGCTAAGATCACAGGTGTTGCCGGTTACGTACCCGACTACATACTCACCAACAAAGAATTGGAAACCATGGTCGATACCAACGACGAATGGATCCAAACCCGCACCGGTGTCAAAGAACGGAGAATACTGAAAAAAGAGGGTTGGGCTACCTCCGATATGGGCGCCGAAATGGTTAAAAAGCTGCTCGCAAAAACGAATACCAAACCCGAAGAGGTCGGTATGCTCCTCTGCGCCACCATCACTGCCGACCGCGTTTTTCCCGATACGGCCAACACCATTTGTGATAAAGTGGGTATTGCCAACGCCTTTGGATTCGATATTAATGCCGCCTGTTCGGGGTTTTTGTATGGGCTGACGACCGGAGCGAAATTCGTCGAATCAGGCTCTCACAAAAAAGTCATTGTTGTGGGTCTGGACATGATGTCGTCCATTCTCGACTATACTGACCGGACTACCTGCATCATCTTTGGGGATGGTGGAGGCGCCGTCCTTCTCGAACCTTCAGACGACAATACCGGCATCATCGATTCGGTGTTCCGGGGCGACGGTTCGGGTCGGCAATTCCTCCACATGAAGGCCGGTGGCTCCCTCAAACCCCCTTCGGCGGAAACAGTTGCTGCCAAAGAACACTACGTTTATCAGGAAGGGAAAACGGTTTTCAAACAAGCCATCAAAGGTATGGCCAACACCATTGGGCAGGTTTTGGAACGCAATGAACTGACCATCGACGACATCGATTGGCTGATCCCCCACCAGGCCAATATCCGCATTATCAACTCTGTGGCCAATACCTGTGATTTTCCAATGGAAAAGGTAGTGGTCAACATCGATAAATACGGCAATACTACCGCCGGCACCCTCCCGCTATGCCTCCGGGACTGGGAACCCAAATTCCGCAAAGGCGATAAAATACTGCTGTCCGCTTTTGGTGGTGGATTTACCTGGGGGACTACTTATTTGGTGTGGGGGTATTAGGGGATTTGTTGATTGCCTACGGCAGTTGAAATTTGCTAATTTGCTGATGTTTGCCCATGAAGCCCGTCTGCCGGTCGGCAGGGGCTGTTGCCTACATGGCAAGTGTGAAGGTGTAGCGATACGTGCAGTGAAGGCGATAGTCCCCCGAATCAAGTCCGGGGCAGGCTCCCGAATCAAGTCCGGGGCAGGCTCCCGAATCAAGTCCGGGGCAGGCTCCCGAATCGAGTCCGGGGCAGGCTCCCGAATCGAGTCCGGGGCAGGCTCCCGAATCAAGTCCGGGGCAGGCTTTCACGGCGAATTCCCCACAACAAGTTCGGGGCAGGCTCTCTCAACGAGTATGGGATGGGTTTCATGGCGGCGATGTGCTGTGCAGAAAGGGAGTGTTTGAAAGGTTGTTTATAGAATTGAAGAAATTAACAGCTCAAAAAATAAGCATAGTTTTAATATCTTTGCCCCGCTTTTCAAATATGGCAGATTAGAAAAATTATTTTCAGAAATGGCAAATACCTCCGATATACGAAACGGCCTTTGTATTAACCACAGCAATGATGTTTATTCCGTTGTAGAATTCCTGCACGTCAAACCGGGAAAAGGAGCAGCTTTTGTACGTACCAAACTCAAAAGCCTCACCAGCGGCAAGGTGGTCGACCATACTTTTTCAGCAGGACATAAAATCGACGTGGTTCGGGTGGAACGGCGCAAATTCCAATACCTCTACAACGACGATCTGGGCTACCACTTTATGAACACAGAAACCTACGAACAAACCACCATCGACGTAAAAATGATCGAAAACCCCGGCCTGCTCAAAGAAGGAGCCGAAGTAGAAGTACTTTTTCACGCCGATAAAGAGATACCCCTTACACTTGAAATGCCCCAATACATCACCCTCGAAGTGACCTACACCGAACCCGGCGTAAGAGGCGACACGGCTACCAACAGCCTCAAACCCGCTACCGTAGAAACAGGGGCGGAAATCCGAGTCCCCCTTTTCATCAACGAAGGCGACTTCATCAAAATTGACACCAAAAAAGGCAGCTATGTGGAACGGGTGAAGCAATAACAGCGCGACGATTAAGTAAAGCTCAAAAAATAAATTGTCTTTTTGGTGTCTTTGAAAAAATCACAAACCGCTCGTTATCAATCGCTTATTTGTAATTTTTATCAAAGACAACGACAATTTATTTTTCGAGCGAGCCTAAACCAACAAAAACAGGACTATGACTTTCAAAGAAGTTCAGGAACTGATCAAACTCATCAACAAGTCGAACCTGACCGAATTTAAAATGGAAAAGGGAGACTTTAAGATTTCCATCCGAACCAAAAAATACGGCCGGACAAAAACGCCCCCACAAGTTCCGCCACAAATTGTCTCGGTGCCCACCCCTCAGGTCCCGGTGCAGATGCCCGCCATAGCCAATACCACCCCGGAGATCCCCAAAGCTACTCCGGGAGCTTCGAAGGAAGAGCCCGCTGAAGCAGAAACCACCACCAAGGAAGCCAACAACCTTCTCGAAGTCAAATCGCCGATTGTAGGTACCTTCTACCGGTCTTCTTCTCCCGATAAAGAACCCTATGTAAAGGTGGGACAGGTCATAGAGAAAGGGTCGGTGGTATGCATTGTGGAAGCTATGAAATTGTTCAACGAAATTGAATCGGAGGTGAGCGGAAAGGTCGTAAAAGTATTAGTGGAAGATGCGCAGCCCGTTGAATACGATCAAATCCTGTTTTTGGTGGACCCCGCCGGCTGACCCCAGCAAATGCCCAAAGTGCTATGCCAGAAAAAGAAAAACTATTCGACAAAATCCTGATCGCCAACCGGGGGGAGATCGCCCTGCGCATTATTCGCACCTGCAAGGAAATGGGCATCAAAACGGTGGCCGTATACTCCACTGCTGACCGCGAAAGCCTCCACGTTCGGTTTGCCGACGAAGCAGTGTGCATCGGGCCGGCCTCATCGAGCGAATCCTACCTGAGCATCCCCAAAATAATGGCTGCTGTAGAGATCACCAACGCCGACGCCGTTCACCCGGGTTACGGCTTCCTGGCCGAAAATGCCGACTTCGCAGAGGTCTGTGCCGAATACGGGATCAAATTCATTGGCCCCACCCCCGATCAGATCCGCAAGATGGGCGATAAGATCACTGCCAAAGACACGATGGTGAAAGCAGGGGTACCCGTAGTGCCCGGCTCCGACGGGTTGCTCAAAGACCTCAAGTCGGGCCTCAAACTGGCCAAGGATATCGGCTATCCCGTCATCCTCAAAGCAACGGCAGGGGGCGGCGGCCGCGGCATGCGCGTGGTGACAGAAGAAAGCGAATTTGAAGACAACTGGAGCATGGCCCGTCAGGAAGCCAAAGCGGCTTTCGCCAATGACGGCATCTACGTCGAAAAATTTATTGAAGAACCCCGCCACATCGAAATACAAATAGCAGGAGATCGCGAAGGCCGCGTTTGTCACCTTTCCGAAAGGGATTGCTCCATCCAACGCCGCCACCAAAAGCTGGTGGAAGAGTCGCCCTCGCCTTTTCTAACAAAAAAACTACGTAAAGAAATGGGCGAAGCGGCCATCAAAGCCGGCAAAGCCATCAACTACGAAGGCGTGGGTACCGTAGAGTTTTTGGTGGACAAACACCGCAACTTCTACTTCATGGAAATGAACACACGTATCCAGGTAGAACATACGGTGACAGAAGAAGTCATCGACCACGACCTCATCAAAGAACAGATCAAGATCGCGGCCGGCATTCCCATTTCCGGCAAAAACTACGAGCCCACCATGCATGCCATCGAATGCCGCATCAACGCCGAAGACCCCTTCAACGACTTCCGGCCCAGCCCCGGCAAGATCACCTCTTTCCACAGCGCCAAAGGTCACGGCGTGAGGGTCGATACGCACGTCTACGCCAGCTACACCATTCCGCCCTATTACGACTCGATGATCGCCAAACTCATCTGCCGGGCACAGACCCGCGAAGAGTGCATCCTGAAAATGCAGCGGGCCCTCGACGAATTCATCATCGAAGGGGTGAAGACGACCATTCCTTTCCATCAGCAACTCATGAAGGACAAGAACTTTCAGAACGGCGATTTTAATACGGGGTTTATCAATACGTTTCAGTTGCGGCCGCCGGAGAAGGAGTAATATCTTGCTTTCATTTTTGAGTATCTTTGTACAAAGATAAGCATTTTGACCCAACTCCTGCGCTATATAAAAAACTACAAACCGCTGGTGGCCGCCAACGTCGTGTGCAATTTGCTGATGGCCTTGTTTACCGTGGTGAGCATACCTGCTATTATTCCCTTTTTGCAGATACTATTTGAACGAACGCCCAGGTTGATGGCAGAGCAACCCACACTTTCGTGGAATGTGGAAGAGGTGGTGACCTATTTTCAGTATTACTTCAGCCAGTTGATCGCCAATAGGGGGCAGGATTACGCGCTGGCATTTATATGTATGGCCATTGTGCTGTTGTTTTTTTTGAAAAATCTGTTTCGGTATTTATCAATGGTGGCGATGGCGCCGATGCGCAACGGCATAGTCCGGGATATTCGCCAACAACTCTTTTCCAAAATGTTGCGGCTGCCCCTGACCTATTTTTCGGAAGAGCGGAAAGGCGACCTGATGTCCCGCATCACCGCCGATGTGCAGGAAATCGAATGGAGCATTCTCAACGTACTGGAAATTCTCGTCCGCGAACCCCTCATCATCCTGGGGAGTTTGTTGGTCATGCTTTATATCAGTCCGGAGCTGACGGGCTTTGTGGCCCTACTTTTTGTCTTTACGGCACTCATCATCGGCGGGATCGGGAGGACCTTGCGGAAAAGCTCCACCCGCGCCCAACGACAATTGGGCCACCTCATCAGTCTGGTGGAAGAGGGACTCTCCGGCCTGCGGATCATCAAAGGTTTTACGGCCGAACGCCATCAGGAAGAAAAGTTTCTCCGCCAAAACAACCAATACCGCAATACCCTCACCCGGATATTGTGGCGGCGCGATCTGAGCTCGCCGCTATCCGAGTTTTTGGGGATCGCCGTGGTGGCGGTTCTGTTGTGGTATGGCTCGCGACTGGTGTTCAGTCAACAGCTTGAGGCGGAGCAATTCTTTGCTTTTATCTTTGCCTTTTTCAATATCATAGCTCCTGCCAAATCGTTTTCCAGCGCCTATTATAATATCCAAAAGGGGCTGGCCGCTGTTGATCGCATTGAAGCCATCCAATTGGCACAGAATCCCATTGTTGATCTTCCCGGGGCCAAATCCGTTTCTGTTTTCCGGAAGGAGATCGTCTTCGATTCGGTTAGTTTTCAGTACCCAGGCAGTTCGGAGGTCGTACTGGACAAAATTAGTCTTACCATTCCCAGAGGCAAGGTGTTGGGTGTGGTGGGGGCTTCCGGATCGGGCAAAACCACCCTGGTCGACCTGCTACCCCGGTTCTACGATCCCACCTCCGGGAGTATATTGTTGGATGGGATGGACCTGCGGGAATTTCAATTACAGTCGCTGCGCGGATTGATGGGCTTGGTAAGCCAGGCCCCCGTACTGTTCAACGATACCATTTACAACAACATCGCTTTTGGCATGACCACCACCACCCCGGAAGCCGTAGAGCAAGCAGCCCGCATCGCCAACGCCCACGATTTCATAAAAGCTACCGACCAGGGCTACCAAACCAACATCGGTGACGGCGGCAGCAAACTCAGCGGCGGGCAGCGGCAGCGCCTCACCATTGCCCGCGCCCTGCTCCACAACCCGCCCATCCTCATTCTCGATGAAGCCACTTCGGCCCTCGATTCAGCGTCGGAAAAGCTGGTGCAGGATGCACTCCAAAATGTGATGGAGGGACGTACAACAATCGTCATTGCACACCGGCTATCCACCGTTCAGCATGCCGATGAGATTGTGGTGCTTGACAGAGGCCGGATAGCCCAACAAGGTGTACACAAAAGTTTGGTGCAGGAGAGGGGAATTTATCGGGAGTTGTGGGGATTGCAGATTAACCACGAAACCGGGTAGGTGTGAAGGAGGTAAAGTCTTGCTTTCACGAGCCAGCCAAACGCTATTTTTCTACGGATAACAAATAAACTCAGAAAAAGAGAAAAGCACTGCGTTGCTCGTTAACAGCCGTGGGGTGAAGGACACACCCTTTGCTGCTAGACGGTCTAAGGTTCCGGGCTTTGCCCGGCGTGGAATGACTTGCCGGCCAAAGCGTCATAACGTGTCAAAACCCAGCGGCCAGAGGCCGCCACCCAGGTCGGTCAACCAGCATATCCCGATAGGGATTGGGACAGCATTTCAAATAGTCAGTACAAAAACATATGAAATAAATGAATGTAAAATAATTAAAATGTAGGCCGACAGCGAAGCGGGCACTGAGTTCGGACTTGTAGTCGTTGTCGGTCATGTCGCGTTTGATGCCATTGGTGACGAAGAGGTCGCGGAGGCCGTCGTTGTCGAGGTCGGCGAGCAGGGGTGCCCAGCTTCAATCCGTTTTGGCGATACCGGCGAAGTGGCCTATGTCGCTGAATACGCCCTTACCTCTGTTGAGCTGGAGGACGTTGGCCATATACTGGTGATGGTAACCTACGGAGACGAGGGCGTGGAACTGTTCGGTACTCATGCTGGGCATGGTTTGTTTGGAGCGGGCGTGGTCTTCGGGCACCATGTCGGGCACGACGAGGTCGGCCAGTCCATCGTTGTTGACGTCGGCGATGTCGGAGCCAATGGAGTAGAAAGAGATGTGGTCGAATTGGGTGGAGGCCTGGTCGGTGAATCCTCCTTTTTGGTTGTTGATCCAGAGGTGGTCGGCCTGGAGAAAATCGTTGTCGTAGTCGAAAAAATAGGTTTGCATCGAAAAAGAGGGGTCGGCGAGTTTGTATTGGTCGGCCTGATCTGTGAAGGTATTATTGCCCTGGTTGACGAATAATTTATTTTTGCGCAAAGCGGGATTGTTGACGGAGCCCGATTTGCAGACGTAAATGTCGAGTAGGCCGTCGTTGTTGATGTCGTCGAGGGCTACGCCACCACCGTTGTAGATGTTGAGGTATTTGAGGAAATTGAATTCTTCGTTTTCGCGGACGGTATTCCTGAAATCGATTTTGGTCTGAGAGCCGGGCAAAGCGGTAAACAGAGGGCCGGAGTGGTTTTTATCTTTGACGATTTTTTCCGGCTGGTTGCAGGAGGCTGCCAGGAGGATGAGGAGGCATATTGCAGGCAGATTTGAAAGGTTGAAAGCGGTTCATGATGGATGTTGGATTTTATGTGTGAATTGGATTTGCGCCTGGTTCTGGAATTGCAAAAACGATACCTCTGTTTTGGGGAGGCAAGTATAAGAAAATAGGAAGGAAATTACAATAATTCCCAATTTGGCAAATCCTTTGGGGTTTAAGGAACTACCTAAATTTCCTCTGATTGAGGGAAAATTTTTCCCGATGAGGAAAAAACCCGGGCGGTGAAATCCTAAAATCCGGTTAATATCTGTTGAAAGACGGGCAAGAATACCTAAAAAGCTGTACTTTTACTGCAAATTGATATTTCCGGTACACCGGTACACCCTAACAATTAGAAAATATGAAAAGAAAACTACCACTATTGATTTTGACTTCTATTTGTGCGATGGCTCTGACGGCCCAGGTGACCATTAGCAATGCCTATTTTCCGGCGGCGGGAGACACCCTTCGGAGTGCTTTCGACGCCTTGCCATCTATTGATCTGGGCCAAAACGGAGAAAATTCCTGGAATTTTACCAGTCTGGCCGGTGTCACCTCTGAAACGGTGTTCCGTGCTGCTTCCAGCGGCGATTTTTTTGGTGACTTTCCAACGTCGGAATTGGTTGTCGGCAGTGCCAATCTCAATACGGGTGAACTTTATTACAACGTCACCGACAATTTATATGAGCTGATGGGCTATGTCGGCCCCGATCCTGCGAATTTTGGTATCAACCTGCTTGCCCGCCTCGACCCCTATTCTGTAGAGCGACGAGCCCCATTGAATTTTTTTGATGTCAATAGTGCCGATACCGACCTGGTCATAGCATTCAGCACTGATCTGATCCCTTCCGATATATTGGATAGTTTGCCAGGAGGTGTTGATTCTATCCGTTTTCGCGTTACTACTGACCGATTGGACGTGGTCGATGCCTGGGGGACACTCTCCATCCCCGGCGGGACCTATGAGGTGCTTCGAGAAAAGAGAACCCAGGAAAGAGAAACCCGCATGGACGTCAAAATAGGGCCTTTTTGGTTTGACCTGACCGACGTGATCGGAATGGATTTTCTGGGAAAGGATACCACCACGACCTACCATTTTTTCAGCAATGATATTAAAGAAGCTGTGGCCGTGGTGACCGTCGATAACATTACGGAAGATCCCGTGTCTGTCCAATACAAATCGAATGGGGTCATCTCATCTTCCAAATACGTCGACAAAGGAAAGTCGGATGTGTTTGCCTACCCCAACCCGGCCGTTACAGAAGTGCGTTTCGATTTTATCAACCTGCCCATCGATACCTACGACCTGAAGATTTATAATATCCTCGGAGTTGAAATCTATCGACAGAAATACTTTATCAACGGCAGACGGACCGTTAAGCTGGACCTGACCAATATGCGCAAGGGAACTTACCTGTACAGTCTGCTCGACCGCAAAGGTAAACCCATTACTACTAAGAGACTTATTGTGCTGAAGCCTTGAGAAGGTGCTGCCAATGGGTTTGTGGATACGAATAGGAGCGTCGCTATGCGCCGCCAAGAAATGGGGACGCTATTGTGTTGCTATCAATGGGTTCGTGATTTTTGTTTATTTGAGTCAGGCTAATAAACCCGCCTGATCGGTCGGCAGGTTAGCCGACTACTTGGTTGCGGCGTTATGCGCCGCTAAGGGATGGCTTGAGCCTATAATTCCAAAATAAGGCCACTTTTTCAGGGAATGCGACGTTATTTTTGTGCAACTAAGGGCAGTTTGATTCGTCCTTAAAAGGACAGTTCACTATTTCAAAAATAAATTGCGGAACTATGAAAAAAATCAGTTTGCTAATATTCTCGTTATTTTTGGCCATTAGCCTGTTTGCGCAAAGGGAAGAAACATTGTTTGGCCCTTACGGTCTTCAACTCACTGGGGTTTGGGGTGGTCCCAGTGCCAGTATCACCCAGTTCGACAACGACTATGCCGTGTATACGGGTGGTTCGTTGGGGTTGGAGTTTGGTCGAATCGTTTTTGTTGGCTGGGGTCGGCATCAGTTGGTCAATGATGTGGATTTCGACGCTTTCACCGCTCAAAATTTCGAGATGAAATACAACGGCCTGATCCTGGGCGCTATGGCGTTGGCGCACAAACCTGTGCATCCGACATTTAAAGTGTTGACGGGTAGGGGGAAGATTGAAATCGACGACCTCAGCCGAAGCGATAAGATATTCGTCATCCAACCCGCGCTGGGCATCGAGTTGAATATTTTTCGGTGGTTTCACCTGGAACTGACCGGCGGATACCGCATCGTGACAGATACCGATATTCCGGAGCTTACCGATGAAGACCTTTCTGCCCCTTTCGGGGAATTGACGTTTAAGTTTGGGTATTCCTGGGGGAGGCATCGGCATTGAGGGTTGAAGAAAGGCGGAAAACAATTAACTCATGCGTATATTGCACGGTCAAGGAGTCGGCGCTGTAATTGACGTCCATCAGCGAACTCCAACCAAAGCAAAAAAGCATGAAGTCAATACTACTTATCGCTGCAATTTTCGCATTCGCCAACATTGTCTTTGGCCAAAGTTATTTGTACAATACCCATCAGTTTGGCCTACACAGCACCTTGTTGGGAGGGGCGACTACCTCTGGCAATGACGACCTGAGCATGGCTTATTACAACCCGGCTGCGCTACATCTGGCAAAGCCAACGGCCAACCTATCCCTAATTGTTCCGAGGTTGAACAATTATGATTTTGACAATTTTTTTGGGAAAAACGAGGCGGAGCGCTCCAGCTTTAATGTGGGGTTTAGCCCAAGCCTGGCTTCATTCAAGTTTAGCTTAAGCAAAAAAATCAACCTCATCATCATCACCCTAAAGCAGAACGAATGGAATAATTCCACCAAGGTGCAAAATGTATTCGACTTGGCAGAGGGAAGGCAAGAGCAGATTTTTAAATACACGCATAAAGGCAACGATCGCTGGATAGGAACGGGAGGTAGCTTTATCATCAATAAAAATATGGCCATTGGCCTTAGCCAATTTGTGAGCACGGCCAGTTATACTTACAACTACACCTTGTCGCATAGTACTTTTGGGGTGACATCAGCACAGCCCACTACTCATTTTGAAGACCGGGTATTGAGTTCCTATGCTAATAAATTTTCTTTTGTCACGAAGGTGGGATTCCATTTCCAATTCCCCAACCACAATATTGGTTTGGTAGTCAAAACACCCAACTATCTGAGAATGTTGAAACGAGGGTCTTATGAAAGGGAGTTGTCCCGGATCGACCAAGGCCAGGTAAGCCTTGAAAGCGTCATTGATTTTAGCTTAGCTCCCAATATCCGTACCCCCTGGGAGTTCAATTTGGGCTATGCCTTATCATTTAAAGACGGTTCAAAAATATGGTTGAATGGGGCGTATTATCCTGCCATCCCTACCTATGATATGGTCACTGTTCGAACGGTAGATGGGAGGTCACTCATCTGGAAAAACGGCAGCAAGCAAGTGGGTAATTTTTCGGTTGGTTATTCAAAAACCTTACTACCTGGCTTCGAGATAATCTGTAGCTACAGGAGCAATAGTTTGGCCTATGAAAATCGGCCCGAAGAGGCGGGTGTTGCCCGTGTTTTTGTTTTGGACGACAATAGAAGTCATGTTTCGTTTGGAAGTAAATTCAACCTCTTCGACAATCCCGTTCTGCTGGGTATTGACTGGAGTTTTGCGCGTTTTAAAAATGAAAGTCTTTTTAGTGGTTTTCCAAATATTGAAGAGTTGAACACCAGTCCTTCTGATTATACTTTTAACTCCTTCACATTGTTGTTTACGTATGGGTTTTTGTTCAGGAAAAGGAAAACGGAATAGGCAGAAGTCCGCAAATCATTTGCGCTGGCGTAACTGTTTATAAATGCTCTCTAAGGTTAAACAACCTCCATTATTCTGGGTAACCACATGCCTTTAGTGGCAAGGAAAATGCCTAACCCCATTAAAGTCGTTGCCACAAAAAGTAATAAGGCTGTGGACGTTTTTAGAAGGGCGGTATTCCTGCTTTTTGTTCTGAAGTATAGTTCTAGAATAAAAAGGGGAAATAGAAAGGAACCAAATGACCAAAAGTCAAAAAAATGCGCCACACTAAACCCGCACACATTTTCTATAAACAGCCATGCCATATAGCCAATGCGCAAAAACCAGACACCGCTGGCAACCATAAACAGCCGTAGTGCCCAGCGTTGGTGCCGTTGTATTTTAAGGGCAATGGCATATCGAAATGCCTGAACGGCAAAAAAGACGATCAGCAATGCCTCTATACTGATGGCCAGCTCCTGATATATACTGCCAAAGGAAGGACGCGGACGCGACCAGACCAGATAGAGCCCTCCGATGGCTCCAAATAAAACGAATGTCAAATACAATCGCCCAAGATAACGATGAAACCTGGGAAAGTTGAGGCGTATTTGAGGTACCAGTTGCAACGGACCACCGGCGATGATCACCACCGCCGAGATCAGGTGCAGGGCCAGAATAATGTTGCCGAGGTTGTCGCCTTCCATATAGCCATTTGGCATATGAGTTTCGCCCATTCCCTGTAAGCCCTTTTGTAAAAGAAGAGAGCCATGATAAGCTCCTACATAGAAAGCAAAAATCCACTGGCCGATTATCGTTGTTGCGAGCCAAAAAGCGACAGAGTTATTTAGTAGTTTACCGGCGTTCAATTTCACGGATTCGTTTTAGTTATTACTGTTCTTTTCCGACCGTAAAATTCAACTAGAATGAAAGGAGATACAAACTCAATTGGTAAAATAGAAAAAGGTGTCTGCAAAACGGATGTTTTGCTCTATGACCTTTGAAGAAAGGTGTTGGTCGTTAGTAGATCGTCTGTTTATTACGAATTATTTATTTTTTGCATAAGTGCTTCTCTGTAAGTTGTCGAGATGGGAATTAATTTACCTCCCATTTTTATCCGGTTGCGCTCTATGCTCTCAATCTTGTTGAGGGCAACCATATACGATTTATGCACTCTGCAGACCCTGTCGGAAGGGATGATTTGTTCCAATTCTTTGAAATTCTGAAGAGTCATAATTTTTTTATCTGTAGTGTGGATCCTCCTGTAGTCCCTCATGCCTTCGATGTATAAAACATCTTCCAACATGATTTTTTCCAGGCGATTTTCTGTTTTTACAAAAATAAATTCAAGAGGGGGTGTTGCCTTCGTCTTCGACAGATTTTCATGTGCTTTATTGACGGCACGAAGAAATCGATTGAATGAAAAAGGCTTTAGAAGGTAATCCGTAACGTTTAATTCATAACCTTTTAGGGCGTATTCCTGGTAGGCGGTAGTGAAAATAACCTGGCATTGAATGTTGCTGCTTTCGAGCAATTCCAACCCCGTTAACTCGTCCATTTGAATGTCCAAAAAAAGCAAATCTATTTTATTTGTTTTCAAAAAAGCCAAGCCGTCCAGGGCATTATCAAATGTGCTTACGAGGTTTAAAAAAGGAATTCTTTGAACAAAATTTTTCGTTCTTTCCATAGCCAGTGGCTCGTCTTCAATAATGATGCAGTTGTTCTTTTTCATTTTTGATCGACAATTTAACTTTGTATTCGCTATTCTCCTGCGATATGTTGAGGATGTGTTGCTGAGGATAAATCAGTTTGAGGCGTTTTTCAATTAACTCGTTGCCCAGGCCATGGCTATCGGTTCTTTTCTTCTTGAACGGACTAAATTTGTTATAGCATTTTAAGGTGACGTATTCCTCCTCTATGGTTATCTCAATGGTAATGGCATTTTCTATTTTCTTGTTGTCTGCATATTTGAATGCATTCTCAATGAACGGGATAAACACCATCGGGGCAATGTATTTTCCGAGTGGGTTGCCATCGACCCGATAAACGACATACCTGGTGTTTGCCGTTCTTATTTTTTGCAGTTCAATATATTTTTCGATGTACAATAATTCTTTTTGAAGGGGTATTTTATTGGTCTTCGTATCGAAAAGCATAAACCGCATGATGTCAGACAGTTTGTTTAAATAGTTGGAAGCTTCTTCCGGGTTTTTGAGTATCAGGACATCTATGTTGTTGATGGTGTTGAACAAAAAATGCGGATCTAATTGTGACTTGACCAGGGCCATCTCCGTTTTGTGGTTTTTTTCCAACAACTCCTCTTTAAGTTTAATCTCTTTAAACCAGGTAATAAACCCCTTAATAATCAACGCTATGGACCCGAAAAAAAGGCCAATACTTGTGACTATTGGTATGGAAATGAAATTAGATTGCTTCAGACATGCTATATTGAAATCGATGGAAAAGTAAAGCGCAAGGTGGCCCAGAACACAGGACGTCAAGGCAACTCCCAGCCCATAAATAGCCGTTTTGGAGATTTTGCGATTTTGAAGATATCGCTGAAACACAATAGTATAAAATGCATAAAAAGAAAACACGGCTGGCACCACAAAGATGCTGAGCACCACTTTGACGAAATAGTCGACTTCACTGTCATTTCCACTGCTTAGTTGGGATAAAACCCCTACAAATAGCGCGGTCAATGATACGAGGACCACCCAAAAGGCTATATGTGACACGGTTAGAAACGATCGCTTCATTTCAGTTATTCAGCTTTTTTCAAAGACACCAAAAAGGCTATTTATTTTTTGAGCTTTACTAAAAAGATAGGGTTTCCACTCTTTTAATCAAAAATTTATCCACAAAACAACGAATTATGCCTGCAACCTTTAGTATTTCATTTGCAAAATGAGTCGGAGAGTAGGTGCGTCGCATCACTGTGCCGTGGAATGTTTGCTGACAAGCCTTCAAAGGGTCCGGTATTTTTCCACGATGTGGAGATTTAATACTGGATACACATATTGGAGCAGTGTTTTACCCGTCTTCTTTTGATTTTTCGTAAAGTGCCATGCTTTCTTTGGCGTGTGCAGGACGACTATAAAGGATATAACTTCCGTAGCCGATTAAAACGACAAGAAGCAAGCCTAAAGGAATGAGTGTCCCTTTCAGCAACTCATTTTGACTGCGAAACTGAACTTTTAAGTTGTAAAGGAAATTTTAAATATTCGACTAATCCCACTTAGGCTTATCCTTTCCAGAAAGGATCTATGTATCAATTCGGAATTATTTTGCGTGTTTTTCCGATTCAGGACTCGAGTTTTCCCACAATCATGGCACAAACACCTTTGAGCCTCATATGTAGTCTTACCATTTTTAACGATGTTTATGCTATTGCAATTAGGACAACTTTGTACTTTTATAATCATGTTCCAAGAGTTTTGATGAATTAAGATTTTTTACAACCCTAATTTAATCATTCTCTTGGAATTTTTGCTTATCAAAACTTTCTGTAGAACTACCGTTATTTTTAAAACCAACATAAAAAGCAACCGCAGTACCAAGACTAATTGAAATCAATGTCAAAAAAAGGACTAATATTTTCATGTTTCTTAAATTTTAGTTTTTTTGTAGTTAATTTTTGAACAGCCTCTCAACATAATGGAAAACCCAACGCTGTATCAAGCTTTTAATAAGTACATACAAAGAGAACAAATCGAATTTGGGCATCGTACGATCTTTGAAAAACTTATTATCAAGCCACCACTACAACTAAATCCAATTTTTCACGATGAGGTTTGCTTCCTGTACTTTAAAGAGGGCGGGACGATGATTACTACACCAACAGAAAAAGTAATGGTGAGTCAACGGGAAAGTATACTGGTCAGTTGTGGCAGCTATTTTTCTGAAGTATTTCATAAAGATGCCACGAGCAATGTTGAAGTATATGCCATACACCTATTTCCAGATATTCTGAAAGAAGTGTTTAAGGATGACAGACCCCTTTTCCTAAAAGGAAATAGGGTTTCCGGTTATACCCGCAAAATACCTCAAAAAAATGTATTTGACCATTTTATACAGAGCTTAAATTTTTATTTTGAAAACCCCTCCGTGGTCAAAAAAGAAATTCTCTATTTGAAGATTAAAGAACTGGTATTATTGTTACTACAAACAGATGCTGCAGCGTCTATACTTGACCTGTACAACCAAATGTTGATCCCGCAAAAGGCAAGTATTTCAGAAGTTATAGAGGCTCATCTTTGCGCTAACCTAACCATTGGTCAGCTGTCCGCTTTGGCAGGCCTAAGTCTTTCCACTTTTAAAAGAGAGTTTAAGAGGCACTTTAAAGATACCCCAGCCAATTACATCAGAAATAAACGAATGGCAAAGGCCGCTGAACTGCTGACTTATTCTTCCGATACAATCAGAGAAATTAGTTTTGTATTGGGTTATGAACATCCCTCTTATTTCTCAAAGGTGTTCCGACAAAAATTCCAGGTATTACCTTCTGAGTACAGAAAATTACATAAAAAATAAGTTCGTCTTACCGGTTACTGAACCAAAAGTATTACTATTTGAACCTAATGTTGCCATGTAAAAGCAGGATACTCTATAAATTTGCATTGTTATGTAAAGCTCAAAAAAACAGCCTGCCTACCTCCGGCAGGAAATCCGGCTGGCAGGTAACTTCCGTTTTTGAATCTTTGAAACAACATACAAAACCTGCCTACCGGCAGGCAGGCGCTCACTATCAATCGCTTATTTGCACGTTGTTTCAAAGATATCGGAAATTTAAATGAATGCCAAAAATGACAAATATTATTAAGCCTAATTTTTGTATTATCCTACTTCTCTCTGCAATAGTTGCTAGTTGCATTTCACCAAAATCAAATAATATGACAGACAACACGGAAAAAAGAAAACAACTGGCCTTAGAATATTTTGAAGCCTTTCACAATGGAGAATTAGAAAAGGTGTATAGCTACTTCGATGAAAATGGAACCGTTCAATACGCTACCGCGACACCTGTATCAGCCAAGGAGTTTTTTCCTCATTCCAAAGATTTGATCAAAACACTTCATTTCAACACGCATGGCCTCTATGCATCTGATGAAACCGATAATGTGATCATTCACTTTTCTTTTAATCCGAAATCCGACGAGGATCAAGTAACGGAGGCAATAGACATCATCACTTTTGACAAACGAAATAAAATCTCAAAAATAATGGTAATACCCAATTCCGCAGAGTAGCCAGGTAGAAGGCTTCTTGGTTTTTTTTAATTGGGGGGTAGCATTGCCAAACTAAGACCGACGTTGGATCCTCAAACTATGCTCTCCTCCTTCCTGCAAATAGCTTATATCCAATCCCGACTGATCACATATGCGCTTTGCGATGGAAAGTCCGAGCCCGAGGCTTTCCTCTACGTTGGTACTTCTTTTAAAACGTTTAAACAAGTTGTCGGGCGATTCTTTCAATGGGTTGCCGGAATTGGTGATGGTAAAAGATCGGGCTTCAATGTTGATGTCGATGGAGCCATTTTCAATATTGTGTCGGATGGCATTTTGGAGGAGATTGGCCACTAAAATTTCCGCAAGGGTGACGCTCATTTCCACTACAAAAGAAGCAGCATTTTTCTTATAGACCCGGATGCCCTGAATTTTAATCAGATCATAAAAATTTTGCAGAAGGTCATCCGTCAGCTTTTCAAAATCCACCATTTCTGTGTCCACAAATCGTTGGTGTTCGATTTTAGACAGCAATATCAAAGCGCTGTTCAACTTCGACAGGCGGTTGGTATTTTGAAGGACGGCAGCCAATGACTCAATTTCCTTTTCACCGATATTGGGAGATTGTAACAACAGTTCTACATGCCCTTTGATGATAGCTAAAGGGGTTTGTAGTTCGTGGGAAGCATTTTGTGTAAACTGCTTGTTGGCCTGATAATCCGACCGGATGCGATTGATCAACTCTATGAGGTATTCATTGAGTTCATTGAAAATGGGAAAGGGCGATTTTTCGAAAGCTACTTTTTGAGGTTCATCGACGTCAAATTCTTCCAGTCTATGAAAAATCTGATACAATTGATTCCGGATGATTTGGATGCGTTGATAGGTAATTATCCGAAATCCAACTGCCAGGATAAGTAGGGGGATCAGTACCATCAGGATTGCTTTGATATAAAATCCAGCAGGAGCCCAGTACCAAATCAGTAAGGCAGCCGCCAGAAGCGAACCGGCTATCGGAAACAGGTAGAGATGTTTTAATCGCTTCAATTGGTTTGGAATTTATAGCCGATGCCGTACACCGTTTTCACCAAATGCCCACAACCGTGATTTGCCAGTTTTTTTCTCAGGTTTTTGACGTGAGCATAAATGAAATCATAGGAAACGGCATCGTCCATATAGTCGCCCCAAAGGTGTTCGGCAATGCTGTCTTTGGTAACCACCCGGTTCTTGTTGCGTGCCAGATACAGTAAAATGTTGTACTCTTTTTTGGTCAACTGCAAAGTTGCTTGTCCGGCATGTACACTCCTTTCTTCCAGATGAATGGAGAGCTGGCTAAAATGGAGTACGTTGTTGAATTGATCGGTTTTACGCCGCAGGACGGCTTTGATGCGGGCATTGAGTTCAGAGAGGTTGAATGGCTTGGTCAGGTAATCGTCGGCACCGATGTCGAGTCCGATGATTCGGTCGTCGATGGTATCTCTGGCGGAGGTGATGATGATGCCCGTCTGGGTATTGTCCTGCCGCAACATGTTGACCAGTTTGAGGCCATCCCCTCCCGGCAGGTTGAGGTCGATGATGGCACAGTCGTATTCGTAATTATTGATCTTTTTATACCCTTCCTGAAAGGATGTTGCCACCTCACAGACATACCCCTCCCTCTTAAAATAGCGCAAGATGAGGTCACGCAAGTCTTGCTCGTCTTCAATGATGAGGATTTTCATGTATCTTTTTTTCTTTGCACTAAAGATACTCAATTCTAATCTTCGCTCAAACCGGGATCGTCGAATTCCAGGTTGGTAAAGGGGTCATCGTCAACAAAAATGCCTTCGTCGTCGTCTTCGCTCTCCACAACCGGGGCAATATCGGCAGGTGTTTTCTTTTTGCGAATTATTTTGCTGGTAATTTTAACAGGCTTGCCATTTTTAGGCTTGGGAGAGGGGGGAGATGTACCTTTAATAGTTTGTAGTGCTGCCTCATTTTTAGCGGCTACAGATTTAGTAGTCGTAGGTACGGCCATCAAGCGTTTTTTGTCAATCAGTTTACCAGTGACGACACATATGCCATAGGTTTTTTGTCGGATTCTGACCAGGGCATTTTCCAGGTCCCTGATGTGCTTCTGGTGCCGATTGGCCATCGTGTAAAGCAATTCCAAATCATTATTGGTGGTATCTTCTTTCCAGTCGCCGTCGTTGTCAGCCGCTTCATTGGTATCCTCAATCTGTGATCGCAAAAAACGAAGGTCTTCTACGGCCTTTTCCAGTTTTTGCTCAATATGGATTTTAAACAGCTCCAGTTCTTCATTGGAATAACGTCTTACATCAGGCATAAACTCAAAAATTTTAAAGGTTCAAAAGCAGGAGCAAGTACCTACTCAAATCTGAAGAAAAACTGAAGAAGAAGGCTTTGGTCTGAAAAAAAGCGAAAAAAAAATGCCGGACGGAATGGAGCATCGTCCGGCAAGGTAGGTTTTATAAATTTAGCATAGAGCCGTAGAGAATATCGCTTGGGTACGGCTCAATAAATAGTTGAACTCTTGATTGTTCACTGCAATGTTAAGGTGCAATTCTGAAGAAAAACTGAATTTATCCCTTCGGGAAATAAAATTTGAAATGCACCAGCCATTTTTTCAAAAACCTTAAAAACGGAAGCTGTCTTTTTCCAGTTAATCGGCTTTCCTTGATGGGAAGTTCCTCTTCTTCATGGGGAGTATCTACCGCCGAATATAGAGGAAAGTATTCGGAATAATACAACTCCTCGAAGTCTTCGATGTATCTTCCGCTTTGACGAAATGATCTGATAACCGGCATATCGTAAAGTTTACTTAATTAGAGATTCATTTGCCACTTCTCCATTCTCTAACCAGGGGATTACTGGACAGTGATCGAAATCGGTAATCTCAAACTCATCGTAATTGAAAGTCGCCTTTCTATGCTTTGTCCGAAGGAAACGCAACCAATGCTTTAATCTTTTCATGGTTAGGATGTTTATATTTTTTATGCAAATTTATTAGGCAATTCTGAATAAAATTTGAACATCAATTTTTATCTTGAAAATAGGATGCCTACCTGTTTTTTTAGATTTTCTTCAGAATTGCTTCCGACATTTAAGCCAAAATCATATTGTCATGGATCACAAAGGAAAAGCTAAAAAGAATGCGCCTTACTATCGCAATGAATCAGATGAGATGCCCATGAAAAAAGGTGGGAAAATAGCCAGAATAAAATACTACCATCAAAGTGTATGGATAGATCGAAAGGTTGAAGAAGAATTCGGTGACGAAGAGGAGTAATGGTATTGCTTTTTTGTGAGAGAAACCAGCTCCTTCACCATCCCAATACATAAGCAAAAAGCAAGGGGGCAACAATAGTCGCATCTGATTCAATCACGAACTTGGGGGTATCAACCGCGAGCTTTTCCCAGGTAATTTTTTCATTGGGAACGGCTCCTGAATAAGAACCATAACTGGTAGTGGAATCGCTGATTTGGCAAAAGTACGACCAGAAGGGTGTTTTTGCCAATTCCATATCCTGCCGCAACATCGGGACGGTACAAATTGGAAAGTCACCGGCTATTCCTCCCCCTATTTGAAAAAATCCAACGCCTTTTTCGCCAGCATTTTCGATATACCAGTTGGCCAGATACATCATGTATTCTGTTCCGGATTTGACAATGGAAGGTTGCAATTTTCCCATCATACATCGGGCAGCAAACATATTGCCGGTAGTGGAGTCCTCCCAACCTGGAACGATGATGGGAAGGTTTTTTTCGCAAGCTGCCACCACCCAGCTATCCTTAGGGTTTATTTGCATGGCATCGTTCAGCTCGCCCGAACGAATAAGCTGATAGAGGTATTCATGCGGGAGGTATTGCTTGTCTTCTTTCATAGCTTTAGTCCATACCTCAACCAATTGCCTTTCAATTCGGCGCATGGCTTCTTCTTCCGGGATGCAGGTATCGGTCACCCTGTTGAAGTGTTGTTCGAGTAGTGCCTGCTCATCCTGAGGGCTTAAGTCGCGATAGTTTGGCACCCGCTTATACTGATCGTGTGCTACCAAGTTAAAGATGTCCTCTTCCAAATTTGCCCCGGTGCAGGTGATGATGTGTACTTTGTCCTGTCGGATCATTTCGGCAAGTGACAGTCCAAGTTCTGCTGTACTCATGGCACCCGCCAATGTAATCATCATTTTATGTCCATTGTCCAGTTGGTCGATGTAAGATTGAGCGGCATCTACCAAAGTGGCGGCATTGAAGTGTCGGTAATGGTGTTTGATAAATTGAGTGATTGGATTATTCTTCATTGTTCAAATTTATAACTCAACATTTTATAATAGAGTTTTGCAGCCAGAAAGTCGGGCGCTTTATTGGCTGGATTCGGAGCAAGTTCTACAATGTCAAAACCAATCACATTCTTTTTAAAAAATACTTCTTTCAAAAACAATAATACCTCATACCAGTCCATTCCGCCAGGCTCAGGGGTGCCCGTAGAAGGCATAATGGCAGGATCGAAAACATCTAAGTCGAGTGTGATATAAACAGGATTGCTTATTTGCCGCAAGGCTTCCTTGTGCCAGTTTTTATTCCAAAGCATATCCTGAGCAAAAAAGCACTTATTTTCGTTCAGGTATTTTTTTTCAGAACCACCCATACTCCGGATACCAACCTGTATTAAATTGGTATTTCGACTTGCATCGTACAAAGCACAGGCATGATTATAAGGCGTTCCTTCATATTTGGGCCTCAGATCGGCATGAGCATCCAGTTGGAGTACGGTCAGGTTGGGGTACTTTTCGTAAAAGGCTTTGATGATCCCAATGCTGATGGAGTGTTCCCCTCCAAAGAAAGTGAGGAATTTATCCCTCTTCAGCAACTTCTTTGTGTGTTTATAAGTGGCCTGAAACATGGTTTCGGGACTACTGTTATCCAAAACCGGCTTGCAGATATGAATACCTTGCCGGTAAACTTCACTATCCGTTTCAATGTCGTAGAGTTCCATATTATCGGTAGCTTCCAGAAATGCCTCAAAGCCTTTGTCTGCCCCTTTTCCCCAGGTACTGGTGCCGTCGTAAGGGATGGAGGTCAGATAAATGGCTGCCGTTTCTTGTTTTGCAAATTTGGATGGGATACCACCGAATGTTTTCATCCTGTTCTATTTTTAATAGCCTAAAATCCACAGCATATCTTCCGGCTGCTGTTCTTCCCGGAACACTTTTGTTGTAAAATTGCCCGTCTCATCCCGGTCAATGACAATGTGTTTGGGCGATGGAATCAAACAATGTTTAATCCCACCATAGCCACTGATGGCATCCTGATAGGCTCCCGTGTGGAAAAATCCGATGTACAAGGGCTCTGTATCACCGTTTTCGAATTTGGGTAGAAAAATTTGTTGGTTGAGTTCTTCAGAATTATAGTAGTCGGAATGGTCGCAACTGATGCCGCCGATATTCACCCGTTGGTATTCCCGGTTCCAATGATTGACAGGCAGAAGGATAAATTTTTCCAAAATACTCCAGGCGTCGGGGATGGTATTCATCAGGCTGTTGTTGATGATGTACCAATGCTCTGCGTCGTTTTGTTTTTTGTGTTCCAACACAGAAAAAATAACCGCCCCGCTTTCGCCTACTGTAAATTTTCCGAACTCCGTAAAAATGTCCGGTTCTTCTACACCTTCCGCTGTGCAGGCTTCTTTGATGTTGCGAACAATTTCGTTGGTGATGTATTTATAATCGTATTCAAATCCGAGGTTGTTGCGCACCGGAAAACCGCCCCCAAGATTCAGCGCCCGCAGACCAGGGCAGGCCTTTTTTAGTTCGACAAACAGTTTGAGTGCCTTTTGAAATTCCCCCCAATAATAAAGATTGTCTTTGATGCCGGTGTCCACAAAAAAGTGGAGCATTTTGAGCTGCAGGTGATCCTTGCCAGCGATTTTGTGTTTGTAAAAATCTATTATTTCCGAAGGCCGGATACCAAGTCGGGAAGTGTAATAATCAGATTGGGGTTGTAGGTCGGTAGCCATTCGGATACCTATTTTTACAGGCTGCCTGGCCTGGGCATAGCGGTTTACTTCGTCGACGCTATCGAGTACTGCGATGGAATTTTTGAATCCGGCTTCGTTGAGTTGCAGAATTTTTTGAAGATACTCCTCCGTCTTATATCCATTGTGGACAAGTACAAGAGAGGTATTTATTTTGCCCTGTCCGTATAATTTCAGGAGAAGGTCGATATCAAAAGAGGAGGAAGTTTCCAGATGAACGCCATGTCGAATTGCCTCGCCGATAACATGCTGAAAGTGGCAGCATTTGGTACAATAGCAATAATAATAATGCCCCCGGTAATTATTGGCTTTCATGGCTTTTTTAAACCAGTTTTTTGCCCGCTTAATCTGATCGCCAATCCGGGGCAGATAGGTCAAGCGAAAGGGCGTGCCATATTTCTCTATTAAAAAACGAAGAGAAACGCCATTGAAAAACAAGTAGCCTTCCTGCAAATCGAAGCCTTCCTGAGGGAAATAATAGGTTTGGTCTATTAGGTCAAAATAAGTGTTTTTCATTACACTGTTCCTTCTCTCCTGCTATTGAATTTTAGCTTGAAAAGACGCAAAGTTATGTAGCAATTCTGAAGAAAAACTGAAGGTATGAACGGTATAGATTTAACGGTTGAAAAAAAGGCATAAATAAATTTTAGCACGAACAGCTTTCTTCAAAATTTCTTCAGAATCTCCCCTTTATCTTGCCCCTTCAAAAATTCCGAATATCATGACCACCAACACCCTCAAAACTGCTGCACTCGTACAGCCCGGCGAGTTCGAAGCACACGATCATTGGTACCCCAAGGCACTCAATGCCACCATTCATCCAATGATCAACTTTTTCCTGAATCTGGAGCAAGAGCGGATCATCACACGGTATTGTCATATGCATCCGATGGTGAATGCCGATAAGCTGCGGGAAATCCTGAACCATAAAGTCAAATACTTTCTCTGGGCAGGAGCTGATTTGTTGAATGTCACTTCTGCCGGAGGTAAAAGACAGATGGTCGTCATCGAAAACAATTCCTGCCCTTCAGGACAAAAATCTATGCCACTGATGGATGACAACCAGGAACAAGGTAGCTATCGCCTGATGATAGAGCGCACCTTCAAGCCTTATCTCAAGAACCTACGACATAAAATCAAAGGCGGACTGGCAGTGGTGTACGACAAAAACCCAATGGAAACCTCTGGCTACGCCAAAGTAATCGCCGATGTGATGAAGGAGTCGGTTTATTTCGTCCCATTTTACAAAGGAGATACGGATCCACCCGTTCAGTTTCGGGAAGGGGTCATGTATATTCGGAAAGAAGACGGGCGGTTTGTTCCCATTCGGGCAGCATTCAGATACCTGACGCAAAAACCCTGGAACAGACTGCCCCTTCATTCCAAAACCCGCATCCTCAACCCCATCGTTGCCTGCCTGGCAGGTGGCCGCAATAAAATGGTAGCGGCCAAAGCCTACGATATTTTTAATGCCGAACTCCAACCCAACGGCCTGAAGATCAACACTCCGGAGACCATCTGGGATGTGAGCAAAAACGAGGTGCCGCTCTGGGTAAAAAAAATGGGGGGCCATGCCGTCATTAAAGTACCCTACAGCAATGCCGGACAGGGCGTTTTTACCATCGTAACGCAGGAGGAGTTGGATAAATTTATGGCGATGGAGTTTGACTACGACTTGTTTATCGTTCAAAGCCTCATCGGCAATTACAATTGGAGTAGCGTCACCTCTTCGGGGAAACTGTATCACGTGGGCACCGTTCCCAACCAGAAAAATCATAGCTTTGTGGCCGACATCCGCATGATGGTCAGTGCTACACCAAAAGGCATCCGACCACTTTGCACCTATGCCCGTCGGGCGGAAAAACCACTGGTAGATCATATTAAAGGTAGTACTGATAGCTGGCAAATGCTGGGCACCAATTTGTCGTACAAAAACCCTGACGGTTCCTGGGGATCGGATACCAACCGGCTGGTGCTGATGGATCGCCGCGATTTCAACAAACTGGGCATAGGACTTGACGACCTCATCGAAGCTTACATCCAAACCGTACTCTCTATGGTAGCCATCGACAAAATGGCGCATACCCTTATCAACAAACAAGGCAAGTTCAGAATGCGCCTCTTCAAAAGTCTGAATGATGATGCCGGATTGATCAATGAAATAAAAATCAACTAATGCGTCCATTGAAAATGCTGGTGCTGACCGACCACACTCAACACAGCAAAGAAAATTCCCTTTATCCACTTGTACATGCCATGCGGCAACACCCCTGCTGCGCACAACTTGATGTGGCTACACGAGGTCAGGAGATCAATGATTTTTTTTTCAAAAAACATCTGGTTAAACCATTGTTTGTAAATCGGGTTGATGCCGATTTTGCCTTTCATCCGAAAGGTCTTTTTTTCAAAAGAAATTTAAGCCGCCGATCTATCTTCGACTATGATGTCGTTTGGTTGCGGATGCCACCACCGCTGTCCAATGAATTTTTAGGCTTTTTGATACAGGAATTTTCTTCCACTCTATTTATCAACGATCCGGCAGGGATTTACGAAACCGGAAGTAAAGAGTTTTTGACCAGATTCCCGGAGCTTTGCCCGCCAATGCAAATATGCCGGTCGGTGGAAGATATCATCGCCTTTAAAAATCGCTTCCCCATTGTACTAAAACCCTTTCGGGAATATGGAGGTAAAGGCATTGTTAGAATTGATGGAGACAAAGTCTGGGAAGGTAAAACGGAAATGGAGTTAGAGGGTTTTTTGCAAAAAAGCGATCGGAAAAATCTGGAATACCTGGGGGTGAAATTTTTAAAAAATGTGACGCGGGGCGATAAACGAATTATCGTGGTAGCAGGCAAAATCATGGGGGCTTCTCTTCGCTTGCCGGCGGAGGACTCCTGGCTATGCAATGTGGCGATGGGAGGAAGTTCCGGTTTTGCGGAAGCAGATGAAAATGAAGTGAAAATCATCGATCGGATTCATCCGGTTCTTTCGAAAATGGGCATTGTGATGTACGGCGTAGATACTCTGGTAGACGATGATGGCAGGCGGGTGTTGTCGGAAATCAATACCACAAGTATTGGCGGTTTGCCACAAATTGCTAAATTGACCGGGAAACCACTTTTGAAAGAAGCGGCGGATTTGATTTGGAATTATATTGTGGAAAAAATCAACGAAAAAAATGTTATTGGACATCAATAAAAAAGATCGAATCATACGGGAACTAAAAGTGAGTGAAGCACCTAGAGGAGCCATCACCCGATACTGGCTACATATCGTTACAGATGGCATGGGCGTACCGGTCTATATTCCCATTATAGTGGCAAGGGGCAAAGAAGACGGAAAAGTATTGGGTTTGACGGCTGCCGTACATGGCAATGAACTCAACGGCATTCCGGTAATTCAACGATTGTTTAAAGAAATTGATATTGAAAGTTTGAAGGGGACCATCGTTGGTGTGCCGGTCATAAATATCCCTTCTCTTTTGCGCAAGCGACGGAGATTCATCGACGGTACCGACCTCAACCACATCATGCCCGGCAAACCCGATGGCAATGTCAGTCAAGTGTATGCCTGGCGTATCGTTCATCGTATTGTAAAAGAATTTAATTACCTCATTGATTTACACACCGCCAGTAACGGGCGGGTCAACTCCTACTACATCCGTGCCGATATGGCCGATGAGACAGTCCGCAAAATGGCGCTGCTGCAAAATGCCCAGATCATCGTCCACAATCCTCCCAGCGATGGCACCCTGCGCGGTACTGCCGACGAAATGGGCATCCCCGCCATCACCCTCGAAGTAGGCAATCCCAACACCTTTCAAAAGGGCTTGATCCGGGATGGGCTGACCGGTATCCACAACCTGCTGGACTATTTGCAAATGCTCGCCTGCGATGTGGAAGAATCCGATGAAGAGACGATTTTATGCAAACGCTCTTACTGGATTTATTCCGACACCGGCGGCATTATGACGGTACATCCTAAGGTAACGGATTTGGTAAAGAAAGGAGAAGTCATTGCCACCATGCGCAATATTTTTGGTGATCTGGAGGTAGAGTACCAAGCGCCCGAAGACGGGGTTGTCATTGGTAAAAGCACCCATCCGATTACGCAGACCGGGGGGCGGATTTTGCATTTGGGGATTTTGCGGTGAAAGCCCTTTACGTTGTAGGAATTGGCGGCAATCATCGTACTGATATTATTATGGTTTTTTTGGTTACTCTACAAAAAATCCATTCATAGTGTCTATTAGGTTTCTCATCTTAATGCTCGCTTAAAGAAAGCTCTTTCACCAAATTCCGCCCCAACTGATACATATGTACCTCATCTGGTCCATCAGCCAGGCGAACCGAACGGGCATAAAGCCAAAAACCAGGAAGAGGGGTATCCTGACTTACTCCCATACCTCCAAATATTTGAATAGCTCTGTCCACTATAGTACAGGTCATTTGGGGAACTACTATCTTTATCATAGAAATTAAATGTTTTGCTTCTTTTGTGCCAAATCTGTCAATTTTGTCGGCTGCCGCAAGGGTCAGCAATCGTGCTTGTTCGATCTCACAAGCTGACTTGGCAATTTGTTGGCGAATACTACTAAAGTCTTTGAGCATCCTGCCGAATACCTTGCGTTCTGCCACCCGTTGGCACATCAAATCAAGCGCTCTTTGAGCGGCTCCAATTAGTCGCATACAGTGGTGTATTCGCCCTGGCCCTAATCGCCCTTGAGCAATTTCAAAACCTCTGCCTTCCCCTAATAATATGTTTTCTGTTGGTACCCGGACGTTGGTTAATTTAATTTCTGCATGCCCTTCAGGAGAATCGTAATTGCCAAAAACGGATAAAGGACGGATCACCTCTACTCCAGGAGTATTTTTGGGTACCAGAATCATACTTTGCTGTGAATGCCTCGGGTTGTCTGGATTGGTTTTACCCATGACAATAAAGATTTCACAAGCAGGATTCATTGCACCAGAAGACCACCATTTTCGTCCATTAATTACATATTCATCCCCATCCCTAACAATTGAAGTTTGGATATTCGTTGCATCGGAAGAAGCAATATCGGGTTCGGTCATTAGAAAAGCAGAACGAATTTTTCCATCCATTAGTGGAACAAGCCATTTATTCTGCTGCTCTGATGTGCCATATTTTGCCAGCACTTCCATGTTGCCCGTATCAGGTGCCGAACAGTTAAACACTTCTGAAGAAAATATAACCCTTCCCATTAATTCTGCCAGGGGAGCATACTCCAGATTGGTCAACCCGGGACTCAAATCGCCATAACTTTTCGGTAGAAAAAGATTCCAGAGTCCTTCAGCTTTGGCTAAAGCTTTCCATGTATCCGTTTCCGGGTAATGTTCCCAAAGGTTTTGGCTAATAAATTTTATGTAGGCTTTTTCATTAGGAAAAATATGTGCTTTCATAAAGTTGTTTACCTTATCCTGTAATGCAAGCGATTTTTTTGTATATTCAAAATTCATGATGTGATTTAATGTTTTTATAGTTGCACCAAGGATTGGATTACCTGGGTGCCATTCGAATAGCACCATCCAGTCGAATGACCTCTCCGTTTAGCATGGGGTTTTCGATAATGGACTGTGCTAATTGTGCAAATTCAGCAGGTTTTCCCAGGCGGGAAGGAAACGGAACCTGGCTTTCTAATGATTGAATTGCTTCATCAGATAAAGCATGAAACAATGGTGTTAAAAACAAACCTGGAGCGATGGTAACACATCGAATACCTGACCTGGCTAAATCTCTGGCTATTGGCAGGGTCATCCCAACGATACCTCCCTTTGATGCAGAATAAGCTACTTGCCCTATCTGACCGTCAAAAGCAGCTACACTTGCCGTATTGATAATTACGCCCCTTTCTCCATCTCGATTGGGTTCGTTTTCCTGCATGGTCTCTGCACATAAACGAAGTACATTGAAAGAGCCAATTAAGTTGACTTTTATTACTTTTTCAAAAGAAGCTAAATCATGTGCCCCCTCTTTATGAACCGTTTTTTGGGCAATGCCAATGCCTGCACAATTCATGCAAATATCTATAGTGCCAAATTCCCGGATAGCTTTTTTGAGTGCTTCTTTAACCTGATTTTCATTGGTGACATCTGTTTTATCAAAAATGGCATTGTCTTTTCCAAATTCTTCAACCAGGGTTTGACCTCGATCCATATTAAGATCCATTATCAATACCTTTCCTTTGTTACCAATAATGTTTCTGACCACCGCTTCTCCTAAACCTGATGCACCTCCAGTTACCACAGCAACTTTGTTTTCTATTTTCATCTTTAATTTATTTTTCATCTAATTTTAATACAAATCATCAATTCTGTTTTTCATTATTGCCTGAGTAGCGACAGTCCCAAATCCCTGAATTGCCTCTATCAGGTTGGCAAAACGAGGGTCTTGGGTTAAGCCTTTTTTGTAGCGGGCATAAATTTGCTGGGCAATGACAGCCACTTTAAAAATACCATATACATAATAAAAAACGAGATTTTCAATATCCCGACCGCTTTTCTGAATATACTTTTCCACCAGTTCGTTGCGAGTAGGATTGCCCTGTGATATTGTTGGGCTTAGGGCAAGGGTTTTCATCCAATCAGGGTCGTTAGGATTGACCCAATAACCCAGAGACGTACCTAAATCCATCAACGGATCACCCACCGTACACATTTCCCAATCCAAAACAGCGATAACTTTTGTCCAATCATTTTTATGCAGAACCAAATTATCGTATTTAAAATCGTTGTGGATTAAGGTCGGCACTGAAGGATTAGGAATAGTATCGTTTAACCATTGAGCCGTTTTTTCCAAAAGAGGAATTTCGTCTGTTTTAGATTTAAAATACCTTTTTGTCCATCCATTAATTTGCCGTTCAATATAACCTTCGGGTCGTCCCAGTTCACCCAGCCCAATTTCCTTGTAATCAATGTTGTGCAATTCTACAAAGGTATCCACAAAGCTGTTGGCAATGCCGCTCATAGTAGTAGCATCAGGGATCATTTCCTTTGCCATTTTGGAACGGAGGATAACGCCTTCGACCCGTTCCATAATGTAAAAAGGTGCACCAATTATGTTTTTATCCTGGGCGTAAATGTAGGGATGTGGAACCTTAGAATAGGACTTTGATAAGGCTTGGAGAATTTTGTATTCTCTACCCATATCGTGGGCAGATTTGATGTCTGCTCCAAAAGGCGGTCGCCTCAAAACCAATTGCTTTTCACCCATTTTTAATAAATAGGTAAGGTTGGAATAACCGCTTGGAAATTGCTGTATCGTAAGTTCACCTTTCCATTCGGGAAATTCTTTTTTTAGAAATTTTTCTAAACTTTCGGCGTCCAATTCTTCACCTTTGCGAATATTAGTCGGCTGGTCTAACCAATTGTCTTTCACATCATCTATTTCCATAAAAGAAAGAGTCAATTTCAGGAAGAACCTCCTCCTGTTTTGTCAATAAAAACAAATGTCCTGCACCTTCAAAAATCATCAACTTTGCATTGGGCAGTCGGGATGCAATTATCTTGCTGTTAAAATGTGGGATCAATGGGTCGTCATTTCCCGTCATCACGAGTATAGGCATAGTAAGTTTATGCAACCAGGGCAGGCTGGTAAAACGGTAGATGGCACCTATTTGTAAATAGTAACCCCAGATGTTATTCGGTTTCACTTTTTTTGCCAATTCTATTGCCACCTCTTTGTTATACCTGGCTTCCCCACCATAGACAGATTTCGCCATCCATTGCATATATCTTGGACTCCAATAACGCAGCGGGGTCAGCACTTTTGCCAGGATGGAAGGTCTTGCAGGCATCATGATGACACCAGGAGTGGTTGCCATTAATATGACTTTTTCACAAATATTGGGATACAAGCAGGCAAATTGCTGCGCCAATGCCCCGCCCCAGGAAATACCCATTAGATTGATTCGGTAGTAGCCCAATCGGTCTAATATTTTTCGGGATAATCTCGCCGCCTTTTTGAAAGTGTAAGGAAGCAAGGGGGTAGAAGATGCCCCAGCCCCAATCATATCAAACGTGATGACTTCTATTGCGGGGTCTAAATTATTAAAGACCGACATCAACAATTCCCAACTACCTCCCAAACCATTGAAAACAAACATTGGCAGGCGGGATTCCGTATCGCCTTTTCGTATGGCTACCCGAATGCGGTTTCCGTCAATGTGCAAGTCTTGAGTGATAATGGTGTCCTCGTCTATTGCTGTCATAAGCTATTTTTAAAAAATGAAAAATCAGTCGAGCAAATACTTTCCAGGTGCCTCATAAAGCGGTTGGTATTGTTTGTTGCCCAATTGCAGGGGAGGCTTTTTTTGTCTGCCCGAACGCTTTTGCAACCATTTAGCATAATGTGACCACCAGGTACCTTTCTGTTCAACAGCATTTGCCAACCATTGGTCGGGTTCGTTGGGCAAATAGCCTTCCTTTTCATTGGTGTAAAATGCTACCCTGGGATGGTCTCCGGGGTTGACAATTGTTTGGATATGCCCCCGATTCGTCAAAACAAAGGTAGGGTTTTCTCCACCAAATAAATTAACCGAGTGATAGCATTGTTTCCAGGGTGAAATATGATCGGTTATCCCTGCCACAAAGTACATCTCGTTTTTTACCTTGCTCAAATCAACAGGATAGCCATCAATCTTCAAAGCTCCCTTTTTGGTCAAAATATTATATTGTACAATATCCATAAAATGGCTATGCAAGCCGGCCGGCAGATTCGTCGAATCTTCACTCCAAAATAAAATGTCAAATTCGGGTGGATGGTTGCCCATTAAGTAATTGTTCACCCAAAATGTCCAGATCAGGTCATTGGGACGCATCCAGCAAAAGCCCGTTGCGATTTCATTGCCCGACAAAATTCCTTTTCTTCGGGTCCGCTGCCTCGATATTTCAATGGCGTCATCGTCTGCAAATAAACCTATACTGGTTTCCGTAATGTTTTTCACATCCAAAACTGCTATTAACAGACTCGCGCTATGCACACATTTATTGCCTTTCGCTTCCAAATAACCCAAAGTAGCAGCAAGACTCATTCCCCCGGAGCAAGCTCCCCAAACATTCATATCTTTGACCTTGCAAACTTTTTTGATGATCTCGGTGCATTCCTCTGCTCCTTTTGCATAGGTTCCCATATCCCAATCCCGTTCTTTTGCGGTTGGGTTACGCCAACTGATGATGAATACCTGAATGCCCTGGCGAAGCAAATACTCGATAAGGCTTCTTTCAGGAGCCATATCAAAAACATAGTATTTATTCACCTGCGGAGGAATCATGAAAAGGGGACGAGCATAGACCTTCTCTGTTTGGGGCTGGTATTGAATCAATTCCAGTAATTCATTTTTATAAATCACACTCCCTTTTGTACAGGCAATATCCTTTCCGATGGTAAAAGCATTTCGGTTTTGCTGGCTTGGATAACCTTTGTTGTGGCGTATATCATCTATCAGGTTTTTTGCTCCTTTTACCCAGCTTTTTCCGCCCGTTTCAAGGACTCGTTTTAAGGCAGTAGGATTGGTAATCCAATTAGAAGGGGCAACGGCTTCGGTTAGAAGTGCCACTAAAAATTTGGAGCGGTCTTCGTCCAATTGCCCCATGTTCAAATCTTCCACCCATTCATTCAGTTCTTTGGCTATTGCCAAATAAGTTTGCATGGACATTTTGTAAAATGGGTTCTCTTTCCAGGCGGTATCCTGAAAGCGTTTGTCTTTGGAAGGAGCCTCCAGTTCTGACCTTCCCTGAACAACTTTGAGTAGTTCCGCTGCCAAATTTACTTGATGGTTAATCGTTTTGGCAGGGTTGCTAATCGTTTTCAAGGCCAATGTTTTTAAACTATTGACGATGGATTTTCTATTCAATCCAATAACCGGGTTGGGACCTAAAATATGGGCACTTATCTCTTCAGCCAGTTCTTTCTTTTTATGTTTTGCCATAATTATTTTTAAATAGACACTATGAATGAATTTTTTCGATGGTTTATAGCGGTTCGGTATGCTCTCTGATTTAAGCATTCTTCTCATACATCGTCACTACACAAGCACCACCCAAACCAATATTGTGCTGGAGAGCAACCCGAGCATTTTCCACCTGTCTTTTACCCGACTGCCCACGCAATTGGTTCACCAATTCAAAACATTGCGCCAGCCCTGTCGCACCGAGGGGATGCCCTTTGGACAATAGACCACCCGATGGATTCGTCACCATTTTTCCACCATAGGTATTTTCTTCATCCATAACAAATTGGTCCGCACTACCTGCTTCGCAAAGCCCTAATGCTTCATAAGTAATCACCTCATTGGTGGTAAAACAATCGTGCATTTCTACCACATCCACGTCGGTAGGAGCGATTCCCGTCTGTTCGTAAACCTGTTGAGCTGCGGCTTTCGACATATCATAACCGACCATTTTTATCATGGAGTTTTCTGAAAAAGTGGACGAGGTGTCCGTTGTCATCGCCTGCCCTGAAATGACGACATCCGTTTTCAAGCCATGCTTTTTGGCAAATTTTTCAGAACAGACAATGGCAGCCGCCCCGCCACAAGTCGGTGGACAACATTGCAGGCGGGTCACATTCAAAAACATTTTCGGGGAAGCTAACACCTCCTCAACGCTCAATGGCTTGCGGAAAATCGCGCGTTCATTGTTGACGGCATGATTGCTGGCTTTGGCACGTACTTTCGCAAATACCTCTGTACTTGTGCCGTATTTTTCCTGATATTCATAACCCGCCGCGGCGAATACCCGAATCGCTAAAGGAATTTTTTCGGCCCCTTCAAACCGATTGTTCGCCAAGTCGAGGTGTTTATCCAAAGGGCTGGGCCGGTCATTGTAAAGGGTTTTCAATGCACCGGGCAACATTTGCTCAAAACCCAATGCCAATGCACATTCCACCGCTCCGCTCTGCACAGCCTGACGAGCAAGATACAATGCCGTTGAACCTGTCGAGCAATTATTGTTCACATTGATGATGGGGATGCCTGTCATGCCTTTTTCATACAATGCCGCTTGCCCTGCGGTTGAGTCGCCGTAGACCCAACCGACATATGCCTGTTGAACCTGGTCATAAGAAATGCCTGCATCCTCGATGGCTGCTTCCAGTGCGGTTTTACTAAATTGAATATAAGAAATGCCTGCTTTTGGAGAAACAAAAGCGGTCATTCCGACACCTGCTACGATTACTTTATTACTCATTTTTTGATAATTTTTATTTTTGAAAAAATCACATTGTCAATCCCCCTCCCACAATCAGTGTCTGGCCACTGATATAATTAGAATCCGGGCAGCAAAACAGATACACTCCTGCTGCCGCCTCTTCAGGTGTGCCCGGTCTGCCGAGCGGCACTTGCCTTTTCATCGCTTCGATATACGGTTCGGGAATACCAATTGGTATTTCGTTGCCCTCCATCTCAATCGCTTTTTTATCTCCCTGAACGGCTGCGGTCAGACGGGTCTCAATCCATCCAAAGGCAACACAATTGACATTTACTTTAAACCGTCCCCATTCTTTTGCCAATGTCTTGGTCATGCCGATGATGGCAGATTTGGCGGAAGAATAATTGACCTGCCCTGCATTACCACTCGTTCCTGCGACCGAAGAAATATTTACTACTTTCCTAAAATTCTCGATGCCCTGCCCTGCCTCTTCTTTGCTTTTTGCCCTGAAATATGGAGCAGCTGCCCGTAAAATTCGGAAAGGGGCTTTGACATGTACATCTATTATAGCATCCCATTGTTTGTCGCTCATTTTATGGATGACATTGTCCCAAGTATATCCTGCATTATTGGCAATCACATTAATGTCACCATAAGCATCAAGGGCTACTTTAATGAAGGTTTCGGCAAATCCGTCGTCTGTTACGCTGCCAGGGTGGGCAATGGCATTACCTCCCGCATTTTTAATGGCGGCAACGGTTTCGTTAGCGGGGTCGGCATCGAGGTCATTGACAACCACGTTTGCGCCTTCTTTCGCCAAACGCAGTGCAATAGCTTGACCGATGCCCCGCCCTGCCCCCGTGATGAGGGCAGTTTTTCCTTTTAGAGTATCCATTTATTTTTTCGATTTTTAATCTCGCAAATGTTCTGGTTGATGAAATAATTATTGAGAAACGCCTGCAACCTCTCTGCACCGAAGAATGAGTATGCCCTTCATGCTCATTACTTTCACATTATCTGCATTGGTCAATTCTGAGAAAACCTTGACCACCCCTCTGTCGGGTTTGCTTTTCGACCTTTTGACGCTGAGGACGGTCAATTTTCCTTTCAAAGTATCCCCCGCAAAAACAGGGTGCAAAAAACGTATTTCGTCCAAGCCTGGCGAACCCATGCCTGCTGCATTTTTCAAAATCGCTTCCACCGTCAGTTTGGAAAGCAGGCTGATGGAATGCAAGCCGCTCGCAATCAATCCGCCAAACATCTTGGTCGCTTTTTCCTCGTCCAAATGAAAATCCTGCGGGTCAAATTTTTCGGCAAAATCAATAATGTCCTCTTTCGTAACGGTGACGCTTCCGAGGTCGAATGTTTGATTGGGTTCAAAGTCTTCTAAGTGGTACATGTGGTGATTTTATTTATAAGTAAAGCTCAAAAAATAAATTATCTTTTTGGTGTCTTTGAAAAAATCACAAACCGCTCATTATCAATCGCTTATTTGTAATTTTTATCAAAGACAACGACAAGTTATTTTTCGAGCGAGCCTAAGCAGGTTTATATTCCACTTTATCAATGACAATCTTTGCGATGATTTCCCGCATGATTTCAGAAGTGCCCGCATAAATAGGTATCACTCGAACATCCCGATACAAACGGGCAATCGGATATTCTTCCATAAATCCATATCCGCCAAACATTTGAAGGCAATCATAGACGACCTTGTTCAACAGGTCTGCTGTTTTCAATTTGAGCATGGAGCATTCTTTGACCACAAACTCACCTTGCCCATAACGATAGCTGGTGTGGTACATAAATTGCTTCCACGCTTCAATCTCAGTGGCGAGGTCGGCAATTTTGTGCCGCAATGCCTGAAATTTGTTGATTGGCCTACCAAAAGCCTCTCGTTCGGACATATATTGCAAGGTCAAATCCATCGCGTAATCCATTGCACCAACACATATTTGAGAGATAGACAATCGCTCTATCTGCAAGCCTTCCATCATATAATAAAATCCCCGACCTTCTTCACCCAGCATATTTTCGGCAGGTACTTTCACATTATCAAATGCAATTTCGGCGGTATCCGAACAATGCAGGCCCATTTTGACCAATTTGCTCACGGATACCCCCTGCATTTGATTTTCGATGACGAATAAGGAAATCCCTTTTTCCGTTCTTGCGGCGGTCACAATATAATCGCCGTAATAGGCATTTGTGATAAATGTTTTGGAGCCGTTGATAATAAAAAAATCGCCCTCTTTCCGAGCGGTGGTTCTCATGCCTTTCAAATCCGACCCCGCAAAAGGTTCGGTCATCGCCAAGGCTCCGATTTTTTCACCTGTGACACTCGGCACTAAGTATTTTTCTTTTAAAAACTCCGAACCACCTTTGGTCAAATAATTCATGGCGAGGTAGACATGAACAGCTATTGTCGAGGCAAAACCAAGCGTACCTAATTTACCCAATTCTTCAAGAAAAATAGTGGAATACATAAAGTCTGTACCCATGCCCCCGTATTTTTCCCCGGTGTCCAAACCAAAGAATCCCATTTCGCCCATTTTGCGGAGGACATTCCTATCTACCTTTCCCTCCCTCTCCCATGCATCAAAATGAGGGATAACGTCTTGTTTGAAAAAATCCCGGAGGCTGTCTCGAAACAGTTTGTGTTCTTCTGTAAAGTATAAGGATTTCATGTGTATATTTAATTAATAGCCCGTTCTTTACCTTCCCAATAGATTTTCCGTACTTCTCGTTTCAGCAATTTACCAGCCCCTGAAATCGGGAATGGCTTAGTGCGGAATTTGACACTTCTCGGGCATTTGTAATTGGCGATGAGCGTTTTACAATGTTGAATGATTTCTTCTTCTGTGGCAGTCCTGCCATCTTTCAGAATAATTTCGGCATGAACCTGCTCCCCCCACTTTTCATGTGGGATACCAATGACCATACATTGTCGTACGGAGGGGTGCTTCATTACCGCATTTTCTGTTTCGGAAGAATAGACGTTTTTCACCACCCGAAACAATCATGTCTTTGGCTCTGTCTACGAGGAACAAAAAGCCTTCATCATCAATATAACCTACGTCGCCGGTATGAATCCAGCCATTTCGTTTTGAGATGGCTGTTTCTTCGGGTTTGTTCCAGTATTTGAGCATCATGGTTGGTCCTTTCACGCATACTTCACCAATGCCACCGGTGGGTAAAGTATTACCATCTTTATCCACCGTTTTTATTTCCACACAAGCAACTGCCTGACCTGCGGATTTTAATTTACCGGCAAAAGGTCCTTCTGTTACATGGTATTTGTGTTTGAGGACAGTTGCTAATGGAGAAAGTTCAGTTTGACCATATCCCTGGGTAAATTCAACATGTGGAAAAGCGTTCAAAGCAGCGATCAATACTGGTTCCGTAATTGGAGCAGCACCGTACAAAATAAATCTGAGAGAACTCATATCTACAGGATTCTTTTGGTACGTTTCCGTTACCATTTGAATCATTACCGGTACTAAAAGCGCATGTGATACCTTATGTTTGGTAATCAAGTCAATAGTACCTTGTGGGGTAAAAGTGGGCAGGAAGGTATGCGCAGCCCCCATGACCATCGCTGCGTTGGAAAATGCCCCGTCTGCGAGGTGGAACATTGGGGCTGCATGAATATAAGTATCATCACTATCGATACCTGTTTCTGAAACCAATGCCATGGCACTTGACCATAAGCCCATATGAGTAATCATTGCCCCTTTTGGGAAACCTGTTGTGCCCCCTGTATAATATACCCCTGCCAATTGATAGTCATGGCGATAGGTATCCTCGGCAGGTTCATTATCAGCAATCATCTTTTCGTAATCGTGCATGCCTTCCGGACATTCTTTTTCTCCCATATAAATATACTCCTTGATTTGAATATCTTCTTTTTTCAAATCAGGAATCATGTGCAGGAAGTTATCATCTACCAGCAAAACCGTTGCACCACAGTCCTTCATCGTATAAGCGTTTTCTTTGACCGACCAACGGGTGTTGAGTGGCACACAAGCTCCTCCTGCCCAGGGAATGGAAAAATAGGATTCGAGATAACGGTCGGAGTTGAGGGCAAGAATAGCAATACGGTCATTATCCTTAACGCCAATTTTGTTCAGCCCTGCGGCAAATCGAGCAACCCTGTCCTTGAATTGTTTCCAGGTATGCACCCTGTCCATGAAAATAGTTGCCGTTTGGTTCGGATATTTTTGAGCATTGCGATGTACGCATTGAGTGATATAAATCATTGCTGAACTGTTTTTATAAAAAGAGACACAAAGGGTAGAATATCGCTCTGTGCCTCACCATTTTTGTGTTTATGCTGGGTAATAAATCACCAAGTATCTATAAATCCATTTCCCGGCTGTCCAATTTTTTTAGCATTGGACAGCAATCCGTTTACTATCCATCTTCGTGTATCAATAGGGTCAATCACTTCATCAATTTCGAGGAAAGAAGCTGTACTAATGGCTTTGCCGTGTTCATAAGATTTTGCCAACATCTTTTCAAATAAAACTTGCCTTGCCTCATCGTCTTTTTCTGCTGCTAACTCTTTTTTATACCCCAAACGGACGGCTCCCTCCAAGCCCATTGCACCAAATTCGCCAGTAGGCCATGACACCGTGAAGAAAGGTTCGTGCATACCGCCTGCTGCCATACCCATTGAACCTAAACCGTAGGCTTTCCGCAAAATGATGGTGAAAAAAGGAATCTGCATCTTTGCTGCTATGGTAAACAGGCGAGCGGTATGTCTGACCAATCCTGTTTTTTCCGCATCGGGTCCGACCATAAACCCAGGGGTATCGCACAAGGACAACATAGGGATGCCAAAAGCATTGCAAAGCTGCATAAACCGAGCAGCTTTATCAGAACAATCTGCATCAATTGCTCCGCCCAGATGTTTGGGGTTGTTGGCAATTAAACCCATTGGCTTTCCTTCAACTCTGATGAAAGCGGTAATCATGCCTTGGGCAAAATCCTTTCGTAATTCCAATACCGAATCTTTATCCGCTAAGGTGTTAATGATCTGTCGGATATCATATACTCGCCTGCGGTTTTCAGGAATGATGTGTCGCAATTGGCGTTGGTCATCGCATTGCCAATTCGGGGTTGCTCCCTGAAAATAAGATAAGTATTTTTTGGCAGTTTCAATGGCCTTTGCTTCGTCTTTTACCACAATATCCAATACGCCATTTTGAGCCTGAACGCTGACGGGACCGACTTCTTTTGGATGATACTGCCCCAAGCCGCCGCCATCAATCATCGCAGGACCACCCATGCCGATAGATACATCTTCGGTTGCGATAATCACATCTGCACAGCCCGCCATTGCTGCATTGCCTGCGAAACAATAACCCGAAACGATAGCAATGCGAGGTACAAGCCCGTTGAGTCGGGCGAACAAGGCAAAGGTTTTTACCTGCAAACCAGCTATGCCAATGAAGTCGGTCTCTCCTGGTCGTCCGCCACCCCCTTCTGCAAATAGTAGGATTGGAATTTTAGATTGATGCGCCACTTCCAAAACCCTGTCTGTCTTGTGGTGCCCATTGAAACCTTGCGTACCTGCTAACACCGTATAGTCGTAGCATAAGACCATACATTTCGTAGCAGCCTCCTCAAATAAATCTCCATTGACCGAACCGATACCAGTCACGATACCATCGGCAGGGGTATTTTTAATTAAATCTTCCAGCGAACGTCGTTTTCGTTGTGCGGCTACAATCAATGAGCCGTATTCTAAAAAAGAGCCTTCATCGCATAGTTGAGCAACATTCTCCCGAGCCGTTTGTTTGCCTTTCTTTTTTCTTTTGGCAACCGCTTCAGGGCGATTTTCGTCTAATTGCCAATCCTTTCTTTCTTGTAACTCCATCAGTTCAGGACGGATATAATCCAAATCAATTTCTTTTTCTTCAAAGGCTGCTTCATTCGCTTTGTTTGCTTCTTTTATTAAAAATAAAATATCGCCTTCGTTGACCACCTGTCCTTTTTCGATAGTGATTTTTTGCAAAACACCATTGGTTTCGGACATAATGACCGATTCCATTTTCATAGCTTCCATTATCAACAGCGGTTGCCCTTTTTGAATGGTCGTCCCTTCTTGTGCTTCAATACTAATGACACTTCCAGGCATCGGCGATTTAATACCCGACAAGCCTTCGGGAATGATTGCTTGTATTTGTTTGGATTGTTCCTCTTTGGCTTTTTTAAAGAAAAATTGCTGGTGTCCGTCTTTAGGAGCTTCCGTTATTTCCGCTAAGTGGTCGGCAATAAAACGAGTATATATTTTATTGTTCTGAAAATCAGAATGGTTATAAATATTTTGTAAAAAGAGAAGATTGGTTTCAATACCTTCTATTCTACACTCACATAAGCTGCGGTACATTTTTTTTGCCGCCTGTTCAAAGTCATTGGTTTTGGTGTGAACAATCAATTTAGCCAATAGGTTGTCATAATTTGGGCTATTCTGATACCCTTTATAAGCACAAGTTTCGATGCGGATGTCTCTGCCATAAGGCATTTCAAAAGTGCTAATTTGCCCCAATTTCATGCGGGCTTTTCCGTGCGAGTCAATGGTTTCGGTGTTGATTCTCGATTGAATGGCAAAGCCCTTGGGTGCTGGTATATTTTCCTGGGTCAGGTTGAGGTCTTCTAAAGAACGTCCCAATGCAATCTGAATTTGAGATTTTACCAAGTCAGCACCTGTAATTTCTTCTGTAATGGTATGCTCTACCTGAATTCTTGGATTGACTTCGATAAAATAAAAAGCAGCATTTTCCGCTAAATCTATGCCTTCCACCAAAAATTCAAAGGTGCCGAGGTTTTTTGTAATTTACTGCTTTTGCCAATTGTACAGCGGACCCGATTATCCGCTCTCTCAGGTGAGGCGATATACCCGGACAGGGAGCTATTTCGATGACCTTTTGATTGCTTCTTTGTATGCTACACTCCCTTTCCCAAAGGTGACTGACTTCCTTGCCATCGCCAATAATCTGTACTTCGATATGTCTGATTCTAGGCAAATACTTTTCGACATAGACCTCGCTTCCCCCAAAAGCTTTTTCTGATTCAGAGACGCATCTTCGATAAGCATCTTCCACTTCCGCCAATTCTTTTACTACCCGCATCCCCTTTTCCGCCGCCGCCTGCCATTGCTTTAATCATCATGGCATCGCCTTTCGGCAAAGTCTCAAAAAAGGCAATGGCTTCCTCCAAAGAAGCAGGTTTGGACATACCCGGAATGACGGGAACACCTGCCTGATGAGCCGTTTGACGGGCAATGATTTTATTGCCAAACAATTCAATCACTTCGGGGTCAGGACCTATAAAAATAACCTCTTCCTCTCTGCATCGGCGAGCAAAATGGATGTTCTCACTTAAAAAACCATAGCCAGGATGAATAAGGGTACAAGCTGTTTTTTTTGCAATCGTCAATATTTGCTCAATGTCCAGATAAGCTGCAACACCATGCCCTTCCAATAGGTAAGATTCATCCGATTTTTTAGTGTGCAGAGTCGCCCTGTCATCTGCTGGAAAAACAGTAACAGTTGGTATTCCCATTTCGTAAGCTGCATTAATAATGCGAATGGCAATTTCCCCTCGATTGGCAATTAATAATTTATGGTTGCTCATTGCTTTCTGAGTTAATTTTATTTAATTAATTGCTCGCTCTTTCCCTCCCCAATACTCTTTTCGCACCTCTCTTTTCAAAATTTTGCCTGCACCTGAAAGCGGAAATGGTTCAATTCTGAAATTCACACCTTTTGGACATTTATAATTGGCAATCAATGTTTTGCAATGCTCAACAATATCCTCTTTTGTGGCATTTGCCCCTTCTTTGAGGATGATTTCTGCATGTACCAATTCACCCCATTTTTCATGAGGAACACCAATGACAACGACCTGGGCAACAGCAGGGTGTTTCATTACAGCATTTTCCACTTCAGTAGAAAACACATTTTCGCCACCTGTTACAATCATATCTTTAGCCCGGTCAACCAAAAACAAAAAGCCGTCTTCGTCCAAATAGCCCACATCACCCGTATAAATCCAGCCATTTCTCAATGCATTGGCAGTTTCTTCGGGTCTGTTCCAGTAGCCCAGCATGGCATTGGGTCCACGCACAATGACTTCACCCACATGCCCTGCATTCAATTTGTTATCATTTTCATCTACTACAGAAATTTCCACATGTGAGCATGCCTGACCAGCGGATTTGAGTTTTCCGGCAAGTGGTCCTTCGGTCACATGATACTTGAATGGCAGGAGAGAAACGAGGGGTGACAATTCGGTTTGCCCGTAGCCTTGCACAAATTCTACATGAGGCATGGCTTTCATTGCTGCTAACAATACGGGTTCGGTAATTGGGGAACCACCATAATACAGACTCTTCAACGAACTCATATCAGCGGGTTTTTTCTCCAATGCCTCGGTCATCATCTGAATCATTACGGGTACAATGATGGTATGACTGACTTTATTCCTGCTCATTACATCTACCATCGTTTGTGGAATGAAAGTCGGCAGGAAAGTATGGGTAGCTCCAATCACCATTGAAGCGTTAGAAACAGCATTGTCCGCCATGTGAAACATGGGAGCAGCGTGCAGATACACCGACTCATTTGTAATATTGATATCTGCCAATAGAGATACTGCACTTGTCCAAAGATTTTGATGGGAAATCATTACCCCTTTTGGGAAGCCCGTTGTGCCCCCTGTATAAAATACCCCTGCCAAATCGAGATTACAGCGGAAGGCATCTTCGACGGGTTCATTTTCAGCAATCATCTTTTCATAATCATGCATCCCTTCAGGACAAGCACCTTCTCCGATATAAATGTATTCACGAACCGGTATGTCCTCCTCTTTTAGTTCGGGCATCATCGGCATAAAGGCATCATCGACCAACAACACCGTTGTTTCGCAATCATTTAAAGAATAGGCATTTTCCTTTGCTGTCCAACGGGTGTTTAGGGGAACACAAACTGCCCCTGCCCAGGGTGTGGCAAAGTAAAATTCAAAGTATCGGTCGCTGTTTAGGGCGAGTATGCCTACCCGGTCATTTTCCTGTACGCCTATTTTTTGCAAAGCCCCTGCAAAACGGGAAACCCTGTCCCTGAATTGTAACCAGGTGTGTTTTCGGTCTTTAAAAATAGTCGCTGTTTTGTGGGGGTATTTTTGGCAGTTTCGATGAACAGATTGGGTAATATAAATCATGATACATTATTTAGTTAGGTTTACTTAAAAAAGGAAAAATTTGTAGACAAGCGGGTAGGTTATTTCCTGCCTGCCGGCAGGCAAGGTTTTCGAACTCCCTTATATTAAAATGTTTTAGGTGTTAAAGACAGGGCAAGCGTTTTACCCAAATTGGGTAAAACGCTGCTCTAATATCTCACTTGATGAAATATTGTATTTTACTTACTAAACATCTGGTCATAGGTCCAGCTTAAATAATAAATAGAACCAATTTTTGGTCCACCATAAACGGTATTATACTCATTATTGAGCAAATTGGAAGCACCCAGTTTTATCATAGACTGGATATTTTTCAGTTTATACGTCAATGCCAAATCAACGATTGCTTTTCCTTCAATATCGCCTGCACCAAAGGGCGATTGCCAAGTATAGGCATCCCAATGGCGAAGTTTTAGATTAAATCCAATATTAGATCCTCCTACATTACTCCCACTAAAAGAAATATTGAAGCGGTTTTCAGGGGTATTAAAACTTGGCAAAAAGCCAGGTTGGTTTTTAACTGCCTCTTCTGCGTCGAAGGAAGTGTATGTATAATTGAAGCCCGCCTTAAAACCATTACCTATTAAATAATCTAATCCCAATCCAAAGCCATTGGAGGTCACATCATCTTCTATGTTGGTATAAACAGCATATACTCTTCCTGCGGCGGGGCTAACGGTTGTTACACGAACAATTAAATCCTGATAACTCGTATTATAGTAATTGGCATCAATGAATAGTTTTTTGCCAATCAAGCCTTTATACCCTATTTCATAAGTGGTGTTTTTCTCTTGAACGAGGTAGTTGAGGTTAGCAGGTTCAAATACGCTAGGGTCTCCGCTGCCCAAAAAAGCAAGGTAAGAATTTAATGTAATCAAGCCCTCAAATAATTCGGTACCATTTACAATATCACCGTTTGGATTCTGATACTTATAATTGTTTATATTATTCGGAACGCCTCCTAAAAGAATAGCTGCTCCAATGTCAAGGTTGATATAACCTTCTTGCCCTCCCGGATTTCTAAACCCTGTTTGGTAAGAAGCTCTCAAGTTATGTGTTTTTGCTTCATTTAAACCGACAACAACCGATAAACGAGGCGTTACTTTGCCGTCATAATCCTGATGTTTGTCATACCTTAAAGAACCTCGCAAATGCAGGCGATCTTTCCACAATTTTTTTCCGGCTTGTGCATAAAATCCATATTCGTCCAGAGGGATAGGTTCGTTAAAACCGAGTTCGCCGTCATTAAATAATCTTCCGAGGGAGTTCAATTTATTCACCCGATAATTACCCCCTATCTGGAGGTCTAATACATTTGCCAAACTGGCAAACGTATAATTGGCACCAACATAACTAATTGATGATTTTTCGATAAATTTAGACCCTCCTGTTGCAAAATTGGTGTTAGCCAAAGTTTCACTACGCAACCTGTTAAAAATCTCGCCGCCAATCTCAGGCATATCCCTATCGGCATATTCCCTTGCTGCGTCGTGGTTGCCAGCCGTTATACCACTCACTTCTCCTCTAAAAGCGGCTCCATAGTCAGTACCCCAAGCCTCATTGGATTTCCTTCCTGTTTCCATAAAACGCCCTGTATTCAACATCGCATAAGTATCGCCTGCATCCTCAGCAGAATTAAACCATTTGACATTCCAATTACTACCATTTAATTCAATGCGATGAAATTGTTGTGTAAAATCAACAAAAGGATAAGTCGTTGTGTGTCGTAAAATAGCGTCTCCTCGAATATACCGATAGGCATAAGAAGCTTCTATATTATCATTAATTCGATAGTGTAAGGCACCATCTGCTTTTAGCAACTGCGTATTATAGTCCACCAAATCTGCCTCTTTGATACCTGTTCGGTTAATTGGGGTGGTTGTGCCTGAGCCGTCCAAATCCACTTGCGCTTGTACTTCATCGCCATATACATGTACGGCATCAAAATTGGGGTCATTCCTCGGGAGGCTTAAGAAAGGGGCAGGATTAGCAGAACGAGCAAGATTGATGTAATAAGATTCATCATTTGCCGTCCAATCCGTTCCATTGAGTAAGCCTAAGTTTATTTTAAAGGCAAATTTGTCCTTGAAAGATTTGGCATAGCGTAAACCAATATCTGTTAGAGGATTGGTGCCGCCAGCATCTTGAACCGTCATACCACCTTTTACATAAGCACTTAAACCTTGATAGAAAAAGGGGTTTTTAGTTTTTAGTACCAACAAGCCATTAAAAGCATTGGCACCGTATAGGGCAGAGTTAGCACCTGGTACCAATTCGAGGCTTGCTATATCAATATCTGCTGGTCCTGAATTACCACTAAGCGGGTAATTTAATCCAGGTGCCTGCGCATCCATGCCGTCAATCAATTGCACAAACCGCCAGTTTTGCATATCCGCAAAACCACGGGTATTGATAGAATTCAAAGTCAAGCTACCATTATTTGTCTGTACGCCTTTGGCACTACTCAAAGCTCCGTAGGCATCAAAAGAAGGAGTCGTTCTTAGTTCTCTTAAATCTATTTTTTCAATAGTGACAGGTGCTTCCATAATGCTTTCATCCACTTTAGAGGCAGCCGACACGACTACTTCTCCAAGCGTTTCAGAAGCCTCTTCCAATGTTAATTCCAATCGTTGACCTGATTGGGTGACTTCTACTTGTGTAGAAGTGAATCCAGTATAAGATATTTCTAATGTAAGTGGAACTTCCTTGGAAGTTGTCAGTTCAAAATTGCCGTTAAAATCTGTAATGGTCCCGGATACGGTACCTAAAACAAGGATATTCACTCCAATGAGTGGTTCACCACTATTGTCGGTAATCACTCCTGATACCGTAGTTTGAGCTATCAAAAAGGCACTACTTAGCAGCAACATAGAAAAAATTGAAACTAGTGAAATTGTTTTTTTCATGTCATTAAGATTAGAGTAAGTTAGATAAGTATAAGTAGCATTTCTTTTAAAAAATCGAAGACGAATTTAAAAGAGCTAACCTAGAAAAAATAGGAGAAAGGGAAAATAGAAAAGGAAAAAAGGAAAAAATATGGTAATCAAGTAAGGAGGTTGCACTACTTAGTCCACCTAATAAATTAGGTGACTACTTTTTTAGCAGAATTTATACGGTGCTGAAATGGTGTGCAACCATAAAACCTTTGGTAGTGGTGGGCAAAGTGTGATTGACAGGAATATCCTATTGTAGTGGAAATTTCACCGATTGAATAATTTTCATAAAGTACCAACTCTCTGGCTTTTTCCATACGCAATTGAATTATATATTGTCGGATGCTATAGCCATATTGTTGTTTGAAGCCTTTTTTCAAATATTGTTCGTTTAAGCCTACTTTTTTACTTAATGACTTAATTGGAATAGGTTTATTCAGGTTACTTTCTATTAAAAACTTAGCTGTTTCAACCGCTTTTATTTGTTGTTTGGATTGTTCGCTAAAATACCGGGCAATATCTTTATTATTTAAAAAATCCAACCAATAATAGGTCAACTCCAAAAACTTCCACTCCATTTTAATACATTCTTCAAAAGTACTGGGCGACAAAGTAAACAAGTCTTTTAACAACCTGGAAATATTAGGGTCGTAACAATATTGTTGAAACTTATCCAGTAGTTTACCCTTATTAAGCGTCAGGAATTTTTCCGGAATGAAAATGCAGATATTGTCTATATGCGTAACCTCCCATTCGTATTTTTTTCTTTTTTCCAAAAAGGAAGAATGGGCTTCTCCCTGAGCATAAATTCTAAAATCAATTGTTTTTTCAACACCTACGGGGTCTGGAGAAGTAAATAAGGTATCTTGGTAAAACTGCCATTTTGCCCTATAAAATTGCATCTCCCTATTGGTAAAAATGTGCATAGAGCCATCTCCTAAATTCTTTGGAATCGGCAAATGATTACCACTCCATTTCAAATCCATTGAAAAGCTATACTGATCTCTTAGTTTTTGAGAAAGCTGCTGAAGATTAGGGTATGGAACTATGATATCCATCTATCTTGCGTCTTTTAGACACTAAGATAAGTAAATAACTTGATAGACACAAAATAACATAATAGAGTTGCAAGCTATCGACCTGGTGAATGGTTTTGATAACAGCGATAAAAGTTTCCTGCAATATATCTTTTATTCCCACACGGGATGTCTCGTATCTACGACAAACCGTCAGTATCCGTGGTACCAAATCCGGTAGTACTACCCCAGAATTAAATGTTTTGGAAAATTGTACATGCCATCATCAATGATTCTATCTTCTGTATACAGGAAGTGCTCAAAGGTTGCCTGGTGTGGATTATTTTTTTGTTACATCACCATATTTGCGACTCATAAATTAACTATTTGACATATATGATTCTAATTTGTTTTCGTAAATATCCGTAAAGGGAAAAAAACCGATAATTTGGAATACAGTTTGAGAATAAAGCTACAGTTCTAAGGGGGGATTTGTGCATTTTACAAACTTAACCTTGGAGGACTATATGTACATTTAATCTCACTTTTTATGTTCGCAAAATTTTCCATTACTATTCTATTTTTTTGTTCTATTATCACTTTTTACAACGTTCAAAAGAAAAAACCTGGCGAAGTTCCAAAGCCTGTACCTGCCACATATTTAGGACATAATAGCCTTATAAACAATATCTCATGCACCAGCCAGACATTCTATCATTATCGCAACGATGGTCCTGGTACGCATGCATTATATGGTGCCAACCCCGATGGTTCGTATTCTTTTACCAATAACTTACTAAACAGCAACTCTTTTTTTAATGGTTTGGGCCTGGCTACAGTTGACGGAGAAATATTCTATGAACTACATGATGATGGAAGCGGTACATTGGCCCTCTGGGCGGGCCATCTGCAAGTGAATGGAACAGTAGAGGTCAATTTGCAAAATGCGGATAGCGGAGCAGCAACCAACACCGTTGATTTTGCAACGCCGGATGGTTCTGTTTTTTACTTTTTACAAACGGATGGTTCGGGTACGCTTACGTTGAGAAGTGCTACCTTGAATACAGGCACAGGAGCATTTGAAAGTTGGATTCAATTGAGTTCAGACAGTGGAGCGGAAACAAATACCATTGGAATGGCCACTTTGGATGGCAACAGCTTCTATTTCCTGAAGAATGATGGTTCCGGTACGGCTACTTTAAAGACGGCTACTTTGAATACTACAACGGGATTGTTTGAAAACGAAGTTAATCAAAATACCAACTGTAATATAGAAAACTCCACCTTGGGGTTTGCCACAGGGAATAATTCGTTAACACTGTCCACTAACAGCCCCGTTTGTGTTGGAAAGAGAATACTAATAAATGCCCAGAATCATTATCCAATGGGGACATTATCGTTTAGCTGGACAGGGCCAAACAGCTTTGCAGCAACCACCCAAAACGTAGAAATCACAGATGTAACCGCCGCTAATGCCGGCACTTATTCCCTGACCGTAACTTTTGGAAATGGCAACACGGCCACTTGTTCCGTTGACGTAGCATTAGATAGTGGTTGTCCGGCTTCCTGTAGTTGTCAGGAATACGTGTATGTCAATGATCTTCAAAATAACATAACGCATAAGTTTGAAATGCAATCAAGTGGACAATTGATAGAAGTGGGCAATCCTTGGTTGTCTTACAATGGATCTCAAATTAATGAGCCTCATGGAGTGTCTATTGATCCGAATGGCAAAATTTATATTGCTGAATTAGGGGAGTCGAATTATGTGGAAGTTGACTGCGATGGGAATATTACGAACACGCAAGCCGAGAATACAGATGGCTTTAATCATGTCATTGTAGATAATTATATGTATATTCTTTTTAACAACCAGATATATGTGTATAACTTATGTGATGCCAGTGTTTTCTTTGTCGGATTTCTCAATTTAGGTAATACAGCCACAAATACAATAAGTTGGGGGCTAACTTATAATGAAAGTGATGGAATGTTGTATGCTACCGACAATTATACAAATAATCCATCTGACTTTACTCCGGGAGGTGGAGACATATTTGTAATAGACCCATCTGATCCGGAAAATCCGGGCAGCATATGGCAATTGCATTCTACCATCAATCCTATTCTGACAGGTTTCGATCAACTCATGGGTATTGTCTTTGACTATAACAACGCCATGTACTTTGTCGAACAAACCAGTTTTTATGGCACCTCTGTCGTACATAAGTATACATGGAATGGCGCCAATTGGACGTCAGCAGGCAGTGTTGAAGATGATTCGGATGATAGTCCTAAATCTGGTTTCTTTAACGCCTGGGGCATTACCTGGCTGGAGGTCACCAATCGCTTACTGGTTACGTCTTTTGATGAGGATTGCCTGGCAGAAATTGACCCGGCAGCTATGACTTATGTGGGCCCGGCCGTGCCGCATGTACCGGGTGCCAGAGCCAAAGGGATAGATAAAACAAAAGAATGTTGTTACAATGGAGTAAATACGATTGATGTGAGCATATGTCAGGCACAAAAGGTGTTACTGAGAAATTTGCTGAGTTGTGACGTATGTGGCGGTTCTTGGACAAGAACGAGTGGTACGGGAGGTACTTACGATAATTGTGCTCAGACGTTCACTGCCGATGGTTCTACCACTAATTCGACGTTTACGTTTACTGCAAACAACGACCAATGCGGGGCTGTAAATCTTACGGTGAATATAATCATTGAAGATCTGGAGCTGAGCAATAGTGCAAATTGTAGTTTTGATAATGATGGTAGCATCGATATCACTATGACCAATGGAGTCTTTCCTTATACATTTGATTGGAGTGATGATGCCTTGGATGGGATAGAAGACCCCACCGGATTGAGTCCCGCTACATATGATCTGACAGTGACGGACAACGCAGGATGTACAGTGACAGTATCAATAGATGTTCCTCCTTGTTCTGTTGTAGGTAATCGGGTCTGGCTGGATGAAAACAGCGATGGCATCCAGGATGTTGGTGAACCAGGTATTCCAGGTATAGTTGTGGAGTTGCAGGATGGTACATGTATTTCCGGCAGCACCTGCCTTACCACTACGACAGATGGCGATGGTGGTTACCTTTTCAGAAAGGTGACTCCCGGCAATTACACCGCAAAAGTATTATCAGGTGTTCCCTCCGGGTTGAACGCAATATATGATGAAGATGATGGGACGACAAGCCCGAATATGGAAATCTCTGTGACGGTACTCTCTGATAGAGAATACCTCAGTGCCGATTTTGGCTATAACTACGTATCAAAAGCGGATACCGATGTGCCCACGATGGCCACTACCGGTGCCCTCGGCGACCGGGTCTGGAACGATGCCAATGGGAATGGGATACAGGATGTGGGAGAACGCGGTATTCCCAATATCACCGTTGAACTCTGGACGGATGCTGATCAGGATGGTGTATTTACCGCCAGTGGCACCACTTCCACTACTAATGCCTATGGAAACTATATTTTTGACAACCTAACTCCAGGCAGCTATGCTGTCCGTATAGCAAGTACCGACATTAGTGGTGCCGGATACGACACCAAGCCTACACATGATCCCGACCAAGACGGGGACAATATCAGCAATCCGGTCATTATTGCTCCGGGCGATGTTTGGCTGAACGGAGATTTTGGATACCGAAGTACGACAACGTTGGCCGATATAGGAAGTGTAGTTTTTGTCGATACGGATGGCAACGGCAGCTACAACTCTTCTATTGATATACCGCTGGGTGGTGTATCCGTCGCTTTGATAGACGATACCAATGGCAACGGCAATTGGGATAGTGGTGAGCCGGTGGCTGCGACAACCCTTACTGCTCCCAACGGAACCTATCTATTTCCTGATCTATCCGATAATGACTATGTTGTAATCGTCACTGACAGGGAAAATGTCATCAACAATTTGATGATTACTGTTGATCCCGACGGAGGCAATGATGGTTATAGTAGCGTGATCTTAAGTGGTAGTGATGAATTGACGCAAAACTTCGGGTACGTGCCTTCTGGCCACACGGGTAGTGACGGTTTCATTGGCGATTTGATCTATCTGGATATGGATGGTTCCTCTTCTTATACTGCTGGTGAGCCGGGTATAGAAGGGGTGGATGTCCAACTGCTGGACGGCATCACCGATGCTGTATTGGCAACAACCACGACTAATGAAAACGGGATGTACTTTTTCGGTGGTTTAGCCGCCGATGATTACAAAGTAAAGGTGAACTCGGCTTCTATGCCGGTTGGTTTGACCAACAGTATCGATCCGGACGGCTCTGCTCCTGGTGACAATATCACCAACAGTTTTGCACTGGCAGCCGGAGCAAGCGATCTGACAAAAGACTTTGGCTACAAAGCCACCGTATCACATACCATCAGTGGTACGATTTGGGAAGATACCAACGCCGAAGGAACCCTGGATGGTACTGAAACCAATCGGTTCGTTGGCATTACTATCCGGCTCATAGACGGCAACGATAACATTCTCGCTACGACGACGACTATTTCAGACGGAACATATGCCTTTGACCAAATACCGGATGGCAGCTATACCTTAGAAGTGACCGACAGCAAAGACAGTCTGTTAGGTTACTGGCACAGCCTGGGCACCGACTCCGAACCCGATCCCAGAACGCTGACCGTGAGTGGAGCGGATCTGACTGGCATTGACTTTGGTTACTACCTGAAAGGTGCAGCCATTGGAAATTTGGTGTGGATCGATTATGACGCAGACCACATTCAGGATGCCGGTGAACCAGGGCTGCCTGGGGCAAAAGTTACACTTGAAATAGACTACAACAACGACGGTACCACTGACATCACCACCATTCGCAAAACGGAAAGCGATGGAAGTTATGCTTTTGGAGGATTATTGTTAGACGAAGATTACAATGCCAGTGGTAGCTTACCGGACTACGAGTTGGTTGTAAGCTTGCCGGATGCAGAAATGGCGGCAATTTACACAGCATCAACTGCCGATCAGGGGGGCAACGACAAGTTGGATTCCGATGACCATAGCGGTCATATCATATCGGTCGTTCAAGGTCAGTCGGATGTTGTCATCAAAACCGACCCCAATACCGAGCCAGTGGAAGCTTCTCAGGATTTTGGCTATAACCTGGATTGTATCGACCCCAAAATGGAGTACGCCATTACTACCGATGGCTCTGATCCGGTCAATGCTACCCAAACTACGGATTACTTCTGGATGATCGACGCCCTTGGGGAAGACTCTACGTTCTACCACGATCATTTAGCTCAGAAATATGGTCGAATCCGCTCGTGGACCTATTGCGAATCGGGGGGGTGGCATTATTACTACAACCCGCAAGATCCGGATGAATTCCTGTTTGCCATTGAGCATGGGAGCAACACCACGCCGGTTGAATACATTGAAATACGAGTGGATGATATTGCCACAGATCGTCACAAATCCAATGATGCTGATGCCACCTTCGTGATGGTACGCGACTGGTACGTCAAAACCGTCAATGATGATCCGCTTACCGCCAATGTCAATATTCGATTTTACTTTCCTCCCAATGAATATAAACAAATGCTGGATGCTGCTAAAACACAGGCTACGGCTTGGGGAACTGCCGTTCAACCCAACGAAACAATGGTGCAATGGTTCAAAAAAGCGATATTCGATCCCGACAACGACATCGACGAAGCCAACACTATTTTATCGTCATTTGACATCACCAATAAGCGGGCTACCACAACCGACGCAGCCGGAAATAATACCGATCTTGCAAGCCCGGCAGTTGAGAACAACAAAAACCACATCCAATTTAACGGCATCACCGGATTTTCGGGTGGCACCGCCATGATACACATCAACCGGGCCAGTTTGCCAGTAGAGTTGAGTCATTTTGAGGGACAGGTGCAGGGATGCAACACCCTGCTTACGTGGTATGCCCAAACAGAGGAAAACTTCAGTCACTACGAATTGGAGTGGAGTGGTGACGGGCGACATTATATGGAAATTGTCACTGTCGATGGCCTGGGAAGTACCACCACTGGTCAGACCTATCAATACTTCGACGAGTTGGCATTGGTACACAACTACTACCGGTTGAAGATGATAGATGTAGACGGTACTTATAAGTATTCCAAAGTAGTGCATCTGCAAACAGGTTGCGGCGATGAGCACGACATCGCCGTGTATCCCAATCCGATTGGCATTCGCGGAGACGTGTTGAACATCAAGTTTTTCAGCGAAAGGGAGGAAACCGAAATTATGATAGTGGATATGCTGGGCCAGGTATTGCAGCAAGTCAATGTGAGTGCGAAGATGGGATGGAATACCTTGCGGATCAGGGTTGAGAACTTGCCGGTGGGTACTTATTTTATCAAGCAGGCAGGGAGCCGAGGAGCCGCCAGATTTGTGGTGCAGGAGTAAGCATGGACTTATGCGGCAGGTAGATGAGCGATGAGGTTATCCATCTTTTCGAGCAAATTTTCTCGTTTTTTTCGTATCCGTTGAATTTTTTTTCTTTATATTTGCGCTAATCCCCCCCCTTCATAATCTTCAATACCCAATCTTTTTCTTTCGTTTACAGTGCTCGGAAGTAGTATACGTATGTATGTTATCAAGTTGATACGCATATATAGAAATACTACTATGAAATCACCTAACATATAGGCAATTGATTTACGCATTTGACGCTCCAGAAGCTAACCACCCGAGGTGGTTAAAAAGCTTCTGGCTAATGTCTTATTTGTCATGATCTTGTTTTTTTATTCAGTTACAAAGCTACAGTTTATTCGTGCCGTAGGCACTAGGGAATTTTAGCAATGTACACAATGAAAAGTTATACGTATTTCTTAAACTATCTGTAAATTATCTTGTAAGTAAACAAAAAATTTAACCATGATTTTAAATAAAAATTTCCTCTTCCTGATTATTGCGTTAATTGTCTTAACAGCAGGAACCATTGACTTGAACAACCTGTTCGACTACACACAACCATTTCCTGATTATGTATCAGCAGGTTCATTTTTTGACAATGAGCCCGCCAATAATCAAATGGATGACAAGATTGCCACTTTAGGGCGAGTATTGTTTTATGACAAACGCCTCTCATCTGATAATACTATATCTTGTGAAAGTTGTCATATCCAGGAATTTGCATTCGGAGATACCACCGTCTTGAGTCAGGGAGTGAATGGCATGACCACTCGCCAATCAATGAGGTTGGTCAATGTAAGATTATCAAATCCTAATGATGAATTTACCTGGGATCAGTCAGTTCCTACACTAGAAGATTTCATCAGCAAACCCATAATAAGTCATGTAGAAATGGGCAATAGTGGAATAAACGGAGCACCTGATTTTGACGATTTGATACAGGAACTGGAATCTCTGGATTATTACAATACACTTTTCTCTTTTGCATTTGGCGACCCAGCTGTAACAGAAGACCGTATTCAAAAGGCAATTGCTCAATTTATTAGAAGTATCCAGTCTTTTGATTCAAAATATGATGAAGCTTTTGCACAAGGTGCCGATCCAAACGACATACTGCAGCCTTTTCCAAATTTTACGACCGAAGAAAACGAAGGAAAAGAATTGTTTTTCACACCCCCTCAAATAGAAGTAGGTATAGGAGTCGTGAATAGAATTGGTGGGGGCTTGACCTGTGGTACGATCAATTGCCATCTTCGTAATAGCTTTGTCACTAGTACAGATAATGAAAACAATGGACTTATTACAGAATCAGACGGAACTATAAATTTAGACCTGACCAGAGCTCCTAATTTTAGGGATTTATTCAATCCCAATGGAGAATTGAATGGGCCGCTGTTCCACGATGGTCGGGCAACGACTATTGATGAGGTATTTACTCATTATAGTGATGAAATTGAAGTCAATCCTAATTTAGGGCCTGCTCTTTTTGTCCCAATTAGTGCTACTGAATTGGCTCCAGTCAGGCTAAATATCACACAGGAAGAACGCAATCAGGTAACAGCTTTTTTGAAAACCCTGTCAGGAAATGATGTTTATACCAATGAAAAATGGTCAAACCCTTTTGATGAACAAGGGAATCTCGAACTGATTACGGGTTCTTCTACCTGCGATGATGGCATTCAAAACGGCGATGAAACCGGGGTCGACTGTGGCGGTAGTTGCCCTCCTTGTATGGGTGGTGGCGATTGCGATGATGTTGTCATTACAGCCGGCGCGAGTTCGATCACTGTTAGCGGTCTGGCTGCTGCCAACGAAATCGTAAAAGTATTTACTCCCAGTTGGCAAACGGCGTTTGAGTGTACTGGAGATTGCAATGAAACAGAAATAATTTCAGGATTGAGTCCAGGTACTTATAATGTAAAAGTAGATATGTATACATCCAATTGGCAACAGATATGTGAAATTTCCCAGTTTGTGGAAGTAGGGGGTACTGATCCCTGTGCGGGTCAAGGCGGGGATAGCGACGGCGATGGCATCTGCAATGATCAGGACAACTGCCCCGACACTTCCAATCCGGGCCAACAAGACAGTGACGGCGATGGCATTGGCGATGCCTGTGAGGTCACCGGCGGTGGCGATTGCGATGATGTTGTCATTGCCGCCGGCGCGAGTTCGATCACTGTTAGCGGTCTGGCTGCTGCCAACGAAATCGTAAAAGTATTTACTCCCAGTTGGCAAACGGCGTTTGAATGCACTGGAGATTGCAATGAGACAGAAATAATATCAGGATTGAGTCCAGGCACTTATAATGTAAAAGTAGATATGTATACATCCAATTGGCAACAGATATGTGAAATTTCCGAGTTTGTGGAAGTAGGAGGTACTGATCCCTGTGCGGGTCAAGGCGGGGATAGCGACGGCGATGGCATCTGCAATGATCAGGACAACTGCCCCGACACTTCCAATCCCGGCCAACAAGACAGTGACGGCGATGGCATTGGCGATGCTTGTGATTCGGCGGATCCATTCACCTGCGATGACATTTCTATTGTAAATGAACCGGGTTCCATAACCATTAGTAATTTAACCGCTCCGATAATGATCGTAAAAGTATTTACCCCCGACTGGAGCCTTGCTTTTGAATGCTTTAATAATTGTGACCCCACCGAAATCATTACCGGCCTGGGTGAAGGGCAACATTTTGTAAGCGTGAATGCTTATACGGAAAATTGGCAACCCATCTGTGAGTTGGGTGAGTATAGTGGCTTTGTAAATAATTCACCAAGTAATCTTACCCAGGGTGAGTTCTTGTTTTTCCAGGCTCAAAAAGACAGTAGGGAGGTCTTGCTCAACTGGACCACCAACACTGAGTTTAAAAATGATTATTTCATGGTTGAGCATTCCACGGATGGTATCGACTTTACGGATATCACAACCGTAGAAAGACAAACGACAGAAGAAGATAGCTACTATGGACCTACTAATTATACTACAAATGATAAATCGCCAGAAATGGGGATAAACTTCTATCGATTGAAGCAATATTTTATTGATGGAACTTATCGGTATTCCGAAATAAAAGAAGTCAGCTTTGATTTGGATGTATCGGAGTTTTCTATATTCCCAAATCCAACAGACGAATTACTTTTTGTGAACCTCAAAGCCCATGAAGGTGCTTCCGCAAAAATTCGATTTTCAAACCTGTTTGGGCAACCCATACTGGATCGGGAAATTGAAGAGATTCCATCTAACCCAATTGGTTTTGATTTAACGCATTTGCAAAATGGCGTCTATCAGGTCACGGTTAAAATTGATGGGTACAAGAGTAAGTCGAAATCCTTTGTGATAGCAAAGAGATAATACTTATATCGTTTAGGATTGATTCGGGCGAATTCCTCTTTGCCATTGAGTACGGGGAGCTAACATCGAAATCAGGTCAACGACAAGACAACGGATCGCCATTGGCACGTCAAAACTGTCAATGGCGATCCTGTAATTGTCAACATCCGCTTTACTTTTCCGCCCGCTGAACCCAATTACGTTTTAGTGCATGACAGATCTACCTGGCGGTAGACAGGCCTGCCGGCCGACAGGCGGGTTAGCGGAGTCTCTCGCCACAACTTGTCCCGGACTTACTCCGGGAAAGGCTCCAACCTGCCTGACAGCCCGTCCCGATCGTATCGGGAGCAGTCAGGGACACAGCTACCTGCCGACCGGCAGGCGGGCACGGAGATTTTCTCTGTGGAACTTTGTATCTCTGTGTCTTTGTGGTTATATAGCGGCAGCGATTCCCGCCCTTCGACGGGACAGGTTTGTCACGCACTCATTACGTTTTGTCGGCTTACCAAATTTATAATGAAGCGGGCATTTTATTTATACAAAACAAGTACAAACCAATACTAATAATCAACATGATTGCTGATAAATATCCAACAGGTAAATAGTTATTACCTTGTATGAAAAAGGATAAGATTATGGGTGCCAAAGCTACACCCAAAGCAAATATCGGGTTGGAAAATAAGATGGTTTTGCCACTTTTGTCAACCACGATTAATGTCCCAAATAAATAAGGTACGGCATAAGACCAAAGCACAGAAAAAACGGTAATCGATAATACAAAAGGTATAGTTTGATTGCCAAAACTAAATAAACACCAAAGACAAATTAATTGTCCAATCAAAGTAATGACAAGTGGCAATTTTCTTCCCCATTTAAGTCCTACTGCAGTGGCCAGCATTGCACCCGAGAACGAACCAACCATAGAAATAGATAAGGCTTTTCCAATAAAACTGGCAGAATGTCCAAGCGAATCTCCTATGCGCTCAATATAAGCCCAGGTACCTCCCTGTGTGATATAAAAAGCCAGCAATCCCAGTACTCCGATTAAAGGCAATAGGATATTTGATGATGGAGTGGTGGTGGTAGTTTTCGAACGGTCTTTTCCTCTGTGAGGCATAAAAAGTAGTACCATTACCAAAGCCAATATGGCTAAAGAGGATTGAGCATGTAGGATGGGAGCCGGGCTTTCCATCTTAGCAATATAGGGTGGTAACAGATAAAGGAAAAAAGCAGACACAATAGTTTGGGCAGCAAAAAATATCCCGTAATTGCGTTCGGGTAATAGAGTGTCGCTGATATGAGCAGCAAAAATTCCTGCCAATCCTCCTTGTGTTAAACCGCTTAAAAACCGTAAAATCAAAAATGTATTGGACTCCTCTTCGAAGGCAACAGATAAAAAATTCAGGATTATCATAGCAAGGAGTAAACCCGCTGCCGTCCATCGCCAATTTATTTTTCGGGCAAAAAATACAAAAGCTGTTGCTGCAATACAAAAACCTGCCAGATCAGCAGAAGCCAACCAACTCAATTGTTGTTCACTCATTGCCATATATTCTGTGGCTGCTCCAACAAATAAGGGCAATAACAAAAAAACTATAATCAGTGCCAATCCCATCACAATAGAGGTGGCTACAACTATATTTCTACTTAAAGATTCTTCGAGATTGGTATAATTCATTGGTTTTGTTTTAAATTCATTGATCGGTTACTTTTGTCGTAGGCTGCTACAAGTGGATAAATTAGCAGGAGACTTAAAACGATTAAACTACTTGCAACCCAGGGAACTACTGTCATTGGAAAAAAGAGCAATAAAGTACCCGTTAATAAGGGGCCAATTCCTTCACCGGCAAAGTTGGCAATGGCTCCAAATGCTATGAGCTTTCCCGAATTATCATAATAGGCCTGCAAAGTCAGTAGGTAGGTAAAAGTAAAGACCCAACCAAAATTAAAACACAAACTCAAAAAAGCATATTGCCATTCATCCATAGGTAATACCATCCTCAATAATGCAGCAAGTGTGACCATCATTCCTATGAAAAATGGTAATCGCAACCCTCTTTTGTCGGATAATTTGGCAACAGACCATGCCGCTAAAATTGCTACCAAAAAGGCTCCAATCAAAACCCAACTGACAATTTCTGTCGAAATGGAATTAGCATGGGCAATCCGTTCTAAATATACCCAAATAGACATATCCGCCGACTGAAAACACAATACACTTGCTAATAGACCAAGGATTTTTTTATCGCGAAATATTTCAAAACTGAGCTCTTTTGATGGTTCCTGTCCTAAAGGAATGTTTCTGTAGTACCAGCCAATAAAAAACATTAAAACAGAAATACCAGCCAGTATATAAAACCCGGAATGAATGCCTATTACACCCACTAATCTTGGAATAAGAATAAAACAGAGAATTCCTATTACTGCCATACTCACCTGGTACATAGCATATCCTTTTGAAGGCTCCGACAAACTTGCAAAAGCCCCAAAGGTTCGGGAGTACATTATCCCTTGCAAAATTCCAACAAAGAACAATAAGAAATAGGCTATCCAACTACCGATAATCAACGTACATAATCCATAGCACGCGGCAATGATAAGGGTTAGTAGTTGCACTAATTTAAGTAATGGCACATGCTTAAGCCAATATAATGACATTAAACTTCCAAACATTAACCCAAACAAATTTGCACTACTAAGCCATCCAATTTCTGACTCCGATATCATTTCTACCTCTATATATGGTTCAAATAATAGAGGTACAGTCATAGAAAATATTATTCCTAAAAATGCAAAAGTAGCCAACCAAAAAAGAGCAACTCTATGGATTTTCATCTCAAATACATTGTTAGAAAAATAGTATCTGAATTAAAAAACGCAGGAAGCGTAAACTCCCCGCGTTTTTTGGATTTAAACTTTTGAAAAAAGATTAGCCTTTTAATTAGAGTGTGTGACAAAATCGCTGCGGGCTTTACCACGAAGACACAAAGACTCACAGAGAAAATCTTTGTGCAGACGTCGTTCGTCGCGGCCCGCCTGCCGGCCGGCAGGTTTGCAACCGCGATGCTCCACTAACCCGCCTGCCGGCCGGCAGGTATGTCACGCACTCTTTTAATTATACGCTCATTTATCAATAGACATTATGAATGGATTTTTTGTATAGCAACTGAAGAGCAATTTTTTGTCTAACCAAGGAACACCCGGAGCCTCGTAGCCTTAGCTACGAAGGCGAGGATGTGACGCAGGGTAGGCAAAAAAGGGCATTCAGGCTGCATACAAAATTTTTGTTCATAATGTCTAATAAAAAGCAACTTTCAAATCAACACCAAAAGCCCGTCGGGGATTTAATATTCCAGTAACAGCTAACACATTTTCAATACCATGAGCCAGATATACTTCATCAGTCAGGTTTTTTCCCCACAATGCAATACTGTATTTTCCATTTACAAAACTAGCTCCCAGGCGAGCATTAAGTAAAGTAGCCGGTTCCCGGGCTATATCAGGATTGTTCAGGATATCATTAAAAGCTTTACCAGAATGATTGATGTCTACTCTTGCCAGCAATTTGGTTTTTTCGCCAATATTGGTAGTGTATTGAGGTGAAATACTCCAGGTGTTATCAGGCACTTTTGCCAGCTTATTGCCTTTTAGATTGGTGGGGCCACCTGTTTGGTCAGCAGAGAATGGAAAATCACCATATTCAAAATCCAACACCGAACCTGACATTTCTAACTGAAGCCCTTTTGCTAAAATAGCCGTCAGTTCTCCTTCTATTCCCCAGCCATTGGATTCCGGCGCATTCGCAACTTTAGTTGAAGCGGCTTCTACCACTACCTCTTGTTTGTCGATATAATTCATAATATAACCAGCTGCATTAAATCGAATTCTGTTTCCGATTTTTGATTTAAAACCGACTTCATAATTGTTGATAAATTCGGGGGCGAAAATCAAGTTAGCCTCTTCCGGAAATGCATTTTGGGTATAATTAAATCCAGCTCCTTTAAAACCTCGGGCAAAACTGATATATGACATTACATTATCTGAGAAAGCGTATTCGAGTTTGACATCACCAGTAATAGCATTATCTTTTTGATTATGTTCAAAGGGAGCATCTTTTGTACCAAAGTCAGGAAAGAATGCAGTAACTAACGGAAACCCTAATGAATCCACTCCAGCCTGGCTGGGCACATGCGATTGGACGTAGGTCAGGTCTTTATTTTCATTAGTATATCTAATACCAGCGGTCAATTTCAGGTCTTCAGTTAATTTATAGGTTCCAGAACCAAAGAGAGAAAAAGAGTTAGAATTTGTTTCCGCTGTTGTGGTAGAGGATTCTTCATAGCCGGGGATGAAATATCCATCCGGTAATCCCAATAAAGGAGCGATAGCTGGGATAATATCTGCCCCTAAAATATTAGTGTCTTCTCCCCCAATTATTTCATTGGCATAGAATACTCCAGCCACATAAGCAAACTTTCGGTCACGGTCAGAGTTTATCCTGACTTCTTGTGTAAAAGTACTGAACTCCTGGACTCTCGAGAAATTAGCAAGGTAAAATGGTAAATAGTCTGCATCTTGTAGGTAGAAATCATCTGCTGAGCCATATCCTGAAATGACATTAAGAAAATTACCACTTCCAATATCTGCTTTAATACGAAGCGAAGCACTTAGCTGGTCTCTGTTAAATTCTACTGGTGTCTCTGCGTCACTAATTCTATCTTCAGGGGCCTCAATGGGTATTAAAGAACCGTCTATATCCCGGACACCCAATGCTATTCCGGTATCTTCTGAGGATTTATCAGTATTCCAGTTAACATCTAAAATAGCATCTATTTTTTCGGAAGCCTTGAACAAAAGAGAACCTTTCAGCCCTGCAAAGTTCATTTTATTTTCTCCATCCTCATTGTTCAGATCAACAAAACCTGCTTTGCGTTGACTTAGTGCCCCAGTTACACGAAGAGCTAATTTATCAGGTGCTAAAACTACATTCCCTTTGGCTCTGACCTGGAAGTAATTCAGGTTTCCTGCACTCAACTCAACTGCACCTGAATTGGACATTTTTGGCTTTTCAGTTATAACATGAACAACTCCACCAACGGTGTTTTTTCCAAATAAGGTCCCTTGTGGACCTCTCAAAACTTCTATCCGTTCTACGTCCATCAGGGTAGCATTAAATCCAAAAGGTCGGGATTGGAATACATCATTGATGTATAAACCAACGCCTTGTTCTGTTCCCGGATTCGCAACATTGTCGGTAGAAATCCCTCTGATAGACATATTGACCTGGGAAGGACTGTAGGCATCATAAATCAGACCCGGAGCTGTAGTTAATGCTTCCAGGGAATTGGTTGCAGACCGGTTTTGCAAGTCTATACCTGTTAAGACCGTTGCAGCAACAGGTATTTTCTGTAGATTTTCTTCTACACGATTTGCCGATACCACAACATCTTTAAGACTTATTGAACTTTCTTTTAAAGATACATTTTGTGTGCTACTTCCTTGTTCAGAAATGGTCAACTGCAAATCTTCATAACCGGTATAAGAAAATACTAAAATGGGGTTTGACTGGTCCGTATTAATCGAATACCTTCCATCAACATCAGTTGCTGTTCCTGTTGCTGTTCCTTGTACCAATACATTTACCCCTATCAATGGTTCTCCATTGGTAGCATCGGTTACTACCCCAGAAACGGTAGTTTGCCCAATAAGCAGGATCGGCAAGCACAACAGAATTGCCGTCATGTAATTTTGTACTCTTTTCGCCATAATTATTTTATTTTTTATCAATCCATTACTTAATCGGTGATTTAAACAGGGCTAAATTTAGGTAGAGAATATGCTTTTGAAATATCGGAAAAGGAAAGAAAAATAATCGAAAAGGATATTTAAGCCCTTTTCCAATGACTATAATAGACATTATGAATGGATTTTTTGTATAGCAACTGAAGAGCAATTTTTTGCCTAACCAAGGAACACCCGGAGCCTCGTAGCCTTAGCTACGAAGGCGAGGATGTGACGTAGGGTAGGCAAAAAAGGGCATTCAGGCTGCATACAAAATTTTTGTTCATAAGGTCTAATAAAAGATAAATAATTTGCCGGGTCAAACATTGGCCGCTAAAAATTGAAAGGCGGTCAATGCTTCTGCATCTACTTGGTCAGATTTTTTTTCAAAATTTCTGCAAGCAGAATATTTAGCAATTACCACCTTGTATTTTCGGTTGATATAAATGTATTGTCCAAAAATTCCCATTGCACAATAATCTTCTTCAGGAAGTTCGGGCAGCCACCATTGATAGCCATAACCAAATGGTTCTAATGGTGAAAGCGGATTGTCTTTGCCTGGCATCAAATGTGGTCCATCGGGCGTATAAGAATCTTTTATCCATTTTTGGGAAATGATTTGTTCCCCCTGATAATTCCTCCCTTCATTTAGAAATAATAAGCCAAAGCGGGCATAATCCCGAAGGGTTGCATTTAATCCGCCCATTACTCCTTCATTACCAGCAGGGTCACAACACCAATAGGCTTCTTTCTCCGTGCCCATTTTCTTCCACAATTTTTCGGTCATATATTCAGTGAAATCTCTATCGGTTGCCTTTCGCACCACCATTCCCAAAACGTGGGTATCGGTAGAACGATAGACATTGAATTTGCCTGCTTTGTTATATTTTGGCAGCGTTGCAACATGCTCGTCCATATTACCATACAGCCATGCATCCATGAAGTCATCAATTCCATAAGGTATATCGGGATGAGCATAATCTTCTGTAAAATTCACACCCGATGACATTTGTAATACATTTTTTATCGAAGCGCCTTCATATCCAGAGTCCTTTAGTGAAGGCACATATTTATCAACAGGATCGTAAACGGATTGAATGTACCCTTCGTCTATCGCAATGCCCACCATCGCTGATGTGAAAGATTTAGCTGTTGAAAAAGAAATGTGCAATTGGTCGTCACTATGCCCCCGAAAGTAATTTTCATAGCGAATGACTCCATTTTTAATCACAATCAATCCTTGAGTTTGGGTGTCTTCAATCCAGTCTTGTATTTTCCTTGCTGTATTTTGAAAAGAAAAAATTTTGGGTAAATCCTTTTCTGCCCGTGGTAGTACATAGACTTCTTCCGAAGCATCCAATTTTTTAGAAGGAAAATTTTTATAAAAATTACGGAATCGCTCATCCATTCCTTCATGCTTTACAATCAAGGAATTAAAGGTTTTCTTATCTGCCATTTTCGGATTATCTTTTTGCATTTTGTAGATTTTAATTAAGGGCACTAAGTTACTTTTAATAAAAAGTAGTTTTTTCATGGAAAGCGTTATATTTTTCACGGAAAGAGGTTTAATTGGAAAAAAATAGTAATTTTAACAATTAAATTTTCAATCAGGAAATAGTTGACTTTTCCTAAATTTGATTAGTGGATGCTGAACTAGCGAAAAATTGTCTGTTTTAAAGCATGTTTCAATGGTCATACAAACAGAGTTTAATCATCCCGATAAGTTTTTTTCCCAGTTGGCGAAAGGCATTGCTGGTAAGCAGCACCGAAGTCTTAACATTCAATCCATCATCTTACCTTCATCCGTAGGGCAGGGGATGATTCATGTTATATCTAAAAGTCCCGAGTTTTTTTTTACCGTTATAAATGTTGTACTAAAAGAAGAGTTTTGTTATCAATCTTCAGATTCTGTTAGCCAAAGCAGTTGTGCAGATTTTGTATATGAAGATTATGAATCTCAGAGCAGCTATTTGCAAAAAGAAGAGTATTTTTCGGTAGAAAGAGCTCCTGGTAAATGGCTTCATCTCACAATGGCTTTACCTAAAAACTTATTGCCAGAGAGCAAATCAACGCAAGATCTGGAAAGTGCTTACCAGCGATTTTCTTCTAATCCTTATATTAAAAATACACTAAAATCTTTGTTTGACATCAAAACCATTAACCATTCAGCATCGCTTTCGATGGAAGCGAAAGTATTAGACATAGCTTCATTGTGGTTAAAATATTTACAAGAAGAAATTCAACAGGCAGACAAGGTCTTTTTAACTGGTTTCCAGAAAACCTGTATTCAGGATGCAAAACAATTGATTGACCAACAATTTGACGCCACACTTACCATTAAAGAGCTTTCCCGAAAAGTAGGTATCAATGCCTCAACGTTAAAAAATGGTTTTCGACAACTATTTAATACAACCATTCGCCAATATGGTATCCAATTGAGAATAGAAAAAGCTTGTCAATTACTCAAAGAAACAGAAATGCCGATTTCACAAATCTGCCTTTTGGTGGGTTATAATAACCAGGGGCATTTTGCAGATATTTTTAAGCGCCACTGTGGGGTTTCGCCGTTAGCCTATCGGCAAGGATTTAAAATAATAGGGTACTAAAATCATTGCAGGTTTCAACATTTTGATAACGTTCCAAACAAAGGACTTACTGGAAAATGAAATAAAAAGGGACAAAAGCGTAACTTAGAGTTAAGGAAAAATCCTTAGAAGTTATGCTCCATTCACTGTAAAAGTGTCCTTAAGTGTAGAGTTTAATTTTGAACCTCTTACACTCAACTTGTGGCTTAGAGATATTGGCGCAAATCCACACTTTGGAACGTTATCAAAAAATTAATCCAACTCCTGCTTCACTTAAAAATTTGATGATTTGGTGTTTACGAATTTCTGTTGTGCTAACCACCACGAACGCCACGAACGCGCTTTGCGCCTGTTAGGCAAAGGATTTTTGTGCATCTTAACGATTCAGGGCGGTCGGTGGTCTGGAAAGACGAAATTTGCAAATTATAAGAAAACGCTGTATTAAATGGAAGATTTTTGTAATTTAAAAAAATTATTGTTAGCTTTGCTTGTGCAAACATACTAATTGCCGCCGAGAAACCAAGAAGGGATTACCCTCAATCCCCTGCTAAATGAAAACAATTGTTGTAGACTGTGAACCCACCTTTTTTCAACCATTACGAGAATCATTGTCGTCTAGTTTTCCGGATTTGTCGATCGACGGGTTTGCTACCTCGATTAAAGAGGCAGTAGAACTGGTCAAGACACTGAAACCAGAGCTGGTATTGCTGGAAGCCGAGATGAGACACGCTTTTGAGTTGGTGAGTGATCCCGGCACGCGTTCTTTTGAGACGATTTTTATTGCCCACTCGCCCCAGCGGGCTATTGATGCGATTAGGTACCAGCCGAGCGGTTATGTGCTCAAGCCACTGAAGGCGGAGGAGCTGATCCCGGCCATTGAGGTCGCCGAAAGGCGGATCCGGCAAAAATCTGTCATTTTTAACAATTCTTCTACACATCCAACCAAACAGAGCGCGCTATTTCCCGATAACATGCTGGGCATCCCGACAATGGAGGGGTTCGATTTTATCGCCATAGATGACATTATCCGCCTCGAAGGATATCAACGCTGCACGCGGATCGTGACGACGGAGCGGTCGGACATCATCAGCTCGTATCACATCGGGGTGTTCCGCAAGAAGTTGGAAGGGCATCGGTTTTATACCACCCACAAGTCTCACCTGATAAATTTACACCACATCCGGAAGTATTTGAAGGAGGGGTCGATCCTTATGTCGGACGGAGGGTATGTGCCGGTGTCTAAACGGCGGAAGTGTGCTTTTTTGGAGATGTTGATGTCGGGGCGGTAGTTTTGGGATGTTTCCGGTGGTGGGATGGTTTGTGCCAGTGGTGGGATTAGGGTTGTTTTGATTTTAGTTTTTTTGGAATTTGGTGGTAGAATGAGAGGTATGTTGTTTGTACGGATCCAGGATAGGGTTTTACTGCCTGGAATGTAATTTGAAAAACGCTTATAATTGTCATATGAATTAAAATGGGTATTTCTATTCGCCCTGGAATACTAAAAGGAACAACGAGGACAATTCATCACCTTTTGTAGCATTGCTATAAACTAAAAAATCATTTGTCATGAGCAAAAAAAAATTAACGAAAGCAGATTTAGAATGGTTTCCGGTCGTCGGATGACGTAGGGAAAACTATAATCAGAGGACTTGCGGAAGGACCGAGTAAATATGCCTTCGGTGAAAAAGAAATCACCTATTCTATGATTGACGGAATTCCGATTTTTGAGGGAGATATAGCCATACCATTGGGTGGTATTGGAGATCATGATACTGCCTCAGAGGGCGTTGAACGTTCCGTTGCTATCACAGGACAACACTATAGATGGCCAAATGGAATAGTAGCCTATACTATACAATCAAGTCTTCCAAATAAAGAGAGAGTTACGAAAGCCATAGCCGAAATTGAAGCCAATACCAGCCTCCGATTCGTTAAAAGAACCTCTTCCAATGCTTCAGACTTCCCCAACTATATTGAATTTTTTGCGGGTTCAGGATGTTGGTCTTACGTTGGTATGAGGGGCTCAAAGCAGCAAATCTCTTTGGCGGCAGGGTGTGGGAATGGATCAACTATTCATGAAATATTACACGCCCTCGGCATGTGGCATTGAGCAAAGCAGAGAGGACAGAAATTCATTTGTTACGATCAATTGGGATAATATCCAAGAGGGTCGAGAACATAACTTCAACCAGCATATTGCTGACGGAACAGATATCGGTGCATATGACTATGGTTCGATTATGCATTATGGCCGATTTGCATTTAGTAAAAATGGACTTCCTACCATTGAGCCTAATGGTGGGAATTCTATCGGACAACGTAATGGGCTAAGCGAAAATGACAAGAATGGTATTGCAGAGTTATATCCGGGCACCTGGTTACAAGGAGAATTTACAATTCAACAAAAATCCAACAACCGATACCTCGATGCATATCAATCTTCAAATCGAGATTTTTCAGTAGTCACACGAACATCACAGAATAACAATACTCAAAGATGGGAATTGACTCCGATTGGCAGGGTCTATGCCATTCGACAGGCAAGCACCGGAAGGTTTCTGGATGCTCATGTAAGCGCCACAAAAGACTTCTCTGTCGTTACTCGAACTGCTCAGAACAACGATACACAGCTATGGATTGTAACGCATCTTGATGAGTCCCTTGGTCGATATACTATTCAGCAGCTAAGCAATGGTCGGTTTCTTGATGCTCATGAATATTCGGCTAAAGATTTTGACGTAGTTACCAGGGCAGCTCAATCTAATGACACACAAAATTGGTCGCTGCTTCCGCTTGGAAACAATCGGTTTCATGTCCAGCAAGTATCAAACCGTCGATATCTGGATGCCCATCAATCTTCAAATAAGGATTTTAGAGTTGTGACGAGACCCGCCCAGAATAACACTACTCAGGAATGGATATTTGTACCAAAGGGAGCAGTCTACAACGTACAACAGAAGAGCACTCTTAGGTTTATGGATGCCCATGAAATTGCTTCTCGTGATTGGAGTGTTGTCACAAGAGGGCCTCAAAATAACGCAACTCAGAGGTGGGTGATAATGCCTTATAATGGTACCTCATTTACCATCCAGCAGGCCAGTAATGGTCGTTATCTTGATGCACACACAAGCTCCTCAAATGATTTTAATGTGGTTACTAGGGCTAGACAGAACAATAACACTCAAAGATGGATCATCAGGAAAGTATAACTTGGCTCATGGGGCGTTTTAATTTATACTGTTTTGTCGATATTCTTTAATCCCTTACTACTAATTACTCTATTATTAGTTGGATGTATGAATACTAAAAACGACAAAAAGCCTCCCCTTCTTATCGAGGGGGAGTTGTTGCTTGAAAAAGGTAAGAGCATCGTCGGAGCGGAGGTCAACATCAGAATCTTAGATGTTACACGAATTGATGCGAAATCGGTCGTCCTGGCAGAATCAATTGAAGTACAGTCAGTGAAAAAGAACCAAATTAATATTCCTTTCCAGATTTTTGGCCCAGCACCCGACCCTTCGAAGAGTTATATCGTTGTTGCCTCCATTTCTATTGAAAAGGAAAATAGAGACAGAAGAACTCTTTACCGTACAACGGAATCAATTCCAGTATTCAGAGACGGATATCCGGAAATAGTCAAGATTCCTCTTACTGAAAATGACTAAGAAGTTGGAATAATTTATGTTAAAACTCTTGTTTATTTTTGAGGTGAGATCAATTTTCGAGCTATTAATTTTATCATAGCGATTTGTATGAGTTACTATTTATTTACTTAGAACATAGTGCGTAATCAGAACTTGTCTCCTTTCTGGTAATGTGTCGGAAGTGTGCGTTTTTGGAGATGTTGATGTCGGGGCGGTAGTTTTGGAGACTTTTCAAAAAAGTGTGTCACCTGCCCACCCGCGCCCTGGCCCTGAAGGGAAAACCAACGCGCTGACACACTTTTCTGAACACTGTCAGTTTTGGGGTGCTCCCGATGGTGGGATGGTTTGTGCCGGTGGTAGAATGCGTGTTGCTTTGATTTTGTTTTTTGCTGAATTTGGAAGTAGAATGGAGGTGCGTTGTAGCACGGATCCGGGAGGGGATTGTATTGCCGGAGAGGAAATTACTGTAATACCACAACTGCAATGAGTGAAAATAGTAGAGCTGTATTTGTCTATAGAACAAGAGGAGGGGTTAGAGGATTATGATGCGACTACGGAACATACCGATGTGATCGTGAAGATGGATGATGGGAATACTTATATTGCTTCGTTTTTTGTTTATGGGAGTATTGAACGGTTGCGGTCGAAGTACCGGGAAACGAGGGAGTTTTTGAAGGGGAAGTATTTTCAGGTAGGTGGGATGGTGCTGGTGGAGGGGTGTTCGCGGGAGGTGGTTGGTGAGGTGGAGGAGGAGATGGTGGTGGAGGGGGAGTTTGGGGGGGTGTTTAGGCGGGCGTGATTTGGAGGGGAGATTTTTGGTGGTGTGTTGTGTTAAGGGAATTGTTGGTTGGGGTAATTAGTCTATAGTGACAGGTTGGAAGTTTTAAAAAAGGACAAAATATTGAAAAAAAAGGACAAAGGATATTTGCGATATATATGCACCTGGTATACATATAACGTTGGTAGCCAATTAAGAAAAAATGGAACCTACAAGTAAATATTGATAGCAAAGTATATTGGGAAAGTTATAGCCCCAAAAGCAATAAAAGAATCAATAAAGATTGGACTAAAAACCGTAAGTCATTTGATTAAGATGACAATTTTTAACTAACATGAGTTTGGAGAAGAATCGTAGAGCGATGCCCCAATTTATAGCAGGATTTCAATTTGTTTTATCCAAAATTCACGTTTAAAAACCAAATGTATGCCAACCTATGAAATTGAAATCAGGACAACACAACAAACCTTAGACCTCGGACCTCCTGGCTCTCCTTTGATTGCCAAGAATTTAGAAGTCTATAACGGAAAAATCGGTTTAAAGATCCCTGACGATTTCCCAGTCGAAATTCCGGGAGGCGTTATTAATGTAGATGATAGTTTGGTGGTCAGATTCGTAAACGATCTCCCTGCACCAATCGCATCTAGTATCCATTGGCATGGTATTGAATTGCAAAATGGGCAAGATGGTACTCCGGTTACCCAAAAATCGGTTTCGGGAGGCGATCTGCAACAGTTGGGCGGAGTTGGTCCAATGGTAGGTGGTACCTTCCTCTATAAAATGAAATTTACACGACCTGGTATATTCTGGTTTCATCCACATCATTTCCATTCTACTAACCGGGTGTTCCGGGGAAGCTATGGAATGATCGTTGTGAATGACCCCAACGATGCGGCACTTGTAGCATCAAATACCATCCCCGCTTTAGCCCAGACCCAACGAATTGTGCTTAGTGATATTACAGTTTGTGGAGCTCCAGGGAATAATCCCCCATACAACCCCTCCTTGCCATGGGCTGGAGGTGGCCCCCTTCCGGTGCAATCAGGGTTTTCGCCAACTCAGATTTGCGAGTTGCCAGTAAACGAAGAAGGGGAGAATACGGATGACTTTGGTAACCCTTTTCCTCCTTTAGCAGCTGGTAATGTTCCGAATATCCAACGCCCTTCAGGAAGAGTAAATGAAGGAATTACTGTGCTTACAAATGGAAGGAATGTTGGCCCGCGAGGTGGAACACCGACCCTTCCTGGCCAATTAGTTCCGGCTGATGTATTCATGATCAATGTACAGCCAAATCAAGGACTCCGCCTTCAAATCGTTAATTGTGCTACATCCCGATATTTTAGATTAAAACTTACTGACAATACCGGAGCAACACATGATTTAATACGGATTGGTGGTGAAGGTGGCTTGCTCGATCACGCAGTATTGGAAGGGGGGTACTGTCACAGGCTTTGATACCCAATATGATCCTGGAGAAATCTTAATACCGCCAGCCTCCCGTGCTGATGTTGTGGTAACGATTCCTACGGGCGTTAACGATTTAACCCTATGGACCTTGGATTATGAAAGATTTCCTGGAGCACCAGCCATGCAAAATCCTCCTTACGCTAACATTCCAACGGTGCCAGTACTGCACCTGAATGTTAACGGCCCTGCTTTTACACCTGCGTTTTCAATAACCGGACTTTCAAATGGAGCAGTCGGAAGTACTCCGTTGCGAGCAGCAATACCAGATCCTGTAATTAATTTAGGGGCGCCTACTGGCACACTACTTGACCCTGTTGGCTTTGGTAAACTTGGAAGAAGCACCCAGAATATTCAGCTTACTTCCGCAAGTATCGACGGGACGGCTGGAAGTTTCGATGGTTTCACCCCATATCATTCAGCTCCTCATATTGGTTCTACTCGGTGGGCACTTGAAGGCGACATCCTACACTTATCAGTAGAAAACACTACTGGTGCACATCATCCTTTTCATCTTCACGGATTTTCATTTCAACCAGTCTCTATTGTTCATCCAGGATTAGGTAGAACTTTAACCTTTGGCTATAATGAGTTTGTAGATAATATAAACGTTCCCAGCGGAACAACACTTAACTTCAAAGTTGAAATTGAAAATAATCGAAGATTTGGTGACGATTCGGCTGCGAATGAAGGTTCATCACTTGGTCGCTGGCTGTTTCATTGTCATATCTTCTTCCATGCGCACCGCGGTATGCTTAGTGAGTTGGTTGTGGTGGATGATGTCTCCGGAGATGAAAGACCACATATACATGTTAATGGCTCGTGGGCTTATGCTCCAAGCGGTATGGCAGCTTCAAGAACAGGAGTTTATGCCTTTCCTGATGGTAATGATACCCTGGCCTTCATTGTAGCGCACTATGATAACGGAACTCCTGTTGGAGATATAACGATTACCGGTCCCGATACATGGAGATGGGATTCCCATATTTTCCCGGATCCTCCACTACCTGATCAGACCAATTATATCTTTGTTACCATAACGGGTAATTCCGGCCGTAAGGACCAGACTTGTTTTAGAGTTCAGATAGGAGGATTGGATGAAGGTTCAGACAATGGTGATCCTCATATCACGACCATTGATGGTACACGATATGATTTTCAATCAGCGGGTGAGTTCCTACTTCTGGGCGATCGTGATGGAATGGTAATTCAGACTCGTCAAACGCCAGTTCCAACACAAATACCTATTCTGAACGCTTATACAGGGCTTAAATCTTGTGTAAGTGTGAATACTGCTGTTGCAGCTCGGGTTGGGTCACATTACGTGTCTTACCAACCGGGTAGGGAGAAAGGCACACTCGAGTTTTACTTAGATGGTAAGCTCACATTATTAACCACTAGGCCGATGAATCTGGACAACAATCTGGTTCGAGGTGTATTGATCAATGGGAAAATGTCGCTCAGGATTGACTATGTGCATCATGCTGTACTCATTGCCACTCCACTTTATTGGTCAAATCATGACATTCATTACATGAACATTAGTGTTTCGCATACACATGGTGATGAAGGGCTAATGGGCAAAATTCCGGCTGGAAGCTGGTTGCCTCGCTTGCGTAGTGGGGCTACCCTTGGTCCAAAGCCAAGATCATTGCGTGATCGATATATTGATCTTTATCAAACCTTCGCGGATTCTTGGCGTGTTACGGATAAGACGACCCTTTTCACTTATGCACGAGGTCAGTCAACCGGAACATTTACCGACAAAGACTGGCCTGTTTTCGAAGGGGAATGTAAGTTAAAACCAGGATTCGAACTCGGAAAACCACAAAAGCCAATATCGAAAAAACAAGCGGAACGATTGTGCGGACGGGTCAAAGACAAAGATTTGTTTGAGGATTGTGTGCTCGATGTGTCAACAACAGGTGAAAAGTCTTTTGCCCTTGGCTACGTGAATGAGCAAATTATTAGAGATTGTGCAACTTCCACAGGACTCACATTTATTTCCGACAAGAATGAGAAAAAGATCAGGCTTGTCGCACATGTGCTTACCTTGAATAAGAAGGCTAAAAAACCGAAAGGTCACGTAACCTTCTTTGTAAATGATAGAAAAGTTGGAAACCTGTTAAAGTAGCAAGAGATGGTCAGGCCATTCTAAAAATAGACAGACCTAATCCCAAGGATAGCGTGCGGGCGGAGTATAGCGACAACAGGAAAGATTGTTTGGAACAAAGTCAAAGTCCTGTTATAAGAATACCTAAACTAAAAAAGCCAAGATTAGAAGAAGCGACCCCTTCAGAACACCGACTTGTTCTAAAACATTTGAATGATGCATTAAGGGTAGATCAGATCATGTTCGGTATGCCTGCAATTGCCCATTCACACCCGACTAACCCGCATCCGTTTGAGCATGCTCCAAATAGACTTGCTCAAGATGCTGTAGAAGATGTAGGGCATCATGATATACCTGGAGATGGTCATCAGCACCATCCTAAACCTGCTCCTGCAACGCATGTAGATCATCTTAGTCATAAGCGAAAAGTACTGGTTCCAAAATACTATGCAGAGAAAATATTTGAATTCAAACAGGAACGATATCCGCTTGGATTCCGCCATTGGAAGGAACTGGAAGGCATTGCGGAGTTCGATCCTGCCTGGCTTGATTCATTAGTTAGTTCCTTTAGTTGTGCGGTCTTAGGACAATGGGACGACTACCCGGTACCAATTCCGAAAAGGGGCAATATGCTCAGGGACGGTATTGTACATGCCATCATGTGCAAGTCGGGTCAAGTACTGTTTATAACAGCAGACGAAACCACCTTGCTTTGGAACCCTGAAGATATCAATCCGGCAACCGCATTTGAGGACCCGGCAAATCAGCCACATTTAATGCCGCAAGGCTATTCTCAGGTGTGCTCTCATCACGTTCAGATGTCAGATCCGGATGGAAGTATATTCGTAGTAGGGGGAGGAGGATATGGCCCTCATCCACTGGCAGTAGCAGGTTATATATTCAACCCTATGACAAAAACATGGCGTCGAACTGCTAACAACATGGTTCAGAATAAATGGTATCCAACTGTCGTGGCTTTAGGTGGTGAAAAGATTCTTGTAGCAAGTGGGAAAACAAACGATGGTGATATGGAAATATTCGATGAAGCAACAGAAACCTTTTCCACATTGACCGGAGATGATAAGATCTTCCCGAACCTATACCCGGGATTACATATTCTGCCTAACAATTCCATTTTCTACTCCAGAACTGGTTTTGGGAATGCCGGAGCGGCTCCCGGGGGGCAATCATTTCCTAATGACGTAACGCATCCAAATAGGTTGGGCGGACTACGCTCTGCATTCTTTACGCCAAATGCAGTACCAAACACTACACCAACCGGAGGTCTATGGACTGAAATAATTCAGTCACCCATTAAAAGGGTAAAAGGCATGTCGGTTACTTTGTTGAAGTCAACTCCTCCGCACACCCAAATTATGGTATTGGGTGGAGCTGATCCGACGGAAAATGACACCTACGAATTATTTAATGCTGATACTCTAATGGCTACGTCGAGTTATAATAATCACCAACAGTTTCCTGATGGCCAAAACAGATCCTTACCAAGTGTTGTTTTGCTTCCAACAGGTAATCTGTTTGTTTGTGGTGGTATTTCAACCACCAACTCACCTTGTACCGAATATGATGTACATAACGATAGTTGGTCCGCGCGTGCAAATTTAGGGGATATAAGACAGTATCATTCTGCCGCAATATTGTTGCCAAGTGGCAAGGTAATGATGGCTGGATGGCACAACCCAACTATAGAAATTTACAGTCCGCCGTATCTGTTCCAGGGGCCGCGTCCAACGATCACATCAGTACCTTCAATCGTTCATCATGGAGCTACCTTCACATTGAACACTCCAGACGCACCAAACATTGCAAGGGTAGTATTGGTAAGGCCTATGGCGGTTACACACCAAACTGATTCGGAGCAACGAGTAATCGAAATGTGCCCCCTGATTCATTTAGATGCTATGACCTTAAGGCTCACAGCACCAGATGGAGGGCATCCACATCCTATGGCACCAAGAGGACATTACATGTTATTTATAATTGATAATAATGGTATTCCATCAGTTGCCGAGTGGGTGTACCTCCACTAGGCTTTTATTAACTTAAATTGAAGAGGCCCTCTCTCATATTTTGAGAGGGCTATTTAGTATTACTGAATTGGGATCAACTATGATTTATAATTTGAAGTCCATTTTTTAATTTTAGGAAAACAAGTAAATTAACGCCTGTGCAGAATATCAATGGTAAAGGAACGGCAAATGCTTGCTCCGGTTTGAGGTAGGTCTTCGTGACCTCGGGAGCATCGTTGGAGGTTCATTCATCCATCACAACTGAAAAGGTTTTATTATTTTACCCTAGTTTTCAAACTGCGCTATCGAGGCACGCCGATCCAATAAGACTCGCCCCTCACAGATAAAAGAAAAAATTTAAAACTGGCTACATCGCTGGCGCTGACCGTTGAACACCACTTCCAACAACAATCCTACATGTCATAAAAATTCCCTTTTAGCACTTGACTTTCGCGATTCTGTTTTGTAGATTTAAGTGCTATAAGATTAGTACTTCAAATCCACAAACATATCGTCATGGAAAAACTAATCCGTCGGTACGCCGACTTTCTGCTTCAATCAAACTATGCGCTGGAAATCCGTAAATCTTATGTTGGGGCTGTGAGCCCGCCTGACGGCTGGCAGGAAATTTCTACAAATGGTGCCTCAAACAATCTGCCAACCCCGACTTCGACAAGGCTGATTCATACCGTCAGTATCTTCTTTACCAGGCTCGTCGAAGGCTGAGCTGGCAAAGTATTAATGTTGGCTATTCAGCCATTCGGTTGCTGTATACCAAAATACTTGGCCGTGAATGGGACGTGGATAAACTCTCACGTTCACGAAAAGAAAAGATACTGCACCGGATACTTTCTACAAAGGAGGTGCAGGCGTTGATCGAAGCAGCGCCCAACTTCAAACATCAGTTTTACATCATTCTGTTATACTCCACCGGACTTCGGCTCAGTGAGTCACTCAACCTGCAGATCGAAGATATTGGCATTGACCGAAAACAACTGCACCTCCGACAAGGCAAGGGGCTCAAAGACAGATACGCCCTCTTGCCCGACTCGCTGTTAGAAGCTGTCTAAAATTTCGTTAATACTAGCATTATTTTTCGAGTCGAAGCTAAGGAGAAATCATTTCAGTCAATAAACTTCTTAAATTATAGACTCACTAACTCTCAAAAACTTCTGTACCAAATTACCCCCCTCACCTCCCCAACACCCACTCCCCCACAACCCCCAGCACCTCCACCTCCATCGTCACCTCAATCTCTCCATACTCCGAAGGGGCTCCTGTTGTCGCTGGTTGAAACAGGTGGTTCACCCCTTCGATCTCTCTAACAACAACATTACCATTCCCAGCTTTCTCTAAACTACGCCGTATGCCTTCCAGGTTCTCGGTGGGGGTCACCTGCAGGTCGAGGCTGCCGTTCAGGGCCAGGGTGGGGCAAGTCACCTTCGACAGATACGTGTCGGGGTCGAAGCGGATAAAGTAGAGAAACCAGTCGTCGGTCAGGCTTTCTATCTCGCGGTCGAAAAAACGGTCTTTATCGCCAATGTCGGCTTTGGCTTCTTCAGAGAAGCTGGCGTAATGTTTCTCGAACAGGGTGCGGAGGCCCGCTTTAAGAGCAGGTTTCGACAAGGCGGTACTTTTTTTGATGAACTGGTAAGCGTCCGTCAATATATTGTTATTCACTTCCTGGATGACTTTGGGTACGCCGTTGGCATCGGATATCTTTTGGCGTTGCAGCAGCATCAGCTCGTCGATGGGGATGCCGGGGCCGGCGAGCAGAACGATGAAGCCGACCCGCTCGCTTTCGCTGGCCACCATCGGAGCGATCATCCCGCCTTCACTGTGTCCGATCAGGCCGATCTTTTTGTTGGACATGTCGGGTCGGCTGTGGAGGTAGTCGACGGCGGCATGGGCGTCGTCGGCAAAATCGCGGGTGGTGGCGCCTTTGAATTCGCCGCCCGATTCGCCTACGCCTCGGTCGTCGTAGCGGAGTACGGCGATTCCCTGGCGGGTGAGGTGGTCCGACAGCACCAGGAAGGGGCGGTGGTTGAACTGGGCGATCTCTTCATCGCGGTTTTGGGGGCCGGAGCCGGAGAGGAGTACCACCACCTTGTCGAAATTTCCGCCTTCGGGGATGGTGAGGGTGCCGGCCAGGTGGTGTCCGCCTTTGGGGTTTTCAATAGTCACGGCCTCCTGGGTGTATGGAAAATCGGTGGGGTCTTGCGGCCGGGGTGGCAGTTCCTTTTTTTCCACTTTTTCGCGCGTCATTTTCAGGGGGAGCTGGGCGGGGCCTTGCGTGAAGGTGCCGTCCAGTTGGGTGCCGTCGTTGGAGAGGGTGGCTTCGTATTTCATACCCAGGGCGTCGGCAATAATGGTGAGGATTTTATCCTTGTCGGAAAAAGTGGTGGAGGTCGTAGGAATGTCTTTGGCGCCCTGGTCGGGACTGTCCATGGTGGCCTTGTATTGGTCTCCGTCGGCGCTGATGTGGAAGACGATCCGCAACTGCATGCCTCCCAGATCGAGCACGCCGTTCCATTGGCCGGTGATGTCTTGCGCGGGAAGGTTTTGTGTCAGGAGGGTCAGCAGGATGAGGATTGCTTTTTTCATGTCAATGATGATTTTTAGAGTGTGTGACAAACCTGTCCCGCCGAAGGGCGGGAATCGTTGCGGCCTTTACCACAAAGACACAGCTTGTCCCGAACTCGTTTCGGGAAAGCAACAAAGATTCACAAAGAAAATCTCTGTGCAGACGTCGTTCGTCGCAGCCCGCCTGCCGGCCGGCAGGCCTGTCTACCGCCAGGTAGATATGTCACGCACTCTGATTTTTATATCGGGAGATACGGTTGGAAAGCCGGTTTTATTTACCGCAAAGGTAAAATTTTACATTCACGATATTTGAATAAGAAATAAAAACTTGTATTATTGCAAATAATTATATATTTTACTGCACAATTTTTACAACTCCAAAAAAACGCTTACCGTTTACAAAAACGCTTACCTGAAACACCCGAAGACACTGACGGTTTTCAATTGAATAGGCCCATCTCCTCGACGACAAGACCCCAGATTTTGTCAATAAAGCAATAGTCCGCTATTGCTCCAATTAACTAATATAGTAACTATCCTAACCATGAACCTCCTCTATCACCAACCCTTATTGGTCGTGGCCGTCCTGTTTGGTTTGGCTATGGTCGTATTTTCCGGAACAGCAAACATCATTGCTGCCCAAAATCTGACCCTTTCGGGAACGGTATTCCTCCTGGCCTGTTTGATCGCTTTAAGCAAAAACTTCCAGGAGGAAAATAGAAAAAAAGAAACGCAGATCCACCAACTGTACCAACACAACCTGCTGATGAAAACAATGGTGGAAGAGATCAATCACCGCTCCAACGGGCAGCTCCATTTTACAACCCAACTCCTCCATATCCTACAAAAAGCTTCGGCCAACCAATCGGTCAAAGCCCAGTTGCAGGATACCGAAAACAGGATCCGGGCCCTGGCGTCCATCAACAAGCGCCTGGCTGCCGACGACCTCTTCGCCGTGGCCACCCTGAAAGAAGGATTCCTCGAAATAGCAGAGGATCTCCAGTTTAGTGCCGAACCCCTTTTGCAGAAAAAACTCCATCTCCACATCTCCCTGCCCCCCATTGAAACAAAAGTGGAAAAAGCGGGGTGGCTGGCTCTGCTGTTTTACGAACTGATGAACAACTCCGTCAAATACGCTTTCGCAAATGAACCCCACCCCAACATATCCCTCACCATCGTTCCCGACGTCGACGGAAGTATCCGGTTTGTTTATAAAGACAACGGGGTAGGTTTTGAAAAACATCCCACCAAAACCGGCGGCAAAGGGTTGATTATTATCGAAAAAATGATGACCCAACTAAAGGGAAAAGCAGAGATTGATACCAGCAATGGTTTTTGTTTTAGGGGGAGGTTTCCTGATTTTATACTTGTTCGTTGATTGAAGAGCATATATCATGACCAGCAACCTAGACATCCTAATCGTCGAAGACCAACCTTCTTCTGCCGACCAACTGGCCGACATGCTCCGCGATCTGGGCTACAACCACACCACCATTTGCCATTCCGATGAGGAGGCAGTGGCCGCCCTCCGGCATACAGTCTTCGACCTGGCTTTCCTCGACATCAACCTCGAAGGCTCTACCCTCGACGGCATCGACCTGGCCCGTAAAATCCAGTCCCAACAACAGTTTCCCGTAGTCTTCACCACCTCTTTTTCCAGCCGGTCTCACCTCGAACGAGCGGCTCTGGTCGACCACTTCGACTACCTGGTCAAACCCTTTTCGTCCCGCCAGCTATTTGCTTCACTCGTAAGGGCCTTCGCCACGTGGACCGATCCGGCAAGCCACAGCCCCAACGACCGGATTTACATAAAAGGCCCCGACAGGTTTTATCGCTGCATCCGCATCGACGATCTTATTTACGCCCGCGCCGATGGTAGCCGGGTGCTGGTCTTTGAAGCTCAAAAATCAACCTCTTCCAACGCCGCCAAAACACATGTCAACTCTTCGTCGCTCGACAGCTTCCTCCAGCAGTTCACCCATCCCGACCTCCTCCGGGTACACCGCTCTTACGCCGTCAACATCAACCACGTAATCGCCCGCACCGAACGGGAACTGCTCCTTTCCAACCAACAATTCATCCCCGTCAGCAACTCCTTCAAGGCAGCCCTGCAGCTACGACTACCCCTGCTGCGGTCTAAGAAATGAAATTCACTTAAAAGAAAATGTTCTCCCTTCACAAGAAGATTTCCCTCGTTCCAAAAGATCGTTTTTACCCCCTTCCAGTAGTCGCTAACTTACCTTTGTAAAAGAAATTCCAATCCATTTTTTCACCCATTGTATGGTCCGTGTGAGCACCCGTCCACACCTGGCCATACCATGCCTAAACTTATCACAACATGAAAAAGAAGATCAAAAAAAGCATCAAACAATTTCAACATGCACAGCTCAAAAAAGCGCAACTCAAGCAGCTAAAAGGAGGAGATGATTTTGTCATTCAAGAAGACTATTTGGATGGCTGAGTTTATTCGTAAACATATTGTTGAATAACGAATATCAAACTTCTTCCGCGATTTCCACGGACTGGTAAAGGTTTTTCACTTTTTCTTGTATCCAGGGCAAAGCGACCATGGGCTGGCTGTCGTCGATGATCCGGTCGATCCTCGATCGGTGTCGGGCAGTCAGTTTGTCTTTTAAATGGTCCTCTACCATTCGACTGATTACTTTTATAAGGTGCAGATAAGCGGTTGCTTTTTCAGGTGAAATTTTTCTGTTCTGATAGCGATAGAGCATTCTTATGAAGGAATCCAGGCTCGACCGTAGGGTAAAATAATAGGTGGAATCGCGGAGATACATTTCATATTGGCTTCGCACCAACAATGTTCTTGCGCGTAGGGTATAGGAATGGTTGATGAAACGCACATCCTGCAAGGTGTCGATGGTCTGGCGATGTTTTCCCTGATGGAAATAACAATAGGCCCAGCAAAGTGTTACGGTGTTTTCTCTGCTTTTTTCCGAAAGGGAAGACTGCATGGCGGGTATGAATTTTTCTACCCAATCGAACTTTTTCAACAAACAACCCGCCACAACGATGTTGCTAAAGGAAATGTCGGACATATTGCCCTTATGGGCCAATAACTGATGGTCGTGACCATATCGATACAAGTCGAAAATGATCTTTGTGTATACTTTTCCACCGGATTTGTTCATCTGTCGATAACCCAGAGTGACGAAATGTCTGAAAATCCTTTGTTGCTCTTTGTGGGATAAATAGTTGTTATATATTTTGTAATCTTCGATAAGTTGGAGGAAGACATCGGTAGAAAATTCTTCCTGGATCTGGCATTGAAGCAACCGGCTGTAAAGCAAAAACAAGGGATTGTTTTCAGGGAGTTTTTTATCAACCAATTGGCTGATCTCGTCCAGGAGTTGTCGGTCCGTTTTTACATTAAATATTTGCTTCCGGGTATACAATTCACAACCATACCAGAGCTTAGCCATCAGGAAATAATCATCGAGAATACCCATTAGTTCGTAGATGCTGTCATCGGCAGTAGGATAACCCATTTCGGTAGGATAAAGCGCCAGGTCGTGATACAAATCTATGGTCTGGCGATAATAGGTCAAGCCGCGGTAGGGAAAAGAATCGAGGTTTTGCCGAACTATTTTCCGTTCGTCCTTGAGCAGGTATTTAAGGTTTTTTTTATCCAGGGCTTTCAACTTCCATTTGAACCGGAGGAGGGGATCCTCCTGCATTTCCTCCATCGCCAGAAATTCAGTAGCCAACTGGTACAAGCCGAACATCATCCGATGGAATTTCGAGGAACTGTACTCCCTTTCGGGAAAAACCTGCCGAAGCAACGCTTCTTTGTCGAGAGGCTGGGAGTCGGCATGGCGCAACTCCTCCAACAAAACTTCATAAAACCGGGCAAGCTCTTTTCGCTTATTCAAATAGGGTGAGCGAAGGTACAACCGGAATTGTTTCATCTCCCTGGAAGACAGGTTTTCGAGGATTTGAAGGAACTTTGTCGATTTCATTTTGTCGATTGGATAAATACTGTCATTAATTATTTAATTGAAAATCAATTCTTTATGTCATAAATTGGATTATTTTCATTGTTTTTATATGTCAAAAATACCAAAAACTGTCGTAAAATATTAACCACATGAAACGAAATTTTGGCTTACCTTGTAAAAACAAACCATAACCAACTCAAGTAAACATAATACTTCCCTTAAATCAGCAGCCTTTTTCTATTTTGAGGGAACTGTCATTTGCTCGACGTTGCGATGCGTTTGTACAATTTGGCTTTTTTGTAACAATTAGTTTACGCAATATACTCGATCCGGCCAGACATTTCGGTTGTGTTCTCGAAAATTGCCCAACGGGTAGGTTTCCCTTATCCCCCAAAGGACTTGTAATAGAGGGATTTTAGACTGCCACGCATGGCGCTGTCCAAAGGGGCTTGTCGAGATAACCTGCCCATCTTAATTCCCGAAATAATGGTTAGCAAAGGAAGGTAGTGATCAGCCGCGATTTGAACAAAACATAACAGATGATCAATGGTCTGCGCCGGATTGAGTATGCGTCTTCCCAAACAGTAGACAGACAAACCCCATTTTGAATTTAATTTCAACCTATACCATCGACCCTGTCCTGGAACTAGAGCCCTCTCCCGCTCAAAAAACAGTACACAAACGCCCCCGGACAGAAACGCCTCAATCCGACGCTGAAAGAAACGCCCAATGGTTGCAATCGTTGGCGGAATTGGGGATCATCGGCATCCAGTCCATCGCGCCGGGAACAAAACTGGTGCAATTGGAAAAAATCGACGACCTCCAACTCCACCCTATCCTCACCAAAGAACTGAAAGACACCGACCTCAACGACCTGGAAAACATCCCCCCACTATCCGGCGGCCTGGCCATTAGTTCCGAAAATGACCTACTCCTCGCCCCCCAATGCTGCGCCGCCATTTACGATGCCATCGAATGGAATCATTTGATCCAACTCAACAACCCCCAGTGGCACCGCATCTGGATCGGCCACCCCTGGATATACGGACGCTTACGCGACAGCCTGGTTGAAATAACCGGCTACACCGAAGAAAACACCTCCCGCCTCACCAACAACCACGTCAAATACGCCTTCGACAAAATTACCTTCACCGCCAAACTCGACCAGGCCCTGACAGAGATTCAGTCTTTTAAACATCGCCTAACAAACGTCTTACAATCCCTTCCTGTCTCACAACCTGATGTACTGGCAAGGGTGATGGTGGATGGGCATTCTGAATTTTAATATTACTGATATCCCTACCCCTTCACAAACCGCCCCACATCCAACAACCGCCCGGAAGCATTCACTAACCCAATCACAAAAACACCTTTCGGCAAATGCCCCGCCGTCACAACAATGTTTTTACGACCTTTGACCAACTGCACAGACCGAAGCTCCAGCACTCCGCCATACGCATCGTAAACCACCAGGTCGACCGCCAGCTCGACACCACTTTCCACCTGCACTACCAACTGATCCGATACCGGATTGGGATACAACCGTACGATCTCCAACTCGCTGGCATTTGCCTCCGGATCCCCGCCTCCCGATGAGCTATGGACGGCGACAGCCCCTGCGCCCGCACTACAAGGCCGTTCGATGATGAACTTGCGTTGGGTCACCGGTCCGTCAAATCCCCAATCGCCATCCCAAAAGTTCATATGGCCGTAGCGGTCGTCGATGGGATTGTCGATGTTGGTATAGGAAACCGGCTCGCCACTGTCCCAGGTAAAGGTACCGTCGTCGTCGTCATCGTTGTAACCGATGAACGAAATTTCATTGATGAGGTCCCGCACAAAAATATTCTCCGCCGCATCGCCAAACGACACCAGGTAGCCACCGGCAGCCGCCGCAAAAGCCTGCGCATTCGACCACGTAGCAATATTGTTGGAAATAAAATATTCGTGATCGTCCAACTCTCCCAGATAGGTAGTCCCTGAAAGCGAACCACTACAATTGACTCCCTCGTTGACCGTAAAGGCCGGCGAAGAAGCCATCACATTGTTCGACTCGGAGAGCTCTTCGATGTCGTCATCGGCATCGATGAATAGGAGGACGTAATAGTCTCCTGCAGCCATGCCCGCAGGCACCGTCAGTGCCCCGCCGATGTTGTCTACCGTTTGGCCGGGACCGAAATTGCCGGTGGGAATGACCCCGTCCTGCACATCGTCGGCACTCAGGGTTTGATCGACAGATATATACGACTTGATCGTAAAGCTGCCCGTAGCCACCGTGCCGATATTGGAGGCGCTGAAGCTAAACGAAAGCACCTCTCCGGGATCGACATTGGTAGCCCCCACGTACACAAAATTAGACAGGACCAGATCGGCCAGGTCGGTATTAATCGGCGTCCCTTCGCAGGTGCAGCCATCCGACTGGATGATGTCGTTTTCTGTGTTCGGATCGCCGTCGTCGCAAGCCGTGCCGGGAGCGGTGGGGACGGAGGGATCGTTGTCGTCACAATCTTCTCCTTCACAGACGCCGTCGTTGTCGTTATCCGTGCAGCCGCCACCTTGCACGGTTACCGGTATCCACTCGTCGCAAACGTCCGACTGGACACTCAGAAAATAGGTGTCGCCCTCCGTCAGGCCGGTTATTTGCTCCAGTCCTGAACAGGGGTTTCCGCCCCAGGGATTGCATTCCCATACGATGGAAAACGAGGGGTTGAAGAGCTTGGTGTTCTCATTGGCGGTCAGGCCGGAAACGGTGATGCTGCCATTGGCTGTGGTAACAACAATATTACATTCGCCACTGATCGGTGTGCCCAGGCAGGTACATCCATCCGATTGTATGACGTCGTTTTCGGTGTCGGGGTCGCCATCGTCGCAGGCCGTGCCGGGATCGGTCGGGATGGCCGGGTCGTTGTCGTCGCAATCTTCTCCTTCGCAAACGCCGTCGTTGTCGGCATCGGGACACCCACCTCCTTCGACTACAACGGGTATCCACTCATCGCAAACATCCGACTCAACGCTCAGAAAATAGGTGTCGCCCTCTGTCAAGCCGGTTATTTGTTCGAGCCCCGAGCAGGGGTTTCCGCCCCAGGGGCTGCATTGCCAGACGATGGTAAAGGCCGGGTCGAAGAGCTTGGTGTTTTCATTGGCGGTCAGGCCGGAAACGATGATGCTTCCATTGGCTGTTGTAACAACAATATTACATTCGCCGCTGATCGGTGTGCCCAGGCAGGTACATCCATCCGATTGTATGACGTCGTTTTCGGTATTGGGGTCGCCATCGTCGCAGGCCGTGCCGGGATCGGTTGGGATGGCCGGGTCGTTGTCGTCGCAATCGGTATCGGCACAGACGCCGTCGTTGTCATTGTCTTCATCGCAGCCGCCATCGTCGATGACAATGGTGTGGGACTCATCGCAGTTATCGGAGCTCAAACTCAGATGGTAGGTGGCCCCGGGAGTAAGTCCGGTGATGGTTTCGGTTTGGCTGCAGGGAGTGCCGTTCCAGGGGTCGCAATTCCATACCACCGCGTAGTCGGCGTCGAATAGTTTTACGTTATCGGTGCTGGCGGTCAGGAATGTCAGGATGATATCCGTGCCCGACACCTGGTATTCGATGGTGCAAAGATCGTCGAAAATGATGACCTGATCCGAAGCCATACAACTGCCCGTACCCCCCGTCAGGGTATAGGTGCCGGGGGTGTTGACCACGATGCTTTGGGTAGTTTCGCCGGTCGACCAGACGGGGTTGGTCACCATCGGCACCGCCGTCAGGGTTACTGGTCCATTGGATACATCGGGGGCACTGGCTTCGATGTTGACATTGGAGGGCGCATTTTCCGAAAGGTGCAGCAGCCACCAATCATCGTGTCCTTCGTTGGTGGGCACATCTGCTCCATCGTCGTTGGCATAGCCGCCAATGTAATAATCGTCGTTGTCCGCCTGGAGGACGGCAGTGGCGAAGTCGGCGTCGTCGCCTCCATAGGTGTTTTCCCATTCGAGGTTGCCGTCGGAGTCCGTTTTGATGACGAAATACTCCGCCGACTGAAAGTTGACGATGGGGTAGTTGTAGGAATACCCTGCTATAAACAACCCTCCGTCGTTGGTTTCGGTGATGGCTTCCGCTCCTTCAGAACTGGTTCCCCCAAAATTTTTCGACCAGAGTATGTTGCCATTTGGGTCCATCTTGATGATCCAGGCATCGTTGACACCCTGACCGTCGAGGATGTCGCCATCGTTGGAAGAAGAGACGTTGGCGATCACCATGTTGCCGTCGGCGGTTTCGATGATGGCGTTGCCTTCGTCGAGAAATTGTCCGCCGTAGGTATTCGACCAGATCTTGTCGCCATTGCTGTTGAGTCGTACCACAAACAGGTCGGTGCTGCCTCGGTTGAACGGTGCATCAACATCAGAGGAGAAGGACCTGCCCACCGCCCATATAGAGCCGTCGCTGGCCTGGGTGACGTCGTTGAAGTAATCGCTGCTGGTTCCGCCAAAATTTTTAGACCACAGCAAATTGCCGTTGGCACTGGCTTTGACCAACCAGGCATCTGTCAGTCCGAGGGGGTTGGAAATGTCCATGTCATCGGATAAGGTATTTCCGGCCAGGAGATAATTACCGTCGTTAGACGGGGCCGCCGCATTAAACACGTCGTATTGGGTGCCCCCAAAATTTTGTGACCACTCGATGTCGCCCGTTGCGTTGGTTTTTACGATCCATCCGTCGCCGTTGCCGTACTGGCTGTTTACATCGCCATCGGCCGACCGGGTTTCGCCAGCCAATAAATATCCGTCATCTGATGTAGGGATGACGTCTGTACAATAATCGTAGTTTGACCCGCCGAAGTGATTTACCCAATTCAGTGTGCCATCGGGTGCGATTTCCGAAAGGCAAAAATCGGAGCTGCCGAGAAAAGACTGGAGTTCTCCATCCAGGCCATTGGTGACTCCTCCCAACACGATATTTCCGGAAGGGGTAAGTACAATTCCCCCCACCCTGTCTGTGAAGGAAGCACCCATTGCACGACTCAATTGGATACCTGGCAGTGTGGCCAGGGATATGGTGCGCGTCAGATCGCATACCCCATCTGAAATGGTGATGGTGTAGTCGCCTGCCGGCAAATTATTGTTAGAAGAACCGCTGCTGCCATCCGGCCATTGGTAGGTGTAGTTGCCATCGCCACCGGAAGGGGAGAGGGTGACGATGCTGGCATCGCAATTGGTGGGATAGGTGATGTCGATGTCGACCAGCAGGGGGTAGGGGTTGACGGCTATGTGATCGGCAAATATCTGCCCCTGCTGATCGATGACCTCGACGCAGTAATCGATGTGATCGTAGACATCGACTACCCGGATAGGGCCGACAAAACCGTCGTTCCATACATAGGTACAATTCTGACAGGGCGGATAGGTGGCATCGAGAGTGGTGGTTTGGTTGGGGCAGCCGACGATGTCGTCCCCAAAAATAGAGACATAGGTTTTTTGCCCCAGGCAGGTCTTGGAGTCGATCGTATTGCGTATCAGGTCGCCGGGGAGGTCTCCCAGTCCCAGGGTAAAATCAATATTGGGTGTGCAGTAGCTCATGATCGTTCCGCCGTTGGTGGGAGGAGGTCCGGGGTCGCAACTGCCTTCGGGAGTGGCGCAGTTGTCGATGGCGCCTCCTGGCCAGGAGCAGTTGTGGGTGTGGGGAGAACCCAGATTGTGGCCTATTTCGTGGGCCAGCAGATAACCATTGTAGGAGTACAGGGGAAAATCATTAAAACTGCTTTGGACGGAGCTGACCGCAAAGGCAAAGGGACCACATAGACCGTCGATGTAGGCACGCCCGCCGATAAACCCAAAATCGATGTAATGGGCCAGGTCGCCGTTGATGCATTCGATACCCGACCGGAAGTCTGAGAGCAGGATACTGGTACTGGAGTCATCGTAAGTGTCTTGTTGGGTCCAGATGCTAATCTCTGATATTTGAAGGTCAACCTCTTCCAGGTTGTAGATGGCTTGGATGACGTTGAACAGGCCAGTTATGAAATCAGCGGTTTCGGTGACGCCTCCTTTGTTGAGGTACAGCTCGTAATCTACTTCGAGGTAATTGTAGACCAGGCGGTCTACCATTTCGGCGGCAGCTTTCGCAAAACCCGGAAGAGTCTTGTTGGGTGGGGGAGGGGGGGTACTGCATATTAGATCGGGTATGGCTGCCGATGCTTCATTGTAAAAGACGTAGAGGGGGTCTGCATTTTTTTCTTCGGAAGCCAGTGGTCCCAGACTATAGGGTTGGCCGTCGATCACGACCACTCCGTTGATGGCATCCTCGAAAATGCTGATGGCAGCCAATTGGCCCGGCATCGTATTTTGGTAGTAATGGCCGGGCTTATAGGGATGGCCCTGGCGTCCGGAATCAGAACGGGTGGTCAAATAAAAATGGTCGCCCAGCACCTTGGTTTTTTGGAGGGTCACCTGAACGGGCGTTTTTCCCGAAAGGGGAATCGTCAAAATCAACTGATCGGCATCATCGGAATAGAGTTGTTGGAGTACATTTTTGTGGAGGGTCAAATAGGTGCCTTCTATGTTGGCGGATTGCATGCTTTTTTTGGTGGCAACCTCAAACAGCGGCGTATTTTGGGCGGCAGACCCGACGGCCAACGGAAGTAATAATAGTAAAAATAGGAAAGAAAGGAGATAGGAGTACCCTTGCCCGAGTACGGTCGGTTTGCTTCTCATAGTAAATTAGTTTTACAGTTAGTAAATTTGACGGGCTGATGTAGGGGACAAATTGTATAGTAACTTATTAGACATGATGAACAAAAATTTTGTATGCAGCCTGAATGCCCTTTTTCGCCTACCCTGCGTCACATCCTCGCCTTCGTAGCTTGGGCTACGAGGCTCCGGGTGTTCCTTGGTTAGACAAAAAATTGCTCTTCAGTTGCTATACAAAAAATCTATTCATAATGTCTATTGCCTTCCTGGAAAAGACTCGCTAAAGGTAGTGATCTATTTGGGATAATAAAAATCAGGGATGAAAATATCTCTAAAAAAACAGCGGGTTGCTTAGGCTAAGGAACGTTTAAAATATTGAATCGACATTTTTTGCCTTCGCGCACCTCTTTACCCGTCTGGCCGCCGGACAGGCTCCTAAAGGAGAACCCCGCCCACAAAATGTCGAAATTATTTTTTGAACAATCCTAAAACAACCCGCTGCATAAAAAAGCGTCTGAAACAGGTTGGCTACTCATCAGAGAAAAGTAAAACGGCGAGGCCGACGTTGAGATAGATGCTGTTGCCGGTGATAGCATCCGAATTGTCGGGGTTGTAGCGTTCGAACTGCACACCTCCCTCGAAAAAGGTACCCAGATGGCCGTACTTCAACAAGATGCCTCCGCCAAACTGAAAACCGAAACCGGTCTCTATATCATCTTCGTCGCCAAAAAGCCGAAGGCCAAATCCTCCGCCAAAAAAGGGAATGGCGTTGGTGCCAGCGTCAAAAAAATATCCCACCCGCGGGCCGAGGCCGAATATGGTGGAAGAGTTGTTTATTACGCACAATGCGAGCAAAATGGTCAACCCCTGACTCTCATAAATGGTATATTCCATCAAGGTACGTTAAATTTTGAAATCACAGCAAAATATCCGAAATTGTCTATTCAAGAAATGTAGTAAACAGAACGACAATGCGGTAAACAGAACAACAGATGATGAACCACAAAATAATTTTCCCAGCGATGGGACTCCTCTTTTTTACGGGCTGTACGCCCAATAAAATATTCCAAAAACCTGATGTGACTCAGGTAGAACCGGACTCCTACCTCCAACAGTTGGCGGAATCGGACGACCACTATCTGATCGACGTGCGCACCCCGATGGAGTACAAAAAAGGACATATGGACGGCGCCATCAATATCAGCTTCCTGAGTTTCAAATTCAGCAAACGGATTGAACAACTGGATACCTCGAAGACGGTTTTTATTTACTGCCAGACCGCCCACCGCAGTCCCTATGCGGCTAAGAAATTAAAGAAGAAGGGATTTGGGAGGATTGTGGATTTGAAGGGAGGGTATCAGATGGTTAAAAAGCAGAATAAAATAACAAAGTAATTACGTTGTTTCGGTTGCAGATCAAAATACCGCAGGGAGCGAGGTTTTGGATGGAGCAGGTAGAAACCAGATCAGCGTGGAAGAGATAAAGCGCCTGGTGGAAGCGATACCCAATCTGAAACACCGGGTAATTATAATGGCGATCTATTCGGCTGGTTTGCGCTTGGGCGAATTGATCAGGTTGCGGGTAGAAGACATCAAGCTGTCGCAGCAGAAAATATATGTGCATGGTAGCAAGAACAAAAAAGACAGGTATACTTTGCTCTCATCGCAATTTGTGAGTACCTTGCAAAAGTATCTTGAGGCCTATCGTCCGGAGTATTGGTTGTTTGAGGGGCAAACGGGAGGCCAATATAGTGCCAGCAGCATCCAAAAAATATTCAGGAGGGCCTGCCAGCGAGCAGGAGTGGGCGATTTTGCTACGGTGCATACGTTACGACATTCTTTTGCAACGCACCTGCTGCTGGAGCAGGGAGTTGGCATACGTTATATACAGGTGTTGTTGGGCCACGCACATGTAGATACTACGATGATCTATACGCATGTGGCGCAGGACCAGTTGAAAAAAATTGCGAGTCCGATAGACGATATACAGCTGGAATCGATGTATTCGTAACTTAAGGGGGGAGCTATTGGCTTGTTGTGTGCCAGAAAAAAAAACACAAAACAATAAACTTTTGAAATCAAAAAAAATAATCTTGAATTTAAAGTTAAGTCTAATTGTCTCCTTGCTAATGCTAGGATGTAATGAATGGACAAATGATTCGCCAGATGAAATTAATTCACAATTCGAACTAACTGAATACAAAAAGGTTCAAAGTACTATAACAGGCAAAAGCTTAGATGAGTCAACAAAAGTCCAATACTTCCTAAATAATAAATACGGGAGTAAAATGATTCAAATTGATTCTAATCAGTTTAAGACTACATTTAATCACAGTTTTCCTATGATAGTAAATCTATCTTTTGGATTCAATGTAAATTATCCAGTCTTTATTTCACCAGGAGATAGCATTCATCTCGAATATTACGAAATTGATTTACTTAATAATTTCAAAAGAATTTCATTCTCTGGCAATCACTCAAAAGAAAATGATCTATTAATTGAACTGAAAGAAATTCTAAAATACGACAATACCAACTACAATAATTTCTTTAATTGTTCTGAGGAAACCTTCCTTCAAAAAATTGACTCGATCCAAGAAATTGCAAATGGAATTTTACAAAATTACAAAAAAGAAAAATTAACTCCATTTAAAGATTTTGAACTATTAACTCAAAGTTATATAGACTACAAAATAGCTAATTACGTTGAAGAGTATCCTTATAAAATGAAGAATGCATATATACAAGGAACTATCGAATTGAGTGATAAATATATTAACAAAAGAAAATCATTTTTGACTAGAAACTCAAATCATCTTAACAATATATCCTTTTCGAATTATGCTGTTCGAGTTGCTTCAAGAAATGCTTTAAAAATATTTTCTAAAGCAAATTATGACAAAAAAGGAAGAGGAATTACAGATTTAAAATGCTATTTTAGTTCAATTGATTCTATTTTTAAAAACAAAGAAATTATTGATCATTTAAAGTATTTGGCATTAATTCAAGAAATCAACCTTACACGAAAAAAGCCAGAATTATTCTATGAACTGTACAAAGAATCTAATCCTAATTCCAATTATTTATTAAGTCTAAATGAGGTGATAAAAAAAACAACTATAATTACCAGAGATTATGTGTTTAAAGATTCAAAAGGAAACAATAGATACTTGTCAGAATTTAAAAATAAAATAATATATATAGACATCTGGGCTACATGGTGTGGCCCTTGTCTTCAAGAGAGAAAACACTTTGAAGAACTTATAAATAAATTTGGTAGTAGAAATGAAAACATTGTTTTTGTAGGTATTTCAATTGATACTGACATCATGAAATGGAAGAATATGCTAAATTTAAAGAACATGAAAGGAATTCAACTAATATCACCTCAAGGATTTAAATCAGATATATGTAAAGACTTTGGTATTGGTGGAATTCCTAGATTCATGATAGTTAATAGAGACGGAATAGTTATAGAATCAAATGCGTTAAGACCAAGTAGAGAGGGAATTTATACTTATTTGAAGAAAATGATAGGCTAAAAGATAAAAAAATCCGGCACACAATAAGTAAGTTTTCGTGGTGCGACGTGAAAAGTCGCTTTATAATACTGTTAAACCATCGGAATAACAATAAATTTACATGAGTTATTCAAAGATGGATTTAACCTGATGTGCTACCATCAGTTTCCTACTTCGGGGTGCGTCACCAGCAATGGTGGGGTGCTAAGCCCGAAGGACAACAAAGCTCCTCCCGATTGATTCCGATCGGGATAAGTGGCGACCGTGAGGTCAAAGCGAAAGCTGCTAGTCTTTTGCGGTAGGAGGAAGCGGAATGAATGGTATGCGTAATATATGTGAATCACTTTAAGCCTCGTTATCCCGATATGAAATCGGGACAGGCATTTGGAGCGGCGGAAAAAAAAGACTAACCTTGTTTCCTGTTGTATGGGGAGCATAACCGCCGTAGTCAAAAACGACAAAGGGTACAGTTGTCAAGTTCGTTTACTCATGACACGTAGCTGCTTTCCGACATTCGTCGGAATGAAAATTCCCTCGGGGTAAAGGTGGACGCTAACCCATTCGGTATTAAAAGCGAAACACGGTAAGCCTGTATCGTTCTCCTTTTTTAAGGAGTAGGAAGGAAGCAATTCCCTACGATGGCGGTGCAGGTAAAGGATGCTGGAAAAAGCGAATGCCTTGTTGTAATGACAGGGATACCCGCCTGTCGGCCGACAGGGGAGTTGAGATTGATCATCGGGGTAAAACGAAATCAATCAACATTACTCCCGGCGAAAGCCGAGCCGACTTCCGGCAGGTGCTCAATTACGAAAACGATGTACGAATGACTTTATCTGGGTCAGAGCAGTGGAAGCCAGGAGTTATTTCAGCCCATGAATAGCTGACTGGCTGTGCCAACAGAATCATTAGTATAACCGGGGCAAATGTAAGGTTGATGCTTTTAAACCGGGCTGATGGTAGTCATTTTGACATCTATTATCGTAAAATCGAGTAGCTTACAATGCTCGGTGCGGTGATCACAACCGTTATGAGTGCTTGAGCAGATTACTGGGAAACTAGTATGGTCTGTTCTGAGGGGGGGAAGGAGGGGCAACCCTCCCGACCCACCCGACGCAATAGCCCCTATGCGGGGCTACTGCGTTTGCACCAACCGATGTGCTGCCATGCTCCGCTGCGCTCCACACGGCAGCACATCGGCCCAGCGCAGGCGCTGCGTTGACGTGTGCCGCCTGCGCTCCACTCCGACACAGGCACACATCAACGCGCATCCCGGCCATGCGAGGACTCCGGGCTGAAAAAAAATTTTTTTCCCAGCCCTCCGCCTCGCACGGCGCCTGCGCTGGGCCGTTGTAAGGCATTTCGAAAAGTGAATATTAAAAAGTACTGAATCGTGGAAAAGAAAATATTACAATACCTTTCAAAGTACACCATAATTACTAAAGAATTAGAGCGAGTAATTACTGAAAGTACCTTCATCAAACGCTTCAACAAGGGAACCATTTTACTTAAAGAAGGGAGAGCTTCAAATGAATGCTACTTTATTTTAGAAGGGTGTATAAGAAGTTACTTTTTCAAGGATGGAGAAGAAAAAACTATAGAATTTTATACAGAAGAACAAGTTGTCACACCTTCAAATTATGGAACATCAATTCCTTCTCGTTACAATCTGGAATGTTTAGAAGATACTATTGCAAGTGTAGGCAATCCTGAGTTGGAAAAAGAGACATTTCAAAAGTTTCCCCAATTAGCGTTTTTATCTGGAATAATAGCCGAAAAGATAATGGCTAAACAACAAGAATCATTTGCTGAATTCAAAACATCGACTCCCGAAGAAAGATATCTAAATATGTTAAAAATCAGACCTGATTTAATCCAGAGAGCTCCTCAACATCAAATAGCAAGTTATTTAGGTATTAAGCCAGAATCGCTAAGCCGAATTAGAAAAAGAATAATCAACAAAAAATAATTTCTTAACTAAAGTCAATGAATTCAAAATTATAGTCATCTACCTTCGGGTGTATGAAATATAAGAATAGACAAATATCAAGAACTGCAGGAGTTTTAATCATCCTTGGAATAGTTGTTGGGATTTTAAGTATAGTGCCTTCCATTGAAGGGGAAAATTATCTCGAAGAAGTTTATCCCAAGAAAAACCAAGTACTCACAGGAGCAATTTTTCAATTTTTATTAGTCCCAATCTACATTGGATTTGCACTTGTACTCTACCGAGTTGTAAGAGATTATAATAAATCGCTTTCCATTGGTTTCGTTGGTTTTCGGTTCATAGCAGGAACATTTCAACTAATTGGAATGATAATACTCCCAATGTTTATTCTATTGAGCCAAAAATACTTGTCCGACACAAGTTCAGGTTTAATGGGCTATGAGACAACAGGCGAAATGTTAAAGTTATTTCGAGATTTGACAAATCATTTGGGAGTAATGTTAGCAACCGGATTGGGAAATTTGATATTGTATTATATATTTTTCAAGGGAAAATACATTCCTAAATGGCTCTCTTTATGGGGAATAGTTGGAAATACACTTATTATAATAGCAGGCTTTTTATTGCTATTTCAGTTTATTGAAGTGGTTTCAACAGAATATGGAGTAATGACAATGCCTTTAGTACTTCAAGAAATTGTGTTAGCAATTTGGCTAATAGTAAAAGGACTGAAGATACCATTGAAAAACCAAAAATTGGAGAAATTAAAATGAACAGAATAATATATATAAATCGTAGTGTTATCAATTTTGGAATTCCTCTTGCACTTTTAGGGACTCTAATTTTGCTAATGAAATCTTCATTTCTAAACGGGAATGATACTTTGAGCTTTGCAATAACGGCTGACCTGCTTTTGACGGTCCCACTTGTTTACTTTCTACTAATACGAAAATCTGAAATACCAAATACTACGGCTATTCCTGTTATGATAATTGGACTTTTAGTCGGTTCGTATTTTCTACCTCAAGAAAGCCAATCATATTTGTCAATCTTCAAAACTTGGGCTTTGCCAGTAATTGAAATTTCCATATTGACTTATGTTGTAATTAAGGTTCGGAATGTTATTAGAAAATACAAAACATTGAAAGGTATTACACCGGACTTCTTTAACACCCTTAAAAATACCTGCTATGAAATTCTTCCGAAAAAACTTGTACTTCCATTTGCGACAGAAGTTGCGGTTTTCTACTATGGTTTCATAAATTGGAAAACAAGAGAAACGGGTTATAATGAATTTACTTATCATAAAAAAAGCGGAACCCCTGCTCTTTTTTATGCGGTCATTTTAATTATTGCCGTTGAAACAATTGCTATTCATTTATTACTTACCAGATGGAGTATTATAGCCGCTTGGGTTCTAACAACATTAAGTTTTTATACAGCCATTCAAGTTTTTGGATTTGCGAAATCGCTGACACGGAGACCTATTTCTATAAATCAAGACAGTTTGACTTTAAAATATGGCATTTTAAATGAAGTTGAAATCCCCTTTTCAGATATTGACAAAATAGAACTATCATCGGGAAAGAATTATCCCGTAAACAACTTAGTGAATTTAATATCAATTCCTACAGTACAACCAATTTTTTCAAAGCCATTCGGTATAGAGAATACAATGAATATTATTTTCGATAGAATTAGAATATATATCTGCATTGATTTCTATAAATTAATAGGTATATTTAATTCGTTTGACGCAGAGGCTAAATGGTTAAGCAGAAAGGAAACTCAAAAAATAAAAGAATACAATGGAGTTAATCATGGAATGTTTCTTTTTGATAATAAAGCGATTTCTGTAAAGTACAATGATAAAGAGATATGCTTAGGGCCTGGAATAGTTTCACGAATCTTATATGATAATTTAAAACCAATATCTGCAGTTGGATTAATGTTATCTTCAATGAAATAAAATCTGCCTGTAATAAAGTGTATTCGGTGCGACGTGAAAGTCGCTTTATAATACTGTTAAACCATTGAATAACAATACACTTACATGAATTATTCAAAGATGGATTTAACCTGATGTGCCCACCAGAGAGCCTGCCCCGGCGAATGTCGCATACGGGTGAACCTTAAATTAGCAAATAGAGCTGTTGACAGAAGTTTGGTTTGCCCTTTCGCTTTTTGTAACAGCAAAAATAGGCGAGATGGTCAATCCAAAAATCTAGGTCAGGGTTTACAAGTAATTGTTGAATATGTTCTTTGACAAATTTGGCGAATTTCATCAAGCTTAGCACTTTACCTTTTGAGTAGTAAATCTTGTGAAGGCCTTTGACTTGTCAATTTTTTCGAATACATCCAGTACTGCATAACCCAGGTCACGAATAACCAAATCACCAGGCTGGAGCATCTGTAAAATATCAGAGGAAAAGCTCTGGTCATTATTTCGATAATGCTTCAAAGCTATGTTGGAGTAGGTGCCGCTTTTCAACTCCATTCGTAGTTGAATCTTGGCCGTGGCAGCATGACCTGTGTTGCTATGTGGCCCAGGAAAAAATTCATATAGAGACTTTGGCAAACTCACGCAAGTGCTATCCTCTAGATAAACTCGGTTAAAGCCATCAAGTAATTGAGTATGATACTTACTTCTATGAGTGGTTAAAATCTGTTTACTCAGCGCTGCTCCAAGTAATGCTTCGGCAAATTCAGCACGTGCAGAGTTCTGTGCCTTTTTCATAGCATTATAACTAATTGTCTGATTCAGCAGTAGGGATAATGCTTCTGTCCAGCTGGTCAGGCTGTGTTTATCGGTCTGTATGGAGGCAAAAAAACTAAGAACAAAATTCAAAGGGGTTATTTTACCACCAATACGGGCTGTAAATTTACTCAGTTGGGCAATTTCAAATATTGACAGTGATTCCAGTTTTTCCGATATTTGTTCCAAACTTATCATAAGTAGCTGTTTAGATGAAATTTGTGAAAATTTATGTCAACATCTGAACAGCTTTTTTTATGCCAATTTTACTAATGTAATACCCTGATTGTCAATGAACTATTCGAAAACTAGAAAATAAGGTTCACCCCAATGCGATAGCTATCGGGATCAGCACAGCAGCTGTATATGTCACCTGTGACAGGGTACGCTTCAGTTTGAGTGCTTCGTGGGTGACATAGACACTCCTTAGTGTTAGGCTTTACCAAAAAAAATAAAGCAAAATAGCTGAAAAACCCGAATAAAAAATGGAAATTACATTTTTTATGCTTGGAAAAATACTTAGAATTACAATATCAGAATGAATATAAAACAGATAAAATATGAATTACAAAATCTCATTTCAGGAAAGAGCGGCGCAAGCTATGATGCACTTATCCAGACAGTTGCCCGTTACCTTAGAAGCGGCAAGAGAGCAAGTCCAATGGCTGAAGAAAAACACCAAAACAAAGCACAAGAAACAGAGAAGTTGATTGATTTTGCGAAATCTAATAATCTGATATTAGAAGATATTCCAGAGGAAAATTTTATTGCAAAAGGTGCAGAACAGAAAGTATATATCACGGGAGCGAAATATGTTATCAAGCTAAATGATGCCATATATTATGCTTCATGGGAAGATTATTTTTACAATCTGCTTTTGCACAACTACTTTTTTGCTGATACCGCTTATCAACTATTGGGCTTTTATCAATCTAATGACATTTTGTATTCCGTAGTACAACAATCCTATATAAAGGCAGATAGCATGACCGATTTGAAAAAAGTCAAAGATTTTATGACAGCCAACGGGTTTATAAATAAGAGGCGGTATGACTATGAAAGTGAGCATCTCGGATTAATTATAGAAGATTTACACGATGAAAACGTTTTGACGGCTAATGGTCTGCTCTATTTCATTGATACCGTTTTCTTTATCAATCCAGACAAGTTTTGGGATTGACCTCAAATATAATGACATTCTTTCACCTGAATATACAGTTCTGTTTGGTAATCCGAACATGCAACAATACTATTACAAACCCGCTCTATTTCCAACAACTATTTTGGAGATATGACAAAAAATCGTTACCTTTCCTGCTCAAACGTGCCCGGCGCAGGTTCGACATGGGAAGGACAACAGAACTTAACTGAAAGTGGTTTGCATTTCCTACCTGATCCCGTAAAAGGAAAATACCTTTAGGGGGAGAATGTCCGAATCCATAGTGAAACCGCGTGCCGGAGGCATGGTTGTTCAACTGGAAAGTATATGTCACCTGTGACAGGGTGGTTTTGCTCTTAGCTGCTTCGTGGGTGACATATACTTTCCTTAGTGTTAGCTACAATAAACAAAGACTTATGATTAGACAAACTCTAATATTTAGTTTTTTAATTCTTATGTTGTTTTTTTCTTGTAAAGAAGGAAATAAAAGTACCGTTCAAAATAAAAAAAGTACTATTCAAATCCCCAAAGGAGATTCATTAGGATTCAATATTTTACACCAAATAAGTAATAAAATTGTCGATTCTACAGATTTAGAGTCAATATCTATAGGTATATTCAAGAAGGGCAGGTTTTACTATGCACATTCAGGAGAATTAGAAAAAGGCACTAAAGTTCCTCCTTCAAACAAAACAATTTATCCTATAGGATCAGTAAGTAAAACTTTTGCAGGTCTATTAGTTGTTCATGCCGAAGATGAGGGAAAATTAACCTTGGAAGACGATATAAGAAAATATTTTAAAGGCGATTATTCAAATTTAGAATATGCTAAACAGCCCATAAGGATTAGACACCTAATTAATCACACTAGTGGTTTTAGGAGGTCATTGCCCATTGAACTAGACAGCTTAAATAATTTGGAGGAAACTGAAATTATAATGAAAGAAATGGCAAAACTGGTAGGAGAGTATTCACAAAGTGATTTTTTGCGTGATTTAAAAAAATTGAATATTGACACCATTCCTGGTACAAAATATAGTTATTCTAATGTGGCTATTAATATGGTACTTGCCTCTATTTTAGAGAGAGTTTATAATAGGTCATATGAATCTATACTTAAGGAAAAAATTTGGGACAAATTTGGAATGAACAATACTAGGATAACATTAAAAGAAACAGAAAAAGAATACTACACAATAGGATATAAGAATGGAGTGCTGGCTGAAAACCCGAATGTGAAACTTGACAGAAATATAAAAACTACAGTTCCTGATTTTGTTAAATACATCAAGCACCAACTAGATTCTACAAACGCGATTATTGTCAAAAGTCATTCACCAATGTTTAAAATTGGCAGAAAAGATTATACGTCGTATTTATGGTATGTTACACCAAATGATAAAGAAAATGGCACTTATTGGGGACATCATGGCGGTTCATATGGAGCAAATTGTTGGACGTTTATTATGCCAAAGTTTGATTTTGGTATAATTGCACTTACCAATCAAAATGATAATAACTCAAGTAGTGATATTTTGAAAGCAATTAATTTAGTTTTAGAGGAAGAATATTTTATTGAAGAGAATTAAACTTAAACTGTAGCTAATAAAGTGTATGTCGGTGCGACGTGAGAAGTCGCTTTATAATACTGTTAAACCATCGGAAGAACAACAATTTTACATGAGTTGTATATTAATGGATTTAACCTGATGTGCCCACCATAGAGCTTGCCCCGGCGAATGTCGGGGTCGGCAGGCCCACCAGAGGTCGGCAGGCTACCATCAGTTTCCTACTTCGGGGTGCGTCACTAGCAATGGTGGGGTGCTAAGCCCGAAGGACAACAAAGCTAAGTGGCGACCGTGAGGTCAAAGCGAAAGCTGCTAGTCTTTTGCGGTAGGAGGAAGCGGAATGAATGGTATGCATAATCCCGCAATACTGTGGGATGAATCACTTTAAGCCTCGTTGCCCCGATATGAAATCGGGACAGGCATTTGGAGCGGCGGAAAAGACTAACATTGTTTCCTGTTGTATGGGGAGCATAACCGCCGTAGTCAAAAACGACAAGGGATGAGCGAACGTTCCCGAAGGGTGAAGGTCTGGGAGACCTTCAAGTGAGTGAACCGGAACGGGTGGGATGCTTTGTCAAGTTCGTTTACTCATGACACGTAGCTGCTTTCCGGCATTAGTCGGAATGAAAATTCCCTCGGGGTAAAGGTGGACGCTAACCCATTCGGTATTAAAAGCGAAACACGGTAAGCCTGTATCGTTCTCCTTTTTTTAAGGAGTAGGAAGGAAGTAATTCCCTACGATGGCGGTGCAGGTAAGGCCTGCCTGACAGCCCGTCCCGATTCATATCGGGAGCAGTCAGGGATGCTGGAAAAAGCGAACCTGTCTAGCGGCATAGCCAGATAGATGCCCTGTTGTAATGACAGGGATACCCGCCTGTCGGCCGGCAGGGGAGTTGAGATTGATCATTGGGGTAAAACAAAATCAATCAACATTACTCCCGGCGAAAGCCGAGCCAACTTCCGGCAGGTGCTCAATTACGAAAACGATGTACGAATGACTTTATCTGGGTCAGAGCAGTGGAAGCCAGGAGTTATTTCAACCCATGAATAACTGATTGGCTGTGCCAACAGAATCATTAGTATAACCGGGGCAAATGTAAGGTTGATGCTTTTAAACCGGGCTGATGGTAGTCATTTTGACATCTATTATCGTAAAATCGAGTAGCTTACAATACTCGGTGCGGTGATCATAACCGTTATGAGTGCTTGAGCAGATTACTGGGAAACTAGTATGGTCTGTTCTGAGGGGGGAAAGGAGGGGTAACCCTCCCGACCTACCCGACCCTATGCCGCCCATGCGGGACGGCACATCAGGTATACGAGCCGTTCGCTTCAATTAGAAAATTCAAAAATTATGAAAAATAAAGTTCAATTATTCTGTTGTATAGTTGCCTGCTTTTGTTGCAGTAATTATTTATTTAGCCAAAGTCAATTTGAGGGGACTTGGTTAGGTGTACTCAATAGCAAGGGCTATGAATGGAACGTCAAATTACATATAGGAACACAAGAGGATGCAAAGCTCCCAGAGGTTAGAATATCATTTGCTGATTGGGGAATGTTTAGGTTGGCGACGAATGATTTACAAATTTCTAAAAATGAAATAGAATTTAATGTTTTATGGATAGGGGCTCATTTCAAGGCAAACTTAAAAGGAGGAGTTATGAATATAACCTGGAGTGAATGGCGAGACGCGACAGGTACCCTGCATATGATAAGTAAAGAACACGGTTTATTCGAGAGAGAGGATGTAACCTTAAAGACAGATGATGGGAATACTTTGAAAGGAACGATTATTCTTCCGAATAGCGATCCTCCTTATAACGGGATGGTATTAACTCATGGTTCGGGTCCTGACACTAGAATTACAGGAGCATACATTGCCAAAGCGCATTTAGCAGTCGAAAACGGATTAGCGGTTCTTATTTATGACAAAAGAGGAGCGGGTGAATCTACTGGAGAGGGTTGGGCAAATTTAAGCAGACTTACAAAAGATGCATTGGGCATGATAGAACTGATGCGCAAGCATCCTGATATTAATGGAGAAAATGTTGGGATTGGCGGAAGCAGTCAAGGCGCATGGATAGCTCCGAAAGCCGCATATTTAGATTCAAAAATTGCATTTGTTCTTGCAGTGGCTACTCCAGGTATTTCTGTTGCAGAACAAAATATCTATTCGATGACGACGAGAATCGAGACTGAAGAAACTAAAATGTTTGCAAAAAAAGCACTGAGAGCATTGTATGAGTTTTACAGGACGAATGACCAAGAATTAAGAAAAGTAGCCATTGAAATGATTAATGATCCAACATTTGATTTGAAAAACAATAGGATGTTTCAAAATCTCATGTTTGCTTATGAAGGTGTTCCGGAAGAAGCTGACCTTGAGTTTTGGTCAAAGGCCATGTTTGAAGACCCACTTGTATGGTGGAAGGAAATTACAGTACCTGTTGCTTCTTTCTCGGGAAAAGATGACAATAACGTACCTACTACATTGAGTAATAAATTAATAAGAGCTTCACTGGAAGATGCCGGAAATACAAATTTTGAATTGCATCTTTTTCCAAACGCTGGTCATGGATTATCATTAAATAATTTACCTGATGAGGACTGGCGCCGGATGGCATATGGATATGTATCAATCATGGGAAGTTGGTTTAAAGAAAGGGCTAAGTAAGAAAAACTGAAGCGAATAATGCGTATACGGTGCGACGTGAAAAGTCGCTTTTAAATACTGTTAAACCATCGGAGTAACAACACGCTTACATGAGTTATTCAAAGATGGATTTAACCTGATGTGCCCACCAGAGGTCGGCAGGCCCACCAAAGAGCTTGCCCCGGCGAATGTCGGGGTCGGCAAGCTACCATCAGTTTCCTACTTCGGGGTGAGTCACTAGCAATGGTGAGGTGCTAAGCCCGAAGAACATAAAAGCTAAGCGGCAACCGTGAGGTCAAAGCGAAAGCTGCTAGTCTTTTGCGGTAGGAGGAAGCGGAATGAATGGTATGCGTAATCCCGCAATACTGCGGGATGAATCATCGTAAGCCTCGTTGCCCCGATATGAAATCGGGACAGGCATTTGGATCGGCGGAAAAGACTAACCTTGTTTCCTGTTGCTTAACAATACTGTTACTAACCCGGCTTGCTTCCGGCAACTATTTTAGGGATATGACAAAAAATCGTTACCTTTCCTGCTCAAACGTGCCCGGCGCGGGTTCGACATAGGAATGACAACAGAATTTTACTGAAAGTGGTTTGCTTTTCCTACCTGACCCCGTAAAAGGAAAATACCTTTAGGGGAAAAATCTCTGGATCGTTTGTAAAACCGCCTGCTGAGGGCGTGAGTGTTCAACTGAAATCGAAGATTCACGAGCGTAGCGCGCTAAATGTATATGTCATATGTCACCTGTGACAGGGTGGTTTAGCGTTTGACTGCTTCGTGGGTGACATATACTTTCCTTAGTGTTGTGCGTCATAAAAAGAAAAAAAAAATGAAACTGACAATATTATTAATGCTATCCATATTGACAACTTCTTGTAACTCACAGGAAAAGAAAGCTAAAGCTGTCGAAATCGAAAATCCAACCATACAGAACAACGCTTCACAAATCGGACAATATGTTACAAGTGCTTATGAAGATTCCAAAGGAAATTTATGGTTTGGAACTATTGAAAAAGGAATTGCAAAGTATGATGGGAATCAATTAAAATACTATACAAAAAAGGACGGCTTGCCATCAAACAGGGTAACGAGCGTAACAGAAGATTCGGATGGTGTTTTTTGGTTCAATACAGGAGAAGGAATAGCAAAGTATGATGATGGAATGTTTACAACATACCGTATCGAAAAAGATGACTGGCAAAGTAATTCGATAAGCCAATTTTTTATTGACAGTAAAGGAGAAATGTGGGTTGGCACTTGGGGTGGTGTGTATCGATTTGATGGAGAAAAATTCACTCCATTCCCAATTCCCTACCCGCAAATAGAAACACCAATTAATGAAGATACCAAAAACTGGATTACTGAAATAAAAGAAGACTCTGAAGGGAATATGTGGTTTGCTCGTGACGGATATGGTGCTTGTAAATATGACGGTAAATCATACACGCATATTCTAAAAAAAGATGGGCTTCACTCGAATAATGTGACGGAAATTGAATTTGACGCAAAAGGGAATATTTGGTTTGCAACAAGAGTAGCAGAAAAAGATAACCCAGATCCCGAGAAGCGGATTGGAAAAGGCGGGATCAACAGAATGACCAACGGTAAAATTATTTCATTTCCTGAAATAAAAGGTTTTAATAATGGTGATGTGTATGAGATTCATATAGACAATTCAAACAATGTATGGATTAGCACAACAGATAACGGAGTATATCAATTTGATGGGGAATCATTCAAAAACTATAATATTCCAATTTCAATTATGAATATTATGGATGATGAAAAAGGGAATCTATGGTTGGCAGGTGCAGGTGGTTTATACAGAATCAATCAGAATAATGAAGTCATAAACATAACTATAAACGGACCTTGGAAATAAAATACGACTGCACAACACTGTATATGAAATCATAACCGCCTATCGGCAGGCTACCATCAGTTTCCTACTTCGGGGTGCGTCACCAGTAGTGGTGGGGTGCTAAGCCCGAAGGACAACAAAGCTCCTCCCGATTCCGATTGGGATAAGCGGCGACCGTGAGGTCAAAGCGAAAGCTGCTAGTCTTTTGCGGTAGGAGGAAGCGGAATGAATGGTATGTGAATCACTGTAAGCCTTAAACCGGGCTAATGGTAGTCATTTTGACATCTATTATCGTAAAATCGAGTAGCTTACAATGCTCGGTGCACTGACCATAAGCGTTCAGGGTGCTTGAGCAGATTACTGGGAAACTGTGCGCCGTGTCACGCACTGAGTAAATTGCCAACAGAGTTGGCCGGAGTTCAAGACATCACTCCGAGGTGAACGACTTACCTAAACCCGAAAGGGGGAGGGAACAAGAGCATGTCTGTAAAGCGGGGAGTATCAGAAAACGTGTATGATACAGCCCTGCAACGCCTGTGCGATAAGGTTAAAGCTAAACTGCCTGAACCCCAATGTCCAGCGGTGGAACGGTACACTCGTCGGTAGCACGTTTTAAACCGACGTCATCGAGAGATGCAGGATCAACTTTCCCTTGTATTAGGTCTTGCTCGATGAGCGATGAGTAATGAACTCATTAAAGGTCATGAATGGGGAGCCTAAGTCGCACTAGATACGATCGATGTACCTAATAAATATAAAAATGTGAATAAAGATTGTTCAATTGAATAAATTTAGCTAAATTTGATTAATTAAATAATTGAATTATGCTAATTATTGATAGAATCATCGAGAGATCATTAAAAGATTCAATCCAGCCAAACAAAGTTATAGTTGTTTTAGGTCCAAGAAGAGTAGGAAAAACAGTTCTACTAAATAAACTAATTAATGAAATAGACAAGCCTTACAAACTTATGAATGGTGAAGACTTAATAACAGTACAATCACTGGAAAGAAGAAGCGTAGGTCATTATAAAAGTCTATTAGACAATAAGCTTTTTTTAGTTATAGATGAAGCCCAAAAAATACCGGAAATAGGAAAAGTACTGAAGTTGATGGTTGATAATATAGAAGGGATAGAAATAATAGTGACAGGATCATCGGCATTTGACATAGACAGATACACAGGAGAGCCATTGACAGGAAGAAAGAAGACTTTCCATTTATTTCCGTTTTCTGAATTAGAATATTCCCAGGTTGAGGATAGGATTGAAAAACAAGAACAGTTTAGACAAAGGTTAATATTTGGGAATTACCCAGAATTAATTCATTTAATTGATAACAAATCAAAAGCGGGATATTTAAAAGAAGTTTTAAACTCTTATTTGTTAAAAGATATATTAACATTTGAAAGTATCAAGAATTCAGATAAAATATTGAAATTGTTACAACTAATTGCTTTTCAAATTGGAGGGGAGGTTTCTTATAATGAATTGTCGAGTAAATTGGGATTGAGTAGGAATACAGTAGAAAAATATTTAGATTTATTATCAAAGGTATTTATAATTCATAGAGTTGGAGGTTTTAGCCGAAATCTAAGGAAAGAAATATCTAAAAATAGCAAATGGTATTTTTATGATAATGGAATAAGAAATGCCTTAATAGCGAATTTGAATCCAATAAATTTAAGGAATGACATTGGTCAACTTTGGGAGAATTATGCTATTAGTGAACGGCTAAAAATGCAATATTATAATGACACTTTAGTCTATAACTATTTTTGGAGAACTTATGATCAACAAGAAATAGATTGGATAGAAGAAAGGGGAGGAAAATTGTATGCCTATGAGTTTAAGTGGAATGAAAAGAAAAAAAGTAAGATTCCAGTAGCTTGGAGATCGACTTATAAAAATTCCGAATTCAAAGTAATTAATCCTTCAAATTATTTTGAATGGTTAAAAGAAAAAGAAGAATACTAGGTACAATAATAATAATGGCTGAAAATTGTGTCGAAGACCGATTTTCAGCCGTTGTTGAACCTGTCTTCAGACCTGTCTTCAGACCTGCCTTCAGGAGAAGCGAACCCAAAAGCGAGCCACCGCACCCTTATGGAGTTTGAAGTACGTGCTGATTCTCAAAAGAAAATTGAAAAAAGTAAAAACCAAGCTACAAAAAAAGGACGTTTGAGCAGCGACCTTATCCTCTTTTTCGGTGTTTTGCGATATTAAAAAACTGCATTATCGCGTCATTTCGGGTGCTGATAGTACGGTTATAACAATACAATCCCAGGCTGTTTGCTGACAGCAGATTATTTTATCTTTATTTTCTCTCGCCGGGCGTCAAATAAGCGGGCGGACTCTTATTCGCCAGCTAAACGTCTATTGTATGCAGTTGTCCTTTTTGGCAGCAAGGGCAGGTTCTGTTTGGTAATCCGAACACTTAACAACACTGTTACAAACCCGCCCAGTTTTCGACAACTATTTTTGAGACACAACAAAAAATCGTTACCTTTCCTGCTCAAAAGTGCTTGACGCGGGTTCGACATGGGAATGACAACTGAATTTTAGGGAAGATGGTTTGTTTTTCTTGCCTGATCCCGGAAAGGGAAAATACCTTTAGGGGGAGAATGTCCGAATCCATAGTGAAACCGCGTGCCAGAGGCATGGTTGTTCAACTGAAGCCCCGATAGGGATCGGGATCAGCGCAGCAGATATATGTCACCTGTGACAGGGTACGCTTTAGTTTGAGTGCTTCGTGGGTGACATATACATTTCTTAGTGTTACCTGCAAGCGTTTAAAAAAAGTTTAATAAATGAATCTTGAAAATCAATTCATATTTTTTTGAGTGCGTGACAAAATCGCTGCAATCAAGTTTACGCAGCGATCTTTGTCAAATTAACTTTTCTGTCTTTTTGAATTACAAAGTCCATAAATTCTTTAGTGTCGCCGTTGATTTTTACAGACCGCATGTCCAGCATATTCTGAGCTCCCTGTGATGTCCATCTCATTCCGCTTTGCTCCATTCTGTCTTTAACGAGGTGCTTGCAGGTTGACTCCACTATGGCTGAACTTATTGGATATCCTTTTTTCAAAAACCATTCATAATTCATTTTGTGCTTATGATTGCTAAAGTAGGTTATCGTCTTACTTAGTTGGTCTTTTTTGTTTTGAGTAAGATTGGTTTTATCCCGATTCAGTTTCAATTCATTTATTACCTGGTCTGTCTTTCCTTCCAGCAAATCCCTTAATATCGATTTTACCCACGGTCTTTTTTGTTTCGACTTTTCTCCAAATATGGCTGTTGCACAATCCCACACATATTCACTTACATGTACTATGTCTAACACGATGCCGTCGAACCTATCCGTTAAATCATATTCTTCCACATAAGTTAGTATTTTATCCTCTAACCCTGAGACTGTTGCCATTTGTTTGACTCCTCGCTTTTCGCCGCGTGAAAGCCGCTCCTTGGGGTTATCTCTCTCCGATGAAACAGGCTTTTTCTTTGACACACCCTTACCATCAAAACTCGCCATAAAATGGGGGCCTTCTTCTTCATCCTGATAGCTGTTTAAATCATAAAATTCTTCAACATATTCGCCTAGCCGTTCTGTATTTCTTTCTGAAGATTTTCCACTTAACTTCAAGCCCAACAACTCATTTAAAAGCCGCACACTCTCGCGGAAATTTGTTTCTGATGAGTTCTCCCCAACCAATTCCTGTATGTTATAGGACCAATGTGTCCCCGATGGTAATTGCAATAATTCATCAACTGTAAAATATACGCCTGTCTCCTTGCTCCAGTACCCCTGCCGAGCTATGTCTAGCTTCCCAAACAAACTCAAATATTTCCTCGACTTTTGTCCGATGCTTTTGCCATTATTATCGGCCACTTCATAATGGGACGATTCTTTGGTCTTTAATGCTATGACATTTTTCAACACTGCCAACCCTAGTTTCAGTAGCTGATCAAGTATTTCGTTTTCAATTTCGTGTAGTCCCATTTCTTTCTCACTGTAAGAGGAACTTAATTCCAATAAATTTTCAATTTCTTCTTCAATTTCATGTAATAATGTGTCTTTTTCCATATCTTGCTCTGGGTGTTTAAAGTGTTTGTTAATTGTTTTTATCACTTAAATTTACAAATTTCTTTAAACTCCCGTTTTTTTGTTCCGCTAATTTGTCACGCACTCAAATAAAATTTAGCAAAAAATGAATATTCAAATACAAATATTGAATCCAGAGGTTAAAGGAATTCTTGACCAATTGGTTAAATTAAACCTGATTAAGATTACAAATCAAGATGAATCTAAGTAATGCGTAATAAATAAATTCCCGATTTTGGGTAGTCTATTTTGGTGCTGAACGAGGCGAAAAACGTAGGCGATGCCATAGCATCGGCGAGGCTTTTCAACGAAGTGCAGCGCCAAAAGAGGCAGCCATAAATGAGGAAGTTATTTTTTGAGCATTACTAAACTATTTTCAAATTTATTGACAAGAATAAGAGGAAATTCGGAAAAGGAAATTAGTATAGAAGAGATAACTAAAGAGGTAGAATCAGTAAGACAAAAAAGATTTGACGGAGATCAAATATCTGATTAATCAGGATAATTTTAGATACAAATCTTTGGATTAGTTATTTGATAAGTAATCGGTTTGTTAAATTAGACGAATTGATGAAAGAAAATCAGATAACTTTTTTTTTAGCAAAGATTCACTTGAAGAATTTATAGAACTAGGTCAAAGGAATGGGAGATAATGACTGGAAAGAGAAACTTTCCCTTTCAGTAGAGGCTTATTTTGGCAATACATCGTCCGTCATTCAGAAGAGCAGATTTAGACAAACTGCCAAGGATGATTTTTTGTTCGAGTTCGGCGAAAAGGGCAGCGAAGCCGTTCACATGAAGTTTAGCCCGCTGGATCATGGGGCTTTTGATGGTAGAAGAATGGTTAGTTTTTTGCATGATGTAGCGATTTTAAAGGTTTAAAACCACTACATCATGCGTAAAAGTCAACCGCCAAGACAACCAAAATCCCCTGCCCACAAAATCCAATCACAAAACAAAACATTATTTCCATTTTACATGGAAATAATATGGAATGTATAAATATTATGCTATCTTTGCCTAATATATAAACAGACATCTATCAGAGCACTGCTTTCAAATGGGAACAATTTTCTCTAACCCACCTCGTCTTCCTTTCCAAGTTTGAAGCACTTCCTGGCTTACCCTTTAACACACGGATTATGCAAACATTGCCCGCCATCAGAAAACATTTTGTCGATCAGCTCGTTCGCAAAGACCTCCGGGATGTATTCTACCTTCTAAAGCAAAACATCCACATCGATTCTCCCGTCTACGATGATCTCAACCTCCTGCAAGGCCAATACACTCGGGCCGGGTACGACCAACATGTAAAAGGCATCCTCTCGCACGAAGAAGCCCGGACGATCTACAACCGTATCCACGCAGCTCTGCTCCACATCATCAATTCGATGGAAGAAAAAGACCTTTGTATGCGATTGGTGCCTGATCGGGAGCAGGGCTTTGAATCCATATTGCAAAACAGAAAAATACCTCCGCCCACCACTCATGGGCAAATCCTGTATCGGATACCCAAACAAATGGGCCTTCTACAGCAGCATAAATGCATCGTCCGCATTGCTTTCGACGATGAAGACCTCGCCTCCCCAAACCTCCGGGACGATCACACACAAAAGGAACCCATCCGGATCGCAGAAGTGATGGAGGTGCAGTTTCTCGACCAAAGTCACTGCAATGCCTTCTCTATAAAATCGCCCTCCAGTATGGAACAACTCGTAGACCGCAGTGACTATACTGAATGGATATTCTACGTAGAACCATTGTTGGAAGGAACCTACGATCTTCTTTTAAAGGTGACCGTCCTGGAAAAAAGACGCGACCGCGAAATACGTAAGGACATTGTTTTGGAAAAAAAGATAGAAGTCATTGCCGGATACAAATACGACCCTACTCCGCTTGGGGCAGAACAGGGTCAACCGGCCGTGGTGGCTGCCGGGGCTTTGCTATTGCCGCATGCCGGATTTGAAGCAACGGATCATTGCCTGATAATGGAAGGTGGCCTTATCCCTGTTTTAACTCCGGAACCACCACCACCGCTGCCTCCGCCGCCGCCCCCTCCGCCAGGAATACTTGAGGCAGTTTTGATGCTGGCATTAATTGGTGGCATCATCTATCTATTGTGGCCAGACCCATTGAAGCTGGAGGGGTTTATTACAGACAATAAAGAATTGGCAGTTGACATTGAAGGAGGGCAGCCCCCTTATGTTCTATCCGTCGAGTCGTTGGGGCCAACCCCCAAAACAAAGACTAAAGACATAGCCAACCCCGGAGCATACACCTTCCCGGTAGCCAAGGCTGCGTTTAAAATAGCCGATCACGACCATTTACACTTTCGCCTGTTGGTAAAAGACGTAAAAGGCGAAACCACTGAGATAAGACGTCGGAAGCGCTTTTCGCCGCCACCCCCTCCTCCGCCGGGTTCCTTGTCGTTGAAAGGTCACCTCACTGATGACTTTCGGTTATTGGTGACAGTGGAGGGCGGACTGCCTCCTTATGACCTGCGAATGGAACAGAAATATTCCGATGCCTTGCTTACCGGTCATCCGGAAATATTTGACAGACCTGGACGGAAAGAATATCCCATTGATAAATGGACGAGGCGTAGAGGAGAGCGCACTCATTTTTATGTGCATTTGGAATTGACCGATGAGCGCGGAGAAAAACGCGATACGATTATCGAAAAGGTATTTCGGGAGCCACCACCTATCCCTGATTTAACATTGAGTGGTGAAATATTAAAAGAGGGCATCCTGGATGTGCAGATTGAAGGTGGGCAGCCACCCTATGTGCTGACTTTGAAGTCGTATGGGCCCAAGTATCAGACGGATAAAATGACTGTGGAAGCACCAGGCTGGAAAGCATACGATATCGATGATTGGAAGTTTAATAAAACGGACAGCCTCTTCCTGCATGTTCGTTTGCACGTAAAGGATCGCAATGGGACAGAACGGGAAGGGGATCTTCGACGATTCATGAAATTGGACGATATTCCACCCTCCCACGACTCCTTTCTTAGTCTTGATTGCAGCCCTGATAATGAGCGAAAGGAATTGGGCATCCATATCAAAGGGACTGATGCGCCTTTTATAATTTATTTTGATGACAAACGGATAACCACTTTATCAAAGCCAAAAAAGTTTAGCGAAAGCTACAAAAAAGCAGGATTCAAACATGGGCAAAAAGTGACTGTAAAAGTTATTGATGGAAATGGAAAAGAAAAGACCTGCACAAGCCTGATTGAGATGCCAGGTAGTAAGCCCGTAGTAGTATGCGCTAACCCCATCCGCCTAATCCCCCATTGTGTGGAATTCAGTTCCGAGAACTATCGGAATGATTGTTCTATTCTTTACATTTACCGAAAGGGGACCCGGGACAATTGGAAGATGAGAAATCAAACCTTTCTGGATAGAGGGTTGAATTGGAAAATGAAACATAACCGCGTGCGTTTTTACGAAATGGAGGCTGATTCTATTTTGAAGAAGTGTCCTAACAATTCATTCACAAACTTAGGCGACGCCACTGTCTTCGTCATCCGCAGTGGAGCCGGTACACCGGTTCGGTTAAACGGCTATACAACGCCTGAAAAGATAATAGAGCATTTGGATTGCCGGAATCCTTCTCTGCCGCCGTCACCCAAGGATACTATTGAGCAGGTCATCAACCTCATTGGCCGGTTCGATAGAGACAAGAAGTATGAATACAAGGGGGAATTAGGCAAAAAAGGAATGGCGATCAACGAGGAGGAAATAGATTCACTCAATTGCTACGTACAGTTGGCCTACTTCAAAGAAGAGCATAATTTCTCTCAGTTTTTAGATGATTTAGAGGAAAATAAGGAACTATATGACCTGAAGCATCCCGTTTTCTTTAAAATAGAAAAGCATCAAGGCAATCATTACTTTAGGGTTTATATCGGTCGTTTTCAAAACCTAAACAGCGCACTGAGGCTGGAAGAAGAAATCGAAGATCGCAATTTACCATTTTTGCTAAAGCACCAAATTGAGGATATTTGGGTAGTGGATTTTCGAGATAGAAAGGTACGGCATTGATGGCAAAAAAGTAGTCGGCGAACCTGCCGACCGACCAAAGTAGTCGGCGAATTTATTCGCCTGACTTACCAAATCAAATTCGAAGACGTTCGATAAATGGTATTTTTTCGACCATCAAGAGTGCCATTAATTAGAAAGTTAGTGACCAACCAAATAAAAAAACAGGGTAGTTCTACGCTATGTGTTGACGGGGATCATAATTTTTGAGTGTTATTCGCTCCTACGGAGCGGCTTCCTTATCAATACATTGAGTAGAACTACCAAAAATGGAAGTGCTGCAAAAAAAATAATTCCAGTCTCCAAAGTTAACCTCGCAATAGTCCACAACTCATCGGAAGAACCCCACCATTCATCGAGTAAATTGCAATAACAATTCAGGGTCTGCTATCTTCAACGGGATAATGGACATGGTGAATCCCAGATTGTTATGAAGTACCTTTACCGCAAACCGCTTGATCCGGATCCTGTTGTCGATGCCTGTTTCAGTATGTCGTCCGATGGGCGATCGCAGGGGGTCGAGCACCTGATCATTCCCGATGGGACGCCGGGGTTGATGGTGGTGCAGGCCGGGCGTTTTTGCAGAATAAAAGGCGCTGAAAAAACTACGTTGTCGGCAGGTCGGTATTACCTTTTTGGTCAAAAAACGGATAGTGTGGAATATCGGTTCGAGCAAGGCGATATAAAAGCATTTGGCGCCAAGCTCAGACCCGCGGCCCTGTTTGGGTTGTTTGGCATTCCCGCTGACGAATTGGTGGACCAGGTGATCGAAGTCTCTGAGCTGAACGGCACGAAGACCTGGCCTAATGGAAACAGTAATCAGCTTATCCCCCAAAATGAAAACCAGTTGGCTGCCTCATTGCGAAAGCAATTTCTATACGCTCAAAACGGTTTTTCCCTTCTTGTAGAACAATTGTTACAAGATATTCATCAGCCTGATAACATGCCCTCGATACGCGCCCTTTCGGAAAAATACAATCTGGGCTACAAACGTTTGGAGCGGCTATTCAAAAAGCATGTCGGGCTTACGCCCAAAAGATATATGCGCATCATCCGTTTCAATGCCTGCGTGAAATACGCCCTGAAGGCTATCCCGTGCAGCCTGACCGACATCGCCTATCAAAACGGGTTTTTCGACCAGATGCATTTCATCAAGGAAACAAAAAAAATGACCGGCCGGGTACCTTCCCGGATTTTTGGCAAACAAGGCCTTTCACTCGAAAAAGAACACCTCGCTTATTTGGCTGATCGGCGTTATTAGGGGCTATTTCTTCTCCTTAAACTCCTCAAACCTGGAAGCCTGCCTCACCCTCGGAAACACATTGTTGTAAGTATCCGTATCCGCAGTCAGCAGCTCCGGGTCCATTTTTACGGCCACTACCTTTTCGTCGAAGTAAAACAATTTGGACGCCTTGTTTTCCGCATAGCGCCATATTTCTGCCGGGATCGTTATTTTTTCTTTTTTGCCCGACTCCAATTCAAATTCCAGCAACAGGGGCATGACCAGCCCTCCGAGATTCGAAAACTTAACCTGATATATTTCCTTGTTTTCAAACTGATTCAACAATGCTTTTTCATCCAGTCGTTCGCGGAATTCACCGTAGTAGATATCGGGAGTTTCTACAATGGTAAAAATAGCGGGATCGGTTAGCTCAACCGGTTCGACGGCACTGTTTGGCCCGCCCTTAGCATCCGGAATTTCCTGTAAAGCGATGGCTTCATTGCCTTTCACCCGGTACCAGATGACGGTGTCGATGGCAATATCGACATGATCTGTGGTGTAAAACCAACCTCGCCAAAACCAGTCCAGGTCAACACCGGAGGCATCTTCCATACACCGGAAAAAATCGGCCGGCTTTGGGTGCTTGAAGGCCCACCGCTGCGCATAGGTTTTAAACGCCATGTCGAATGCTTCGTGACCGAGCACAACTTCGCGTAAAATATTGAGGGCGGCAGCGGGTTTACCATAAGCATTGTCGCCCAGATGTAGTACCTGCTCCGAGTTAGTCATGATGGGCCGGAGGTATTTTTTATCCAGCTTCATGTAGTCGACAATGGTCGTGGCGGGGCCTCTGTCGAAAGGGTAGTTTTTATAACATTCCTTTTCCGTAAGGTACTCCAAAAAAGTATTTAGGCCCTCGTCCATCCAGGTCCACTGTCGTTCGTCGGAGTTGACAATCATTGGAAAAAAATTGTGCCCCACTTCGTGAATGATCACGCCAATCATACCGTATTTGATGGCATCGGGGTAGGTGCCGTCGGGATAGGGCCGACCGAAATTGAAACAGATCATCGGATACTCCATTCCAATAGAAGCGGCATGCACCGAGGTGGCCACCGGATACGGGTAGTCGACGCTGTATTTCGAGTAGGTTTTCAGGGTGTTGATCACCGCTTTGGTAGACTCTTTTTCCCATAGTGGGTTGCCCTCCTTGGGGTAAAGCGATTGAGCGAGGACGTCTCGCCCATTGAGGCGTACCGCCTGTGCATCCCAGATGAATTTGCGGGAGCTGGCAAAGGCAAAATCCCGTACATTCTCCGCTTTGAAATGCCAGGTCTTGTTTTTTTTACTTCGGCTTTTTTCCCTTTCGCGGGCTTCTGCTTCGGTGGCTATGACGATGGGTTTGTCAAAACTCTTTTTTGCTTTGAGCAAATATTTATACTCCGTTTCAGAGAGTACTTTTTTTGCATTTTGAAGGGTGCCGGTGGCCATCAGGAGGTGGTCGGCAGGCGTTGTGATCTTTACATCAAAATTGCCAAAAGAAAGGGCGAATTCACCGGCGCCTAAAAACTGTTTGTGCTGCCAACCTTCGGCATCGTCATAGACCGCCATGCGAGGATAAAACTGAGCCACCGTGTAAAGGTAGTTCTCGTCTTCCGGGAAATATTCAAACCCGCCACGACCGAACTCTTCCATCCGGTTGTTGAGGTCGTACCACCATTCCACGTTAAACGAAATCTGTTCGCCGGGTTGCAAGGTCTGTGGCAGGTCTATCCGCATCATGGTTTTTTGAATGGAGTAGGGGAGCGGATGTTTATTTTCGTCGGTAACGGCCGTGATGTTCATCCCGCAGTTGCGTGTTCGGAGTTTGAGATGATACATCCACATTTTGGAAAAGATGGAATCAGAACCTATTCCAAAATTTTTGGTTAGCTTTTCTTCGTTGTGGGGTGCTCTTCGGTTTTGCTCCAGTTGCAGCCAAAGGTAGTCGAGGGGCTGCGGAGAGTTGTTGTAATAAGTGATGGTTTCCTTTCCGGAAATGCGCTGTCTGTTGTCATCGAGTCTTACTGCTATTTGGTAGTCAGCTCGTTGTTGCCAGTAATCGGGGCCGGGAGCTCCGTCGGCGGCGCGGTAGGCATTGGGCGTGGGGAGTTGAGGGGTGAGCTGTTCAAACTTGCCCTGCCATTGATAGTTGTCCTGGGAAAAGATCGGCACGCTTGTCAATAGCAAAAAAAAATAAAATATTCTTTTTTTCATTTTGATGTTGTTTAATTTAATATTCACACCTCAAATTTGCACAACATCAAATCCAGTAGATAGTAAAAAATCGACAACGCAAAAAAAAATTGACCCTTTGAACGCATCGTCGAAAAAATACTATCGCGGATCCCAGCAAAGGCCGTTATTTGCAGATCATGAAACGACTCATTTTTATAGCATCTTGTCTGGCTATCCTATCGTGTACCTCTTCCAAATTAATTTTAAGCGAAAGCGACCGAACCGCCATCCAATCCAATTTCGACCAACAGGAAGATTGCTGGAACAAAGGCGATCTGGACTGTTATGTCACCGCCTATTATCCCTCCGGGCAGGTTCAAACCATTTCACGGGCCGGTGTCACCAAAGGCTATGATAACATTCTGGCCTCCTATCGACAGTATTACTCAAAAGACAAAATGGGAACGCTGGCGTTCGATAAGCTGACGTTTAAGATGTTGAATCAACAATACGTTTACGTGGTGGGCCGATTCAACCTAAGTTTTGAAGATGCCGGACAAAAACGCCAGGGATGGTTTTCCGTTCTCATGGAAAAAATAGACGGGAATTGGTATATGGTCAGTGATCACAGCTCTTGAAAAACCCTTGTATGGTCTGAGGTACATCATTTTAAAACGTATCCGAAGAAGTCCAATCCGACCCACGCCGCCGTTCCTCCTGAATGCGCCGTTCCTCCTTAGTCATGTCGAATACATCCCGTGGTAGGAAGTACCGGCCGGGGCCATCGGGTTCCAACTCCCAGGATGCTTTTTTACGGATCTCATCAGTTTCCAATTCACGACGGTAGTACCAGGCCACCATCAATCCGATGATCCCACCATATAGATGGCTTTCCCAACTGATGCCTTCCTCCTTTGGCAGAATGCCCATAAACATCCCACTGTAGTAAAACAAGACAATCAGCGCCAGGACGATCGATTTGATATTGCGCCGGAATATCCCCGTCCCCATGATAAAGGTCGCCAGTCCGTATACCACGCCGCTGGCCCCGATGTGGTAGCTATTGCAACGGTGGCCGTATTCCAGCCCGCAAAAGAAAAAATTGCCGATCAGCCAGACCATCAGTCCGGTCAGTAAGTAAATGCTGATAAAACTCTTCACCGCCACCCGCGGATAAAAAAACAAAATAATACTGCCCAACACAAACAGCGGAATACTATTGTTGATCAAATGACTGAAATCGCCGTGGATCAATGGCGCCAGCAGAATGCCTTTGGCGCCAAACAACTCCCGCGGATAAATGCCCAGATAGCCCAGCCGCCAGCCCATCGCCACCTGCAGGAGATGGATTGCCCAGATCAACACTAAAAAGTAAACGGGCAACTCAATGGTTTTCCAGATTCTACTTTTTGACTTAATCAAAATTCAAAAATTCTATTGAAGAATACTCGCCATCTCCAGCAGCATAGGATTCATTTCCTGGTGGTGTTTAATGGCTTTGCTAAAAGGAGTATATACGATTTCCTTGTGTATCTGCCCCACCATCACGCTCCGCTGTCCCTTCAACAATGCTTTTACAGCTTCCATGCCCAGACGGCTGGCGCGTACCCGTTCCATGCAGGTGGGGCGGCCACCACGCTGAAGGTGACCCAGTATGCTCACCCTGATGTCGTATTGATCGAATCGGGCTTTCACTTTGTCGGCGATTTCAAAAGCGCCACCGGCATCATCGCCTTCCGCTACGATCACGATGGTAGACGTTTTTTTATGTTCGTGTGCCTCTTCGAGGGTATGGATGAGGTGGTCGACGTTGGTCTTACTTTCGGGTACGAGGATGGCTTCTGCCCCGGTGGCGATGCCGGCTCGCAGGGCGATGAATCCAGCATCGCGTCCCATCACTTCGATGAAGAACAGGCGGTTGTGGGCGTTGGCGGTGTCTTTGATATTGTCGATGGCAGCCATAGCGGTGTTGATGGCCGTGTCGTAGCCGATGGTAAAATCGGTGCCGTAAAGGTCGTTATCAATGGTGCCCGGAACGCCTACAAAGGGGATGTCGTACTCCTGCATAAAGACGTCTGCTCCGGTGAAAGTGCCGTCGCCACCGATGGCCACTACCCCGTCGATTCCTGCTTTTTGAAGGTTGTCGAAAGCGGTTTTGCGGCCCTCTTTGGTGCGAAACCGGTCGCTGCGTGCCGAATGGAGAATGGTCCCACCAGCTTGGATAATATTGCTAACCGAGTGGCTATTCATATCAATGAAGTCACCGTCGATCATTCCTTCATATCCACACATGATGCCGGCCACTTCCAAGTTGTGGTGGAGGGCTGTTCTTACCACGGCGCGGATGCAGGCATTCATGCCGGGTGCGTCGCCTCCGGAAGTAAAAAGGGCGATTTTTTTCATGAAAATTTTTATTTCGAACTCCCTTACTTTGAAAAACCTACTAACCCAACCAACACATATATCTGCTGAAAGTTTAGCATTGCGGAAGATTTACCTGCCATTACACGTCAGACAGTTTTTCCATCAGCAAATCATCTAAACCGCCGCCGCACCAACTTAATAAACACCTGCGCCTTTTTCTTTTTATTTCGGGAAGTCCAATTGTACTTTTCGGCGCATTCCACCAGGTATTTTTTAGCTTCGTCAAAAGAGGTCATCCCATTCATCGTACTCATGGCGCTTACAAATGCCTGTTGGTCTTTGCCAAACAATTCATTTACTGTAAGGATGCGCTCGTTGATTCCCATAGCTTTGGTCAGGTCTTTAATGGGGAGGGAGGCCAGTTTGTCAGACAACTCCTTGCCCTCCTTATCTTCAAAAAGCAATGCGACCTCTTCACTTACAGCGACTTTTTTCTCGCGGGGTGGGGCAGGCGCAGGTTCGGCCCGCACCACCTCTTTCACGGGCTCGGCTGCCGGTGATGCCTTGGGCGGAGTATACGCCTTTGGTGTTTCTTTGACCACGCGGGGAGGCGCCTTAGGTTTAGGCTTGGGAGCAGGTGGAGGAGGAGCAGCGACCTTTGGTTTTTGCGACAGCAGGTTCAACGCCTCTCCGTCGAATGAAAAGGTCAAATACAATTTTTTGATGTAGCTCAACATCAACTCTTGTTCAAAAGGGTCGATTTTGCTGTCCAGAATCATACTTTCGTATAAACGGTTGATCTTTTCCAGCATAATCTTGGCTTCTTTCAAATTCATATCTTAAGGGTGTATTATTTCCAAAAAAAACGAAAGCAACACATAGAGGTTGCACAGTGAAAAACGAATATCCAGGTTGAACCCGTATAAATGAACCCGGGAATACCTCAATTGCTGGCCCGAAATTACTACTTTTGTTGCAGTCATACAAGTTGGTAGACGGTACACGGTACACGGTAGACGGTACACAGTAGACGGTACACGGTACACGGTACACGGTACTTCAGAGTATTTAAAAACATCAGGCCAAAATTATTGAACACTGTAAATCGCTTACCTAACACCGTAGACCATAGACCGCAGATCGTAAACCGTTAGCCGTGTACCGTAGACCGTAAACCAATAACCACATTCATGTTTCTCGAACCACATTTCAAAGGGCAGCGTAGTGGCTGGATAGAAGTCATCTGCGGATCCATGTTTTCCGGAAAAACGGAAGAGCTGATACGCCGACTCAAGCGCGCCAAAATAGCCAATCAAAAAGTAGAGATTTTCAAGCCGAGGTTGGATACCCGCTACAATGAAAAAAAAGTCGTCTCCCACGACGCCAATTCGATATTGTCGGTGCCGGTAGAGCATTCCAGCCATCTGCTGCAACTGTCGGAAGGAGTCAGTGTGGTGGGGATTGACGAAGCCCAGTTTTTCGACGACCAATTGCCGGATGTCTGTCAGCAGTTGGCTTTAAAAGGTCTGCGCATCATCGTCGCCGGGCTGGATATGGACTTTCGGGGCCAACCCTTCGGCCCTATGCCCGATCTCTTGGCTGTCGCCGAATACATCACAAAAGTACACGCCATCTGCAGCCATTGCGGCAACCTGGCTACCCATTCCTATCGATTGTTACAAGATGAAGACACGGTCGTCCTGGGGGAGAAAGAAGCCTATGAAGCCCGCTGCCGAACCTGCTACCACATGGGAAACATCCTCAACCTGAAAGTGCGGACAAACCAGGTAAAGGAAAAGTGAATTCAATAGACATTTTATGAGTGTTTGACAAAATCGCTGCGGGCTTTACCACAAAGACACGAAGACACAAAGATTCACAGAGAAAATCTTTGTGCAGACGTCGTTCGTCGCGGTTTGCAACCGCGATGCTCCGCTAACCCGCCTGTCGGCCGGCAGGTATATCACGCACTCACATTTTATCTAATATTCAACCGGAACGTTTTCCAAAACCTCAACAACCATATCCGATGGAGGGAAGCCAGGCCCCAAAAACGGAAAAATTCGATTTTTGTGTGCTTTCCAATTGAAGGAACTGGGGCCGTACCTACTCCCTCCCATAACAATATCGAGGAGGTTTTGCCGCGAATCATGTACGATCACTCCATTGATCCGTTGGGTGGCATAGCCGATATATGACACCTCCAAATCGTAGAGGCCGGGATCGGTAGCAATGCTGTAATTGCCATCAAAATCTGTGGCAACACCCGTTACCAGCACGCCCTGGTTGAAAATGGTAACATTGGCAGCGATCAATTCTTCGCCCGAATCGCCATCGGTTACTTTGCCAATAATCGTTGTTTGCGTAAAAGCGGGCAAAGAAAAGATCGCCGTAAATAACAGGGGTATCAAAATTTTCATAGCTCTTTTATTTTGCTATTCCATTCAAAGGTAGGGCAAGGCTGCCGGATAAACATACCGGATTATTGTCTATTGTCAGGTTTCTGAATGGAGGGTTTTTTCTTATCTTTGCCCTTCGTTTTAAAAATCAACCCAGCCTACCTCATGGCATCAAAAAAAATTAGATCGGCCCTGCTGTCCGTCTTTTCCAAAACGGGGCTCGAACCCATTCTGGATCAACTGGACCGACTCGGCGTAACCATCTACTCCACCGGCGGCACTCAACGATTTATCGAAAACCACCTCAACAAAAAAGTAGAAGCCGTTGAGCAACTCACTTCCTATCCTTCCATCCTCGACGGGCGCGTCAAAACGCTCCATCCAAAAGTATTCGGAGGCCTGCTGGCACGGCGCGAAGACGCCCACCTTGCCCAACTGGCCGAATACGACATCCCCGAAATCGACCTGGTAATTGTGGATCTTTACCCTTTCGGGAAAACAGTAGCTGAAACCAACGACGAAAACGCCATCATCGAAAAGATAGACATCGGTGGGATCGCCCTGATCCGGGCTGCCGCCAAAAATTATAAGGACGTAGTCGTTGTCCCCTCCAAAAAAGAATACGGACAATTGCTCGTACTACTCAAAGACAACGACGGCGTGACCACCCTCGAAGACCGCCACGCTCTGGCCCAAAAAGCATTTGGCGTAAGCTCTCACTACGATACGACCATACACCAATTCTTCTCCAGAAATGGAGGGGAGTTGTCCTTCAAAAAAAGTATTCAAAACGCCAGGGTACTCCGCTACGGCGAAAACCCCCATCAACAAGGCGTTTTTTACGGACAACTCGACGCCATTTTTGATAAGCTCAACGGCAAACAGATCTCTTACAACAACCTCGTCGACATCGACGCTGCCGTCGGACTAATGGCCGAATTTGAACACGACGATCCCACCTTCGCCGTCCTCAAACACACCAACCCCTGCGGCATCGCCACCCGACCCACAACCCTGGAAGCCTGGAAAGCAGCCCTCGCCGCCGACCCCGTATCGGCATTTGGAGGCATCCTGATCTGCAACCATTCCATCGACCTGGAAACGGCCCGGGCCATCGACCAGCTCTTCTACGAAGTGTTGATTGCACCCGGCTTTACAGAGGAGGCACTGGCATTGCTCGCCAAAAAATCCAAGCGGGTGCTGCTCCGTATAAAGAACTTTTTTGTACCCCGAAAAACGTTCAAGAGCATCCTTAACGGAGTGGTCGAGCAAGA
>CBDCTQ010000062.1:0-345701 GCA_965222105.1 Saprospiraceae bacterium | reverse complement strand
CATGTGCCCGGTACGCTATTTTCGGGATTGTTGAGCGTAATGGCGGCATCGAGGTCGCAAAGCGGTCCATACGAGCTGAGAGTGGCAGGCGGAGCGGCATTGACAGTGACATCGACGGTGTTGACGAGGAAGCACTCTCCGGCATCGGGGGTAAAAGTAAGAGTAATGTTACCAGAGAGTCCTGAAGGATCAAAAGAATCACCAGTCACGCCCGAACCAGACCATGTGCCCGGTACGCTATTTTCTGGATTGTTGAGCGTAATGGCGGCATCGAGGTCGCAAAGCGGTCCATACGAGCTGAGTGTAGCAGGCGGAGCAGCATTGACAGTGACATCGACGGTGTTGACGAGGAAGCATTCTCCGGCATCGGGCGTAAAAGTAAGAGTAATGTTACCAGAGAGTCCTGAAGGATCAAAGGAATCACCAGTCACGCCCGAACCAGACCAGGTCCCGGTACGCTATTTTCGGATTGTTGAGCGTAATGGCAGCAGAGGTCGCAAAGCAGAGCTGAGAGGCGGAGCGGCATTGACAGTGACATCGACGGTGTTGACGAGGAAGCACTCTCCGGCATCGGGCGTAAAAGTAAGAGTAATGTTACCAGAGAGTCCTGAAGGATCAAAAGAATCACCAGTCACGCCCGAACCAGACCATGTGCCCGGCACGCTATTTTCTGGATTGTTGAGCGTAATAGCGGCATCGAGGTCGCAAAGCGGTCCATACGAGCTGAGTGTAGCAGGCGGAGCAGCATTGACAGTGACATCGACGGTGTTGACGAGGAAGCACTCTCCGGCATCGGGGGTAAAAGTAAGAGTAATGTTACCAGAGAGTCCTGAAGGATCAAAAGAATCACCAGTCACGCCCGAACCAGACCAGGTGCCAGACGGGATTGTTGAGCATGTGCCCGGTACGCTATTTTCTGGATTGTTGAGCGTAATAGCGGCATCAAGGTCGCAAAGCGGTCCATACGAGCTGAGGGTGGCAGGCGGAGCAGCATTGACAGTGACATCGACGGTGTTGACGAGGAAGCACTCTCCGGCATCGGGCGTAAAAGTAAGAGTAATGTTACCAGAGAGTCCTGAAGGATCAAAAGAATCACCAGTCACGCCCGAACCAGACCATGTGCCCGGCACGCTATTTTCTGGATTGTTGAGCGTAATAGCGGCATCGAGGTCGCAAAGCGGTCCATACGAGCTGAGTGTAGCAGGCGGAGCAGCATTGACAGTGACATCGACGGTGTTGACGAGGAAGCACTCTCCGGCATCGGGGGTAAAAGTAAGAGTAATGTTACCAGAGAGTCCTGAAGGATCAAAAGAATCACCAGTCACGCCCGAACCAGACCATGTGCCCGGTACGCTATTTTCGGGATTGTTGAGCGTAATAGCGGCATCGAGGTCGCAAAGCGGTCCATACGAGCTGAGTGTAGCAGGCGGAGCAGCATTGACAGTGACATCGACGGTGTTGACGAGGAAGCATTCTCCGGCATCGGGCGTAAAAGTAAGAGTAATGTTACCAGAGAGTCCTGAAGGATCAAAGGAATCACCAGTCACGCCCGAACCAGACCAGGTGCCCGGTACGCTATTTTCGGGATTGTTGAGCGTAATGGCAGCATCGAGGTCGCAAAGCGGTCCATACGAGCTGAGTGTAGCAGGCGGAGCAGCATTGACAGTGACATCGACGGTGTTGACGAGGAAGCATTCTCCGGCATCGGGCGTAAAAGTAAGAGTAATGTTACCAGAGAGTCCTGAAGGATCAAAGGAATCACCAGTCACGCCCGAACCAGACCAGGTGCCCGGTACGCTATTTTCGGGATTGTTGAGCGTAATGGCAGCATCGAGGTCGCAAAGCGGTCCATACGAGCTGAGTGTAGCAGGCGGAGCGGCATTGACAGTGACATCGACGGTGTTGACGAGGAAGCACTCTCCGGCATCGGGGGTAAAAGTAAGAGTAATGTTACCAGAGAGTCCTGAAGGATCAAAAGAATCACCAGTCACGCCCGAACCAGACCAGGTGCCCGGTACGCTATTTTCTGGATTGTTGAGCGTAATGGCAGCATCGAGGTCGCAAAGCGGTCCATACGAGCTGAGTGTAGCAGGCGGAGCGGCATTGACAGTGACATCGACGGTGTTGACGAGGAAGCACTCTCCGGCATCGGGGGTAAAAGTAAGAGTAATGTTACCAGAGAGTCCTGAAGGATCAAAAGAATCACCAGTCACGCCCGAACCAGACCATGTGCCCGGTACGCTATTTTCGGGATTGTTGAGCGTAATGGCAGCATCGAGGTCGCAAAGCGGTCCATACGAGCTGAGTGTAGCAGGCGGAGCGGCATTGACAGTGACATCGACGGTGTTGACGAGGAAGCACTCTCCGGCATCGGGCGTAAAAGTAAGAGTAATGTTACCAGAGAGTCCTGAAGGATCAAAAGGAATCACCAGTCACGCCCGAACCAGACCAGGTGCCCGGTACGCTACGAACCAGACTATGTTGCGGGTACGCTATTGGATTGTTGAGCGTAATAGCGGCATCGAGGTCGCAAAGCGGTCCATCGGAGCAGCATTGACAGGACATCGACGGTGTTGACGAGGAAGCACTCTCCGGCATCGGGGGTAAAAGTAAGAGTAATGTTACCAGAGAGTCCTGAAGGATCAATCCCGGTACGCTATTTTCTGGATTGTTGAGCGTAATAGCGCATCGAGGTCGCAAAGCGGTCCATACGAGCTGAGTGTAGCAGGCGGAGCGGCATTGACAGTGACATCGACGGTGTTGACGAGGAAGCACTCTCCGGCATCGGGGGTAAAAGTAAGAGTAAGAGTAATGTTACCAGAGAGTAAGGAGTAAAAGAATCACCAGTTACCAGAGAGTCCTGAAGGATCAAAAGAATCACCAGTCACGCCCGAACCAGACCAGGTGCCCGGTACGCTATTTTCTGGATTGTTGAGCGTAATGGCGGCATCGAGGTCGCAAAGCGGTCCATACGAGCTGAGTGTTGCAAGCGGTCCATACGAGCTGAGTGTAGCAGGCGGAGCGCATTGACAGTGACATCGACGGTGTTGACGAGGAAGCACTCTCCGGCATCGGGGGTAAAAGTAAGAGTAATGTTACCAGAGAGTCCTGAGAGGATCAAAAGAATCACCAGTCAGTCCTGAAGGATCCGAACCAGACCAGGTGCCCGGTACGCTATTTTCTGGATTGTTGAGCGTAATGGCGGCATCGAGGCAAAGCGCAACGAGCGAGTCCATACGAGCTGAGAGTGGCAGGCGGAAGGTCGCAAAGCGGTCCATACGAGCTGAGTGTTGCAGGCGGAGCAGCATTAGTGACATCGACGGCGGCATTGACAGTGACATCGACGGTGTTGACGAGGAAGCACTCTCCGGCATCGGGGGTAAAAGTAAGAGTAATGTTACCAGAGAGTCCTGAAGGATCAAAAGAATCACCAGTCACGCCCGAACCAGACCATGTGCCCGGTACGCTATTTTCTGGATTGTTGAGCGTAATAGCGGCATCAAGGTCGCAAAGCGGTCCATACGAGCTGAGGGTGGCAGGCGGAGCAGCATTGACAGTGACATCGACGGTGTTGACGAGGAAGCACTCTCCGGCATCGGGCGTAAAAGTAAGAGTAATGTTACCAGAGAGTCCTGAAGGATCAAAAGAATCACCAGTCACGCCCGAACCAGACCATGTGCCCGGCACGCTATTTTCTGGATTGTTGAGCGTAATAGCGGCATCGAGGTCGCAAAGCGGTCCATACGAGCTGAGTGTAGCAGGCGGAGCAGCATTGACAGTGACATCGACGGTGTTGACGAGGAAGCACTCTCCGGCATCGGGGGTAAAAGTAAGAGTAATGTTACCAGAGAGTCCTGAAGGATCAAAAGAATCACCAGTCACGCCCGAACCAGACCATGTGCCCGGTACGCTATTTTCTGGATTGTTGAGCGTAATAGCGGCATCAAGGTCGCAAAGCGGTCCATACGAGCTGAGGGTGGCAGGCGGAGCAGCATTGACAGTGACATCGACGGTGTTGACGAGGAAGCACTCTCCGGCATCGGGCGTAAAAGTAAGAGTAATGTTACCAGAGAGTCCTGAAGGATCAAAAGAATCACCAGTCACGCCCGAACCAGACCATGTGCCCGGCACGCTATTTTCTGGATTGTTGAGCGTAATAGCGGCATCGAGGTCGCAAAGCGGTCCATACGAGCTGAGTGTAGCAGGCGGAGCAGCATTGACAGTGACATCGACGGTGTTGACGAGGAAGCACTCTCCGGCATCGGGGGTAAAAGTAAGAGTAATGTTACCAGAGAGTCCTGAAGGATCAAAAGAATCACCAGTCACGCCCGAACCAGACCATGTGCCCGGTACGCTATTTTCGGGATTGTTGAGCGTAATGGCAGCATCGAGGTCGCAAAGCGGTCCATACGAGCTGAGTGTAGCAGGCGGAGCAGCATTGACAGTGACATCGACGGTGTTGACGAGGAAGCACTCCCCGGCATCGGGGGTAAAAGTAAGAGTGATGTTACCAGAAAGGCCTGAAGGATTAAAAGAATCGCCTGTGACACCACTGCCCGACCATGTACCTGGGACCCCGTTTTCGGGATTATTCAAAGTAATGGCTGCATCCAGGTCGCAGAGAGGCCCATAGGAGCTCAGGTTTGCCGCCGGAGCCACATTAACGGTGACATCAGTCGTGTTAGCCAGGAAGCACTGTCCTGCATCGGGAGTAAATGTAAGAGTGATGTTACCAGAAAGGCCTGAAGGATTAAAAGAATCGCCTGTGACACCACTGCCCGACCATGTACCTGGGACCCCGTTTTCGGGATTATTCAAAGTAATGGCTGCATCCAGGTCGCAGAGAGGCCCATAGGAGCTCAGGTTTGCCGCCGGAGCCACATTAACGGTGACATCAGTCGTGTTAGCCAGGAAACACTGTCCTGCATCGGGAGTAAATGTAAGAGTGATGTTACCAGAAAGGCCTGAAGGATTAAAAGAATCGCCTGTGACACCACTGCCCGACCATGTACCTGGGACCCCGTTTTCGGGATTATTCAAAGTAATGGCTGCATCCAGGTCGCAGAGAGGCCCATAGGAGCTCAGGTTTGCCGCCGGAGCCACATTAACGGTGACATCAGTCGTGTTAGCCAGGAAGCACTGTCCTGCATCGGGAGTAAATGTAAGAGTGATGTTACCAGAAAGGCCTGAAGGATTAAAAGAATCGCCTGTGACACCACTGCCCGACCATGTACCTGGGACCCCGTTTTCGGGATTATTCAAAGTAATGGCTGCATCCAGGTCGCAGAGAGGCCCATAGGAGCTCAGGTTTGCCGCCGGAGCCACATTAACCACAACATCCGTACTATTCCCAGAAAAACAAACCGTATTGGTAGGCGTAAAAGTAAGCGTAATAGGTCCACTCAACGTCGAAGGGTCAAAACTATTGCCACTAACACCGGAACCACTCCAGGTACCCGCTACGCCATTTTCAGGGTTGTTGAGGGCAATAGGGGTATCCTGGTCGCATACAGGCCCGTAGCTGCTCAGCGTCACCTGTGTAGGAGTAATGTTTTCATCGTAAGTTATGTCGCATTCATAGCAAGTGCCCAACCCAAGTTGAGCAATCAGGTTGGAATTATCTCCATTGTTTCCAAAGCCGGGCGTGCCCGTTCCTCCGGAGGAAGAAAAGTTGCCCCCCATGGTATAATCCCCACAACTAAACTGATAAGACGTATTCATAGGCACATCCGGAACACCGGGGATGCCTCCTCCCCAGGAAATGCCGCTGAAAGTAGATCCACCAAAAATAGTCTGAGCACCATCGGCTCCCGAATTGGAAAGCCCAACCGCAGTGGTGAACAAAGTCGTCCCCACCAGATCAATACATACATTCGTATGTGGGATGATGTATACACCGTCGCCATTGGCATCGAAAGGATCATCGGCAGGGATGGAAGGATCTTTGCCGCCAGGCTCGCCATTATAAACCACAATGGTAGCACCCGGAGGTATGGAAGAAAGAAAGGAACAGGAGGGATCGTTGTTCAGATTGAATTGCAGGTAATTGCTCGAATTGGTGCCATCGTCTATGATCCAGCCATCCAGGCTGAAGGACATCGTTCCCACCGCTACCAGCTCAAACCAATCCTGATTGCCGGCACTGCCGTTGGAAGCCTCATTGACGATAAGTCCCGACGCCTCTGGAATACAACCCGTACATCCCGCAGGAGATTGTCCCAGCAGAGCACTGGGAGCAGAACTGCCCTCGTACACCGTGATCGGAATGCTGGTGCCCCCGTCATCGACAAAGGAAGCATCGTCCAGACAAATCGTATTGGAGCCATTACTGACCGCTTGTGTAAAAGTGGTTCCATCCACATTGATGGTTACCGTGGTAGCATCGGTGATGTCCATCGTTACTTCCAGAAAATAATCGCCGGCAGGTGTGCCCGTACAAGCCGTAGAAGAACACACCGGTGTAGCAGTAACGTTGTTGATCTCACAAGAGGTACACAACACGTTAACACTGCCCTCCGTTATGCACCCATTTGCGGAAGCGTTAATAAAATAAGGCCCATCACCTGAAATGGAAATGGAGGCTGGACTTCCGTCAACATCGTAAGTAATAACATTGCTATTACAATCGACGTTGATATTGCCTATGCCCGGATTATTATTGATCGTGGGACTGATCTGTTGCGCATTTACGCAAGTACCGTTGTCGAGCTGTACCCATAGGTCGAGTACATTGGTCAGGTCTACAGCAGTGGCAGGACTCAGGTCGGTTCCACCCAGGCTGGGATCGCCGTCGTACCAGGTTACCGTTCCCGATCCTACGGCCGGGTCGTGGATGGTCAGGTTGTAAGAAGTAGCATCCGATTGACAAACCGTGATGCCCGGATCGTTGATATTGGGCAGGGGATCGATGGTGACACTTACCGTAAAACTGTTTACGCAAGTAGTCGCCGGATCGGTGTAAGTGTAAGTAACATCGTAGGTGCCGGCTCCTGCAGTGGATACATCCAGATCGGCTGTGCCATTACCATTATCGGTAAATCCGGCTGGTGCAGTAGAAGAGAAGCTGCCATTATTATTAGTAGGTGTACCGGTGAAACTCATATCCGTGCCGTTGATGCATTCGTCGGCGGGGTCGTTCAGGCCGACTATGGGGAGGGCATTCACCGTCACCGTAGCCATCCCCGTCCCCATACATCCGTTATCGTCCGTCACTGTATATTCCAGATCTACCGTTCCAGCTATTCCGCCGGTAGCATCTACCGTGACCGTTTGAGAAGTGGCGTTGGTAAGGGTTGCTGAGCCGGTGCCACCGGTGATGGTCCAGGAGTGTGCGGTATACGTGCCCGACCCTCCGCTGGGGGTACCGTCGATCATGACGGTTTGGTCGATGCAGACGTTGTCGTCGGGGGGACTGGCTGTTGGTATGTCGTTTACGATAATGGTCACACAGGTAGTAGTCAAAGACATACAGGCATTGGGTGAACCGTAATCGTCTCCGTCGCCATCTTGTAGTATGGCAGCATTAACGCCATCGGTGGAGGCGCCTACCAAAGTTCCGAGGCCCTGGCCTGTCTCATAGGAAAGGCCGCAAACGTTGTAAGTGCCGACTGTTGCTGGAATGGTAAGGTTGTCGGAGTTGGCATTAGCATCTAAAATGACGTTGTTAGCATCTGTAAGGAGGAAGGTATAGCTATATCCTGACGATGTTTCTTCATCGCCGTTGGTGGTAATCGTTGTGAGGCCAAGGCCGCTGATGGTAGTTGGATTTGCCGGAAGGCATGCCTCTTGTGAAGCAGGAGTGAGGGTGCCAGCAGTGGCCGTACACATCGTACAGGCGCAGTCTACCGTTCCCGAAAAACTAACGTCGCAAGGGGTGCCGGTAATATTGAAATTATAGGGGATCGACTGCACATCGCCGTTGTTCGGGCAGGAGGCGGTAAAGCTTTGGCAAACCGTCGTGCCATCGTTTCCGAGGATGTTAACAGTAGCCGTACCACAACCCGCCGGGTTGAGCACAACGTCTTCCGTGTAGTTGGGATGAGCCGTCACGGTGATCGATGGCCCCGCAACATCGCAAGCTGCACAACCGGTGTTAAAGTAAGAATAAAAAGTACGCGAAGTAGAGGCACAGGGCTGTGGTGTCACCGTAAAATCAGTAATGGGCGAGCCACATGTAGGAGGATTGTTACAATCGTACCACTCTACGGTGCCGGCTCCGTTCCAGGTGTTGTTGGTGCCGAATATTTCCACATCGGCGATAAGGGTGGGCACAAATGCCCCACAAGCCTCCAGGGGGCTGGCATTGACACTGACTATTTCGGGTGTCCATACATCAAAAGTTTCCGTATTAGGGCCGTCGTAACAGTTGTTTTCTCCTACGATATGAGTTAGTTGCGTATTGCTGATGTTATCGCAATAGGAAAAAGTGACGTTGAGAGGGCCGCCTGAGACGACGCCGTCCGTCCATTCTGCTCCAGGGTCGGGTACAAATCCGCCATCGTATCCCGAGGAAACATTGTTGAGGCTAATATCGGTAGCGTTACAGTAATCATCCGGGATGGGATCGAATATGGCATCCGGGCCGCAGGCGTTTTGGATGGTTACGTCAAAACCGTTGGCGTAGTCACAATCGTCGTCCTGACACCAGCAGCCGGATTCGCCGTCGGCAGAAGTGGTGAAGGTAATGTATTCGGTGAAATTGGAAGGGGTTGCGTTAGAGGGGCAATAGGTGAGTTCAAATTGGAAAGTAGGGCATGCTCCGGTATTTGCGCCACCTGAATTAATACCACATTCCACACCCCAGTTGTTACCAGGGTCACCATCATTTGCTCCAGAAGAAAGAGGATATCCCCCTGTTGGACTTAATGTGAAATAGTCTGCAAATACAAGTCCATCACAACAATCACTTCCAGTACTGTTATTTACCAACGTTTCATCACCATTACAAACCGCATCGCATCCGCTTGGATTGACAAAAGTTGCGGTACAAAATATACCCATCCCGCAATTAAAATTAGCTGTAAACTCGGTAGGAGCACTAGTAGCATCACTTCCATCATAGTAATATCCGGGACCATAGTTCGAACCACTACAACATCCAGTTACGCCTGAGGGCATATAAATCCAATCCGGAGGCGGAATTTCCTGGAAAGCAGTCCAAAGGGGCCCAGCATTAAAAGAGACGCCATGTATCCAATTGTTGGCGGAGCCCTGGTTCCAATCGAAAGAGTATTCTACGATCAGGGTCACCGGACCACAACCGTCAGCAGTGACTACCAGTGAAGGGTCGGCAGGGTCTGCAATATCACCGCCGGCAGTACCATCTGAAATGGTACAATTGGTACAAGAGATGATGGTACCTTGTGTATTAAACTGAAAACAATCGCCACCACCGCCGCCACCAGGGCCGCCCATACTCCATAGGTTAGATATACTTCCTGCGAGAATCAGAATAAAAATTGTAAGTCGGAGTTTAAAGTAGTGTTTTTTCATGGCTCATTTATTTGTAGGTTATTGTGATTTGTTCTCTATCTAATTGGGTTATTTCGATCAATAAATCGGCGGCATTTTCCATATCATCATCGTCAAGCGGAAATAGCAGACAGTTCCCCTCCCATCTTGTTCCTACTAACAATATGATTTCGTCAGGCGCCTTTTTCTGATATTCTCCTTTTGTCTGTCGACCAAAAGAGACTTCAAATCTATGATCGACCTCAATATTGCCGTTTTCATCCAATTCATTGGGAATCCACAGATTGGACTTGTAAATGGCGATTGGATGGCAAGACTCCAGGTAGAAAGTTTGGTCGTATTTGACAATGGAGAAATGATAATCATCTGTGAGGTGAGTTGACAAATTCAAACTGCCAAAAAGGATGAACAAAAGGAGGGTCAATCGCATGGTTAAGTAGTGTTTGCGTTACTAAAAAGTACATTTAATATAACAAAATGTACGTAATAAAAGAATGGTTTTTAATGGAGATGTTTTCCTGGTCGAAAAGGGAGAACTAACACAATCGGATGTTGTTTATCAACATGACAAACTGTCATCACTTTCTTTGTGAATGGCCAGACGGAACTATTTCCGGAAGGACTTTCTGTCTATACTTGGTTCGCAATAGGTTGACACGCTCAAATCCCAGATATTCCATATCGGGTTGATCGTCATAAAATGGTCCCAGCGTTAATGTATTTTTAATAAAAGACCGGTTATATAGATCTTCCTTGATCATTCGATTAAATTCAAATAGGCTGCAACAACTATTCAATTCATTTACATTAGTAGCCGTATTTCTAAATCCGTCTTTCAAACCCACCAGAATTTTTTCGTGAGCGATATTTTGAATGGAATTTTGTTCCATTTGGATATGATTGTAAAAATCTTTAATGACGCGCGTTTCAAAACCGGCATTAAGCATACTGTCTCCAATGCGAGCCAGAATAATGGCATCGTCGAGATTGTAAAAATCAATGATGTTCAATACCAGGATACCGTCGTGTTCCAACTTAGATTTGTACAACTCAAATGCTTCTTTGGTAAACAGATGCCAGGGTTGTTCTTCAGCTAATGACACATCAATCATAATGATATTGAAAGTTTGGTTAGTCGTGGCCAAAAAATGCCGACCATCATCTTCGACGAATTGGTAAGAAGCAGGATCAATCCAAAAATAGTCTTCTGCCAATTTTTTTGTGCGCGGATCAATGTCAATGGCATAGATATTCTGATAGTTCAAATGCTGTAATTCACGGATAAGCGATCCACCGGCCATGCCAATTAAAGCGGCATACTTTCGCCGTTCAGGTGGATTGAGGCTGCTAACGGTTGCCATTACATGGGTATACAGCAACATTGAGGCTTTTTCATTTTTCTCTATGATGCTTTGAGTAATGCCATCATTGCTGAATGCCCTGAAATTAGGGTGAATGTCTTCTACAGTAAGATGGCCCAGGATGCCTTCACTACTATACAACAACTCGCCCCCCAGGATTTTACTTTGCGGACTACTGTAAAAGCTACCCAGCAATACGCCGGCATAAACGGGTATAGTGAGGAAAAAAGACATCCGATAAGTCTTATTGAATGTTATCATAGCTAAAGGAAAAAGTAAAGAGACTATCCCCACGGCCAAAGCTGTACTCTTTATACCAATAGCGGGTATGAGCAACAACCCCGTCAGGAAAGTGCCCAACACGCCTCCAAGTGTCGAAATGGTATATACATTGCCCGAAGCCCTTCCAGGCAAAACTCCCGACTCTGAAATCAATTGTATGAGCTGTGGTGAAATAGCACCCAACAGGATCAACGGGGCGGCCAATAAAAAAATCATCGACATAAGCGCCCCGCCAATCAGTCCCAATCCCAACAGTGGCTCTAAAAAAATACTGCCCAGCACATGAAGAATGGATACCCATCCTGCTGCGACAATTATAAAAGGAATAACCAGTCGTTTGTGTAATTGTCTTGTTACCAACACTCCACCCAAATAATACCCCATTAACAAAGCCAGCATAGTAATCCCTATAACGGATGTCCAAACGTAAATGGAACTACCATAATAGGGCGTGGTAAGTCGTGCGCACAGCAGCTCCAAAGCCATAACCAACAGCCCCTCAATAAATGCCAAAGTGTAAAGTATCCGTTTCAATGTTCGGTTTTAAAGTAATTCTTTGTATAAAAATCGTTATAGGCCCTTTTCCAGCTTCGCGCCGGTTTTTCATATAGTTTCGACAACACGGGTAGGTCGTCGTAAAGCACTTCGCTGCCTTGTCGTTCTAATGATTGGGTGTCCAATAAAAAGCGACTTATATCCCGGATGGGCGTACTGCCCGGTTCTTTGTAATTGATTTTGGAGAAATCCAATTCCGCACTACTTGCCAGAAAAAACAGATTCCGATTCGTTTCTTTGCCGGGAGTAGCTAACACGTAGGACTGCAAGCCGGTTTCCCGAAACGTCTTATACACCGAACGCGCCGCATACCCCATTTCCCCCGAGGTGAAGCCATAAAAATTGGAAAAGATCATCCCGTTGGGCTTCAAGATACGCATAACGTCGGAAAGGGCCTCCAGCGTGAGCAAATGTTCCGGTGCCGATTCACTCAGAAAGGTGTCAAAAAGGACAATGTCGTAACGGCTTTTAGTAGTGCGTATAAAGTGCCGGGCATCATCAATACTCACCTTCACCTCTTCTTTCAAGTGAAAATACTTACGGGCATAATCTTCTATCCGCTGGTCGAGTTCTACTACTTCGAAGTCGAATCCCAGCCTTTCCAGTTGCTGGGCAATGGTTCCACCTCCCAAGCCACATAACAATACTTTTGAGTTTTTGGGATATATGGAGAGAACCGTGGGCACGATGTTCGACCACGACCAAATGCTGGTGTTTCCAGGAGCATTGATGTCCATGAAACTTTGTAGCGTATTGTTGACCACCAACCCTCTTCCCGTTTTAGTAGGTTGACCAAACCACCCGGCATTGTGTTCGATGATCTTAATATTTCCCAGCAGGCCATCGCTCTCTTCCAGTACCTTGAAGTTGGGATTGTAAGATAATTGTTTGGCAAAAGCCGACGAAGCCACCAGCAGCATCAACGCAAAGCTCCCAAATACTAACCGGCGACTCGGTCGCAACAGTATCATGGTCAGCAACCCCAGTAGCATTCCAGTCGTCAACAGAGTGGTCTTAATGCCCAAATAAGGCAAGGTATACAACCCGGCCGCAAAGGTAAAAAGGATGCCCCCACAGGTAGAGATCGCATATACTTTGCCGGCTGTATTGCCCGCATTTTCCCGTTTGTTGTTGATTAGATTGATGATAAGAGGAGAGGTCGTGCCCAGTAAAGTTAATACCGGTATCAATAATCCGAAAAGTGCCAGCGTGGCACCTGCTTCCAGGGGCAAATCCAAAAACAGCCCCAGAAAAGAATGCACCCATAGCGGAATAGAACAGATGATCAGGGCAGCCGCCATTAAGTACAAGAAAAGGTCTTTCCTGTTTTGACTAATGTTTTTCCTGGCCCGAAGCCCCCCCAGAAAATAACCCAACGCCAAGCCCCCCAATGTCAATGCCAGGGTAGCCGCCCAAACCTGAATGGATGTACCAAAGTAAGGTGCCAACAGCTTAGCAGCACACAGCTCCACTACCATCACCATTCCGCCTTCAAAAAAGGATAGAGCCCAGAGTTTAGGATTTTCGTTCATCTTTTCTATTTTGGACCTCTTCTCATTACCACATTAAAAGTTCTCTGGGGATGGGCATCTCCTGTTTTTGCGAATTTTACGCTGTCCGCGAACAAATTTATCTGCCGGTAGGCATGACAACGAGCAACATTCAACTGGCAACAAGAGAATTTCAGCTCAAATCAAAGTCAAAACCGGTAATTATAATACGATGTTAATAAAAATTTTTCGAATAGCAAAACTGACAGGTATTTACATCGCAAAATCGGAAAGTAACCAAGCTATTGCCCTGTCAAACGGGATCGTTTATTAAGATATGCCCTTTAAAGACGAAAAACCAACCATTTGGTAACCGACCACAGCTATACACTCTCAACTACGCTGGTTTCGACTACGCTCAACCAGCGAACTGCCCACACTGAATGAGCGAAATCAAAGTCAGCGGACACGAAAATCTGCATAGATTTCCCGAACTCGCTTCGGGAGACTACGTCAGTGAAGGACTATCGCCGTTCACTGCGCGTATCGCTTCGTCTTCATGTGTGCCATGCAGGCGACAGTCCTGCAAGGGCAACCATCACCAAATTTTAACTGCCGTAGGCAGTCAACAAACCCTACCTAAACAAAGTAACATCCCCACTATAAACCTCCACCCAGCCATCCACAAACACCACCTCTGCCACATATACAAACACGCCCGGCTGCATCGCCTCCCCATTGAAAAAACCATCCCATCCGGTCTGTTGGTCGTCCGGTCTGAAATTGTCCTGTTGGAAAACCAGCTCCCCCCACCGGTCGAATACCCGGAACGTATTGACCCGCACCACCTCCTGGCCCGCATACATCATAAACACATCGTTGGTGCCATCGGCATTCGGACTAAAAGCACTGGGAATGTACACCGACCGCGGCTTCAACACCGTTATCACCACCTCATCCCTGGCCTCACAACCCAGCGAATCCACCGCCACCAATTCGTACACCACCGTCTCCAATGGTCGCACTACGGTTGTCAGACAAGTATCGCAGCGCATCCAATCTGTCGTCGACCAGCTAAACGCATCAATGTCAAAATCGCTGACCGTCTGAAGGGTCACACTGTCGCCCAGGATGATCTCCTGATCGGGACCCACATAGAGCGTCGGCTCATTGGGAAATGCAATAGTAGTGTTAGAAACCAACTCGCAACCATTCACATCCTGTATGGTCAGCTCATAATCGCCACTTTCCAGAAATGGAATAGGGTAGGGGGTTGCTACCAGCGGGCTGAAAGCCGATCCGTCGAGCGAAAACTCATAGCTGCTGCCACCACCCCAGACGCTGTCGATGTAGAGCACGCCGTCGTCGTCGCCAAAACAGGTGGGCATCTGACTGCTGAGTAAAACCTCAATGGAAGGCGGCTCCGTCAGCACCACCTGGCCGGTGGCCGAGCAGCCCGCGCCGTCGGTTGTCGTAACTGAATAAGTGCCCGCCGACAGGTTGTCTGCTGTTGCGGCCGACCCGCCATTGCTCCACTGATATACATAGGGCATCTGACCATTCAATGGGGTAGCCAGCGCCGCACCATCGGAAAGGCCGTTGCAGCTTACGCTAAAACCGTCGAAGTCCGTTTGAATGGCCACCTCCACATTTAATTCACCCACTTCGATACTCACCTCGTTGGTCTGCAACACCGGCACACAAGGGTTGTCCAGAGCCGCAACATCGATCAGCGTGTACGTCGTGTTAGACAGTGGCGAGACCATCACCACGTGCCCGTCACTGATGCCGCTCAACGAATAAGTATTCCCCCCATCGCTCCACTGCACATTGTAGGTTCCCCCACCACCCAGGGTAAACTGGAGCGCTGCAGAATCACCGGCACATACAAAAGGCTCCACCTGGATCGAGGCCGTGACCTCATCGTAAAAGCTCAAATCGACTACCACCGTACTATCGCATCCAAATACCGACCCCCCATCAAAAGTCACCGACCCGGAGGGGTTGTCGACATCATATACCACACCTCCTATAAGCACCGACTGATCGCCACACAGCGTATCCATCAGGTTGAAAACGACCTCGTCGTCAAAACTCAAAGCCACCATAACAATAGAGTCGCAGCCCAGATAATTGCCGCCCAACAAAGTCTCCATACCACTGGGGTTGGCTTCATCGTAAGTAGTGCCGTTTACCGTTACCGAAAATCCGTCGCCGGTACAACCTTCATGCTCCACACTGCCATTGGTCGCCGCCAAATACACCAGATCGATCGAGACAATCGAGTCGCAACCGCTGCTGCTGACCAGGTTTTCCGATCCCACCGGATTGGCTTCGTTGTACAATACGCCATTGACCACCACCTCGTAGCTGTCGCCTTCACAACCGGTATAACTCTCCTCGCCGGTCAGGACGGCACTGAACATCAAATCGATGCTAACAATAGAATCGCATCCCGCCACGCTGGTCAGCATCTCCGTCCCCGCCGGGTTATTTTGATCGTAAATAGTACCATTGACTACCACCGAATAGCCGTCATCGAAACACCCTTCGTAGAGCTCTTCGCCGGGAAGCACATCGTTGTAAATCAGGTCGATGCTAACAATAGAATCGCATCCCGCTATGCTGGTCAGCATCTCCGACCCCGTCGGGTTATTTTGATCGTAAACAGTGCCATTGACCACCACCGAATAGCCATCGCCCTGACAACCTTCATACGATTCCTCCCCGCTGAGCGCTGGCCCAAAGTCAAGGTCAATGGCCACAATGGAATCACATCCTACGGCGCTGGTAAGCGTTTCCATGCCAATGGGATTGCTTTGATTATAGACTATTCCGTTGACCAAGACGGCGTACCCGTCGCCCTCGCAGCCTGTATACGTTTCCATTCCACTCACCGGCGGATGAAAGACCAGGTCAACCCCCACAATGGAATCGCAGCCAATACTGCTGACCAGTGTTTCATTGCCTGAAGGATTGCTTTCGTCGTACAATATTCCGCCCACTATTACCGAGTATCCATCGCCCTGACAGCCCTCGTACAGTTCTTCTCCACTCAGGAAGTCGTTGTACACCAAGTCGATCGTAACAATAGAATCACATCCCGCCGAGCTGATCAGAAATTCCGTGCCGGCAGGATTACCCTGGTTGTAAACCGTTCCATCGACCATCACCTCATAGCCATCTCCTGTACATCCATTATAGAGTTCTTCGCCGGTCACTTCCGTGCCAAAATTCAAATCGATGACTACAACTGAATCACAACCCAGCACATTGGTCAGTATCTCGGTTCCCGTGGGATTTGCTTCGTTGTACAACATTCCGTTAACCGCCACCACATATCCATCTCCAATACATCCTTCGTAAGATTCCTCACCTGAGTTGGGAAGATGGTATACCAGATCGACCACCACCACACTGTCGCAACCGCTGTTGCTGGTCAGGGTTTCCACCCCGCTCGGATTATTCTGATCGTACAGTATGCCATTGACCATAATGCTGTATCCATCATCCATGCAACCAGTATACAATTCCTCTCCCTGCAACACATCGTTGTACACCAAATTGATGGAAACAATAGAATCGCATCCCGCCGTGCTGGTCAGATTTTCCGTGCCGGTGGGGTTGGCTTCGTTATACAGCGCGCCGTTGACGGTCACATCGTATCCGTCGCCGGAGCATCCGTCGTACAACTCTTCTCCCTGCAGCACATCGTTGTACACCAAATTGATGGCAACAATTGAATCGCATCCTGCCGTGCTGGTCAGATTTTCCGTACCAGCTGGGTTGCCCTCGTTATAAATTGTGCCATTAACAGTCACGCCATATCCATCACCCGAACATCCGTCGTACAATTCCTCTCCCTGCAGCACATCGTTGTACACCAAATTAATGGAAACAATAGAATCGCATCCCGCCACGCTAGTCAGATTTTCCGTGCCGGAGGGATTGGCTTCGTTATACAGCGTACCATTGACGGTCACATCGTATCCGTCGCCGGAGCATCCGTCGTACAATTCGGCTCCCTGCAGCACATCGTTGTACACCAAATTAATGGAAACAATAGAATCGCATCCCGCCACACTGGTCAGATTTTCCGTGCCGGAGGGATTGGCTTCATTATACAGCGTACCATTAACGGTCACATCGTATCCGTCGCCGGAGCATCCGTCGTACAATTCGGCTCCCTGCAGCACATCGTTGTACACCAAATTAATGGAAACAATAGAATCGCATCCCGCCACACTGGTCAGATTTTCCGTGCCGGAGGGATTGGCTTCATTATACAGGGTGCCATTGACGGTCACGTCGTATCCGTCGCCGGAGCATCCGTCGTACAATTCCTCTCCTTGCAGCACGTCGTTGTACACCAAATTAATGGAAACAATAGAATCACATCCCGCCACACTGGTCAGGTTTTCCGTGCCGGAGGGATTGGCCTCGTTATACAGCGTACCATTAACGGTCACATCGTATCCGTCGCCGGAGCATCCGTCGTACAATTCCTCTCCTTGCAGCACGTCGTTGTACACCAAATTAATGGAAACAATAGAATCACATCCCGCCACACTGGTCAGGTTTTCCGTGCCGGAGGGATTGGCCTCGTTATACAGCGTACCATTAACGGTCACATCGTATCCGTCGCCGGAGCATCCGTCGTACAATTCCTCTCCTTGCAGCACGTCGTTAAAAACCAAATTGATGCTGACGATGGAGTCACATCCGGTTGAGCCGATCAGATTCTCTGTTCCGGAGGGATTGGCCTCGTTATAAATCGTGCCATTGACGGTCACGCCGTATCCATCGCCGGAGCAGCCGGTGTACAATTCCTCTCCTTGCAGCACGTCGTTAAAAACCAGATTGATCGTAACAATAGAATCACATCCCGCCATGCTGGTCAAATTTTCCGTGCCGGTGGGGTTGGTCTCGTTGTACAGGGTGCCATTAACGGTCACATCGTATCCATCACCTTCGCAGCCGGTGTACAATTCCGCTCCCTGCAGCACCTCGTTAAACACCAGATTGATCGTAACAATAGAATCGCATCCCGCCGGGCTGGTCAGATTTTCCGTACCAGTTGGGTTGCCCTCGTTGTAAATGGTGCCATTAACGGCCACGCCATATCCATCGCCTGTACAACCATCGTACAATTCCTCTCCTTGCAATACGTCGTTAAACACCAAATTGACTGTAACAATAGAATCACATCCCGTCGCACTGGTCAAAGTCTCTGTTCCGCTGGGGTTGCCTTCGTTGTAAAGCGTGCCGTTGATGGTTACATCATACCCGTCGCCCGTGCAGCCGTCGTAGAGTTCCTGGCCCGCAGCATTGTTATTGCCAACCGTGACGATGGCAATAGTTGGAAGCTGCACACCCGGACAAAACTGATCTGCAATTCCCGTTAAGGTAACGCCGATAACACTATCTTCCAGTCCATCTGCGCAAATAGTTATATTGAAGAAATTCTCATCCGTATTTTCGGTGACAACCTGAATGCCATCAACAGGATGATCGATCTCGTAATCGACTGAAAAAGGGCCGGTCCCGGTCATCGTAACCAAAAGAGTCGCACAATCGTCGGGACAAATGGCATCGCCGGGCGAAATACTGGCCTGAGGCAATTCGTGAATAAGGAGGGGCGTACCCTGACTCACCGACAAACAATTGTCGTCAAAATCGACCGAGCCATTGTTGAGGCCATTGCCCACCACCGCCGAAATATAATATACTGTATTGGGCAACAGCCCACCAATCGCACTCAAATCAAAATCCGGTGTGTCATTGCTGGCATAAATAGTGCCCAGGGTATTTCCGGCATTGTCATGCAAAATGTACAGTAGTGCGTCGTCGCCATCCAACAATTCTCCTACAGTTGGGGCCACCGATACCTGCCCGTCCTCGCAGACATCAATGGTATTGAGGTCCATGGTTCCGGCATCGCTCACGCAATCGCATTGCAAATTAACCCCACTCACCGCTACCGGCCCGCAGCCATTGGCATCTGTGATGAAAAAGTCGTAGGGCGTTCCAACCCGCAATGGGGTCGCTGGTAAAAATCGTTCCCGAAAAGGGTGCCCTCCGCCTCCTGTGACGGTATAAGGTGCCAGCCCTCCTCCAATCTCAAAACTCACCTGGTAGTCGAGGTTGCTGGCCGTACAGTCGTCGGTGAGGTGTGCTGAACGTAGGCAATTCGTTTACCGTCAAAGCGACACCAACGGGGAACCGAGTACACAACCACTCCCTGGGTCAACGTGGCAATATACCGTCCCATTGCCGGAAGTGTAATTGTCGGGTTGAACGATGGGCGATTGCCCCATATCAATCCAAATACCAGTTGACCATTCCGTTGCCGATGGTGGCGTCGAGGGTGTGTCAGGTCGAAGCTGGCCTGCCCGCCCCCCCTCATCGCAGGAAAACATCGCCGCCGCATTGGCCTGGGGTAGGGGTGTGATGGGTGGCAGTTGCAGAGGCTGTCAAAGAAGTGAGGCAATTACCCAGCTCCACTTCAATCAAGGTATATGTAATGTCATTGTTAGGGGCTGTGATGTCAACGGTGGTCTGCCCTCCTGCAGTCGAGTACGATGGTCTGGTTGGAGCTGCCGTCGTTGTAAGTAATGGTCGCATTGGGTGTCCCCGGAAAATGTGAAAACGATGTTATCTCCTTCACCAGGCCGAAGTGGGTGCCTACCGACAGTGCAGCAATGGGCGCCGAAGTGACGGTAACGGAAACGACCTCCACAACGGCCTGGGTACAACCGTTCAAAGAAACGTCGACCAGGGTGTAGGTCAGGTCCGTATTGCCAGCAGTCCACAGGTAGAGAAAAATTCCCGTCGGGATCGAGGGTGATGGTTTGGTCAGAGCTGCCATCATTGTAGGTCACCGTCGCATTGGGTGTCCCCGAAAATGTAAAAACAATGTTATCGCCTTCACAGACCGTGGTTGGCGCCACCGACAAGCACGGCATTGGGTGCCGGTGTAACGCTAACAGAAAACGTTTCCCTGAAAGTGTCTGATCACAACCGTTCAAAGAGACATCCACCAGGGCGTAAGTCAGGTCTGTATTGACAGCGGTGGCGGACAGAGAAAAATTCCCACCAGGATCGAGGGTGATGGTTTGGTTGCTGCTAGCCGTCATTGTAGGTGACCGTCGCATTGGGTGTCCCCGAAAATGTAAAAACAAGGTTATCTCGCCTTCGCAAGCTGAGGAGGGCGCCACCGATAAAGAGGCAATGCGGCGCCGGAGTAACCGTAACAGAAGCGATCTCAACAACGGCTTGGGTACAACCGTTCAAAGAGACATCCACCAGGGGCGTAAGTCAGGTCGGTATTGCCCACAGCGACAGGTAGAGAAAAATTTCCGCCAGGATCGAGGGTGATGATTTTGGTCGGAGTTGCCATCGTTGTAGGTTACAGTTGCATTGGGTGTCCCCGAAAATGTGAATGTCACCTGGTCGCCTTCGCAGACAGTGGTGGGTGCCACCGATAAAGAAGCATTGGGCGCCGGAGTAATCGCCACAGAAAACGACCTCAGCAAGTGCTTGCGCGCATCCGTTCAGAGAGACATCGACCAGAGAGTAGGTCAGGTCGGTATTGCAGCTGCTGTCACAGGTAGAGGAGAAATTCCCGCCCGGATCCAGGGTGATCGTCTGATTGGAGCTGCCGTCGTCGTAAGTTACAGTTGCATTGGGTGTCCCCGAAAATGTAAAAACAATGTTATCACCTTCGCAGGCCGAAGTAGGTGCCACCGACAGTGCGGCGCTGGGCGCTGGAGTGACAGTTACCGAAACGACCTCCACAAGTGCCTGAGCGCAGCCGTTCAGGGAGACGTCGACCAGGGAGTAGGTCAGGTCTGTATTGCCAGCGGTCACAGGCAGAGAGAAATTCCCGCCCGGATCCAGGGTGATGGTCTGGTTAGAGCTACCGTCGTTGTAAGTTAAAGTTGCATTGGGTGTCCCCGAAAATGTGAAAAACAATGTTATCAGCTTTCGCAAGCCGAAGTGGGCGCCACCGACAGTGCGGCATTGGGGGCCGGAGTAACGCTAACAGAAACGTTTCCGGAAAGTGCGCTGTGTACATCCGTTCAAAGAGACATCGACCAGGGAGTAGGTCAGGTCCGTATTGGCCAGCTGTGATGGGCAGGGAGAAATTCCCGCCCGGATCAAGGGTAATGGTTTGGTTGGAGCTGCCGTCGTTGTAAGTTACAGTTGCATTGGGTGTCCCCGAAAATGTAAAAAACGATGTTATCACCTTCGCAAGCCGAAGTGGGCGCCACCCGATAAGCTAGCACTGGGTACCGGCGTAACGGTAACGGTAACGACATCTGACAACGGTTGCGTACATCCGTTCAGCGTAACGCCCACCAGGGAATAATTCAGGTCGGTATTACCCGCGGTGACGGGGAGGGTGAAATTGCCGGCCCCGTCGAGTAAAAGCGCCAGGTTGTTCACTTCCGTCGTTGTAAGTAACCAGAGCATTGGGTGTCCCAAAAAATGTAAAAACGATGTTAATCACCTTCGCAAGCGGACGTAGGTACCGCAAAAAAAGAAGCAGTGGGGCGCCGGAGTGACAGTTACCTGAACCACGGTCAAACAACAGTTGCGTACATCCGTTCAAACTGGCGCTGGTCAAAGAATAAAACAGGTCGGTATTTCCGGCGGTGACCGGCAGGCTGGCATTCCCGCCAGGGTCGAGGGTGATGGTTTGGTTGGCCATGCCATCGTTGTAGGTGACGATGGCATTGGGCGTCCCCGAAAAATGTAAAAACAATGTTATCTCCTTCGCAAGCTGTCGTCGGTGCAGCAAAAAAACTGGCATCTGGCAATGGGGTGACCGCGTTACCGTAGCAGCATCGGTTAATGCCTGCGAACAATTGCCCAGCATTGGCATTAACCAATGTATAAGTGAGGTCGGTAGCCCCGGCAGGAACCGGCAAATTGACAACCCCCCGATGGCCCCCAGATTGATGGTCTGATTGGTGAGGCCGTCGTGATAGGTGACAGTGGCATTGGATGCACCCGAAATGGTAAAAGGTAACTACATCGCCCTCACAGGCGGTGGAAGGCAGCACCGATATCGAAGCCGATGGGGGAGGGGGCGACGGTTACTGTGGCCGTCTGCGTCAGGGTAGCCGAACATCCATTCAGACTGGCGCTCAAGAGGGTGAAGGTAAGGTCGGTTGGTCCGAGAGTCGCCATCACGGTCGCAACTCCGGCATTATTCAACACCACAGTAGGTAATATTGCTGCCATTGTTGATAAGAAATGGTGGCATTAGGTGTCCCCGAAAAGGTAAAAGTCACCTGGTCGCCTTCGCAGGCCGAGGTGGGCGCAACCGATATGGAAGCCGTCGGGGTGGGTAAAACCGTCACCGTTGCCGAACCATTTAGGGAGGCGGTACAGCCATTCAAGCTCGCATCGACGAGGGTAAAAATAAGATTCGTATTCCCCATAGTTGCATTTACCGAAAAGGTACCCGCGGGGGATAGGGTGATGGATTGTGGGCCCGCCCCGTCGTTGTAGTTAACAGTGGCATTGGGCGTTCCCGAAAAAGTAAAGGTCACCGGATCGCCTTCGCAGGCCGAGGTGGGGGCTGCGGATACAGAAGCGGTGGGCAGGGGCGACACCGTCACCGTTGCCGAACCCGATAGAGTGGCGATACAGCCATTTAAGTTGGCATCGATGAGGGAGTAGGTGAGGTCGGTACTTCCGACTGTTGTATTTACTGAAAAGGTGCCTGCGGGAGAAAGGGTGATCGAACTGTGGGCCCGATCCGTCGTCGTAATTGATGACGGCGTTGGGTGTCCCTGAAAACGTAAAGGTCACCAGGTCGCCTTCGCAGGCCGCAGTAGGTGCTACAGAGATAGAAGCTGTAGGAAGGGGAATAACTGTCACCGTTGCTGAACCGGTAAGGGTGGCAGTACATACCATTTAAGTTGGCATCGACGAGGGTGTAGGTGAGGTCGGTAGTGCCCATAGTCGTATTGACCGAAAAGGTACCTGCCGGGGAAAGGGTGATGGATTGTGGGCCCGATCCGTCGTTGTAATTGATGGTGGCATTGGGTGTCCCCTGAAAAGGTGAAGGTCACCGGGGCGCCCTCGCAGGCCGTTGCAGGCGCAGTCACCGTGGCGGTTGGGGCAGGGGTGATGGTTACGGTGGTTGATTGCGTCAGGGGTAGCCGAGCAGGTTGCCTACCGAAACGTCTATCAGCGAAATGGTCATATTCGTACTTCCGGGCGGTGTGACGGCGGTGGAGGCGTTGCCCGTTCCGTCGAGGGTAATAGATTGATTGCCGCTGCCTGTGTTGTAGGTGATGCTGGCATTGGGCGTTACCCATGAAAGAAATACTAATGGATTGGCCTTCGCAGGCGCTTGTAGGCGAAACCACCATATTGGCAGTGGGGAGCGGGAAAATCACATTGACGGTTATCGCATCGATGGCAGAGCAGCCGTTAGCATCCGTTACGGTGATGTCGTAATTGCCTGCATCGGATAGGGAGATATTGTTGATCGTCCACGACTGGTTGGAGGAGCTCCCCGCCGGACCGTTCCACGACCAGGTGGTGCCGTTCGCTTTCCATTGTCTGAAAGGGTAAGGTTGCTGCCTTCGCAAAACCGGATCGGTACTGGCCTGTAAATCTATTGTTGGGCCGCCTTCAAATATTTCGAGGGCTTCGATCAGGATGCCTTCTGCCACCGACTGGGTAGCGAATTGCATTCTGATGGCCACGGTATTACCCGAAAAGCAGGGGGGACGACTGCGACAGAACCGCCGCCGGTACCCATGTCGGCTTACATTGGGTCAGGGTGGGATCAAAAAAATTCCAGGGCCCCCCCGTCGATCGAAATATTCAAAAGAGAGCCAGTCCTGCCCGCAATCCTGGCCCCCGATTCGAGGTTGGCGGGCACCGTGCCACAGTCGGCGGGGGTGGGGTTGGAAAAGTTGGCATAGTTCCAAAAAGGCAAAATCGACATTGATAAACACAGAGGGATAAGCCGCAATAGAAACGGGATCGGTGACGTAAAAATTCTGAAGGTCGCCACCCCGAGTCCTGGGTGCCCGTCGCCATTGCCGTCGCAGGTGCAGTTGCCGCCCTCTACGTCTATAAAAGTCATGTTGGCGGGATTGACATCGATGTAGTTGGGTGTATTGGTGATTCCAAAGCAGGTGCTCAACAGGTTGGTTATGTCGCCGCAGTCAGCGGTTGTCAGCGATGGCCTGGTCGGCCACAAAATCAAAGGTGTATACCTGGCCGGAAAGCTGCCCCTGACCTACGATCAGGACGGAAAATAAGGTTATGCACAGTTTGTTAAAAATCGAACTTCCTGCAGGATGGCAACAGGAGGGAGGTTCCTTTGTACATTGGGTTGTTAATTTTGATTCCTTTCTCAACAAAGTAAATATCTCAACAAAGTTGATAGGTGTTTCGAAGTGTGAAAAACGACGGATGGCAGTGTATATTAGCTTCTCTGTGGTGGCTTGGTGATGGGGATAATGGTCAAGTGCCTGTTTGCCAATTAGTATGCGGGGTTGTTGGTATACGCGAAAGTACGAATATTATGACGAATTGCAGTCAAAGAAAGTCATTAAGTTTCGATTTAAATTGTGGAGGAGGGCGCCATTGTCGGGTTTTCCCTTGCGGGAAAATGTAAGTTTTGCTCGCATTCCTGCACCAAATCCCCTATTTTTGCGGGCATTTTAGTGGTCATGTTGTTTGTTCCGGCATGGCGTAAAAATGCAGAAAAATATGGAGGTCATTAGATAAATCAACAATATCTACCTGTCGGTAGACAGGCCTGTCTACCGGAACGAAGTGAAGGTAGAACTTGTCCCGAAACTCGTTTCGGGATCAACAAATCAGCACCATGAAGGACTACGCTATCGCTTCGCCTTCACGGCAAGCATCAACGAATCAGCAAATCAACATATGCAACATCTAAGCGAGCAAGAAATAGTCCGCCGAGAGGCGATGGAGCAAATCCGCCAACTGGGCATCGACCCTTATCCAGCCAAAGGATTTGAGGTCAATTTCAAATCGGTCGACTATACTACAGCCGATTTCAACCGGCAACTCCTCCACTCCCTGGAAGAGATCAGCGGCATCGGTACCAGTCCACTGCCGGTCAATTGGCCGATTTTCTGAAAAGCCAACAAATTTCGCGCAAGCAGCTTGTTGGAAAACGAAGAGAGAGGATGACCGCCCTTTCATTGGGGTACCACCATCGAATTTGACGAAAGTACCGGCCGCGGGCCCATGCCGCTGGAAGAATACATAGGCCAAATCCGGACCCTGGCACTGGGCGATTTTCGCCCTGAAAAATTTCCCGAAGTGCGAATCGCCGGCCGATTTATGGGTCAGCGGGGTCCTTTCGCGAAATTGCAGGATGCTCACGGCAAAATCCAGCTCTACCTCAAAAAAGGAACCCTCGGCGATACCCAGGAAGCGATCGACCGCAACGACCAGTTGCTCAAACTCCTCCACATCGGCGACTTTATTGCGGTGACCGGCGAGCTATTCGCCACCCAAACCGGCGAAGTTACCGTCAAGGTGAAAGACCTGCGTTTTCTGTCGAAGGCTTTGCGCAACCTGCCCATCGTCAAAAAAAGATAAAGAGGGCAATGTCTACGACGCCTTCACCGACCCGGAACTCCCGCTACCCGCCAACGGTATGTCGACCTGGTGGTCAACCCCGAAGTGAAAGACGCCTTTGTGAAGCGCACCCGGATGTACAACTCTATGCGCGAATACCTCAACGCCAAAGGCTACCTTGAAGTGGAGACGCCCATTCTCCAACCGCTTTACGGCGGTGCGGCAGCCCGGCCCTTCACCACCCACCACAACACCCTCGACATGAAGCTCTACCTCCGCATCGCCAACGAGCTTTACCTCAAACGACTGATCGTCGGTGGCTTCGACGGAGTATACGAATTTTCAAAAGACTTCCGCAACGAAGGGATGAGCCGGTTCCACAACCCGGAGTTTACACAGATCGAACTATACGTCGCCTACAAAGATTACAACTGGATGATGGATCTGGTAGAGGAGATGGTCGAAAAAGTGGCCCTAGATACCAACGGCACCACCCAAGTACAGGTGGACGACCACCTCATCGATTTCAAACGGCCCTGGAAGCGGTTCACCATGTACGAAGCCATTGAACATTTTACCGGCATCGACATTTCAAATATGGATGAAACGGCTTTGCGCCAAACGGCAAAAGAACTCCACGTCCCCATTGACGAGTCGATGGGCAAAGGCAAACTGATCGACGAAGTTTTCGGCGAAAAATGCGAACATCAACTGATCCAACCCACCTTTATCACCGACTATCCGATAGAGATGTCGCCCCTGGCCAAAAAGCACCGCGACAAAGAGGGGTTGGTAGAGCGATTCGAAGCCGTCTGCAACGGAAAAGAGATCTGCAATGCCTTTTCCGAACTGAACGACCCCATCGACCAACGCGAACGCTTCGAAGCACAACTGGAGCTGGGCAAACGCGGCGATGAAGAGGCGATGGTACTTGACGAAGACTTCCTCCGCGCCCTCGAATACGGGATGCCCCCCACGGCGGGCCTCGGCATCGGAATGGACCGGCTGGCCATGATCATGACCAACTCGAACAGCATTCAGGATGTGCTGTTTTTTCCGCAGATGAAGCCGGAGAAGCAGGCGGTGGAAGAGGAGACTGAGTAGTAAGCCTTTAAAAATTTGGTAGCGTCCCACTTTAATCTATGCTAAGGGCCAGAGGCCCTGAATATTGGTAAAAAACAACGATAAAAAAGTACTGTTGTAGGTCCAGAGGCCCTGGATATTGGTAAAAAACAACGATAAAAAGTACTGTTGTAGGGCCAAAGGCCCTGGATATTGGTAAAAAACAACGATAAAAAGTACTGTTGTAGGGCCAGAGGCCCTGGATATTGGTAAAAAACAACGATAAAAAAGTACTGTTGTAGGTCCAGAGGCCCTGGATATTGGTAAAAAACAACGATAAAAAGTACTGTTGTAGGTCCAGAGGCCCTGGATATTGGTAAAAAACAACGATAAAAAGTACTGTTGTAGGGCCAGAGGCCCTGGATATTGGTAAAAAACAACGATAAAAAAGTACTGTTGTAGGTCCAGAGGCCCTGGATATTGGTAAAAAACGACGATAAAAAAGTACTGTTGTAGGGCCAGAGGCCCTGGATATTGGTAAAAAACAACGATAAAAAGTACTGTTGTAGGTCCAGAGGCCCTGGATATTGGTAAAAAACAACGATAAAAAAGTACTGTTTTAGGTCCAGAGGCCCTGGATATTGGTAAAAAACAACGATAAAAAAGTACTGTTGTAGGTCCAGAGGCCCTGGATATTGGTAAAAAACGACGATAAAAAAGTACTGTTGTAGGGCCAGAGGCCCTGGATATTGGTAAAAAACAACGATAAAAAGTACTGTTGTAGGTCCAGAGGCCCTGGATATTGGTAAAAAACAACGATAAAAAAGTACTGTTGTAGGTCCAGAGGCCCTGGATATTGGTAAAAAACAACGATAAAAAAGTACTGTTGTAGGTCCAGAGGCCCTGGATATTGGTAAAAAACGACGATAAAAAAGTACTGTTGTAGGTGTAGGTCCAGAGGCCCTGGATATTGGTAAAAAACAACGATAAAAAGTACTGTTGTAGGTCCAGAGGCCCTGGATATTGGTAAAAAACGACGATAAAAAAGTACTGTTGTAGGTGTAGGTCCAGAGGCCCTGGATATTGGTAAAAAACAACGATAAAAAGTACTGTTGTAGGTCCAGAGGCCCTGGATATTGGTAAAAAACGACGATAAAAAAGTACTGTTGTAGGTGTAGGTCCAGAGGCCCTGGATATTGGTAAAAAACAACGATAAAAAGTACTGTTGTGGGGCCAGAGGCCTTGGATATTGGTAAAAAACAACGATAAAAAAGTACTGTTGTAGGTCCAGAGAGCTTGCCCCGCGAAAAGCGGGGCCCTGAATATGAAAGGTCATATGCTGTTCAGGCCCCACAAGTCCATACTTGTTTTTTATAAACAATGTTCAGTGCTTCCTGCTTTCAAAAATACGTTATGAAATCCAATGACCTCATATGGATGGTTGGCCTCCTCTTATTGACGGGTGCCTGCTCACCGTCGACTGAACCCAATACCAAGGCAACTTCCCAGGACCACCTTATTCCCGACGTGACCTACCGGGCTCCCTCCGTCGACCGCACCACCCCGGGCGCACCAACAGGCAGCCCCTTTCCCGCAAAGCGGCTGTCAGAACTATTTCCCCTCGACGCCGGCGGCCTCGAACGCTATTCCGCCGTCAATGGCGTACCCCAACTGACAGAAAGCCTCAAAGGTTCCGAAAGCAGAATTATCTACAAACACCCACAACAACCTCCGGAGATCACCCTGGAAATACGCGATTCGGGCACCCAGTCTATGATGATGGACCAGATCGTCGACTGGGTGAAAACGCCCCGCAACACCCAGTCCGACAACACCCTCGAAAAGACGGGCGCCCTGCACGGGTTTCCCTACTACGAACGGTATGTCAACAGTCAGCAAAGTGGGGAGATCAGGGTATTGGTCAACCGGCGGTTTGAGGTGGTGGCTAAAGGGAATCAGGTGCCGCTGCAAACGCTGCGGGAAGTGGTTCAGGGGTGGGAGCTTGGGGAGTTGTATTGAAGATGGGGAAATCAACACACAAAACCATCATTTCCCCAACTTTGTACCCTATTTACCCCACCTTCGTCTAAACAATGCATAAAAAACACTAAAACCGCCGTTTATTCGTAAAAGAATGGTAGTACGTGACAAAATACAACTATAACCACAAAGGCACGGAGTCACAAAGTTTCACAAAGAAAATCTCTGTGTAGCTCTGTGTCCCTGACTGCTCCCGATACGAATCGGGACGGGCAGTCAGGCAGGTTGGAGTCTCTGTGGCGAGAGCCCCTGGTAATATGTCATGCACTCAAAGAATGGCAAAACAACTTAAAAAATGAAAAAAATACTTTCCATTTTCGCCCTCATCGGCCTCCTAGCTACGGCCGCTCAGGCACAGCAAACCCCCGATGAAGAACTCCAGCAAAACATGGACGACCTCCTTCAGCACATGGAAGAATTCGTCAAAGGCTTTGGCGGCTGGATCGACCAGGCTCCTTCCCTGATGGACTCGGCGCGGGTATATCAGTTTCATTTATCTCCCGGAGAGTGGGGGCAGCTCTGGGCACCGCTCTCGCCCGACAGCCTGATGACCATGCCCTGGCAACAACAACTGGAAGAGTCGATGGAGAAATTGTCGGAGACGGACATCGCCGCATTTGAGGACATTTTCAAAAACTTCGGCATCCCCTTCGACCTGCTTCAGCAAATGCCCCCACTACAGCGAGAAGATACACCGAGTGAGGATAAAAACGCCCCCAAAAACAAAACCAAGAAAAAGAAACGACGTACGACGACTTTGTAACTTATGAAACGCATCAACATCATTTTCTGGATATTATCGGGCGTAGGCATCCTGGGGCTCTTATTGTCGGGTAGTCGAATAGCAGCCGATTCCGAATTTGTTCGGTTGTACACCACCGTGTTGCAGTTGTATCTGCTGGGGTTCACGGCCTTCCTGGTGTTGAAACGCGTCTTTTTTTACCGCCTCAAGGGCAACATCAACATCGTGCGGATGGTGCAGACCAGCCCGTGGCAGCAGGGGTTGTTGTTGCAGGGGCTCATACTGGTCTTGTTGTTTTTGACCTATTTATATCGTTTCGGCAGCTTGCTTAGTTTCGACACCGTCATGATCGGCATTCTCTTGTTTTACTATGGTACCCAGGTGTTGGAGCATGGCCGCCCGTCGGTGTATATCGATGATCGCTCTTTTTCCTACGACGATTACCTGGTGGAAGAATGGCCCTGGCGGAAAATCGAATCCATCAACCTTGACGATGAGCAGTTGCGACTCCTGGCTCCCGACGGCAATTTTGAGCTCGACTTTGCCTCCATTGACGAGGTGGACATCGTTCGGCTCAACGACGAGTTGGCGCGCGGCGTACTCGACGGCGAATTTGCCAGCCACCGCACCTCCAAATCGCTCAAAGACATCATACTCAACTACGCCCAGGCCAATGACATCCACATCCGAAAGTCGTAGCGCCAACCACTCATTATGAAAAATTGGCTTAAGCCCACCTACTGCATCGACCATGACCACCCCGACATCCGGCAATTGGCTGCCCAGTGGACTGCCGATCGCCAGTCGCCCACCGAAAAAGCCATTGCGCTGTACTACGCCGTTCGCGACGGTTGGCGGTACAATCCGTATAACATTTCATTTACAAAAGACGATCTCCAGGCCAGTGTCATCGCAAAAAGAACGGACGGCCATTGCATCGACAAAGCCATTTTGCTCATCGCCTTTTGCCGGGCCGCCGGTATTCCCGCCCGCCTCTGTCTGGCCAGTGTGCGCAACCATATCGCCACCGAAAAATTTGAAGAATTGCTCGGCACCAATATCCTGGTGCCACATGGCTATGCGGAGGTCTATCTTAAAGATCGTTGGTACAAACTCACCCCTGCCTTCAACCAGTCTCTTTGCGAAAAGCTGGGAGTCGACACCCTCGAATTTGACGGTAAGTCGGACGCTCTTTTCCAGCAATACAACCAACAGGGAAGTGCCTTTATGGAATACCTCGAAGAATTCGGTTGTTTCGACGAGGTGCCGGTCGAATACATGCTGTCTTTGATGCGGGAGTATTACCCGCGGTTGTTTAGCGGCGAGCTCGACGAAAGCGGTATTAAAATCGGTCGCCCTGAGTCAGAAATGTAATATCCATTTCATCCCTGCGGATCTGTCTACCTGTCCGGCTTTTATTTGGATTATCCATAGTCCATTTAAATTGATTCCTCACGATCATTCACAACTAACTACAAATACACCGTATAAAAAGAATTCCCTATCTTACCCCAATGATACCCACCCCCTACCTCCCCCTCACCCAGGTGCTACTCATCCTATTGGTAGTAGTCTTGTTATGGCTCATCACCCGGGCAGTATACAGGATATTAGTGCTTATGCAGGTAGCTGATGGTCAGGCTGAGCGAATCAGTCGCTTCCTGTTGGCGGGTATGGTACTGTGGTTGTTGATACTGGCGGTGTTGGCTTTCGCCGGATTTTTTGCCGACTTTCATGTTTTGCCGCCCAGGCATTTGGTAGCCGTGTTGCCGCCGGTTGTCATAACAATATATTTACTTTTCTCCAGGCGGTTTGGCCGAGTGCTTCGGCTGGTGCCTGAAAGCTGGCCCATATATTTGCAGACCTTCCGGCTGCCATTGGAGATCATCCTGTGGCTGGGATTCCTCGGCGGATTTTTCCCTTTTCAGATGACCTTCGAAGGGTTCAACTACGACATCATCGTCGGGCTGACGGCCTGGATGGCCGGCTTTGTCTTTTTTGGCAGAAGCCGCTACCGCCGTTTTGAAGCCATCATCTGGAACAGCTTCGGACTCATCCTCCTTTTCAACATCATGGTCATCGCCTTTTTCTCCGCTCCTTCCCCCTTTCGCGTTTTTATGAACGAGCCGCCCAACCGCATGGTGGCCTATTTTCCATTCATCTGGATACCGGGGTTTTTGGTGCCGCTGGGGCTGGCCTTGCATTTGTTTTCACTCAAACAGCTCCTGTTTATGCCTAAAAAGCCATCGCGGCGGTTTACTTTGCGGAAGAAGTAAAGTGCATTATACACTCTAGTATTAGTTTCGTGGTTTGCGTTTGGTACGTCATGGTACGTAACGGCGCGCTGGGAATGGCAAAACATGGGGGTGCGCCTGTCTACCGCCAGGTAGAGGTGACGGCCTGCGTGGGCTAGCCTTTGTTTTGCCGTCCCGAATGCTTTCGGGATTGGGTAATTTCCTGCCGGCCGGACAGGCGGGTTTTCGACTGAAAAAGTACCTGGCCGAAGGCCTGCCAGCCATTTAGAGGCATCGCAGGGAAAGTTAAGTATGGCAAAAATAGACTTATGGTGTATGGCAGAGTTGCCCACAAAATCGAAACTAATGACTTAGACAAGAACTGTTCGCATCGTGAGCCTTCTGCGTCCACTGCGCGAAAAATTAAAGTGGACACAACGAGCGAGGACCTGCCCGCGCAATTCCCAAGAGGCGAGCTGGCGGAGTCCGCAGAGTAAAAACAGCCATCATTGTGTAGTAAAAAATGCAAAAACCGCGGGTCGTAGCGCTATATTCCCCTATTTTGACAAAAATAAACCCTATATTGATGTCTCAAATAAATAAAAGTAGCAGTAAAAAATAAATGAGCAGTCATCCTGACTCCCAAAGCAAAACCGTCTGGATCACCGGCGCCTCTTCCGGTATCGGCGAAGCACTGGCTCGACACTATGCACAGCAAGGCTGCCGCCTCATCCTCTCCGCCCGAAGAAAAAGCGTACTGGAAGAAGTAAAGCAAAGCCTCGATCTGCCCGACGATCAGGTACTGGTACTCCCCCTCGACCTGGCCCAACACGACCAAATGCCTGCCAAAGCCGAACAGGCCCTGACCCACTTCGGCCGCATCGACCTGCTCATCAACAACGGCGGCATCAGCCAACGATCACTACTCGTCGACACCGAATTCTCCGTCCTGAAAAAACTGATTGACATCGACTACCTCGGCACCGTAGCCCTCACTAAAGCCGTACTCCCCATTTTCATTCGCCAACAAAACGGACACTTTGCAGTGGTCACCAGCCTCATGGGCAAATTCGCCTCCCCGCTCCGCTCCGGTTACTGCGGCGCCAAGCACGCCCTCCACGGATTCTTCGACGGCCTCCGTATGGAACACGAAAAAGACAACATCAAAGTCACCATGCTCTGCCCCGGCTTCATCCAAACCAACATCTCCCGCAACGCCCTCGTAGGAGATGGCTCCACTCAAAACACCATGGACAAAGCCACCGCCGCCGGCATGCCCCCCGATGTATGCGCCGCCAAAATGGCCGCCGCCATCCGCCGCGGAAAACACGAAGCCTACATCGGCGGCAAAGAAACCTATGCCGTCTACCTCAAACGATTATTCCCCCGGCTCCTCCACCGCATCGTTATGCGCTCCAATGTAACCTGAAAGTATCATTGGGGAGGAGGTAACCACCAAGTCACAAAGACACAAAGAGCCACCAAGAAAAAAAACTCTGTGCAACTCCGTGCCTCTGTGTCTCCGTGGTAAAAAACAAAAAAACCGGCCCCAAATAAAATCAGGAGCCGGCAGCCTTTGCATGATTGTATCGTCCTGTCAAACGGCAAAACTCTCCCCACAGCCACATTCCCGCGCCGCATTGGGGTTGTTGAAATAAAACCCTTTGCCGTTGAGGCCGCCAGAGAACTCCAGCGTAGTATTACACAGATACAAAAAACTTTTCAGGTCGGTAACCACCTTCACGCCATTGTCCTCAAATACCTGGTCGTTGGGCTGGTCTTCATTGTCGAAATCCATCTTGTACGACAACCCCGAACATCCACCACTAACAACAGACACACGGACGAAGTATTCACCGCTCAGTTTTTCCTGTGTTTTGATCTCAGTTATTTTATTTTTTGCACTATCAGCTACAAAAAGCATGGTTTTTTAAATTTTATTATTATCGCAAACATACTAGATATTAGTTTCGTGGTTTATGTTTAGTACGTAATGGTACGTATCGGCGCGCTGGGAATGGCAAAACATGTGGGTGCGGGTGACGGCCTGCGTGGGATAGCCTTTGTTTTGCCTAGAATTTTGGGTACTTTTTTTCGACTGAAAAAGTACCCCGCCGGAGGCATCACCGAAAAAAGACTTAATTATGTCATAGGCTTTTGAAAGGTAACATACGGCCTAATAATAAGCGTATGAAGTAAAGTTGTGGCATGAAAAACACGAAACTTATAACAAGAGGAACCCTCATCGGACAACCGTGAAAACCTGCCCCGAACTCGATTCGGGGGACTTTGCTGGCGCTACGCCTTCACGCCTGCTATGTAGGCGACAGTCCTACATGGGCCACAAACAACCAAACCTCCCTACAAATTCTTATCCTGATAATCTTTAATCGCGCTCTTAATGGCATCCTCGGCCAGCACCGAGCAATGGATCTTCACCGGTGGCAGCGCCAGCTCTTCCACGATCTCCATATTGTCGATGGCCAGGGCTTCGTCGATCGATTTGCCTTTAAGCCATTCGGTGGCCAGGGATGAAGAGGCGATGGCAGAGCCACAACCAAAGGTCTTGAATTTGGCGTCTTTGATAACACCGCTTTCCTCGTCCACTTCTATCTGGAGGCGCATCACATCACCGCATTCGGGGGCACCTACCAGGCCGGTACCTACGTTCTTTTTGCTTTTGTCGAGCGTCCCCACATTTTTGGGGTTTTTGAAATGATTCAATACTTTTTCTGAATAGGCCATTTTTATGCTTTTTAATATTATTTTTTGATTCTGTCAATTCTCTGCCCGCTGCCTTTGCTCAACCAACTCCCTCCCGCTGGTGGAACCTAGCCGAAACCAGCCTTAAAACATCAGCAAATTAGCAAATCAAACATCAGCAAATTAGCAAATCAATCATCAGCAAATTAGCAAATCAACCAATCCTAATGCGCAGTCCACTCAATATTCTCCAAATCCACCCCTTCCTTATACATTTCCCAGATGGGGCTGAGGTCGCGCATATGTTGTACACCGTTGGTCACTGCTTCTATTGCGTAGTCGATGTCCTCGTCGGTAGTGAATCGTCCCAGGCTAAACCGGATGGAGGAGTGAGCCAGATCGTCGCCCAGTCCCAGTGCCACCAGCACATAAGACGGTTCGAGCGATGCGGAAGTGCAGGCCGATCCCGAAGAAACGCCGATTTCCTGATTGAAGGTCATCATCAGCCCTTCTCCTTCTACGTGTTTGAACGACAGGTTGGTCACATGTGGCATCCGGTGTTGGGCGCTGCCGTTGATGTATACCTCTTCCATATTGTTGAGGAGGGCGGTTTCGAGCTTGTCTCGTAATTTCGACAGCCGTTCTGCCTCTCCCGCCATTTCTTTTTTAGCCAGCTCGGCTGCTTTGCCGAAGCCCACGATGCCGGGCACGTTGAGGGTGCCGGAGCGCATGCCGCGTTCGTGGCCGCCGCCGTCGATCTGAGCGGTGACTTTCACGCGGGGATTTTTTCGGTTCACAAACAGGGCTCCCACGCCTTTGGGGCCGTACATTTTGTGGGCGCTGAACGCCATCAGGTGGACACCCACTTCTTTGGGGTTGACCGGTATTTTGCCCACTGCCTGGGTGGCGTCACTCATCAGCAGCACGCCGTGCTTGGCGCAAATCTTACCGATTTCCGCCATGGGCTGGATCACCCCTGTTTCGTTGTTGGCCCACATGATGGAGATCAGGATCGTATTGTCTTTGATGGCGGCTTCCAGTGCGGCGAGGTTGACCAGGCCCTGGCCGTCGACGTCCAGGTAGGTCACTTCGCCGCCCATTTTTTCCACTTTTTTGCAGGAATCGAGTACGGCTTTGTGTTCCGTTTTTAGGGTGATGACGTGATTGCCTTTGCGGGCATACATCTCAAAGACGCCTTTGATGGCCAGGTTGTCGGATTCAGTGGCGCCAGAGGTAAATATGATCTCCTTGCCATCTACACCTATCAGGTTGGCGATTTGGTCGCGGGCGTAGTCGACAGCCTCTTCGGCCACCCAGCCAAAGGGGTGGTTGCGGCTGGCGGCATTGCCGGGATGTTGGCTGAAAAAGGGCAACATGGTGTCCACCACCCGGGGGTCGGTGGGGGTAGTGGCGTTGTTGTCGAGGTAGATGAGTCTTTTGTTGGCCATATAACAGTTAGTAGTTTTTATTTAGATTTAATCTAAAGAGCAAATTTACTGCAAATATAACCATTTTGGGGATAAAAAGGTTTTTCCGAAAAGAGTTTTTGAATGCTATTTTTCCGAAAGGGGAGAAGAGATGGAAAAGGGTTGCTCGTCACCGTTTATAACCTCGTTCGTTGCAGCCCTCCTGCCGACAGGTAGGTTTGCAACTGCGATGAACGTCAGTTAAAAAAACTATTCTCGCGATTTATGAGAAGCCCTGGTTTTCCCACAAGAGAATTCGACCACGAATTTTCCGAAAGGGGAGGAGAGATGGAAAAAGGCTTGCCCGGCAGATGCCAGACAAGCCTTTTTCATACTAGATCATGTTTTCTATTAGAATGATTAATCAAGTACCCGCTTGATATCAATCACGTAGTTGTCGAGGTTGTCATTATCGGTGGTATTTATTTCTCTTACCACAATAATGAAATGATCGTTTGCTTGTTTAACCATAAATACATCCCCAATAGTTAAAGCGTCAGTGATACTAGCAGCAATCCCGGAGTCGTATGCAGCTATTACTGCTTCCCTGGTATTGATATTGTCGTAATCAAAAAGTTCTGCTTGAGCAGAATCCGGCAAACGCAAGGTAGCTCCGTTTGCGGGTTGGATTTGTTTTAACCAATTGTCAGCAACAGGAAGGTCGGTGTCAATACCGGCGTCAATGATATCAGCATCAGCGTTCAAAGACGAAATGCTGGTCCCATCTTCCAGGTCCACACCTCCTTGGTTGGGGCCATCATTATTATAGAATAAAATAGCAGTAACCTCAGCACCTGGATCGAGTTCGGTTCCGATGTTGATAAAAACTTCTGCGGAGGCAGTTACGTCATCTTCATCCGTTACTTCAATTCGATAAGTAGGAGCACCAGCGTCAGCTACGCGAATAGTGATTTCTGCATTGTCCAAACCGTTGACATCATCACCTGTCAAAGTCATAGGGTTGTTGTCAAATTCAACACCATGTAATCGCAGTCTGGTGGGATCGATCGGTACACCATCTTCAAACACGGCTATATCACGAAGGTTCGCTGCTCCAGGAATAGCATCGATTTTGATGACCTGAAGAGAATTAGCAGATGCCATAAAAGAGGTAGGGCCGTCTACTACAGCTACAGAAAGCGGATTAGTATTAGCCGTATTGATCCAAATAGTAGCGGTACCGGAGTTGCCTCCATCGTCCTGAACGATAAAGTCGTAAGGAACGTCCGCCAAATCGGTATGAGCCAGGAGCGTAATATCCCAGGTGAAGCCGTCCACATCGGCACCAGTAATGGCTTGTGGGTTGTTGGCCAGAGAAATACCCACGATGGTGAGATCATCAGCGATAGCGTCAATATCAGCACCATCTCTTTGGATCACCAGGCTTTTCAGTGTGTTATCCCCCTTATCAGCTTGCAGCCTTACGGAAAATGCCGTGCCAGCAGCCACCTCACTGTCAATTGACAGGAAGCCTGCATCATCAAGAAGGCGGACGGAAGGCGGCAAAGCGCTATCAGCAGGATCGTCTTCTCCACAAGAAGACAGAGCAAAAATGGCCAGAGCCATCAGGAGTACATTTAACAAAGAAAGATTTTTCATTTTCTATTCTATAATTTATGGTTAATGGATATACCTGTCAGCGTCGCTTTCGCTAAAATTGCGCCAGCATGTTGGGTCAGGACGGCAAATAGTTGGAAAAACAACAAGGACAGGTAGGTGATAATAATATTCACAAAAGGATTTTGATTTTCTTTATTTCATTCCTACAAACGTCTCTAAAACGCCAGGTGTTGGGTCGGAGCTGCTTAAATTTCGCGCAAAATTACTAAATGTTTTGTTAATGTTGCTTTACACAAAAAAAGACAACTGCTATTAAGATGAAAAAAGCCCGGTTTGGTCACTAAAAAAAGAAGGCGCAGGCAGATAGTAAGAGTTGTCATGAGCAATTACCTGTTAAAGAATAATGATTGCTACACTGCCCGCCACCTTCTGATAATTATAAAAAAGTAGGAATTGTCGGGGTTGAATACGGTCTTTCTCCGCTGGCTTCGGCTCCGCTCAACCAGCGGCAGCTCTCTGACTGAGCGCAGTCGAAGTCAGCAGGTACAAAATTGACAAAGTCAGCATAACCTCGTCCCTCCCGATAGCGATCTGGATGCTTCGGGACCAATCATCAACACATCAATCATCAGCACATCAGCCTCCCAATTCTATACGCTCAACCTCCCCGAAAATGGAAATAATAACCCATTATTTTTACACAATACTAACCATAAAAACTCAACCGATCCACTCCCTTCCGCTCCTTTTGCCGTAACTTGCTCCCATTAGCGGATTTTTAACCTTTGATAGCCTTTTTGACTATTTTTTGTTAAACTAATTAACATTTAACTTGCTGATAACTAATTACTTACATATGTGTTAAAAAAGAGCGGATTTTCGGGCCAACCGACTTTAACCTTCCTTAAATCCATTAACGATTTTGAAAAACAACCCTTCCAATCCCGGTGATCCCAAAAAAGAGGTCAATCCCAACCTGAAAAAGAGGCGGCCCAAAAGACCACCCCTTTCGGTAAACGACTACCTCCAGGGCATCCGGGCAGGCGACCGCTCCATTTTGGCGCAAGCCATCACTCTCATCGAAAGTACTCACCCCAACCAACGCCGACAAGCCCACGAGCTGCTGCACAAAATGGCTGCCCCGACCACTGCTGATGGCTTTCGCATCGGTATCACCGGAAGCCCCGGCGTCGGCAAAAGCACGTTTATCGAAACCATCGGGGTAGCCCTCCTCGAACAGGGCCATAAAGTAGCCGTCCTGTCGATCGACCCCAGCAGCCAACTGACCAAAGGCAGCATCCTCGGCGACAAGACCAGGATGCCCCAACTCTCCACCCACCAAAACGCCTTTGTACGACCAACCCCTTCTGCCGGCAACCTGGGCGGCGTAGCTCCCCGCACCCGCCAGGTCATTGAGCTCTGCGAAGCCGCCGACTACAACCGTATTCTGATAGAAACCGTGGGGGTGGGCCAATCAGAGGTCAGCATCTACAACATCGCCGATTTTTTCCTCCTCCTCCTCCTCCCCGGCGCCGGTGATGAATTGCAAGGCATCAAAAGAGGGATCGTCGAAATGGCCGATCTACTGGTCATCAACAAATCTGACGGTGGCCGCGAACAATTGGCCCGCCAATCACAGAGAAGCTATCAGGCTGCCTTGCGCCTCTATCCCATAAAACCCGGTGGCTGGCAACCACAGGTGCGCACTTGCTCGGCTACCACGGGTAAGGGGATTCCAGAAATCCTTTCACTGCTGGAATCATTTCGTCAAAACGACAACTACATCCCCTCCAAACGCCAACTTCAAAACCAATACTGGCTGTACCAAACCATTGAAAACGAACTGAAAACGGCCTTTTTCCAACTCCCAGCCATCCAAAAAGCACTGCCCCAAATGGAAAAAGCCATAGCCGAAGGCGAACTTACCCCCTTTCAGGCGGCTGAAAAACTGATGGCTATCTACCACAAACACAAGCAGTTGTAGCCCAGTATCTATTGGTTAGACAATTAACTTATTAAATAAAATTAATTGCTTATTGCGCTAATAAACAATTAAAAAAATATAGTATCTTTGTCTAATGTAAGCCAAAACCGATTTGTTAATGTCGACGTTTTGATTTTATAATCCCTGAACATATCTTCCCTCCAACCCATCCTAATAACACAAATCCTGTTTTTGATTGATGGTAAATCTGTATAGCTTTGCCGACTCGAATTGGTTACTATTCGACCAAATCAACGTCTGTAATAGCGTGGAGCCTCGAATCAGCCTCCTGTTTATGAGATACCCAATTTATTTTTTCCTGTTGTTGTTTCCTGTTGCCCTGGCTGCACAACAGGCCGTCGTTGAAAAAACCAGGGAGTATCTCGACCATAAATCCTACCAAAAAGCCACCACCTTCATCAATCGACAGTTGGACAAAACCGTTGATCCCGAACTCAAAGCCGCCCTATGGTATTTCAAAGGAAAAGCACTTACTCAGCAATACTTTGAAGAGGCCAATACCCAATGGGACAACGACCTGTACCGCCAGCATTCCTACCAACTCCTCGAAGGCATAGCCGCTTTTCAAAATGCCGCTAAGTACACCAGATCCGAATACAGCGAAAAGGCCTTTCGGCAAATCGGAGGGCTGCACCGCTTCCTCAAAGAAATGGCCTTTTCCTATTTGCAATCGGCCGCGGGGGCAGACCAACAAAACAATTACGAACGGTTCTATCTCAACCTCCAATGGGCGAGAAACTGCGACCGCTTTGTCCAACAATACATTCCCGAAAACACCCCCTATCAAATGGACACCATGCTCATTTACCTCACCGCCTGGGCCGCCGAACTTACCGGCCGAAGCCACGAGGCCAGATCCCTGTACGAAACCCTCCAATGGCAGGGCATATCGGAAGAGCAGATGTTCATTGACCACTACAATATGCTGATGGCCCTGGACCAACCGGCACCAGCAGGAAAAATCCTCAACCAGGCCCTGGTCAAATACCCGGAATCGTCCACTCTGATCCGCCACAAACTACACTGGTTGATGACCCATAAAGACTATGAAGAGGCCATCCACCTGATCGATGATAAATTGCCCCTGATCGATCAGTCGGAGGTGCCCCGCTTCTATTTCATCCAGGGAATGGCCTGGAATGCACTTTACGATGCCGTTTCAGGCAGCAGACTAGCCGAAACCTATTTCCAAAAGGCAGAAGCAGCCTACCAGCAAGCCATTGCCTTGCAACCGTCGAGCTTTGATTACGTCTACAACCTCGCCGCCCTTTACTACAACAAGGTTGTCACCATGGCGCCCGATGCTCCCCAGCAGCAAGACTACGCCCAATTCATGCAAAAAACCATCAAAACCCTCGAAGCCACCCAGCACCTCAATGCCCACGACCGAAAAGTGATCGAGGCCCTCAAAGACGTCTACCAACGAACCAACCAAACAGAAAAACTCCGTCAACTGCAACAGTCCAAAGGATAAAACCCCGGCTGCGCCTCCCACTTGACAGTATTTCTTTTTTCCCGTTTTTCCACTTTCCGCTTTCGCTAAAAAAGCTAATTTTGCAACCCGGTTGCACGATCATTTGGTGCTACCAAAATCAGGAACAAAATTTGTCTCAACCTAAACAATACCAAAAATTATAATACCATGTCTAAGACAAGAAACATCGCCATCGTGGGAGCCGGTGGCATCGGCCGGGCAGTAGGCCTCATCCTCGCCAACGACAAAGACCTCAATGCGCAGCTCTTCCTCGGCGACGTATACGAAGCCACGGCCCTCGACGCTGTCCGCTGGATACACCACGGCTTGGGGCACGATGGGGTGGCCACCGCTTTCACCATGCCCCGCGAAGGAGCCGACCAAACGATGATCGACATTTTTGAGGATTCAGAGATCGTCCTCGACTGCCTGCCCGGAAGCCAGGCACCCCGCATCGCCCGCCTGGCCCGCGACTACGGCCTCCACTACGTCAACCTCACCGAGTATGTCAAAGAAACCAATGAAGTTGTAAATATTGCCAAAGATGCCTCAACTGGGTTCGTCGTACAAACGGGCCTCGCTCCCGGTTTCATCAACGTGTTGGGCAATATGCTTTTCAAAACCTTTTGCCGCGAACATGGCGTAAATACCATCGACAAGCTCTCCATGAAAGTTGGCGCCCTTACCCGTTATGCACCGGCGCCCCATTTCTATGGTTTTACCTGGAGTCCCATTGGCGTGGCCACCGAATACGTCAAAGACGCCATCGCTGTACGCAACCACCAAATTGTAAACCTGCCCGCCCTTTCGGAAAGAGAAACCATCCTCATCGATGGGGTAGCCTATGAAGACAATCTCACTTCAGGGGGTGCTGCCGATCTTCCTCAGGCTTTCGCCGAAAAAATAAAAGACCTCGATTACAAAACCCTCCGCTATCCCGGCCATTACCAATGGGTACAACAAGTACTGGCTAACACCCCCGCTGGAACCGACCGGATATCCCATCTCCAACAAACCATGCTCGACAACATTCCCACCGTCGAAGACGACTTTGTGATCGTGTACGCTTGCGCAAAAGGCAGAGACCACCGGGGAGTACTCCGAGCCATAGAAAAATCGTATCGCATTGAACCCATGAAGATTGGCCGTCAGACTTTACGCGCCATCCAATCGACCACAGCAGCCCCAATGGCCGAAGTGGCCCGCATCCTGCTGACGGGACGTTGGCGAGGAGTGGTTTACCAAAGCGAACTAGACCCCTTGTCCTTTCTCAACGGACCATTTGTCACAGCGGTCTATGGCCGCTATTCCAACGTAGTCGGCGAATTTATTCGCCTAACTCCCTAACCCGGCAAAGCCGGTACCAAATATTGGCTATTGGTGCCGATAACTATCGGCATTAAGGCGCCCTTGGGCTTTTTGGTTTTAGCTTCCCTCTTACGCGTTAGAGGGAAGCTAAAAGTCACGCCTTTGGCGTGACGCCCTAATAGCCAACTCGCCAACTGCAAGGAATAAGATTCATATTCTGCCAACCTGACGACCTTTTGTGGTATTTGTGCACCCGCCTGCCGCAGGAAGGGAAGTCCGTTTTTTAGAAACTATTAATACAATCTTGCCTTGATATATTGACCATCCAATCAAAAAGTAATACCAACCACGCATTTACTTGGGACTCCATCTGGTTTTCGACCTAATTTTACATTGCCAAAATGATTATTATTTTCTAATCACTAAATAAAAAAAACAATGAAAAATTTATTATGGTCTTTTCTGTTTCTAACACTGTTCTTTTTTACCGCCTGTGAAAAAGAAAGTACAATAGATGAGTTACCGCTTTCTGAAATCCATGACAATAACACTGTCACTACAAGGAGTTCTGATTTGATCGATATATGCCATTATGACGAGGACAACGATACTTGGCATGTGATTTCCATCAATGAAAATGCAGTATCCGCCCACCAAGCCCATGGCGATGCGGTAGACATGGATGGCGACGGATATTTTGATATACCTAATGGATGCAGTGAAACGGATTGTGATGATACGAATGCGGCCATTAACCCAGGTTCTCCGGAGATTTGCGACAACAATATGGATGACGACTGCGACGGCGATGTAGACGGAGCCGATAGCGATTGTGACGGTTGTTCCACCGAGGGACTGCTTTCTGTAGAAGTAAACACAGGTCAAGAAACCTACACTATCTATTTAAATGCTATGGACGATAACTCTGGTATACAATGGTCCCCAGATTTTACACTTCTTAGTGCAACGGATGACTGGGATGGTCAGGGTAACACAAGTACTATAGTGGATCATTACGATGGGCAAAATGTGGATAAAAACACCTATGCAGCCGGGATATGTGCCGAACTGGCCGCTACAACGGGTTGTGAATGGTACTTGCCTGCAAAGGAAGAACTCAATGCTATGTATGAAAAATTTGGGCCAGGTGGTACAAGCGGTAATAATGAAATGCCAGAGGGAACTTATTGGAGTTCTACTGAAGTCACTTACATCATTGCCTGGGGACATTTCTTCGACCTTGGCGATCAATTCAACATCAATAAGTCTTTCAGCGGCAGTTGTCGATGTGTCCGTAGATAATTAAACGATGCCCGAGGAAGAATTACAAATATTAATCAATTAACACCTAAATTAAAAAAAACTGCTTTAAAAAGGAAGGGGGTTCCTCAAAGGAACCTCCTTCCTCACAAAAACATTCATCTACACCTACTTCCCCGACACCACCGCCAACTGCGCGTACTTCCGCTTGCCCACATCCGCAATCAAACTCACCGTATAAAATCCGCTTTGCAGCTCGCCCGTCTGCCATTCCACAACGGAGCGGTTGACTTCGTCTATCGGCCATTCCAATACGGTCTGTCCCAATTGATTGGTCAATACCAAACGTACCGGCAGCCCTTCATACCCCGTCAGGTTGACAAACAAACTGGCGCCATACATCGGATTGGGGAACACTTCCAGCACCCGCGCCCGCCGTTGTTCTTCCAGTTGGCTTTGCAGCGGCGTGGGCCCCGAACCCAATATGCTGACCGAATAATCCTCCACTTCCCCCTGTCCAAAACTTTCACAAGGAGAGGCAAAGGCGCCTTTCTTAGCTGCTATTCGCATCCGGGTGGTCATCCCATTGGCATTGGAGGGGATGGAGATGATTCCATTGACCACCTGGTTGCTGCCGTATTGTTGGAAAGCCGTTTCACCCACGTCGCTGAAGTCGCCGTCGCCGTTGTAATCGATCCATACCGTCCAGTAAAAATCAGCGGGTTGGCCCGACCAGCTCAGCCCGGGTGTAAGTGTAATGTTGTAATCATCGCCGGCCATGACCATAGCGGTCAGATTGGTAAAGTCGCCATAACCGCAAACACCGAGGTGGCATTTTGCCGATGGATTGTTGATACCGGCAAATTCGACGCCGGCGATCCATTCCTGCCAGGGGGCGTCGGCAGCAGAAGCACAATAGGTGCCACCTGGGCCACCTCCGGTGATCAATACGCCGTAGTCTTCAATCTCTCCGTTTTGGAAGCTCTCACAAGGGGTGGCATAAGCGCCTTTTTTGGCGGAGATGCGCATGCGCGTGACTCCTTCCATCGCGTTGGCCGGAATGGCGATGTTTTCGCTTACTACCTGGTTGCTGCCATAGGTTTCGAGTACCATTTCGCCGGGGTCGGTCCAGTCGCCGTCCTGATTGAAATCGATCCATACGCGCCAGTAAAAGTCTGCCGGATGTCCCGACCAGCTAAGGCCAGGTGTAAGTGTAATGTTGTATGACTGGTCGGCGTCGAGGTTAGCGGTCAGGTTGGTAAAATCGCCGTAGCCGCATTCCGTGTCGCATTTCCCGGAAGGGTTGTTGACATTGGCTACCGCCACGCCGGCGATCCATTCCTGCCAGGGAGCATCGGCCGAAGCAGCACAGTAGTCACCTCCGCCTTCACAACCATCGGGAATGCCGTTGTTGTTGTCGTCCATGTTGTCGTCGAAGCCGGGGCATTGGTCTTCGGCATCGCAGACGCCATCGCCGTCACTGTCCTGGAAGGTGCCTGCACAATTGCAGTTGGCGTCGTATTGGTCGTTGGTGGTACAGGGGTCGTTGTCGTTGCACGGATCCCCCACATTGCAGCCGGTACCACCGCCTATGTCGACCGAATAATCTTCTACTTCTCCTTCCTGAAAGGTTTCACAAGGAGTGGCATAACTTCCTTTTTTTGCGGAAACGCGCATCCGGGTGATGCCCTCGGAGGCAGAACCTGGAATGCTGATGCTGGCATTGACCACCTGGTTGTCGCCGTATTCTTCCAGTACCATTTCTCCGGCGTCGGTCCAGTCGCCGTCCTGATTGAAGTCGATCCAGATGCGCCAGTAGAGGTCCGCATCATGTCCCGACCAACTCAGGCCCGGTGTAAGTGTCGTGTTATAACTTTGGCCTGCGCTGACTTCAATAGTGAGGCTGGTCCAGTCGCCGTAGCCGCACTCGGTATCGCATTTCCCGGAAGGGTTATCGACATTGGCCACAGCCACACCGGCTATCCATTCCTGCCAGGGTGCTGTACCTTTGGCAGCGCAGTAGTTGCCGCCCGACCCTTCTGATACCGTTACGGTGAATGAGCAGGTGGTTTGTTGGTTGCAGGTATTGGTGGCGGTATAGGTGATCACATGATTGCCCAGCGGTATGAAACTGCCATTGTCGGGGCCGCCGGTTTGGTTGACGCTTACCGATCCGTTGTTGCAGTTGGTAGAGGCGGAGGGATCGCTCCAGTTGATGGTAGCGCCACCCGCTCCGGAAGCGACGATCTCGACGATGTTGTCGGGGCAGGTCATCGTAATGGTGGTGCCGCCTCCCGTTTCTTCTACCAAAAAGATGGGAGTAGCGTCGAGCGAAATGTTGTTGACCGGATTGGAGGTGATGATGCCGGTGTCGCTGTAGTCCCATTCATACCGGTCGAGGGTGGTATATCCAAAGCTGGCAGGAAAGCTGTAAGTGCCTTGCGCAAACTCGGAAAGGTCGATGGTCGTTTCCGCCCACAACATGTACACGTAGATGCCATCCGACCTAAGGAAGGCGTATCCTTTCACCCCGGAGGGCAGGTTCATCTGCGCCGTCCGGGTGGCATCGTAGGTGGTTTGCCAAAGCATATCGGAGGTAGTTTTCACGGCAGTGGCTTCGGGGTTTCTCACCTGATTGTAAGGGCTGGTATTGTCGAGATCGACGTAGAGTCCCATCTTGTCGAAGCCGGAACCGGAACCGGGCTGATCCTGCAATCCGAATATGTGAAATTGATACACATCATTTAAGATGGCGGTGACGAAGGACTTCATGATGTAGTTGCGCTGACCGAGGGTGGTGGCGAAGAAGTTTTCACCGCCAGCAAATTCGCGGGGCACGTTCATCTCTGTGGCGATGGTGTGCTTTTTGGGATAAGTGTTGCCGTCGTAGCCATAGTCGTCGTAAATTTCCTGGAAAAAATCTCTTCGATACAAAAGCCCCTGGGCGGCCCGGTCGGAATGACGCTCGAAAAAGTTAATATTGTTGAGGAAGGTCGTTCCGTCAAAATGGGGGTAGGAGTGGAGGCCATGCACTTCAATGTAGGCCCCGCCGCCATGTGGGTATTCAGCAGTCACCCCGCCGCCATTGGGATTATCGGTATTTCGCAGTACGGCGTCGAGAAAACTCTGATAACCGAAGCCGGCTACGGTCACAAAATCTTCGGGGGCGATGGTTTCGATCACTTCGTAGGCAATGCGCAGGGTACGTACGTAGTGTTCGATGGGAGCGCGGAGTATGTAGTCGCAGGGCTCGGGGTCGTTGTCCCACCAGTTGCCGACGGGGTCTCCGGGTTCGCGCCAGCCTACGCCGGCAAAGTCGAAGCCGGGTTCGTTCCAAATTTCCCAGAAGCGGACGTACTGGTTGTACATACTTACGGTTTTGTAAACGTAGGCGGCGAAGTAATTTTCGTCGTTGTAGGGAGTGCCGTTGGTACCGCCGTCCCAGATGGGGGTGTATAGGTTTCTGAAAAGTTCGGAGGTGTTGCCGGGGCAGTATTCGGTGAGGTCGCGGTGCCAATCTACCGGTCCGGTAAGGGTGGCCGTAAACTCACCCATGCCCAGGCTTTGCCAGTATTCAAAATCGTCGATCAGTAGGTCGTAGCCGAAAATTTCCAGCACGCTTTCCGCAAGTACCGGGCGGGTGACCTTACCTCCGACCCCTTTTACGCCGTTGGCAGGATTGCCGGCGATGATGTCGCCCAATTCCTGATTGGACCAGAGAGGGAAAAAACCCGTATTGACACCTGGCCGGAATACACCCGTATAGGGCGGGTTGACCGTTTGGGCATTGTAGTTGACCTGGGCGATCACATCTGCCAGAGGAAATAGTAGCAGTACCAGGCAGCAGGTAAACAGTTTGTTCATCATTGTTTTGTTGTTTTAAATTTTTTAGAAAATGGGATGATGATGGGGTCAATAAATAATTAATTAATTATTGATTAATAATTATTAATTGCTGCCGGTAGGCAGGGTAGTCAAAAAGAATGGCAGATTGCTGTAGGCACCACAACCGGATAATGGCAGGTACAGTTTGGGTAAGTAATTTGGTGCTAAGGTAATGTAAACTTTTCAGGTTTTAAACTTTCTTTCAAACTTTCCAGGCCCTTTAAACTTTCCAGGTTTTTATAACCTGGAAAGTTTGATAAGGAAAAGCCTGAAAAGTTTGGCCTTTGGTCGTTTTCAACGCACCACCAGCCGCAAACTACGCACCTTTCCATCCAGTTGGATGGTCAGAAAATAGATTCCTGCGGCCAGTTGGTCTCTTTCAATTAGGATTTCAGCCGAGGTAGACGTCCATTGTCGCAACGATTTCCCCTCGGTGGTAGCAAGGCGGAGGTCGATCTGCCGGGCCTCGGGATTATTCAAATAAAGCATGGTATGATCGACCATAGGATTGGGATATATTCTTGCAGTAAGAAGCGGCGCGGGAATGTCGTCGGTGCTGGTGGTGATCGTCACAAAAGGATCCGACCACATGGGATTGGTCAGGAGGTTATCGTCGGTCAGAGTCTGTAAGAAAGCGACGATAGCGGTCTTTTCCGATTCTTCAAAGGAAGGCAAAGGCATAAACCAGGAAAACAGCGAGTTGGGGTGATTAAACACATCATCACTGTAAAAATCAACGACTTCTTCCAGCGTTTCAAAACGGCCATCGTGCATATAAGGAGCGGTGACCGCCACATTTTTAAGGGAAGGACCTTTAAATACGCCCACGTGTTCTTCGACGCCACTCCATTCTGCCATGCCCTGGTCTGTATATTCCTCTTCCAGGCCATTGTTATTAAACAGAAAAAAAGGAGGCATCAGTTCAAATGCATCAATACCAAAATGTCCCGACTGGCTATGGCATATCTCACAATTTGTGATAAATAAGGACTGGCCCAGCGATTCAATTTGGGTGAAATTTTGGAAATTAACGGCAGCACCCACATCGAATTTCGATTCAAATGAGCGGATAGAAGCGATGAACTGGGTCAGCGCATTGGCGAGTTTTTCTTCCGTGACCTCGGTCGATCCGTAGGCCTCTTCAAAGAGGGGTGGATAATAATCGGTGGCGTTCAACCGGTCGACCAATTCGGATAAACTCAGCCCCAGCTCCGCCTCATTGATGATGGGCAGAGTCACGGCCTCCTGAAGCGTGGGCGAACTCAGATCCCAAAACAGGCCATTGCCATCCTCCGGAAAATAACCCAGGTCGTTGAGATGGAGGGTGTTGCGGGTGGTCAACTCCCCTTCAAAGCCTGCACTAAAAGCGACACTGTCGGCAAAGGAACGCTCTTGCAAATGACAAGAACCACAAGATTGGTCTTGATTGATGGATAGGATATTGTCGTAAAACAAAACGCGGCCCAGTGTGGCTCCGGCATTGGTGATTTGGTCGACCAATGAAGTGTCAATAGAGCCACCGCTCCAACCATTGGGCAGCAATACATGATCGGGGAAAGGAATATTCCGGTATTCGTAATGTTCGTCGGGCAGGATCAGTACAGTCGAGTCGGTCGGGGGTGGGGGAGGCGGCGAAGTCGTAATGCTGGCTTTGTAGCTGGCGGCGGTACCAAGTAAGAAAAGAACGAGCAGGGCAGAGAAAACGTAAATTTTTTTCATAGCGGATGGGAGTTTTAGTTAAGATTTAAGAGTAGCATTAAAAGTAGGGATAATATATCAAATTGCCAAACCAGAATTGATATTCAATAAAAAAAAATGTATGAAAAGCGGATTTTAATTCTAATGGGCTGACATGCGGCCGTATATTTGAACCGTAAAAATGACGGAAATGGGGTAATAAAATCGGAATTCACCCAACGAAATGGGTATTTTACCCGTATTATATAAATAACGAACCTGTTAAAAAGGACAATTCATATATTTTTGTTACCTTACATGCGTTTAACCCCCAAATTGATAAAGGTTTTTTGAGCTTTACCAAACCATATTTCCTAACTTTGTGTCACAACAAAAAATTCAAAAATTAATATCATGAGAACCAGACTGTCTCTACTACTGGCCGCACTGTTTTTCCTGGCACTCTCCTCTTGTACCAAAGAAGGAGCCGACATTCAATACTACTACTACGGCGAAAACGGCGAGTACGAAATGATGTCCGAATACCTCGACATTCCCTCCACGCCCATGTCGTACGTCAATAACTTTCCGAGCTATTATACCCGAAATTCGCTGCCGTTCGACAAAGACCTGGCTACCCTGGGGCGGGTACTTTTCTACGATAAGAAATTGTCGAAAGACGGATCGGTTTCCTGCGCCTCTTGTCACGACCAGCGGGCGGGCTTTGCCGACAACCGGGCCCTTAGTCTGGGCGTGGCCAACCGCGAAACTTCCCGCAATTCGCTGGCATTGGGCTCCGTATTTAGTTTCAACGAATACTACGGCAGTCGCACCATAGGGCTGGTACCTTTCTTTTGGGACAACCGCGCCGCTTCCGTACAGGAGCAATCCATCCAGACCCTGGCCAACCCCCTGGAAATGGATATGGAAATGCACGAAGTGGTCGATGCCGTCAACGATCAACCCTACTACGAACCCCTGCTAATTGCAGCTTATGGTAAGCGCACTGCCAATGATGAAAATGTATTGGACGCCATCAGCGAATTCGTCAACAGCATCGGTAGTTTCGACTCCAAGTACGACGAAGCACTCTCCACCTACTTCAACAAAAACGGCACCCTGGCTAATGCCGAAAATTCTGACCTGGAAGGTCTCTCCACCCTGGAAAACGAGGGTAGGGCCATCTTCCTGCAAAACTGCGCCTCCTGCCACGGTAACATCAACGGAATGCCCGGCGAGTTTCAGGCCAACAATGGACTGGACGAGGCATACGATGACAAGGGTATCGGTGATCTCTCAGGGAATACCTACGAAAATGGCGTCTTCAAAGTACCTACCCTTCGCAACATTGCACTTACGGCGCCCTACATGCACGATGGCCGTTTCAATACCCTCGAAGAGGTACTCGACCATTACAGCACCGGGGTCCAGGATCATCCCAACCTTTCCTTTCAGTTAAAATCATTCGTTGACGGCCAGCCCGTTCGCATGGAATTTGATCAACAAGACAGGGAGGCACTGCTGGCATTCCTCCATACCTTCACCGACGATAAATTGGCTGCCGATGTGAAATACTCCGATCCATTTAAATAATTAGTCTGATTCTAACATTTCTTTTGCATTGCCGGACAGCAACCCGATTTACTGTCCGGCAATGTTGGTTTAGGCTTGCTCGAAAAACCAATCGGCAGTGGATTTTTGAGCCTTACTTAAGCACAGAGTTGCTCCCTTTCGGGAAACGCGAAAAATCAACCCATCAACTTTTCAACTTATGAGTCTTCCCAATTTTACATTAAATATAGCTGCTCTACATCGTTTTGCAATTTTATTGTTAACAGCAGCTACCATTTCTTCCTGCACCCATTCTCTATATGTGCCGCCTGAACCGAACTTGTTGGTACTCTCAGAAAGTGGCGACCTGAAAGCCAGCGCCGGAGCCGGCGTACTCGAATCGGACGAACTGAACTTTCACCTGCAGGCCGGTTACAGCCCCATTGAACATCTGGGCCTGTCCATCAGCTATTTTCAGGTTGGAATGACCAGGGCAGAGCGGGATTTTGGGAACCAAAGCAGTTTTTACGACTTCAGCCGCCGCTTCAACGTCTACGATGTAGAAGGAGCAATAGGTACCTACCTCACCAAGACCATTATGACCAAAACACATAAAAAAGGCGAAGGCGCTGTTGACCTACCCAATAGCCTTACCTTTGACGCTTACCTGGGATATGGCCAGATCAAGAGCCGAAGATCCTATTTCAACGGCGGCCTCACCACGATTGAAGGGCGGCGTTTTTTCCTGCAAGGCGGGATTCATTACCAGGGCTCCTTTCTGGGGTTGAGCTATACGCTTCGGGGCGTTTGGCTCGATTATACCAGCGGCAAGGTCTTTGGCAGAATATCCGAGCAGAGTCTGGAAGATCTTGCTGCCATCAACGTCTATGATCCATATACTTTTATAGAGTCGTCGATCCGTTTTCGCGCTGGCAATGAAAAGTTTAGAGGATTCGTTAGCCGAAACTGGATGAGCTCTCCATTTGGCGACAAGCAATTGGATTATACCCCTGCATCCTGGCACCTGGGCTTTATTTTGGGCCTCAACGAGTTGTTAAATATAAAAAAGAAGGAACCGAAAAAGAAGAAACGGCCGAAGCGAGGCAAACGTCGTGGTTGAGTTCTATTGCCTGCCGATGGGTATGGTACGACAGCGTTTTCATGCTGGGTTTATTCACGGGACAGGCTGTGCTGACCGGTCGGGTAGGTCGGGAGGGTTGCCCCTCCTTTCCCCCCTCAGAACAGACCGAACTAGTTTCCCAGTAATCTGCTCAAGCACTCATAACGGTTGTGATCACCGCACCGAATAGTGTAAGCTACTCGATTTTACGATAATAGATGTCAAAATGACTACCATCAGCCCGGTTAAAAAAGCATCAACCTTACATTTGCCCCGGTTATACTAATGATTCTGTTGGCACAGCCAGTCAGCTATTCATGGGTTGAAATAACTCCTGACTTCCACTGCTCTGACCCAGATAAAGTCGTTCGTACACCGTTCTCGTAATTGAGCACCTGCCGGAAGTCGGCTCGGCTTTCGCCGGGAGTAATGTTGATTGATTTTGTTTTACCCCAATGATCAATCTCAACTCCTATCCTCATCATTACAACAAGGCCTTCGCTTTCTCCAGCATCCCTTACCTGCACCGCCATCGTAGGGAATTACTTCCTTCCTACTCCTTAAAAGGAGAACGATACAGGCTTACCGTGTTTCGCTTTTAATACTGAGTGGGTTAGCGTCCACCTCTACCCCGGAGGAATTTTCCTTTCTGACTCCTAAGGGTCAGAAACAGGGACTACGCATGGTGAGTTCGTGAACTCCATGACCCTACCTCTCGTCTTTTTGACTACGGCGTATATAGTCTTTTCCGCCGTTCCTAAGTAACGAGGCTTACGGTGATTCACATATATTACGCATACCATTCATTCCGCTTCCTCCTACCGCAAAAGACTAGCAGCTTTCGCTTTGACCTCACGGTCGCCACTTATCCCGATCCAGATCAATCGGGAGGAGCTTTGTTGTTCTTCGGGCTTAGCACCCCACCATTACTAGTGACGCACCCCGAAGTAGGAAACTGATGGTAGCACATCAGGTTAAATCCACCTTTGAATAACTTCCCGCCTTGCGGGACAGGCTATGTAAAATTGTTGTTCTTCCGATGGTTTAACAGTATTATAAAGCGACTTTTCACGTCGCACCACGAAAACTTAGTTATTAGTGACAGCATTATTCCTTCTTACTTAGTATCTGACCGAAAACGCCCCATTTTTCACTTTTTGCCAATATCCGCTCTGCACTCAGCCGGACGATTCCGAAAATTATACGTCCAAATTTGTTCTTTGATGGAAATAGGGGCTGATTAAGCCCATAACAACACATTTACGGGACTACAGGGCAGACCACTCCACTGCTTTGTCACAATATTAACCCATATCAGGCTGCTGCCTTGCCGTTCAACGGCACAATGGTGGGTAGCAAGTTCTCCGACTTCACTACTTTGCCCAGCCTCTTTATGTTGTAGCCCAACACGCTCATGGCCACATATCGTTTGAAACCTTTAAGGCCCTTATCAGGTACCCTGTCTGCTCCACAATGTTCCAATTCATTTATGTTCGCCTCTATGGTACTGTGTTTTCTTTTTTTATACTGAAATTCGGGTTGTGTTTCCTCCTTCTGTTCTAGTGCTGATTTTTTCCCTGCCTTTGGCATTATCACTTGATCAAATATTTTTGACAAGGCCTTCTTCGCTGGCCCGGAAAAAAATCCGCGATCAAAACTTATACTTGACAGCTTGTATCCTTTCGCATATCGCTTTGCCAACCTCTCACCCAATTCTATGGGAACCTCTTTATCCGTTGTAAGCTCAAACTATTCTCAGAAGTTGAAACAATTTAAGCAGCGACTTTAGTCGATGAATTTTGCATCAATTGTTCATATTCCTTAATGAGTAGTGGTTTTCTAAATTTGGAATAGTGCTTCAAACTAATCTTGAGAAAGTGTGGAAATGATATTTTTCTAAGCTTGCAGGTGGTGTAAATGGACAACAATATAGCATAAGCCTGAGCACCTTTGGCTGATTTACTTCCAAAGGATACCTTTCTTTTCAGTACTCCTATTCTGATGAGATACTCCCCATAGTTATTATGACAGGGTACTCCAGGGTGCTTGACAAAAGTCAATATTCGAGGTTGCTGATTCCGAACTTTTTTAATGATGCTTTTCAATATATCATTTGGGTTTTTCCAGTTCAGTAAACCCTCCAATCTTTGATGTAGCCGCTGCAGTTTCCTGTCAAAAACAACTTCGCTTAATTGCTCTTTTTGAGATTGAAGTTTTTCTCCGTCTCGCAGTATTTTTCTAAATGTTATGTAAAATCGCATTACTGATTTTAAGCGAGGGAAAGCCACATATAGTTTCCTTATTTTTCTTAACAGATGTGCCATACAACTTTGCTGTTCACAAATGACTGAAAGGTAAGCTCTCCATCCGTCTACCACTAATACACCTACAAACACTTGTCCCAGAATTTTCCGCACTACATCTTTGCCTCTTGACTTATCTATCAAATAATAGGCCCATTGAAAATTTCCTACCACCCATAACCACCAATTTATTCCGTTGACTCGCCAGCCTGTTTCGTCTCCATGTAGTATTTCACTTTGTCTTACCTCTTCCAGTATTTGGTCGTACACCGGTTTGAGGATCGTGCTTATTCTTATCAAGTGTTTTGAAATCCCGCTCGTACTCAGTGACTGATTGAAAAAATCGTTCAGGTAACCCGATATTCTTGACAGCGACATGCAGGCAAAAATCCATAGGTATACTATTGTTATTGTCGTATTTATTCCTACATTCATCCTTGGTACTGCAAACTCTGTACTTGCTGTTACTACCTGTTGGCAATTGTCGCAATACTTCTTTTGCTGCTCTACCTCTATCACTTCTAACTTTACAGGCACTTCCGGTATGTCTTCTATTATTCTTACTGTTGGACTACTCAACTCCCCTTTTTTACTCAAATCTTTTCCGCACTTATAACACCGATCCAATTTGGTCTTCTCTCGCTTTGTAATCATCTTCTTTTTTGGCTTGCTCCCAGATCCTTTCCTCCTTTTTTTGCCTCGACCTTTCTTCTTTCCATTGCCATCATTTCCTACCCCCTTTTCTTCCCATTCTGCCTGCTTTGAACTCGGCTTGTTCGCCTGCTCATTTACAACCCTTATCTTCTGTTTCTCTTCTGATTCCTTACGACGAGCTAACTCTGTTTTTAGTCGATCAACCTCCTTTTCTAAACTCGCCTTTTCTTTTTCTAACAGCAGATACTTCTTTCTTAACACATCAATTACACCTATTAGCTCTTTCTTCGGCATTGACCACAAAGACGATAAGGCTAATCGTATTATTGACTTTAATCCCATATGCAACGTTCAACTTTTTTTGCCTATTTTCCAGCTTTTTTTGCCCTTTTTTTTTCTGTTTTTTATTCTTAATTTTACTCTTTCCTCTGATTTTAGTTTGAGCTTACTATCCGTTTTGTTTACCATCACCTCATGATCTGCCGCAAAACCATATTGATCCGTTGTCAGTAACACTCGATGTCCCAACTCTACAGGGCGTCCCGCCTTGCCCTTGCTTATCCACTCTGTATGTGGCTCGAATATCGAAAATATTTTCTCCGAATGAGGAATTTGCTCACCCTTCAGTATTCGGCGCTCTACCTGATCTATAAACTTCAACAAGTAGTCATGGTACATTTTTAAGCTCATTTTCAACAATTCCACCTTTATTCCACCTCCATGCTCTTCTAAGTCACCAAGCGTCCTAACAATGCGCACACTTATCTCTCTTGCTATCCGCAAATACGCTCGGGTCGAATCTGACAATCGTACTTTATAGTCACGACCCTTTTTTTGGTGTATGATCGAGGCCTTTCTATACGACTTCTTAGCTTTTTTATGCCACACCTTTATTTTTCCCCAACCCATCAATGGAACCAACTTACTCAACAATAATATTACATCCAGGCATTTATAAAGACTATCCCACAACAGTCTTAAATCTGTCGGAAAATGAATCGTTGTCTCTACAACATAACTATCCGTCTTCAATTCCAAAGATATTTCCTCTCCCTGGTCGCCTTCTTCTTCGCTTTTTTTTAACAACTTATGTCCATGTTTTACTACCAGCTCATTAATCTTTTTCAACGCTTCTTCATTCAATAACCTAACATTGTCTTTAACCGTTTGAAGTGCGAATACTTTTTTTTCTAACCAATCGGATGTTTCCTTGTGTACGCCCATTATGCCACGAACCGCCTGATGATGATTCGCCAAATCCAATAGTTCATCGTAATCACAATTCAACGTGTGACGCACGCTTCCTAACACTAATATCTCCCACAGCGGCATTCCTTCCCGGCCCGTCGCTTTTTTGCCTTTTAATATCTCATCTTCTAACACTTTAAATACACCTTCATTCAATTCCGGTGTTACGAATATGTACTGCAACCCGGCCAACAACTGAGGAAGTTCATGTCGGCTCCTGGAATTGAGCACCACATCTGCTATGCTCAGTGAATTCACTTCTAATTGCTGTTCAAATCGTTTTCTCATCTTTATTAGTTGAAATCTCTCGAAAAAATAATTTACTAAAATTCATATGTATCTGACTGCCAAATTATTACGCATAAATTTAGAAAATATAATTCAATTTTCATAGCATTTTTAGCACTTTATTTGACTGACTATCAATTAGTTGCGAGATTCCGGCCAGATACTACTTAGCTTCTGTATATCTTCTTCAAATTTACTATTATCGTAAAATCCAATTTGAAAATAATTTTCATATTCATAATTGTTTTCAAATATCAATATTGGTCGCCTAGATGTTTTTGATTCAAAAAACCAAAATATTCTTTTCTTGCCTTGATCGTAATTTTTGATTTCAACTTTTGAACAGAATTTCGAAATCTGATTAACAATTTTTTCCTTAACTAGATAAATGGAATCTATGTTTTTAGTTGTTAATTCTCTGATAATCAATATACGATTTCGGTTTTTATAAAATTACTTATAAAGATTTAATTCTTCTAAACCGACTCCTTGTATTCCTTTTTTTAAAAGAACATTTCCTTCAGCCATAATCTAAAGTCACTTTCCCGTTTTTCTTCTTCATGCAGGTTGGGTGTTAAAAAAAGATGATTTATTTCATTTTTTTCAGAAAAATAGTGTTTGGGTGATGCCCCTATAACTCTTTTGAAAGAATGACTGAAATGAGCCAAATCGTGATATTCGAGAAAAAAAGCGGCCTCAGAAATAGAATATTTTTCATAAAGTATGAGCGTTAACGCTTTTCGAATTCGGATGATTTCACCAAAGCGCTTAGGATTTATTCCTACATAAGTCGAAAAAAGTTTTCTTACATATCTATCGTTGAGATTCGTGGATTTTGATACATTCGAAATGCTTACTCTACCATGTGATGCTGTAATTTTAAGTATCGCTTTTTTAAGAAGACTTAATCCTGGTCTGTTCTTTTGATGTTTTCTGATAAAGAACTGTTCAACGATTTTTATGCTATCACTCAGGGATTTTATCTCTTTAGTAACCTCAAATAACCACTTAATTTCTTTTCCAAAAATTAAGGCCGGGTCAATTAAAAATTCAGAGGAATTTACAAAAGCTATATTTGTAAATGTTGAAATCATCCCTGTTTTAAACACCGCGCCCGCCATTTTTACCTGATGATTAAATTTGATGTTACGGGGGTTTTTATCGGCTTTATGAATGAAAAATGCTGGAAATTCGAAAAATGCTTGTCCACTATACCCATACAAAGGTGATCCATAATTTAGAATAAAAGCATCAGAGACTGCAGGTAAAATTCGCTCTATCGATATTTTTTTTCTTTCAAGTTCCAGCGTGAAAAAATATTCAATCGACTCGCTTAATTGCTCATCAGGTAAGTATTTGCTCAAACCCATAACCCAATCATTTTAAAAAAATAATTCATAATGATGATGTTAAAGATCGCCAACTTTTATGAATAATTTATCGGATTTATACCTATGTAGACAAAAAAAGCCGATTTATACAAGTTGTTATACCAGAATATCCAATTTAACATGCCGGTTTATACAACCTAATCCGCTTGTAGAAACGATTAATATAAAGAAACGTTTTTTATTTAGGGAGTTTGTAATAAATAAGGTACCCGATTTTGCGAAGCTATTTTTTCTTTAGGCAAGGCAAAAAACGCAGGCATAGCCTAAGCTACGGCGAGTATTTTTAACGCAGCATAAAGGAAAAAGAGCGAGTAAAATGAGTAGGTTATTCTTTACAAATTCCCTTAGCCACTTCAAAGAAATATTTTGACATGCGACAGTTAATCATTCTTTTTTCCTTTCTTGGATTAGCAACTTCAAGTTTTTCTCAACAAACCATAAATGGAACAATTCTCCACAATAACCTTCAAAGGGAATATATTCTTTATGTACCGGCTAATTATACAGGTAACTCAGCCGTACCGTTAGTATTTAATTTTCATGGCTATACTTTTACGGCCAATGATCAAATGCAGTATGGAGATTTTCGAACTATTGCTGATACAGAGGGGTTTATTATTGTTCATCCTCAGGGTACTTTATTCAACGGGAACACGCACTGGAGTGTCGGCGGTTGGACTACAGGGAGCACTGCAGATGATATAGGGTTTACGGAATCCCTTCTTGATTCATTGACCAGCGAATATAATATTGATTTAACAAGGGTATTTTCTACAGGGTTTTCAAATGGCGGCTTTTTTAGTTTTCTTTTAGCTTGTCAATTAAGTCATAAATTTGCTGCGGTAGCTTCAGTTGGTGGTTCCATGACTCCCCTCATTTACAATAACTGTAATCCAACCCACCCTACGCCAATTCTTCAAATACATGGTACGAACGATGGCGTAATCTCATACGATGGAGGCGCCTGGAGCTGGCCGATCGATAATCTTTTACAATATTGGACAGGGTATAACAATGGGAACACGAATCCAACAACTATTGTCATTCCTGACAATAACACCGGTGATGGGAGCACGGTTGAACATATTATATTTGAAGGAGGAGATGTTGGAACTACTGTAGAACATTTTAAAATAACAGGTGGTATGCATACCTGGCCTGGAACGGTCTTTACAGGACCTGGAACTAATCATGATATCAATGCTTCTGATGAGATTTGGAAATTCTTTTCAAGGTATGACATTAATGGTTTAATAGAAGCAACAAGTATCGAACCTTTAGACTCGGAAACACCCAAAATCACTATTTACCCCAATCCGACCTTTTCGAAAATAAAAATTGAAGTAGGCATTAAAGAGAAAGTTGATTTTCAACTCACATCGATTTCAGGAGAAACGCTTCTAACGAATTCTACTCATTTCAATCAATATGAATTGGACTTGTCGCCTTTTCCTGCGGGTATTTATATTCTTGAAATTGGAAGCTATCATTATAAGGTCTTGAAGAAATAAGTAACTGAATAAAGCTAAAAAAAATAGTATGAAAAACCACTTCTGCCTCTTCACCTTACTATTTTGTTCTTGTTTACATTCCCTTTCCAGCCAAACAGTAAGTACATGGTTAATGGATGGAAATATTTCGGATGATTTAATATATGGCCCAAACGGAGCTATTTACGGGTCAGATTTTAATGGAGACTCAGTTTTTAAAATAAATCCGGACGGTACAGTAAACGCCTTTGTTTCAGGTATCCAAAACCCGAATGGGTTAGCATTTGATAATAATCAAAATTTATATGTTGTAGGATGGGGGGAAGGCACCATTTGGAAGGTCGATCCGTCAGGAACAAAAGAAGTTCTGATCGATGGGCTCGCTAACCCTTCCGGACTGATACAACAGTTAAATGAAGACACTTTATTATTTTCAGCCCCCATTAATAATAGTATCAGCAAATTAACACTTGATGGTATAGTCGTTCCATACATTGCAGATAATCAATTAAATGATCCTGTGGGTCTGGATTATAATGAGAATGGTGAATTGATCGTAGCTAACTTTAGTGACAATCGAATTTTCAAGGTAGAAGCAGATGAGAGCTTGTCTTTAGTAGTAAATATTTCAGCCACGCCTCAAGGCATTGGATATATAGAATGCCTTGGTGATTACATTTTTGCCACGATGTTTAGTTCAAACAAAATTTATCGAACGGACTATGATGGAAATTTTGTGTTGGTTGCAGGAAGCACTTTAGGATCTGTTGACGGAGATGCATCGGTTGCCCGGTTTAATAACCCGAATGGAATTTTGTCTACAACTAATGGAGATAGTATTTTAGTAAGTGATTATGGGACAGGTTCTTTGCGCATAATTACTGGCCTTGACCTGATCAGTAGCATTGAAGGAAAACTACCTGTTGTATTAGAAGATATTCAGGTTTTCCCCAATCCAACTTCTGAAAAATTGTTTCTCGAATTTTCAACACAAGAACCGCTAAATGCGATTAATTGGGAATTCATTGATGCAACTGGCAAGGTGATTTACTATGAAAATTGGAACGAAGTATTTTCAATTGGCAATAACAAATTGGAAATTAATCTACTACCAGAAATTACCCCAGGAAATTATTTTTATCGCCTGAGTGATGAGACAAGAGTACTTGCTGGAGGATCTGTGCTAATAAATTAAAGAGTGAAAAATGATTTATTGTACAGTCTAATAAGCAATTCTTGTCCTTTGAGACAATATGAACCAAATAAAAAAATCGATACGTAAATTAGACATTTCATTTTAATATATTTCATATCCTACTTGAATAAATATTGAACTGCCAATTTTTTAGTTAGTTGTTCTTTTCGATTCCAGATTCACCTCTACAATTTTCCCTTTAGGTATTGTCCTGTATAGGACTCCACGACCTTCACTGCCTCTTCGGGTATGCCCTGATATACGAGGTGCCCTCCGGTTTTGCCTCCTTCCGGCCCCAGGTCGATCAACCAATCCGCTGATTTGATGACCTCCATATTGTGTTCTACTACCAATACGGTGTGTCCTTTTTCCACCAGTGCGTTGAGGGCGTCGAGCAGCTTTTGGATGTCGTGAAAATGCAGACCGGTGGTCGGCTCATCAAAAATGAAGAGGATGCGGCCCGTGTTGCGGTCTTTGCCCAGAAAGGAGGCCAGCTTGACGCGCTGGGCTTCTCCTCCCGACAAGGTGCTCGACGACTGACCCAGCTTGACGTAGCCCAGCCCTACGTCGTAGAGGGGTTGTATTTTTTGAATGATGTCGCGTTGGTTGGCAAAAAAATCCAGCGCTTCTTCAATGCTCAGGTTGAGTATGTCAAAAATGTTTTTCTCTTTGTAACGGACTTCCAACACTTCTGACCGAAATCGTTGCCCTTTGCACGATTCGCATTCGAGGCGCACATCGGCCAGGAATTGCATCTCCACAACCTGTTCGCCTTCTCCTTTGCACTCCTCGCAGCGACCTCCTTCAACGTTGAACGAAAAATGACCCGGCTTGAAGCCACGTATGCGCGACAGTTGTTGCTCCGACATCAGTTTGCGGATCGTGTCGTAGGCTTTTACGTAGGTGACCGGGTTGGACCTCGACGATTTGCCGATGGGGCTTTGGTTGACCATTTCAATCTGGGTGATGTGTTTGAGGTCGCCGGTCAGTTCGCGGTGGAGGCCGGGAGGGGTTTTGGAGTTTTCACCCAAAAACTTCAGCAGAGCGGGGTAGAGGATCTGCTTGACCAAAGTGGTTTTTCCCGATCCCGACACACCGCTCACTACGATCAGGGTGTTAAGTGGAAACTGTACGTCGATGTTTTTGAGGTTGTGTTGTTGGGCTCCTTTCAGGAAAATAGACCGGGTGAAAGAGCGTCGGCGCTGGGGTACGGGGATGGTCATTTGCTCCGTCATGTACAGGGTGGTCAGGCTTTTAGCGGCTTTTTTGTAAATGTCTTTAAAGGGTCCGGCGTAGACCACTTCGCCACCGTGGATGCCCGCCTGAGGGCCCATGTCGATGAGGTAATCGGCGTTTTTGATGACGTCTTCTTCATGTTCTACCACGATGACGGTGTTGCCCAGATCGCGCAATGATTTGAGTACTTCCACCAGTCGGCTGGTGTCTCTGGGGTGGAGGCCCACGCTGGGTTCGTCGAGGATGTACATCGAGCTGGTGAGGTTGCTGCCCAGGGTGCGGGTCAGGTTGATGCGTTGGGTTTCGCCGCCGCTCAGGGTGGAGGAGATGCGGTTGAGGGTGAGGTATCCCAGGCCGACGTCGCACATAAATCGCAGGCGGTTGGTCACTTCAAGGATGATGCGTCGGGCAATGGCTTCATCGTAGTCACTTAGGTTGAGTGACTTAAAAAATTCCAACAATTCATCTACGGGTATCTCAACCAGTTCCATAATGGATTGGTCGGCTATTTTGACGTAGGAGGCCTCGGTGCGAAGGCGGCCACCGTCGCAGATGGGGCAGGTGGTGCGGCCTCGGTACCGAGCGAGGAGTACCCTGTTTTGGATTTTGTAGGTTTTGGATTGTAGTTCGTCAAAATATTCGTCGATGCCCCAGAAGTATTTGTTGCCGGTCCAGAGGAGTTGGCGTTCGGCTTTGGTGAGTTGTTGGTAGGGCCGGTGTACCGGAAAATCAAAATGGTGGGCGTTTTTGAGGAAGCGGGTCAGGAATTTGCCCGATTTTTCGCCGCGCCAGCAGGCAATGGCTCCTTCGTAGACAGACTTGGAAGTGTCGGGGACTACCTTGTTGGCGTCGACGCCCATCACCCGTCCGTAGCCTTCGCATTGGGGGCAGGCTCCGTAGGGATTGTTGTAATTGAAGAGTTGGTGGCTGGGTTCGAGGAAGGTCATCCCGTCGAGTTCAAACCGGTTGTTGAAGGCTTTATGTTTGGTTTTGGATTTGCTGCTGATGATGTCGACGATGCAGTCGCCCTCACTTTCGTAAAAAGCCGTCTGTACGGAGTCAGCAATGCGTTGCTGGTTTTCCGTATTGTTTTTAGCGACAGCGAAACGATCGATCAATACCAAAATGGCATCTTCTTTTAGTTTTTGAATGGGTTTGGAGAGGAAAGCCTGCCCGGTTTCGAGGAGGTCTTCGATGTGCTGGAGTTCGTTTTTGTACCAGACGCGGGTAAAGCCTTTTTGCACCAGCAATTGAAACTCCTGCGCCACGGTGCGTTCGTATTTTCGCTGTAGCGGAATGAAGAGTTGTATCTTGGTGCCCTCTCTTTTGGAATGGATGAAGTCGACCACGTCGGTGACCTGATGTCGTTTCACCTGTTTTCCCGAAAGGGGAGAGTAGGTCTTGCCAATGCGGGCGAAGAGGAGGCGTAGGTAGTCGTAGATCTCGGTGAGCGACCCGACGGTGGATCGGGCGTTGCGGGTGCTTACTTTTTGTTCGATGGCTATGGCGGGGCAGATGCCGTTGATGAAGTCGACCTCCGGTTTTTTCATTCGCATGAGGAACTGCCGGGCATAAGAAGACAGGCTTTCGACGTAGCGCCGCTGGCCTTCGGCGTACAAAGTGTCCATGGTGATGGACGATTTGCCCGACCCGGAAACCCCTGTTACGACGACCAACTGGTTTTTGGGTATCTTCAGGTCGATGTTTTTAAGGTTGTTGCCCCTGGCTCCTTTGATCTCAATGTATTGGCGGAGACTTTTTTTAGCTTTTTTCCGGAGGGTGGCTGTATCTTTTGTTGCTGGCATTCTAGTTCGGAAGATTTAGAAGATTTATCGGTGGGGGAATGAAGCTGGCGAACCGTCTTTTTGTCAGAGATTCGTCATTTTTAGGTTCATCAAGTGAAAATTCCGCCAAAAATAGGGTTTTTAATGGGAAATGGGATAGAAAGAATGGCCTGGTTTGTGTAATATTTCGTATATTTGAAATAGATTGGGGATAAAGTTGTGAAAACCAGTTAGGCTCGCTCGAAATTTAAATTACCGATATCTTTGACAAAATTTGCAAATAAGCGATTGGTAATGAGCGTTTTGTAAATTTTTCAAAGATCCAAAAGAGGGAATTTAACTTTTGAGCTTTACTTAATGTTCTGTTAACAATTGTTAAAAGTATACGATTACTGAAAAATAGTTTTTACATTAGCCTTGATTTTGAGTCAGAATAATCGGATATTACTACTCAAATCCCCACAACGAGTTTTTTTCATCACTAAAATCCACTTTATATAAGCGACAAACTTCTACACTACATTATTTTTTGACATATTTAAAAAATAGGATAGTTATGCAAGTTATGCCGCTAAACGATCAGCAATTGATCGCACAGTACCTCCAGGGTGATGAAAGAGCTTTTGAAGAGCTTCTCTGCCGACACCGGCAAAAAATCTACACTTCCATTTACCTTTTTGTGAAAGACCAGGCTCTGGCAGAAGACATCTTCCAGGAAGTCTTTATCAAGATCATCGATACCCTCCGCAGAGGGAAATACAACCACGAAGGCAAATTTGTGCAGTGGGCCATGCGTATTTCCTACAATATGTGTGTGGACTATTTCCGCCGCAACAAGCGCCGACCCAAAATCTCCCCCACGGAGACGTTCGACATTTTTGACGTACTCCAGTCCAACGATGCCAACGCCGAACAGACCATCATCCGCAGCCAAACCCACGACAAGATCCGCAACCTCGTGGATCAACTCCCTCCCGAACAACGCGAAGTCGTCATCCTCCGTCATTACGCAGATATGAGTTTTAAAGAAATTGCACAGCTTACCCGTGTTAGCATTAACACCGCTCTGGGACGAATGCGCTACGCACTGATCAACATTCGAAAAATGATCGAGGAAAAAGAGGTGACCTTGCAGTAAAATAACCTCCCCAACCCAGTGAAGGCATAACTTGCCACTAGCCGCTATTGTGCGGATTAAACCGGGACAAAACTTAGGTGTTTTGTTCCGGTTTTTTGTATGCCCCAAATAACAAACCCGCCTTGCGACCAATTAATTTTGGTCAGACGGGTTTGTAGCAGGGTTATACGTGGGGGGTAGATGTATTAATTCAAATCAAATCTGTCTGCATTCATCATTTTAACCCAGGCTTTCACGAAGTCAGTTACAAATTTTTCTTTGCAGTCGTCCTGGGCATAAACTTCGGCATAGGCGCGGAGTATGGAGTTGGAACCAAATACAAGATCAACGCGGGTGGCGGTCCATTTCAGGTCACCGGTTGAACGGTCTCTGATTTCATACAAATTTTTTCCGACGGGTTTCCAGGTATTTGACATGTCGGTTAGGTTGACAAAAAAGTCATTCGTCAGTGTACCTTCCTTATTGGTGAAGACCCCGTGTTTGGTGCCACCATGGTTGGTACCCATTGCGCGCATACCGCCGATGAGGACGGTCATTTCCGGCGCTGTCAATCCCATCAATTGCGTTCGATCCAACAATAATTCTTCAGGAGAAACGACGTAATCTTTGTTCAACCAATTTCGGTATCCATCTGCAATGGGTTGGAGGGGAGCAAATGATTCGGCGTCGGTCATTTCATCGGTGGCATCGCCTCTACCCGGTGCGAAAGGAATGGTGATGTCATATCCTGCGGCTTTTGCAGCTTGTTCTACGCCCACGTTACCGGCCAGTACGATGGTGTCGGCTACGCTGATGTCGAACTCTGCTGCAATGGACTCCAAAACCGACAAGACCCGCATCAGTCGGGTTGGTTCATTGCCTTCCCAATCTTTTTGAGGGGCCAGTCTGATGCGGGCACCATTAGCACCTCCTCTTTTGTCGGAGTCACGATAGGTGCGGGCACTGTCCCAGGCGGTAGATACCATGTCGGCAACAGAAAGTCCGGCAGTGCTGATTTTCGATTTAACGGCTTCCACGTCATAGTCGGATCGACCTGCCGGGACGGGGTCTTGCCAGATCAAATCTTCTTGTGGTACATCGGGCCCGAAATACCGGGCTTTGGGGCCCATATCTCGATGGGTCAATTTGAACCAGGCACGGGCAAAGGTGTCAGAGAAGTATTCGGGATCATGTTTAAATTTTAGAGAAATTTCGTTGTAGATGGGGTCCATTTTCATGGCCATGTCTGCATCGGTCATGATGGGGTTGTATCGGATAGAGGGGTCTTCGACATCCACTGGTTTGTTTTCTTCATCAATATTAGTGGGTTCCCATTGCCAGGCTCCTGCCGGGCTTTTTTGTAATTCCCATTCGTGATTGAACAGCATTTCAAAATATCCGTTATCCCATTTGGTGGGTTCTTTGGTCCAGGCGCCTTCCAATCCGCTGGTTACGGCGTGCCGTCCCTTGCCGGATGGATGTGGGTTGGCCCAACCGAATCCCTGTTCTTCGATGGAGGCGGCTTCCGGCACAGGTCCTAAAACGGAGGCGTCTCCATTTCCGTGGGCTTTGCCAACAGTATGTCCACCGGCGGTTAGGGCGACGGTTTCTTCGTCATTCATAGCCATGCGTCTAAACGTTTCCCGGACCTGGGTGGCTGTTTTTAAGGGGTCTGGTTTTCCGTTTACTCCTTCAGGGTTGACGTAGATTAAGCCCATCTGAACGGCTGCCAGTGGGTTTTCCATGGTAGTGGGATCGTCCACTTCTTCGTAGCGTTGGTCACTGGGGGCGAGCCATTCTTTTTCAGCACCCCAATAGACGTCTTTTTCGGGATGCCAGATGTCTTCACGACCGAAGGAGAACCCAAACGTTTTAAGGCCCATATTTTCATAGGCGATGGTACCGGCCAGTATGATTAGATCGGCCCAGCTCACTTTGTTGCCGTATTTTTTCTTGATGGGCCATAACAATCGTCTGGCTTTGTCGAGGCTGGCGTTGTCCGGCCAGGAGTTTAGAGGAGCGAAGCGCAGGTTTCCGGTGCCGCCACCACCACGGCCATCGGCTATTCGGTAAGAGCCGGCTGCGTGCCAGGCCATTCGGATCATCAGGCCGCCATAATGTCCCCAGTCTGCTGGCCACCAATCCTGGCTATCTGTCATCAAGGCATGTACGTCTTTTTTAAGGGCTTCGACGTCCAGTTTTTTAAGTTCTTCTCTGTAGTTAAAGTTTTCGCCATGTGGGTTGGTCTTTCTGTCGTGTTGGTGTAGTATGTCCAGGTTCAGGGAGTTAGGCCACCATTTTGTTACGGCAGATTTGGAAGTGGTATTACCGCCGTGCATGACGGGGCATTTACCGGTTGTTTGTTCACTCATGTGTTTCAATTTTTCTTAAAGGTTCCTGTAATTTGAAGTTTGAAATCTTGTATGTTAAAATTTTTAATTTTTTTCTTTTTAAAATAATCGCTGATGAGTTTGTGGAGGTTTTCATCTTCATAGTCTTCGATCCTGTCCGTTTCTTCGCAATAGAGGTGATGGTGATTATTTAGTACCGGGTCAAATCGCATAACGCCGCTTTCCGTTTTTACTTTGTTCAGCAATTTATTTTCAACAAGAGAATCCAACACCTTGTAGACGGTTCCTACTGAAATATTGGGGTAATTTTTTTTGATGTATTCTATGATGTTTTCTGCGGTGGGGTGATTATTTAAGCTCACTATGGCCTCAAAAATCGCAATTCGTTGGGGGGTGACCCTCAGGCCTTTTTCCGACAATTTAGCTGCTATTTCTTTTTTATTCATGGATAGGTGCTATTTGATGAGAATTATTCTTATTTAGTAGCTGGGCAAATGTAGAACTATTGTCTGGATAAAACAAATTTGTCTCTTGGATATTAGTGTTTTCTTATAAAATTCGCTGAAAATGGTTTGCAACCTGGAGGTCACAGTAGATCAAACCTTGTCGAGGTAGGAAGTGCAACGAATACAAATATGGCTTTTGAGTAGGGAGTTGCAGGTTAATAGACCTCCGTTTTCCACTCGTCGACACTTTTGGAGCTGCTGCTAAAATTGATACCAAGAGCAGTAATCGTTTTTTTGGAAAGTTTGAATCTATCGGCGTATTGCTTGTCGCGAATTTGCTGTAAAGCGGCCTCGGCCGATTCGTCCAGTTTGAATTCGATGACGTAGACGTGGGTATCGGTATGAACCACGGCGTCGATGCGTCCGTCGGAGGTGTTGACTTCGGCGTCGATAAAGAGGCCCAGATACTGAAAGACCAGAAAAACGACGGAGTGGTAGTAGGCTTCTTTTTCTTTGATGAAAAGTTGGGAGGGGATGGACTTGAACAACCCGTTGATGATGTCGATGGCTTCGGGCAGGTTGTCGGCAACAAAGGTGCGCTGGAGGTGGCGTACGATGGGGGTGGTGCGGGCATAGGATCCGTGGCTGAACCTGGCGACGAGGTACTGGAGCATGCTGTCTTTTACTTCGCGGTTGGGGTAGTCGAGTAGGTAGAGGCCGTGGTCTTGTACGGACTTAATGGTGAGGTACCCCGTTTGGAGGAGCAGGGAATAGGTTTCGATGTTTTCGATGTCGAAGCTGTCGAAGGCAGCGAGTCCAACCTCCGTTTGTGTAATGTTATAAAAGTTCCTTTCTCTGAGCAGGTTGATCAAAAAGGTGGGGGTGCCGGTGGCGAACCAATAGTTTTGAAAGGTGCTTTTTTGCATGAAATTTAAAAGGGAAAATGGGTTGTAGACGAGTGTTTCGCCGTCCCAGCTATAGCCGTTGTACCAATGTTTGATTTGTTCGAGCAAGGCGTTGCGCTCCATCTTCAACCGTTGTTGACCCGCCAGGAGGGAGGGTTCAAAATTGTCCTCCAGTTCTTGTTGGGTGATGCCGGTCAGCGAGGCGTATTGCCAGTCGAAAGTAATGTCGTTCAAATTATTGAGCTCCGAAAAAATACTGACCTTACTGAATTTAGACACGCCGGTGATCATCAGGAAGCGGATGTAGGGGTCGGCGTCTTTGATGATGGAGTAAAACGATTTGAGTATTTGCTGGTTGGCTTTTGCCTGTGGGATGTCTTTGAGGTAGTCGATGATGGGTTTGTCGTATTCGTCGATGAGAATGACGACTTTGTTTTGCTTCGACAGCTTTTCGATTAACTCCCGGAACAATTGTCCGACTCCCTCCTTTCCCAAAATCAGATTATTTTCTTTGGCAATGTCTCTCAAACGGATTTCTATGGCTCTAACCAAGCCAACTTCTTTGTATCCAATACTGTTGAAAGAAATATGTATGACGGGGTGTTGTTGCGTCCAGTCCCATTGGTTTTCGGCCCACAGGCTCTGGAAGAGGTCTTTTTGTCCTTCAAAAAGTTCTTTGAGGGTGTAGAGGGTGAGGGATTTGCCGAACCGGCGGGGGCGGGAAAGGAAATAATATTTACCGTCAGTTGCCAACCGAAAGAGGGACTCCGTCTTGTCGATGTACAAAAAGTCATTCTCGCGGATTTCGCGAAAGCTCTGAACGCCGATGGGTAATTTTTGCCTCATAGGCCAAAAATAGGGTTTTTTACGGAAAGGTCAATTCACCGAAAAACCTTAGAATAAGTTGAGTGCATGACATACCTGCCGGCCGGCAGCGGAGCATCGCGGTTGCAAACCGCGACGAACGACGTCTACACACAGATTTTCTCTGTGAATCTTTGTGCCTCTGTGCCTTCGTGGTTATGTTGCAGCGATCAATTCACCGAAAAACCTTAAAATAAGTTTAAATATTTTTCCTTGCACAACATCTTCAACGGTGTGCTCGTTTTCCACTTGTTAATTTCGTAATCTTTCACCTAAAAAACCAAAACAATGAAAACGATCACCTCCGGTCTCGTCCTTTCCCTACTATTGGTATTCACTCTTTCAAATTGCAAAAACCAACGCGCTGCACGCAGTTCGATGCTTAGTTCTGTTAGCGACTTTTCCAGCAATACAGTACTCATCGTTCGGTTAAATACCGCAGAACAGAAAATTAAAACCCTGATCGAGGCCAACCAGCCGGACATGGCAGCAAAAGTTCGCAAAGATATGGATGCCGCCAACGAAGAAACGATGAAGGCTTTTAAAGACCATTTCCATTTTTGCAACGTCTTTTTTCTCGATCCTGCTGACGCAAAACCCCTTAAAGAGGGAAACCATTCTCAGGTCTCTTTGCTCGACCGGAATGGCAACCTGGTACAGGACTTATCTTTTTTGAAAAACGATTATTTTGTCGCTTCTTTTTCTTATGTCTATCAGGATGTATTTGTAAAACCGGACAAAGGTAATAGCCTTCAACAAGTAGGAGGTACCAGCGGACTGCCGGCCCTCGTCATCATGGATAAAGACTACATCCAACTCAGCAAACCCTTTCCATATTACGTCCGAACGGCCTTTGACAGCAAAACCAAAGCCGTCAAAAAGCTAGACAATAAGCTCAAGCACCATTATGAAAGCCGTAAATGGAAAATTTACAGAAACAGGGCGCTCAGCTACAGCAATTGACCCTTTCAATAAGTCAATGCTCAAAAAACTGTGTCTAAAATGGGAAGTTATTTTTTGAGCTTTACTTGCTTACTTCAGAGACTTAGGGTACGCGTAAGGTGGACACCATTTTCTGAAAAGTTCCTTCAGCAGTTGCAGTGATTGACATGTTCGTCCACCTGTTAAAAAAAAACACAATCCTCATCGCCAGTGTCTCCCGACACTGGCATTTTTTATGTCTTCCTAAAATACCCCCAATACTAAATTCTTTTTGCGATATTTGCCAACACTAAATTCAAATCATTATAACCACTCATCATGATTAGAAATACCTTTCTTTTGAGCCTCCTGCTTTGCGCTTTGGTGGCTTGCAATAGCAATGCCCCTGCTGATGAAAAATCAACAGAAGCCCAAACCAATACCCCAGCCGACATAGAAGACCTGAAAAAAAACGATCTCAAAGCCTACAACCGCACTAAGTACGATAAGATCGTCACCGGCTTCCAGGCCCCCGAATGCGTCGTCACCGATGGCACCTACTTCTATGTTTCCAACGTCGGAGCCGAACTAGCACCCTCCAAAAAAGACGCCGACGGTTTTATTTCCAAATTAGATGCAGAGGGAAACATTCTCGAACTCAAATGGATTTCCGGCAACGACCTCCACGCTCCCAAAGGGATGACCATCGTAAATGGAGTGTTATACGTTGCCGACATCGATAAGGTGCGCGGCTATAACATCGCCAACAAGGAAAAAGTATTTGAACTCGACTTCATCGACACCGGTACCGAATTTCTCAACGACCTCACCGCTCAGGACGACCATACCCTTTACGTATCTTCTACCGACAAAGGGTATGTCTACAGGATCGACCTCAAAGGCAAAGGCAGCTACGAAATGCTCGACATACGCAGCGACCTCACCGGCGCCAACGGCCTCCACTTCGACAAGCCCAACAACCGGCTTCTCATCGTCAGCTTCGGGATCGATGGTTCGCCCACTGGCATGGTAGGCGTTTGCCCGATGGATGCCAAACAACTCAAACAAAAAACCATCGGCACCTTCAAGGGATTCCTCGACGGCCTCCAACTTGTGGCCGACGACATGGTACTCGTCACCGACTGGCAAAACATGGAGAAAGGCGGCAACCTGATGTTCTACGACCTCGTTAGCGAAAAGCTGACCCCCATTCTCGGTGGACTCATCGGTGGCCCCGCTGACTTTTACTACGACGCCAATACCAAAAAAGTATGGCTCCCCGCGATGCAGGACAATGAGGTCATCATCACCCCCATAGCCCTCAATTTTGAAAGAGAAGACAACGTGCTTATGAATCAAGGTGGTTACGAAGTGCGGAAGGTGGAAAAGGTGGAAAAGGTGGAAAAGGAGGAATAACATATTTTTCTGCGAGGTGGTGTACGGCTTTATTTTGACAGCACCGGAGCCGAAGCACAACAACAATCCGGATCCGCACAGTCGGCCAGCCCATCCCCGTCGTCGTCGATGCCGTTGGAGCAATCTTCTCCAACGAAGCCCCCATCCCAGCTATCGTCGTAAACACCGGCTACTACTGTGAAAACCTCTGTTCGTCCATTGGCGGGGTTAAAGTCGGAATCGGAAGGATCGCTGGCACCGGTAGGACCCTGACTGGTCATTGCATTGGTGCCGGGTAAAATCAATTCGAGGAAATAACTACCGGGCGGTACATTTTGAAATGCGTAATAGCCTGGGTTTCCCGAAAGGTCGTTGCTGGTGGTTGTCGTAGCAAAAATTACCGTAGGTGCATTGTTATCATAGAGATTTACCGTAAGGCCATTCTGACCGGCGCTGGCAGGTTCGTTTTGGAGGCCATCCTGATTGTAATCGTTCCATACATAATTGCCAATGGAGCCGGTAGTGCCGGGAACGGTCAGGCCTAAATCCCAGCTATAATCCAATTCGACGGCAGTCAGATTGGTCACCGGCATCACCGCAACAAGGGTGTCATCAAAAATTATGAAGCTGGCATCTGAATCAAGCTGGTCGTCCCCTCCCTGATCCATAGCGGTAGGATCGTAGTTAGTTCCTACATAAAAAACGCCATAATAATCGCCGACAGGCAGTAGAGGAAAAAGGTAGTAACCACCGTCGGCAGTGACAGTGAAATTGATAAAAGTATCCTGGGTTACGTTTTGAATACCATCTCCGTTGTCTTTGTACAGTTCAACCCGGATGTTGTCGATACCGGTTTCGCCACCATTTTGGATGCCATCGCCATTGGTATCATTCCAGACAAAATCGCCATAGACGGCAGGTAGCTGTTCATTTACGTTGATGCCCACCTTGAAAGGTTCACTAGGCAGGAGGGTAGTGCTGTTATCATCGCGGGTGGCAATGAAACCAAAGGAATTCCAGGCAATGGAATCGGCAACGCTGCCAATAGTGTTCAACACTCCTGCCGGAACGCGCATGGGCCATTCCAAAACGAGTGAATCTCCCGGAAGCAGGAGGTTGGAACCATAGTCAAATTTGAGGGATTGGACAGAAGTAATGTCGGCCGGAACCGTAGTGGTCCAATTGGGGGCGGTGCAACTGGGCGGGCCGGATGGAACGATTCCTTCGGCGCTGCGGCAAGGGTTTCCTTCATCGCTGTAGTAAACGGTGACTCCTGCCGGAGCGGTAACTTCTCCAACCAAATTGGGGCGCCAGCGCGAAAGTCGTTCCGTAAGGGAAACAACGGCTGAATCACCCACAAAAGGCAATACATCAATGACTATTATGTCCCGCATAGATACATTGCCGGTGTTGCGAATAATCAGTTGGTAGTCGGCATTTCCGCCAGGGAGGGTCGAACCGGTGTTGGGATATTTTGTCCAAACCGAGTCCAGATGACCTTTAGTCCACTTTTCCGATTCAAGGGCAGCGGCGGCAGAGACATTGACGTCGATGCTGTCGTGGCAAAACTGGTCGGTCGTAGACGCATCCTCATCAAAATCGTATACATCCGCTTTTTTATAACCACTCGAACATTCGTTGGTGGTTTCGTTCAACATCGCAAATTCATTGCTGAAAGAGGGGCTGCCGGGCATCGCATTGAAGTTGATGACGGCATCGAACATGATCTCTATCTGTTCGCCCGGGGGCACAGAAGCCATCGAGTCGGTGTCCCATTCCCATCGCAGGAAGGTTCTTCCGGTTGACTTGTAATCATTAAGTTCGGTAAACTGTGGTTGATTGGCGTTGATGCCATTCAAGTCGAGGCTCCAGGAGCCGGGTACAAAATCCAGTTCTACAGGAAGCAGGTCAACTACCACGGGATTGTGCAGGCTGTCGCCGGCGCTACCTGAATTGCGTACGTTTAACCGAAAGGATAAGGTATCGCCCGGACTAAATACTTCCGGGGTGGAATTGACCCAATTATCATCCGAATCCTTAATGCTTTTGGTAGGGCTGGGCCGGAAACCGGTGTAAGGAGCCAAGATATTGACATCGTAGCAGTCAGTATTCAAGGTGGCGCCCGCTGCGGTGGTGCTAAGTGAGGAACAATTGGTGACGGTACCAACAGGTGTACCTGGTCTAACCAGTACTTGTAGACGAATATCTTTATAATTGGTAAATCCAGATTGCCCGGTACCAAAACACCAGTGAATATCCGTAATGTACTCTGGCCCACCTATGGTTAATCCCAGATCATTGACTACGTCGATAAATCCATCTTCCCAGATTACGAATGGGGATCCGCTTATGGTGAATGGACCTCCCAGGTTGGTATTGTAGGTAATGGTGACCGCTGAGTCAGGTCCCGACAGGCCGCCATAATAGAATTCTCCGTGGTGAATTCGGAATACTTCCATTTCAGGTGGAATGGTATCGTGTAAGCAAAAGTTTTGGAGCGAATCGGTGCCGTCAATGTCTAAACTGAGCAGGTATTCAAAATCTTGGCCGGGATACCGATCTGTTCGGGTGCCGTCCTTGTAGGAGGAAGCTGTAATCAAATTGGTGGTCAGCACATGGGTTTGCTCATCAAATTCCGTTTGGGGACTTTCGCCAAGCGGCGTATAATTGACCCAGGCGGTGTTGGTGATGGACGATCCAACCGTAAAAGGCGGATTGGGAATTCCCAATGTTATTTTTGGCCATCGGCAATATCCCGAGGCGATGTCTTCGGTGAAGGTAAAGGTTATTGCATGGGCGACCGGATCATAAGTATGGGTGGTCGCAGAATTAATGACATCCAGAAGAATGGTGCCCGCAGGCAAGGTATCGACGATGGTGATGTTGGTCAGGTCGAGCCGACCGTTGGGAAAGTCCCCTACGGTGCCGTTGCAAATTTGAAAGCCATAACTTATAGTTTGACCGGCTGCCCCTCCCGCTCCCAAGTATTTTTCAATATTGATTTGCCAGGTTGCACTGGCTGTTGCTGAAATGGCAGGTGTAGTTACAGAAGACGCATTAGTTGCATCAATTGTAGCGATATTGTTGGCAACGGTTCCATTAGGCGTGGTACCATTGGGAAATCGTACCAACACCAACACCTGCCCGGAAGAACCGGCAACAAGAGGATCCGCAAAAGTGAAGGTAACCGTATGACTTCCGGAGTTGTATACCTCACTGGTGGTGTGCGCCGATCCCACCAGCGATACAAATTCCACTTCCGGAGGTAAGGGGTCGGTGATGTACATGCCCTGGCAATCGTCGGTGGTGCTGGCACAACTGTATTGAAGCGTATAGGTGAACGTTTCGCCGGTAAGCGGAGTGGCATTGCTTACGGTTTTCACCAAACCCAGGGTGGCCGCTATGCTACCCATGCGCCCGTTTAACAGATCGGAACCGGTTGGTACCGAAATGCGATCCATCAAAAAAGCGGAACAGGTCAGGGCAATACTGAATATGACCAGGGTTTTTCTCAATGGGTTAGAATTTCTGTTCATGGATATTTCGGGTTTGTTTTTTGGGTAATTTATTGACTTTCAATGAATTACTGTATGAAAAATAGCTAATACAGCAATTCTCAATTTAGATTTAAGTAATTTGCTGATTTGCTAATTATTGATGTGCTGATGCCCCTCTACCGCGAAGTTCCCTGTGTAGAACGTAAATATTGATTTTCAAATTGAGAACCGCTGTAGCTAATAGGAAAATAGATAGAAAGGCAAATAATACAATGCAACAACTATACCAGCATGACAGAGGGGTGGGATAGATAAAGGGTTGATGGTCAATCAGTTATGTTTGAGTCAGTTGCGGGATCAATGTTTTTCTCTGCCCATTAACTGAGCCTTTTGAAGGTCGGCTTTTCCCCGTTCTTCATATCCCAGCTTTAAAAATAGATTTCCGCGAAGGGCGAGGGCCTCCCGGTTCATGTAGTTTTTTTCGATGGCTTTGGAATATTGGCCGATGGCCTTGAGTGGAAGGTTTTGTTGTTGATACAATTTGCCAAGAGTCAGATGATCGGAAGAGGCGAGGCGAAAGCGGTCGCTGTACTTTTCGTAAAAACGGATGGCTTCAGCAGGCGCTCTTTCCAATTCGTAGAGGTGCAGGAGGAGGCGATAGACCGGTAGGTCGTAAACCCCCGTTTCAACCGTATCGATCAATGCAACAATACTTTTACGGTAGTCTTTTTCATTGAAGTGCTGGAGGGCTTCAAAGTAGGAATCGGGATAGCGGATGGTTTTTAGAATTTGGAGAAACTGGGCGCCGTCGTTGTAAGTGGTGGTGCCATCGTGCAGTTCAAGTGGTCTTTGGTCGGGGATGATGTTGGCGATAAAGTCTAGAAATCCTGCCACCAGAAAAATACCGATGCCGAAAGCGTAATACTGATTGGATTGAAAAATTTGGAGTAAGCCCACAAAAACCAACCCCAGCAAAAGCGAGAAAACCGGTCCTCCCAGCACGATCACCACGGATTGCCAGATGGTAGTGGCAGCATCGTGTCGGCACAGACCCATTTGCCATTCCGTCAGATTGAACTTGAAAAGCACCTGTAGCCGACCCAACCGCCACTGAAGACTTCTGGACGTATCGCCATACGAACCCACATATATGACCACAGGCCCACGGGTAAACCACAACGACGGAAGCGCATGCCCCAGCTCGTGTACAAAGGTCGTGATGGGCCTTGACAACAGGATGGCCATGAAGACGGCCGTTACACCTAGCATTGCGGAGATCATAAGTAACCAGTTTAGGAGTCTACAAGTAAAGCTCAAAAAATAAATAGCCTTTTTGGTGTCTTTGAAAAAATCACAAATCGCTCGTTATCAATCGCTTATTTGTAAAGAATTGAATGTTGAAGTCTTTACTCATCAAAGTTTTCAACCACGCTATCCCCAATCACAAAATCGCCACCGGCCGGTTAATACTGGCCTCCAGCGAAATAAACGTCTCCGTACGCTGGATGCCTCCGATCTTTTGGATCTTGTCGTGCAGCACTTCCCGCAGGTGGCGGGTATCACGGCATACGATCTTCGCAAAAATGCTGTAATTGCCGGTGGTATAATGTGCTGAAACGATCTCCGGGATCTGTTTCAGGGCCTCACTAACCTCGCTGTAGAGGGAACTCTTGTTGAGATAAATGCCCAGAAAAGCCTCGATATCGTAGCCCAGCAGCATCTGGTCGATCTGTACCTGAAAGCCTTTGATGATGCCCGCCTCCTCCAGCTTTTTGATGCGACCATGGACAGTAGCTCCCGATACGTGAACAATGGCCGCGATCTCCGCATGGGTCATCTTGGCATCTTTCATCAGCAATGAAAGGATTTTTTTATCGGTTTCGTCGATCGTCATAGTTGTAATATTTTGGTAAAGATTCCCATTTTCCGAAAGGATCTGACAGCAAAGTATTATTTTATCCATCAATATTACAACGACAAAGACCTATTTCTGCCCGGCCCGACACAAAACTTTATCTTTTGTTCATCGTTAAAAAGAAGATATTGTATATTGGTGCGATATTGGAGAATCTATTCCCGTACAGCCCACCGTGTACCATCTACTTTCCGCCATAAAGGACTCCGCTGTCGCTCCCTCTTAATGGCACGCCGTGAACTGTTGGCCGTAAACCGAATAACTAAAATCCTGTGACAACGAACTGACAATGAATGATCTTAAAGAAAACCAACCCACCAAAAAATGGAATATTTGGCTGCCCCTCCTCCTGGCGGTGGTCATGGTTTGTGGCATGCTGATAGGCGTCAAACTCCAGAAAGCCCCCGTCATCAAAATTACTTCCAATGACCGCATCATCAGCCCTTCCAACGTGGCAGAACCCGGTAGGGTAGAGGAGCTGATCCGCTACGTCGAATCCCGCTACGTGGACGATGTCAACCGCGATCAACTCATCGAAAACGCCATCTTTAATGTATTGGGCGAACTCGACCCTCACTCCAATTACATTTCTCCCAAGCAACTCAAAGAAGTCAACGAACAACTGGAAGGCAACTTCGAAGGGGTGGGCATTGAATTCCTCATCGTCGAAGATACCATCCTCGTCGTCGCTCCCATCGCAGGAGGCCCCTCCGAATCGGTCGGCATCCTGGCAGGAGATAAAATTGTACAGATCGAAGACTCCATCGTGGCCGGAAAAAACATCAACACCCAAGGTGTTATCGACCGATTAAAAGGAAAAAAAGACACCGACGTAAAAGTGACCATCCTTAGAGGTACCGAACTACACGATTTTACCATAACCCGCGACGAAATACCTATCAACAGCGTCGACATAGCCTATATGCTCGACGAAAAAACCGGATACATCAAAATAACCCGCTTCTCCGCTACCACCTACAAAGAGTTTATGGCAGGTCTGGAACAAATGGTCGAAAAAGAAGGAATGGAAGACCTCGTGATCGACTTGCGTCAAAACCCGGGAGGCTACCTCCAGGAAGCCACCAATATGCTGAGTCAGTTGTTCCGGGAAAAAGACCGGTTACTGGTCTACACCAAAGGTAGAACCGTCAAACGAAACGATTATAAATCGACCGGTAAAGCCTTTTTCGAAGTGGGCAACATAGTAGTCCTCATCGACGAAGGAGCCGCCTCAGCCAGCGAAATTCTGGCTGGCGCCATCCAGGACTGGGACCGAGGATGGGTAGTAGGCAGAAGGTCATTCGGAAAAGGACTCGTACAGGAACAATACAACCTATCCGACGGAGGTGCCTTGCGCCTAACCGTTGCTCGCTATTACACCCCCTCCGGCAGGTCGATCCAAAAACCATACAGAGGGATCGATGATTACGACGAAGATGTAGAAGAGCGTTACCACACCGGCGAACTAACCGGCAATACAACTCCAATTGATTCCACCGATGTTGCCAAACACGACACCACCACCTACCACACCAACGCCGGAAGAGAGGTCTATGGCGGTGGCGGCATCTCACCCGACGTTTTTATCCCCATCGACACCTTGCAATTCAACAACGAATACATCACCCTGCGAAAGGTGGCTCCCCAATTCGCTTACCGCTACGTGTCCAATCACGGCGGCATCAACCTGTTTGAAAACCTGGATATTTTCCGAAAGGAATTTCATGTAAATGACGACCTCCTCTCCGATTTTGTTCAATACGCCATCGACAACGGCGCCGAGCTCGACCCGGCCAGGATCAAACGCCCCGTCCAGCGAAAATTGAAAAAACTACTCAAAGCCCGCATCGCCCGCCACCTGTTCCAGGAAAAAGGATTCTACATCATCTGGAACGACGATGACGACATGGTTCAAAAAGCCCTCGAACTGGTCGACCAGGAACTACCCCTCGAAACGGCTAAAAAAGAAGCCGCTTCTTTGCATTAGGCTCGCTCGAACAATAAATTGTACATGGGCGGTCTGCTTCTGAGCGACCGGGGGCGGCGCGGAAAGAATGTGCAATTTATTTCACCCACTCCCCAACCACCTTCAGCAATTCCTGTCGCATCTCGTCAGGCATCTCCTTAATTCGCGCATTGCCATGATGTTTTCCGACAAGGATGTACTTCACCACCTTTTTATTGGAGCCGGTATTTGGTTGAGCGGCCGTCCACGGGTCCTGGCTGCCGTAAATGAACGCGATGTTGCTGGCCTCCGATTGCAACCATTTTGTGAGCGACCGTTGCAGTCCCGGATCGTAGGGAAGGTCTTCGGCAAAGGGAAAAAAACAGGCCGATACCTCGCCGTCCCACTGCTCGATCCCTGTTCCGAAAGGCTGGGTTTGGTAACCATAATAACCCAACTCGGTTGCATGCTGGTAGTAGTGGGCAGCCAGATTTTCGGTAACGTTGTCGAACAAATACCAGTAGTCGCCATTGAGCAGCAGCGGATCGATCAATGCCTCTGCGTCAGCCTTCCGGCCGGGGATGCGGTCGCAATCCCCTCCCCACTGAAAATGGGTAAACGGCAGTTCCATTACAATGATCTCGTAAGCGGCTTCGTAACCTCCCAGGTGCTTAAATTGGCCGCCCTTTCCCATCACAAAATATTTGAAAAGCGGAAGTAGTTCGGCTTTATTCTCCAGCAATGTTATTTGGTATTCCAAAATGCGCTGTCGGCAATCGGCGGTACCCACCGTGTCGAGGAAGGCGTATATTCGTTGGTCTTTCAGGTCGTTGGGAAAAGGCGCCACATAGGCAATGGTAGCCGCTACATCATCGGGATAAAAATAGCGGTAGTAGGTGCTGGTCTCTCCTCCTTTGCTGATACCGGTGCTGACCCAGGGTCCGGCATATATCCCTCCCAACAATGATTTTACGTGGTGGTAGTCCGCGGCGATCTGTCGCATGGTCAGGTATTGCCATTCGAGGCTGTCGGGCTGGCTTTCGCCAAAATACCGGTGCTCGACAGATATATAATTGGCGTCGAAGAGTTCGATCAATTCGCTGGGGCCCCGCTGCAGTTGGTAGCCATTGGTGTTGAGCACGACGGGCTTGTCCGCTCCCCGGTGGATCAGCTGTATCCGTTGCCGGAAATGCCCTTTTTCGGGATGGCGGTGGTCGAGGGGTTGTTTGATCCATAATTCGTATGTAGGACTGTTGTTGATTTCGTCGATCTGTTGAAACCGAACGTCGGGCAAGTCGAATAACTGACCTTCCAACTCTGTCAGAGATTGCGCATTTGCAGTCAAAGTCCAACAATAAATACACGATGCGATAAATAGTTTGAGTAGATTCATTTTAATGTATGGCAACTTGAGATTGTTTTTTTTTTTTTAATATAAAGGAATTAACGAGCATCGCTCTGCGCTGTTGCCAATGGGGTGCATCGCTACGTGCTGCCAATGGGTGCATCGCTACGCTCTACCAATGGGTGCATCGCTACGCTCTACCAATGGATGCATCGCTACGCGCTGCCAATGGATGCATCGCTACGCGCTGCCAATGGGTGCATCGCTACGCGCTGCCAATGGATGCATCGCTACGCTCTACCAATGGATGCATCGCTACGCGCTGCTACCAATGGATGCATCGCTACGCGCTGCTACCAATGGATGCATCGCTACGCGCTGCTACCAATGGATGCATCGCTACGCGCTGCTGTCAATGGGTGCATTGCTACGTGCTGCTGCCAGGATCATTAAACGACAATCTCAAATATCCGGGGATTCATTACCCGCCTTCAGCTTAATCTGAAAATGTTGAAGTCCCTCCCAGTCGCCCTTGGCGGCGTAAGCGGCCTGGGTGGGCCACGACTCTGGGTCGGCGAGGTGGTATGGGTTGCCGGGAGCATGGAGAATCTGCTTCAAGTCGTCGAGGGTAGCGGCAGCCAGTTTCGACCAGTTGTCGATGCCGCCGTCTTTAAGTTGTTGTTCGATCTTGGGGCCGATGCCTTCAATGATCTGAAGATCATCGATTCGGTAGGCGTTGATCCCTTTGGCTCTTTTGTACCGTTTTTTGACTTTCGATTTCCGATTGGGATGCAGGCTTTTTTGGAGGCGTATGAGTTCCTGCCATTGCCCGACTCTGGCCAGGGAGGCTTGCTGGGGCCAGGTGCTGGGATCGTGTGCCAGGTTCGGGGGGCCTGCTTTGGCGAGGATGGCGCGGAGCTGGTCGACAGAGGTGACGGCCAGCCTCGTCCAGGTGCTGATGCCATTGTCTTTGAGTATCCGTTCCAGCTTTTTGCCGATGCCTTCTACGATTTTCAGGTCGCTGGGGCTAAACAAGGAAGTGTACGATATTTTTTGTCTCGTCGGCTTGTTTGTCTTTAGTAACTTGTTGCCCGCTCTCTTTTTGGCGGTGGGATGGACTTTGTCGGAAGAGAAGTAGATGATTTTTTGCTTTTTGTTCTTATCCTCCAGGTCATTGAGGAGGGAGTTGGGCGGCGGTACGGGTTCGTAGTTGGAACTGATAGATGTGCCCTTCAACGATTCCAGGGATTTGTAGCGCGCTTCCAGATCGCGATAGTTGTTGCGCAAGCTGTTCAGGGCGGTGTTGGCGGCTTCTTTTTCAAACCGCAAGTTGCTCAACTGTTCTTCCATTTGGGTCGATTTGGTCTTTATGGTTGCCAATTGCTCATCGATCTTTTGCTGTTCCTTCTGAGCATTTTCCTTATTTAAAGTCCACCAAAACAGCCAACCCAGGCACCAGGCAAAGGCGAGCATGGGCACCAGTTCCAGGGTGCATTCCAGGCAGAAATTCAGAAGAAATATAGGTTCATTCATGTTTTTAGCAACAACAAAAAATCCATTCATTATGTCTATTATCTATTACCGGAAGGGGAAAATCCATCCAACAGCCTCTGGTTCCATCACTTTCCTCCGATCTCCACAACGACTCTTCTGTTGAGAAAACGTCCGTCATCAGTATTGCCGGAAGCCACGGGTATCTGTTCTCCCTTGGGGTAAGCTACGATCTGATCGCGTACTACCCCTTTTTGCCGCAGCAGGTGGCGTATTTTCATGGCTCTTCTCAGTCCTAATTGCAGACTTTCCTTATAGGTCTTACTTTTATTGGCATGGCCGGTGAGGATAATAATCTCTCCGGAGCGTTTCACCCGTTCTGCCAGTGTATGGAGGTAATGGTCCATTTCTTTGGTAATGGATTTGTTGTTGGCATTTAACGAAAAGAACAGGATGGCATTGTCTCCATAATTGAGAACCGTTGGTCGGCGCGATGCCAGGGGTGCCCACTGCAAGGAAATACAACTAAAAGAATGTTCTTTCACCCCCGACCGCAGGGGCACTTTCTTAGAGTTGAGCCGGATGCGCTCATTTGGCAAATCGGCTTGCAACAGTGTCCGGACAGCATCTGCTCTGGCCAGGCCCAGATTGGCGAACTCTTTCGGCGCGGATTCTTCCTCAAAATACTCCCCGGTGATCTCCAGTATGTTATCGTCACCTTTACCCGTCATCCAGCTTGCCAGCTCTTTTTCAAATGCCGAATTGACGAGTGGAACATAGCCAGACCAGTTGAACAACAGCGGTCGGCCCGGTACCTCCTCCTTAACGGTCGGCGTGGCCAGCAACTGTGAGGCAGCAGCCCCGCAGCCATAACAGGCCGCTTTGACCCGGCAGCAATACCAATAGTGACAGGCAAACAGCCATACGGCACTAAAAAAAAGTACGAGAATGCTTCTTTGATTCATTTGCAGGAATCAATTAACAATAGTCCGGTAAGTTTTTGGACACGAATTCGCGCGAATTTCACAGATTACTGAAAGCCAAAGGCTTTCATATTGAAATTCGTGTAATTTGTGAAAATTCGTGTCAAATTAAATCATTGATAATCAAGGAATTAAAAAAAGTACCGAACTATTAAATTAATAATTCTACCTGTCGGTAGACAGGCCATAACCTCTAGCAAGATACTGATTTCTTTTTGTACCTCATTCATTTTAATTCAACTATATTTGCCGTATGGAGGAAAAAATACTCATTCTCGACCACGGCTCGCAGTACACACAGCTAATAGCCCGGAGAATCAGAGAATTGAACATCTACAGCGAAATCGTACCCTACAACCAATTGACGACCATCGATGAGGCCACCAAAGCCGTTATTTTGTCGGGTAGTCCATTTTCCGTAAAGGACGACAAAGCCCTCCACCCCGATCTCGAAAAGATCATTGGTCACCGCCCGGTACTGGCCATTTGCTACGGAGCCCAGTACATCGCCCACTACTTTGGAGGTATTGTGGAGCGTTCCCAAAAAAGGGAATACGGCAAAGCCCGCCTCCATTTTAACGGTTCGCGCGATCCCTTCCTCAACGACATCCCCCACCACAGTCAGGTCTGGATGTCGCATGCCGATACGATCGTCTCATTGCCGGAGCAATTCGAGTTGCTGGCTGCAACCGAATCCATTCCGGTGGCGGCGTTTCGCTCGCAGGCAAATGCTTTTGAGCAACCGGTGTACTGCATCCAGTTTCACCCTGAAGTGACCCACACTCTGGAGGGAAAACAACTACTGAAAAACTTTTGCATAGATATTGCAGGTTGTAAAGGCGATTGGACGCCACAGGCATTTGTGAAAAACACCGTGGCCCACCTCCACCAACAACTGGGCGACGATCGGGTGCTGATGGCCCTTTCCGGAGGAGTCGACTCGACCGTGGCAGCCATGCTGTTGCACAGAGCCATAGGCAGCAACCTCCACTGCTTTTTCATCGACAACGGCCTCTTGCGCAAAAACGAATTCCAGCAGGTGCTGACCTCCTATCAGGGCATGGGCCTCAACATCAGAGGTGTCGACGCCCGCCAACGATTTTGGTCGAAATTGGCCAAGATCACCGACCCCGAAGAAAAAAGAAAAATAATCGGCAACCTCTTCATCAAAATTTTTGAAGAAGAAGCAGCCCGGTTAGACAACATCACCTGGCTGGGGCAGGGCACTATCTATCCCGATGTGATAGAATCCGTTTCCGTCCACGGGCCCTCGGTCACCATCAAATCGCATCATAATGTAGGCGGTTTACCCGAAAAAATGAAACTGAAAATCGTAGAGCCATTGCGCATGCTATTCAAAGACGAAGTCAGAAAAGCAGGGGCTGCACTCAACATACCGGCTGCTATCCTCAACCGGCATCCCTTTCCCGGCCCGGGCCTGGCCATTCGGATCATTGGAGACATTACGCCCGAAAAAGTTGAGTTATTACAAGAGGCGGACGCCATTTTTATTAATAATTTAAAAAAACACGACCTTTACGATAGAGTCTGGCAGGCCTGTACCATCCTGTTGCCCGTACAATCGGTCGGCGTGATGGGCGATGAGCGTACCTATGAATTTACCATCGCCCTGCGGGCAGTCAACTCCCTGGACGGCATGACGGCAGAATGGAGCCGGTTGCCTCACGACTTTCTGGCCGACGTATCCAGCGAGATCATCAACCACGTAAAAGGTATAAACCGAGTAGTCTATGACATCAGTACCAAACCTCCTGCAACGATCGAATGGGAATAGTTATGTTCTCTTCCTCCTTATAGCTTGTTGGTCCGTTTCGGCCTGCAATGCATTCAAAAAAGTACCCCGGGATGGCGGCAAAGACAACGAAGAGCTGGAAGAGATCCAGGGCGCAAAGGTGTACAATCCCAAAACCGGCAGATGGGAATATCCGACCGAGGTCACCCAAAATATGGATACCGTCCAATGGCGAAGACCCGCCGACGATGTGGCGTCCCCCATCACAAGTGATAGTGATTTGCCGGATACCTCTGGAGAAGTGCCCCCCTCCTCTAAAAAAGAGTCGTACAACATAGCAGTGATGTTGCCTTTTATGACGGAGAACTTCAACGACCTCAGCACCCGAATAAACCGAAAATCTGACCTTGCCATTCAATTCTACGGCGGCATGAAAATGGCCTTTGACCAACTATCTTCGAGAGGTGTCAAACTCAAAATTTCCGTCCACGATACCCAGGCATCCGAGCACACTACCAAATCGCTCCTCCTTCAGCAGAGCCTTCAGGAAGCCGACCTCATCGTTGGTCCCGTAGCCAAAGATAACATCAAGCTGGTAGCCGATTTTGCAAAAACCAATAAAAAACCAATGGTCTCGCCCCTGAGCCCCTCGATCAATGTGACCGAAGAAAATCCCTGGTACCTCCAGGTCAGCCCCAGCCTGGAGGCCCACTGCAAAGCCATTACCCGGCATGCACTCCAACACCATCAACCCAGCCAGATCGTATTGGTCTGCCGCGATAAGAAAGCCGAAACCAGTCGGCTTAAGTACTTCCAGGAAGCCAACTATGAAGAGGCTGGCAGCACCAACACCTCCCGCCTCAAAGAATTCATCGTTACCAGCCAAAGCGCTGATTATGGAGAGATGGATGTAAAGCCTTACATCCAGGAAGGAAGAACCACCGTTTTCATCGTACCCTCCTGGTCGAATGAATCGTTCGTGTACTCTTTGTTACGGAATATCAGCATCGCCAAAGGCAACAACAAAGTCGTCGTTTACGGAATGCCGCAATGGATGAAATACGAACAGATCAGCTACGACTACTACGAAAATCTCCACCTCCATGTGAGCAGCGACAGCTACATCGATTCCAATGATGAGGACATCAAAAACTTCCGGCGCAACTTCTATTATCGATACGGTACGGTTCCCACAGATTACGCCTACGAAGGATTCGGTGTTATGCAGTACTTCGGCGACCACCTCTATCGGGGCGGCACCCAATTCCAGCAGCAAATCGATCAGAACGACGATCATTTGCTCCACACCCGCTACCGGTTCGACCCCGTTGTGATACCGACTGGTGATTCGGAAGACTACGACACCGCCATAGACCGATACGAAAATCGCTATGTCAATATTCTTCAGTTCAAAGACTATTATTTCCAGATGGCGGAGTAATAATTTTAATTAACAATGTGTTTTCATTTCATTGTTTTCTTTGTAGTATTATTGTTTTGTTATTCCTGTCAATCAGGTGCGGATAAGGCACCGCCTTTCGGCAAAAATGCGTCTGTCGTTGAAAAGGGGGCACCTGCTGTCGCAATTCCTAAAGATACCATGCCAGTTGTCCCGGCTCATTTGGTATTTACCTGGAAAGAGAACCAACCTGCCGGATCGACAGTATTCGATCGCATTCGTCCACCTGCCGGTTTTGAGCGGATACCAATGACAAAAGGTAGCTTTGGAGAATGGCTGCGTTACCTGCCGCTGAAAGAAGAAGGGGCGGCTGTACATTTGTACAACGGACAATTGAAGGACATACAATCGGTGCATCACGCCGTAGTGGACATAGATACCGGAACCAAAAATCTACAACAATGTGCTGACGCTGTGATGCGGCTCCGCGCCGAATATCATTTTTCCCGAAAGGATTTTTCCGTCATTCATTTTAACTATACCAGTGGCGACGAAGTGTCGTTCGACCGTTGGCGCAAAGGAGAGCGGCCGGTTGTGCAAGGCAATAAGGTGCGTTGGAAGAACTCCGGCAGGGTGTCTGACGATTATCCCAACTTCAAATCTTATTTGCAGCAAATTTTTACCTACGCCGGTACGGCATCCCTAACAAAAGAATTACTTCCCGCCGACATTCGGGAGGTGCAGCCCGGCGACGTTTTTATACAAGGTGGATTTCCGGGCCACGCTGTATTGGTATTGGACGTGGCCACCAACGAACATGGGAAACGCCTTTTCCTCTTGGGACAATCGTATATGCCCGCCCAGGAGTTTCACATATTAAAAAATCCCACCAATGAAACGATCAGCCCCTGGTACGACGCTGACATACCAGAAGTATTACAAACGCCGGAATGGACTTTTCGGAAAAGCGATCTCCGGCGGTGGGAAGAATAACTCAGAATTGTTGCATCCAAAATGACACCACAAAGAAAAGCCAAGTTTGAGCGGGTTGCCTGGTGGCGCCAAACCAACCTGACCGTGGTATTGGAAAATGTACACGATCCCCACAACATTGGCGCGGTGCTAAGAAGTTGCGATGCGGTGGGCATAGGTCAGCTGTATCTGCTCTATACTGTGCCCGAATTGACCCCTCCGGAGATCAATATTGGCCACAGCACCTCGTCGGGAGCCCGCAAATGGGTCGATGTATTTTTGTTTCAGGACGCGGCGGCTTGCTTCGCACACATCCGCAACCGGTACCAGATTATTTTGGGAACCCATTTGTCGGCGGAAGCCAAAACGCTATATGAATTGGACCTCACTCAGTCCATGGCTCTGGTTTTTGGCAACGAACGGGATGGCCTTACCGAAGAAGCACTCCAACATTGCGATGGCAATTTCCACATCCCGATGATGGGCATGGTGCAAAGCCTCAACATCTCGGTGGCCTGTGCTGTTACCTTATTTGAAGCCTTGCGCCAGCGACAAAACAACCACCAATACGACAGCCAACCAGTGATCTCACCTACCGAACAAAAAGCCTTGCTGGAGGAGTACACCCGACGCCACGAAACGGGGTGGAAGGGGAAAAAGGTGATCCGGCTGTGAGTTTACAAAACCCTTATTTTTTCAACAAATAACTGAAGGCCATTGGTATGGCGCAACTAGAGCTATCTGATACTTCCACAATTTCCAATCCCACTGGGGTCGAAAGCTGTTGGGCACTTCCCGACCGACGACCTCCGGTTTTTTGGATGGGCGGCGCATTTAATAGCAGGCCCTCCCCGTGGAAGGCCAGTGCATAGGCTGCGGGTTCGCCAGGAAGTTGGTTGTAGCCAAATGCGGAGACCATCTTTCCGGTAATTTGATTTTTCAGATGGTATCGTTGCTTCAATAAGCTTACCGCATACTGGTCTTCAGGCAAGGTAGAAAAAACCAAAATTTGACGAAAACCGCCCATATGGTGAGTTGGCTGGCCCCCGATCAGTTTCCATTGCTGATGGCGGACCTCAAAGTGCAGCATTGAAAAGGACAGTTGGCTGGAGCCAACAGCAGTAAGGATCAGATGGCTGGCATCTTCCGAGGCCGTAAAACAGATCGGCGCGCCGGGAAAAGCATGTCTGACCTCCCTGAAAAGACTGCTGCTGATTGGAAGAACCGGATGGCTATGGCAAATAATCAGTTGCGGTTGATGTACGATTCCCCTGGATTGTAAGGTGGCCCACCCCCTTGTCGGCGACCACATTTCTTGTCTGATTTGCATAAAATGGGACTGACAAATAAAATGCCGTATTCTGACGGAGAAAGGCTATTGGTTAGCTAAAAGAAACCGGTTCCTAAATTGCCATGGGGATTTTAGACCAGTTTAAAAAAATAATTTCAAGAATTTGAGGAAAGTTTTTCGCGATTTTTGAAAAATTAATATGATCTATTTCTATATTTGCAAATTAGATGTATTTTTGAAAAGCTCAAATTGCAGATAAACGCTCAAATTTCAGCTCCAAGCTAAATGTTAATAGGTTTTTTCTGCATTCTTGTGATTTTTAGTTACATTTGTAAAGTACATAATTTGCTTTTTCCTTCTTGGAAGCTTTTTCCTTCTCATATCGGCTTCCGGAAAAGCATGCATTTCACCTTTTTACCGAATTTTAAGGCAGTTAATTAGCGTCATTTTTTGATGACCAAAGGCAGTATTATGCCTATTCAACCGATTTTTTTGAAGTAGGCTATTGCTCTCGTGATGAGCAGTTTTGAGGCTACGCGAGTGATGGCCATACAAAAGATCATTGCATGGCTATTTTAACTGACTGTACCATAATATGTACAGTGTCTTTATGATAAACTTCTAAATCTCACTACAATGAAAAAAAACGTTCTACTTTTTAAAATTTACAAAACGCCACTACTGGCGGTATTGGCCTTTCTGTGCTGTATGTGGAGTATGCCTCTATTACAGGCACAATGCCCTGCGGGCCAAACACAAGTAAGGGTCGAGCTTGTTTCAGGTGCATTCGACTACGAACATGCCTGGGTACTTTGGGACGCTACCGACGGGGTTGCGCTGGCTTGTTATGAGACATCTCAAACAGGCGATTTCTTTGTCGATGTGTGTGCCTCTTTAGGACATGACCTAGAGTTGCATGCCTACGATGATTTCGGGGATGGTTGGAGTGGCCAGATATTATCTGTTACAGGTATAGACGACGGTTCAGTCAATGGCTGTCCAGACAATATCGTGTATGTTTATTCTACTGATCTTAATCCTCTTTTTGCGAATGCTGGATTTCCAATGGGATCAATAGGGGATGGCGAGTGTCCGGTAGCTGCTGTTCCTTCCGACGGCGTCAAAGTGGCTGACTTTATGGTAGGTGATGTTATGCCGCCTCAGATCATGTGCCCAGATGTGTCGAGTATGGGTTATATAGCTTCCCCTGCAACCTTTCAGGCATTTACACCTGGAGGAACTACGGTAAGTCTCTCTGACGACGATGTTTCCGTAGCCCTACCCATTGGATTTACCTTTGAGTTTTATGAAATGAATTATACGGAGTTTTACATCTCCTCCAATGGATTCATAACCTTTACCGGAGGGCAGGGTAGTGGTTGTTGTTCAGGTCAGCTCCTTCCCGATCCTAATGGTCCGAACAACCTCATTGCCGGGTATTGGGAAGACCTTAATCCGGACAGTGGTGGCCAACCTGCAGAGAACGTGATCAGCTATGAAACCACGGGGGTACCCGGGGATCAAATCCTGAAAGTGAAATACTTCAATGTGGATCACTTTGCTAACGGAAACAACGTTACTTTTGAGATCTGGTTGTACGAAAATGGCAATTTGATCGAAGTGCATTGTACGGAGTGCTCCGACCCCCCAGATGGGTTCGATAGTGGGCATACGATTGGCGTTGAAAATGTCGCCGGCGATGAAGCTACCACTGTATTGAATAACGAATCTGGAGCCAGTTTCACCAACACTGCCTGGCAATTCAGCCCACCAAGTCCTGGGGGACCAACAGTTATCAGCTGTGATGAATCTATCGATCCTGCGAATACAGGGATGGCGACGGCTACAGACAATAATTCAGATTTAGGGGATATTACAATAGATTTTAGCGACGTCTCTACCCAGGGCCAGGGGTGCCTCCAATACAGCTACCTCATCATACGTACCTGGACAGCCACCGACGAATGTGGCAACTCCTCGACCTGCTCTCAAGCCATCAACGTACAAGACCTCGTAGCTCCCAACATTACCTGCCCTGCCGACATCACCGTCGACTGCGCCGATCCGACCGATCCTGGATTCACGGGCTACGCCACGGCCAGCGGCGACAACTGCGCTGCCGACGATGAGCTGACCGTGACCTTTATGGATGTGTCTTCCCAGACACCGACCGGCACGGGATGCTCCAACGACAATTATACCATCACCCGCACCTGGACGGCTTCCGACCCTTGCGGAAATACGTCTCAATGCGTGCAGGTCATCACCGTGCAGGATACCGAAGCGCCGGTCATCATCTGTCCTCCTGAAGTCACCATCGAGTGCGACGAGCCATTGGTGACCCTGCCTGTGATGGGCACAACCACTGCATCAGCGCCGACGAACTCGGTTTCCTGGCCCAATTCAGGTGCAGGTTCCACCGGTTTGGTGGGTAGTGTTCCCGTTAATATAAGTGGAATACCTGCGGGAGCGGAAGTCACCGACGTCAACATCCACATCGACATGGATCAGTCCTGGGTAGGGGATTTGAACCTTACTCTGGAAAGCCCCGATGGAACAACGGTTAACTTCGTCGACGATCTGGAGTGTGGTGATACCAATTCCGGTTCTCAAGACAATATCTCTGCTACTTTTGACAGCGATGCAGCCGGATTCAGTTGTGGCCTTTCATCTAATGATGTAGGAGACCCAGATGATTGCTCCAACGACTATCTGGCTGCTTCGGCAGTTTCTGGAACAGTCCAACCTCAGTTGGGTTCCTTCGATGTTTTCGACGGAACATCTGCCGCAGGTGACTGGATACTGTCTATAACCGATGAAGCAGAAGGCGACGGTGGATGTCTGATCAACTTTACAGTAGAAGTGAGCTGGACAGTAGCGGGAGGCGGCATGACGGGCATCCCTGTAGCCGTCGACAACTGTTCTGCTGTGGGCAGCATTGCGCTGGACATCTCCGATGTGACCACCCAAACAGCCTCCGGCTGTGGGCAATACGAATACGTCATTACCCGCACCTGGAGACGGCCACCGATGCCTGTGGCAATTCCAGCACTTGCGTGCAAACGATCAACGTAGAAGACACCACTGCACCGGACATCGTCTGTCCACCAACTGTGAATCTCGACTGCAACGACTCCACCGATCCTTCCAATACGGGCATGGCCACGGCCGGTGCGGACAACTGTGCCTCCGCCAACGAGGTGATCGTCACCTTCACCGATGTGAGCACCCAAACCGGCAGCGGTTTGCGGAGCAGACACCTACACCATCACCCGTACCTGGGCAGCCACTGATGCCTGTGGCAATTCTTCGACCTGTGTGCAGGTGATCAACGTGGCGGATACGACTCCTCCAGACATTACCTGCCCGCCCGATCAGACATTGACTTGCTTTGAGTCCTTGCCCGATCCGATCTCCACGGCAGCGGACTTTGTCGCAGCAGGCGGCACCATCAGCGACGATTGTACTGCCAATCTGAGTGATTTCACCGTCTTTGCAGTAGCTGACGACAACGACGGCACCAACTGCCCCGGCGACGCCCGCATCGTGGTGCGCACCTACTTTGTGCTCGATGCCTGTGGCAATACCACCACCTGCGACCAGACCTTTACCTACCTGGAAAGCACAATGGGCCCGGTCATCACCGATGTACTACCCGAATGTTATAAGTACTGCGCCTCCCTGGCCAACCCCATGGAGACGGACATCACTTACGAAACGGATTGCAGCTTCGGCGCCACCGTGGAGATCACCGGCCCACAGGTCATCGGCCAGGAGAACTGCCCCGGTACCAGATACAGATACACCTACACGGTGACAGATGACTGCGGTCGCACGGCCAGTGCCACCCGCGACTTCATCATCGGCAACGAAGGCCCGACCATCGAGTGCCCACCGTTCAACCTGATACTGGAATGCGGCGATCCCAACAATCAGGACTACATCGACCAGCACCTGGAGCAGATCAGCGTCAACACCTCCTGTGAGTTGGGCTACACCGTTAGCCACTTCCCGAGCTTTTTCAACCTGACGGCTTGCGGTTCATCTACCGTAGTGACCTTTGTGGCCACAGATGATTGCGGCCGCTCGGTGACTTGTAGTACGACTGTTGCCATCCAGGACAACACCGGCCCGGCCATCAGCTCTACCTACGTGCCGGATGTGTGCAACGAAGCGATTTGCGGTTCCGACCTCAACTTCTGGTATGACGAATGGAAAGAGAAAGTATTCGACAACCTTACAGCAGTAGATGACTGTTTCAGTCCGATCTTCTGGAGTACGATCCCCAATAGTCCTTCTCCGAATCAGAACTGCCCGGATGAGATCGCCGAGACGGTGGTGCAATTCGTAGCTACCGACCAGTGCGGCAACAGCAGCTATGTAGAGTACAGTTTCTACGTGGTGCCTGCCGAAGGCCCTGGACCATCCGGCAATGTATCGGGTCTGATCGCCACCGAGGAATCCGAATCGGTAGAAAACGTAACGGTAAGTCTGGAAGGCAACGGCAACCTGTTGACCGATGTGACGGAGGCCGACGGGATGTACGAATTTGCAGACCTGGAGCTGGAGCAAAACTATGCCATTACACCGTATTTGGATGAAAATCCATTGAATGGGGTAAGTACCTTCGATATTGTATTGATGAGCAAGCACATCCTGGAAATAGAATTGTTGGATTCACCTTACAAAATGATCGCCGCCGACATCAACCAGTCGGGCACGATCACGACGATCGACATAGTGGAATTGCGGAAACTGATCCTGTTCATAGACGATGAGTTCCAGAACAATACCTCCTGGCGATTTGTAGCGGCCGACTACGTCTTCCCCGACCCGGCCAATCCATTTGCAGCGACTTTCCCGGAAGTGACCAACATCAACAGTTTGACCCCTGAGGAAGTTCACGACTTTGTGGGCATCAAGATAGGTGATTTGAACGGCTCGGTGCAGGCCAACCTATTGGCGGAAGCCGACGACCGCACCGTGACGGAAGACCTGGTATTCGGATTGGAAGACCAGCATTTGAAAGCGGGACAGACCTACGAGGTAGCGTTCACAGCCGCTGATTTTGAATCGATCCACGGCTATCAGTTCAGCCTTAATTTCGATGCCAGCAAGTTGAGCTTTGAAGGAGTGGAGGCAGGAGCACTGAGCGACTTGAGTGCGCGTAACTTTGGCTTGTCATTACTCGAAAGAGGAGTGATTACCACGAGCTGGAGCAGCCAACAAGGAGTATCCGTGGCGGATGGTTCGACGGTATTTAGCGTAAGCTTTACCGCCAAGGCAGATGGCCGGTTGAGTGATCTATTGCAGATAAGCTCGACCTACACCGCCGCCGAAGCCTACAACCAGGACCTGGATTTGATGGGTGTTGATCTCCGCTTCGATACCGATGAGGTAGCGGCAGGCGAGTTCCGGTTGTATCAGAATACGCCCAATCCATTCCAACAGGAGACGGTGATCGGTTTTGAGTTGCCGGAGGCCAGCACGGCCACCTTGCGGGTGTACGATGCTTCTGGAAGAGTGTTGGTAGAGGTGGAAGAAGATTTTGCGAAAGGGTACAACACGATCATGTTGACGGATGAATTCCTGACTACAGAAGTGTTGTTCTATCAATTGATAACGCCGACGGATTCAGCGACGAAGAAGATGATCTATAACAAATAGTAAAAATTATAAAAAGGTCAAGTTGAAAAAGGCTGGTCAGACTGGATGTTTGACCAGCCTTTGTCTTTGGGTTTTCCGAAAGGAGACAAACTGTGCTGTAAAATTTACTTTCAGCAGGCACAATAGATTTGCTTATCTTGGGATGAAAAATTACATTTGTAGTATCACAATAAATCGAAGTAAATGACTGCGTGACAAACTCTACCTGGCGGTAGACAGGCCTGTCCCGTCCCGATAGAGATCGGGAGAATCGCTGCGGCCTTTACCACAAAGACATGAACCTGCCTGTCTAGCCCGTCTGGCCGCCGGACAGGCTAGCCAGATAGATCCGGCGGCCAGACGGGGACACAAAGATTCACAGAGAAAATCTTTGTGTGGCTCTGTGTCCCTGACTGCCGTCAGGCAGGTTGGAGCCTTTGTGGTGAGAGGCTTCGCTAATACGTCACACACTCGAATTAAATGATCCCATTTTTCATATGAAGGAAGTAGCTTATAGCACGTTGTTGGTCGGCTTTATCATCTTATGGGCTCAATGTGCTTCCAGTCCGTCCGACCCCTTTGCCAATTGCAGGGGCGGGAAGCCCAAAGCCGTTTTTGAGGGCGCGTATGCCGCCATTGACAGCCAGCATTTTGAGATCAGGGGCATGGAAGGCATTGAGCGGGTATGGTTTGCCAATGGGGTGGAGTTGGAGTTGATCCAGGCAGGTTGTGAAAAGGTAAGGCAGATTTTCCAGTTTGAACTGCCGGGCCAATTTGAGGAAACCGAAAACTGGATATTGCTTTCGGCAAGTCAGTTCCAGTTTTTGAGTAGCATTTCCGAAAGGCATTTTGAATTAGGGATGTGGGGGCAGGCCATCCAGCAGCATGTCGGCAGTTTGTTTTTAGGGGAGAAGATCATGTTGCAGCCTGGGTTTTTTATAAAAATCGACAAAGTCCGTGGGACAGACAAAGCTACGCTGATCGTGGAATTGTCGGAAGAATAGACGTCCCGGTAAAATTCCTTTGCCATTTGTTTGGGGAATTAGGCTAAATAAAATATCTTTAGGAACGTTCGTATCAAAAAAAGTCTTTCCACACTAAAGGGTGTTGCAAATCATCCAACAATTCCCGACATTTGAAAACCCCAAACACACTCGCTTTGCTTTTATTGTAAAAAAACGCATATGTTTCGCAATTTAATGTTGCCAGGGGTTGCTCTCCTTCTTATAGCTTGGCTGGTGTTGGGGTCGTGGTGGTATAGTCGCACCTACTGCAATGGGGGAACAACGGCCAACATTCCTGGCTTTTCCCTCATCGATGGCCATTATGAGATCGCGGGCGATGAGGCGTTTTCGTTCTACAAATCGAGTGCCGATCCCATTATCCCTGCCGGAGCCTACGATGCATTGGAAGCACTTGCCTCCTACCTTTCGAAAGAACCGGGTAAAGGCCTCAAACTGTTCGGGGTGTACAGCGAATTTGAATCCGACAAAAGAAGCCCGTATGCCAACCTGGGCCTGGCGAGAGCAGAAGCCATCAAATCGGAACTGGTGGCGCTGGGCGTCGACTCCAACAAGATTCAGACCAGTGGCATCCGATTCAGCGATGCTTCCTTTACCGATGGTATGATGCACAGAGGAGTCCATTTTAGATTTGTAAATATAAATGATGCACCGGTTGGCCCGGCTTCCCGCTTCGATTCGCGCAAAAAAGATGCGGACCTGTTTCAACCTATGAATATTTACTTCGACCAAAATGAATTCGATATTATCCTTACGGAAAAACTGGAGAAGTACCTCAAAAGGGTGAAGGCTTACCTGCTTAAGAACCGGTCGGCCAGCATTGCCATCATCGGGCATGCTGATGGACGAGGCAATGCGCGTACCAACCTCAACCTTTCGGAAACCCGCGCCCGGAACGTCAAAAAATTTATGATCAGAAGTGGCTTTCAACCCAGCCGGCTCCTCATCGAATACAAAGGCGAAAACCAACCCCTTCAACCAAATAATGGCACCAACGAAGACCAGGAAAAGAATAGAAGAGTTGAACTCCGGTTGCGGCTACAATGACCACAACGCCATCATCAACCAAAACTGAATCAGGGCATCCACTTTTTTATATGCCCGATACCTAAACGATTGCAAAAATGCTGAATGCCGCCTTACCTGTTTTTTTACTGATGTCGGGAGCCGCCGCTCTGGGCTACCTCCTGGCTTGGTTGTGGAGCCGCCAACAGATGAAAAAGCATATCGAACAGATACCCCAACTTAAAAACCAACTGGCAGAGGTGCATAAGGAAGTCGACCGCCTACTCGAATACACCAATGGGTTTCACATGGAAAAAAAGGAACTCCTCGACGAAAACGAAACCCTCCAACAACAGATCGCCGAACTGAAAGCCACCCACGACCAACTCGGCAAAGACAAGGCTTTCCTCCTCGAAGAATTCAACCGCCTGAGCAATGTACCACAGAATCAACTCGTCGAAGAAATTTTTATGGATAACCCGTCCGACGACGAAGCCTTCGCCGAACCTGCTACCGACGATACCCAACTGGCCCGGCAAGTACTGGAAAAACAACTGATGGACGTACAAAATGAACTCGCCCAATGGAAATCCAAATACGAAGTCGTCAAAAACAGTATGGACAAAAAAACTAAAAAAGCAACCGATATAGAAGAACTTACCATCCAGGAAACAGCCAAAGTGAAATCGAAAAAATGGGAATCGAAATACAAAAAACTCAAACTCAAACTGGTGGCCATCACCAAAGAAAGAGATAAAGTGCTTTCCCAAATCGACGCCCTCAAAGTGGCCAACGATCAACTGCTCACCGAACTCCTCGAAGCCAAAGCCATCAAAAACGATGGTATAGACCGCCTCCTCCAACGCAAACAACTGCTCAACCTGGACCGTATCGGACAGTTCAACGGAACAAAAAAAGACGACCTCAAAAAGATCAGCGGCGTAGGGCCCTTCATCGAAAAAAAACTCAATGCTCTCGGCATCTACAAATTTGAACAACTCGCCAACCTCACCGATGATGACCTCAAGGAGATCATTAAAGTGATCGAACTGCCTTCGGGAATCGTCAGAGGCGCCAACTGGGTCGAACAAGCCAGAAACCTGAACGGGGAGGAGGATTAGGGGTGATTTCTGGGTTGTGGGTTTTGAGTTGTGAAGCGATAACGGAGTCTCCTGATTCGGATTGCAGTACGGACTGGCTTTTATTTCGCATTAATGATTCGCGAAATCTGTGAAAATTCGGGTCTGCCAAATGTGTTGGCCTTCAGTGTTTTGCAAAAAGTTAATGAACTATTCTAAGAAAGCACTTCTTTATTCTCCAAATATCACCTGCATTTTCCCCGCTTTTAGTATCATTGCAACAAATTTTGCGCAAAGCCGGTTGGCTGCCTAATACAGACAATGACAAAAAAGAAATCCTCCCGAAAAAAAGGCAAAGGCTCCCGTAAGGTCAAAGCAGAAAAGCAGAGACCAACTGCTGGCCGGTCCCGCCTGTGGCTACCGGTCCTGGTGATCGCCGCCCTGGCTTTTGTCCTCTACGCCAACACACTCGGACACCAATACGCCCTCGACGATGCCTCTGCCATCACCGAAAACTACGTAGTCAAAGAGGGCTTAAGCGGTACCCCCACTATTCTGCGCACCAGCTATCGCTACGGTTATTGGAACTCCAACGGCACCCTCTACCGCCCCCTTTCCCTGCTCACCTTTGCCGTAGAGTGGGAACTGGCGCCGGAAAGCCCGGGCCTCAGCCATTTTGTAAATGTATTGTTGTATGCCCTCACCGGCATCCTGCTTTTTTTTACATTGCGCCTCGTATTTCGGCCGTATCATCTGTTGCTTCCGTTTTTGGCGGCCGTTTTTTTTATAGCTCATCCGGTGCATACCGAAGTGGTGGCCAACATCAAAAGCCGCGACGAATTGCTCGCCTTTTTCTTTTGCCTGGGCGCGGTGTACGCCCTGTGGAAATACCTCAATGCCGACCAATGGAAGTACCTGCTGCTGGCGGTGGGCAGCTATACCCTGGCCATGTTCTCCAAAGAAAATGCCGTGACTTTTCTCGCGGTCATACCACTCCTCCTCTTTTGCTTTCGCAAAATGGATACTGCGAAAATCCTCACTACCAGTGTCTGGTTTTTGTTGCCGGTAGCGGTTTACTTCCTCACCCGGCACCTCATTTTGGGAGGCGTACTGGAAGGCAGCAATGAAGCCTCTCCACTCGACAACCTACTGATGGCCACTTCCGAGTTTGGTTTGCAAAAAGCCACCGCATTTGTATTGTTGGGGAAATACCTGGTGAGCCTATTGTTTCCCGTTGCGCTGGTATCCGATTATGGGTACAATCAGTTGCCGCTGGTAGGGTGGGGCGACTGGCGAGCCCTCCTCTCTCTGGCCGTATGGCTGGGACTGACCATCTGGGCCATCATCAATATCCGCAGGCGGCCTATACCTGCATTTGCCGTGCTGTATACGATCATCACCTTTTCGGTATATGCCAATTTGGTGATCACCATTGGCTCGTCGTATGGAGAGCGGTTTTTGTACATGGCTTCGCTGGGCCTGGCTATTGCGTTGGCCTGGGCGTTGCTTCGACTAAGTGGGGTAGGGGTGAGGCCAGAAACCGGCCGCCTGCTGAACCTTTTTACAAAGAACAAAATACTGCTGGGCGCTACTCTTGTAATTGTATTGTTGTATGCTGTTAAAACAATTGACCGCAACCGGGCCTGGTACGACAGCTATGCCCTCTACCACACCGACATTGCCACTTCTCCCAATTCCGCCAAACTAAATTATCATTACGGCCTCGAACAGGTGAAAAACGGCCTCGACCTAACCGACGTAAATCGCAAAAACGAATGGATACAAAAAGGGATGGACAGCTTTCAAAAAGCCATAGCCCTCTATCCCCAATACCACGATGCATACGGCGAGTTGGGCCTGGGCTATTTCAGGCTTGGGTTGCCCCAAAAAGCATTGGAGAGTTATCAAAAGTCGTTGGAATATAAACCCAACAACGCCAAGGCATACAGCAACATGGGCATCATCTACTTTCAAAACAACCAGTTGGACAAGGCGCAGGAGGTATACGAAAAGGCCGTATCGCTCGATCCCCGTTTTGTGGATGCCCGCCGGAATCTGGGAAGCGTGTTCGCCCAGCAAAAAAGATTCGACGAGGCCATCGAACAATTTTCCACCGCCCTTCAATACGACCCCAACAATGCTACCTTGCACCAATACATAGGGTTTGTGTATCGCGACAAAGGAGAGGCCGACAAGGCTCGCCAATGGCTGGACAAAGCCAAGCAGCTCGACCCCAATTTGAAATGACTGACACTATTCGCTCATCAATATTATCGGGTGAAAGCGGGCTTTATCTCCCTTCCCGCCTGTCGGCCGGCATGGCAGGGATTAAGGGCACGCGATGGAATTTCACCCTAAGGCTCGCTCGAAAAATAAATTCCGTTGTCATTGGTATTAAAAAAAGGAAGTTACCTGCCAGCCGGCAGGCTGGTTTTTTGAGCTTTACTAAACCGGGTAAGACCAGCACCACTTTGCCAACCCATCATTCCATGAACACCGCCCACTTCCATAAATTCGTCTTTCAGTCTTCTTCCGAATTTGCAGACCAACTGCTTGCCCTTCTGTCGGCATTGCCCTTCGAGGCTTTTGAAGAAAAAGAAGATGTACTGGAAGCCTGGCTGCCCCAGGGTGCAGACTCCACTGTCGTGGAAATGGAATTGAAACTACTACAAAGCCAACTCCCTTTCCTGTGGACAACGGAGGAAGTTGCTCCGCAAAACTGGAATGCCCTGTGGGAAGCCTCCTTCCAGCCCGTCAGTGTTGGTGATTTTTGCCATATCCGCGCCGATTTCCACCCGCCCCAAGCCCATTTTGCACACGAGATCATCATCCATCCCAAAATGGCTTTTGGCACTGCCCACCACGAAACGACTTATATGATGATCGAGCAGATGGAATCCCTGCCATTGAAAGGCGCATCGGTACTCGATCTGGGGTGCGGCACCGGGATTCTCGCTATTTTAGCGGCCAAAATGGGAGCAGTAGAGGTGGTAGCCATTGACATCGATGAGCAGGCCGTCGAAAATACCCTGGAAAATCTGGTTAAAAACGATCTTCAAGGGGTGACCGCCCGGCAGGGCACCCTTCAATCGCTCCATCATCCGCCATTTGACGTCATATTGGCGAATATCAACAGAAAGGTAATTTTAGACGGGCTATCAGCGTTAAATTACCAGTTGAAAACAGGCGGAACTTTGCTCCTTTCGGGCATCCTTCGATCCGATGAAGCAACGGTGGTAAAAGCCGCCGGTTCCTACCATTTTAAACCAACAGCGCAACGGCAAAAAAATGGCTGGATTTGTGTCAGCATGATAAAAGAACAACCATCTTAAAATACTAGAGATTATGAGGAAAAATTTTGTATGGAGCCTGTCTGGCGCCAGCCAGGCCCGAATGATCCCTGCCTTTGCCGGCAGGCGGGCGGGTGTTCCTCGGCTAGGAAAAAAATCTCTATCCGGTTCCAATACAAAAAAAATCCGCATAATCTCTAATGAAAATTGATTTCAGGCGATGACAAGAACCATTACATTTCTACTCACCATCCTCTTTTACATTTCCCCGGCAGAGGCACAAAAACTGGACACCCTGTCCACCAGCCGCGACCTCTATGTCAAACAACTGGAAACGTTTATGACCTCGTCGAAAAGGCAGGTCATGGAAAAACTTTTTGGCGAATACAAAAAATACTTCAGCAGCGGGGTATTTACCGATGAGGAATTCGACCAGATCGTCGCCACCTCCAACCTGATGCTGGGGCAAAAAATGAAAGCCAGTCCCCATTTCAGCAACTACCTCACCGCCCTGATGATGGTCAAAAACAGTGAGGATGGCCCCGACCGTTTTCAAAACTGGCATAAGGTACTTGACGAATTGCTGGTCAATATAGAAGGCCGAAAACTCAAACCTTTTGACGACTATCTGAGATTTTCCATCGATTTTTTTGAAAAAAACACCCTACGCCATTCCAAAGGAGGGGTGTCGTGGTTTGCCATCGCCGATCAATACGATTTTTTGGTTCAGGACAAAAAACCCGCCCTGAAATACGATCAGCTCGACCTGATCGGTTATCGGAAAGACGATACCATCACCATCCAAAATACACAGGGAATATTCTTCCCTGTAGAAATGACCTGGGAGGGGGTAGGCGGAAAGGTGGACTGGGACCGCTTTGACATGGCCGACCAGATCTACTGCGAGCTGGACACCTACAGCCTCGATGTCAAAAAAAGCCTTTACAGGGCCTCCGATGTCAAACTCACCTATCCCGAATTTTTCCCCAACAGGAAGATCAGCGGCCGTTTTGAAGACAAGATCATTTCCGGGCAGGATGCCTCCGGCGGGTCGTATCCCCGTTTTGAATCGTATAAAGACATGCTCGAAATCCCCGAACTAGGGGGCAACACTAGTTATAGAGGCGGCTTCCGGCTTCATGGGACTACCGTGTACGGATTCGGTTCCAAAACCAATAAAGCCCGGATCGCCATCAAAGGAAACGATGGAAAACCCAACTTTCGCGGAGAATCATTGTTATTCGTCATACGAAAAGGGGAGCAATTGTCGGGCGAAAAAGTCGAAGCGGTGATGTACATTGATGCCGACAGCCTGTATCACCCTTCCGTCAATGTGCGCTACGACATCCCCGACCGCGAACTCAGCCTTTTCCGTGGTAAGCGGGGCAGCGACCGCAATCCCTTTTTCAGCTCCTACCATCAGTTGAACATGAACGTCGACAACATCGATTGGCTGATGGAAAAAGACTCTGTCCTCTTTGGTAAAACCAGTGTTAGCTTTTCCAAGGCCAATAAGATCGTGGAGTTCGAGTCGCTCAAATATTTTCAGGAACAGGACTTCCGGCGCCTCCAGAATCTGGCGTCCACCAACCCCATTTCCATCATCAAATCGTTTGCAGAAGAAGAAGGTACGGACTTTATCTCCGCCAGCCGCCTGGCCAAGCGGCTCAACCCCAAATACGATATTACTTCTATCCAGAGTTTGTTGTACGATCTGGTGGCACAGGGTTTCATCAATTACGACAGTGAGGAGGAGATCGTCGAAGTCAAAAATAAGGTTTACCATTACGTAGGGGCTTTCGCCAAACAGGTGGATTTCGATCAGCTCAAACTCACCTCCAAGACCGACAGCACCAACGCCGTGATGTTGATGTCGGACAAGTCGCTGGAAACCAATGCCGTCAACCACATCGAGTTCAGCGAAATGCAAAAGGTGGCCGTCAAGCCCTTCAAAAGTAAGATCGTTGTTAAAAAAGAGCGGAACATCGACTTCGACGGTCGGGTATTTGCGGGCTACTCTACCCTGGAGGGTAAAGATTTTTCATTTGTGTACAATAAAAACCATCTGGCCATGGACTCGATCCGCTATTTCGACCTTTTTGTGCCTTCCGAAATAGATAAAGATGAGGATGGCAACCCCGTGGCTTATTCCATCTCCTCCCGCATCGAACACACCAATGGCATTCTGCTGATCGACGCCCCCTCCAATATGTCGGGCAAGGAAGAAATTCCCATGTTTCCCTCGATCAACACCAAGGGCCCGGCTTATGTTTACTACGATTACCAGGAGACGATGGATGGTGTGTATTCACGCGATTCCTTTTATTTCCAACTCGACAAATTCACCTTCAACAGCCTCGACGATTATACCGAAAGCGATATACATTTCAAAGGAGAAATGATCACGGCCGATATTTTTCCCCCTTTTCGGGAAACCTTATTGCTTCGGGAAGAAGACGCCTCCCTGGGATTTGTTAACCAAACGCCTCCGGAAGGATATACCTGTTATCTGGAAAAGGGATTGTACAAAGGGGAGGTCGACCTGAGTAATGCCGGCTTGCTCGGGAAAGGAAATATCACCTATCTGAGTGCCTCCCTCGACTCGGAAGATATTATCTTCAAACCGCGCCAGCTCACGGGCACTGCGGATTTATTTGCCCTGAAGGAAGACCGCACCTCCGACCTGCGCACCCCTCATACCCGTGGTTACGATGTGTCGTTCGACTGGCGGCCCTATCAGGACAGTATGTACATCCGTTCGGAAGAAAAACCATTTGAACTCTTCGATCGCGATGTGTATACGCTCACCGGGTTGATGATCCTGACGCCAGGGGGATTGAAAGGCCGGGGGTTGTTCGATTGGGACAAAGGCAGCTTGTCTTCCCAGCTTATGTCGTTCGGGCCCTATTCAGTGGTGTCGGATACGGCCAATCTGAAAATTAAAACCCACGACCTGGCCGGCCTCGCTTTTGAAACCAACGGCATCAATGCTAACTTGGATTTCGACCGCGACATCGGCCACATCCAGGCCAATCAGGACAGCAACATCGTCAAGATGCCTTATAATAATTACGAAACGACTTTCTCCGATTTCGTCTGGGATATGAAAGAAGAAGTTGTCACCTTTAAAAATGAAGATAATTTGGATGGGCGTTTTACCTCCACCCACAACAATCAGGACTCGCTGAATTTTGATGGGAAAAGCGCCTCTTACAATCTGCGGACCAATCAGTTGATCATCGGCGAAGTGCCTTATGTGCAAACCTCCGATGCCTACGTCTACATCAGCGACGGCAATATCACTATTGAGCCTGGCGGCAAAATGGGCACCATTGAAAATGCCAGGATCGTGGCCGATACCGTGACCAAATACCACGTCATGAACCGGGCTACGGTCAATATACTGGGCAAAAAAGAATACCGTGCATCCGGCTATTACGAATACAATATCGGCGATAAAATTCAGGAAATCGAATTTGCCGACATCATAGGTACCCGCGTGGGCAAGGGCAAGCGCAGTGAGAAAAAATCGGTGACCCGCGCTACCGGAGAGGTCAAAGATTCCGACCAGTTTTACATCGACCACAAGACGTTGTACAAAGGCAAGATCAGCCTCAGCGCCGATTCTCCCACCTTGCAGTTCGATGGGTTTGCCAAACTGGAATCGGCCAAACTCACCTCGCCCGAATGGTTTTCGGTTTCGTTTATTGGCGACAAAAACGATCTCGCCATCAAATACGACGTGCCCAAAAATGAAAAAGGCAACAGACTGTACACGGGGTTGTACATCTCCCGGCAATCGGCAGATATCTATCCACGCATTTTCATGCCGCTGCAATACAGCAAAGACCGGCCGATACTGGAAGCCAGGGGCTTGTTTAAATTCGATGAGAAAAACGACCAGTTCAATTTCGGTGATTCCCTAAAAATCGCATCGGATGTACCTTACGGAAACAAGCTCAACTTCTCCAATCGCACCGGCAAATATAAAGCCGAAGGCAAATTCAACATGGGTACCGGCCTGACCTATGCCAGCATTACGGCCGGTGGAGAAGCTACGGGCATCTTTGGTGAAGAAGCCGTGCCTTCCGATATTCTGTTCCGCATTATGGCGGGTATTGAGATCATTCTGCCCGACAAATTGCTCAAAATAGTAGCCGACGACCTCAAGTCGAGCAGCTTCGATGCCTTGCCCATCGACTATCTGAAAGATTCGGAATACTATGTAAAAGCATTGTCGGAATTTGTCCCTGCCGGGAAAGACTTTTTCAATGCCAAAAGCCGGATGCTCAACACCGGCCTGAATCTGCCCAATAAATACGACAAGTTCAGCTTTCTGTTTAGCGATCTGCCGATGAAATGGAACCCCGAATACCAGTCGTTCGTCTCGGCCCAGGACGATGTTGGCCTATGCAGCATCAATGGCAACATACTCAACCGCTACTTCCAATGCTACGTCGAATTCAAAATGCCTACCAAGGGCGACGACCGGCTCTACATCCACATCACCTCCCCCAGTGAGCAGTATTATTTCTTTGGTTTCAAACAAGGCATCCTCAGCGTCACCTCCAACAATGAAAAATTTATGAACGAGTTGGCCGGCCTCAAAAAGAAAGACCTGATCCGGAAAATGGACGATGGCGAAACTTATGAGATTCAAACCGTTAACGCCGGCACGGCTACCATGTTTGTAACCCGTGCTCAGGCGGCGCGGAATTGAGGTTTTTTGATTGGGACTGTTAATTTTTAGATACCGGACCGATGGCCCGGAAATGACCAGCTTGTATCTATGCTTAGTAACGTTTAAACCATTAAGCAATTATTTAAAATAACCGGGGCGCCGAAAGCCTTGCCCCAACTCGCTTCGGGATGACCCCGTTATGCAGCCCGCTAACTGCTCACATCAAAATGTGGATAACTCTTCCAAAAAATCAGGCTCCATCCCACAAAATTGTCTTAAACTTGCACCCGCAAAAATAACCGCGGTGTCTACTTTATTTAGATGAAGTCTAAATAGCCAAAACCACCTATTAATATTGGTATAAATGACACCGAATTGTATTTTTGCGCTGACAAAACAGTGACAATTTTAACATTTCCTTAAGGAATAAACCTGTGGTCCATCCAAATCAACTAAAAATGGTGCATAAAACATTGATGTTCAGGCTCCTGGCCTGTTTTGCGCTTTCTCTCTTTACTCTCTCTCTTTCCGCTCAACCCGACCTCGACAAAGGCAAATCACTCTTCAAAGCCAACTGCGCTTCTTGTCACAACAAGAACATGACGGATGACCTCACCGGCCCCGCACTAGCTGGTTTTGACGAACGTTGGGCCGGTCGGGAAGACCTCCTCAATGAATGGATCCGCAATTCCCAGGCGGTCATCGCCTCCGGTGACAGTTACGCCACTAAACTCTTCGCCGATTGGAACAATTCGATCATGACGCCGAACCCCAATCTGACCGATGAGGACATCGCATCTTTACTTGAGTACATCAAAGCCGTTGCTGAAGGGAGCTATCCTCCGAAAACGAATGGCATAGGAGGAGACATCGCCTCTCAAGCTCCCACCAAGTCCAACAATACCTTATTATATATAGTACTGGCCCTCATACTCGGCATCCTGGCCCTTGTGTTGGCCCGCATCATCTCCAACCTCAACCATATGGCCGCTGTCAAGGCAGGAGAATCGCCCGGCCCCCGCAAGAGCATGATGGACATACTGACCAGTAAGAGCGTTGTTAGTTTTGTCATATTCGGACTGGTCGTGTTGGGTGGTTTTATTACCATCAACAATGCCATCAATCTCGGTCGCCAACAGGGGTACGCGCCCGATCAGCCGATCAAATTTTCGCATGCCACTCACGCCGGTCTCCAAAAGATAGATTGTCAGTACTGCCACGACGGAGCCCGCCGGAGCAAACACGCCGTTATTCCCTCGGTCAACACCTGTATGAACTGCCACAAAGCCATCGAAAAAGGCTCCCAGTACGGCACGGCAGAACTCACCAAAATATTTGCCGCCATCGGCTACAACCCTTCCACGGACAAATACATCGAAAATTACGAGTCGATGAAAGAGGAAGACATCGCCGAAATCTACAAAACCTGGATACTCGAAAATTTCAAAAAGGACAACGAGGAAAAATACAGCGCCGCCCTCCTTCCCAAAAAGGCCGAAACAGCCGCCAACGAACAGTGGGAAGCCATCAAAGCATCGCTGACCAACGAGCACAAGGACAAGGTGCAGGGAGCCATCGAATGGGTACGCATTCACAACCTGCCCGATCACGTATACTTCAACCACGCCCAACACGTGGCGGTCGGCAAACTGGAATGCCAGCAATGCCACGGCCCGGTAGAGGAAATGGAGGTGCTGGCGCAGGATGCTCCTCTCTCGATGGGCTGGTGCGTCAACTGCCATCGCGAAACCGCTGTACAGTTTGCCGATAACGACTACTATAAGTCTTACGAAACATACCACACCCAACTCAAAGACGGCGAACGCAAAGCCGTTACTGTGGAAGACATCGGTGGCCTGGAATGCCAGAAATGCCACTACTAAATCCAACGCTTGAATTTTGAATTTGATGAAGAAAAACAAACAAGTCTGGACAGGGATCGAAGACAAAACCGGAGATGCCGACCTGCTCGAATCCGGCAAACAAGAGTTTTTCGAACTCCCACTGGCTCAATCACTTACGGAAGAAAAATCGCTCGACCTGGCTACCAGCCGACGCGATTTTCTCAAATACCTCGGCTTTGGAGTAGGGGCAGCCACCGTTGCAGCTGGCTGCGATATTCCGCTCAAACGGGCGATCCCCTACGTCAACAAACCCGCCGAGATCGTACCGGGTGTAGCCAACTATTATGCGTCGAGCTTTGTCAATGGTGGCGACTACTGCGCTATTTTGGTGAAAACCAGAGAAGGCCGCCCCATCAAGATCGAAGGCAACCCTCTGTCGTCGATCACCAAGGGAGGAACCAGTGCCCGTGCCCAGGCAAGCGTGCTGAGCCTTTACGACACCAACCGCTTTACGGGGTGTGGTAAAGTGGTCGACGCCAACCGGATCGAACCCATGTCATGGGGCGACCTCGACAAAGAGTTGATGGCTAAAATGAACAACGGCTCGCAAATACGGATCATCACCAACACCGTGATGAGCCCTTCAACCCAGCACGCCTTTAAAGCCTTTACCGATAAATTTCCAAATGCCAGAGTGGTGACCTACGACCCCGTGTCGAGTGCCGCCATGCTCGATGCCAACGAGCAAAGTTTCGGGCTTCGGATGATTCCCAGTTACGAGTTCGACAAGGCCGACGTGATCGTTGGTATTAACGCAGATTTTTTGGGTACCTGGATTTCACCGGTCGAATACGCCGCAAAATACGTTCAGGGACGCAAAGTCGACGTTAAAAACCCCAAAATGTCGAGGCACGTCCAGATAGAAAGCGGTATGACCCTCACGGGTTCCAACGCCGACAATCGCATACTGGTACGCCCCTCCGAACAAAGTGCTGCCGTAGCGGCCCTTCACAATGCCATCACTTCGAAGCTGGGAGGCGGTCAGGTCAACACACCAAAGCTTAATCCAAAAGCAACCGCTCAGATAACCAAACTGGCCGATCAACTCGTACGGGCTGCCGGCCGGTCATTGGTGGTTTGTGGCAACAACAATATTGGAGAGCAGCTCCTCGTCAATCGCATCAACGATCTGCTGGGCAACTACGGCAAAACCATCCGCTTTGCCAATGCTTCCCTCCAACGTCAGGGCTCTGATCAGGCCATTCAGTCATTGATAGGAGAGATGGAAAATGGTCAGGTAGACGTGGTCATTGTGTACGGCGCCAACCCGGCTTTTGATTTACCAAACGCCGAGCAATTCAACAATGCTTTTGCAAAAGTGGGTACCAAAATTTCATTCGCCCTGCTGATGGATGAAACCACTGCTGCCTGCAATTACATAGCTCCCGACCACCACCAGTTGGAGTCCTGGGGCGACGTCCAACCCAAACGCGGACAGTACAGCCTCATCCAACCCACCATTTATCCACTGTTCGATACCCGCCAGGCACCCGAATCGCTGCTGCGGTGGGCAGGCAGTCCTGGATTGAACACCAATGCGGAAAGCCCTTATTACGAATACCTGAAAGATTTTTGGAGAACCTACCTGTTTCCACAAAACAATGCTTTTGCGGGATTCCAGGCTTTTTGGGACAATGCCCTCCACGACGGAGTGGTCGAACTGGGTGCCAGTGCGCTTGCACCACTGGTTTGTAATGTAGATGCCAATGCGGCTGCCGCCAAACTCGACGACAGCCCAACCACCGAAATAGAAGTGTCCTTCTACGAATCCGTCAGCATGGGCGCCGGTCAGTACAACAATAATCCCTGGCTGCAGGAACTGCCCGATCCGGTCAACCGCTGCACCTGGGGTAATAATTTGAGCGTCCCCATAGAATGGAAAGGCGGAAATGACTACGACCGGTTTAGAAATGTCGGTACAGAAAACAAAAATAGTGTACTCGACATCGTTGAAATGGAAGTGAAAGGAACGCGACAGTCGGTAGGGGCCGTTCCTCAGTTTGGACAAATGGCCGGCACCGTCGCCATCGCCCTTGGATATGGCCGGGAAGTGGCTGGCAGAAGTGGTCAGGACATGGGCAAGGCCATCGGCAAGAATGTGTACCCTTGGCTGTCTTTCGACAAAAATGGCTACACCCGCTACTTTGCTACCGGGGTGGAAGTGTCGAATATAATCGGGAAGGGAGAGTTGGCCAGTGTTCAGTATCACAGCACGATGGGGGTTACCTCCAAAGAGTTGCCCGGCGAAAATGTCGATGAAAAGATATTGGCGTATCAGGGCTCCCTGGTCGACCGCTCTATCGTATTTCATGCCAATGTAAAAGATGTAAAAGAATTTACGCACGATCTGGAAGAAAAGCGGGCTCATGCGCACCACCTCAATGAAAAGACGCTTTATCCTTTCGATCAATACAGCGAGGAATTGTACAGCCAGGGGCACCACTGGGGAATGTACATCGACCTCAATGCCTGCGTAGGCTGTGGCGCCTGTGCCGTTTCCTGTATGGCAGAGAACAACATACCCGTAGTGGGTCGCCACGAGGTGTACCGCCACCATGAAATGTTCTGGATGCAGATCGACCGGTACTACTACGGCGATGTGGAAAGCCCGAATACGATTTACCAACCCCGGATGTGCCAGCATTGCGACAACGCTCCTTGTGAAAACGTCTGTCCGGTGGCGGCTACTAATCACAGTTCAGAAGGTTTGAACCAAATGGCCTACAACCGCTGTGTAGGGACGCGCTACTGTGCTAACAATTGTCCGTACAAGGTACGGCGGTTCAACTGGTTGGACTATACCACTGCCGACCTCTTCCCCGGCAACCAACCGCTGGTGAACGGAGAGGATGTGCCATTTGGTGCCGATAACCTCACCCGCATGGTACTCAACCCCGATGTAACGGTACGCTCCAGGGGAGTGATCGAAAAATGCAGCTTCTGCGTACAGCGCATACAAACGGGTAAGCTGACTGCTAAAAAAGAAAGACGTACCCTGCGGGATGCCGATGTAAAAACGGCTTGCCAAACGGCCTGTCCAACCGGCGCCATCGTTTTTGGCGATCAAAATAATAAAGATGGAGAGCTGCACGAGAATATGCAGTCACCGCTCGTGTACAGAATGTTGGAAGAAGTGAATCTTCAATCGTCGGTATATTATTCAGCAAAGATTGACAACCGGGACGACAACCTGGATGCCTGATAAATTATCATTCATATGAGTGCAGTTGTTTCACCAATTAGAGAACCTTTAATAGAAGGTAATAAAAGTTACCACGACATTACCGAGGACCTTTGTTCGCCTACGGAGCGGACGCCCAGTCCCGCCTGGGTGATGGCCTTCATCGTTGCGGTGTCCTGTCTTTCCTTTGGGTTGTTTTGCATCCTCTGGACGATCTGGTTTGGAATTGGTACCTGGGACCTCAACCGGACCGTTGGCTGGGGCTGGGACATTACCAATTTCGTATGGTGGATCGGTATCGGTCACGCCGGTACATTGATCTCGGCGATTTTGTTGCTGTTCCGTCAGAAGTGGCGTACAGGGGTCAACCGGGCGGCAGAGGCGATGACGATCTTTGCGGTGATCTGTGCGGCCTTGTTCCCGGGCATTCACGTTGGGCGGATCTGGGTAGTGTATTACTTTTTCCCCTATCCGAATACGCGGGGACCACTATGGGTCAATTTCAATTCGCCCCTTCTTTGGGACTTGTTTGCGATCAGCACCTACTTTACGGTGTCCCTGTTATTTTGGTATACGGGCTTAGTGCCTGACTTTGCGACGGTACGCGACCGGGCCAAAGGCTTTCGCAAAAAATTCTACAATTTTCTGTCATTTGGCTGGACCGGCTCTGCCAAGCATTGGCAACGTTGGGAGTACCTAGCCCTTGTGCTGGCAGGTATCGCCACGCCACTGGTACTTTCGGTACACACCATTGTAAGTTTCGATTTCGCCACCTCTGTTATTCCTGGGTGGCATACTACCATCTTCCCGCCTTACTTTGTGGCAGGGGCCATCTTTTCCGGCTTTGCGATGGTACTGACGCTGATGCTCATTACCCGAAAGGTGCTGAACCTGGAAGAGTACATCACCATTGGTCATATTGAGTCGATGAACAAAGTCATTTTGCTGACCGGCTCCATTGTCGGGGTAGCGTATTTGACGGAGTTGTTCATCGCCTGGTATTCGGGATATGTTTACGAACAATACGCTTTTTACAACCGGGCATTTGGGTTGTATTGGTGGGCCTATTTTGGTATGATGTTTTGCAATGTGGTATCTCCGCAGTTTTTCTGGATTAAGAAGCTGCGGCGAAATGTGGCGTTCACGTTCCTGATGTCGATTTTCATCAATATCGGGATGTGGTTCGAGCGGTTTGTGATCATCGCCACTACCCTGGCACGCGATTATCTGCCTTCCAACTGGAGCTATTACGCCCCTACCTGGGTAGAGATCGGCATCTTCATCGGCACCTTGGGCATCTTCTTTACATTTTATTTGATATTCGTTCGGGTGGCACCGGTAGTGGCCATTGCGGAGGTGAAGTCCATCCTCAAAACGGGTGGCGATCAATACGTGGGAGCGAATGCCGTTCACCACGCTCATGCTCACAGCCACGAGGGTGGTGACCCATTGCATACACACGATCACGATGAGCAACACCACTGATTGGAGATTATTGACTTGCCGTGAAGGCGAAGCGTTAGCGAAGTCCCCCGAATCGAGTTCGGGACAGGCTTTCACGGTTATAGATTATTGATAAATGAAACAGCAACACAAAGAAGTTCTTTTCGGTTTGTACGACGATGAAACGGATTTGCTCGAAGCAGTAAAGCAAGCCAACAAAGATCATTTGGACATTATGGATGTGTATTCTCCGTTTCCGGTTCACGGACTGGATCCTCTGCTGGGATTGGCCGAATCGAGGCTGCACATTGCGGGTTTTGTATACGGTGCCATTGGTACTTTGACGGCCTTTGGTTTTATGACCTGGGTCTTCACCCGCGACTGGCCTATGATATTTGGCGGTAAGCCGTACTGGTCGGTGCCTTCTTTTATCCCGATCACCTTTGAGTTGACGGTCTTGTTCGCTGCCATCGGTATGGTGGTTACGTTTTACACCATTTGTGGAATGGCTCCCGGCGTGACCAATCCCACCCTCGACGACCGCATCACCGATGACAAATTTTGCATTGCATTCAAAACCAATGGTTATACCGACGATAAGTTGCAACAGCTCCGGAACTTTTTTCAAACTACAGGCGCATCAACTGTAAAAACGAAACTACTTTAGAAATGATGAGTAGATCAACTGACCGACTTTTTATCCTTTTGGCGACAGCCCTGCTATTTGCAGCCTGTCAGCAACCCGGCGGCAACAGCACTGGCAGTGAGTACATGGCCGATATGGCCCACTCCACTGCCTACGAAGCCAACGTATATACCGACTACAGCTTCAACACCTGGGATAATGCCAGCGTAAAAAAGCGAAAGGAGCTGTCGATGCCGGGGATGCCGGTTGTGGGAACCATACCCAGAGGATATGCCGGAAACCAGGACAAAAAATACATGGATGGCTCGGCTTCTACCAATGCCGTTGCCATTCCCGCCAACGGAAGCGTACCTTATTATTATGCGGACAACGATAACGAACGTGCACGCGCTGTTGCAAACATCATCAGCAACCCCTTCCCGATCACAGAGGCGGGATTAGCTGTGGGTAAAGAATTATACGATATTCAATGCGGCATTTGCCACGGCGAAAAGGGCGATGGCAATGGCTGGCTGGTAGACGAAAAAAATACCAATGCCAAATACGGAGCGGCGCCCGCTGATTTTACACAAGACACTTTCTACAATTCCACCAACGGGCGATTCTATCACTCCATTATGTATGGTAAAAACGTGATGGGGGGCTATGCCGACAAACTTTCTTACGAAGAACGGTGGCAGGTCATCCACTACATCCACAGCCTGATGGCTCAGCATAAAGGACTGGAATATTCCGAAAAGGCAAATACACTGACGAGCATAGCAGCCGACCGGCCGTTGGCTGTAAAACCCCAGGTGGCGGAAAAGACCACAACCGAAGAGCCCCAGGATGGGGATGCGGATAAACCCCATGAAGCAACAGAGGAAGGAGGGGGACATGAAGAAGGAGGAGATCATTAATTAATAATTATTTATTACTGGCGCATTGATTGTGCTTTTTAAAGGGAAAAATATCCAATGAATCAATTTACATTTGAAGGCCGACAACGGACGACGCTTTTGGGGTTCATCGTATTGGGGATCGTGTGTATGGCATTGAGTTATTTTGGTGATAATGGGAGTGCCCGTTTCTGGAGTAACTTTTTGCACAACTCCGTCTTTTTCACCGGGATCGCATTTTTGGCCCTATTTGTTTTGGCGGCTTTTATCACCGCCTATGCCGGTTGGTATGTGGTTTTCAAGAGATTGTGGGAGGCCTATTCGCAGTTTTTGATCATCGGACTGGTGTTGATGCTGGTGGTGATTGCGGGTGTTTGGGGCCATTGGCATCATCTGTATCATTGGGCAGATGCCGAGGCGGTTGCTACTGATCCTTTGTTGCAGGGTAAATCGGCCTTTTTAAACCCCACGATGTACACCTTCGGTACCATTATTATTGTAGGAATATGGTATTTATTTGCCCGCCGGTTGAGGAGTTTGTCTTTGGCAGAAGACCGGGAAGGGGGTACCAATTACAGTACTCACCGCAAGATGCGGGTTACGGCGGCCATTCTGTTGCCGATAGCTGCTTTTACGAGTGCGTCGATGGTGTGGCAGTGGGTCATGTCGACCGATGCGCATTGGTACAGCACCTTGTTTGCCTGGTATTGCACGGCCAGTTGGTTTGTAGCTTTTTGTGCCATGACTATTCTGACATTGATCTATCTCAAGGGCCAAAGGCTATTTTGAACAAGTGACGGCCGAGCACCTCCACGATGTTGGGAAATACATGTTTGGATTTTCCATATTTTGGACCTACCTGTGGTTTTCCCAATTTATGTTAATTTGGTATAGCAATGTAGGAGAAGAGACTGGATGGTTTTATTTACGACGGAACGACTATACTGTACTGCATTTTGGCAATTTGGTGTTAAACTTCGTATTGCCGTTCCTCATTTTGATGCGTAACAGCACCAAGCGCAAATACGGCACGCTGATATTTACTTCCATCATCTGCCTTTTCGGTCACTGGTGGGATTATTTCTATATGATCAAACCGAGCGTATTGCAAAACTATACGGGCGGCCACGGCAGTGATGCTGCACACGGAGAGGCTGTTGGACATGCCGGTGCTCACGGTCATGAAGCCGTTGAGCAGGTTTCCCATTTTGTAAGTGGTTTTACCATTCCCGGCTTGTTGGAAATTGGCGCCTTTCTGGGTTTTTGTGCCTTGTTTATGTATGTAACTTTTCATCATTTGTCGAAAGCGTCATTGTATCCGGCAAATGATCCATACATCGGGGAAAGTGTTCATCACCATGTTTGAGCGATTGTTTAATTATTAATTGATTAATTATTGATTGAGTAATCAATAATCTCTAATTAAATTTAGGATGACAGGATTTTTGATTTTTCTATGTTTGATTTTGATCGCCATTGTGGTGGTTCAGGTGGGGAAGGTATCCGAGTTGGCCTCTGCCATTCGGGGTGGCGATGAAGTGCAGGCTGCAAGCAACAACTTCAATGCCCGAATGTCGATCTTCTTCATGGTGGTTTTTTTGGTGGGCTGTGTGGTGTCGGCGATTTATTACAAAGACAGCATGTTGGGATATGGGCCACATAGCTCTGCCTCAGAGCATGGATTTGAGCTGGATTCCATCTTCAATGTTACCCTCTTTTTTACCGGGGTCGTATTTGTGATAACACACATATTACTATTCTGGTTTGCCTACAAGTACAAAGGGGTAAAAGGCCGCGCCGCCAAATTTATGCCCCACGACAATAAGCTGGAGGTGATCTGGACCGTTGTACCTGCGGTGGTGATGTGTTTTTTGGTGATCCGCGGATTGGTGGCCTGGAACAATGTCATGTCCGACACCGACGATTATTACATTGAGATAGAAGCTACCGGTCAGCAGTTTGCCTGGATCATCCGATATCCCGGCCTTGACAACATGTTGGGTACGAAAGACTTCCAACTTATAAGTCCTACCAATGAACTGGGCATGGACTGGGCCGACCTCAAATCGCACGACGATGTGATCTCTTCTGCTGCCGGTGAGGTGGTGAAACTGCCGCTGGGCAAGGAGGTACGTGTGCGCATTACGGCAAAAGACGTCCTTCACAATTTTGACCTGCCCCACTTTCGTGTAAAAATGGATGCGGTACCAGGTCTACCGACTTATTTCAAGTTTACACCCGTAACGACTACCGAAGAGTACCGCCAACGTCTGGGTGCGCTCGACAGAAATGGAGAACCCTTATATCCCGAATGGCATATCCCCGCCGATCCGGAAGAACCAGACGGCCCCAAACGTTGGGAAGCATTTCAGTACGAACTGGCTTGCGCCGAACTTTGTGGGAAAGGGCATTACAGCATGCGCCGCTACTTTGAGATCATCCCCGAAGAAGAATGGCTCGAATGGATGGTCGAACAGAAGGCCTACTACATGAACAACGTCCGCAACACCGACGATGATCCCTACAAAGGACAACTACTCGACGCGGATATCAAACTCCGCTCCAAAGACTTCCGCAAAAGACTGGCTATGGCACTCGCTGCCGAACTGGATGAAGACCGCATTCTGCGCCTCGACCACGTCAATTTTGAATTTGAAAAATCGCGGCTCACCGCTGATTCCAAATACCAGTTGTCCGACCTGGCTGCCGCTCTGAACAAACACCCCAACATGACCATAGAGCTTTCGGGCCATACCGACAATGTAGGCGATCCCGAATTTAACCTGACCCTATCGCAAGACAGAGCACAGGCTGTATACCAATATCTGATCGATAAAGGCGTCGCCGCCGAACGTATGACGGCTGTCGGTTACGGCGAAACCAGCCCTGTGGATACCAACGATACCGACGAAGGCCGGGCAAATAACCGACGTACCGAATTTAAGATATTGACTAAATAAAAAATCGGGTAAGATTTCTGACAAAGGGCTACCCATAAATTATAAACGATGGCAACGAATTTAATACAATACGACGAGGAGTTGTTGATCGAAGAGCAGGGGTTCGACGATCTTTTTCACGACCATCATCACGGCGATAAATACCAGTCGGGTTTTCTGACAAAGTATGTATTCAGTCAGGACCATAAGATCATCGCCAAACAATTCCTGATCACGGGAATGATATGGGCGTTGATTGGCGCGGCTATGTCGATCGTGTTTCGGTTGCAATTGGGTTTTCCGGAAGACGATATGGCCTGGATTAAACCCCTCCTGGGCAAATGGATATTGGTCAACGACGCCGGTATCGGCACCCTCGATCCGCAGTTTTATTATGCGCTTGTGACCATGCACGGCACCATACTGGTATTTTTTGTATTGACGGCGGGACTTAGTGGTACGTTTAGTAACTTGCTGATACCCCTTCAATGCGGATCGCGCGATATGGCCTCGCCCTTGCTCAATATGTTTTCGTATTGGTTCTTTTTCCTGGCCGGTGTGGTCATGTTCATTTCACTGTTTGTGAGTACGGGACCCTTTTCGGGCGGATGGACGGCCTACCCGCCCTTGTCGGCCCTGCCACAGGCTTCGTCGGGTTCCGGGGTGGGTATGACGTTGTGGACGGTGAGTATGGTCTTGTTTGTCATCTCGGTATTGCTGGGTGGGATCAATTACATCACCACCGTGTTGAACCTGCGCACCAAAGGAATGTCGATGTGGCGTTTGCCGCTCACCATTTGGGCCTTTTTTGTAACTGCGGTGTTGGGGCTGCTTTCTTTCCCCGTATTGGTATCGGCCTTTTTGCTGATGATCTGCGACCGGGCCCTGGGTACGAGTTTTTATCTGAGTGAAATATACATTGGTGGTCAGGCACTGGATCACGTTGGCGGAAGCCCGATATTATTCCAGCACTTGTTCTGGTTTTTGGGCCACCCCGAAGTATACATTATTATTTTACCGGCGATGGGACTGGTGTCGGAAACACTGGCGGTACATGCCCGCAAGCCGATCTTTGGCTACCGGGCTATGGTGTATTCCATTTTGGCAATTGGCTTTTTGTCGTTCATCGTTTGGGCGCACCATATGTTTATGTCTGGGGTCAACCCATTCATATCCAACTTTTTTGTGATCTTCACTCTAATCATTGCGGTGCCATCGGCGGTGAAAGTGTTCAACTGGATCACGACCCTCTACGGTGGTAATATCCGGTTCAATTCTGCCAGCCTGTTTGCCATAGGTTTTGTATCGATGTTTATATCAGGTGGATTGACGGGGATCTTCCTCGGCAACTCTGCCATCGACATTCAAATGCACGACACTTATTTTGTGGTGGCCCACTTCCACATCGTGATGGGTATTGCGGCCTTCTTTGGTATGTTCGCCGGTATTTACAATTGGTTTCCCAAAATGTACGGCCGGTTTATGAACGACACCTTGGGACAGATCCACTTCTGGGGCACCTTCATTGGAGCCTATGCCATATTCTGGCCGATGCACTACCTGGGTATGGCCGGTGTGCCCCGACGGTATTATCGGTTCGATACTTTTGATGCGTTTGCCCATTTTGGAACAATGAACAAATTCATCACCATTGCGGCCATCGTGGTTTTTGCTTTGCAGGTCTTGTTTGTAATTAACTTCTTTTACAGCATTTGGAAAGGTAAAAAAGTGACCAGCCGTAACCCTTGGGGTGCTACTACCCTGGAATGGACTACACCGATCCATGCAGGACATGGCAACTGGCCGGGCAAGATACCCGCTGTTCACCGGTGGGCTTACGACTACGGTAAAGATGGATACGAGTTCATCCCACAAATTGTCCCGCTAAGGGAAGGGGAAAAGGATGAAGGACATTAGAGAGATTATTGCCTGTCTGCCGACAGGTAGAATTATTGATTGATAAAAAGCTCAAGAAAGATATACGTGATAAGAAGTAAAACAGCGCAAAGACCTGGATCGGCTTTAAGCCAAAAATGGAAGGACTATCAGATGTTGGTCAAGCTGAGATTGAATCTGCTGGTGGTTTTTTCGGCGGTGATGGCCTATTTGATCGTGGGGATGGGGCCTGTCAATTGGATTGCGTTGGTGATATTGGCTTTGGGAGGCTTTTTGGTGACGGGAGCATCCAATGCCCTCAATCAGGTATTGGAAAAACAGTACGACAAACTGATGACCCGCACTCAGGATCGCCCGCTGGCGGCCGGTCGGATGGAGACTTCTGAGGCAGTAATGGCCGCCGGGTTTATGAGCCTCGTGGGCATAGTGTTATTGGCCCTTTTCAATCCTTGGACGGCTACGCTGGGGATGTTGGCATTGATCATCTATGCCTTTTTGTATACGCCCATGAAGCGGGTGTCGCCGATGGCGGTGTTTATCGGAGCTATTCCCGGAGCCTTGCCGGTGTTGATCGGTTGCACGGCTTTTCAGGGAGAGATCACGGCGCTGGCATTGGCCTTGTTTGGCATACAATTTATGTGGCAGTTTCCGCATTTTTGGGCCATAGCCTGGTTGGGGCACGAAGATTATACCCGGGCAGGATTTAATTTGCTGCCTTCGGCAAGCGGCCAACGCGACCGGAACACCGGCCTTCAATGCTTTTTATTTGCTCTGCTGGGGATGGTGGTGAGTGTCGTACCTTTTATGATGGGGGAGGCTGGTTGGTGGTCTGCCATTGTGTTGTTGGTGTTGGGAGGCATTTATGCCTATTATGGTTGGCAGCTACGTCAAACCTGTAGTCGGGACGCGGCCCGAAAGCTAATGTTTTGCTCTTTTTTCTATTTGCCGATCGCATTGATCGTACTATATCTTGATAAAATTTAACAGACGAATGAACAGCCCAGTGGCATCACTCGACAACCAACGGCGGTATCGCAATAAGATACACCCAAAGAAATTTGCACTTTGGGCCGCTTGTGGCAGCATCCTGATGATGTTTGCAGCGTTTACCAGTGCCTATGTGGTCCGACAAGCTGCCGGCAACTGGCTGGAGTTCGCTCTTCCAAAAATATTTTACTACAGTGCGGGCGTGATGTTGCTCAGCAGTGTGGTGTTGCAGTTGTCTTACTGGTCGTTCAAACGGGGCAATGGCACTGCCTACCGGCTACTCCTAACCCTGGGGTTTTTACTAGGCTTGCTCTTCGTAGCGTTCCAATATCAGGGATGGATGGCCATGCAAGAGATGGGCATTGAGTTGACGGGCAACCCGTCGGGGTCGTTCGTGTACATATTGTCGATGGTGCATGCCGGGCATGTGCTGGGCGGCATAGCGATATTGCTGGTGGCAATGATCCATGCCTTTGGTTTGGACTACTACATTACTCCCGCCCGGAAACTGCGATTTGAAATGACATTGACCTACTGGCATTTTGTCGATTTGTTGTGGATTTACCTGTTGCTGTTTTTTACGCTTCAGTGAATCCGAAAAATAAAAAAGATTTAAAACCAATTTACATAAAAAATGGCGACAGATACATCCGTTCATGAAGAAGTACATGGCCACGACCACGCGGTAGAAGACTGGTCGGGTGGTAAACCGGCTATGGGGGCAAGTTATGGCAAACTGATGATGTGGTACTTCCTGCTTTCAGATGCTTTTACCTTTGCCGGATTTTTGATAGCCTACGGCACCCTGCGGTTCAGCAGTGCTACCTGGCCGGTTCCGGATTTTGTGTTTTCGACGGCTCCCTTTGGCATCCACCACATGCCGCTGATCTTTGTTACGATTATGTCGTTTTTGCTGATCATCAGTTCGGTAACGATGGTGCGCGCCGTACAGGAAGGAAAGCGGGAAAATAAAAACGGCGTTGTGTTTTGGATGTTATTGACCATCCTCGGCGGGCTGGGATTCCTCGGATGCCAAGCCTGGGAATGGACCAACCTGATCGCTACTGAGCACATGACCGTTACGACCAATCCTTTCGGTACCCACGTCGAAGCAGGAACCTACCTGGAAGGCGATGGCCACGATATTAAAAAAGGGGACCGGTTTGAAGTGGGAGACTCTTACCTGATCCACTATCACGACGGGCACTACGATCAGCTCAAATACCAGACCGATGCCGGCGAGGTGAAGGTGCAACAGTTCGGTCCGGCGGCTTTTGGTGCCCTCTTCTTTTTCATTACGGGGTTTCACGGCTTTCACGTTTTTTCGGGGGTGGTGTTTCTGCTCATCATTATGATCAACGCCGCCAGTGGTCTGTATACCAGGCGCAGGAATGGCTATGAAATGGTTGAAAAGATCGGGCTGTATTGGCACTTTGTCGACCTGGTTTGGGTATTCGTATTTCTCGTATTTTATTTGTTGTAAAAAAATCAACCATCAAAAGTCGACCATTATCTTCTTTTGATTTCCTTTTCGGAAAAATTATTAATTAGAGTAGTATGGCACATCATTCAGATACACAGGAAGATTTAGGAATTCTCCCCAAAGACGATCACTACGAGCACGCCCGCAAGGCCGTTTTCAGAGGTATGTGGTTGCTGGCCATCGTGACGGTGGTGGAAGTATTGGTTTCCCTTTTCGGGAAAGGGCATTTGGGCTTTGAGCCGAAAGGGATGACGGTTATCCTGGCCATTGTGGGGCTTGCGCTGATCGTATTGTCATTGTACAAAGCCTATTACATCGTTTACAATTTTATGCACATGGGCCACGAGGTGAAGGGACTGCGGCTTACGGTGTTGTTGCCCATGTTGTTGTTGGTCTGGGCGATCATTGCCTTTTTTCAGGAAGGCGATGCCTGGAAACAAAACCGTAATGATGTACTGGAGAAAAACGCCATCGAGGTGGAAGCCACTCTTAAACCCACTCCTAAAAAAAAGGAGACCAAAGTTTTACACGATGATGGCCACGGCGACGGGCACGATGACGGCCACTAAATCTAAATGATAAATTGGATGTTGTCGCACTAAGGATTTGGCTGCCGGTCAAATCCTTAGTGGTTTTAGCATCCAGCAGAATCGAACTACTATGGCTGAAAATACACCACCTTCCGGTAAAAGACGCGCCATCCAGTTGGGAGCCTTATTTTTCATCCTGGTGGTTTTGCCGTTGGGGACCTTGTACTACACCCGTTCCGGTCATGAATATTACAAAGAGCTCATCAGCGAGTTTCACGACTACGGACAAATGCCTGCGTTCCAATTTACCAGCCATCAGGGACAAACGATTACCAACGCCACGGTAAAAGGAAAACTGGTAGTGGCCGGCTTCTTCTCTCCCGACGACCCCAAATCCCTATTCCTCGGACAGCAACTGGCCAAGCTGCACCGCAACTTCGATGACGACAACCGGGTGCTCTTTCTACTACACAGTCTCCATTCTCCATCCAATGATCGTCTTGAGGCTTTCGCCCAAAAAACGGGACTTACGGACGTGGAACAATGCCATTTGCTAACAAGCTCCCAACAAGACATTTACAACCACCTCAACAAAGGCTTCCAATGGCCTGACGATTACGGAAAATCAGACAGATCAACTCCTTACCGGATGCGAAGGGTTGACCCGTCTGTTGGCACCTATCCCTACCTGGTTTTGGTGGATACCAGATCCAATATCCGGAATTATTACGCCTTTGAAGACAACCGGGCCATGGCGCGCCTGGTCGAACACATGGCCTTGCTGGCCCCCGGACGGGGTGATAAAGACCCGGAATTGGTCCGGGATAAAGAGAAGTGAATTCAGAAAGTCAGGTCACAATTTACATCATGGCACCTAATTTGGCTTTAGCAAAAAAACTCAACATCCTGGCTATCCTGATCAGCATTGTCGTGCTGGGGTTGGCGGGGGTGATGCGGGTCCCTTCCTTTAAAATTCCTACCAGTATCGACTTTGGATTTTTACCGCCGATACATGCAGCGCTGAATATCGCTACGACCATTTGTTTGTTGCTTGCTTTTTATTTTGTGAAGCAAAAAAACATTGCTGCGCACCAACGGATGATTTATGCTGCCTTGCTGTTTTCGTTTTTGTTTTTGGTGTCGTATGTCATCTATCATTTCACTACGCCGGAGACGCTTTACTGCAAAGAGGGATTTGTCCGAAAGGTGTATTTCTTTTTTCTGATTACCCATATCGTGTTGGCGGGAGGAGTATTTCCGTTTATTTTGTTCACCTTTATCCGGGGTTTTACCGGTCAGGTGGAGCGACATCGGCGGATGGCACGGTGGGTGTTTCCCATTTGGTTGTATGTGGCGGTGACGGGGCCGGTGGTTTATTTTATGTTGCGGTCTTGTTATTGATGTGCTGATGTGCTGATCTACCTTCACTTCGTTCCGGCAGACAAGTTTGCTGATATGCTGGCCCATTATTCCTTCCTTTTTCGTATTTTTGCAAAAAGAAAAAACATGAACCGAGTCCGTAGATTAGTAGGTATATTGCTACTGGGATTGTTGGTGAGTACCACCACTCCTGTGGAGGCTCAATGCCCGATGTGTCGCATGTCGGCCGAAAGCAACCTCAAGGAAGGGGGCTCTGCCGGCAAGGGGTTGAATAAGGGGATTCTGTTTTTGCTTTCCATGCCCTATGTGATGGTCGGTACAATAGGGTATATCTGGTACCGCAACCGGCGCCGGGAAGAAGAGGTGGACTTCGACTCGTTTTAGGCACCGACCTGAACCCTTCAAATGCGAGATGGCCGAATCAAGAAGTATTGATCCGGCCATTGCTTGTTAATAGTGTTGTTTTTTAGTAAAAACTGGTACTTGACAGAAGGGAACATCAGGGAGGAGTGTTTGTATATGTTCCTTTTTATTCAAAATCAGTGCGGGGTTTGCTTAAAAAGGGTTAAACAGTGTTAGGGGATTATTAAAACCCTATTCATCACCTCCTGAAATGGTGAAAAGGTAGCCCACCCCGATGGAAAAACCCCGGTTGAAAATGCTAAAGTCGGAATCTTCCCCATCTATATCGGCAAGGCCATAGACATACCGTCCGTCGAGAAAGACAACTCCTAATCCTGCATTGAAAAAGACGCCTGTACCGATTGTCAGCCCCAGATCAATGCGATTGAGTTCGTTGTCATCAAAATCAATAGAATCAGTTTCCTTTTCTGTTTCACCATTGACAGTTGACTTAAGTATGGTCTTGCCACTCATAAGAAAGCCAAATGACGGCCCAGTGGAAAGGTACAGGCCGTTGCCGCCTCCGAATCCGAACTTGAATTTGAGGGACACCGGGACTTCGATGTAGTTGAAGATTATGCCTGCTTCGGCACTTATTTCGTAACCGGGATAAGAATAATCCGCAGAGTTTTTAGCTCCTTTTTGCATAAAAAGCAATTCAGGCTGTAGCGCCAGCAGGTCGTTAAATCCGAACTCAAAAGCTGCGCCAGCCAGAAGGCCAGTCCGATACTCCAAATTATTGTCGCCATAGTAATAATCATCGATATCAGGCCCACCCCAGGTAGCGATGTGGATTCCCAACTTTGGGCCTACGCTAAAGGTTTGAGCCATACAGGGCGAAATCAACCCGGCGAAAATGAACAGGACTGTGAGTTGTTTTAGTAAATTTTTCATTAGTTTGGTGTTTGGTGAAAGTAGATATTTTAACAATTTTTAATGAGTAAGTGGTTGATTATTTTTAAGCTACGCCTTATTCGTCGCCTCCAGAAATGGCGATCAGGTAGCCCACCCCGATGGAAAACCCCCGGTTGAAAACGCTAAAATCCGGGTCTTCTTCCTCAAGATCGACGAAGCCGAAGACATAGCGGCCATCGAGGAAAACAGCTCCCGGACCGGCTTTGATAAAAACTCCTGTGCCCACTGTCAGTCCCAGGTCGAAGCGTCGGAATCCGGCGTCATCAAGATCGATGGTCTCGGTCCGCTTTTGCTTATCACCGTTGAGGGTGAATTTAGCTATCTGTTTTGCGCTCATAAGATAGCCAAATGACGGTCCGGTAGACAGGTACAGGCCATTTCCACTACCGAATCCGAACTTGAATTTGAGGGACACCGGGAGTTCCAGGTAGTTGAGGGCAAAGCTACTTTTAATACTATAATCGTAACCAGGGTAATTAAAATTGAAAGTATTTTGAAACCCTTTTTGCATAAAAAGCAATTCAGGCTGCAGCGCCAGCAGGTCCGTAAACCCTAATTCGAATGCTGCACCTGCCAGCAAGCCAGTCCGATATTCCGGATCTCCGTTTTCGTAGTAATAGTAACCGAAGTAATCATCAACATCTGGCCCACCCCAGGTGGCGATGTGGACGCCCAGTTTTGGCCCCACGCTGAAGGTTTGAGCCATACAAGGTGATATAAGCGCAGCGAAAATAAACAGAGCGGTGAGTTGTTTTAGTAAATTTTTCATTAATTGTTTGTTGTGTTTGGTGTACCTAGGGGGAGGATCGACGCCTGCATGCTTTATATATATTTGGTGAAGTTAAGATATTTCAACAATTTTTTATGGATGCTTGATTGATTTCTTTTAGGCGACCCCTTTCTTGTGGCTAAAACTCCCCACCAGCAGTGCGAACCAGCCCGCTATAAAAAACAATCCTCCTATGGGAGTAAGCGGCCCCACCAGCCGGGTGTTGTCCAGGCCGATCAGATCGCGGCAAGCCAGCAGGTACAACGACCCGGAAAACAACAGTATACCCAGACCAAAACAAATGGCTGCCCACCGCGTAAAACGAACCGGCAACGAACCGGTCAGCAAGTAGGCCAACCCCATTGCCAGGGCATGATAGAACTGGTAGCGCACCCCCGTCTCGTAGATGCCCAACTGGTATTCCGACAACCATTTTTTCAAAGCATGTGCCCCAAAAGCACCCAATACCACTGCCAGCAAGGCAAAAATCAGGGCCAGTTGAAGAAATTTTTTATTCATACGTCAAAATGTTTTATATTGGGTATTTGATGAAACACTAATTTTTCAGTTTTGAACATACGCAATTTAATTCTGATCTCCATCATAGGGCTGTCACTTTTATTGCTCGTTTTCAGGCCGTATCCCTTTTCCAGATTGCCGTTTTTCCCCATCGACGGAATGGAAGCCGTACCTGCCAGCGCCGGCATATGCCTCGAAATTGGAAGCATGCAATCGTTTAGAGACAGCCTGACAACCCAATACTACACCGACGACCTGGCCCGCTTGTATCCGTTCCAACAATTCCATTACGATTTTAGTCTTTTCGAATCGGTATGGTTGGCCGACAGCCTCCTGCACCGTCAGTTAGTACACACTCCTCTTTGGGCGGTCTTGCAAAATGGAGGACTCGACCCCGTCAATTATTTGTTTATCCTTGAAATGCCTTCTGCTGGCAAAGCGGAGGCCGTCATCCAGATGCTGGAATCTCATCCAGAGGTAGAATTGACGAGCACTGTGTTTAAAAAACGAGAGGTGTACAAGGTGAAAAACCAATCGGGCGAGGCCTTCTCATTTTCCATTTTCCGCAATCTGGTATTGTTTGGACGTTACCCCCTCCTTATCGAAGATGCCATCAACCAATTAAAAGTAAACCGGAAGCGTTTTACAAAAGGCCTTTCCTTCCGAAAAATGGCCCGAATGCCCGATTGGTTGAGGGTATATGTCCGGTCAGCCAACCTTCCGCTGCTGCTGACGCCCTTCCTCAATAAAATAGGCAAACAGCAAATAGACAAACTGATCGGCAGTGAGATGATCCTCGCCGTAGATGTATTGTTAAAAAAAGATGGGATTCGGCTGACCGGTCAGATGGGTGCTTCCGCAAACGAACATTGGGCGGCAGCCATAAAAAAACAATATGCCGCCGACCAGCAGAAAGTTGCTGCTATATTGCCCGATCATACGGCGTTGGTGCAGTGGCTTTCCATAGATCGGCCTGAAGCCTATGAAATGGGGAACTCTTCGTCAGACTTTCAAAAATACATTCAACCCTGGCTCGGCGACGATGCCGCACTGGTAGTGACCGAACCTTACAGCATCAATCTGGATGCCGAAAATTTTTTACTTCTGGCCACTCCCGATCCCGATCTGGCCGAACACTACATCCAAAAATGGGGGCAAGCAAGCGGAGAGGTGCAGGCATACGAGTATATGACCTACAATATCCGGCAGCTATTGACCGATGACCTTTTAGACAGCCGTGTGATGCCCTGGCCCCATTTTAAAAATCCATTTATCACCTTTGTGGGAAATTATATGGTGGCCGCACAGTCGCAACAGGCACTGGAGATCTGGATCGATAAATACAATGCCGGACAGACCCTACCTATTCCGGTTGTACCAAACGAAGATGGGCCAAAATATCAACCGGACAAGACAGTTTCCAACCTGCAGGTGCAGCAACAAACTTCGCCCGGTCTCGCCAAATGGTGGACTCATTTCCGGACAGACAATGCCCGACAATTGTTGGTTACCTACCTGCGGAAAAGCCACGAAGCCGCTTTCAACGATCAATTCAACATAGGTGTGGAATGGACGCCCATGGACTTTGTGGTAGATCAAAAGGGGCGCTTCAACGGCTTTTTGTCCCACCAGATCCGGCAGGAAAAAAACGTCAGTCTGTTGTGGAAAACGCGACTGGCCAACAAGGTTATCGGCCAACCGACCGTCATCACGCATGCCGACAGCCGCCAGTTTGAGGTATTCCTACAGGACGAGAAGCACATCCTCTACTTGCTGGACAGCGGCGGCAACACCATCTGGAAAAAGCAATTGGATGGCCCATTGCTGTCGGCTATTCATCGGATCGACTACTACAAAAACGACCGGGACCACTTCCTGTTCAACACACCGGGAAGCATCTACCTTTTAAATCACCAAGGTACTTCGGTCGGTAATTTCCCCATTCGACTTCGATCCAGAGCAACCAATGGCGTAATAGCTGTTGATTTTGATGAACTTCGCAATTACCATTTTTTTGTTGCTTGTCGCAATGGAAAAATTTATGGCTATCAAAAAACGGGCAGCCCGCTGGAGGGTTGGCCGCGGTCGGGTAGCTGGGGGGTGAAGCATCCCATCGTACATTTTCAGAAGAACGAAAAAGATTTTCTGATCGCTCTTAACGATTCGGGTAAGATGATGGTTTTTAACCGAAGGGGGAAAAAACGTTTCGGCGATATTCGATTCAATAGTACCTTCCTCTCTCCGCCTGATTACGACGACCACGACGAGGCTCCCCGCATCGTTGCCGTAGACAAACGGGGCATTGCCCGCATCGTCGGTCTGGATGGAGGAAATTTTAAAATGGCCCTGAAAGTAGGCGACAACCGCAACGTACGATTTGCTTTTGGCGACCTGTTTGGCGACAGCCGGAAGGACTATATCGTGAGCAGCGGCCACCACCTGGCTGCCTGGTATTATAAGGACGACGGCACCTTCGACAATGTATTTGACATCGAAACTACGGATCCCATCGACGCCGTTTTTCCCATCACCATTCCCGGAAAATTGAAACAACTGACGGGTACCGTTTCCACTCAAAAAGGACAGATCAATTTGTATCATCCCAATGGTAAAAGATGGAAACAATTTCCGCTGGCAGGCACCACACCTTTTCAGATCGTTCAGCTTTATAAAAGTGGAGAGAATATTTTGATCGTTGGAAATGGAAGCAGTTTGTTGGCTTACCGGTTGCGCTGAAGGAGAGGGTGCCGGGCAAAGCCCGAAACCTTAGTCCGTGTAAAAGTAAAACTGTTAACAAACGACCAAATGCAAGGCCAAATTGAGGGTTGGTAGAAAATGGCGATGATCATTTGCTCAATCCCTGATTATTAATTGTTAAAATACAGAGAATTTATATCCGAACAAGTTTGGCGGAAGCCACCTGGCCCTCAGCATCGACCAATTGGACAAAATATACGCCTTTCGGCAAAAGGGAAACATCGAAACTCCACATTTGGGAGTCCATTCGAGAAAACAACTCGTTGCCGATTCGCCTGCCTTGTGCGTCGAACAACGTTAATGAACTGATCTCCAACGTTGGGTTGTCCAACAGTATGTACACCAATTCGTTGGCGGGGTTTGGATAGAGGTAGAACGATCCGTCAACATCGTGTTGGCTGAGACCCGAAATGTTATCTACTACGATATCGGTGATGGACAATTGGCATCCCAACGCATCGGTGATGAGGAGGGAGTAATTGCCTGCCGAAAGCCCGGAGGGGTCTTCTTCGTTGGAGACGAGGTTGGCGCCAAGGTGCCATTCAAAGCTGAAGGGGGCTGTTCCGCCATTCACTTCTATTTCGATGCTTCCGTTGCTCAGACTATTGGTTTCGTGTGTGATCCCGACGAGGTCGTAGGTGATCTCCGGTGATTCGGCCACGACAAAGGAGTCGATATGGAAGCATCCTGCGGCATCGGTCACGGTGACGTTGTAGATACCAGGACAAATATCTACGGGCGGCAGGTCGGTATCGAACTGATAGGGGGGAATCCCTCCCAGTGCAGAGATGCCAACGTCGGCATCGCATTGGCCGTAGCAGGCATCCAGGATGGCAACACTCAGGTTGATCTGGGAGGCAGAATCGAGGGTCTGGCTGAATTCTTCGGAGCAACCATTGTTGTCGGTGACAGTCAGCAGGTAGGTTCCGGGACAAAGGTCTGTGATATTCGGCGAGCCATCAAGGCTGTCGATGTTCCAGTCGTAGTAATAAGGCATTCCACCACCGGAAGTAGAAACGAATATAAACCCATCGCAGGTACCACAGTTGCCACCATCGGCTGTAATGCTGTTCGACATGGTATTGCTGCCATCCACGATGATGGACTGGGAGGTGCTGCAGCCAAAAAAATCGGTTACGGTGACCATATAGGTGCCATTGCAGAGGCCGTTGAGATCTTCGTCTGTGGCGCCATTGTTCCAATTGAACCCGAAGGGGCCGACGCCATCTACCGGCGTAACGTCAATGGACCCATTGCAATCATTGGCGCATAGGTTTTCGGCTACCTCATAATCGAGGTAAAGGGCACAGCCCAGTTGTTCTACCTCCCAGCAATCGGTCAGCGTGCAATTGTTGTTATCTAAAATGGTGACGCAGTAGTTGCCGCCACTGAGGTTTTCAATGTCTTCTGTAGTAGCGCCATTCGACCAGTTGAAAGTGTAAGGAGGGTTGTCACCCGAAACGGTCAGATTGATGCTGCCGTCCATGCTTCCGGGCGAAGACTCGGGTGTCGAGGCGACATCAGTTGTCAATTCGGCGGGATTGTTTATGACCAAAGAAAGGGGCATCACGCATCCGCTGGCATCTGTGATGGTAATACTGTATTCCCCGGCGCAAAGTCCATTGATGGAAGGGGCCGTACTTCCCGTAGACCACTCGTAGTCAAAGGGACCATTTCCTGTAGAGATTAGGGCATTGATGGCACCGTCGCAGCTACCAAAGCAGTTGGGCATGTCGGCGTTCAAAAACCCATCGAGGGTACAATCACCGGAGTTGACGGTGGCGCAGTTAGTGATGGTACAGCCGCTTTGATCTGTTGCGGTCACGCAATACAAGCCGGGCATGAGGTTGGATATCTCAGGGCCGGTAGCTCCATTGTCCCAGACATAGGTAAAACCGCTGACTCCCCCATCTGCGAAAGCGGTGAGGGCCCCGTCGTTGGCACCGGAAATGGATTCGTTGACGATGGTAAAGCTCAGGTTCATCGCCGGAGGTTGATCCAGCGTAATGAACAGGGGAGAAGAGCATCCGGCGTTGTCTGTAGTTATCAGTGTATAGGTGCCGGCGCAGAGGTTGTTTTGATCGGGGGTATTGCTGCCAAAATTCCATAAATAGGTATATCCGCCAGACCCTCCGGTGGAACCGATGCTGATGGTGCCATCACAAAATCCGAAGCAGGAGGGTTCGGCGAGTGACGTGGCCTCGCTTTGCACTGGGGCTGGTTGATTAATATAGACGGGTAGTTCCAATGTGCAGTTGATCACATCGGTGATGGTGACCATATAAGTACCTGCTGCCAGTCCGGTTTCGGTGTCGGTCGTGTTGTTGCTGGTGGGCCAGTAATAGGTGTAGGGAGGTGTGCCGTTCGACATGTCAATGGTAGCACTGCCGTCGGTACCTTCGTGGCAGGTGGGTTGAGTGGCTGTGACATTTCCCGAAAGGGTGCAGGAGGTGCCTTGTACGAAGCCGCAGGCGGAGGTGTTGCAACCGTTTTCATCGACCACGGTTACGCAATACATTCCCGGTGCCAATGGGCTGATGGTTTCGGTGTTGGCGCCGGTATTCCAAAGGTAGTTGTAGGGAGGGCTTCCGCCAAATGGGTTGGCAGTGGCGGAACCGTCGTTGGCGTTGAGGGCGGTTTCATCGGTAGTGGTTACTCCCATGACGAGGGTGGGAGGATCGAGGAAGATCAAGTTGTCGGAAGTGGCGCAGTTTTCACTATCGGTTACCCAAACGTTGTACTCTCCCGGACAGAGACCTGACTGATCTTCGGCAGAGGAGCCGTTGCTCCAGTTGATGCTGTAAGGGGGTGTTCCTCCCTGCGGGGAGAGGTCAATAGCGGCATCGCAATAACCGTTGCAACTAACGGAGCTGATAGCGGCATATGAAATCGTCAGGACTGACGGGTTGGTAATGCTGAATTGGTGGACGGCTTCGCAGCCCAGCGCATCGGTTATGGTTACGGAGTAGGTACCTGGATTCAATCCCGATACTGAATTGGCATTGGAAGTGCTCATCGACCAGTTGTAGGATATCGGAGCAATACCACCCAGAGGAGTTGCGGTCACCGATCCGTCGCTGTCATCGTGGCAGGATACGTCGTTGGTAGTGAGGGTGGCGGACAAGTTGCAGGCAATACCGTTGACGGTGACACATCCGGTGGTTGTGCAATCATTGTTATCAGTTATGGTGACGCAATAGATGCCGGGAGCCAGGTTGTTGAGTGAGCTGTTGCCGCTGCCGTTGTTCCATTCGTAGATGTAGTCGGGAGTGCCTCCGTTGACATTGGCGGAAGCCGTACCGTCGTTGGCATCGGTGTAGGTCAGATCGGTGGCGTTGAGGGAAAGGGTGAGGGCGGAGGATTCGGTGATTGTTTTATTCAGTTGGAGGGTGCAGTGGTTGTCGTCTTCAATGGTGACGGAGTACAGGCCGACACAAAGTTCGTCGATCTCGTCGGATCCCGAACCGGTGTTCCAATCGTAATCATAAGGCGGGTTTCCACCAAATGCCTCTACTTCGAGCACTCCTTCGCATTCGAGTGGGCAGGGGACGGAGTTGACATTTACGACTCCATTCAGTGGTTCCGGTTGGTTGAGTGTAGCATAGGCAATGGCGGCGCAATTGGCTTGGTCGGTTACGGTGACGTGGTAGTAGCCTGCCGGCAAATCGGAGAGTATCTCGGCTGTACTACCGTTTGACCAGGCGAATTGAGGGTTGCCATCTTCTCCGTCGACATCCACTTCGATCATTCCATCGGTGCCTCCATAACAATTGATGTGGGTTTTGTCGAGGTCAATGGTTAGGTCGCAGTCGGAGGAGTTGACGACGGCGGATTGGATGACCGTGCAACCATTGTTATCCGTCAGGGTAAGGGTATAGGTCCCTGGCGGGAGGCTGTCTATTTGTTGGGAGGTGGAGTCGTTGCTCCATAGGTAGTAGTAGGTGGGAGTGCCGCCGGAGGGATCGGCACTAATGGATCCATCGTTGGAGCCGGGATCGCTTTCGGTATCGGTGTCGAGATTGGCTTCCAGTTCGGTGGGGTGGTACAATTCAAATTCGAAAGTAGCATCGCATCCCAGGCCGTCGGTCAAGGTCAGCCAATAGGTGCCGGCACAGAGGTTGGTGGGGTCTTCAATGCCGTTGAGTTCTGCGGGAAGCCATGAATATGAGTAGGGCGGGGTGCCACCAGATGAAGTAAGGTTGATGCTGCCATTGCAGGCGTTGTGGCATAGTGGGTCGCTGAGGGCTGCTGAGGTTGTGAGTGGGGTGGGTGCGCCAATGGTATAAGATACCAATTCGGTGCAACCATTATTGTCGGAGATGGTGAGGAGGTAGGTGCCGGTGCATAGGTTGACGGGGTTGGATGTGTTGGGGATGCCGTTGCTCCAGTTGTACTGATAGGGTGGGGCACCTCCTGAGACGTCGATATGTATGTAGCCATCACAGGTGTTTTGGCAGGTTGCGCTGAAAGTGTTTGCAGCGGCGTTTATGGGAGCAGGTTCTGTAAGATTTTCCGAAAGGGTAATGGAGCAACCGCCCGAATCGGTAATGGTGACGGTGCAGATACCAGGGCAGAGGCCGGTGATGGCGGAGGTGTCGGAGTCAGGCGTACAGGACCAATTGTAGTGATAGGGGGGAGTGCCACCTTCGGTTGTTATTTGCATGGTCGCATTGCAGAGGTCGTAGCAGGTGGGGTTGGTGTGGGTGGCTGTGGCCGACATGGGCCCGGGACTTGGTATGGAGGCGGTGACCGTTTGGGTGCAGCCATGTGCGTCGGTAACAGTGCCCTGATAGTTGCCGGGGCATAAGTAGTCGAGGTACTGAGAGGTGCCGAGACCGTCGGCCCATTGATAGGTGTAGGGGGCTACCCCGCCAAAAACGGATAGGTTGAGGGTGGCATTGCATTCGCCGGGGCAACCGGCACCTGAAAGAGCAATGTTGGTGTACAGGAGGGTGGGAGATCCAACGTAGGTGCTGGCCGTCAGAGAGCAACCATCGGCATCGGTGACGGTAAGGGAATAAAATCCGATGCACAGATCGGTTTGGTTTTGAAAAGAGCTGCCGTTGCTCCATTGGAACGAATAGGGCAGGTTGCCCCCTGAAATGGAGCTGCTGACGGCGCCGCTGCAATCGTCGTAGCAGTTGGCGGGGGAGGGGGTAAGCATGACGTCGAGGCCGCTGGGTGTGTTGACGACGAAGGAAGTGTTGGTGGTGCATCCGAGGTTGTCTGTCAAGGTGAGGTGGTAGGTGCCGGCACAGATGTCTGTTTGGGAGGGCCAGGGCGGCAACCCGCTGTTCCAGGAAAAGGAGTAGGGTGGAGCTCCGCCACTGACGGAAGAAGTGATGGTGCCATTACAGGATCCGCAGTCGGAAGGAGTTGTAAATCCGTTGAGGAGGAGGGGCGACGGCTGGGTGATGTCGAAGCCGGCGGTGGTGGAGCAGCCGTGGCTATCTGTCAGGGTGACGAGGTAGTTATTGGCGCAGAGGAAGCTGAGGTTTTGGGCGGTGGCGCCGTTGTTCCACAGGAAGGAGTAGGGAGGGGTTCCGCCGTTTGCCGAAAGGCTGATATTTCCGTTGCAGACTCCGTTGCAATTAACGTTGGTGGTGGTGCCGGTTAGCGTGAGGGTTGTGACGGGTGTTATGATGTATGTTTCGGTGGCGGAGCAGCCACTGAAGTCGGTAACGGTGACGCTGTATTCACCGGGGCAGAGGTTGGTATTTGTATTGGTGGTGGGGCCATTGTTCCAGGAGTAGGTGTATGGTCCGGTTCCGCCGGTGGTTGTAAGTGTAATGTTGGCATCGCATTGTCCGTTGCAACTGATGGGGTCAGTGATTTCTGAGAGGACCAAAGTAGGCGGGGACGAAGGAAGGGTGGGGGAAGGGTGAGTGACAAAAAGAGGGTTTGTAAAATTGCTGTTATTATTTTTGATATTGTAAAAATAAATATGTGGGTTTTTGGAAGTTTCAAAATGAGTAGAAAGTTCCCCCGGGGTGTTGGTGGAAGTCGGCTTGGTATTTCCCGAAAGGGAGCAAAAAAACAGCAAAAAGAGCAAGCAGAACTTTGCCATAGTTGTTTGTTTTGATGAAAAATTCGGAAATCGAATAATGGGGAATCAGTTGTTGCAACGTAGATAGTTTTCGATAACGGCGGCAGGGCGGGTCTTGATAGCTAAATAGCAACAATTGCTAAAGTTACGTATATTAATTGGAAGGGGGTTAACATTTTGGGTAAATAATCCTAAAAAGGAATTGTGCAGGCGGGAGCGGCATTTAAATGTAGGGGAAAAGTCATTTGCCGACAGGAAAAATGGGGGATAGCGATCAGTCAAGAGACCAGTCGATGGGAGGCAGGCCTTGCTGCTGGAGTATTTGGTTGGCCCTGGAAAAGTGGGAGGAGCCCTGGAAGGCGTTGCCGGCGAGGGGGGAGGGGTGGACGGCTTCGAGGACGTGGTGCTTGAGTTCGTTGATGAGGGGTTTTTTGCTTTTGGCAAAATTGCCCCAGAGCATGAATATGAGACCATCACGTTGGTCGGAGAGTTTTTGGATGACGGCGTCGGTAAATTGTTGCCACCCGATCTTTCGGTGGGAGCCTGCCTTTCGGTGTTCGACGGTGAGCATGGCGTTGAGGAGGAGGACGCCCTGGCGGGTCCAGGGGGTGAGGTCGCCGTGATTGGGAGGGGTGAATCCGATGTCGCGTTGCATTTCTTTGTAGATGTTTTGAAGGGAGGGAGGGATGCGCACTCCCTTGGGTACGGAGAAGCTGAGGCCCATGGCTTCGCCAGGGTTGTGATAGGGATCCTGGCCGAGGATGACGATTTTGACATCAGGGAATGGGACGGAGTTGAAGGCGTTGAAGATGAGCTTACCAGGAGGGTATATTTTTTTGCCTTTGCGGATTTCCTGTACGATGAAGGATTTGATGTGGGCGAAGTAGGGCTTTTGGAATTCTCCCTGTAGCGGGGTTTTCCAGGTGGGGTGTATGTTTACGTTTTTTATGGTGGTGGTGCTCATTTTTAGTATGTTTTTTTTCATCGCGTTTTGCACGATGTTGTTGCAGTCGCCCCTATGGGGCTTTTATCTGCGTTGCGCGATGTTTTTGCAGTCGCCTCCCGGAACGAGCCCGTGACAGGCGCGTTGAGGCTTGGGAATGGAGCGAAATTAGGGAATTTTTTTGAAAGGATGGAATGAAATGGATGTAATTGATGTTGTAATGGGGAGGTATTTTAGAGGAATTTTGTATTTTTGTGTTCTAAAATTTGGTCTCGTAGCTCAACTGGATAGAGCAGCTGCCTTCTAAGCAGCAGGTTCCAGGTTCGAGTCCTGGCGGGATCACCTGCATGGTGCGTAATATACTGAATATCAGCTTGTTACGCATTTTTTTTTGGCGTAGGGGTAAACATAGGGTAAACATTTCAAGATTTCCTTCTTTTTCTTTGAAATGCGCTCAAAATCGGGTTTGGGTGGGGTTACAACCTAATTTATGATGGTATTTGGCATTATTTATAAGGATGTCGAAACGATGCGTGCTAACCTATTTCGAGTGGTATACTTACTTATTATGTTCAGCCAATGGTAAGATCGAAATGATGGTACGTTTAGATTTGAAAAAGGCTTTGGATTAGATCAATTTTCTGGCCATTACTATGGATCTCAGTTTTTGAAATCCTTAAGGGAATACAGGAAATGGGAAGATACTAGCCTGGTGGTTTGTGCCGAACACTTGTTTTAACAAAACAGAATGGCTATCTTTGTAATGCCTACTCTGCATGAACTCCGACTCCATGTCGTTGAAGGGTATCCTTCTTAGTGCAGTTGCGGGCTTTTTTTATGCCAGTTTGTTTCCTTTCGTTAGTGGTCGTTTAACCGTGTAGTAATTTCCAAAATTTGGATAGTTGGCAAAATCGTAGAGGTCAACGACCAATGAAATTTTATCCTTCAGAAAATTGTAATAACGGGTCTCACCTCGTTCAAATAATCTTTGGATCGACCAGCAGAAATAATCGGATATATTCAATAGCGGTTCAGTCAAATGGTTTTGGACATTGAAGGCTACTTTGGTTGCAGCATGCTTGCTCTTTTTTGAATTTCTACTGATGGCTTTATTTAATGCAGATTGAAGATTCTGATTCTTTGTGCTTTTACCTCTACTGGCAATATCCAGGATCAATTTTCCTCCTTTCCTCAATTTGTTTTTTATCAGATGGGAGAGCAGGTCTGCATAAAACTCCGCTTCTTTTCCATTGTGTTTATTGCTGTATATGCTTGGTATCTTTCTACCGACTACTGCTTCAAAGCTGCAATCAATAGTCTGGATATAGTCATAGAATAATTTCCTGACTTCCGGTACATCATCTGTTGCATGAAAATAATACCCTCCCTTTGTAATTTTCTTTTGAATACTGGGTACTTCATTGAAATATGGATCATTACATACGGAGTGTTTTAAGTCAATGACTTTCTGACGAACTTCCTTTAACGGCTCCCGAAATTTTACCATCCCAAGAATAAAGCATTTGGACACACCGGATTGTCCAATGATATTTACCTTTCCTTTGCCAAAGAAAGTGGTGTCACCAGCTTCATCTAAGTATCGGTGTATTGTATTAACATTTTGCATTTCTTCAATTTGTGGCTAGTTTTCTCTTTGTTATATGTTAACGCCTTTGTTGTAAGCTGAAACAAACCAAGATTAGTACTTTGGAAAGGCGGTGCAATTTTAAGTAAATTCAAATTTATACCAAAATAAGATGAACGCATGGTTTAAGCTTTTTAGGTAAAGCCTCTGCTTTTGAAGGAACAATTGTAAAATTACATTACCCCTCAGATAAAAAACCTTCATCCCTCCATGAAAATTTACGTGTCATCTCCAATTCGATGAAAGATGCCAGTTGGTCGTGTATTTCCCTCTTTTTCCGTCTATTTCCTGTTGCTGCTTACACTTTTGTAACAACAATTTTACTTTTTAGGAAAAATCAATAAAGTTAGTTCTTTTTCATAAATAGAAAATGTTTTTATTCGTATTTGAATGTATTACAGATAAATATAGTTTTGTTTTTAGGAATATTGGTGGGTAGCCCCATTTTTTTCTTGCTTTGAAATGAAGTATGCTTTTACTTTGTAGATGTAATTAAGTCGTTAAAAATCATTCAAAAATTAAACATACTATGCAAGTGTTTTTACCCACTCAAGAGGAATTCGAAGCGATTAAAAAGAAGCTGGAGGAGGTATGGAATTATATGGAGAGTCTTGCTAAACCGGAGGATCGCATCTTTGATAATCAACAGTTTTTGGAGTTGATGAATGTGTCTGCTAAGACGGCCGCGACCTGGCGAAATGAAGGTAAAATCGGATTTTCGCAGGAAGGGAAAAAGATTTATTACCGAATGGCTGATATTGAGGCTTTCCTGGAGCTTTGCCACAAAAAGCCTTTTGCGCCAGATCGAAAATCGTTTTAATTGACGATTTGATTGCTGCTACTGAGGAAACGTTTGTGCCGACCTGAATAAATCTGACATTACATTACTGAAATTTTAATATTTCTGTGAAGGTTGTATCCTTTCAGACAAGTTGTCTTGTATTAACAGCAAGTCCTTGGGGTGCTATACTTGTTCGAAATCTGATTTTTCAAACTAAATAAACTATGATGGGAATAACAACCTTATTCGATTATTTCAAAACACCTGTCTCCAAAGTGCCTTTGTTTACGGCTTTACTGTACATCAAGAGTGGGATATTTAAAGAGGCTGTGGATGAATTGCGGCAATACTACTTTCTTGATTTGGATACAGGATATGATATGCAAAAACGCCTGATGCTGCAGTTTTCGGTAGCTGGAAGTTTTTCATTGGAAAATAAAAGACTAAAACTGAACAGCTACTCTCGTTGTATTGCGTTAGAGTTGCCTTATGTGAATGAAAAAGATCTGAAGCCAGTTAAAAAGCTGCTTTCGAAGAATCCGTTTGTCACAGCTTGTTTTACTAATGCGCTTGGGATTGGGTTGGTGATTATTGTCAGAACGGAATCGGGATTGGCACAGCATCAGGAAGTGTTTAAATCGTTGGCTGACTATTTTGAAGACCTGACCGGTGTACGAAGAATTGCTAAATCGGGTGACGTGGTGGATCATGCTATTTTAATGTCGGCTGATCAAGAGTTGCTATTTAACGAAGATGCGGTGGCTTTTCAATCCATTGCGATAACAGGGGAAGAAGAAAGTGGTTTTATTCATTTTTAAGGATCCATATCCGCATTGACTTCAGGTAGCGTCGCCTTTCAAATCATACCTTATGCAATCGATTTCCGTTTTTAAAAATTTCACAACAGTTGTTGATGACCAAACACTGAAACAAGTGATTGATGCCATTCGCAGTGGACAATACAAACAGCAGGTGATGGATATCCGAACCGCGGTTGAACAGCGAAATGCAAAGCGAAAGGATATGCTGAAAAAGCAATTGCCTGCCTTCACCACTTCCGGAAAATTTATGGGTGGCCGGACAATGGATAAGCTGATGGCTTATTGCCCATTTGTGATTTTGGATATTGATAAGCTGAGTTTGGAAGAAGTGGATCATGTTAGAAGGACAGTGAAAACAGTAGCCTATACCCTTGCCGGTTTTGTTAGTCCGAGTGGATACGGATATAAAATAATTGTCAAGACCAATGCGACTTTAGAAACACACAAAATGGCTTTTCAGGCTGTGGCAGATCATTATGAGAAAAAGCTAGGAGTGCCCGTTGATCGATCTGGAAAAGATGTGACTCGGTTGTGTTTTTTTTCTTATGACGCCGAAGCATTTTGGAATGAGGAAGCCAGGGTATTCGAGTTGCAGCAAGGAGGCGTTGTTGAACAAAAGGATAGACCACCAAATCCTTTTGAAAAGGAAACAGATTTTCCATCCATAACCAACGAAATTTTTGGAAAGTATGTCGGGGTACTGGAAGAACGATCCGTGTATGAAAATGGAAATCGAAACAATCACGTGTTTCTGGCAGCAGGGATTTGTAATTCGGCGGGGATTTCCAAAGCAAAAACTAAGCAATTGTTAAAGGCTCATTTTGAGGGACTTTCTGAAGAAGAAATTGACCGGACGGTGAATAGTTCCTTCAAAAGTTATGATCCGGCAAAGGCTGTAAAAATTCCTTTTGAGAACCCAACCTATGTGGAGATAACGACCAAGCTCCCGCCCACAATTCCCCAAAAAGTATATGAGCAATTACCTCCGTTACTGCGGGAATGTTGTCGCTTTTTTCAGGATGACTATGAACGTGATCTTTTTCTGACAGGAGCCATTGGAATGCTAAGTGGTTGTATGCCCAAAGTGTACGGTAAGTATCATAATAGGCGGGTTTATCCCAATCTCTATACTTTTGTATTATCACCAGTAGGAAATGGAAAAGGTAATTTGAGTTTCACCCGTGATTTGGGAGAGCATTACCATCAAAAAATATTGGATGAGTATCAACGCCATATTGAGACTTATGAACAAGACCGGAAAAGCTATGAGGAGCGCTTGGCAGAATATAAGCGAGGCATTATACCGGACCAGCCGACGAAACCCGTTTTGAAATCCAGAAAAGCACTATTTATCCCCGCGAATACCAGCTCGTCGATGTTGATTCGCCAATTGAAAGATAATGGCGGGGGCGGGATTTTTTTTGAGTTGGAATCCGATACATTAAGTAATGCTTTAAAACAAGATTGGGGAGGTTATAGTGACATATTGCGTAAAGCTGCCCATCATGAGCCGATATCCTATAGTCGTAAGCATAACAATGAGTTTGTAGAAATAGTCAAACCTCGTTTATCTGCCGTGTTGTCGGGTACACCCAATCAGGTGATCAAACTAATTCCATCGGTGGAAGATGGATTGTTTTCCCGTTTTTTGTTTTACTTTTTTGACGTGAATGAAGTCTGGTGTGATGTTTTTTTGGATGAACCGAATGGAGACAGGGATGAGTGTTTTAAAAAATATGCAAAGGAGGTAACAACAATGATTCATTTTTTGGAGCAACATCCAACCGAGGTACATCTTCGTACCGACCATAAGAAACAGCTAAACGAAACTTTTGCAGCGCTATTAAATACGACAAAGAAACGATTTGGTAAGGGGGCCTTGAGTGTGGTAAAAAGATTGGGGTTAATGTCGTACCGAATGACCATGTTGTTTACGGCTCTTAGAAAATATTCCAATCGAGATACCTCAAAAGTGGTTACCTGCCATGCCGATGATTTTTCAACGGCGATGTGGTTGATTGACGTGTACCTCAAACATTCCTTGTACATCTTTGACAATTTGCCGCAGCAGGAAGCATCTTCATTTAGCAAACTAAAGGAGAAGCGTCAACGGTTTTATAATCAACTTCCGGCAGAATTTCATCGGGGTGATTTAAAACTACTGCAGACCAAATTTAGAATCAGTTATCGAACCGTCAGTCGCTATCTGGAGTGTATGATAGACGTTGGCTGCCTGGAGCGGAATACAAGTGGTTTGTATCGGAAAATTTAGAAGGGGTGTCCTTTTGTCCTTCGCCATTTTGAATCTCCTTAAATTGCCGTAATTGCCTAAGCTCAAATATGAATCTATCCGTAATTGAAGGAAATTGCTTGAACTGGAAAGAAAGCAATACCAGGTAGACTCCATCCAACAAGGACAAAAACAGGACAAAAGAAGGACAGTGGGACATTTTGAAAAAATACAGGATAGGATGAAGGACACACAAAGGACACTTTTAGGACATTTCTTTTGACCGAAAGTGACTGCATTAAACAGATGAATTTTACTTCGTTTGATTTCAGAAACGGAATACATGGCAATGAGCGGTAAATCAATGTAAAAAAGACTGAAGGACAAAAGGACAAGGACATTGGGGGTGCAGGTTCACGAATCAGGATTATTTAATTTAAAAATTTAACCATATATGAAATATCTAAATTACACCACGAAAATGCTGAATGGCTGGCAGATGAATACTCTTTAAACATGGAATACTGTCGTTTTTTCAGTGGATATTCCAAATGGATTTAATGTCCACCTGCTTGTCGATAGAGCATCGTTTATCAAATCTGGATGGCGTTAAAGTGTTTCGCAGAAAGTGACTACTGATGGTGTTTCCATTCTTTCGTTTGAAATATTGTAAGACAAATTTAATGACCTCCCGTTTAGAATTCTTGAGACACTTCAGGTCATACCTTTCCGGAAATTCGACAAGTAGTTCATAAAAGAAAGTCATCAAGACGTTCACTCTGCCATTGATCGCAATACGGTTTTCAGCAGAAAAAGGGGTGAACTGGTCCTCTTTCAGGAAATTAAGGTCGCGTTGTTTTTGTAACTCTAATTCGATTTGCGATGAAAACATATTATGATGATCTATTGGGTTGCGATGCTGTTTGTAGTTTGCGTGAACCCTATAGAGAAACAACACCCTATCGTCGTAGTGAACAAGCGTTTGAATCACGTCTTTTACTACTTCAATATCAAACCGATAAAATAGCTTTGAATCAATCGCAGAAACGTCTTCCAGGTGATTGATGCTATGGATTGTTCTATCTTGACTACTGATATTGGGCAAGAGCATATCGGCGATGGTGTTTCTGGGGATCAACCATCCATTCTCATCCTGAAGTACATTTGACAAGAAATAAATCAATTGAGCATCGCTAATAGAAAGGTAGGGGAGTCCGTTGTCCCCTTTGTGTCGTGCGAGTGCCAGGAAAGAAAGGGCCAGTGGTCTTAGGTTTTCAACCACAGTGAGTTTGATGGCAAATCTTGATTTACATTTTATATAAGCAGGTCGCAACTTAAAATTGGATTCGAAAAATCTGTATTTTAATTCCACATCAATCTGCTCGTCTAAAGGCACGCAGTCCTTCTTTACCCATTTTTCTTTACGCTGGAGAAAATTGATTTTAACCCGATGGAGATATCTGGTTTGTTCTATTACATTCAGGATAGAGTCGAGATGTTTTTTAATCTTTTCAATGTCGAATAGATTATTGTTAAAACTGTTCATAGTTTTGAGTTTCCTCATGACATCCAGACATAGAAAACCCATGTAACCTGATGTCATCGTGGTTAAAAAGTTATATCAAACCAGAACCGTGCAAAAAATAATTGGCGTAATGCACCCTAACACTTATGAGCAGGTCCTGCACAAAAGCATTGATGCGACCGCAAAAATTCTTTGCCGGTTCTAACTTAAAAATGATCTGATGACCAGGTTACCTTATGATAATAAAATAGAAAGCGTGTGGAGCTTTTGATTTTATAGTGCAACAAGCCAAGATTTGTGATTTTTTACCACCTTCCGGTGGTTGGTTTTGAAACACATAGGCACAGTAGGACACATAGATTTTTGTCCTTTGGACAATTAAAAACTGCCTGGCCCGACAGACAGACAGGTCTGAAATACGTTAAAATTCATTTTCACAAATCTCACTTGTGGGGAGTGAATGATCTGATACAAATATAGCTTTTTTTCTTTTTAGAGTCGTTGCAATATTCGATAATGATGAATATAATTTTATTGCATATCAATAATGCCTGTCGGTACATGATATTCTTTATTCATAAATGGGGACGCTTCTGGGCGAAAATATTTTTTTGCACTGGGGTACCCAGGGGGAGACGTTATACACATTATGTCTCCTGTGGAAGTGGGGGAAAAGGGGACGTGGAATGTGGTCGCATGCTATGGTGTATGGAGGCCCAAGATAAAGAGTGGAGATGAAGGGCGTCGAGTGTGTCAAGAAATGGGTAAAAAAAGAAAAGCGGCGGAAATTTGCTAAATTGAAAATTGTTCGATATTTTTGTGTGTTCACTTTATTAGGATATTATATAAATACGAACAATGCTTAATAACGACATTCTTTACTATGCCGTTGAGAACCTGAAGCGGTGGGTTCAGTTGCCTGTACTTCTTATGGAGAGTAAGAACGAGGAGGCTAATGCCGTGCTTAAAATTGGAACAGCAACTACTTACTCTGTGGAGGTAAAAAAGGCGATTCATAAAACCAATTTGCCTGGTATATTAATGCGAATGGCGCGAGGGGTTCATGGTTTTCGGTTGTTGGTAGCAAAGTCCATCTCGGCTTCATCGAAGGAAATTTTAAAAAAAGAAAACATCAACTATTTAGATGCAGCAGGTAATTGTTTCATCAAAAATGAGGAGGGGTTGTACATTGAAATTGAAGGCAAAAAAGTAGATGGTTTTGGCGGAAAGCTAAAATATACATCTCTCAACAAAAATGGGATCAAACTCCTTTATGCTTTGTTGTTGAATGAAGATTTAGTCAATCAATCTTATAGTGTTATGGCCAATGCTGCGAATATTTCAAAGAGCACCATTGGAGGGATTTTAACGGATTTGAAAAATAAAAATCACCTCATTCAAATTAATGAAAAGACAAGGAGACTGGATAATAGAAGCGAACTTTTAGAACGTTGGGTGCAGGCTTATAATGAAAAGTTGAAACCTTCTTTGTTCAGAGGTCAATTTAGTTTTTTGCCTGGAAAGGTCAATAAGTGGAAAAAAATGAAACTGGGCAAAGAGACTTTCTGGGGAGGAGAACCTGCCGGTGACTTGTTGACAAATTACCTTTCTCCTGGTGCCTGGACTATTTACTCTAACAATAGTAATCACGAACTTTTAAAACAGTTGCATTTGGTCCCAGATCCAAAAGAAGGGAATGTAAGGTTGTACCGTATTTTTTGGAATGGTGAGGAGGCAGAATTTGTAGATGAAAACCTCAAAATCGTAAATCCCCTATTGGTGTATGCGGATTTGGTTGGTACCAGTGACAATCGAAATTTTGAAACGGCAAAGAGAATATATGAGCAATCGCTATCGTCCTATTTTGTTGAATGAGATTACAGATGACGTTGTGATAGAAATCCTTCATGGCGTCATACCTGTTTTTAACCAGTTGTCGGTTTCCTATTTTGTGGTAGGTGCCTTTGCACGTGATGTTGAGTTTTTTGCAAAGGGGCACACCGGTCCGCCGTCAAGAAAAACAAAAGACTTGGATTTGGCCGTGATGGTGGCTGATGAAAAAGAATTCAATCGAATAAAATCGGTGCTTCTCTCTTTAGATGGTTTTACCGCTCATGCATTGGAGCCCTACCGGCTTCTTTTCAAAGAAAGCTACGAGCTGGATTTACTCCCTTTCGGGAAAATCGAAGATGAGAAAGGAGATGTTTATCTAAAAGCAAAGCGAACCATTGTGTTGAATATGCCTGGGTTCTCAGAGGCTCATTTAGCTGTAGAGACTGTTAAGACAGACCAGGGATTTGAATTAAAAGTGAGTTCGCTACCTGGAGTGGTGCTATTAAAACTCATTGCCTGGGATGACAGACCTGCTGAGCGCTCAAAAGATATTCAGGACATCGAATACATATTCAGGAATCTGTACTTGCTTGAAGTCGAAGAAATCGTGGCGAATGACAGTGATCTTCTGGATCTATTGGAAGGTGAGGAGAACTATTCGGAATGTGTATCGGCCCGATACATTGGACGAAAAATTGGCGTAATGATTAGAGAGACGGAAACATTGCTAAACAGGGTAAGGCGTATTCTTCTCAAAAATACAGAAAGCGAAAGCACAAGTGCAATGGCGAAAATTATAGCATATGAAACACAGGAAGAGGCGATCAGGATTATTCGCCAATTGTATCTTGGCATTGAGGATGTAACGGGATGATTTGAGAGGTTTTGTTGATGAACTGTAATGGTCACGGAGTCTTCATTTATGAATCTCAACCAGTAGTAAGCAACCAAGTCGGTGGGTGAGGTTGGTGTTTTTGGATTAACCACAAAAAATGAGGACATACCTTCTTTCTGTTTGAATGGTGTTTAGCTGTTGTACTTTTTCCAATGTATCATATAGGGAAGAACCATCTTTCCCTGCCCCGTTCATTGAAGGAATATGGTATGGTTTAAATCCCAAAGTGACCTTGGAGATCAAAGCAGATACGATAGTCAGATATCTTGAAATATTTGGAGAAGTTGGAAAGCAGTGCTATATTCTACAAAATGAAAACTCCCGGAGAAAGTAGTCTTCTCCTAGAGTTTTTGAACTGGAACAGGTATGCACTGAATTGAACTACGAAGCCTCCGCCTTAGTCATTAACTGCTCCGAAACGGTTTTGTCCGTTACGCGAGTGATGCTGAGGATGTCGTCATAGAGGATGGCGGTGCTGTTGTACTTTGAAATCAGGACGACGGCTTGTGGTGCGTTGAGGTCGAAGCGGACTTCGCTGTTGTGCCAATGGTAGAGCAACTTGCCGGTGGGGCCGTAGATTTCGAGGTAGTCGAAGTCCTGGGTGGTGGCGATTCTTTCGATGTAGTTTTTCCAGTGGGCGGAGGAGGATAGGTGTTGTGTGGTATTGTTGTTGTCGATACTTTGTGTAGGCGGCAGGTCTTCCTTTGTGCAGTTGGTGAAGATGGTGGCCATCAGGAATGCGATGAGGACGAAGATGATTTTAAGGGGAGCTGTCATGGCATTATGGTTTTATGGTTTTATGGTTTTATGGTTTTAGGGTTTTAGGGTTTTAGGGGTTTTAGTTTTTTAGTTTTAGGGTTATGCTAAAATGCTAATTTAGTGGTGATTTTCCTTGCGCGTCTATCTGGCTGATCTATCCAGCAGCGCGGGCTAGACAGGCGCCCTTAATCCCTAAAGCTTGCCGACCTTCGGTGGGGGAAAACCGCCCGCTAAATCCAAGTTAATTTAGCAATTGTGTTTACAGTTCAGTGCTGGCCACTTTGACCTCCACTTGTTCGGGTTCTTCGATTTGGTATTCGATGGCGGAAGTCCCCGCCTGTTGGGCTGCCTTTATCCAGGTTTCCATTTCCGGGAAACCAATTTGGTAATCTTGTACCAGTCGATTGGTGCTGCCGGCAGCCCATCCGTCCAGCTCCATCATTAGTTTTTCGGGGTTGGCGTGGGCGAGGGTGTTTCGGTTCATCACTTCTCCGGTGAAGGGGTTTTGGTGGTTCCATTGGCTAAAATGGAGCATTTGGGCGTCGATTTCGGAGAGGCCGAGTTGTTGGAGATCGGCTAGTTCTAGATGGACTAAAAGACTGAGGGGGTTGATGGCCAGTTGTTTGGAGAGTTGTTGGCGGGCTTCGATGCTACCGAATTTTTGGAGGAAGTTTTGAGTGTCTTGGACATTTATTCCATTGGCCTTGAGGTTAGCCACAAAATTGGCTATGCGGTTTTCTTTTACTTCCCCTAATCGGACATTAGAATTGTTCTCATCGTTGGAGTTGTTTCTTGAATTTAGTTGCTTGATTTTTGGAGGGACTGGAATCAAGGTTTCTTTTTGACAGGCTTCAAAAATCAAAAAGGCGGTGAGGAGAATAAGCAGGATGAGGGTGATGGAGATTTTTGGTTTCATGGGGATGTGGTGTTATGGCGTGCCGTGAAGGCGTAACGAAGTGGAGTCCTTCACGGTGTTTTGGTGTGCCGCTCTGCCAGTGAAGGGCGTTGCCTTCACTCCATGCTTCATGGTAAAACTCCCTGCGCCATTCAGAGAATGGAACAGGGAGTGCGAAGAGTGGAGTTTGGGGCGTTGGGCATAGGTGACTATTGGGATAAAAGTAGGGGCACTAGATGTAGGAGTCAAGTGAATGGTGGCTGGCCGTGTTTGGGTTTATGAATGGGAATGGGGTTAGTGAGAATTTTTGGAAGGACTCGTCAATAATGCAGAACGCAGTTAATGTAATGGATGATATTTACTTCCTTTTCTCCGATGGATATTTCTATAAGCTGCGCATTGATAGGGTCAAAAACAACGAGGATATAGAACCCTGTTCTCGCAAAAAGAATCCTTTTTTCGCTGCCGAAAACGAGTTTCTTTTTTTCAAAATGCGCATCTGTTTTTTCCCAAAGGGTTATCGCAGAGACTGGAGTGTTGGCAGGGATAAGTTTACCTACATCCAATGAATGTGGAAACTTGCCATCATGTTCCAGGTGGATTATTGCTTGTTTTTGACATCTGGTTTTGTCGAAGTAGATGAGGGGTTCCTGGGCAGGGAGGATGAGAGCGGCTATTAAAAAGTGGGCAGTGAGTAAGTGTTTCATAGTGTGCTTCAAGAAAAAAGGCCATCGGGGAGCCTGTCCGCGATGGCCTTTCAAAAATGTTTCAAAATGTTCCGATACCGATCCAGATTGCTATCGAGGTCGGCACTGGGTTGCCTTTCAATCACCGGCAAGATAGTGTGGTGGTGGGAGAATTGGAAATGGGTTTTTGATTTGGGACAAAGTTGAGTGACAGAATGCAGAAGCCCGGCGGAGAACCGGGCTTTTACAATTTGCCTGTGTTACCAGGCAGGATTAAGCTATGAAAACTAATTTGACACAAGGTAATGGTTTTTGATATATTAAGCAATAGTAAACGGTCTGGCATGTAAGATTTGTAGATAGACGAGTATATTTTTTTCTATAATATTATGATATATAACAAATTAAGATTACCTTTGATATATGTTCGACGTCGAACTCCCCGGAACCGGTGCCATGAACAACTAAAACTACACCACCTCTTCCGGATAATAACAGACCCTGACTGACATTTTTTCTTCCACCGATCGGCGTGACTTTTTGTGGTTGTTGTGACCGCACCGAAAGTCACCCTGTAAAGTATTTCTTAACCGGAAGCCCGTCCACCGACAGGGCAAGGGCTGTGTTATGCTCATAGCCGGAATGGCATTGTTGTGCCGGTTGTGAGTAGTGGTGGACTTCCACAAAACCTTTTTAATATGAAATCGAATTCCAAATTCCGACCCTTTTTTAGCAACACTCCTCGTGAGAAGCCATTTGTGAAAACACATTACCCCCCCCCCTTTAATATATAATCGGTTGTTTCGACTGATATTATCGGCTGCTATTTTACTTTGTCTGAGTTCTGTGGTCTGGGGACAGTGCAGCAGCATTAACGATCTTCGAGACGCAGTACGTGATAAGTTATTAATGAATGGTGAGCTGAGCTATCCAGATGACGTTGATGATATTGTTGATCTTCTTTGCGAGCAAGTTCCCGGTTCTCCTGAAGATGACTTTTATGGTGGATCTTGGGACATAGATTATCAAGATCATTCAAGATCAGGATGGGACCCGATTAATCACATGGAGAATCTTACTGCTTTGAGCGAAGCTTATATTACATCCGGCTTTACATTTAATGAAACGTGCAACGGAACGGCTTATACAGAGGCAGACTTAGTACCGGCCATCATCAATGGTTTAAAATTCTGGTACAACTATCCGACTAATCCAACTTGTGATCCTGATCCTTGTCCATGTGCGACAGTTTGTCCCTGTAGCGAGAATTGGTGGCAACACACCATAGGCAAACAGCGCGAGCTACACAAAATAAGTCTCTTTTTTTGGGATGTCCTTTCTACTAACACGGACGTAATCAACGGGAAGACGCTACTTGAACACATCATCGATGACCTGCCGGATAACTACACAGACTGCAATGATTTCGAGCTGTATACTGGTGCTAACCTGGCTGATAATGCCGGTAGTATGTTGATCAGAGGATTATTATCAAATGACCCTGTTCAAATCAACAATGGCTTGGATGCATTAAGTCTTGTCTTGAATTTTAACCCTAATGACCCCAATGTTCCTGAAGAGGAACGAGAAGGTATTCGGCGGGACTACTCCTTTCACCAGCACGGTGCTTTATTATACAATGGTGGCTATGGCATGTCATTCCTGGAAATAATAGCTGTCTGGGGCGCCTCTTTAGCGAATTGCGATGAAGATGATGATTATTTCTTACCGAATGAAACAAAAGAACGGCTTTTAAATTTTGTACTGGAAGGAACCCGAAGGATGACCGCTGCTGATAATACAGACTACAGTGCCAATGGTAGAGACATAGCACGACCCTACTCTGGTAGCAACGCGGCCGTGCCAGAATGGGTGCTGGAATGCCTTAAGTTGGTGGCCGGAACCGGTACCCTCGCTTATGACCAGTTGGAGGCTATGCGAATGGCCATCGACAATAAAACGCTTCAAAGCATAAGCGGCAACAAACACTTCTGGACATCCGACTACGTCAGTCATATGGAAGCGGGGTCGTATTTTTCATCTATTCATATGTCCTCGGGTAGAACAATAGGCACCGAAAACGAAAACGATGAGAACTTGCTGGGTTATTGGTTGCCTTTTGGTTGTACTTTTATTTTCCAGGATGGAGATGAATATATACTGAAATATGATGGAGATTTTGATGGAAATGGAAAAAATGATGACTACTACAATGTATTTCCGCAATGGGACTGGGCAAAAGTACCCGGAGTTACCAGCCCGGATGTGGTACCTGATTTGATAGATGATAGTGCCTGCGACCACTCCAAAAATGATGATGATTTTGTGGGCTCGACAGGAAATGGGGATCATAGTTCATCTGCAATGGTATTGAGTGATAATTACAATTGCGGTGGGGCATCCGGAAATATCGACGGCAGAAAATCCTGGTTTCATTTCGGAACGGAAATCATAGCTGTGGGAAGCAACATTACCGGCAATAACCCCCATACCACCATCAACCAGTGCTTGATGGACGGAAACGCTATTCTGGATAATGGTGGAACGAATACAATAGAACCTGGGGATATGGAAAACACCTACTCCGATGTTAATTACATCACTCACGACAATGTTGCTTATGTATTCCCGGATAAACACAAGATATCCATAAGCGCAGACCCCGGAATGTTAAATAATGATGAGGTAGATTGGGAGTTTATTCACGACGGCGAAGATGAAAAGACACCGGTGGCCGATCTTTTCATGGCCCGGATACTTCATGAATCCGCGAATGACGGTTATTATTACATTATAGCACCTGGTCAATCGGCAGGCAATTATTATCCTACTGGGCCTGTTTCAAAGCTTTTGCCTGACGATGACGATGTCAATGATCCCGGCAACATTCATGCAGTTGTAAAAGATCCTGGTGGAGACAACGATGTCATGGCAGGAATTATCTATTTTCCAACTTCTACTGTATTCGGTGATCAATTCAGCCCCACTGCTGTAGATGTCGGGGAAATGGGATTCCCCCTTACCTTAGAAACCAACGAACCATGTGCCTTATTCTATGACCAGAGCAACCTCGAAGTTTGTATCTCATCACCCGACAGAGCATACGAGGAGATCATACTCACCTTTGATACCGACCCTGGTAACCAGGGGGGCGAAGGCTCCATCACTTTCGTACTACCCGAGGAGGGCGATCCTTTTGAAGGAAACAGTACCTGTATCCCTTTTTCAGATTTCAGTTTGTGTTTTGCAACTTCTACTACTTCACTTGACGCCAGGGCTTTGTTGGACGGTTTAGGTAGCCACCTGTGGACAGTTTCGCCATCTAATGGTGTTACCATTTCTAATCCCAATTCCGGTACACCAACTATTACCTTCACAACCCAGGGTGAATATGTAATTGAACATGAGTTTACCCTGAACGGGCACTCCGTGACCACCGAAAAGACCGTAACCGTTCCGCTTGATGTTGTCAGTAGTGATGCAATTATCAGCCATAGTGATGACGACCCCTGTAACCTGGACATGGTATTTACCAGTCACGAAACGGAGGCCATTTCGCACAATTGGTCCATTGAGAATGGAAGTGGTAACATTATCCACACGTCATCCTACCAGGATTTCAATTTTACATTTGCCCAAGCTGGTGATTATACGGTAAATTATACCGCTACAGATGCCTGTAACATGACGAAAACAGCCACCATCAACAATCTGGCAGTGACTCAACACCCCGACCCCTGCTCCGGTAATAAGTGGTTTAAATGATCAAAATTGTAACAACATTGTTTCGTTTACTTTGGAAAATAGTAGTAGTAATATGGATAACGTAATCGCCCACTTATGGGAATTCGCCGACGATTTTATTTCTACCGAATGGGAGCCAACACAGGTTTTCACAGAAGCGGGTAGCTATAATGTCATTTATACGGCTACGGACTATTGCGGAAACACGGGCACCGCAGCTACGACTGTAACGATCTCTGATGTGCAAGGCGCTGTTCCCCCTGACATTAGCTTTGCACCAATAGACGATTGTCCCGCCAGCTATACCTTTACCATTAACAATAATGCCGGAGCAGAAACACATTATTGGGACTTTGGCGATGGGACGCCTCTGGTGGAATTGGATGGAATAGAAGAGACAACCCACCACTTTGCTGAAGTGGGAGATCACACCGTCTATTATGCCGCAGCATTCGAATTGCGAAGTAGCAGTAACCAGTGAGCTGCAAATTGAAGGACCGGACATAGAGATAGCCGCTACAGCAGTCAGCGGATGTCAATCCACCTTCGATTTTACTTTTATTGGTTTTGATAATAGTGCCTTCACACATTACTGGGATTTTGGCGATGGATATTGGTCTACCGAACAAAATCCTACGCACGCTTATATGGATGAGGATGAGTATGAGGTTGTTTATACTTATACTGATCTTTGTGGTAATACAAGGCAGGAAACGGTAGACGTTGAGGTAACGGATGTGCCGACAGGGTTCACGCCAACTGCTTCCAGTTCTCAAGTGGATGGATGCTCCAACATCTCGTTTACGGGTGATGGAAATTATGATGAACATTTCTGGGATTTTGGTGATGGAACAACTTCAACGGATCAAAATCTCACTCATGTTTTTACAACTACCGGTAACCACACAATAATTTACACGGCTTCGGATACGGATAATTGCAGTATAATGGGTTCAACTGCTTTAACAGTAGTAGTAAACACCTTATCTCCGGTTGCCTCTTTTACCGTTGCCTCTGATGTTTGCATCGGCCCTGTACTATTCAATAACAACTCCATGAATGCGGTTACCTATTTATGGGATTTTGACGATGGAAATACATCAACTGAAGAACATCCGGATTACTTTTATAGCGATCCCGGCAGCCTATGATGTTTCGCTCACTATAACTAACAACTGCGGAGAAGATATTTTCACTCAAACAGTAAATGTTGTAGACTGTTCTGACGGTTGTGAATGCCCACCTGGTAATAATTTAATTGTTATTCCAAGTAACGAAGTTGTGAATATCTCTGATATTCCGTCAATAACTAATGAGTCTTATTGTTTTCAGGTCGGAGAGGACGCGAAATTAATTTTCGATGAAAATTCAACGGTTTCCTATTCAACGTTTGTAATGGATGCTGGTTCGGAAATTGAAGTTGAATTGAATAGTCAGTTCGTTTCTAATTCAAATGCTTACTATGGATGTACCAATATGTGGAGAGGAATTACAGTGGCAAATGGAGGGAGTTTAGTTTTCGATGGTAACCTCATTAGAGACGCGCAATATGCCATTCAACCCAGCGACGGAACACATCTGGGCGTTAAGAACAACACCTTTGAAAATAACTATATTGGTGTATTCGTGGCGCCTCCCGCCAACCCTGGCGATGTGAATACGATTACGAATGATGAACCGTTCGCCAGCAATAGCTTTACAAACCCTAGTGGAATGAAAGCTCCTTTTGCTGGCCAATCCCCGGCACCTGGTGATGATCCACTGGCAGGCATTTTGGTCAATAATGTCTCTATGTTTGACATTGGTATGAACGATGTTTCTGGGCTTACAAACACGTTTGATGGGTTAAGAAACGGAATCTATACGTTTAATTCTGATATTGGTATTTTTGATGTAAATATTTCTAATTTAATTGATGGAGTATCTTGGATCAATGATCCATATTCAAGTACCGGGGTAGGTGTATTAGTTGATGATGGAGGATTTTTGACCATGAAAGATTCAGACATTAGCACCTGCAATATGGGGATTAGGTCAATTGCATCAAGTATTGATGTGAAAGAGAGCAACTTCCATTATTTGAAATTTGGGATATATGCTGAACATAGTATGGACCAACATTCTAGCATAGTAAATGAAAATAATACTTTCTTCTGTACAAACGGTGCCATCATAGCCTTAAATTCGGAAAATCCACATCTTGATTTTACCAGTAACATCATCAATATAGGTCAATACACCCCAGGCTATCCCTATGCTATTTCTGGGATTCAAATATATGGCGTAAATGCCAATTCTAGTGATATTGGCCTGGTTGGCGGAAATTTTGTATATTTATATGATGCAATGGAAGGTATTACTATTGGGAGTTCTTCAAATTTGAAAATCAAGGAAAATGAAATCAACGACTATGACGATTTCGCAGATTATGGCATTAAAAATATGTTGAGATTACAAGGCAGTATGGATATACAACTAAGGTGGAACGACTTATTCGGCAACAATAACTCAGGTAGTGCTTTTAGTGGAATGCGCATTCGCAACACCACCAACAGTGTTTATTGTTGTAATACTGTGAAAGAGGTTGATTTGGGCGCCCAATTCTCCGGATGGGATAGTGGAACCAATTATAGGGGAACAACTTTTGATAATATTTTTGATATCGGACTCTTACTTGATGAAGATGCGATTTTAAGTCCTCAATTTGATCAGGTCAATAATCTAAGGTATGGCAATAGATGGATCAATATGGGAACAGGATCAGTTGGTGCTGAACATTTCAGTACTGATGTGTTCGAAGTTGCGGAATCTGCTTTTACTGTCAATTCAATAGTACCTAATACGATGCCTATTCCGACACCTCCTTTAAATTGGTTCCCAGATGTTCCAGGAGGTTCGACGATCGATTGTAATACCAATGAAGATTGTTTCATACAAGAATTAATGATTCCGGATGGGCCTACTGAAACGGATAGGAAAGTTGCAGATGGTAGCTTGAATACGACAATGACTTATGATGGTGGATTATATTGGGAGGCTAAACGACATTTGTATCATAAGTTAAAAAATCACCCGGTTTTACTCAACCAAAACCCAAAAGTCGATTCATTTTATACGGCCAATCAAAATACCGCCATTGGTGCTTTTTATGCCATCGACCAGGGCAGGTTAGATTTGTTCGACCCGGCTGATCCGTTGGTGGCAGGGGTAGTGATCAAACGACAGGAGTGTCTACAAAAAACAATAGATATTCGAGAACTGAATAGTCAATTATTGGGTGCTACTGGAAGTCAACAAGCGAACCTTTTAGAAGATTTAGATTCATTGTATGTTGCACTTGCAAGTAGCAAAGCCACACTGTTGGCACTTCAGCAAAACCTCCAAGCTGCCCGTATTATCGAAGCGGATCAACTTATTGTAGACAATAATGCCATTCCGGCAGTTGCTGTTTATGAAGTTAACCGCAAAGAGATCAACAATATTTACCTCAATACCATTGCCAAAGGTAATTATGGATTTACTACCACTCAATTGAATACGATTGAATCCGTTGCCGGGCAATGCCCGCTTTCAGGAGGTAATGCCGTTTACGATGCCAGAGCATTGTTACGGTCTGTAAAAGATACTTTGTTTTATGATGATGATGCCCTTTGTGCCAGGGCCGGTGGCCGGGAAGAAGGTCAAAAAGCTATTTCTTCAAATGAGCTTTTTGATTTCAGTATTTTCCCGAATCCTACGAAGGCTCATTTTACGATCAGCTTCAATGCTCCACTACAAGAAGATACAGAGTTGACCTTGTACACTCTTACCGGCAAGCCCATCCGAAGTTTTAGTATACTGACAGGAACAATCATTTGGGATGTGGATGTCTCTCATTTGTCATCCGGAATGTACTTCTGTGAAGTGACCCAAAAGGGTCAAATCCTTAAGACCGAAAAACTGCTTATTCAGAAGTAGTTTAGATGAATAATTGGCTCGGCAATCTTAGATAGATTGCCGAGTTAGTTTTGTTTTTAAACAACTATTTATGATTACAACGAATTTTTACTTTGTTTTAGGAGCTTTATTCTTTATTTGTAGTTCATCGTCTGCCCAAAAACACGATAATATTTGGTTATTTGGGTATGCGAGTGAAGCAGGTGTTGATGGATTTGGAGGAACAGTAATGGAATTTATTGAAGACTCGCTAAATCTTTACTATGAGTACAGGGCTATGAATTTTGATTTCACCAATACCAGTATTTGTGATAGTACTGGCAATTTGTTGTTTTACACTAATGGTATTTACATTGCTAACGCATTAGGAGATACCATGCAAAATGGAGGGGGAATCAATCCGGGAGAGTATGCGGATGATCATTCTTATCTTGGTTATAGGCTACAACAAGGAGCAATCATACTACCTTTACCGGATACCTCAAATATATATTATTTGTTACATACACCATTAAAATATCCTAGTCCCTCAATGGGGTATCATTCAGATAAATTATATTACACGGTCATAGATATGGGACTTGCCAATGGTTATGGAGGCGTGGTTGAGAAAAACAAGGTTGTTTTAGACGAACCACTATTTTGTGGGGGATTAACGGCAACAAGGCATGCGAACGGTCGTGATTGGTGGATATTAGTATCGTTATTTAATTCTCCAGGTTATTATCGTTTGCTATTAACTCCTAATGGAATCGAAAATTATGGTATTCAACAGATTGGAAATATTGTTCATGGGTTAGGGCAGGCCGTTTTTTCTCCAGATGGTAGTAAATTTGGTATTTATTCCCTTGTAGATATTAATACTGGTAATGATCTCAATATATATGATTTTGATCGTTGCACTGGGGAATTAAGTTATCCTGTCATTGAGAATATAATAGACACAGCTTGGTCTGGTGGAATATCAATTTCTGCTAATTCGCGATACTTATATGTTTCTTCATTTGATTTCATTTATCAATATGATTTATACGCAAACGATGTGTTAGCTAGTAAAGATACCGTAGCTAACTATGATGGGTTTGAAGAAGAAGGGACAAATGGAATACTCTACCCGACACGTTTCTTTCTTGCGCAATTGGGTCCTGATGGGAAAATATATATAAATAGTCCAGGGTCAGTCAGCTATCTCCATGTAATCAACCACCCAGATAGTGCGGGGTTGGCATGTGAAGTTTTGCAACATCATGTGCATTTGCCTACGAAGAATAACTCTTCCCTTCCCAATTTTCCCAACTATCGCCTCGGTGTATTGGAAGGCAGCCTCTGCGATACCATCCCTTTTCCTGCTCCACCAATGGCCAACTTTATATGTGCGCCAGATACAATCAGTGGATTCTTATTTCAATTTATGGATGCTTCGTCTGACAATACCACTACATGGTTATGGGGTTTTGGTGATAACACGACTTCTACAGAAACGAATCCGGTGCATCTGTATTCAGAAAATGGAAGCTACGAAGTATGCCTCATTGCCGGTAATGATGTGGGATCGGATACGATTTGTAAGACGCTGGACATACAAGTAGTAGGGGCAAATAATATTTCAGAAGGCGAGCTTTTTGTCTACCCCAATCCCGCCAGAGATATGCTCTACTTCCGCCATGCGGCGGTAGCGGTCTGGGAGCAAATAGAGTTATTGGACATTACAGGACATCAAATCAAAATAGCTGCTGCTACAAATCAGTTGAGTGTGAAAGAGGTGCCGGATGGTATGTACATCCTCCGGCTAAGGCTGGGAGAACGCACTTGGCTTCGGCGGGTGGTGATGCAGCGCTAATGCGATGTCGATGTATGCCTCAATTGCAAAATACGACGAAGCAATTCCAACATCTTCTGTGAAGACAATGGGGTAGTCCAGAAAACCCCACTAACTTAAAAAAGCATTTTGGTAAAGCCAAAAAACGTTTTTGAACTTGCAGGTTTTCAAGCCGCCGCCCCAACAAAAAGACTATAATACCCCTTAGGCGTCTGCCCCGTAAAATCCTTAAACGACCGATAAAACGTAGAGCGATTATTAAATCCGCATTCTCTGGCCAGGCCGTAGAAAGTCAGCATACGAGCCTCCCCACTCAACAGGCGCTCTTGAAACTCCCGAATCCGGTAGCGGTTGACGAATACCTGAAAGTTGTTCTGCGTTCGGGTGTTGACGACCTGAGACAAATACTTCGTATTGGTATTGAGTTGATCGGCAATGGATTTGAGGCAGATGTCTTTTTGGAGATAGATTTTGTCTGTGTCAAAAAGCTCGCGCAAATCCTGGTAGATGCGTTGGGCTTCTGGTTCGGTGAGGTTGCTGGTGAGGTATTTTATTGGAGTGTTCATGAGGTTTGATTTTAATGGTTATTGTAATGAGCATGAATCAGGATTTCCCATTCTAATTCCAACAATGTTCTTCCTTTTTGGAAAATATCATACCTTTTTTTCTGATATTGCTGTTCTGCTTTTAGCAAATCGGTAGGTGAAATTTCGAGGTGTGCGGCCTGATCTTTTTTGACTTCGTAAAATTGGGTGTCGTATTCGAGTAGTTTTTTCATAAAGGCGATGTCTTGTTGCAGGGCGTGGTGCTTCTGGATTAGTGCGTGTAACCGGAGTTTGGCTTTTTGTCGTTCCAGTTCATTTTTTCGGATGATGCTGAGTTGCTTAGCTTGCCTGGATTCTTTGTTTCGGTGGCTGGTGTAGATGAGGTTGGAGGACCAGGAGACAGTTGGTCGGGGTTTGCCGTCCAGGGTATAAGAAATGCCAACTGTTGGCAGGAATTTTAACCATTGCTTTTTGTTGGTGGATTGAAATTCGGCTAGTTCTGCTTGGGTTTGTTGGGAGTAAAAAGAATCTAGCGCAGCGTAAAGCTGAGGTTCGGGAGGCAGGCCACTCCTAGCGGAAGGCATCGTATCTACAGATGGAGCAGGAAATTCGAGGAAAAACAAGGAAATATAAAGAAGTGCATTCATAGTGCCCTTTTAGTAGGTTAGAAAATGAATTCAACGTACTTGAAAGGCAAAACGAAAAGTATTGTTATATAACGAATGGGGTGGGTGTTTAGTTTCCTCTACGGAAAAAGCTGGTAGGAGTTGGCTACCAGCATTGGGACGAAAACGAATAGAGTTTTTGACTATAGTGCAACAAGCTAAGATTTGTGATTTTTTACCACCTTCCGGTGGTTGGTTTTGAAACACATAGGCACATAGGACACATAGCTTTTTTGTCCTTCGGACAAATAAAACCTGCCTGGCCCGACAGACAGACAGGTCCGAAATACGTTAATATTCATTTTTACAAATCTCACCTTGGGGTACTATAAATACATTTATGAAGCCTTCGCCAAATGTGGTAAAGCTGCACTATTTATTTCGGTCAATTTATGCATAAGGAAACGATACTTTTTCCTTCCTCGTTTGACAAAATCGGAATCAATGTGATAAATTTTATGAAAGATTTTAAACGGCGGATATTTTTGAACCCCAAAGACCATAAAACTAATTCCACCAAAGCCATCAAGATAAAAAGCCGTTTGTCGGTCATAACCACACTGTTGTAACTGGATTTCAAATTCTTCTTTACTCCGTGCACTCGTGGTTTTAAAATCAATGAGATTGTCTTTTGAAACAACGAGATCGAATTTTGCTTTGCATTTTAGGCCGGTAGGTTTGTCTATCCAAATGTGCGATACTTCTGTTTCCGATTTGGCTAAAAGGCTATGCAATAACTCCGAATCCATCACCGCTTTAAACATTTCGTCCAGATTCCGCTTTTCGGAATTGCGCAAATTGTAATCCGGCATATAAAACCTGTCCGGCTCCAGGATCATAGCGTGGAAGGCTGCTCCGAACACCAGGCAACGGGCGGGAAACAACAAGTCTTTGCCTTTGAGTTGGTAAAGCAATCGGGTTAGTTTGCTGTTGCTGACTGCCTTGATTCGGCGAATGTCGTTTCTAGGCAATTCGCTTTTAGGTACGTCGGCGAAAAAACCATAGTTGGAATAATGGTTGATGAAATTGATAAACGAGGCTTGAGTATAGCTCTCGGTTTTTTTAATCCACTTGGGGTGAATCATATCCAAAGCAGCTTTGCCCAGGTTGGTGAAGATTTTAAAATCGTCGCCTTTGGGGTTTTCGATATATGCGATTTTTCTCTTAACCCGGAGGTAAAGGTTTTCCAGTTTTGGTTTTCGTCCGGCGGGTTTTAAGCGTTTTACTTTTCTGCCTATCGGCAGACAAGCATGACGATTGGATGAAATGGAGTTGTTCATAACGTTTGATTTTTTAGATGGAAGAAAAAGAGAAGGCAAGCATGTAAAACCATTACTTACCTTCTTGTGGTTGCAGGAGTCAGGCAGCTATGTTGGTTGGGGTTTCAGTTTCTTTGGTGGGTAATTCTTTGATCTCTTCGGCGGTTCCATCTCCATTCAAATGCTGGATGGGCGGTTTGTAGTTTACAGAAATTTCCACTTCCGCATCACCGGTCAACGTTTCCGTTCTCCAGATATTGAGGGCTTCACCGAGTTGTTTTACTTCTTCTTGTTTTTCAGCATCCAGCACCTTGTAGGAAAATTCGGCGATGAAATATTTATTGCCTTTTCCTTCGCCGGATTGCTTTATTTTTTCGACTGGCTTGGCAGTTAAAATAACCTGACTGAGGTTTACAGAATCGTAGAACAAATCAAGTGTTGTGCGCTCCAAATTCTCCACACTGTATCCGTGAAATAGCAAACTGCACAGGTGGCCCTCCTCATTCAAAAAGAAAAATTCGGCCCATTTTTTTAACCCAAAGGACAAAATATTATCACGAAAGAGACGGTAAGCTAAAGGAATAAAAGTTAGTGCTTCACCCTTCTGAGTAATGGTGTTTTCTCCATTGACGTTAAAACTTCCTCTGCTTGCATCGAAGCGGTAAGACCTCGGATAGCCTGGACGGTAACGAATTTGTAGTTCGCCAGTTTTTGGGTCAATGAAATTGGTTTTGGTACTTGGTAAAAGGGAATTTTGATTTTTCATGTGAAATGTATTTAAGTTGTTACAAAATAAAGAAATTAGTACTCGCTGGGATAAAGAATAGTTGTTGCGCTCCGGTTAGCTTCAGTGATTATCCAGATTCGATTATTGCCCTGATGATTAATATTTTGCAAATCACTAGGGATGTTGTAAACCGATAATATTCGCATGCCCATCTTTAAAGATTCATCGTTGATTTTCTTATCGTCTGTACAGCAGTCTCCCCAATCTTTCGAGTGATGACGACGAAGTGATTTTTGAACAAAGGAATAAAATGGGGCGTTGCTCATTGCTTCGTTTATGGCACAAGTAGCCAGGGTCTGTCCCAGTGAAAATGACATAACTGAAAAATTAAAATTGTTAAGGGTGAAGGAGAAAAAAATAAACAAGCTCATGACGTTTTAAAATGAAATTGTTCAAATTTTTTACCCTACACCCCACGGAAAATATATGTATTTATGAAGCCTTACTAATAGGCGGATTCAGGGGTATTACAGGTGCTTTGATTCGTGACCTGCACAACATGGATTCCATCACCTCATCAAAAACGCGATGCAAATCCAGTCGAACCACTTTTGTGAAATAACTCGCTTGCTTTAAATGAATATCCAATGAGTGCGTGACAAAATCGCTGCAATCAAGTTTACGCAGCGATCTTTGTCAAATTAACTTTTCTGTTTTTTTGAATTACAAAGTCCATAAATTCTTTAGTGTCGCCGTTGATTTTTACAGACCGCATGTCCAGCATATTCTGAGCTCCCTGTGATGTCCATCTCATTCCGCTTTGCTCCATTCTGTCTTTAACGAGGTGCTTGCAGGTTGACTCCACTATGGCTGAACTTATTGGATATCCTTTTTTCAAAAACCATTCATAATTCATTTTGTGCTTATGATTGCTAAAGTAGGTTATCGTCTTACTTAGTTGGTCTTTTTTGTTTTGAGTAAGATTGGTTTTATCCCGATTCAGCTTCAATTCATTTATTACCTGGTCTGTCTTTCCTTCCAGCAAATCCCTTAATATCGATTTTACCCACGGTCTTTTTTGTTTCGACTTTTCTCCAAATATGGCTGTTGCACAATCCCACACATATTCACTTACATGTACTATGTCCAACACGATGCCGTCGAACCTATCCGTTAAATCATATTCTTCCACATAAGTTAGTATTTTATCCTCTAACCCTATGCCTGCATCAATTGGGATTATGAAGCGACTTTCGGGATTACTCATCCTGGCTTTTAAATCAATTATACCATACTCAATTGCTTTTTCCTGGTCTGCTAAAAAGCCTCGGCGATGAATATTTTTGTACATCCTGTTGTCTGTTTGCTCTGGCTTTTTGTCCGTTTCTTTTTCGGATTGCTCTGATTTATCTGTCCCCATCAATCCTTTTATTATTGACTCGGAAGTCTTTTGTTGAGGCGTAAAACTCGCTGTAACTGAGACTGTTGCCATTTGTTTGACTCCTCGCTTTTCGCCCCGTGAAAGCCGCTCCTTGGGGTTATCTCTCTCCGATGAAACAGGCTTTTTCTTTGACACACCCTTACCATCAAAACTCGCCATAAAATGGGGGCCTTCTTCTTCATCCTGATAGCTGTTTAAATCATAAAATTCTTCAACATATTCGCCTAGCCGTTCTGTATTTCTTTCTGAAGATTTTCCACTTAACTTCAAGCCCAACAACTCATTTAAAAGCCGCACACTCTCGCGGAAATTTGTTTCTGATGAGTTCTCCCCAACCAATTCCTGTATGTTATAGGACCAATGTGTCCCCGATGGTAATTGCAATAATTCATCAACTGTAAAATAGACGCCTGTCTCCTTGCTCCAGTACCCCTGCCGAGCTATGTCTAGCTTCCCAAACAAACTCAAATATTTCCTCGACTTTTGTCCGATGCTTTTGCCATTATTATCGGCCACTTCATAATGGGACGATTCTTTGGTCTTTAATGCTATGACATTTTTCAACACTGCCAACCCTAATTTCAGTAGCTGATCAAGTATTTCGTTTTCAATTTCGTGTAGTCCCATTTCTTTCTCACTGTAAGAGGAACTTAATTCCAATAAATTTTCAATTTCTTCTTCAATTTCATGTAATAATGTGTCTTTTTCCATATCTTGCTCTGGGTGTTTAAAGTGTTTGTTAATTGTTTTTATCACTTAAATTTACAAATTTCTTTAAGCTCCCGTTTTTTTGTTCCGCTAATTTGTCACGCACTCTATTCATTTTTTTTTACCATTTCTACAAAGGACTATTAGGCTATAATTTCGGAGGGGTTTGATAGAATAATTAAAGTAACAAACCCCGAAACCCTGGTCTTCCCCGACAATGATTCCAAATACTCCCGCTCCACCTCCTGTCGCCTTTCCAAATCCTTAATCCGATCCGCCAACATCAGCTCCTCCATCTTAAGTTGTAGCTCCCTGATTTTGCGCTCATCGGTTTTTGGAGGCTTCACCTTTTCCAGGGCTTTAATACGCTTGAGCAAACGTTCTTTAGCAACAATATCAGATTCTACGGCGTATTCCAATTTTAAACCGGCAAGTTCTTTTTCAACTTTCTGGTATTCGTCAACGGCAACTCGATTTTGACTGCGAAACATTTCGATCTGGTTGCGAAGCGTTTGGATTCTTGGATTGGAAAAGGTGGTGAAAGTTTCTTTTGAAACAGGCACTTCAATTTCCTCAAACCAGATTTTGTCGGGATATTTCATTTTAAAATCGTTTCTGATTTCCTGAATATTATTGTGATGAATAGCAAAATCATTATTACTCTGCACTTCAATTTTTTGGATGGGGGCAGCATTGACCAAAGTATTCAAACTATCAATCGAAATATTCATAAAACTGATTTGCTCAAAATGAAGCGACTGGCCAGTATGTTCCGGAATCACTTCGCGGATGTTGTATTTGTTTTTGTTGAGTTCGTGAAAACGGCCATCCTCCAGGAGCATAATTTTACCATCCGTTGCTTCCAGGCAGATGCCTTCGCCTCGAATTTCCTCCGTCCCTTTTTTGACGAAGTATTTTACCAGCAACGCATCATCGCTTTTTCGAAATTCACTGGCCAGGTGTTTGGGCGTACCAAAGAAGCGGTTGTACTGTGTCCAAAAACCGTTTTTGAAAAGTGGTTGTAAGAATATGGCAGAGAGTAAGAAAAAACTAAAAACCATTGTCTCGGTGCGGAGGTTTCCGGTGCGAAAACGCATCTCTGGATTGCCGGGCAGGACGCATGGGTTTTTCAAAAATGGATAAAACAATGGAACGCCCTGAACAGTCATCATATCCAAAATCAAATGGTTGGAATAGCCGAGGAAGTAGACTTTGGTGAATTGGGAGGAATGGAAGAATGTAATTTCCAAATAGGCTGCCAGCAGGCTTGTTCCTAACAATACTATTAACGAATGTGTAATCGTCCGGTGGCCAAATCTTCGATTGATGAACTTCGAAAATGGTAAAAAGATTTTTCCGATGATGGAGCTGGTATGATCGATGTCGGGAAGCATAGAAGCGATAATCGCTGTAAGAATATACCATGGACTTGCCAGGATGTTGATGTTCATGAAGGATCCGAAGATGCCGGTGATGACGATGCCGCCGATGATGTGGTTTGGGGTGGTCATGGGGGAGGTTTTTTGGGGTTATGGTATTGTGGTGTTTTGGCATGCCATGAAGGCGTAGCAATACGCGCAGTGAACGGCGATAGTCCCCCGAATCGAGTTCGGGGCAGGCTTTCACTGGCGTAGTCCTTAATGGTTTTATAGCTTTACAAAGGAATCACACAAATTTCCGCTTTCCCAGTCTAAAAATATTCCGGGCAAAAAGAGCAAACATCAGGAAAATCCCACCAATCAAACGAAAGGCCCCGGAGTCGTCGCCAATCTCGCCGGAGACATAACGAAGTACCATCAAAGATGAAAGTACAATCACCAGAAATAAAGTGACATCCAACTCTTTGTAGGCTGCCGTATGGCGATAGTCTTTGACGGTTTCTAAAGAGATAAAAGGCTCCTTTCTGTATCTTTCGATCATCTCGATGATGAAAAGTGGATTGCCATTCGTGTTTTCAAAAATATGATTTTTGTAGGTTTCATAATCTTCGATTCTGTCCATAATGGGCTGAGACATTCGGTTGATGAGTTCAATGCTTTCTGTTCTGGTAAAAGGCTTTAGGTCGATCCGCTCGAAATTGGTGAGGAAGCTGATGTTTGTGATCTTCACTTGTCTTGCTGCACAGATGACATGAAAGTGGTTTTTGAGTTTTTCCAATGCACTGACACCCGTAGGCGGTACTCTGGACACATCATCAATGAGCAAAGTGTACTCGTGTTTTTGAGTGATCTGAATGAGGAGCTCAGTTAGCCGTTTTATGGTTTCTTTATAGACGATAGTTTCGATTCCATTTTTGCTTAACTTTTTCTCATACATAGTTTTGGCGATGTCTTCTTTGTCGCCAGTGAAGAGGTAGAGAAGCATTCCAGTCAATAGCTTTTTGGTACTACTGAAATCGCCGATCTTGATGATCTTGCCGAGGTTGTATTGTTCCAGGATATGGGTTTTGCCGACGCCTTGTGCGCCAGTGATTAGAATGTTGACTTTCTTTTTTCCCCAAATCGAATAGCTGCTCGATTTCTTCTTTTCTTCCGATGTGGAATTTGGTAATGCCATTGTCGATGGGTAAAACAGGGATGGGTTTTCTTGGCACCAGTTTTCGATAGAGCTTGGTCAGCCAGGTTTCTTTGTCGATGGAGGCGATGGCGGTTTTTATTTGCTCTGTTGAGACGTGGGTGTATATCTCCGTCGTGGCTATGGACTTATGACCTAACAGTTCTTTTGCGATGCGAAGTTCGTTGCCGTTGTTGACGATTCTAGTGGCGCCCGCCTGCCGGCCGGCAGGAATGTGTGGCGTAGCATGTGAGGATAGACCTGCCCATTGGATAGTTTTTTGATTTTTCGCCAGACTAGTTTACGACTCAAATATTTTTGCTTGGAGGATTTATTGGCTGGGAACAGGTATGCTTCCGGATCGGAGGCTTTCAATTCCCGCCAGTAGGCACTGATGGCATCGAGTAGACGCTGGGTTAACGGATCTGGCGGTGGTGGTTTTTGCTTCGCTTTTTGAGGGATTCTACTACGACGTAGTTTTTCCATGAAGTTGAAGTGCTTGAGTTGTAGACGGATGGCTTCGGTTACGCGGAGGCCGCAGTCTAGCATTAGTAGGATGATTACTTTGTATTTTTTGGACCGGCAGCTTTGGAGGAGTTTGGCTTGCTGGTTGGGAGTTAGGAGTTTTGGGGTGTGGTAGTGAGGCATGGAGATACATCAAACGGTTAAATCTGATAAAGTATGATAATTTTGTAGTTTGAGCCGGTTTTTCAGGTTCTATTGTTATCTGTTTTTATGAATGATGAGGCGATAATCAGGATTTACTATTCTTTGGCAAGAATGGCCGATGTCTGTCGATTTTATCTGGAGTATATGGCGTGAATTAGGATCAGTAGGTTTTAATTTAAGAGAGAATTCTTCCAAATCAAATATCATTTGAAAATTATCTATCATCTTACCTTTTTGGAATTAGGGTGAGGAGGAAGCCATCAAAAGAAAAAAATGGAATAGGCGGTTATTAGTCAGTTTGATAAACTAAACTGGCGATTGTCTAATTAACCACCTATCTGACAAATCAATGTGGTTAATATCTATCGTTTTAATAGTAAGATAGGTTGTGGTTTTTTAGTGTTTTTACCACATTTTAAATTAAAATGAGAATCTCGGTGGAAGAAATTAACATATTATTAGGCAAAGTAATGTTTTTTTTCTATTTTGGCATCAGCTAGCAAGCCCGCTACTACTACCTCGAAATAACATACTAGAAACCAAATTGAAGAAGGGTATTGAACAATTTTTATGCCTTGAATCCCACAGGGTGTAAAATATTCTTAGCACAATACCAAATCAAATGATCAATACAATCCTCGTAGACCACGATGCACAGTCTTTGGCTTTTATTGAACAGCAACTAAACGCCTTTTGTCCCCAGCTCAGTATTTCAGGTGTAGCAACGTCTAGTTGCGAAGCTTGCCAACTAATCGAATCCATAACTCCTGCTCTTGCGATCATTGCTGTGGAGATGCCCAAATTCAATGGGTTTCAAATCCACGACAATTTTTCGAGTACTACTTTAGAAACCATATTTTTGGCGCAGTCCACAGAATATGCTGTTGAAGCTGTAAAATACCAGGTGAGCGGATATGTCCTAAAACCCGTTCAGTTGGACGCTTTATTGGATGCGGTGGGGACAGCGCAATCGCGCATTGAGGAAAAGGCACGGCGTTTAAAAAAGCAGAATGGTCATTCCTTATCTCAGAGTACCCGACCCCCGGGTAACCTCATCGGCATCCCTTCCCTGAAAGGTTTTGATTTTGTTGCTGTTGAAGACATCATTCGCTGTGAGAGTTTGCAGAAGTGCACTCGTATTGTTACCAGGGAACGATCTGATTTGTTGAGTTCGTACAATATTGGTGAGTTCATCAAGCAATTGGAACCTCATGGTTTTTTCTCGCCGCATAAATCTCATTTAATTAATCTCGCTCACCTCAAGCAATATTATAAAGAAGGCACCATCAAAATGAGGGACAATAGTTTTGTGCCAATCTCCCGACGCAAAAAGAGTATGTTTCTCAAGATGATGATGATTTACCGTTAAATCCTGACCCATACCGGCATTCCCTGAAAAATGACCGTTGTGCCAATCTTCCTTGTTGTTCCTCTTTAATTGTTTGAAATTGATATGGAAATGGGTTCCTATGTCGGTATTTATTGAACCCACTTCCCCATTCGATAGACACAATCATTGAGCGTTTACACCATCATTACGTGGAAATAAAATCGATACTTCTTTCTATAGCCGCCCAGTACGATCATTTTGATGGTGTGAATGAAAACACGGATGTGGTAGTAGAGCTAATGAATGGAAGTAAGTACCATGCTCCATTCTTTACGTACAAGAATATTGATTCACTGGTTAAGGAAAACAAGAAGACGGGTGATTTTTTAAATGGGAAGTATTTCTATGCTCATAATATGATATTGATTGATGAGTGTTCACAAGCAAACATTGAATCGGTTGTTCAGGACTTAATAGCGGAAGGAGAGTTTTTCTTTGTTTTTAGGAGGATAACGAAAAATAATGATCGGAGCATTTATACAGATAAATTATAGTCCTCCAAGTTTAGGTTTGTGAAAATGAAAAGTGGCAAGTGTATTTTGCAAATACATGATTGTCAAATTGTTATGGTTTTTTATCGATTTTGTAAAATGCATAAATCTTGCCTTGTTAGATAGAAGGTGCATAAGCAGCCTAATTAAATTAATAGTATATAAAATTAAAATACAAGTATTTTTGGTAGTGCTACAAAAAGTGTTTACAGGTTTATAGTGTTGAACTTTTATTTGCTCAAATGGAGCGATATTTTTCGATAGAATTTGTCCATCACAGGATTCATCGTAGTATGTAACAGCATCACTACAAGCGGGCCGCAGGTTCGTTATTTAAGCTTCATATTGTGAACCTATGTCTTACTGGAATGGTCTCGAAGATATCGCGTCTATTTGGTAGCAAGGCAGACCTACGAAGCAGCATTCCTATCAACTTCTTGAGTAACACTTCTGTATTTTTTAACTATTGAAAGCAAGCATCTTCTAATGGCCGCTGTAAACGATATTATTTTTGATACCCTGCAGATACTAAGGACGAATTTGAATGCAGCCCTTAATGACCTGAGAGGAACGGTTAACACCAATTACATTGTATTGGGAAATATTGCGTTCGCGGATAGTGGTAACAACGATATAGATCCCCAAATAGAAAATACTATCGTATTGACCCTTTTTAAGATCGAAGAAGAATTCGCATTGAAAAATAAACCCGCTCATCGAAGAAACCCTGTTACCGGTAATCCGGAATACATCAATTCTCCTGCTTTTCTTAATCTACATGTTTTAATAACAGCCAATAACAACAGCTATACAAATGCACTTGAAAACATTTCATTTGTAATTGGATATTTGCGGCATCAGAATGTGTTTAATAATGAAAATAGCATCCTTCCAGTAGGAATGACGATGGGTCGATACCATTTTAATATGAATATGTTGGCCCTCAGTTATGAGCAACTTAATCATGTTTGGGGAATCTTAGGAGGGAAACATTTGCCTTGTGTTATGTATAAACTTCAATTGATGGAAATTCAATACGAGCCGGATGAATTTAGAACAGGAGAAATAATACGGGAAATTAATGTTGGCGAAAAAATATATTGATATTATATGGCCTTTCAAATTTCATATCGTACTGTATTAGAATTGTCTATATGGCACCATCATTTTTTGGATCCTGTTGCGGGGCCTATTTTTACGCCCCCACCAACAGTAGTTTCTCCAGAGCAAACAAGGTTGCTGCTAGAATATGATGTACGTAATTTTTTTAAGATTCAACCTACTCAAGAATCCCGTGAAACCATTAAGCAACTTGGTTTAATTTATCAGAATACCAATCGGGGCTGTCTTATAGCTGCGAAGGATTCTTATACAGAATCTGATCCTGGGGTGAAAGTCTCATTTGTCATAGCAGTTACTGATTCAGAATTTTTTAATTATACCAATTTTGATTTTAACGAGATAGGTGATCAAATTTTTTATCTGACAAACTTTGGGTTGCCACCTCCTGCTCCACGCACACTTTTGACTGATGCAGCCGGTAACCCGCACTTGAGAGATATTCATAGAAATGTTTGGCGACCACGAATTTTACGAATGGATCAAATGATACCGGGAACTGCCAACGTTGATGTTTTCGATCTTAATACCAGCTTGCCAGATCAAGTTTTGGCATTAGAAATTGAAAATGCTTTGGGACAACCACCGGCTTATGAAATAGATTGCCGCTCATTAAGGGAAGGATTCTACCGTTTAGAATCGCCAAATATTACAAATAGTGAGTTCTTTTTAGGCTTGGAAAACAGAGGAGGAATTCTTGGAGTCATCGAATTCTATTTAGAGAATTTAAACAACGCGCAATACGATATCAGATTAGCAAAAAATTAATTTAAACTTATAAAATCAATAGATTATGCCAACAAATATTGCCATTCCTGGCGTCTATATTGAAGAAATTCCAACCTTTCCGCCTTCAGTAGCACAGGTAGAAACAGCTATCCCTGCTTTCATTGGATATACCCAATTTCGTTTGGATAAAAATGGAATTGACTTAGCTGCAGATACTCCTATTCGCATAAAATCATTAACTGAATTTGAACAGTATTATGGTATCGGTCCAATAGATGTTGTTACTGAAATCCGTTTGGATGCAGATAATAATTTCCTTGGTGCTGACATTACTGATTCTCCTTACTATTTGTATGATGCCTTAAGGCTTTTTTATGCCAATGGGGGTGGGGACTGTTATATTGTCTCGGTAGGAGCCGTAGGGTTTCCCGGTGCAGGACCTATTAATACAGAAATTGATTCAGGTATTTCTGCCATTGAAAAATTTGATGAACCTACGATTCTTCTATTCCCGGACGCAGTATCCATCGCTGACAACACTCAGATAGGCGCCTTACAACAAAATACGCTAACTCAATGTGAGACTTTAAAAGACCGGGTCGGTTTATTCGATGTCAAACCAACTGACACGGATGCGCTTATTTTTAGAACTAATGTTGGGATCAATAATTTGAAATACGGGATGGCTTATAAGCCCTTTGTAACAGTAGGACTACAAAAGAACATAACTTATAATGAATTTGAAGGAAATAATTTTATTGTAATTAATGGTGCAGCAGGTGTAGCCCTCAGCTCCCTGGCTTCCGCTGACGTTCAAGGTGATATTATTACCCCTTACGTTGCAGAAATCGGAGGGGCTGCTGACCCGGATACTTTAGCTGATTTTGAACAACAACTAATTGATGCTTTTGGTTTGTACAAATCCATCCTGAATGGATTGAATTCGGTCAGAAGAAATGTACCGCCAAGTGGAGCCGTAGCCGGTGTTTATGCTACGGTAGATCGAACAAGAGGTGTTTGGAAAGCTCCGGCCAATGTAAGTTTAAATTCTGTTGTAGAACCTGCCGTCACTTTTTCTAATAGCGAGTTGGCCGCATTTAATATTGATACTACTGCCGGGAAATCAATTAATGCCATCCGGTCATTCACTGGAAAAGGAACACTGGTTTGGGGGGCCAGAACCCTTGCAGGTAATGACAATGAATGGAGATACATTCCTGTGCGCCGGTTTTTTAACATGGTGGAGGAATCAGTGAAAAAAGCAACCGAACAATTCGTCTTCGAACCAAATGATGCCAACACCTGGGTAAGGGTGCGATCCATGATTGAAAATTTTCTAACATTACAATGGCGCGCAGGCGCTCTCGCAGGTGCTAAACCAGAACATGCCTTCTTCGTCAGAGTTGGCTTGGGAGAAACGATGACAGCACAAGACATCCTGGAAGGACGGATGATAGTGAGTATTGGAATGGCGGCAGTCCGACCAGCTGAATTTATAATCTTACGTTTTTCACATAAGATGCAGGAATCATAATCAAATTAATAAATCATTTAAACTTCATTAATAATGGCAGATTATCCATTACTTAAATTTCATTTCCAGGTCGAGTGGGGAGGAAAAAACCTGAGCTTCACAGAAGTCGCAGGGCTTGATGTAGAAACTGAGGTGATCGAATACCGAGCCGGTAACAGTCGGGAATACAATAAAATAATGATTCCTGGAATGCAAAAATTTACTAACATTACTTTGAAAAGAGGTGTTTTCAAAGGAGACAACGATTTCTATAGCTGGTGGAATACCGTAGCCTTGAATACTATAGAGCGAAGGGATTTAACAATAAGTTTACTGAATGAAAACCATGAACCAGTCGTCATCTGGAAAGTGAAAAATGCATTTCCCGTTAAAGTCCAGTCAACTGAGTTGAAATCAGACGGAAATGAAATAGCCATTGAATCCATTGAATTGGCTCACGAAGGTTTAGTGATTCAAAATGATTGATAATGGCTAATTATATTCCACCACTGGGTTTTCATTTTTCTGTGAAGTTCTCTATTAGTAATACGGAAAATGATTTGCAATTTCAAAGTGTTGCCGGCTTAACCGTAGAATACGATATTGAAACAATAAAGGAAGGCGGCGAAAATCGTTTTGAACACAAAATTCCGATTCGAACTAAGTATTCAGATCTGGTACTTAAACGTGGATTCCTGGACAACTCCGAGGTTTTAAAATGGTGCCTGGATGCCTTCGAAAACAGGACTTTTACACCAGCTGATTTGCAAATAATTCTTTTTAATGAAAAACATGAACCGTTAAAGACCTGGAATGTTAGCCACGCCTGGCCCAAAAAATGGTCCGTATCTGATTTTAATGCTGAGGAAAACTCATTAGTAATTGAAAGCTTGGAATTAAGCTATCGATACTTTAAACTAATCTAATTATGGCTTTATTGATAAAAGAACTGCATGTTATTCTAAACGCTAATGAACGTCAAAATACCCCTCGTAACCCAGGGGATAGCTCAGGAAGGCGACAAGAAAAAGAAGCTTCTGAAGAGGCTATCATTGCCGAGTGCGTAGCCCAAACTTTGCAAATATTACATAATAAAAAAGAAAGGTAAAATTTCACTTCATGGATCTTGGAAAACTGGAAAAAATGAAAATACTGGCATTCAAAGACGATGCCTACACCAAGCCGGCTTTGCCTCCTGCCTTTCCAGTATTGGTAAACCCTGAATCTTATTCTATGGAATATTCTATAGAATATAATACAGATACCGCCCAGGGAAATGATGGAACCACGGCTAAATATACCCGGCATGCTCCTGAAGAGTTTTCCTGTGAACTATGGTTTGATAATACCGGTATCCTCGACGGTATACCTAGGCCAGGTGTCCAAACAGAAACGGATCAATTTAAAAAATTCCTCTTTGATCTGGATAGTGATACACACGAGCCTCGACATTTTTTAATTAATTGGGGGACTATGATTTTTAAGGGCCGTGTCAAAGGTCTGCAAGTAGAATACAAGTTATTCAAACCGGATGGAACACCGATCCGAGCGACTGTAACCGTAAGCTTTGTCGGTAGTTTTGATGACTTACTTAGGATGGCTAAATCCAGTTTATTATCCCCGGATTTAACGCATGTTCACTCTGTAATTGCAGGAGATACCTTGCCAAATCTTTGTGAAGAAATGTACGGAGATACGAAATACACGACAGCAATAGCAAGAGTAAACAATCTGACAAATTTCCGTCAGCTCGAAACTGGAACAGAATTAATATTTCCTCCTTTTGATAAAAATGCAACGAGTTAATGCCTAACGAAAGACTCATACCTACGGAAGCATCTCCAACTGTTAGTACTTTTACAGTACTGTCAGATGGGGAAACCGTTTCTGATACTCACCATATTCTTTCCATCATCGTTCATTGGGAAGTAAACAGAATTCCTTCTGCTACATTGGTTATTCGTGACGGGAACGCAGCTGCACAAACCTTTGAATCCAGTGGGACTAACTTTTTTATTCCAGGTAAAGAAATCGAAATTAAAGCAGGCTATAGAAGGACAGAGAATACCATCTTTAAAGGGGTGGTTGTCAATCATAGCATAAAAATTAGAGAGCAGAAGTCTACACTAATGGTGGTTTGTAAAGATGAATCTTTTAAAATGACCATAGGAAATAAAAGCAGGTACTTTCGGGATCAGACAGACGCTGATATAATAGAAGATATTATTCAACAAAATGGATTGAGTAGTGACGTTCAATCAACTGCTCTGGAACATGGAGAGATCGTTCAGTTTAATGCAACTGATTGGGATTTCGTGATGATGCGAGCGGAACTGAATGGTTATTTATGTGTAGTCGAAAACGGTAAGCTGACTTTTGAGGCGCCTGATTATCAACAATCGGAGCAATTGACACTTCAATACGGAGCCACCTTGTTAGAATTTGATGCTCAGATAGAATCTCGTAATCAATTCAAAGAAATTAAGTCTGTTGCATGGGGCATAGCCGACCAGGAAATCGTAGAAGGGGAGGCTTCTTCGGTAAACGTAACTGAAGCCGGGAATATATCTTCTGATGATTTAGCAGCCGTTCATGGTGAAGATGTCTTAATCCAATATCATACTGGTAACTTGAGTACAACAGAATTACAAGATTGGGCTACTACAAGTTTATTAAAATCCAGGATGTCGAAAATAATAGGACGGGCAAAATTTCAGGGAACTTCTGATTTAAAACCCGGACAGTTGATTAAACTTCAGGGAGTTGGTGAGCGCTTTGAGGGAAAAGTATTTGTCTCAGGAATCCGTCATGAAATAGCGAACGGTAATTGGTACGTAGATGCTCAAATCGGTATGAACCCGGATTGGTTTGCAGAACAATTCGATGTTCAACAACCTATGGCTGCTGCGATGCTTCCGGGGGTTAAAGGGCTTCAGATTGGCATCGTAACACAGCTGGAAAATGACCCTATTGGAGAAAACCGAATTCTGGTCAGAATGCCAATGGTTAGTGAAAGTGATGAGGGAAGCTGGGCAAGAGTGGCTACCCTTGATGCAGGAGAAAATCGAGGTTCTTTTTTTCTACCTGAAATAGGAGATGAAGTGTTAATAGGATTTTTGAATAATGATCCCAGGCATCCTGTTGTATTGGGGGGAATAAACAGTAGTGCCAAACCTGCTCCTTTTGAGGCTAGTGACGACAACCATGAAAAAGGGTTTGTAACCAGAAGTGGGATGAAATGGGTTTTTAATGATGAGAAAAAAGAGGTTTTACTGGAAACACCAGATGGTAACAAAATGCTTGTATCTGGAGAGGAAGAGGCTATTCAAATAGAAGATCAAAATGGAAATAAGATCATCTTAAATTCTGATGGAATTACTTTAGAAAGTGCCTCTGATATCACCTTTAAAGCGGCAGGTGCCATCAATGGTGAATCCTTAAATACAGAATTTAAAGCCAGTTCTTCTGCTACTTTTGAAGGGAGTACTTCAACGACGATAAAGGGAGGAATTGTTCAAATTAATTGATGGATTTCTGCTTAAACTCAAAGCCAGAATGCTTTCTGATTAGTCACTATAATGATTAAAAATGCCACCTGCAGCCCGCTTAAACGACATGCATGTTTGCCCTTTATCTAATGGTCCCCAACCCCATGTAGGGGGTCCGATAATTGGCCCTGGTGAAACAACAGTATTGATTGGTGGAATGCCTGCAGCCAGGGTAGGAGACCAGGCAACCTGTACTGGCCCACCTGATGTTATTTTGCAAGGATCAACTACCGTGATGATTGGAGGCAAACCAGCTGCCCGATTGGGTGATCCTACTGCTCATGGAGGCTCTATTGTGGTTGGAGATTTTACGGTTATTATTGGTGGATAAATTTATAGTCATCTCTTTTTAAAGAAGCTATTTCTCAAAATTAAATTTAAAATCAAATGGATCAAAATACTTCTGTCAATAAATTTTTAGGAGTCGGTTGGAGTTTTCCTCCAACCTTCTCTAAGGCCGCGGGTACAGTGACGACCAGTGTTGGCACAGAAGAGATTGAACAAAGCCTGGAAATTTTACTTACGACTAGCTTGGGGGAAAGAGTTATGTTGCCCGAATATGGTAGCAATATGGAAGACTTGTTATTTGAGCCTGTTGATACTTCATTACAGACTTTAATGATTGATCGAATCCAGACAGCCATCCTGTTTTACGAACCACGTATTGAAATTGATAAGATCGAATTACAAACAGATCAAATACTGGAAGGAGTTATTCTGTTGATTTTGGATTACAAGATTCGGGCATCTAATTCCCGGTTTAATTTTGTCTTTCCTTTTTATAGAAATGAAGGATCTGAAGCTATTTCTATTCGTTGATATAACAATTTTTTCACGGGAATTGATTTATATTAATTCATTACTATTCTAATTTAGTCATTGTTGCCTATATGGATTGCAATAATATAAAAAATGAATTTCCTATTCTGCATGACGGTACTTCACAGGGCGGTAGGTTGCCTTTTGCCCTTAACCCTGATTATGTAAAAGTAGATGAAAGAACAGCAGCAGATTGGATCGTTTTTGCAAGGTCTTACTCCAAGTTTTTGCAGTTCTATAATGATAATAATAATCTTGATGGAGACTGGACTCCATTCTGGACTAAAAACCCGGCCATCATTCTTGCAAACATAGCGGCCTCCAGAGTTGATTGGTTTAGAGAAGAGACCAGATTGATGTTTATAGAAATCCAAAGGATTGATGGTGATCCGGATGAAGAGCAGCGGGAGCAGCAAAATTTCAGTAAATTATTTGATGCGGTTGCCAACCTTGCTTTGCAATTAGATTGGCACATCGATAGGTTGCCAGCTGATTTGCCGATCAGAACTTCTTTAAAAAACCTCATTAAAAGTAGTTTAGCTCCAGCTCTCAAAAACTGGATTGCCTGGTATAAAACGGCAAGTGCAGTTGTTCCAGCCCCTTTTCCTTTAATTGATTCCGGAAATTCCTTATTAGTTCCACGCATATTAAACATGAAGGTTCTTCAAGAAGACCTTCAATTATCTTCTGATGTTTGGAATAACAATACCTTTTCAAATGATTGGATAACGATTGATGCGGCTACGGATTGGGCAAACTATGTTACTTTAATAACGAGTGATGATGCTATTTTTAATGGAGCAACCGTAGGGGAAAACATTAATTTTGCAATTGGGCATTCTTTTTTTAAGAATACTTTTGAAGCCTTCTTAAAAGGCTTTTCAAAGGCGATAAAAGAGGCGCGAATGGCGCTTACGACCTTGTTGAGTAATTATAACCAACATGAACCCCACTTCGCCTTATTCCTGGCATTTCTCCGATTGGTACAAGAAGAGAGACAGTACCTAAACGGTTTTACAGATCGGCATTTACGGTATTATTACGAAAAAAGTACTGCAGCTTAAACCCAAGCAGCCCTTAGCTTCGACCGCGCACTTGTTTTTTGATTTGACAAAAAATGTTGATAGCTTTTTATTGCAAAAAGGGACACTCTTTAAAGCTGGAAAAGATAGTGCCGGCAACGAGATGTTCTTTGCTTTATTGGAAGACTTTGTTCCCAATAAAGCAAAGATATCAGCAGTAAAGAGTATTTTAAAACTACCGGAAGACCCGCTTCTTTACAAGTCTTCTCCAGACCAACCAGCTTATAAAATCATTGATATTAACCGGTACTATGCCGCTCCCTTTTCCAACAAAGCAGATGGCCTGGAAGAAGAACTAACCAGTTTGAAAAAGGAATGGCATCCCTTTGGAAATAAAAATCTGGATGGGAATATGGCCTTCTGGGAAGTCGCTATTCCGACTGCTGAAGTTGGTTTTGGACTAGCTTCTAACTACCTGTATTTGCTAGAAGGAACTCGGACTATTACCCTAACTTTTAATAGTGTTGTGGGAGGCGATATTAATGGTAAAACATTCAAAGTTGAGCTGACCACAGAAAAAGGTTGGTTAGAAAAAGAAGTTACAGTAGGCGGAGAGCAAATGATAATAGATATTGCAGGAGGTGAGCCAGCAATTCTTCCTTACCAACAAAAAGTGCACGGTGATGAATATCAAACAGATTTTCCAATGCTCAAAGCAACTCTGGTCAATGATCCGGGAATAGCTTATGAATACGAATCTTTGAAGAATCTTAAAACTGCCAGTATCACACTACATGTAGACGTACAAAATAAACAAACCCTGGCATTGTCTGGGAGTACAGGGCCTTTGGATAGCAGCAAACCTTTTCATCCGTTTGGCGCAGCACCAGAACATGGCGCCGTATTCTATATAGGAGACAAAGAGGTTTTTCAAAAATCTTCTAATGTAAAAATTACCTTATCCTGGAAGGAACCATTCTTATATTCTAATTTCTTTAATCCTCACCCACATCCTCAGGGTGTACACGCACATACTGAATTTTATAGACGAAGATTTGGTCAATGGATAGAGTCAGTCGGTGCCATAAGTATTCTCGACGCTGCCTCAAATGAAGTGGAATTTAATTTTAGTTTGTCTGGTGATTATATCACTGATGCTGATTTTTCACCCAATGAATTTTATAAAACTAATAAAGCTTCAGGTTTTGTGAAATTTCAATTGGGAGGAGATTTTGGCCACGCTTTATATCCAATGGCTCTTGTAGAATATGCTAAAGCGTCGAATGGAACAGCGCCAACAAGATTATATGATCCACAGATTCTTTCTTTTAAATTAGATTATACTGCAAGTACTACAATAACTTTAGATAACCAGAATTCCTATTTGAATCAATCCGCTCGGTTTTTTCATCTGCATCCTTTTGGCTTCGAAGAAGTATTGCCTGGTAATTCTTCGACGGATTTACTGCCTAAGATGGTGCCCCAATATAATGGCGATCAAATAAACGTAGGAAAAGATGGAGGAGAATGGTTTATTGGAATTAAGGACCTGAAACCTCCTCAAAACATTTCTATTTTAATTCAGTTGTTTGAAGGTAGTGAAAATCCATTGTTAGAAAAGCCGGAGCCTCATATCAAATGGGATTATTTGAGAGGAAATAAGTGGGTACCTTTTAAAAGTAATGAAGTAGGGGATGGGACAAATAAGCTTTTAGAGTCAGGAATTGTTACCTTTTCGGTGCCTCGAGATGCTAATAATGATAATACAATCCTGCCCGCAGACTTACATTGGATAAGAGCTTCAGTAGAGTCTGCTGTTGATGCAGTGTGTCAAATAATTGACATTCATGCACAGGCGGCTACCGCTTCCTTGGTTAATGACGATTATCTAATGCAGATAGGACAACTTCCATTTCCGGCTGATACCATTAAAAAATTGCTCACTCCGGCTGCTGGTATTAAAAAAGTACATCAGCCTTACGCAACTTTTGGTGGAACCTTATCAGAGACTTCCTCTTCGTTTTACACCAGAATAAGTGAGCACTTAAGGCATAAAAACAGAGCGATTACAATGTGGGACTATGAACGTATGGTTTTAGAAAACTTTCCAGTTGCTCATAAAGTGAAATGCCTTAACCATCTTCATTTTCAACCAGTTGGTAATCAATTTATTTACAGAGAGTTAGCTCCGGGACATGTAACAGTAATCGTTATTCCAAATATTCAGAATCAAGCCAACATAAACCCTTTACGTCCATACACGAGTTTAGGTGATTTGAAAAGAATAGAATTTTTTTTAAAAAAACAGGTTTCCTGCTTTGTCAAACTTCATGTACGAAACCCTTTATTTGAAGCTATTCAGGCGAAGTTCAAAGTTAGCTTGCACCAAGGATTTGATCAGAATTTTTATTTGCAATTATTAAATCAGGAAATTATACAATTTCTCTCTCCCTGGGCCTTTGATTCGGATGTCGAAATAGGTTTTGGAGGTAAGGTTTATAAATCAGAAATAGTAAACTTTATTGAGGAGCGACCTTATGTAGATTACTTACTCGATTTTGAATTGAAACATCTTACAAATCCTCCAAAACCGGATCAAGAAGTTGTCCAGGCTTCTAAATTAGTCTCCATATTAGTTTCCGCGGCAGAACATGATATTATACCAATACTGGAAAATGCCGCAAATGATCAAGTTGAAGACTGTCGATGCAAGGCTAATGACCAAAATACAATTAAAGAGAACATGATTTAAAACGAAAGGATTTCTCAGAAAATAGCATCATGAATGGAAAGAATCAAATAGTTATACAGAAAGAAGAGAACCTGCCAATAGCGGAAGACTATTTCTTGCTTAGAGCAAATGGTTTTTCTTTCATTGAAGAATTAGCCAACGCTAATTGGACAGATTACAATGCTCATGATCCTGGTATTACAACTTTGGAAGCACTTTGTTATGCTTTAAGTGAATTGGGGTATAGGACAGGCTTTCCAATTGAAGATTTGTTGACTGAGGAAGGTGGCTTAATTGGATTTAGACAAGCTTTTTTTACTACAAGGACTATTCTGACTAATAACCCTTTAACGGTCATTGATTTTCGTAAGATTTTGATTGACTTGCCAAATATCGACAATGGCTGGTTATTGTGTAAATCTTGTTATTGTGAAACACAGCTTTATGCGGAATGTGAAGAAAGTGCCTTATCATATGCTCCCCTTTGGCGATTAAATCCGGAGAAATCAGGACATGTCTACTACGAACATCCTTTTCACCCCAAGGGGCTTTATGATATACTACTTGAATTGGAAGAAGATCCGGAATTAGGTGATCTGAATGATCGAAAAATTCTTCATACCATTAATTACGATTTGGTAGCGGCAGGTCAGGTAGTTCCCATAATTATTGAAGTGCGTTTTCCTTTAGATTGGGAGGCAGAGAACCCAAGCTTATTTCAGGATTTTTCTGATGATAATTTCGAAATTCAAACCATCAATCTTGCTCGATTTTCAAGAGACCGTACCCTGAATGGACCGGTTGATAACGCTTCTTTTGTTGAAGGATGGAGGGGGATTTTCTATGCAGACTTTGAAGTTGTTTTTAGAGAAAATGGGACAATTATAGATCAAACCCTGAACTTAAACGAGACGGTCATCCGTTTTTTTGCACAAAAAGAAAGCGTTAAACGAGAGGTGAACGTAAGTGATATTCTTGCGGTTCTTGGAGATGGAGGAGTCGGAGGAATTATTGAGAAATACAAACGCAAGCTCTTCAAAATAAATGAAGCAATAAATGAAGCTTATTTTGCGCTTCACCAATATCGAAACCTTGGGGAAGATTTCTGCAACATTAAAGGAGTTGGAATTGAAGATGTTGCGGTCTGTATGGACGTCGATGTAAGCCCAGACGCAGACATTGAAGAAATAATGGCTCAGATTTACAATGAAATAGAATTATACTTTAATCCTCCTGTACCTTTTTATACCCTACAGGAATTAGTTGCTGAAGGTGTTCCTACCGAAGAAATATTTGATGGACCTGCACTTGAAAACGGATTCATAAAAACGGAGGAGCTGGCTGCCTCTGATTTGAAAAATTTCATTTATGTTTCTGATATCATCAATTTGATCATGGATATAGAAGGAGTGATTGCTGTAAAGGATGTACTATTAACCCGATACAACCAATTTGGACAAGCCATCATGCCTTCAGAACGATGGAAAGTCCCCATTACACCAGGTTATATCCCCAGGCTATATGAGCAAACTTCCAGAATTTTATTTTATAAAAACGACCTTCCTTTTTTACCAAGGCTTGATGAAGCAAAAGCTATTCTAGCCCAACTAAGAGGGGAAAGAGATCGACCAAAAATTCCAATTGCAGATAATGATTTTTCTGTTCCAAATGGAGAATGGAGGGACCTGTCAAATTTTTATCCCATTCAGTATACTTTCCCTCAAACTTATGGTATTAGTGCCGCTGGTTTACCTCCTCAAGTCTCTGATAAAAGAAAATCTCAGGCCATACAGCTTAAAGGTTATCTGATGATTTACGAACAAATTGTCGGAGATATGTTGGCTCAATTAGCAAATGCAAAAGAATTGTTTTCTTTAGATGAACAAGTCTATCAAACTTATTATCAGCACTATTTTAATCCTTTAGATCCCGAGCCGGAAATAGCAGGTTTATCTGATCTTTTGAACCCGGCAATAACTTCGGATTCCCTTCACCTGCTAACAGAACCAGAAGAAATATTTAACGATCGACGTAATCGGTTTCTTGATCATTTACTGGCTCGGTTTGGAGAAGAGTTTCGAACTTATGCCTTGATGTTATACTCAAATTCTGATCGTGTTGCTCTGAATCCGAAAAAGTTAATTAAAGATAAAATTCGTTTTTTAAAAGATTACCCAAGAATTAGTGCCCAAAGGGCGAAAGCCTTTAATTATAAGGACGAAGACCGGGTTTGTGATATTAGAAACAGAGCCGGTTTGGCTGGTCGTATCAGTAGATTGTTAGGTATGGAAACATTGAGGGCTTACTTTGATGTTGATGTTCAGGAAAGCCTTACTGGTTTTGAGGGAATCTTTTCCTTAGTAGACCCTGATTCCGGAAATACGTTGTTAACCAATTATGGTCAAATAGAAGCTGCTTCTGTTCTGGAACTGGAATCCCTGTTATATGATCTAATCGGTGATATAATGGCTAATAGTACAGTCCTGTCTAATTTTGGTGTAGACGGATTCGGTGATGACATCCTAAACGATGAGAATAGTGAAATTATCGCTTTGCTGAATCCCAGTGTAACTCCGGCGGAAATTATGGAATTTACGACTGAGGTTCTGGCGAAAGAACGAATTTATATTGTAGAACATTTGTTACTTCGACCAAAGTTTCCTGGAGATGCGGTTTTGCCAGTTTGCCTGGAAACTCCTTGCAATATGTGTGGTGAAGAGGATCCATATTCTTTCCGAATTACTTATGTTATGCAAGGTAAGCTTAAGCCTTTTAGTTTGGATATTGATCTTCGTCGCTTCGCTGATAAAACCATTCGAAGAGAAACACCTGCTCACTTACTGCCAAAAATTTGCTGGGTAGGAAACGACATATGCTTAAAGGTTGATGAACAGGCCATATTCTGTGATATCAAAGATTTATTGGTTGATCATTTAACGATTCCGCAAGACGAGGAAACACTAAGAGATATTTGCCTTTGTGCAAACGTGGTATTCGCAGCATTCAATGACGCAGTTGGGCAGTGGGGAATGAGCAATGACCCGAATGGATTTACAACAGCAGACTTACAGCTCATTTTTGAAAATTTATTTCAAGAGGCGGTTCCCGATGGATCACTGGATTGTCATCCCAATTTAAATCCCGCATATTACAACTTATTGCAAAACTTATTGGTCGCTTATTTTCAGGAAAATATAGATTGTTTTCAATTCAACACATTTGAAAGGGCCTGGTGTAAATGGCTAGAAGTAAATACCTCTTTTAATTGGGCGGTCGAATCTGACTTGCTATATCGACAGGTTCAACACTTGGTCGAAAATCATTATGAAGGGGAAACAGTCTTGGATTCCTCTGTTGTCTGTCATTGTGTAGAATTATTACTTGGCTATTTTGGAAATCAGTTTAAAGATTGGATTGATGATTTGGTAGAGAATGAGATTGATCCGGAAGACCCTGTTTTAGTAAACCAAATAAGAGATTTTGTCTGGATAGAATTTGTGGCAGATCTGGCTACAATTAATGCCAGTAATCATACTTTTTGCCCGGAACTATGGGCGAGTATTGCAACTGAATTTTGGACTGATTTACGTAATCTACTTGTTGAAACTTACCAGAACTGGATATTAGTTTCTTACCGACTAAATGATTTAATTCGAATATTTACCAATTTAAATAGTATTTATCCAGCCGCTACCTTACATGACTGTGACGATGGAAGTGATGATAATCCGGTACGACTTAATAATACAATTCTTGGGTCTTTATAAAAGAAAGTATCATGTTACCATCTTATACCAATTATCCTTTTTTTGAAGCTAATCAGGTTCTGACAAATGAGAACCTTAATCAACTACGGAATTACTTAGATGAACAAACAAGACTTTCCCGTGCTAATCTTTTAGGGATTGGAATTGCTTGTGGTCTTGAATATACTGTAGAGGTCGATGGTTCTGCTATATACATCAATAAAGGAGTCGCCATTACTTCTGCCGGCTACTTAATTCCTTATTGCAACGGTTCGGATAGGTTGGATTACTACAAACCTTATACAGTGCCTGATGATATAGCCTATGCAACTTTCATGAATAATAGTCTGACACCGGCAGCACAGTATTCATTATGGGAACTGGGTAGGGATCAAAATGATAACCCGGATGCTAACGTTCTCAGCCTGGATTTTTTGAGTGGTAATAATATGCCACCTGGGCAAGACGATGAAAAAGTATTGTTGTTATTTTTGGAGTGCCTGGCAATAGATAATAAAAATTGTTCTCCTAATTCTTGTGATGATAAAGGAAAGGTAATTGAAACAACCATAAGACCTTTGCTCATAAGAAGATCAGATCTGGATTTGATTCAACAGGAGGTATTGGCCATAGGGCAGCCTGCTGATGAATATTTTGGCTTAACGGGCATCATGAATTTGAGGAATAATTTGCCGGAATTAAGAATGCGCCGATTCAACGTGGAGTCAACAAACTTAGTATATTCTGCAGATGTTTTCAATTCCTTTCAGTCTGTTTTAAATCAGCCTTTTATAGATCATGTAGCTACAGCCTTAAGTGATCTGTATATCGCTTTTCAACCTGTTTTGCAAAACGACTTTCCGGTAAATCCATTTATCACCTTGCCAGTTCAATGGGCCTACATGCACAATGGAGGTATAGTTGCTCAGAACCAGCATATTTGGATGCAATATTTCTATGATCATATTTTTACGATTATACAGGCTTATAACGAATTCCGGGAAAAGGGATTGGAGGTTTTAGGATTATGCTGTCCGGATGAACGCCTTTTTCCAAGACATGTTATGCTTGGTATAGCCTTGCCAGGTACAGACAATCCTGATTATCGCCACCACTTTGCACCTTCACCTTTATTTTCAAAGTATCTAGGGGCTTTGTCTGAACTGCTGCTATTATTCAGAAGAATAACCGAATTGATTGAGTCTCTTGAGCTTCCCCCACAAGTAGGTGGCTTCAGTCCGTCTGGTCAGAATATGCTTCCCGTCATAAAAATAACTCCCAGCAGATTGGGTCCTTATCCCTTATCGAAAAGAGCGATTCCGTACCATTATCAACCTATTCCACTTTACGAATATTGGAATCCAGGTTTAACCAACCAATTAAAAGCCAGCTTAAATTTAGGTTATCGCTCAACTGCCTGGAATATGGTAAATGATTTTGTCATAAATCCCTTGCGTTATGATTATGAAGAAAATTCTTTTTTAAGAATTGAAGGCCATATTGGTCAACCTTATATCCCTGTTTTACAAAGCTTGTTACAACAAAAAGCGACCTACAGATTACCTTTCGAAATAATAACACTTTTTACGGGACAAAATGCCATAGGTGTCCCAATCTCAAATGAAGAAATGTCTTGTAATTTTCAAGACCTGGAAGCGATTTATGACACCTTAAGAGAAGAATTACTTTGTCATATCTGCGAATTCGTTCAGTATTTTTATGATACGGTTATTAAAAATGCCAATGGAGAGCCAATAGTTAGTCAACCAGGTGACCTGCAAACACCAAATTTAACTCTACTTCAAAATTGTGCCCCGAATTATCAATACAGAACTGGAACGGTAGGAGCAGGTTATGAAGCTAACCTTCTTCAATTGGCTGGACTGACCTATCCTGATTTAGATCAAGATAGCAATAACCCTCTTTTTAACTTGTCCCTTCTTGGGTTCTGGAGCTCATTTTTTGGTAATTCTTTACCAGGGTTTTATGTCTTTCATGGTATTTTCTTGTATTATCTAGTAAAATTATCAGAATCTCTTAGTGAAGATTTATCTGATTTAGACTTAGAGGATTTTACTAATAAATATCAGGACGTCAAGGCTATTACTAATCAACTTAATGATATTCTTATCAGCTTATTAGGTGATAATGATCCAGAGGATCCCTCCCAAATTCAAGTTGATTGGGACGAAGTACAGGATCAATTGACTAATTTGATGATGGTTTGCAAGCTGGAACCAATCCTTGCATTGGAAGAAGAATACCAACGAAGAATGGAAGACATTAGAAATCGGTATTTGTTGTCATCTTATTCCCAAAAACATCCAGGATTGGAGCATAAGGCTGGTGTCCCTAAAGGAGGAACTTTCATTGTAGTAGTTCATGGTACGGATCAAAGTAGTGATCCAGGCGGAGCTAACGGACCATTTACAATTCAGGGAAGTGTGTTGTTTAATGAATTACCTGCAATCGGAGCTAATGTGCTTATTCTAGGAACAACAATAGGAACTTCCGCTGACAATGATGGTACCTTTTCTCTGAGCGTACCTCAAATACCAGTAACATTAGTGATTAGTTATAGTGGAGTACCCACAGCTACGGTAATGGTTTCAAATCCAGCACAAGTACTCTTAATTGACCTTGCGAATCCAAACGTTATTATTATTGATGAAGAATATCCAGGGCTTTTTCAGGGACAAGTAATCGCAGATTTTTATTTGCCATACCTATGCTGTTCAAATTGTCAACCAATTACTTTCCAACTTCCACCTATGCCACTGGATTTTACCATGGAGCAAGTGGGGTGTACCGTTTTAGATCAAGCAGGAACTATGAGTGGTAGTCTTCGAATCAGACCGATTTTCGGTGTACCTTTCTATCAATATTCTATTGATGGAGGAACCACCTGGGTAGAACTAACGGATGACCCTATTTCGGTTGGGAATGGAGTTGAGATCATGATAAGAGATTCGGCAGGTGAAATTACAGGACCTCAAACAGTTACTTTAAAAGAACCACTTAGTATTGAACTGGGAGCCATTAATTGTATCAATAGTAACACTGAGTTTACAATAGAGGTGATTATTAATGGCGGAAGGCCCCCTTATACTTTAATGATCAATAGTTTCTCAACTGTCGTTCAAGGCGGAGATACGGGTGTCGTTACTTTAGCATCCGGAGAAGGGGGGGATTTAACAGTACAAGACAGTGATGAAGTCCCATGTGTAAATACTGTTATTGTTGATCCGGTTGTCTGTCCGGTAAATGATTGTTTATTGCCTTGTGATGGAATTACATCGGAGTGTGATTATTTATTTTGGATGCAACCGCCTACTGATGTAATTGAAAGCCCTTATTCGTATATGGAGGTAGTAGTAGCAGTAGAATCGTTTTCTGTTACTGGAAACGCTGTACAGGGAGGTGCACAAATCACAAGAGATTTCGATGCCATGGAATTAGCAGAGTTGACTTCAATATTGGATCCGGGGGGAATAATGTTTGATGTTAATGATTTTAATTCGTTTTGGCAAGAAAGAATTCCTATGGCAAATGACTTTATACAAAGTGTACTTATTAATGCCTTTGGCGACGATAAAGGTGCTATTCTAAACTGGGTTTATGACACAGATGCTTTGCCTGGTTTTGCAGTACTAAAAATAGAAACTTATGACTGTTATACTTACGAATTTGTTATTAATGCCAACTATTTTGTTTTCAATGGTGCATTACGTTTAGAAAGAACTACAATTTACAACAAAGAAGAAATATTAATTACAGCTACTTCAATTATTCAGGGAGGAGCCCCCGTATCATCCGAAGGAAACGTTCCACGTATGAACTGTGTTAGAAGAAGTCGATGCCAGCCAGGAACGATTGATAATCCAATACTGGTAGAGGAACTTTGTCAATCCCCACTTGCTCCACCTGAAATTTTGCCGGCCGCTAATAGCAGCGTAACTATAAACTTTGATTTAGAAGTTAATCCTTCTGATCCGGTGGATTTTGTTTATGCTGAATGTAATCATGGGATACCAGCATTCTCTACAGCACTTTTAACCAATTTTGGACTTACTCCTTTTCAAGCTTCTACGGTTCTTTTAAGAGCGCTGGTTGTCAATACGGGAGACACCTGTGCCAGTTCTAATTCGCATACGGTAGTACAAATTTAGTGAAAAATGATATTAAGTAATCATGTAATTTACAAGCAGGTTTTAGAACTGAAACAAAATAAGATTGTGGATGCTCATACCCTTAGTGATCGATTATGTCAATTGTTTTGGGATCGACTCGCAGGCATTATTGAGAAAGTGATAGATGAAGTTGATCAGCCTGGCCAGCTGATTCGTTTAGATAAAATAACATTAGAACTGGATTGTAAAAACATGGAGGATTTTGAGTCTCATTTGCTCGCTCAGTTTTCAACTCAATTGGAGTTAGCTGTGAAAGACGCTTTATTTGATACCAATAACGTGGAAATTATTTCTGAGGAAAATGGAGTATTCGAATTGATGATGTATTACCTCGAATTTGGTTACTTACCCTGGAATGCCAGTAGCAATTTTTCAGTTGCAGAACTTGAATTTAGATTGACTGAAGCATTGGATGCCTCCGTGGAAATGGTGCTACAATTTGTTACTAACTTGCTGGAAGATTTCAAAAAACTCGAACGCTTTATTGCTTGTTTTTCCACAAATATGCATTGGAGACTAGCGGACCTGATCAGACCTGGGATAAAGGATAAACTCAAGGAAAAAGACCTTTCCTTCATTACTGAAGATTTAGGAAACGCACTTTTTTGGGAAACACTTTATAGTCAACTTTCTTTTGGAATAAAAGATAGTGATCAACTCTACAAGAGCATTGAAAAAATAAACCGGAAAAATACCATTGCGATAAAAAATAAGGAGGATTTAACAGTAGTCGAACAGGAAAAGGAAACGCCAAAAGAAGGAATCTTCATACAAAATGCCGGCCTTGTGCTATTAAATCCATTTATGGAATCACTATTTAATGAATTTGAAGTAGTGAAAGAAAACAGAATGGTAAAGCCGGAAAAAGCCATTCAATATTTGATTTATGCAACAACAGGGCTACAAACAACAGAAGAATGGAATTTGCCTTTGTTGAAATTAATATGTGGGGTTCCTTTCGAAGAAATTATTTTACTTGATCATAAACTTTCAAACCAGGAAACGGCAGAGGTTGATAAAATGCTATTGGCCTTAATCAGCCATTGGAAAATCCTCAAAAATACAAGCATAGCTGGCCTACAAGAAACCTTTCTTCAAAGAGAAGGCCGAATAACGGAAGGGACTTCCAACTGGTTGCTAAGAGTAGAACAAAGAGCTGTTGACATGCTAATAGATCACTTACCCTGGAATATTGGATTCATTAAACTGCCTTGGATGAAAAGGGCTTTAATTACAGAATGGACCTAATTTTATGATATGAAAACAACTGCTGAAAAAAGCAAGACAACTTCTGTGTCTAAAAACCAGGGACAGCCATTCCTTCCCAAGGCAGGGCAGCCTGGATTTTTTTCGGCTACTGGAATTCAAACAAAATTAACGATTAATACTCCCGGTGATGAATTCGAGAAAGAAGCTGATCAAACCGCTGAGCAAGTAACTCAATCAAAAAACAGTTCAAGAAAAACCGAAAAGCCAGTCATTCGAAAGAAAGCGGATACTTCGACTACAGTTCCAGTTTCAACTTTCTCCGAAATGGAAGAAGAGCCAGAGGCATCAGGTGAGGTGCAAAGACAATCTGATGAGCAGGAAGAAGTGATAATCCAGCGGCAAACCGAAGAAACAGAGGAGGAAGGGATTCAGCGACAAACGGAAGATACAGAGGAAGAAGTGATCCAAAGACAAGCGGAAGATACAGAAGAAGAAGTGATTCAAAGACAGGAAGAAAGCGAAGAAGATACCATACAAAGAAAAAATTCTGGAGGACAAACTGTTTCAACTGCTCCACCTATTGTGGGATCTGTTTTATCTTCTAGTGGCAGTAAAATGGAGAAAAGCACGAGAACTGATATGGAAGGGCGATTTGGTTCTGACTTTTCCAATGTGCGGATTCATAAAGACAATAAAGCGGCCGACTCTTCAAAAGCTATTTCTGCAAAAGCCTATACTTTTGGTAATCATATTGTTTTTAACAGTGGACAATATTCCCCGAATACAAAAGCCGGAAAGAAATTGTTGGCCCACGAGTTAACTCATGTTGTTCAACAGGGTGGTGGAGTAAAAAGAGCTCCAGAATCAACTCCTTCTACTTTACCGGAGCCATCATCAACCGTACAAAATAATTCGTCAGCTACAACCCCTCCAGTCCCAGCTTCGCCACCAATTAATTCGGGAAACAATACTTCAAATAGTCCAGGCCCTCCTTCAGGTAACAATGCTTCTTCTGGTTCTTCTCCGCTTGCTGAGGCCTCAGGAGGTTCTTTTGAGGGAGAATCGGAAGCCGTAATTATTGAACCAATTATGTCTGAACCCCCTTCAGAACTATCGGCTGAGGAGCAAGGGCGAATTAATCAGGTAAGATCTAGAACAGGGAGTAACGCTGAGGCTACTACAGACCTTCCCACAGAATCCGAAAACACAGACAGTGCCCGGGCAGGAGTAACAGAACCTCCACAAGAAACCACAGCAAGAGCGAGTGGGGCATTAGTCGCAGAACTGGGACTACAGCCCCAACCTAGTCCTGAAATAGAAGAACTTTGTGAACACATCAAATCTGTAATCGAAAATAAACGTCCTCCTGATGAAGACTCACTTCTTAGGTCTGACCCTGAAGAAGCTGCTGATGAGGCAGGTGCGCAATTGAACGATAACATTGAATCTGATACAGAACGCGTAGAAGACAACTACAATAGTCTGGAGGAAAATCCGGAAGGAAGCCCTGAGCAAATCGGCCAGCCAATTGAGCCATCACCCGAAAATGTAAACGGACCTAACATTAATGCTACAAACGCAACGCCAAATGCGGTTCCTGATGAAGAAGTTAACCTTGATGCAGATGTAGAAAATACCTCCGCTCAAATTGAGGAAGGCAGGCATGACATCACCTGCCGCCGAAGTGATCCAAAACGGCCCGGTGGCTGAAGCAAGAGCGGCCCATGGTGAATTAGCTGAATCCGCTGAAGTTGATCCTGCAGAAGTATTGGCAGAACAGAATGCTGCTTTAGAAAGTGCCCGTGGCGATATGGCTTCACTTCAGGAACAGGCGCTACAAGCGCTGCAGCAATCCCGTAGCCAAACCGTAGGAGATACTACTACCCAACAAGCCAACATGGTTGGGTCAGAAGAACAAATGCGAGCAACTTTAGGAGCTCAGGCAGAATCTATTTTTACCAATGCTCAATCACAAGTAGAAAGATTACTGGAGCCTTTATCTACCACAGCGATGAATATGTGGAATGCTGGACGAGATCGGATTTCTACTGAATTTGATCAAAGCCTGGCAAGGGTTCAGCGGTGGATTGATGACCGTCACTCCGGAGTAGGTGGAGGCTTGGTGGAGTTGTGGGATAACCTGACTGGATATCCAGATTGGATTACAGATGCTTATGATCGCGCAGAGACCAAATTTGGAAATAGTATTTGTGATTTGATAAGAGAAATTTCTATTTATGTAAATGGAATCATCTTAACCAGTGAGGAACTCATCGATACTGCAGATCGGCAAATCGCAGAATTATTCGAAAATGCTCCTGGAGAATTAGGAGAATGGGCAGCAGCGGAACAGGAACGCTTCCGGGAACGATTGGGTGGACTAAGAGAACAGGTTGCAAACACTCAGTCAGATATAAATAAAGGGATTGTTGAAAGTGCGGCTCAGGCGGTGCAGGAGGCACGTCAGCGAATTCATGAATTAAGAGAGAAAGCCAAGGGCCTCATTGGACGAATTGCTGATGCCATTAATGACTTTCTGGACGATCCGGTCAGAGCTATTATAAATGGACTATTGAGTTTAGTAGGTATCGAACCAAGTCGCTTCTGGGCTTTACTAGCTCGAATCGAACAAGTAGTTGCAGATATAGCTGATGATCCGCTTGGGTTTGCAGAAAATCTATTAGCGGCAATTGGAGCCGGTTTCCAACGATTCTTTGATAACTTTCTGGTTCATCTTTTTCAAGGATTTATAGATTGGTTGTTTTCGGGATTGGGAGCCGTCGGGGTTCAGATTCCGCAGGATCTTTCTTTGGCGAGCATTGTCACTTTCTTCCTTGAGTTGATGGGAATTACCTGGGCGCGCATTCGAAGATTGCTGGCTAAACATATTGGCGAAGAAAATGTGGCTTTATTGGAACAAGCTTACGAGTTGATTAGCGATTTAATAGAAATGGGGCCACAAGGGATTTATGCCATGTTGGAGGATCAGTTGGATCCTCAGAATATTTTGGATACGGTCATTGACATGGCAGTTACCTTTGTTAGAGATGCCCTGATCACACAAATTACGGCGAGAATCATAATGATGTTCAACCCGGTTGGTGCTATTGCTCAAGCCATTGAAGCCATCTATCGGGTTTTTAAATGGATTTTTGAAAATGCTGCACGCATCTTTAGCTTGGTAGAAACAGTGGTCAACGGGATGGCAGATATCATCGCCGGAAATATTAGTGGTATGGCTATAGCAGTCGAAACAGCCTTGGCACGCTTGCTGGTACCAGTGATTGATTTCTTCATGGAGTTTGCGCACCTCGGCGATTTGCCGGAAAAGGTGGCGGATACGATTCGGGGTTTGCAGGAATGGGTAGAGGGAATATTGGATCGGGTGATAGGCTGGCTGGCAGAACGGGCGAAAGGGGTGTTGGAAGCGCTGGGACTTGGGGGGGATGAGGAAGAAGGGGATGGGGAGTTGGATGATACGGAAGTTGGGAAGGAGGTCCGATTTTCGGCAGATGGAGAAAGCCACAAGATGTATATTGATACTGCGGGTGAAGGGGTTGAGTTGATGATCAATAGTACCCCCATGTCAGTCGGTTCGAAACTGGATCGACTAGCAGAAAAAGCGGATGGCTTAAGCGGAGATAAAAAGCAGGAAGCAGATGGCTTAATCGGTCAGGCCAGGTCATTGTACGACAGGATACTTACGGAAGGAGCAGAAGCAGAGGAGGAAATTCAGGAAGCCCTTCAGAGCGATGACCCAGCCGAAAATAGTGAAGCGGCTAGTGCTGATGCTGAAGTAGAATCTCTGCAAGACCAATTGAAGAGCGTCATGATGGAGCTACTTGAGGTGCTTGGTATTTCTGTGTTGGAAGACATCAAGGAATCCAATCCTTCGGGATTTGCAGCGCTTCATCCGGAAGTGGTCAGCCAGGTAGAAGAGGAGATCACGAACAACGAATCCGACTTTGTATTGTTAGAAGGCTGGAGCCAAATAAAAGCCCGACTAGTGGCCAGCGGAACCATCAATGATGTACACGATAAACCATTGTTACAAAGCTATCGCTTTGGTTCAACAGTAAGTGCTGGAGAAGCAGTAAGTGCCTTGCAAAATGCGGCTTCGGAAACAGGAAATGAATTGAAAGTAACAGAAAGCAAGTATATTTCTAGGAGAAAAGCAACCATTCATTCAAAGCGGAACACAGAAGCAGGCACTGCAAAAGAAAAACTGCAGGATTATATCTTTGATCAATCGACCAATGGAGCGGTTACGGAAAGTTTGAAAGCCTATTTCATCAAAAGTATGACCAGGGATGCGCCGCATGACAAGTTCAGGCCCGTCATCTTGTCAGAAAAAGCCACTGCCGATGGTGGTAAAGAAATTTCTTACAAATATGCCGGTGGACAACAAGAGTTTACCGTCGTGTTAAATAAAGCCCTTTATCCAACCCGGGTAGTTGGAAATAATTTGAACCTATCTGCAGGAGAAGGCATCAGGCAAAATCCTCAAGGGAAGGTCGTAAATGCACAACAAGATGCGGCACACATCATTGCAAATATGTTTATGGGGACGGGGTTTAATACCCGGGTAGAAGGATTGAAAGTTGCCTTGAATTTAATTGCAACAAGTAGCGAATTCAATCAAGGTACAATGCGGGATTCAGAGGATGAGATTAGAGATTTTGTATTGAGTTTTAATAACGGCAATGATGTACAAAGTTTTAATATGGAGGTACTCGTAGAATGGGCCGACGAGAATGATCCCGGAGAATTGGGAAAGATCCGGGAAGCCATTCAAAATAATGCGACAGACGAAGAGCGTACTAAATTGCTGGAACTGTCAGATGAGAAGTTGAAAGAACACATCGAAACAAAGTTGGCAAGAACAACCCAACCCAGAGTGCTAAATGTTACTTATCTTGTGGATGTATTCCTAATTGATGGGACAACCCAATCTCCGATTATTCCGGATACCGGACCTGATCTTCTATATGCACTGACTTAAAGCAGCCTCAATAATGAAAAAAATAACCGCTTTTTTTAACAAATTTTTGGAAGAAGAATACCAGCTTAGACTGAAATATTTTGATACAGATATAATTGCCGAAGATTACGATCAAAGTCAACACGAGTTTGGAAAATATTTTCATCCGGTGATGAATAATTATGCCACTCGATTTTATTCCAGAAATAAAATATTTTATCTAAGACCAGAACGATTTCTGAAGGAAAAAGACTATTTATTAAAACGTGTTTTATTTCAAATTAAAAAATATAAAAGCCCCGTTTTCGGCGAATTGCTGGATCAGAAGGTCAAAACCAAAACCATTTATAGGGGATATTTCGGGCCCGCCCGACAAACCACTTCCCCAGACCTCAGGTTTTCCAGAGCTTTTTTTGCCTATAAGGAAGACAAAACTTATAAGATCATTTACAACGAACGATTTACGCTAGGAAAATGGGAACGTCCTCATGATCATCAACCTGCTTATATCCAGGATTTTGGCCAATTGGTCAAGACGAAGAAAATACAAGCTCCTGAAGAGGAGGCCAGTTTAAAAGATTACAACCAGGAATAAAAACAGGGCTCACCATTTATGAATACCGACAACCTATATGCCGCAATGGATCATTTGGAAGCCATTATCAAAGAACGGTTTGATATATATTTTAACAAAACGAATACATTTTCGATACCCGAAATCGATTATGTTGCTGACGATCATCCACTTTACCTATTTCTGCAAACTCAAAAGCCCAGTATGGCGGAATTCGTTGCCCTACTAATGGCCCTTGCACCCCATCTCAAACCCGATTATTACTCCCATTTATTGGCCCAATATTTCCCCCAGGGCGGCGACTTCCCCGCATTCGGCGGCACCAAAGGCCAAAACCATCGAGGTATTCTACCCACTGGTGAAACCGCCCAATTCATCCTGGCTGGTAATGACCTGGCTAAACGAATAGAAGTACAACAAATGTTTAGCGCTGATCATTGGTTTGCCAAAAAAGGCATTCTTTCTTTGGAAGCAGTCAAAGATGGAGAACCTCCCATGAGTGGAAAGTTAATACTCGACCCAGAATGGGTAGAAGAAATCACTACCGGAAAAGTTTCCGCTCCTACATTCAGTATGCGTTTTCCGGCTGAGCGACTTCAGTCCGAAATGACCTGGGATGATTTAGTATTACCCGGTCAGACTCTGGAGCAAATAAAAGAAATAGAAACATGGCTTTTGCATCACCAAACTTTATTGAACGATTGGGAAATGGGGCGGAAGCTAAAGCCTGGATATCGGGTTTTATTCCATGGCCCTCCCGGAACCGGTAAAACCTTGACAGCAGCATTATTGGGGCAATCCATCAATAAACCGGTGTATAAAGTTGATTTGTCTATGGTCGTTTCAAAATTTATCGGAGAAACGGAGAAAAATTTGTCCAGCCTATTTGCTAAAGCGGAAAATAAAGACTGGATCTTATTTTTTGATGAAGCGGATGCGTTATTTGGTAAACGTACTAATGTGAGGGATGCACACGATAAATATGCCAATCAGGAAGTTTCTTATTTACTCCAACGGGTAGAAGGTTTTAACGGCTTAGTTATCCTTGCCTCCAATTTTAAAAATAATATTGATGATGCCTTTACTCGAAGGTTTCAATCCATTATTCATTTTCCTATCCCCGGGCCAAAAGAAAGATTATTGTTATGGGAAAAAGGATTTCCAAAAGAAATTAGCATGGACTCTAAGGTGAATTTAGAATTGATAGCCAAAAAATATGAATTAACTGGGGCGATGATTATGAATATCATTCAATATGTGTGCTTAAAAGCCTTGAGTGAGGAAGAATTCCTAATACTTGAATGTGATATTCTTGCTGGAATAAGAAAAGAATTTTTGAAGAGAGGGAAAATGGTGCGATGAAAAGATACTATGATTATTAAGCAGTATAAGTTGTCTGATGGAGAAATAATTGATATGATGTATTATATGTGTGTGCAGGTAATCCAGGAGTATTTGGCTGGAATTATATGACTGACTACGGAGGTCCTAATCAAAATGTAATGGATGGACAAGGATATGGAATACGTGTAGCCGGGACGATTGCTGCCGAAGGGAATAATAATCAGGGCGTAATCGGGGTTGCGCCTGAGGCTCGTCTAATGGGAATGAAAGGGTTGAATAATTTCGGAATGGGTGCTTTTTCTTGGTTAGCCAATTTCATTACAATTGCTGCTGCCTGGGAGGGGCACAGGTTATCAATAATAGTTGGAGATGTAGTGCAAGATGTCCCGGGTGCATCCCATGATGAATGCTGCAATCACCTTTGCAAATGCGGCAGGAACCGTGATTGTATTTGCTGCAGGAAAAAGTAATGATGATGCTCAATTTTATTACCCACACAGTCTCTATGTTTATGTGTCCAATGGAACATGTCCCGTTGAATGGCTATAAGGGAGATTTGTTGTATACCCACAGTTTTTCACCGTAGACCCAAATAAAAGAAATGCAAAATTCAAGCAGATTTTACCGACGATCCTTTCCGACCCTTGTCAGATTTTTGAAAAGGGGAGTGTCAAACATATGAGTTTCCGAACCTAGCTCCTTATTTCAAGTTGCATTGGGGAGATAGTGCTTTGGACCAGTTTGAAACACATGATACCGAGATAGTTTATACGTCGGTTTGTAACCTTTTTACAAATGTAAGTTTAAAGGACTAACTATCACGAAGATCCTGATTACCCCTAATCAACTATTACCCATTAGAGATGACGCAGTTGAGATTGTATCGTCTAAACTAATTTGTTATAAAAATGTAGAGTCTTGTAGTTGTACTACAAGAGAATATGCTTTTATGTCCCATTATGCGGTACCAGGAACATATTGCCTCTCTTTTGAATATTGTATAGATCAAATAATTGTAAATAGCAATAATAATGGTCGAAATGAATTTAAGGTCGATCTTATCGCCAGCTGATGTTGAAAATCTTAAGGATCGTTGATTTGTTCGATTTTTGACAGATTGACGATTCATTGTTTTTGCATGGGAGGATTACAAATCCCATAATAAAACGGATCATTGTACAAGATTCGCGCGCCCCTCACTCATCAAAAACCCCCATAGCCTTATCCAACTCCTCATTCACAATCCGCGCATAAATCTGCGTTTCCCGAATTTGCGAGTGCCCCATAAGTTTACTCACCTTATCAATAGAAATCCCTTTACGGAGTGCCCGGGTAGCCCAGGTGTGGCGACTGATGTGAAAACTCAATACCTTTTTGATCTTTGCTTGTGAGGCGATCTGTTTGAGGTATTTATTGATAGAGGCGGTTTCGCGGGAGATGCCGCCATCGAGCGCTTTGGAATCTTCGAGGTTGAAATTATCATAAAAGCAAGGGAAGACAAATCGGGTGGATTGATTTTCCCATTTAGTGACTATATCGGCAGCGACCTTGGGAAGTTTGATGGAAATTTGGCCGCCTGTTTTTTGTATGTTGACGAGGGCGTTACCATTCTGGATATCTTTTTGTTCCAGCGTCAGGACATCGGAGATGCGGATGCCACCGGCATAGGCGGAAAAGATATACATATCCCGGGCGCGGTCTATTTTGGAGTAAAGTTCTAGCGGTAAATCTTCAATGGCTTTGAGTTCCTCTTCGGTGAGATAGGCTCGTTGTGTTTTCTCCCACTTCATTTTGTATTTGTTGAATGGATTGCTTTCAGTAGGAATAAGGTCATATTTGATGGCTTCGTTGAAAAGCTTTTTGATGAATTTGAAGTTGGAAGTAATGGTGTTGGTGCTATTGCCCAGCTTGGTGCGGAGATAGGTTTCGTATTTTTCGATGAACATAAAATCGATGTCCTGGAAGAAGAGTTCTTTGTTGTCGACGTACTTCCGCAACTTTTTTAAGATCGATCCAGTGCGGTCATAGGTACCTATTTTTCCTTCAGCCAGGTATTTCTCTCTCGTGCTTTCGGCAAACGCCCAGAAATTGGTTGGTTTTTTACCGAGGACAGCATTTTTGAGTTTCGCTGTGGTGAAGTCCCTGTGTTCGGTGGCGTACTCGAAGACCTTGTCTTGCAGTTCATTGAATTTATTGGTGAGGTAGGAGTTGAGCCGCTTGGAGTTGGGATGGTTGGGTTTGACTTTTTCGCGTTTGTCGTCCCAGTATTTTTCAAGTAGCTTGACGCCGGATGCGATGTAATTGACTTTTCGGTGTTTGATGATCCGGAAATAGACGGGAGATTCCCCTTTTTTATTGATTTTGTCTAGCCGAAGGATTGCTGCGAGAGAAGCCATATTAGTATGTTTGTTTTAGGCATACAATATACGGATTTTAGACCAAAAGGGGGTAAACAAAAGGGTAAACATTTACTACTTTTGAATGCGTTGTATTACTGTTGGTTGCGTTGTGTATATGTGTTATGTTTTGATTAACAAGAAATTAAAGGTATAATAAAAAAGTATATGAAAAATATGTACTACTGGCGGGATCACATTTCAACACTCTAAACCCTTGTAAATCAAAAATTTACGAGGGATTTTCTTTGCTTACTAAAACATAACTAAAACATTCCTAAATTTCCTCCTATTATTTTCGCTTTCCGGTTCTTCGGTGTGGTGGGGTATGCTAATTTCCTTTTATTTCCGGGATGTTTGTTTATGTTGGATGAGGGAAGTAGCGGCGGTGCGATTTCTTGAGTGGAACTGTTGTGGCGATTTTTTTGATCGAATACTAATATATTTGCAAGATCCCATTCTGCACCAACAAAACATCCTTGGGATAAACCACTAATTGAACGATGGGAATTGATGAAAAACGATCTCCACGATTTGGAAATATTCGGAGAGAATAACTGCTTTGCAAAGGAAAAGGAATTTAAATCTACTTACGGACGATTTCTTTACTTCAATAAAAAAGAATCTTATCCTGAATACAATCCATTTGATGATTTGATCTGCACTGTGACGATGATGTGTGCATTACCTGGAAGTGGGAAAGATACCTTTATAAAAAACAATCTTAGCCAGCCGATTCTCTCATTAGATGACATTAGAAGAGAACATAAAATTTCTCCAACGGATAAAAAAGGAAACGGCCAGGTGATTCAAATGGCGAAAGAAAAGGCAAAAGAATACCTAAGGTCTAAAAAGTCATTTGTGTTTAATGCAACCAACATCACGAGAGATATTAGAAGTAGATGGATCGGACTTTTTACAAGCTACAATGCAAGAGTCAAAATTATTTACATTGAAGTACCTTATCAATTATTACTTAAACAAAACTCGAATAGAGAGTATAAAGTGCCGGAGAAAGTAATTAATAAACTAATCCGAAAACTGGACATACCAGATCCAAGAGAGGCACAGGGATAGTTGGCATGTTTGCCTTTTTTGGTTAGGGAATGTGGTTATTGCAATTTAACGGTTTTTTGGGGTGGGTTTATTGTTGGAAGTTTCAGGAATCGAGTCCAAGTCCAAGAGTCAAGCCCAAGTCGAAGGATTAAGATCAAACGCTTCCCGCCGGGCCAAATTGAGGTCCGGTTGAGCAGAGCAATTTTAGGTAAACCATAAAAGTCAAATGATCGTTATTAATACTATAATTAACGACAAATAATAAAAAATATGCAAAAAGCGATCGCATCCATATTATTGGGAATTTTGTTGAGCCAAAGTCAAGTTACGACCCATGATTTTAGTAAAAATATTCAGGCAATTTGCAGGATAGAATTCAAAAACGGAAAGATAGAGGAAGGAATAATTACATTGGGAAATCCACATAAAGAGATGTTTTTTTATCATGGGTTTTATCTAGCTGAAAGCTGGTATAGTGATAGCTCAGAAGTACTTCTTATTATGAAGGATTTTGTAAAATTGAATTTTACAGGATCGGGAGAAGTCAGATATATAGAGAATATGACTTTTGATCTGCCTCCAAATAAATATTTAAATCTGAACGATAGTATTTTAGTGAAAACCCAGGAAGAAAAGTTTAGATTTCATCAGCGCTTTAAGCTGTACAAGAATTTACCAGATCATCTTCACATATTCTCAAATATTGTTGGGATAGTAAAAGAAGAGACGTCAGAAGTAATTGTAAATGAAATCATGACTTTTGAGTTGTTAAGACATCCCGCTGAAAAGTGGATTGAATTGATTAAGAAAAAGAGAGGACGATTTATCGATCAAAATAAGAGGAAGTATGGTGAATATAGCGAACCGATATGGTTTCACGAAATTGAAATAAGCGAGAGAGAATTGTTAAGACTGAAATATAGGAGGGTGAAGGAGTGATGATGACTTTTGTTCGATTATTTTTTTGCAAGGATGCTGCGCTACCAAAATATGTTAAGAGACAATTTGAAAAGAGGTTGATCGTTGTGGAACTAAAACGCAATTGATTATGACAGAAAAAGGCTTTATCTTAAAATCGCTATTTGGAATCGGGCTCATTTTAATTTCATCCATGAACTTATTTTGTCAAAACGACAAGGAGAACAAAAACGAATGGCGGCTTACCGGAAACCTGAATGTATTTATCTCCTACAATAACTCCGATCTTGAATCGGTGGAATTCGGCAAAAATTTAACTTATAATTTTCAAGTGGAAGATGCAAATCCCGTAAATCTTGGGATCGGAATTAAAAAAATAAACGACAAAGGCTGGTTTCAAGAATATAGTATAACCTCTCTGAACGTTAAAAAAGACGGTGAGTTGGTCGTAATGGAAATAGAGGGCCAGGGTATCCGTACGTCGACAAGTGGGAGGGAACGAACTTCGGTCGAACTATTATTTAGATGGGAATATGGAAAACTCTTTCCGATTAAAGGCTTCAAAAAACTATCTCCCGGAATTGGCTTGTCTTTAGATCCATTTTTTCGTTTTAATAGAATTGAATTTAGCACTTCTCAGGGTTTTCCGTTCAGGTCGTGTAGAGTGGGAGGGGAGATCGCTTTGATTCCAAGGATTCAATATCGTATTTCAGATAGATTTTCTTTTGTTGTCAAAATACCCGTTGGACTTAATTCATTTTACCTGCAACATTCGAAAATTGATAATTCAATCCTTGCGGAAAAAGACAACAGCAAGAGCGGTAAACTTGTCAACCGGTTTGGGGTTCTTCATTTTCAGAGCAGCGTCGGAATTAGTTTTAGGATTTGAAATGATGAGATATGGGAAATTAGGGAAAAATGCATTGTTAACCTGGCTGAAGTTTAGCAGTAGTAACGACTTCCCCTTTTGTCCGAATCTCTCCGGGAGAAAATCAAAGAAGTCTTCAAAATGTTTACCAAAAGAAAGGAGATAATGAAGTACCTGTTTACATGCGCATTACCCATAATCGGAAATCCAGGTACATTTCATTAGGAATACGAGTTGATCCTAAAAAAAGATTGGGATGCACTGTATTTTTTTTCTCATAACATAATAGACAATGGTTCGGTAATTTTTTGATAACGTTCCAATGTGTAGACTTGCGCCAACATCCCTAAGCCACGAGTGGAGAGTAGCGGGTTGTATAATAAATTCGTCCGACTTTGCATACGTTTAGTTTATTGGTTGTTTGATTTTTTGTGTGCAAATAAAACCGTTTGTCACTCAACAATACATTTACGTTCGAAAGTGCAGCGTTTTTCTTTCCAAATCCATTGTAAAAGTAGGCTAAGCGTATTTTAGCTACAGCAAGGGCTCCTGATTCAGACCATACTCCGATGCCGATAGCTATCGGCATACGCTGGTTGACGGTTCGCATCATTCTCTCCAGCTTTGAAGTGCAGACAGTAGGCATTTCAGTTTGCTGGTGGGTGAAAACCTGCCTGCCGACAAAGGCAGGGGTATTGAGCTGCATTCATCAAATAAGTTCGGGTGTGTTTGTAGCCATTGGCATCGTAAAACAATATGGCATCCGCCAAATAGTCAATAGCCTGGGAATGACTTATTGTCGGCTTTGGAAAAACAGCTTTGGCTACCGTCACAATCAATTCAGCTTTATGCCCGGCGGTGGCTTTGTCCTTCCAAGCATAATACTTCAACTGGTGGGTGGTGTGCCATACATCTCGTTGTATTTTAACAAGTTCACCAACACTTTTAGCTCCTGCCAAAATCCCCTTGCATCCATCAATGATAAATTGCAAGTCTTTTTGCAACCTGGTTGTGTTGAATATTTCTTTGAGGGGGGCAAAAAGGGCTTCCCATTCTACTTTATCACCATACTTGCCTATGGCGATATTACTCAGCACTATCTTACCCGATTGGGTCAGTTGAGCCAATATCTTCAACTCGCTTCCCCGCTTGCCTGTATTCAAGGTGGCTAACCCGGTGGCATCTGCCAAATAGGTCGTTGTTTTTCCCTGATGAGCCGATAAACTCAACCGGGAACTTACCCAACTGACTGCTCGATGAAAACTGCCCAAGCCATAATTCCAAACTCCCAATGCAGTTGTAACACAATACCTTGCTGTCCTATACGAACATAAGCTGCTCAACAATCCCATCATTTGCTTGATCTGATCTGGTATTCGTTGGTGGGCACTTATTCCCAATAACATCCGCGTAATACAACGGGTCTTTACTCCTTGCCGATGCCATTTTGGCATCGCCCCCATTCGTTGCATACTAAGCATGCGCACCCTTCTGACTCGCCCCCGACGGCTGCCCGGGAAGTACGACAAATGGTCTGATTATGCGTTATTTACGGGGCGCAAAGTGCCTGTACACATCACCTTTCAGACTAAAAAACTTGTTGGGTGAATGAAGCTGTTTAATTAGAGAGACTTTATTTAGCTAAATAAACATCACCTGAATACTTCAATACTTGCTCATCTGCAAATCTGATAGCTGCAGTATAAATGTATAGGCCTGATGACAATGGTTTTCCATTAGAGGTTCCGTCCCATCCATTTTGTAAAACGTTAGGTAGGAAGTTTTTTCTTTCGAACATAACGCCTCCCCATCTGTCAAATATTTTAAAATCTTCTACCATTTGTACATTTGAAGTATTTGCAAAAACAGTAAAAAAATCATTTATACCATCTCCATTTGGAGAAAAAGCATTGGGGAACCATGCTTTTCTAACTTCAATGACTTCAATAAAAATAGAATCAGATACAAAGCAATCATTGCCTGCAAATAAATCTAGTTTCACATATTGACTTGTTGTAGGTTGAAAATCTAACTGGTTACAATCTTCAAAATCAAGACAATCAATCGAGGAAATAGTCTGCCAGTTAAAATCTGAGGGTATGAAGTTATAAAAGGGAACTATTTCAACTGTTTCACCTAATTCAACAGTTTGGTCCTCACCCAAGTCTAAAAACAAATCAGAGGAATTTTCAATAAACGCTGACAATTCAATAGCGCAACCAATATCATCTTGAATGACTATTGAATAAGTTTCTCCACCTGCCAGGTCAGAAAAAAAAGAAGTTGTACCAAAATCAATTCCTTCAAAAGTATAATTAAAGGGAGGTGTACCACCACTAAGATTTTCCACGGAAATGCTACCATCTTCATGATTTCCACAAGGTGGATTTACTAAAAGGTCAGCCATAAAATCAGTATCTATTTCTACCGTCAGATCTATAATCAAAATGCTATCGCAACCCAAAAAATTAATCATGGTATCCATATAAATTCCTGACGTTGAATAAATACTATCACCGACGATAAGTGCTACTCCATCACAAATGCTTTCCGTAAGTATAGTCTCTTTAGGGAGTACATTGATGATTTTAGCATTGGAATTTACACGACAATTATCTGAACCCAAATTTCCTGCACCGTCCGCTACTACGAAACGATAATAGTAGACTCCGGCCGTCAGGAGAGGGTGAGTGAAAGTACTTCCATTGGCTCCTGCAATATCTCCCCAAGTAAGCCCTTCGTCAAAACTTTGTTGCCATTGAAATGCAGGATTGACATATTGATTCCCCATAATCAAAGCTTGCATTTCAATAGGTGGAGAATCTTCGCAAAGATGTATCGCGGAGGCTTCTGGCAACACCAACGTTTCAGGTCCGCAAGCTCGAAAAGAAATATTGTCAAGTGCAAGATCATTTCCATTTCCTCCGGGGGCATTATTTTGTAGCGACAAAGTCAACGATTCCTGACCGATCTCAGTAGTAAAAGTAAATCCGTAAGTGATCCAGTTTTCCGTTTTTGGTATATTGTCTGTTGTAAATAATTCCACACCATCTAACAAAAAAGAAACGTTAGGATCAATATGATCAGGTATTCCGGTTTTAATCAAATTGATGATGTCAGCAGAAAATTCATACAGCGTGTTCTCGCAAAGTCCCGAAACAGTTTGTTCATAAAAAAGTCCCGGGTCATTACTTGCATTCACCACCATCATGTAACCATTGGGATCCGTACTATTATCGCCTATGCCAAGCCAGGAAGGCCAAAGCGGCCAGTTAGAAGTATTATTTGTAATAACATACTGCCCATCTACGGGAGGAACGTTGAAGGTATAAATATAACCCGGTGCAATCCCAGGATTAGGGGAAAGCAAGTTGGCCGTACCAGTTCCGAAATCACCTTCAAGAAAGATATTGTCACCAAGTGTACCTGTACAAAATTGCGCTTGTAAAATGAAAGGAAGACACAAAAAGTGAATTAGCAAAAAAATAAAACGTAGCATATAATCCAATTTTTTACGAAAATAACACTTATTAGTGATGTTGTAAAAGAAACACTTAGTAAAAGAGGTGAGTGTGTGACAAATCTACCTGGCGGTAGACAGGCCTGTCCCGTCCCGATAGAGATCGGGAGAATCGCTGCAATCATAACCACAAATACCCAGACCTGGCTGTCTAGCTCGCACTGCTGGACAGACCAACCAGGTAGGCACGACGGGATTTCACTTAAACTGGGCATATGCCGATAAATTTTATTGTCAATCATGTATCCGGCTTCTCTTGCGCGGCCCGCCGAAGGCAAGCCTGTTAGGAAAACCCAACTGTTATACATAATATTCCGTCATATTAGACACTATGAATGGATTTTTTGTACAGCAACTGAAGAGCAATTTTTTGTCTAACCAAGGAACACCCGGAGCCTCGTAGCCCTAGCTACGAAGGCGAGCCTCGCCTGGCGGCCAGACAGGGATGTGACGCGGGGTAGGCAAAAAAGGGCATTCAGGCTGCATACAAAATTTCTGTTCATAATGTCTATTGTGTGAAAACATTTTTAACAATTGAATAAATGAGTATGAAAAAATTATTAGGTGTTCTAACTTTTCTTCTCCTTGTGTTATTGATCCAGTCTTGTAACGAGGATCACAAAACGGTAGATGGGTTGGAAGGTAGGTGGGAAATAGTTGCAACCAGTGGCGGGGTCTCAGGAGGGGGCTATATCCCCAAATTTAAAACACTAGAAATTGATGAAGATTCAAGTTTTAAGATGAAGGATAACCTCGATCTACTAATTGCAAAAGGCCATATAGAAGAAATAGAGCATCAATTTTTTGAATATGCTATCCGGTTCGTTGCGGAAGAGGTCAATGTTAGTGGCTATGTTGATTTACTTGATGATAGCGAAAAAGGGGTAGAATTTGAAGAAAATAAGTTAAGATTAAGGTCTGGAAATCTTGATGGATTTGATACGGAGTTGGGGCGATTGTGGTGAGAGACTGGATTTGTCCAGTTGAATCAAACCAGCACTACCTCTTTTCCAAGCCAGGTGTACTCATTGTGTAGCGATTGCCAACCAAAACTGGTCAAACCACCTCATCCATCCCGCATCCTTTTCATTTTTTCTAACCCCATCCTCCTTGCAAACGCCACATTGACCAGTGGTATTTGCCCCACATCCGTACGGCCTTCCACCGCTTTGGCAACGGACACCTCCCGCAGCAAATGGATCATGGGGTAGGGCGACCGGTTGGTATAGTTGGCTGGGTCGTCGGGAGTGCTTTCCGCAAAAAGGTATTCCGGGTGAAAACTGGCTACCTGGTACACTCCTTCATATCCATGCGCCACCAACATCCCCTCTGTCAGGGCTACCAGTTCCAGATAGTCGTCAAATTCGTCGAACTGTGCAGGTAAAATAACCAGGGTCGTTTCCAATTCGGGTTGCAAATCCAATCGCTGGCATTCGAGCAGAAGCCGGAACAAAGCGTCTTCTTTCGATTCGGAATGCACCACTTCGTAGTGAATACTGTTTTTAGCGAAAGCGGAAGCAGCAAACGGACAAAAGCCGCAACCAATCACCACCCGCTCCACCCAGGAAGCCGTCTGTTGTATTATCTCGTCGTTGTTTTTCACCTTTAATACGGAATACTTTGTAATGCCATCGACGACTAAGGCACTACCACTTTCAACAATACTTTTACGGCCTCTTCCAGTTGCTGGTCGATGCCTTTGATCACTTTGCCGGGGTCGTTGGGTACTTTATAGTCGGGCTCGAGCTGTTTGTTTTCCAGGTAGTCGCCGTCTACATCTATCATACCGACCTGGGGGATGCCGAATACCATTCCATTTTGCAGGCGTTCCCACCATACGGCGGTGCCGGTGCCGGGTACGGGCATGCCCACGAGTTTGCCGATGCCGAGGGCCCGATAGGTGTAGGGGAACATATGCGCATCGGAGTAATTGCTTTCGCTCATCACCACGATGGAAGGCTTCGACCATTTGAAGTGGGGTTCGCTGCCCAACTCCTGCTCGCGGGGCATAAAGGTGATGTATTTTTTGCCGTCGAGGAAAGTGGCCAGGTCGTCGTGCAGCCAGCCACCGCCGTTGAAACGGGTATCGACGATGAGGGCGTCTTTGCCGTGGTTTTTGCCCAGTACTTCTTCGTATACGGTGCGGTAGCTTCGGTCGTTCATGCCCCGCACATGCACGTAGCCGACCTTGCCTCCGGAGGCTTTCTCAACAATAGCTCTACAATTGTCGACCCAGCGCTGATACCGCAGCTCCCGCTCCTTACCGAGGCTGATGGGTTTGACGGTTTCTTCCCACCGCTTGCCCGTGGCGGGGTCGTAGAGCGAAAGGAGGGTGTTTTTATCGGCTTTCCGGTTGAGGAGGGCATGGTGATTGACGTCGGGCTCGATCACCTGGCCGTCGATCTGTTCGATGATGACGCCAGCCTTTATTTTGGAATCGCTTTTTACAACCGGGCTTTTGTCCATGACTTCTACAATCTTCAGGCCTTTGCCGGTGTGGCTGTGGTCGTAAAACAATCCGAGGGCAGCGGTTTTATCGCCTTTGTCGTCGGGCTTCCAGTAGCGTGCTCCCGTGTGAGAGGCGTTCAGCTCTCCGAGCATTTCGCTGAGCATGTTTGCAAAATCGTAATTGTTGTTGATGTGCGGGAGAAAACGTGCATACTCTGTTTTGTAAAAATCCCAGTCGATCTCGTGGAGATCGATTTTGTAAAATTTCTTTTGCACCTGTCGCCAGATGTGCTCGAAGAGGTATTCGCGTTCGAGGGCTTCGTTGAGCACCATTTCACTGTTGAGCGAAACGCCTTCCCGCTTGCCGGATTCTTTATCGATCTTGGCTATTTTGCCGTCAGCCAATACAAAGAGGTGTTTGTCGTCTTTGTCTACCAGTAGATCTCCTACACTTTTGGCACCGAGCTTGGTGAGTATTTTTGTTTCGCGGGTTCGGAGGTTGGTCGACCACAGGTCAGCTCCTTTTTCGTAGCGGGCCAGGTAGTAGAGGGTTTGTCCGTCTTTCGACAAAACGGCATCTCTCAGCCGCGAGGAGTGAACAGTAAGACGCACCTTCCGGTCTTCTATGCCGTCGAGTTCTATCACAATGGGTTCCACCTTTTTATCTTCTTCATCCTTACTTTCTTTTTTGTCTTTTCTGTCTTTTTTGTCCGACGACTTTTTATCGTCTTTTTTATCGTCTTCTTCTTTTTCCTCCTCTTCTTTTTCTTCCTGCAACAGTTCGTAGGCCTCTTCGTCGAGGGTGAATTTGTCGTAGGCTTCCTGGGTGAAAAACATGCCGTACACGTCAAACTCACCGCCCCAGCTAGCATCGTTTTTCATGCCGTCGCGGTCCGAAAACCAGATCATCATTTCTCCATTCATCATCCATTGAGGGCCACCGTTGTTGTAGCCCGACTGGGTGAGGTTGATGGGTTCTTTTCCGCCTTCGGCCGATACGAGCCCAGCCTGGGAGATCCACTGTTTGTCCTGGTTGAATTCTACTAGAAACCATTTGCCGTCAGGCGACCAGTCGTAGTGCTGATCGCCATCGGTGTAGGAGTAATTTTTGTCGCCTGACATGATCTCCCGCACCTGCTTGGTGGCCAGGTTGATTACTTTCAGGGTGGTGCGCTCTTCCAGAAAGGCTACCTCTTTTCCGTCGGGGGAGTAGGCGGGCTGAAAGGTCTCCTTGTCGGTTTCCAACAATGCTTTTTCATCGATGAGCGTGGCGGTGAAAAAGTATTTTTCCTTGTCGCGGGGTATGGTACTTTCGTAAATGTTCCAACTACCGTTTCTTTCCGAGGAGTACAATAAGGACCGTCCGTCGGGGCTGAAACTGATGTTGCGCTCCTGCTCCGGGGTATTGGTGATGCGTTTGCTGGTGCCGCCTTTGATGGAGGTGACAAAGACTTCGCCCCGGTGAATAAAGGCGATCTCTTTGCCGTTGGGCGAGAGGGCCATTTCGGAGGCCTTGTCTACGGGTTTGATCTGGGTGTCGTTGTAGCGGGCATCGGCGACGATCTCCACGGCCACTTTTTGGGGGGATGCGCCTTCCCGCATGGTGTACAATTCGCCATTGTAGCTGAAGCATAACAATCCATTTGCGGAAACGCTGAGATACCGGACCGGATGATGTTTAAGGAAACTGATCTGTTTGGAAGAGCCATCGCCGCCGAGGGCCATTTTAAAGACATTGAAATCGCCTTTTTCTTCGCTCAGGTAGTAAATGCTCTTCTGGTCAGGTGAAAAAACGGGGTTACGGTCTTCTCCTTCGAATTGGGTTAGTTGGGTGTATTCATGGGTTCCCATGTTGTACGCCCAAATGTCGCGGGTCACAGAGGAGGTGTGGTGTTTGCGAAAGCTGTCTTCATAGCCTTTGCGGTCGTGGAAAACCAGCGTCTGGCCATCCTTGCTGAAACAGGCGTCCAGGGCAGGGGTAGTGAGTACCTGAGTCACCCGGCCGCCGCCTACGGGCACCTGGTAGAGTTCCGGCAATACCCCGGAGGGAAACTGTTGGTTAGTAGCTTCATCCAATCTGCTGGAAGCAAAAAGAACTTGCTTGCCGTCGTGCGTAAAACCGGTGACTCCGTCGCCAGAGGAGTGAAAGGTCAATCGGGTGGCTTTTCCGCCATTAGCGGGCATTACATATACGTCGCTGTTGCCATACCGGGTTGAGCTAAATGCGATGGTCTTTCCATCGGGCGACCATGTCGGCGAATAGTCATAGGCCTCGTGAAGGGTCAATGGGCGGGCGGCCCCTCCTTTGGCGTCGACCTGATAAATATCGCCCTGGTAGGCAAATATAATGGTTTGGCCGTCGGGCGAAATAGCGGGATAGCGCAACCACAATGGTTCGCCGTTTTGTGCCAAGCAGAAAGAGGAAATGATCAATAGGGCAGTAGCAATTAAAATGAGTTTTTTCATGGCGGATAGATTGTTTACACTTTTACGAAATGGTTCGTAAGATAGGAATTTTACCTAAAATAAAAGCTGTGGGGAACAGCAATTTCTTCCTTTGACATTTATTCGGCATTTGACCGGATAGGTGCCCAGATGGAAATTATGGACATTTGTCGAAGTATAGATTGACTTTGTAGGGCAAAAAAAGGAACTGGTAGAAATCGAATGAGAATTGAGGAAATCGACAAAAAAACTTTGGTCATCCCGGAAATTATTCTCTTTTTTGGGCCATGCGGGCTTTTTCTGACTCCTTCAAAGTGTTTTTGGGATTGGTGGCGGTGCTGACTGCTGCCAATTTGCTGCTGGTCAATGGGTATGCCGGTTTTTGGAATGGCGCGGAGTCGCATATGTTGTTGCAAGCGCAGGCGGGAAGGGTCGACAATCCGGCGGGTGTTGTATTGGAATGGGTCTACCAGTTCGGCGGCCTCCACCATTTCTTATTGCGGTTGCCGGGACTGATGGTGCTGTTGCTGGCGGGGGCGGGGTTTTATTATTTTGGCAAAAAAATATTTGGTCGCGAAGCGGTGGTGATGACCTTGCTGGTCGTGGCGGGCTCGTTTGTGGTGATACCGGTAGCGAAGTTTGTATCGACCGACGTGTACTTGTTGTTGGCACAGATCATGCATCTGGTGTTTACCATTCTTTATGTCAAGCAACCTGTCGGGAAATGGCGATGGGGCAGCTACGCGAGTTTGTTGTTGGGGTTGATGATCCATCCGCTAGCTATGGCCATATGGGCGGCGGTGACCGGCATTTTCCTTTGGTGGCAACATCCCCGGCGCCAGGAAGTGGCAGCTCTGCTGTGGCCGGGCTCAATTGTTATTGTAGGACTGTTGTTATGTGTCAATCACCTTTACGGAAAATGGGCTTTTCCCGGGTTTGATTTTTCCTTTGGGCAAACCAGCTTCCGGCAATTTATGCTGATCTTACTTTTTGGTTTCTTTCCCTGGTGGGGCTTACTACCTGCCGCGCTGACAGACCTTTGGAAAAAGTGGCGGTCGGGTGAAGAGTTGGCCACGATAACCGTTGCATGGTTGCTGGGGGCGATGGGTAGTTCATCACTGGCGGCCGCTGTGGTCCTGGCATTTTTGGTGGGCAAACATCTCTGGGCGGTTTTATTGCCGGGATATCCCTATTTGCGGCTGGTCAAGGGGTTTGCCCTGCTGCAGTTGTTGTTGGTCTTTGTCGGGATCGTAATGGTGCTGGTGGGTGGGGTGGTTTTACCGGAAGGATTGTCGGGCCCCGGCCTTTCGGCAAATTCAATTCAGAGTACGGTCGTGACGAGTTTTCGAGGATTTGTCTTATTGGCAGCCATCTATTGGATGTTGGCGTTGCTGGGCGTGATGGGCTTGTTTTTGAAAGACGGCCGGGTGGTCATAGGCGGCATGGTGTTGAGCGGAGTGGTGGCGATGCTGATCTTTTGGAACCGGGTGTATCCCGATTGGGAAACCCAGAGACAAGTACCCCGGCAGGTCATCAAAAAGGCAGCCACTCTGAAGAAATCGGGAATAGAAACGCTGACCCTTATGGATGCCGGTTGGGTGCGTCAGCCCAGCACTCAAATCATTCTCAACAATTATTTTACAAAACGGAAGATACTGAAAGATACCCTCGAACTTAAGCGACAGCTTGCCCATCCGGAACACCAGATATTTGTGTGGGATGATGCGCATTTCGCACCTCCTGACAGCAGCTACATGCACAGAGCCACCGTTACCTCCTGGAAAGAAGGCTGGGGCTACCCTGCCAAAGAAGTATACATTTTAGGATCCGGCCTTTGAACTTATATCCGCGACAACATCAGGTACAACAATACCACCAGTACCAAAGTGGCAATAATCACTACTGTAGTGATTTTACGGGCTTCCTGTTTGTTTTTTCTTTCCAGCCTTTGTTTGCGTTTTGATTTAGCGCCTCTCGTTGCCATATGTCAGAATGTTTGATTAGTTAGGATGGTTTTGGAGTCTACCAAATTAATCAATTTCCCGGTGTTTCAAAAATTTTGCTCATAAAATTCTACGATCCGCTCATCGACCATGATGTCGCGTGGCGTCAGTTTACTCTTCAGCACCACTCCTTCGAGGGTACGGCAGCGGCTGAGGGCCACATAGGTTTGTCCGTGCTCAAAGGCGCCTTTTTGCCCCATGTTGATGATGACCTTGTCAAAAGTCTTTCCCTGACTTTTGTGGATGGTGATGGCCCAGGCCAGCTTGAGGGGGTACTGGGTGAAGGTGCCCACCACGTCGCTTTTGATCTGTGAGGTGTCTTTTTCGTCGATCTTGTATTTTAGGATTTCCCATTCGAGGGGTACTACTTCGATCATTATGGTGGAGCCGTCGGGCCGTTCGATGACCACTTTTACATCGTCTTCTGTCAAGTCGAGGATTTTGCCGATGGTGCCATTGACGAATTTTTTTTGAGGGTCGTTTTTCACAAACATGACTTGTGCGCCGACTTTCAGTTCGAGGTCGAGTTCGGTGGGGAACAGTCTGGGGTTGAAATCCCCGGTTATTTTGGCGCGGTAGCTGAACACCGGCGTTTGCAGCCGTTTGAGCTGTCGCCGGTTGATGTCGTCGGCCACTTTGTTGCGAGCCGACAGGGTGATGTAGTAATCTTCGGCTTCAAAATCGGGGAAGTGCCGGTCGTTGAGGTCTTCCAGGTCGTCGTAGTCGATTTGGTTGGTGCGCACCGCGTCGAGCAACCGGATGAAATGGCGCGACGACTGGCGGTAGGTGGTGCGGAGTTCGACCTTTTCCATTTCAAAATTGGATTGGAATACCTTGGCGGAAAAAAAATAGGGGCTTTCGTAGTATTCCTGAAAAAGTTGGTGCTCCTCTTCTGTAGCTACCACGGGAGGCAGTTGAAATAAGTCGCCAAAAAAAACGACCTGTACCCCTCCGAAGGGGGCATTGATGTTTCGGTTCAATCGGAGAAAATAATCGACATTGTCGAGCAGGTCGGCCCGCACCATGGAGATTTCGTCGATGATGAGTACTTCCAGTTTTTCGTAGATTTTTCGGTTCTTACGCCTTCGTATGTCGCTGGGGCCGATGGGCTTGCCCGGAAATCCGAAGAAGGAGTGAATGGTTTGCCCCTTGACGTTGAGAGCTGCCACGCCGGTAGGTGCCAGTACTACGGTTTTCTTTTTGGTGGTGTCCCTAAACAATTTCAGCAAGGTCGATTTCCCCGTGCCGGCTCTACCCGTGATAAATAGGTTTTGCCAGGTTTTGTCCAGCAAATTGAGGGCGTACTGGTACTCCTTGCTCAACTGAATGGGCGATTTGTCGATCATCCGGCTAAGGTACGATGTCTTTGGGAGAAATGGAGGAAAATAACAATGATCCTCGGAAGACAAATTGACCTTAAAATAATATAGAAACCTAAGAATTGAAGGGTTTTATTGTTATTTTTGCGAGTATAGGCTCGCTCGAAATTTAAATTACCGATATCTTTGACAAAACTTACAAATAAGCGATTGATAGTGAGCGTTTTGTAAGTTTTTCAAAGATCCAAAAAAGGGAATTTAATTTTTGAGCTTTACATACGAATGTCTTTATTCAGAAACATCTCTTCTTTATTTTCATCTTTTAAAACACTTGATATGAAAAAAGCTATACTCTTCTTTGGTTTTGCTTTATCTGCTTTGGTACTGTCTGCACAATGCAGTGACCTGTTCTTCTCCGAATATGTAGAAGGCTATTCCAACAACAAAGCTGTGGAAATTTACAACCCAACTGGTTCGGCGATCAACCTTTCGGGGTATTCCATCGCCCGGTTTAGCAATGGTTCGACAAATGCGGGTGCCAACAAAGTCATTCAACTGCCCGATGTGATGCTCCAGCCCAATGATGTATATGTCGTTATTGTCGACCTGACCGATATGAGTCAGTGGGATTCCCAATTCGACAAACCCGTCTGGAATGGATACAACGTGATCGACACCCTTTTCGACAATGTAACCGGCGACCCCCTCGTCGACGACGATGGCAACATCATTTTCGGCCCCCAGTACAACGACAATGGCTCCGCCCTTTTTGGTTCTGATTACAATGAAGAATACGACTTGCAGTGTAAGGCAGATGTTTTTCTCTGCCCCGAATACGAAATTAACAATGCCATGTACTTCAACGGCAATGATGCCGTAGCATTGATCTCCGGTACAGAAGTGGACCCTAGTGGTAACAACCTGGTGGACGTAATCGGCGTTATTGGCGAAGACCCGGAAGACAATGGCGAAGATGCCTGGGTGGATGCCGATGGCTATTGGTTGACAAAAGACAGGACGCTGGTACGAAAACCCGACGTCGCTACCGGAAGAAATGCCCACGAAGATGTCGTCTTCCAACAAGGGGGGACTTTTATCGGAACGGAATGGCTGAGCTATCCTAAAAATTCGTTCCAATACCTTCAAACCCACAACAGCGTTTGCAATACGGAAACACAGGCCGACGAATTTTCCTGTTCTGAAGGACCCATACTCGGCACCTACCAGATCAATGAAATTCCGTTCAGCGTATTTCCGAATCCCGCGAAAAGCAGTGTAACGATAGAAGCGGACGAAGATATCCAAACCGTCAGCTTGTTTAACCTCATGGGGCAGCAGCTCTACTCACGGGATCTGGGCAATGCAACCCACCAAGCGAACCTCGAACTCGATCATTTTGCGACCGGTATGTACTTAATCCACCTCAGTTTTGACAAGAATAAAATCTCGATTCAAAAACTTATCGTAGAATAAAACCCGAAAAAGTAAGCGCCAATTTTTTGGCGCTTACTTTTTTTTACGAAGCAGCATCAAATGATCTCTCAATAATCAGCAAGATTAAAATATATGAAAATACAGTTTTTGGGAGCGTTGTTGTGCCTGTTTATGGCCGACTTTGTGATGGCACAAACAGCGACCATTGATGGCCAGATTGTAGACGCCACCACCCGGGAGCCCCTCATCGGTGCCACCATTTCGACAAATGATGGCAATGGAACGATCACTGATTTTGATGGACAGTTTAAACTGGTGATCCCACATGGAACACATACGCTCACCTTTTCTTACATCAGCTATGATCCACAATCGATGGAACTGGTCGTTACCGGCGATATGTCTTTGGACATCAAACTGGAAAGTGAAAACCTGCTCAACGAAGTTGTGGTAACCGCCGACATTGCCATCGAAAGAGAGACCCCCGTGGCGTTTACCAACATACCCACTAAAAAACTGGACGAAGAACTCGCCTCACAAGACATACCCATGATCCTCAATTCGACCCCCGGCGCCTACGCCACCGAAACGGGAGGAGGCGACGGCGATGCAAGGATCACCATCAGAGGATTCAACCAACGCAACATCGCCGTAATGCTCGACGGCATCCCCGTCAACGATATGGAAAACGGCTGGGTCTACTGGTCCAATTGGTTTGGCCTCGACCTGGTTACCCAAACCATGCAGGTACAGCGGGGGCTGGGTGCTTCCAAACTATCCATTCCATCGATTGGCGGCACCGTCAACATCCTCACCAAAGGCATTGATGCCAAACGAGGATTGAGATTCAAACAAGAGATTGGCAATAATGGATTCCTTCGATCTACCATCGGGGTGACCTCCGGCCGGCTCAGCAACGGCTTTGGCATTTCGGCGGCAGCCTCCTACAAACAAGGCGACGGATGGGTCGACGGCAATTTTACCAAAGGATACTTCTACTACCTTCGAATAGACAAACAACTCGGCAGTCACCTTATTAGCCTCTCCGGTTTCGGCGCTCCCCAACAACACGGACAGCGGCCCTTTTCTTATGAAACCGGATTGGTCGATACCGTTTTTGCCCTCGAAAATGGCGTACCTCAGTCGGCTATTGATGAACTTTTAGTGGTCCATCAGGGACGGCGATACAATCAACATTGGGGATATAAAGACGGGAAATTATTCAATACGCGCAAAAACTACTATCACAAGCCACAGATCAGCCTTCGTCATAGCTGGCAGGCCAATAATCGTCTTTTCTGGTCTAATATAGCTTATTTATCGATTGGGACCGGGGGAGGCACCGCTCCGACCGGCGATGAAATTCCAAGAAGTGAGTCAGGGGAGTACGACATCGACGCGGCTATTGCCGCCAATCAGGAGACTACGTTTTCCAATCCCAATGGCGAGTCTAACACCATCATTCGCTCCAGCAACAACGATCATTTTTGGTATGGACTGCTGTCGACCGCTAATTACAAACTTTCACCCGTGTTTACCTTAGCCGGAGGCATCGACGCCCGATACTACCGCGGCGACCACTACCGCTCTGTGTACGACCTGTTGGGAGGAACGGGCTACTTGGAACCTGAAAACAATGAACAGGTTGATCCAACAATACCTTTGCAAGAAGGCGGAAAATTGGAGTACGACAATAGTGGTTTTGTGCGCTGGGGAGGTGCATTTGCTTTGTTGGAGTTTAAAAAAGACAAGTTAACTGCTTTCGCAAACGTTTCCGGTGCTGTTTCAGGATACAGCATGGTCGATTATATGAAACCCAAAATAGTGGAACTGGGAGACACGAGTTTATTGGTGAGTTATACCGATACGATTGAATACAAAGGCCAAACATATACCCTTGGATCTGCGGAAGCCAAAGACCAACGTGTCGACTGGATCAATATCCCCTCTTATACGTTCAAGGTCGGCGCTTCCTACAATTTCGATCAGCACCACAATGTATTCTTCAACTCGGGGTATTTGTCGAAGGCTCAACGCTTCAACAACGTCATCAACAACAATCGTTTTGGAGAGGAATTATTGGTTTTTAATGAATACGACAATGAGAAGATCATTGCTTTTGAGCTGGGTTATGGCTTCAAAAGCCGCATTTTTTCGGCCAACCTCAACACCTATTATACCATTTGGGAAAACAAACCGCTTGATTCTCCTCCCACTGCACAACTCGACAACACAGATCCTGAATCGGATCGTATCGCCATTAACATCAGTGGTATTGATGCCTTGCATCAAGGCATTGAACTGGATTTTGCCTTTGAGCCAATTAAAGAAATTGGCATAGAAGGTCTGGTATCCATCGGTGATTGGAGGTGGACGTCGGCAGAAACAGGCGTTGTGCAGCTTCCCAATAATGTTTACATGTTTGACTTTGATGCCACCGATGTTAGGGTAGGGGATGCCGCTCAACTCCAATTTGGCGGATTGATTCGATATGAACCCATAAAATCATTATACTTCAAACTAAAGGGTACTTATTTTGCCAAAAACTACGCAAATTTTCAACCGGAAGATTTAGAGGACGAAAATGCGGGTCGTCAATCCTGGAAAATGCCCAACTACACGCTGTTTTCCTTTCACATGGGGTACTACTTTAAGGTAAAAAATGTGGGGCTCAACCTGAGGGCAAACGTACTGAACCTCCTGGATGAAGTCTACATTAGCGATGCCCGAAATAACGACCGTTTCAACAGTCCCCAATATTCCGATTTCGACGCCAAGTCGGCATCCGTACATTACGGCCAGGGAAGGCGTTATACGCTTTCTCTGCAAATTAGTTTGTAAAACGGAAATAGGTAGATTCAACAATTGTGGGTTGGCCTCCTCTTTAGGGACACAGGGCGCGCGTTTGGAATTGTTGAATTTATTAGAGTTTATTCGAAAAAATTTTGTATGGAGCCCGATTGATCCCTGCCTTTGCCGGCAGGCAGGTTTTTGTCATATCCTTCGTCACATCCTCGCCTTCGTAGCTAAGGCTACGAGGCTCCGGGTGTTCCTCGACTATGCCAAAAATCTCCGCTCGGTTCCTATACAAAAAAATTCCGCATAATCTCTATTGTTGACAAAACACTTTGTAAATTCAAAAACAAATAAAATGAATAAATTATTCTTCTTTTGCTTTTTCGCTTTTTCTGTTATATCGGTTTGCCTACATGCCCAGATGGACATAGCCGATGCCCGGCTCCAGCCCGAAGGTACTGTGGTAACCGTTCAAGGCATCGCCACCAATGGTGCCGAACTGGGTATTATCCGTTATTTGCAAGACGATACCGGTGCCATACCGGCCTATCCCGGAAGCGGATCTGCGGGCGATTTTCCGAACGATGTTGAACGAGGCGACTTAGTGCAGGTAACAGGTGAGCTGAAATCGTTTAATGGATTGTTGGAAATCGATCCGATCACCAGCTATAATGTCATTTCTTCTAACAATATGCTGCCGGACCCCCTTGTTCAAACACCCGACGGAGTGAATGAAGCGAACGAAGCCAAACTGCTCCGCGTTGAAAATGTAAAATTTGACGATGGCGGAAGCATATTTTCCGTTGGCAATTATACCTTTACGGAAAATGGGGGAGGGGAGTCGGCAGAGATATACGTCCGGTCCGGATCTCCACTGATCGGAATGGCCATAACCCAGGCAGCGGTCAATTTGACGGGACTTTCGTCCGAATTCAATGGCATTTATCAATTGCTTCTGCGCGATGCGGATGATATAGAAATTGCCGATGATTTTTACATTACCAGCCCGCCCGTTCAGTCCAATCTTACAACGGACGGCTTTGCCATTAGCTGGACAACCAATGTCAACAGCTCTTCCAATCTGCGCTATGGTACGACCATTGCCATGGAAAATGAAATTACAAACTCCAATTCGACAACCACTCATTCCATCTCCGTCGACGGGCTCGATCCTGCCGAGTTTTACTACGTCCAGGTCTTTTCCGACAATGGTACTACCACCGTTTCGTCGGTTCCGAAATTGTTCAGTACCGCCTCCAATTCGTCCGGTGATATCCGAATTTATTTTAACAACGGTGTAGATGCTGATTTCTCCAACGGTAGCCATCCCACCAATACGTCTCCGGCAGCTTTGGAAGCAGCCATTATCAATCGGATCAATGCTGCCACTACTTCCATCGATTGCGCTATTTACAACATCAACCGAACGAGCATTGTGGAAGCCTTGACCAATGCCCACAACAATGGGGTGGTGGTACGTTACATTGCTGACGACGAAACGGCCAATCTCGCCCTGGGCAACCCTACTCCTCCTTTCTCCATACTGGAGGGGAATACCGAAGGCCTGATGCACAACAAGTTTTTCGTTATTGATGCCAATTCGCAAAACCAATCTTGGGTTATCATGGGGTCAACTAACATGACCGACAACAACCTCGGACAGGATTTCAACAATATGCTCTTCATTCAGGATGAAGCATTGGCAAAAGCCTATACCCTCGAATTTAACGAAATGTGGGGCACTGATGGCCCAAGTCCAGGCATTTTTAATGTGAAATTTGGAGAAGACAAGTCCGATAACACCCCCCATTTGTTCAACATCGGCGGCAGAATCGTAGAGTCTTATTTTTCTCCTTCCGACAATACCGCCCTCACCCTCACCCACACGGTGGAAACGGCCGATGACGATCTGCAATTTGCATTGCTGACTTTCACCTACAACGAGCTGGGAACGGCCATATTGAATGAACACAACTCCGGAACAAGCGTAAGAGGGATCATCGACAACATTAACGATCAGGGAAGCGAATTCTCTTTTCTGGAAAGCAATGGCGTCAACGTCTCTCCGGACAATAATTCTCTTCAAACCCATCATAAATACTGCATTATAGATGCGACAAATCCCGCCTCCGATCCCGTCGTCATTACCGGTTCGCACAACTGGTCGACCAGCGCCGAGGTGCGCAACGACGAGAATACCCTCATCATCCACGATGAAAATGTTGCGAATATTTTCTTGCAGGAGTTCGAGGCCCGGTGGTGCGAAGCAACGGGAGGTACCAACTGTATTACCGTTGCCACCGATGACGTTGACGACATTCCGGGTTTTGAGGCCACTCTTTTCCCCAATCCCGCTGTTAACCAAACCACCCTTCAGATGACTATAGAACAACCCCTGCAGGAGGTAGTGGTAACCTTATGGGATTTCAATGGAAAAATGCTGCAAACCAACCTGTATAGAAATATTCAAGGGCTGCAAACGGAGACATTATTTCTGAACGGACTTGCGGCCGGTAATTATTTTGTTTCTTTTAAAGTGGAGGATGGGTTGACAGTCCGGAAGTTGGAGGTGTTGAAATAGTTACTGGCTTACAGCATCAAAAAATACCCCCCAATCCCCAGGCCAAAAACCCGGTGCCGACCATCGGATATTTCCGATGCATTGTCGGCAGCAAAATCGTCTACCCGGGTGAGGCCTTGTGAGTAAAAAGCGTAGCCAAAGAGTGTTCCCTGTTGAGAAATGCGCTTTTCGACGCCGAGCCGAAAACGCAGCCCTATATCCCGGGAGCGGGAATGCGATTCGATCTGGATGGCCTGCTCACGCACCTGCTCGAAAAAGCTGCCGTCCGGATTTTGGATCAGCACCGTCGTTTTATAGGAGAATACCGCCGACTGTAGATATCCAAAATAAGGACCTGTGTGAAAACTGTATTGGATGGCCCCACTGTCGTTGAACAACATTTTGAACAGCACCGGAACAGAAAAATACTCGTATTGGATTTTGGTAACCGCATCATCTTCCAGATTGACGGTGTTGGTTTGCGGATCGTAGGCACCGGCGGCTTTGGCTCCGATCTTCTCATAGGCGATCCCCGTCTCCAGAGTCAAATTTCCCTTGAGGTGAAGGAGAATGGCTACCCCGATCCGACCATTGACAGCTTGCTTGCGGTCCAGCACATTCAAATTGGTTTGGGTAAGCGGTAAGGCAAAATGATCGTCGCTCAGATCCGAAAAAGCGAGGCCCAGGTGGATGCCTGCCGATAGCTTGGGGCCAAAGGCACGGGTCGAATCCTGTTGGGTCGAGCCAAAAGAAAAAGGCCCAGCCAACAAAAGCAACGGAAGAAAGGACGTTTTAAATAAATTCATAGCTTTGGGTTTTGTGATTTTGACGAGTAGCTGATAGGGGTTGCTTTCGCAAAAATAAGACTTTGCGTCGAAAATGCAACAACGTATTTACGGCGAATTACCACCCTTACCCTGCCGTTACCGATTTGTTGCTGCAATCGATTTCGAGCAAGGCACCCAATTCCATGTAGGCGGCTTCCAACTCCTTGGAGGCAAATACCCAGGTACCTTTGAGATGTCCCTTTATCATGGGGAAAAACAGATTTTGGCTTTTCCAGATGTTGGGCTTGATGCTCATTTTCCGCAAGGTGTGTAGTATCTGAATCAGCTTCTGCAGGTGTTGCAGGGGGTTTTCGACGTGTTCCAGTTTTTGGATTTCGTAGTAGATCCGTTCGCTGGCTGCCAGGGCAAAGGAATCTTCGTTGCCCAGGGTGATTTTCCATTTGTTGAGTTCCTGAGAGGAGCGGATGAGCTTTGTAATGTCGAGATCGTCCTTGGTGAAAAAACGATGGAGGTCGGCATTGACTACATATTGAACCGCGTTTTTATAGGCTTTGGGGATGGGTATTTTACTTGTCAACATGCTCGACATCAATTGGTAATTGTCGTTGTAGATGTCGCGGAAAGCGGACTCTGCCTGACGGAGGTTCCGGCCGGTGATCCGCTTGAGGATTTTACGCCGTTCGTCGCGGAACAGGTGGTCGAAAGAGTAGCTTTCTTTTCCGAAATACCGGGGCATCGTAGCAATTACTTCGCCCAGGTTGTGGCTGTGAAATAACCGGAACAGGTGTTGTTCCATCTGCTCAAATTCCTTGTCGGACATATCCCGGTCAATGAAACCGATCAGGCTCTGCTGGCCCAGATACAGCACGGCGTACTGAAACTGTTTTTCCGAAAGGGTGATCTTCGATTTCATCACCGATTTTCCGATCACCAGGCGATGGTTGCCCACATCTTCTTTGCGGATGTACTCGGATTTGGCGGTGTAGTTGAACAGCGACAGCTTTTCTGGGTTTTTTTCAAACAATGCCGCTACAGCAAAATGCATTCCTGCCCGGGTGAGCCCCACACGGCTGGGCAATACGTGTTGTTGGAAGCTGGCGCCGCCGTCATCATACACATTGCTGGGCGCATTTTTGAGCAGGCGGATAAAATCCTTTTCGTAGTTGGTGCCGGTTATCTGGTGGGCGTATTCGATGGCTCTCAGGGCGTATTGCAATATCTGGTTGGTTTCGATGCCGGATATTTCGTCGAAAAACCATCCGCAACTGGTGTACATCAGCAGGGCATTGCGCTGCATTTCAAGCAAACGTAAAACAGTTGTTAGATTTTTTTTGCTCAGTTTCTTTTTAGCGTGTTTTTTGGCGAAAGCCTCCATCACTGTCTTGCGGCGGTTGTTGATCACTTCTATATATTCGTTGCGGGCAGCCCAGGGGTCTTTTAGCAGAGAACTGGCTTCTTTTTCAAACAAATCGATGAGTTTATCGCGTAGCCAATCCAATGCGCCGCGCAACGGGCCCCGCCATTCCTGGTGCCAGCCTTCCTTGCCGCTATTGCAACCACAATTAGAACGCCAACGCTCTATACCATGTACACAGCTCCAGGAACTGTTGTCGAATATCTTCACTTCCCAGTCGGGCGGAAATTTTTCGAGGTACTCCCCATAAGTCGTCAACGTAGCCAGATTGTTTTGTTCGACGTATTCCAGACAATCGGCCAGCGCCATTTCGCCATATCTGTGGTGGTGGCCATAGCTCTCACCATCGGTGGCGATGTGTACGAGTTGCGGAACGTCATTGCTGTCGAGGGTGGAGATAAGGCGGCTGGCAAATTGCTTCCCATCGTTGAGCAATCCTTTGAAAGCCACATCTTGGGCGACGTTGCCGTCGTAAAAAAACAGATCGATGTGTTTGCCGGAAGGCAGAAAGCAGCGGTAGGGGCGGCGCGGGTCAATGCGGCTACCCGAAACGTCGTTCCATTTGCCATCGGAAATTTTCTTTACCGATTTGGCTTGCCGGGGAGCCAACAAGGTGAAGCGAATACCATGAGCAGCCAGCACCTCCAGAGTGGCGGTATCGGCCGCAGTTTCGGGCAGCCACATACCTTCGGGCTTTCGCCCAAAATGGTCTTCAAAATCGCGGATGCCCCAGATCACCTGGGTTTCCTTATCCCGCGGGTTGCAAAGCGGCATGATTAGGTGGCCGTGGGCCTGGGCGAGGGCCGAGCCGTGGCCGCTGTATTTTTCCTGTGCCCGTTTGTCGGCAGCAATGATGGCTTTGTAAGTGGCCTTGTCCTGCTGCTTCATCCAGTACAGAAGGGTGGGCCCAAAATTGAAACTAATGTGGGAATAATTATTTTGGATCTTGATGATCTGCTTGCTGTCATTCAGAATGCGGGCTGCCCGATTAGGGGCATAACACTCGAAATTGATCCGTTCGTTCCAATCGTGAAATGGCTGGGCAGAATCCTGCAATTCCACTACTTCCAGCCAGGCATTTTCACGGGGGGGCTGATAGAAATGACCGTGGATGCAGAGAAATTTGTTTTTGCTCATACTTGCTTTATGCGTTGGTACTATTCGTATAAAACGCGGAACTTTTGTTTTTGTTTAGGTATGCTCTTAGTTCGGCCGGACCACCATCAGCCGCCTCCATTCCCAACGGCCATCGATCATCATTTGGGCAGTGTACACTCCGTTGGGCAGTTCAATTCGGGGAATCAGGTAGTGGTTATTGCCCGGCTGCATGCGGATCGATCTGGAGAAAACCGTTCGCCCATTAAGGTCTCTGAGCAAAAAATCCGTAGTGGCCTCCTGTCGGCAGTTGAAATCGAGATGGAGTTGATCGCTGGTCGGGTTCGGATAAATGCGGAAGCGGTTATCGAGACCCTGTGGAAGCAGTTCTTCTTGGTCAGAGCCAGCAAATATGGAGTTTTGCCCCTCGTCATCCTGCGCGGGTGGAGGCGTGTCGATGTAGTAGTCGACACATAGTTGGGGTGCCTGGTTGTTGCCGGCGTCATGCGACTCGGCCGTTCTCTTTCCGATCCCATCCACGATCAATACGATGGGGCTGGTATCCGAAAATCCCCATCGGTTGACGACTTCCTGGATCACCTCGCTGATGTCGATGGTTCTTTCGGCGATGCCGGCGCGACCGATTTTATTCCAATCGGCAGGGGTCCAGCTGATGCTGGCGTTGGTACGGGGCCGGTTGGTTATATCGAAAGGAATGACGGAAAAGGGGAGCGGGTTGGCCGTAGCCTCTCCATAAATGTACAGGGAACAGGGGTTAACATTGTCGGTTTCATCGGTGGTAAATTGGACGCTTGCATGTTGAATGATGGCACCAAACGGGATATTCAAGCCCGTAAAACGCAGGCCGATGGTTTGGCTGCTGTTGTCCATGACCATCTCCAGGTCACCGCTTGACAGGGATACTTCCCCATCTTCTTTTTCTTCGGCATCGTTGTCGGAGGCATTGATTTCGGTGCATGTCAGGGTCATAGCCGTTGCAATGCCGATGCAATTGCAATTGTTGTCGATCAGATCGTTGTAAGTGTCGGGGTTGTTGTCGTTGCAGGGGTCGCCGATGTAAGCACTGTGTTGAGGACAATCGTAGGTTTGACCGGTACAAGCGCAGTTTTCATCGATGGCATCGTCGAAAGTTACCGGGTCGCCATCATTGCAGGGGGTGCCGGGTTCGGGGCCACCGGGGCACTGGTCTACCACATCGCAGGTGCCGTCGTTGTCGCTGTCTTCGCAAAACGGGTTGTATTCCAGGCATAGGATGGGAGCCTTATTGGGGTCGCCATTTTTGGACAAAGCCCTACGTCTGCCCACCCCGTCGAGCAAGATTGTAATATTGCTTTTGTCGGAATAGCCCTGCCGGACTACCACCTCCTGGATGACCGACGAAATATCGACCGTTTGCTGGTCGGAGCCCGAATCGCCTGCATTGTCCCAGTTGTTGGGGGTCCAAAGGACGGTAGCATCCGTTTTGGGTCTGGTCGATAGGTCAAAATCTTCATTCAGAAAGCTGGACGAGTCGTCGGTATCTTCGGCGTAGATGTTGATCTCGCAGGGGTTGAGGTTGGAGCCATCCTTGGCGGTAAATTGAATAAAGGCGCTATTGATAACCGAGTTTTTGGGAATACCCAATTCCACAAACCGCAGGCCGATGGTCTGGTGGGTGTCGTCGTAGGCAATTTCGAGGTCAGAGCTGCCGAGGCTGACGGTGCCGAACTGGTCTTCTTCTCCATCGTGGGTGGTGGTCAAAATTTGTTCGCAGATGGTGATCGGGCCAATCTGAATATCGGAAACGTCGGAGCGGAAATTGGTTTCATTGTCGGTGGCAACGGCTTTGATCCGGTATGCTCCCAGGGCAGGGGCCGTCCAGGAAATTTCGTAGGGTGCGCTAAAGTCGGTGCCGATCAGGACGTTGTTGACAAAAAATTCCACTTTAGCCACGCTGCCGTTGGGGTCGGAAGCGTCGGCAGTGATGTTGATTTGTTCGATGTTGTCGTAATACGTTCCAAAGGCAGGCGTGAGGAGGTCGACGTTGGGTGGTTGATTTTGTTTGACGATGGTGAAATGGTCGTCGACGTTTTCATCTTCATCCACAAAGTAAATATCCATTTGCAATTCATCCACGTTGATGGCCACAGACCCATGTTTGTCAGAGTTATCGCGGCACATGATGGGGTGGTTGAGGATGGCGTATTCGGATAGTTTTCCGGCAGAACCGGCATTGAGATAGATCGCTCCTTTTCCGTTATCGGGGCCTCCGATGGATTTAACGTATGGGCCATCGCCGCTCAGTCTTCCATCGCCCCGGTCTATTGCCATCACATCGGGGTCGAAGGTGGCAGAAACATCGTAGTGGCCGTGGATGAGCATAGAGCGCTGATAGAGGTGGGAGTGCCCCATCAGTACCACGTCGACCCCTGCGTCTTCCAGTATCGGCACGGCGTTTTCTCTCATTTCCCGTTCACGGGTGTTGGTATCGGAGTTGTTATTATTGTAGCCGGTGTAGGGTGGGTGGTGGACCAGGGCGATGATCCAATCCTGATTGGTGGCAGCGAGGTCTTCTTCCAGCCATTGCAGCATGGGGCCAGCCGGGGTGCGATCGACGTCGAAGGTATTGAGAGAGATGACGTGGATGTTGGCATAGTCGAACGAAAAATACGCTTCGGTCTGAGAGGGCGCGCCTCCGAGTTCGGCATCAGTTGGAAAGTTGAAGATATCGAAGTAGGGGCCGCTTTGTGTGTTGCTGGAAGCCGAATTGCCGTCGTGGTTGCCAAAGCAAGACCACATGACCGAATTGATGAGCCGGTCTTCGTACATGTCTTCAAACCAGCCCAGTTGGTAATCTTCCTCCGTGCCGTCTTCGTAGGCATTGTCGCCGAGCAGAAGCATCATGTCGATGTGGTCGGAGCCATTGTAGTTGTAGAATGCATCGCGCACCTTTCGCTGATACATATTTTTACTTCCGGCATCGCCCAACACCCATATGTTTACCGGCACCTGACTGCCTGGTTGAGGATGGGTTTTGAAATAATGGTCGGAGGTGGCGCCAGCCAATTGGGTATCGGCGGTGCCCACGGCGTAAAAATAATCGGTATGGGCTGACAGTCCGGTGACTTCTATCTGATGTTCGGTAGTGAGATTGGTATTGGTTATCGATTCACTCAGATTGGTGTGCGACAGCCCATACCATACCTTGCTGGAGGTAAGAGAATCCGTCCGCCACCGGATGATGGCGCTATTGGTGGTCGTAAACTGAATGTAAGGGCCCCGGAGGATTTCCTGAGCCTGGATGTCAGATGTTATTCCACAAAAAAGCAGAAAAAGTGCGACAATTGAGATCGAAAAGGCATTAACGTGCATGGGATTAGACTTGTGTTCGGGAAAAACACATTGCTCTGCTGATGCAAAAGTAGGTATTTTTCCAGTCAATTCGGGGAGGGCATCTCCAATTATGGTCAAAAGATGTGCCTTTATCGGACATTTTGGGGGGTTGTCCCGGATTTTTCTTCAGATTTGGGCTACTTTTAGCGAAAAGCGGAAACTTTATTTCATACAAACACCAGTGATTCTCAATTTAGATTATTTGTTGTCCGTTGAATGTTATTTGTTCACACACAACGTAACTTTCGTAAAAATAAGGAGGCTCCATCCCGATTGCTACGGGATCGGGGGTCAAATTGAGAATTGCTGTCAAAACACCCAATTTATGGCTATTCAAATGACGATCAGATTACTGCCTGTCTTGTTTTTACTCTGTCTGATGGCCTCCTGCGCCCAGGAGGAATCTACTTCCCGATTGCAACCTTCCCAACTGGACTCGGAGGGCCTTAGCGGCGCTGGCTTTTCTATGGATCAGTGGATGGCTTTGCGGGTATTTCCCGACAGGGGATTCGACGCTACCGCCTGGACCACTGCTTTTCAGCAAAAAAAGGTGGAATCGGCTGTCCGCACCCCTCCAACCACTACCTGGGAAGCCATCGGCCCCAAAAACATCGGCGGTCGAACGCTTTGTCTGGCTTTTCATCCCAATGATCCCGATGTGATCTATGCCGGTTCTGCTGGTGGCGGACTCTGGAAAACCACCACGGCTGGCCTCGGCTACGAAGGCTGGGTGCAGGTGCCTACCGGGCATCCCGTCATTGGTGTGCCAGCCATCGCCATCGATCCGGCCAACCCCGACGTGATGTACATCGGAACGGGAGAAGTATACAACTACGAAGCTGCGGCACCCGGCACCATCAATCGCATCACCAGAGGGAGCTACGGTGTCGGCATTTTAAAATCGACTGACGGGGGGCAGACCTGGATACCTTCCCTCGATTGGTCGTTGGGTGATATGAAAGGCGTGCAGGATGTCGTCATCAACCCCCTCAATTCCAACACGGTGTTTGCGGCCACGACCGACGGACTGCTTCGCAGCTATAATGCAGGTGCGTCCTGGGAGGATCTGGACGACCTCGTCATGGCAGTAGATATAGACATAAGCCCGGCCGATACCAGCCTCCTGCTCGTTTCGTATGGCAATATGAACAGCCCGGACAAAGGGGTGTATCGTTCCACGGATGGCGGCGACTCCTTTGATCCTACGGCGTTGACCAGCAACTACACCGGAAAAACATTGTTGGCTTTCAGTCCTTCTGATCCCAACATTGTGTATGCATCGGTGGCCGATGAGCTTGAGTCAATAGGGTTGTACCGGTCTGAAAATGCCGGGCTCAACTGGACATTGGTCAACTCAGAAGACGTAGCCAAATGGCAAGGCTGGTATTCTCACGATGTGGTGGTAAAGCCCGACGACCCCGATTATGTCATTTGTGTGGGCATCGACTCGTGGCGCTCTTTCGATGGCGGCACACAGCTTACGCAAAAATCCTTTTGGCAGGAATGGGATTTTGGTCAGGTGCCGGTGGGCGGGCCGGAAGGGTCCGATATTTACGTCCATGCCGATATTCATGCGGTGTATTATCATCCGACTTTGGCCAATACGGTTTATTACGCTACCGACGGAGGCATTTTTGTGTCTTTCGACGATGGCAACACCTTTGAGGGGCGCAATGGAAGTTATCAGACCCAGCAGTTTTATGCCAATTTTTCCAATACGCCCATGGATTCGCTGCTCGCCATCGGTGGCATGCAAGACAATGCTACTGCGATATACACTGGCGACGATGCCTGGACGCGGGTGATTGGTGGCGATGGCATGTCGACAGCTATTCATTCTTCCAATAGTGACCGGCTCTATGGCTCCGCACAATTTTTGAATTTGCGCCGTTCCGATAATGGTGGCGATTCCTTTTTCGGCATTACGCCTCCGGGAGTAAATAATCAGTGGCGGGCATTCAGTGGCCCTTACGAACTGGCTCCCTCCGATCCGGAAATCCTTTATGCGGGCACTACCTTGCTGCATCGGTCGGATATTGGCGGCGGTAATTGGTTCAACCCTTCGGCTTCCGATGTAGATGGGGTGAATATGATTTTTCGCATTGCCGTTGCGCCCGACGATCCAGACCTTCTTTACATCAGTACGGCTCCCAACACCTTTGCTTCTGACAATCCGTTTCCCGGCAAAGTTTTTAAAAGCACAGACGGTGGAGCAGCATTTACGGAAATGAACGGGCTGCCCGATCACACCGTTAGTGACATTGCCTTTCATCCAACCGATCCAGGAACAGTGTATCTGACTTATTCCGGTTTTGGTGTCAACCACCTATGGCAAACGGTGAATGGCGGGCAAGACTGGAGCCCCATTGGCGATGGGCTGCCGGATGTGCCCACCAACTCGGTGATCGTTGACCCCTTCAACACCGATTTAATTTACGTAGGCAATGACCTGGGCGTTTACTGGAGTCAGGACGATGGCGATAATTGGGACTTGCTTTCCGCCGGCCTTCCCGATGCCACAATGGTTATGGATGTAACCATTTCGGAACAAAATAATAAGCTGCGAATCGCCACGCATGGCAATGGGGTTTGGCAGGCGGATTTGCCGCTTCCCGTTGCTACGGATGAACCAGGTGGGAATACAAGGCTTTCGCTAAAAGCAGTACCCAATCCAGCCCGGGAGTATACGGAGTTGGTTTTTGAACTCAAAGGTGCAAAGGCCCTTTTACAACTGAAATTGTTGGATGCCTCCGGGCAAGAGATAGGGGGCTGGAGTCGGAAAGACGCAAGTGCGGGCCTTCAGCGTTGGCCGGTTCCGTTGGATGGGCTTGCCAGTGGGGTGTACTATATGGTGTTAGACGGAGAGGGAATTCGGGGAGTGGAGGTGTTGGTGGTTTGGTGATTTGGCGTGGCGTGCTCATGAAGGGCAAACGTCTACATAGTATCTGGCCGGAATCTCGCAACTAATTGATAGTCAGTCAAATAAAGTGCTAAAAATGCTATGAAAATTGAATTATATTTTCTAAATTTATGCGTAATAATTTGGCAGTCAGATACATATGAATTTTAGTAAATTATTTTTTCGAGAGATTTCAACTAATAAAGATGAGAAAACGATTTGAACAGCAATTAGAAGTGAATTCACTGAGCATAGCAGATGTGGTGCTCAATTCCAGGAGCCGACATGAACTTCCTCAGTTGTTGGCCGGGTTGCAGTACATATTCGTAACACCGGAATTGAATGAAGGTGTATTTAAAGTGTTAGAAGATGAGATATTAAAAGGCAAAAAAGCGACGGGCCGGGAAGGAATGCCGCTGTGGGAGATATTAGTGTTAGGAAGCGTGCGTCACACGTTGAATTGTGATTACGATGAACTATTGGATTTGGCGAATCATCATCAGGCGGTTCGTGGCATAATGGGCGTACACAAGGAAACATCCGATTGGTTAGAAAAAAAAGTATTCGCACTTCAAACGGTTAAAGACAATGTTAGGTTATTGAATGAAGAAGCGTTGAAAAAGATTAATGAGCTGGTAGTAAAACATGGACATAAGTTGTTAAAAAAAAGCGAAGAAGAAGGCGACCAGGGAGAGGAAATATCTTTGGAATTGAAGACGGATAGTTATGTTGTAGAGACAACGATTCATTTTCCGACAGATTTAAGACTGTTGTGGGATAGTCTTTATAAATGCCTGGATGTAATATTATTGTTGAGTAAGTTGGTTCCATTGATGGGTTGGGGAAAAATAAAGGTGTGGCATAAAAAAGCTAAGAAGTCGTATAGAAAGGCCTCGATCATACACCAAAAAAAGGGTCGTGACTATAAAGTACGATTGTCAGATTCGACCCGAGCGTATTTGCGGATAGCAAGAGAGATAAGTGTGCGCATTGTTAGGACGCTTGGTGACTTAGAAGAGCATGGAGGTGGAATAAAGGTGGAATTGTTGAAAATGAGCTTAAAAATGTACCATGACTACTTGTTGAAGTTTATAGATCAGGTAGAGCGCCGAATACTGAAGGGTGAGCAAATTCCTCATTCGGAGAAAATATTTTCGATATTCGAGCCACATACAGAGTGGATAAGCAAGGGCAAGGCGGGACGCCCTGTAGAGTTGGGACATCGAGTGTTACTGACAACGGATCAATATGGTTTTGCGGCAGATCATGAGGTGATGGTAAACAAAACGGATAAAGAGGTTCCCATAGAATTGGGTGAGAGGTTGGCAAAGCGATATGCGAAAGGATACAAGCTGTCAAGTATAAGTTTTGATCGCGGATTTTTTTCCGGGCCAGCGAAGAAGGCCTTGTCAAAAATATTTGATCAAGTGATAATGCCAAAGGCAGGGAAAAAATCAGCACTAGAACAGAAGGAGGAAACACAACCCGAATTTCAGTATAAAAAAAGAAAACACAGTACCATAGAGGCGAACATAAATGAATTGGAACATTGTGGAGCAGACAGGGTACCTGATAAGGGCCTTAAAGGTTTCAAACGATATGTGGCCATGAGCGTGTTGGGCTACAACATAAAGAGGCTGGGCAAAGTAGTGAAGTCGGAGAACTTGCTACCCACCATTGTGCCGTTGAACGGCAAGGCAGCAGCCTGATATGGGTTAATATTGTGACAAAGCAGTGGAGTGGTCTGCCCTGTAGTCCCGTAAATGTGTTGTTATGGGCTTAATCAGCCCCTATTTCCATCAAAGAACAAATTTGGACGTATAATTTTCGGAATCGTCCGGCTGAGTGCAGAGCGGATATTGGCAAAAAGTGAAAAATGGGGCGTTTTCGGTCAGATACTACATAGCGTGCCGTGGAGGCGTAACGAAGTGAAGTCTCCCGATGCGAGTTCGGGACAGGCTTTCACGGAGTTGTGGCGTGTCCATGAAGGGCAAACGTCTACATGGCGTGCCGTGAAGGCGTAACGAAGTGAAGTCTCCCGATGCGAGTTCGGGACAGGCTTTCACGGAGTTGTGGCGTGCCCATGAAGGGCAAACGTCTACATGGCGTGCCGTGGAGGCGTAACGAAGTGAAGTCTCCCGATGCGAGTTCGGGACAGGCTTTCACGGAGTTGTGGCGTGTCCATGAAGGGCAAACGTCTACATGGCGTGCCGTGAAGGCGTAACGAAGTGAAGTCTCCCGATGCGAGTTCGGGACAGGCTTTCACGGTGTTGTGGTGTTCTACCTTCAATTCGTTCCGGCAGATAGGTTTGGCGTTTTAGCGTGGCGTGAAGCATGCAGGGAAGGTATGGTAGCCCTTGTCTTGATTGCTTATCAGGACCGGCTTTCATAAGTATTATGGTGCTGCAAGTGGTGAATTATGTATTTTGCCAGGGGGGGGGATTACGGTTATTTCAATTTTGGAGCGCCTTGTCACTTATTATTAAAATCCCAATCATGTATGGTGCATAAACAATCTGCGATATGCTCCGGGGAGGTAGCCTGTCATTTCAACGAAAGTTTTTCTAAAAGTGTTCAGGTCATTGTATCCGACCAGGGACATGCAGGTGGATACATTTTCGTGAGTCGTTTCCAGTATTCGTTTTGCATTTTCGATCCGCACTTTCTGAATGTATTTTTTCGGGGTGCTGCCGGTCACTTTTTTGAAGCGTCTGAGTAGACTGCGTTTGCTCATAAGGTGTTCGCGGGCGAGGTCATCGAGGAGGAGCGGCTCTTTGAAATGGCTTTCGATGTATTGTTGAACGGCCAGTACCTGCTGGTCTTCGTGTTTTTTCTGGTTGCTAAAAATGTGAAAAGGTGCCTGCGATTTGCGGTTGTAGTCTATTGAAAATATCTTGGCAACGGTGATAGCGAGGGTATTCCCAAAAAATTTTTCGAAAAGATAAACGATCAGGTTGAAAGAAGAAAAAGTGCCACCCGAAGTATAGAATCCGGCATGATCGGTGATGACTTTTTCCGGTTTCCAGTTCACTTCCGGGAACAAACGTGTGAGTTCTGTTATGCAATTGAGATGCGACGATGCTTCTTTCCCATTCAGCAACCCCGTGGCAGCCAGGAAGTACACGCCGGTGCAAAGGCTTGCGATCTGTATGGTGGGGTTGTTTTCTTTCATCCGTTTCAACCAATGGATCAGCCCTGTGTTGCGGGCTATTGCGGCGGCCTGCTCATTGTAAAGAGGAGGGACGATGACGAGGTCGGCCGTTTTGATATTGCTCAATTCTTCATCTATGGCGATGCTGAACTGATCCACTTTGGCTTTTTTCAACTTGTGATCGGCTGCTAACAGATAGTCTATGTCAGCTCCAAACGACTTGGCAGTATCCAGCAGGGCCACCAGCCCGGAAATGGCTACCACAGTGTTATCTCCTTTTGGAATGGGTATGATGATCTTCATAATTTTTGGCGTAAAAACCCATATATATTGGCAAAAATACAAAACATTTAGCTTTGGTATAGGTCATATCTTTGCAGAAAATAAATGGTATAATGAATTTTATGAAAATGGTATTACCTTGTTTTTTGTTGTTTACCATGCTTGGAATGAAGGGGGAGCCGGTGAAAAATGACCTCGATATCCTTTTCAAAGGCAGGGTAAAGGTAAATTGTCCGACCTCTGAGCGGGAACGACTTAACCGCTTTTTTGGAGATGTGCTGGGGCAGAAAATTGAAGTTCACGATAACTTCGATCGGATACATTTTAGCGGAGGCGGTTTTGTAGCATTTGTCTATCACGATGATCCGGAGATGGTCCTGGCCTCTTCCGACTTTTTAAAAGCAATGCAAGTGGGGTTATTGGTTCGCTCTTCGCATTACCAGCAGGCCGTACAATGGGTAAAAACGTTTGGTGTTTCGGAGGTATTTCCTGAAAAGGATCAGTCTACCTATTACTATTTTCATGCTCCCGGAGGTCAGGTGTTTCGATTTGTAAATACGCCCGATGCTGATTTTGACAGGGAGAAGGGATGATTGCGGATATGCAAGGCTGGTTGGCGTTTTGGGAAGTTGGAATATATAAAATCACTTGAGTTCAAAATAAAGATGAAAAAAAAATAAAAAAAAAGTGTGAAATATTTTGTTTTTAAATTTTGTTGTTTTATTTTTGCGTTGTGTGTAACACATGTGTTTTGGGGTTTTGATAAATATCTCTTTTCCCTTCCGCTTCAAGGCTGGAATGCCAGCTAAAGGAGGTGGGATTGGTATGTTGGATGTTGATGCTCCGGTTGTTCGGAGGCGGCGGCGGACAAGTGGGTGGGCCCACCCTCTAAAGGGTGGAAACCATTAATATCACATGAAATAAAATGACAATATCATATCCATGTTAAATTAAAACTGTGAAAAAGGTTACTCATCCACTACTCATTGCAATTTTCATCATTGTACTTTTAGGTGAATCATTGTTAGCACAACATTCATCTCTAAATATCTTCGCCCCCCTTGCGGGAAAAACCTGGATCGCCAACGGCCAATGGGCCAATGGAAGCCCCTATCGGGCAAAGATCCACTTTGAATATGCTCTCAACAATACCATCGTCATTGCCAGCACGGAAGGGTTTACCGACAACGAACAAAATAAATTCGGTCCCCGCAACCACGGCATCCGGCAATACGACCCCGAAACAAAAACCATCCGGTTCTGGGAATTTGACGTTTTTGGTGGGCGCACGGAAGGTACCGTTTTCGCGCGAGGTGATGATCTCTTCTATCAATACGATTACAACAATACACTTGTAACCGACCACTGGGAAAAAGTTGACGACCACACCTACAACTTCAAAGTAGGCCAGTACGATGATGGAAAGTGGACGGCCGTTTATCTCGATACTCAGTTTAAGGCCCAGGAATCCGGGGTAGGGGAGAGTCGTTTCTCAACGCTGGACCAACATTTACAACAGTATATTTCCAAAGGGAAGTTGCCGGGCCTCTCTGCATTGGTAATTCAGGGTGGTCAGGTCGTTTACCAGACTCATAAAGGTTATTCGGATGTGGAGCGGCAATTAAAGGTCGATGACAACACCCGGTTTCGGTTGGCATCCCTCACCAAATCGGTGACCAGCATGGCGATACTCCACCTCGTCGATTCGGGAAAAATAAAGTTGGGCGACCCCGTGGCCCGCTATCTGCCTGCATTCAAAAACCTCTCGGTCTTCGGCTCCAACAACAAAGCCGGTGCCGACATTTTGATCGAACACCTATTGAGTCATACTTCCGGCATCTCCTCCGCCTTTTACGATGATGAAGTGGGCAAACGCTTTGGCCAAACCCTAAAACCCAGCTACGAAAACCTGTCTGATTTGATTGATGATGTAGCGACCATCCCACTTGCCGTCGAACCTGGTAAATCATTTCGGTATGGGTATTCCAACGACGTGTTGGCGCGGGTGGTGGAAGTAGTCACCGGGCAACCGTTTGGAGAATACCTCCGTCAAAATATCCTCGAACCGCTGGATATGCACAGCACGGGCTTTTCCGTCTCGCCAGAAAACATGCCCCACCTGGCCACCTTGTACAATATCGATGAAGAGGGCAATTTAAAGCCCATATCCTCTACGGAAAGTTATAACGTGTTTCCTCGCGGCAACAGTGGGTTGGTTTCCACCATATCTGATTTTTCAAAATTCTGCCAGATGTTGTTGAATAAAGGGAAGTATAATGGCCGACAGCTCATCAGGGAAGCCTTGTTTGAAAAATTTGCTACCAACTATTTACCCTCCGAAGCCCTGCCCATCGCTATTGGCAAATTGAAACTCCCCGATATGGGGTTTGGACTGGGACCGGGCGTGGCGCTTGCTCCCAATGCAATGGGGCGGATACCTGGCTCCTTTGGCTGGGTGGGTGCTTCGCATACTTGCTATTTTGTCGATCCTCAGAATGAGGTGATCGGCATCCTGTTTTCCCATTTCGCCAATGTGAATCAGAGTCCATTGATCTTTGAGTTCAACGCAAAGGTGTACGATTGTTTGGAGGTGGAGTGAAGTTTTCAAGTGTCAAGCCCAAGTTTCAAGTTCAAAATCCTTCCCGCCCGGCCAAATCGAGATCTGGTTGAACAAGATTTTATCAAATGAACAACAGAAGTCAAAAGCAGCAGTGTTTGAACTTGAATCTTTTGTCTTGTACTCGGGCTTATATGATCCACAACGCTACCAGTGCCACCAACGCGGGTACACCTTGTTTGATAAAGATCGACCGGTGAACGCTCCATCCACCATAAGCTCCGGCCACTGCCACACAGATCAGAAAAAAGCTCGCCACATTTTTGGCCCATCCGGGATCGGAAATAAACAGCGACCAGATCAACCCGGCTGCCAGAAAACCGTTGTACAATCCCTGGTTGGCTGCCATTACTTTTGTGGGTTCAAACAGATCGGAGGGTACCGAACGGAAGACTTTTCTGCCCACCGTCGTCCAGGCGAACATTTCCAACCACAGAATATACAGGTGTTCGGCAGCTACCAGGGCAATGAGGATTTTAGCTATAATAGTCATATTCTAAGGTTTTAGCGGGCCTAAATATAGGCATAACCGATAAGTTTCAGGCTCATACCTCGGGCTAAATGAAATCATTTTGAGCTTCACCTGCGAACCATGCTAAAACAATTTATCACTATACTGTTGAAAAGCTCCTCTTAAAACCCTACCTTTGTTCTACCCGGAGGCACTCCATTTTCTTCCAAAGCCAGCCGGATCCTTCCTACTTAACATTCTCTTCCACTGTGACCACACATTGTGTGGTTGAGCCATGTATTTTTTAATTCAACTACTTTTTGGATGTTCGCTGTGCAAGTGACTCCAACACTTAAATCATTGAACAGTTCCGCCAACCACTCATTTGCTATGAATCCAAAGATGAAACAGCTTTCTGACCAAACACCATCGATCCTGATGTACCTCCTGGCTTGCCTGGCACCAGTATACCTTACTGCTCAACCTGCCAACGACGACTGCCAAAACGCCATCGAAATACCCATTTCCAACAACAATTTTGCGCTGGGCACCTTCTCTACCGCACCCATCCAGATCGAAGATGCTACCCAACAACCTGGCACCTACTACCTCGACGCCAACGACCACGCCAAAGACATCTGGTACTGGTTCTATCTACCCACCGCCCGCTACGGTAAAATCGAGCTGCTGCAAACCAACAACAACATACCCCCCGACGATCTGGGCTTCATCACCTACCTGCCACCCACCTCCGACTGCCCGCCGCTCCCCGATTGGATCGATCCCGCCAAACTCACCCCGGTGCCTCAACAAGGCAGCACCGACACCGAATGCCTCGACCCTGGAACCTACTTCGTACAAGTCACCTTTTCGGAAACGGCTGCCGGAAATATTTATCTCGAACTCACCCTCGACGATCCCTTCGGCGCCACCCCGGCGCTCGACCCACCCTTCGACCATCCGGACGTGGCACCATTGTTAGGAGCTCAACCCGAACTCATCGACATCGGATGCCACACCATCGACAGCGCTGAAGAATTCGCCTGCTTCTCCACCGCTCAGCCCGAAACCCTCAACCAAAGCATCTGGGCACGATTCCAATCGGGCAACTTCAACGATTACCTGGCCATCGTCTTGCAAACTACTGAAAACTCCAGCGATACCCTCCTCCCCGACGAAGTGGGTATCCGGCTGATGGAAGGCGACGTGACCCAAAACGATTGGACCACCTTGCCCGTAGTAGCCGACTGCTCAATTTTCGACGTCGGTGGCCCCACCCTCCGCTACAAAGAATTCTTTTGCGAAGTCACCCAACCCAACACGGTCTATAGCGTGGCCCTCTATTTTCCGCAAGGATACACCACTTCGCAGGTCGAGCTGAGCGTCTGTCGTCGGGGAGGGCATTCCACCGGCGCACCGGTGCCCATCCTTTCGCAGATGGCGTTCTCCAACCAACTTGGCATACTGCCCTCTTCCTGGGCTGGGACCACCACCTTTTTGGTGGACAGTTTTACCTGCAAGGCATCCTTGTCGCTTTCGCAAAACCAATGCGGGACGGTCAACCCCCCGGATTACGTGACCATCACCGATACCAACCAAACCGTACAACTCCAATATGTTACCTGGGCCGGTTTCGAATTGGCGGAAGAAGCCGAAGTGCATTTCTATTTTTCAGATACCAGTAAGTACAAATACGCCCGTATTTTCGATAAGGCCCATACGGAAAACTGCGGTGCCATCGACGCCACCTCCGACCTTTTGGTACAATTCAATTCCGGCCTTACCATCCCCTGCCTGTCGCCCGGTGGATACGCCATCCAAATCCTGGGTGGTAACCCCCCGGCGGCAACATGGTCTTGCGACCAGGGCCAGTTGGGCTACCGCATTCAACTCAACATGACCGTCAAAAACCAAGTATCTGTCAATAAGTTTGGGCTAACCGACGCCCTTGCTTTCGAACCGATCAACAACCTCGACCCATTGGAGCCCGGCGAGTGGTATTTTACCGAAAAAGATTCATTCGGATGCCACAATACCGTATTGATCGACGGCGGCACCTGCACCGACCGGCCCAAGATCATGGTGCGCGAGTTTTACATCGACGAACCCGGAGTACTTTTCCTTTCCAATTTGTCGATGTCGGGACAATACGATTTTCATTACAAATTGTACAGCGGCTCCATAGCCGATTTAGCGGCAGCCCAAAACGCCTATACCGACGCCGACCTCATCACCGGAGCCAACGAATACCTGGGCGGATGCATCGATCAGCAGGGCAGTGGCAGCGGGAATTATTATTGTCTGTTGGCAGGCCATTACTCACTGGTGACCTTTGGCGATGTGTTCCAGCAGAACAAGACCAATGACCCGATCATTGTGTTTTACAATTGGGATACCAGCTTCGACGACCCTGCCCAGCCCAATGCTATGGGCGACGTGACTACACCAGGTGAATACGACTCCGAAATAGACTATTATTCCTGCGATCACAATGCCCTCACCATCGGCGGTCTGGCTCCCTGTGGCGGATTCGACAGTATCCAGCAAATATACCGGACCTTTTACCTCGCCGAACCCCGCGTTGTGGCGATCCAGTCAGCAGGAGGCACACCGTTCAGTCTTTTTCAAGGCAACATCGCAAATGGTACGGGTAATCTCATTCCCTGGTTGGGCGATAACACCTTTAGTGAAAGTTGGTACCCCTGCGTTGCGACACAGCAAACCTCCGATTGCGACCCTCTCACTCCCGGCTATTACACAGTGGTGGCCTATGGCGTTGTGCCCGACTATACGGACCCCTCCCTCAACGGAACCAGCGGGTTTAAAGGGAGCCTGGGCATCGAGCATCGCATCAAATTAACAATACAATTACCAGAGGAGGTGCCTTGCAACCGCCCCGAAAAAACCTGTTTTGCCAATGGTGGCGACCCCGTTGACTGGGACTACGACGCTTTGTCCGATTTGTGTCCGTTCACAAAAAAAGTCTATTCCCTCGACACGGTCGAGTTTAACTGCGTACCCGATACTCCCTTCGCCGATCATCCCATTGAACCCTGCGAATCCTCCAACAATCGCACGGCTTATTACGGTTTTAAGCTCAGTTACCAATCATATATTGCGATCCGGGGCATTCCCAATGTTTTCGATGTGCAATTATTCGGATTTGATGCGAGTTTATTTCCAGAGCTGCTCATTCAGGAAGAACCGGTAGCTGATTGCAACCCTGCTGCTTTTCCCGAAAGGGGGTACTGCAATGTCCCACCGGGCACTTATACCCTGGTGGTGTTTGCGGAAGACCAGCACGCGGGCGAGCGCCTGACCCCTACACTCATTGTGGAGCGGGTGGTAGACTCGCGATTTGACCATTGGGCAAATGCCTACGATTTTGGGTTGGTGCCCAATGACAATGTATTTATCGATGGAAAGCCCGGCGATGTCAACCCTCTCAATGCCGACCTCGCCCCATCGGTCGACTACATCGGTTGTACCACTTCCGGCAGCCCTACCGATCCCCTCGAAGGAGTGTGTTGCACAGAGTACAACCCGCTGATCGACGATGGTCCCTACAATGCGGAGTTTGATAACACTACTTCTTCAACCTTGGTGCATTCTCTTCGCAACATTATATACACGTTTGTGTTGTCGGGGCCGGGAACCTGTACCGTTTCTGCCCGGAACTGCCTCAGCCCAGCCTGGTCGGAACGTCCGCACATCGCCATTTACAAAAGCGACAGTGGGGCCATCCCCTTTGAGGACTTGCAGGCCAATGGAGGCATCGACTCTACGCTTGCCGACGGCCTTAGTCTGGTGGCTCATAATACGACGGTGGAGCCTTGCGATGAAACCTGCTTTCCATTTCGCTGGGATGTTCTAAGCTTTGACAAAACGGCCTGTACCGACGACACGGTGCGCTACTACGTGGTGGTGTCGAAACTGAACGGTGGGACTTTGAACCAACAGATCCGGGTCAAGGTCAAACACGAAGGCGTGCCGTGGGCGGCGGTTCAGTTCGATGAATATACCGAGGCGGGGTCGCCGGTCGATCCTTCTCCGGCAGCGATTATAGACACCCTTGCTGGCGGGTATCATTGCGGGGAGGCGGTTAGCTTTCAATGCGCAACGGCCAACGAAACCGATCCGGTCATCGGCAATTGTGAACCGGAGCACACCGTTTGGTATCGGTTTTTTGCACCCGACGGCGGCAATTTTCATCTGAGCTACGCCAATGCGGATACCCCTGACGATCTGGATTTGTCTCCGCATATGAAGTTATATCGCGCCACCGAACCTATTGCCTTTGATTCATTGGCGGAGGTGCCGCTTTCGCTGTTTCCATACAACGATCCGAACAATGCCACCGGTCAATCCTGGTATCGGGCCTGCATCGAAGCGGGCGAATATTACCTTTTTTGGCCCGAGTGCAACGACCTCGATATTTATGCCTTATACCGGCCTTGCCTCTACTTTGAAAGTCATCCGGGAGACTATTGTTATAATGCGGTACCCCTCGACATGCCGGGGGAGGGGACGGCTTCCGCCACCGTGGTAGTGGATTGTCATACCATTGGTACCGACATTCTCGACGGGCCCGACAGTTATGAATGCTTGCCTGGCCCGGAAGGGTATAAATCGAGTTTTTTTGTATTGAACCTCACTGGTCCGGAAAAGCGCGATGTCACCTTTTCGATGGAGGAATTGACTTCGGCCGACCCCTGGGACATTCGCTACCGGGTGTTGCCGGGCTATTGTGGGGCGTTGACGCCGGGTTTGTGCAGTCCTGATCCCAACACTTCTTTTACATTGAATTGCCTCGGCCCGGGCACCTACATTATACAAGTGGTAACCATTGAAGATGCGCTGGGCGAGATCAACTTTACGGTGACGGCCACCAATTCTCCCGATCAGGATTGCATTCCCCTTGATCCGCTCCACCCCAACGCCTTTTTTGAGTACGACCCCTGTCATCCCAACACGGTCTATCTCACCAATTTGTCGACATTTGGGCCGGATATCGAATACGAGTGGAGGTTTCCGGATTATTCCACTTTCGTGAAAAACCCTCGTTACGTGTACGCTCCGCAGGACTACGTGCAGGTGGTTGATGTCGTCCTGATGGTCAGGAATGTCGCCAATGGCTTATCCGATGAATTTTCATTGACTCTGGAAATACCCCCGCACGTAGAACCCCTCCCTGCTGAAAAACTATTGTTATGTCCTGCTGATAGTGTGGTCATTCAGGCGTACAGTTTCGACCCGGATGCGGACTTTGACTGGTCCAATGGCGCAGATTCTTCTCGTATTGTTGTCGGAGAGCCCGGTATGCTTTGGCTGACGGTCAGCGATCTGTTTTGCACCTTGACCGATTCGGTGCTGATAGCGGAAGTGTACTGCGATTCGGTCCGCTATGAAGTTTGCGACAGTCTCTGGTACGGTTCCCGGCGAATTGTTTCCAACACGGTGTTTTCGGATACGCTGTCCGGGGCGCCGGCTTTGGACACCCTCCGCCAGGTGACCGTTGACATCCATACCGTAGGTGTGGTCGAGATCGTGCCCGCAGAGCAACAGATTGAATTGGGCGAAGAAATAGGGTTGGAAGTATTTACCAATGCCGTAGAGCCAGTGTTTGTATGGGAGCCGGAAGGTTCATTTGAGTTGGTAAATGAAAGGCGCATCCGGGCCCTTCCCACCGATGATAGGGTGTACAGCGTGTTGGTGGAAGATGCTGATGGTTGCCTGGCCCGTGCATATGCTGTTGTAAGAGTCGCAAAAGTATATGATGGGGTGTATTTTCCCAATGCTTTCAGTCCCAATGGCGATGGAGTAAACGATGTGTTTCATCCCTTTGGGGTATTGCCCGCGCTGGAGTTGGTTGATTTTCGTATTTTTGACCGGTGGGGGGCGGAAGTGTTTCATCGTTCCAATGTTCCCTTCGATGCGGCCAATGGTTGGGACGGCCGGTTTTTGGATCAGGATGCTCCTTCCGGGGTGTATACCTGGCTGGCCAAAGTAGCGTTTATCGATGGAGAGGTGGTATTATTGGATGGGGATGTAACCATCTTGCGTTAAGCATATCAGCAATGATCAAAAAGAAGTATATGATAGCCGTATTTATTGAAAACGAAGCGGGATCTGATCAGAAAAGCATTTTTGACGAAAAAAAACGTTTGTTAAAAGAGACGATCAAAGTATCCAGAAAATACCCTTTTCCTTACGGATTTATATTGGATACGACCAATGAAGATGGTGACAACGTCGATGTATTTGTATTGACCGACAGAAGATTGAAAAGGGGACAAATAGTAACAGCAAAAGTGATCGGTCTGATGGAACAGTTTGAGAAAAGCTGGGGCGAAAATAATCCGGACAAAGAGGAGATAGACCACAATATCATTGCCCGCCTTCCAGAGGAACCATCCATTGCATTGAACGATGATATTAAACATAAATTGAAGGAGTTTGTAACCCATGTGTTTGACAACATTCGGCCCAACAAGACAAGGGTTGGCAATTTTTTGGGTCAGGACGCTGCGCTTGAATTTATTAATGAACGAAGAGATTAACGTTAATTAATCGAAATCATTCGCAAAGACCAGGGAAGTAAAATAATGTATATTTGCCTCCGAAAAGTATACTGATCACTCTATGCCACTGCGACCAAAAGACGACTATCGGCCCTTGCTGCCATTTCGCAATCCCCACTTCAATACGGTCTTCCCGGCTTTGTTTCGCCAAATCGTCCGGCCGCCCTTTTTGCGAAAGCGGATACCTACTCCTGATAGCGATTTTCTCGATCTCGACTGGTTGAACGGCGGTCACTCGCGGTTGGCTATCCTTTGCCACGGCCTTGAAGGGAGCTCTGATTCGCAGTACATTCGGGGTACGGCAAAGCTCCTTCACGAAAACAAATGGGATGTGGTGGCGGTAAACTATCGCTCCTGCAGTGGCGAGATGAACCGCCAGCTTCAAATGTATCACAGCGGGGCCACTGCTGACCTGGATACCATTATTGGAAAAGTAGCTGATGATTACCGTTCGCTGGTGCTGGTGGGGTTCAGCCTGGGAGGTAATCTGGTGCTCAAATATGCCAACGACCGGGTATTCCCTCTCGACTCAAAAATAAAGGCGGTAGTAGCGGTCTCTGTTCCGGTTGACCTGGCGGGTGGGGCGGTGGAGTTGCTCAAACCGGAGAATCGCTTCTATCAGTGGCGGTTTTTAAAGTCACTGCGAAAAAAGGCCCTTGCCAAGCACCGGCAATTTCCAGATGAGGTGCCCATAGGTGATCTGGACAAGGTGAAGAACCTCCGCGATTTTGACGAATATTTTACCGGCCCACTGCATGGCTTTAAAGATGCTGCCGACTACTACGACAGATGCAGTAGTAGGCCATTTCTACAGGATGTTCGGTTGCCGACCCTGATCATCAATGCCCTGGATGATCCATTTCTGTCGTCGACTTGTTTTCCCGTAAAGGAGGCCAGATCGGAGGCCCATCTTCATTTATTAATGCCTCGATATGGTGGGCATGTGGGGTTCAGCCGTCCTGGTTCGACCTATTATTGGGAGGAGCCAAAAATACACGATTTTGTCGATGACTGGTGCCCACTGGTCTAATGAAATGGCGAGCCGGTATTAGATGGGGGTAGCTTTGCAGTGAATAACAATCTATACTAAGAATAACAATCTATACTAAAATTAACCCCTTAAATAACGATCTGATGAGCACCATTTTGTCCAGGTATTTAATCTGTGTAATTTTATTGTTAAGTTTTTCCTCTCTTCCGGTTGCATTCGCTTCTTCCCTTTCGGGGAATGGAACTGCTGGAATTGTCCCTTCTCCTACCGATTCAGTCGTGCTGGGTGAAGAAGACACCCAGGTAGTATGTGGCTGCCTCGAAAAACCGGCGGCTGCAGTACGCAAATCGTACGATCCGCACAGCGAGCTCCTGTATTACATGGAGGAGGAAGCTGGCCGGGTAGCCATGCATCTCGACGCCTACTATGGTCGATCATTGCGATTAACCGTTTTCGATGATTCCGGGAAGAAAAAGGCGGATTTCGAGTTTTCTTTCGTCGATAAGCCACTTCAGTATGTCGATTTTTCGGCCTGGGACTGCGGCACTTATCACATCCAGCTTAATGAGGGGGAGGAAGTGAGGCGTTGTTATGCGTTTTTGGTGGAGTAGAAAGATTTTAAAAAAAATGTTGAAAAATATTTTTTTATTCCACAACATAATCTAATCCCAACAACAAAAGAACCCTATCTTCGCGGCTCACCAACGATTTTGCAAAGCATGACCTTACGCAATAAAATCGCTCTGGGGCTGATACTACTCTCCCTGATATGTCTGTACCCGGGATTATTCGAACCCATTTTAAGTATTAAGGTAGCAGCCAAGTTGCCGATCATAGGAGAGCTGGCCTTGCACGAAACCACGCAGAGCATCGTAAAGACCATCCAGACCCTGCACGAAAACGACAATACGCTGGTCGCCTTTCTTATCTTGTTTTTCAGTATTGTTGTGCCGGTGATAAAGGCTGTGGTATTATTGTTTGTTTTATTTGCCAAAAGGCTAACCAACCGGGCTGCGTTGCACCGGTTTGTTTACATCATTGGCAAATGGTCTATGGCGGATGTGTTTGTGGTGGGTGTTTTTCTGGCCTTTCTGGCGACCAAATCAAATGAAAGTGTGCATGCCCAGTTGCATTCCGGCTTTTATTATTTTTTGGCTTATTGTCTTATTTCACTGCTGGCTATTCAGGTGATGAAAGTGGAGGAGGGATGAGTGCTGAAAGCTGAAATTCGTTAAAAAACTTGTCCTGGAAAATAAAAACGACGGAAGTTTGTTTTCAGAGGGGTTATGAACAATATGCTTCCATTGATTCTTGGGTTGATTTTGGGGGTACAAGTAATGAGCGGTCAGCAAATTGCCAAGGCAGTCTATTTTAACATTGGCGATCAGGAGTTAGCGATTCCTGCCAGGAAAGTATTGTTTGCAAAAAAACTGATTGCATACAACGTCGATGCATTTGACTCTGTAAGTTACCAGATCAAAAAGAAAATTGTAGAAGGACAAATAACTACGGATTCTTGCACCTACAGTCCAAACTACATTTTATTGAAAAACAGGGACTATGCCATTTTCCGGTTTAGGCGCAATAGCATAAAAGACGTAAACGGGGCTGACATATATATTTTTGCGGAGGAGTGGTTGGGAAGTGCTACCGTCTCCTTATCGGAAAATGCTCAAACGTGGATAAATGTTGGCCGGGTAAATGAAAATAACCGATTCCTAAACCTATCTGGAAAAATTCCATTTGGAAACAGATTCACTTTCCTTAAAATTGAATTGAAAAACGAAAACTTAAGTCCCGATTCCAGCAGGTTACAGCTCCACCAAATTGCCGTTGTAAAATCAAATGAAGGGCATTTGGGTATTCATACAAAAATTGTAAACAGCACCATCCATACTCAAAGTGATAAGGTCAAATTGCAGATAAAAGATTACCACCAGTTCGACGGCGACGTAATCACCGTAAAGGTAAACGGACAGATAATTTCAAAGCGAAAACTATTGACCAAATGGAGTAGATTTGTTGAATTGCCGCTAAGGCCTGGCGAAAATAAAATTATCGTAAAGGCAAAAACAGAAGGATGGATTAAACCCAATACCATCGACATTAAAATCGTGGATGGCATCGTAATCAATTTTGGAACTTACCGGATTCGAAAAAACAGAACTAAAACCGTTACGATCATTCGGGATTGAAAAAAGCCTTAACCCAAAGCCCATTCCAGCGCCCGGTATTCCGTCCAGGCGTACTCCTGCCGCCACAGGTCAAACCCCACGTGCCCGCCGTTAGGGGGAGTTTCCAGAAATAAATGCGTATGCGACCGCGCGATGTCTTCCGGAAAACATTCCGGGGTGAGGATGGGGTCGTTGCGTGCATTTATGAGTAGGGTGGGGAGGGTGATGCCTTCCAGGAAGTTGCGGGCTGACCCCTGGCGATAAAAGTCCTGAGCGTCTTTATAACCGTTGAGTGGAGCGGTGAAATAATTGTCGAAATCCTCCCATTTGTCCACCTTGTGGAAAAGTGAGAAGTCAATAACGTGTGGATATTGTTGAGACTTGACCATCATCTTCTTTTTCAGCATTTTCAAAAAATATTTTTTGTATAGCCTGGAACGGGGCTGGTCGAGTTTTTTAACGGAGCTGTACAAGTCGCAGGGGGCGGAGATGGCCACGCATTTGTACAGTGCATCTGGTAGGTTGTTGCCGTGTACGCCGAGGTATTTCATGTTGATATTGCCGCCCATGCTGAATCCAATTAGTATGACCTTTTCGTAGTCTTTGGTGCGGAGGGTGTGGTGGAGGACTTCCGCAAGGTCGCCGATCTCGCCGTGGTTGTAGAGGCGGAGTTTGCGGTTCATTTCGCCGGAGCAGGAGCGGCAGTTCCAGGCGAGGACATCCCACCCCTGTTGGGCAAAGATCTTGGCCATCCCCATCATGTAGTGGCGGTCGGTGCCGCCCTCCAGCCCATGCGTTAAAACAATAATATTGCGGCTGCCCTTGTCGACCCAGTCGAGATCGACGAAATCGCCATCGGACAGGGTGAGGCGTTCGCGTTCGTAGTCGACCGATACCTTTCGCATCAGCGCAGGACAGATGGATTGCAGGTGGCCGTTGAACTGGTAACGGGGAGGACCGGGGTAGCTGGATTTTTTGATTACGGGCATTAAAAAAGCAGTCTGGCAGTCATATTATATTTTAAGACGGCAATGGTACGGAACATTTACTATATTACCACAGAATTTTTTACCTTTTAATGCTTCAAAAAGGTAAAATTAGCTCATCTAAAAATCAAAAAAATGAAAATGCACCTCCTAACAACGATCTTTCTATTTTTCATTATGCTCCCACAAACGAAAGGCCAATCCCTGCTGACCGACGGAACAGAATGGCACTATCATTTGATTGAATTCTGGACATCCGGCTTCAAATCCAACAGGTGTTACATTGAAGGCGATACCCTGATCGACCAAAAGCAGTGCAAGATATATCACAGAACTTATGCTACCTGTGATTTTCGTTCGCACGTGGAGTACTTATACGAAGAAGATCAAAAACTTTTTTACTACGACACTACCCTCCAGCGCTTTTTGATGTTGTACGATTATGGTGCTTTGCCTGGAGATACTATAACGCTGGAATATTGGCCGGACTTTAACCTCTTTGGCGATTCCTTGTTTTACATTCGCGTAGACTCCATCCACCCTTTTTTGTATGACACATTTGAACTGAAAAAATTTTACATTACCTATGATGACTACGATGATGAAGAAATTTCTTTTCCTGAAAATTATGATAAAGGGGAGATCATCGAAGGAATCGGCAGCGTAGTCAATTTTTTCCATTTCATTGAAACTGGGTTATGCGACTGGTTATACAACGTGAAGCTAAGGTGCTTCACCTACCCAGGAGCCGAAACCATTCATTTTGACGAAATACCCTGTGACTCCGTGACCAGCAGTACTGAAATAAGTACCTATGGCCGCATCGAAGTATTCCCCAATCCATTCGGTGAGACCGTGACCATCCATTCGGATTTTGAATTGGAAAATCCCATACTCACCATTTATACAATTGGGGGCAGAGATATCTACCACGAGCAGATTAGCGGAAAAGCACCACTAAATCATCCGATACAGCTTCCTTCTTTGCCAAATGGTGTATATTTGTTGCGGGTTTTTGAAGCTGACCGGCAACTACGGTATACTGTTCGGTTGGCCAAGTACTAAACAGTCTTTGTCGATATGAAGAAAATTGCCATAGCCAAAAACCATGAGCCAACCAACCAAATCCTCCAACAGCAATTGTCTGCTTTGGGTGCTTGTTTTTCTGTTTGTTGCAGGAAAGATTGTATACGATTTGAATACAAGCTTTAGTGTAACCGCGCAGCAAGAAGAAGAGCAGATGAAGCTCATTCAAATTGCTATTCCAACGCAGTACGACTCCAGCTATCACTGCCACCTCATGGAGCGCAAGCTATTTTGGCGTGGTCCGATGGCCCGGAAAAAATTTGAACTCGAGCAGCACATCTGCCTCCGCGATTTTGAAAAACTATCCAAACGATACCTCTCTTCTTCTACCATTCCATATACCCTCAATGAATATTATCGCTACATGCTTTCCCAGGAGGGTGGTTTTATCAAATCGATGGCCGATGAGTTTTATCAGGTCATCTACGAGCACAAACTCAACCGCATGGAAGCCGCCAAGATGATTGTCAGTTTTGTGCAGTACATTCCGTACACCCTCGTACACAGAAGAGCTTGCAACGACTATCTCGAAGAATGTAAGCGGACGCCCAAAGGCAACCCCTTGAGTTTTAGTTGCGATTGGCACCTCAACCTCCGACCTAAATACCGAAGGGCAGGATTCGACCGTAACCCCTGCGCCGAAAATGTCCGCAAAGGAGTGCATTCTCCCCTGCAATTTATGTATACGCTCAAGGGCGATTGTGATACCCGCAGTCTGTTTTTATTTAGCATCCTGAAAGACCTGGGTTTTCCGGTCGCCATTCTGACGAGCGATATACACCGGCATGCCGTACTTGGATTTGGAATGGTCCCCGACAATTTTAGTGGCGATAAGGTCGAAGACCCTACTACCGGAATCGAATATTATTTTTGGGAAACCACCAACAGAGGATGGCCATTGGGCAGGAACCCACGCGGCCCACACAAAATGAATGAATGGTACATTAGTTTGAAATAACAATAAAATTACATGATACTCAAATCACTACTCTTTCTACTCTTTTCCATTGGTGCAGGCGCCCTGTTTCTCTTTCTTGGCTACAAGTTGTACAAATGGGCTTTTCTAAAAATTTTCAATATCGGAAGGGACATCAACGTGGCTTCCGCTATCGTGATCGCTGCCTTACTCTTTGCCCTGGGATTGCTGATGTCGGCATCGCTGGGGCCCATCCGGTCATTGCTCACCATCCTCGATTCGGGGGGAGATACTTCTTTTCTGCTCATCGCCGGTTACGTTTCGCTCTATTGGTTGATCGGATTTGTTATGGCGTTTGGCATCAATTACCTCGGCTTTTACCTCTTCACCAGAATGACAACCAATATGGATGAAGCAGCAGAGATCCGCAACAACAACATCGGGGTGGCCATCGTCCTGGCAGCAGTCATTGTCCTGATGGTGTTTTTTGCCAAAGAAGGATACGAAATGGTGCTGCATGCACTATTGCCGCAACCGGAACTGCCCTATATCCGTTAGCTTCCTTGCGGTAAATAACAACATAATTACAAATCCACCTCCCATTCACCAGCATACCGGATCAACTTATCTCCGGAGTGGGCGTTCACCGGAAGAATACGCACGTTTAGTACCAGGCTTACACCAAAAACCGACTCCAATGCCCGCCGGATTTCCTTTTCATCTACTTCATCAGCATACCCCAAAAATTCCAATGAATAATCCCTCTTTTGGCGCAAGCTGAAATCCATCAACGGCAGCTCTGACAGCGCCCTGGAAATATCGACATTATTGATAAATCCTTTGTTGGAATCGTAAAACAACACCGGCTCCCGTGCCTCCAGATCGTACAAACAGGGCACACCGTTTTCTATTCGTAGGCGGCAATGGTCGCCCGTACGATAACGGATCAGAGGAAGGTAGGGATTGTTGCCGCCGCTGACCACCAGCTCACCCATTTCGCCGTAAGGCAATACCTCATCCACCTTTGGATCGAACACTTCCAGGTACAATTCGGGGCGAATGGCCTGATGGAAGTCCTCTTTTGCAAAAGCAATGTTACGACATTCCGTCATGGAATAGACATCGATCATGGGACATTGGAAGTGATCCACCAATTCATGGCGAACACTACTGGTCAGTTTCATGGCTGATGAGATCATGGCCTTTGGGCGGAGGTTGGGAGCCAGTTGGCGCAAAGCCAGAAAGGCAAAGGGGTCGCCGGTTAGAATTTCGGGATTGTATGTCTCAAGGTATTGGGCCGGATCGGTGGCTTGCTTCCAGTCGGCAGCGTTCAGATTTAGTTTTAATACGCCTGCGCCACCTAAATAGGTCGAGAGAGAAGCATACGTCAACGTATTGTTTTGGGCACAGATCATGGCTATGGCAACCCGACTGGGGTCACGTGTAATAGTAATGTTGTAGCTGTCGAGTATGGATTCCATCTGTGGTATCCAGCACGCCTGGGATACGGGGTCGAACAATACATCCATCGGCGGGCCGGTGGTGCCGGAGGTCTGATACACCAGCATGTCGCGGAGAGAATGTGTTGTGGGTACGAAATTCCAGGGTGCCAGTTGAATATCCTTTCGGCAAATAGTGGGTTGGTCGGCGAAGCGGGCGGGTCTTTCCTGATAAAAGGGAACCGATTGAATGGCCTTTTTCAAAAAATCGTCCATCCAGTCAGGGAGTTGTCCCGGCATCCAAAAACGCTTTTGGTGGCGAATGTTGTGTGCATATTGTTTAACTTGAAGGAAGTGAGGTTCCTCAAGCCGGTCGCCACTTTCAAAATTGTAGCGGGGAGCATGACTGTCCTGTATGAGCTGTTTGAGAAAACCCAGATTGTCGATCAGGGGAAATCGCTCCCGATTGGAAAGTCCTATTTTGGGTTTTTTATTCACGGCCATAAGGATTTGCGGCTTCGCGGGCCCTGTCTTCGGCCATTTTTTTGCGGATGGCGATCATGCGTTCGTAGGCGGCGCGGGATTTTTCCAGTACCCCTTGTCGTTTGATGGTGCTGAGGGCATCGTACCGGTCGTCGGCCTCTTCAGGGGTTTCGCCTTCCGGCAAAATGGCACAGCATTTCAGGGTCAGGCGGACAAATTCTTCGGCGCGGTCTTCGTCATCGACCCATTGTTGGGGGGCAACAAAAGTACTGAGCTCTCCAAGTTTTTCAAACAGCAATCGGTCTACTTTTTCCAACAACATCAAATCTCCTTCAAACTCCTCCGCCGCCAACAGCCAGCAAGCGATCTGTATGCTGATCAGATGTTCAGCAGTGTAAGTCTGAAAAGTGGCCGCATCCGGTAGGTCGAAATCGGCCATATAATCACCGACAATCTTGCGGTAAATATCTGCAATCAGTGCAGGGGTATGTACGCCGTTGGCTTCCTTTAAGTTGGATGGTCGGAGGAATTCGGACGGACATTTTTTGAGTCGACTGGTCAGTTGGAATACGTTCAAAACAGATTTTTACATTTTTGGGAAAGCATATGGATTTTTTCAAAGGGATACTTATACCGAATGTCTTATTTTTTCGTAATTAAATGCCTGCTCTTCCTCACCACCAAACCTACCTGTCGGAACAAGCCGAAGGTCGAACTTGTCCCTTCCTATTGCTATCAGGGCCTTTCGGAATCACTATACCCCAAAACCCCAAAACCCCAAACCCCAAGAAAAAGTTTCCGTCTCCCCCAAAATTTTCCAACATCCAACCGCTTATTGTTCCACATACTCCGACCTTCCTCCGGAGCCATCGCCGTCCAGCCACTCCCAATCGAGATGTAGCCGTATTTTACCGCGGTCATCCACAGAAATGTCGGCCATAGCCTTCCCCGACTTAAGTTCGCCAGAGGAGGTGATACATTGATAGCGCATATCGAGTTGATTGCCGATGAGTTTGGCAATGATCTTTCCGGATCGTATATCGCCACCGAAGTATTCCGCGGTGACCAGATCACCTTCCTGGGAAAAACGAAATTGGGTTTGCGCATCTGCTTTTCCGTTTGCCGAATTTTGGACTATTGTAAAACGCTTGTTATCAAAATCGTACGGATAATCCTTTGAATCCTTCTTCCTGGTTTGCGTAGTAACCAGAAGAGCCTCGTCGTACTGTGAAAAATTGGATTGGTGGAAGGCCTCAAAGGCTTCGTGCATCCGCAGGAACGCCAGCATATCGTGATTGAATATCTCCTCCGTGTCGGGTAAATGGTAGGCCACCGCCTTTTTAAGACATTCAAACCCTTCTTTGGTATCTTCCACGATGGAATGGGCGCAGGCCAGATGAAACCAGGTCTCGGGATCGTGGGCATTCACTTTCAGGGCTTTATTCAATTCGACGATGGCTTCATCAATGTCGTACTTATTCAGCAAAACGACGCCTCTCTTTTTCGCTGGGTTCTTAGGTGTTCGCGGTCTGCCGCCAAACGGGACCTTTACATCCTCCTGCTCCATTACACCGTTTTTTTTCAAGTCGATCAATACCTCCATGTTCTGGCTTACCTTAGTGATGAGGACATAACCAATGGTATGACCATCTTCCATCACGGTAAAAGGGTGGTCGGTGCCCATAATCGACGATTTTTTCGACACCACCTGCCCATTGACGATGATGGTTTCCACCCCCAACCAATTGTTATGGAATTCGATGATCGTGTCGCCTGATTTTATTTTTTTGTAGTACATAATGTGGGTTTTACGATTGTTGAATTATCAAATAAATTATACTTGTTCGTTGAAAAATTTGTGATTTTGCGCGTGGATTTCCCACTTCTTGCCTGCCGTTAGGTATGGTAGGGGGTTAAGGGGCGGACGAGTGCAAGAAAATCGCAAATTTATCCATTGAAGAGTATAACAACACTAAAGGTTGTCATATTGCCGAAGAACGATTCCCGTATCGGTTTTGCGCAAAATCCGCGGCAAAATCCAACAATTCTTCTTCATCGGTCACATAATAGACCCTCCAGCCCATGGATTGTAGTCTTTCGACTTGATCGGAATGCCAGTCGCGGTGCGAGTGTAGTACTATGGAGCCCTCGCCGCCTGCATTTGTCAGTGCTGTTTCTATCAATGCCCAATGGTCGCAGGGTTTATCCATTCTTTTTCCATCCAACATGGCAAAAATATCGTCATCCGTTACGAGCACGATGTGGGTCTTCGATTGGAGTGGTTTGCCGAAAGGCTTCTCCAGGCGGCCAATGCCAAAAGCATATCCCGTGCCGAGGTAGGACGTCAGCACGGTAAGTACTTCTGTCTCCATGGGGGTAAATCCATTGGTTTGCAAATAGCTCCCCGGCTCCCCGGAAAGGCATCCCATCACTTTGGCGCCAGCCCGCAAGGCCGAAAGCGCAATAATGGTCGCTGCCAAAACCGGCCAGGAAAACCCCCGGCTTGGATTAGTCATAGAGCCGGAACAATCTACTCCGATGTACACATTACAAGGGATCGACTTACCACCTTCGTCGGGCGATAAGCCATAGATCCGCTTTCGGGTATGGTGGCCTGGCAGCAGGTGTGGAGAGTAGATGGCTGTCTCCAGCCAATCGATCTCTTCCACCGGATCGCTGATGTCCCAATCGGTGGTACCTTCGGGAGAGGTATGGCTTTCGGGTGAGCGGCTGTCTGCCGGAAAAGGGATCAGATGTGGAAGTGCTATTTCGCGGTAATAATTGTTGGTCAGTTGTTGGGCATCCATGTTGGGATTGAGCTGTTGCTGAAAGTCGATGTAGGTACCGGGGTTGAGATAGCGTTGGCGGGGGCCCGTACCCCCTTGCTCGTTTTTGCCAGCTACCGGCAGGGGAGTGGTGCCTGTTTCTTCCCTGCCGGAGTCTGCACCTTTTAATGCCTCACTGCGAGGGTCAATTGCTTCTAACATTCCTTCTACATCCAACTCCGTGAGCCCGGATATAACCCCTGCTCCCTGACCCGCAGCTTCCGCGTCGAGCAATCGAATCAGCGAGTGCCTACCGGCTTCGTAGTCCTTTTCTTCCATCAGGTAGGGAAATAGCAAGGCGGCAAAACGCCCTCCGCCCTCTATCCAATTATTGGCAAAACTCCTGACAAGGGCAGCCATGAGCGAAGCATCGGCATCCAGTTCATCGGAGTAAAAAGAGGGGGCTACAGCTAGAGTTCCCCGCTTGAGTTTCCACAAATACTCATAGCTTCGCATGTACAAAGTCCACAATTTAGAAAAAGGGATCCCTTTATTGACTTGCTCAAACACGGCGGCCATATCCAGTTTTTTTAGGCGGTGGAGGCGGTCGTTGATGAGGAGGTCTTCGTAGAGGTTGGCGACAAAAGGGGCCCGGTTTTCCAGGCCCGCCAGCCCCCACCTGATGCGGGAGAGCAGCCGGGAATTGTCGTACAAATTGGCAGGCGTATAGATGTGGTGGCCGATTTCGTGGGCGAGTATTTGCAGGGCGTAGGAGGATACCCCCAATTGCTCTGCTGCCTCCAGGTCGATCACAATGCGGTGGTCTTTCAGACGGATCATCGCAAAGCTGCCTTTGAGTCCTTCTTTCCTGGCTTCCTCAGTGGTGATGCACCAAACGGGTTCCCGGAGGCGGACAAAGTCGCTCCATATCTTTTTGGCATCGGGCCAGGCCGATTGCCATAAGGCCATATTCCTAAGTTCTGTCATTGGATAGACGATTGTCGGTTCAGCGGAAATACATACACATGATGCGACGACGACCGGGTCAGGAAAAGCGTATCGCGGTGAACGGTTGCGGAGTAAACATCGTCGAACCTAATATCATGGGGTTGTAAGTCTATTGTTTGAGCGGCGGAAAATACATCGTTCTCATCCACTGATTTTTGCGCAAGCAGTATGCATCCAAACCGATCGGCGAACACTGCATAATGATTTTTTCCATCCGTGGCAAAAACATGGTCATTGACATTTGCCAAAACAGGAGGAGCGTCGAAACCGCCATTGAACCCCGAAAAATGACCGATCAGGCAGATGCCCTTTTCATCATTAGGCACCAGGTCGGACCAGGGCGTGTCAAAAAGACTGGAAAAATCTTCGGCAATATCCAATTCTGAGAATGCCGACTGGGTGGCAAAAGGCAACCCACGATAACTGTCAAGTGCTCGCTGACGGAGATGGGCCATGCCACAAAGCCAGGCATTGATCCGACCAATGTGCAGGCAGTCGTCTACCGAAGAGGCGAAGGGCAGTACGCGTTGCATCAAATGCAACCAAGCGCCCACCTTGCCGGGTTGAAACCGGTGGATCGTTTTGGCAGCACTAACGAAGGCTTTCAGTAGTCGGTTTGGGGCGGTGGCCATGGGTGTTGGGGCGTACTGACCCAACAGCAATATTTGCTTGTAAAGCCCGGGTTCGGTCATCAAATGACTGCCGGAAAGGAACGAAAGTATCTGCTGATAAACGGGTGGAAAGACCCGCTGAACGTTGCCGGGAGCTACCGATTCCACCCCAATGACGATCGATTCACCTACTTCCACGATCCATTCGGTGAGTAGCTTTTTATCAATGGAGCCGCGTTGCAGTTCGTGTGTTTGGTATTGGGCATTGTAGGTGCCGGCCTCCTTTTTGAGGTGATCGATCAGTGGCTGATAAGTTATTTTCTCCATTGAAGCCATCGTTTGTAATTGCTGTAACGCTGATGGAAGTATTTTAGTTTTAGAATGTCATCGGCGCGGTAGCCGTACAGTTTTTTTTCGGAGGCCCAAACTTGCAATTGTTGTTCCAGGGCCAGCAGGCGGGCATCCACTTCCCGGAGGGTTACGTTTTCCAATCCTTTGTTGAATTGTTCACTGAAAGCCTCCACCGGGTCGTTGGTATCGAGCTGGAGGCTGAGAAAATCTTCACAGGCCAGATCGAAGAGGTGCCGAAGCCATTGTATCCGGTCTACCCGATAAGCCTCCTTGCCGGGTTGGTCGAAAAAAGGCGATTCAAAATGGGGCGACAAAGTATCGTGCAACACAAAAGGCAGTATTTGCCGAACGTCTTCGAGCGATACCTCCGAGTGCCCCCGGAAATAAGCCAGTGCTTTGGAAAACATCAGCAGGGTCATGATCTTTCTCACCGATAGTCCGTTGATGGTTTGCGATCCCAGGTCTTTGATCTTGTCTTTTCCGGTATCCTTTTGAAACAGAGTGCGCATGTCCATGCCGGACAGCTTGGCGGTGTCTTTGGTCATATATTCCAGACGCGTAGAAGCCGGTTCAAAAAATTCAAATTGGCGACAGAAAAACTCAATGCGTTTTCGGATGGGGGGGGCGATCTCCACCATGCGGATCTGCTGATTGATTAGGTCGAGTTCCTCTTCGGGAAATATGATCTCTTCGGGAATGATCGCCTCCGGTTTGAAGTTGAGTTCGATGCGTCGTTGCAGATCTTCAATAAACCGGGTGTTGAAATGCAGTGCTCTGATGACGATGTCGATCCGGTCTTTCAACGCCTCGATGACCTGATAAGTTCCGCCGCCGGCATCGTCGTTGGCGGTGAGGTACCAGGCGGCTTCGGGGCATTCGAATACCTGGTCAAAAATTTCAGCGTAGTTGTCCGACAATACTGTGAGCAAGGCCGACTGGGTGCGGGTGGGAATGCGGTTGTATTCGTCAATAATTTTCACGCGCATGCCCAGCCACTTACGCCAGGCAATGCGGATGTCGGATGTCTTTTCGGCTTTGACCATGTCGGCAGGCAAGGGGTGGCCCAGCAAGTCGGAAATGGTCATCTGCGGTTGTCCATGCTGGATGGCGCGCATCACATCGATCTTGGAATAGCCGGCCAACAACCCCATCAGAATGGAAGTGGCAGTTTTGCCCCGACCGGGACCGCCCACGATCAAACATTTGCCGCGGACGGCGAGGTTGAGCAGGGGTATGAGTACAAAACTGGAATAGCTTTGCCCGTTGGGAAGGGTGACCTCTACGCCGCTGTCGCCAAATCGGAAACTGCGGGCGTCCCCATCATCGAACTCGATGTCGTAATAAGGGCTGATGATGGCGGTATTGGTTAGCCAAAAATAGGCCTGGCGCAGTTTTTCATCCAGCCCGCGTGCGACGGACTTGTCCGAATCGCCATCTTCCGACTCGTACAAGTCTTCTATTTTGAACGGCCCGCCGATGTCTTTCTTTTCCGGATTGGTAGGAGCGGAGGGTATTTTTTGATAGGCGTCGAATGCTTTTTTGAAGATTTTTTTCATAGAGGTGATTTTCGCTGCCCAAGATACGGTGGCCTCGCGGAATAAAAAATGATACAGGTAATCACTTTGCAGAAAAATTTCTCCAGGGTTTGTATCTTTGCACACTAAAAACCAATCATTTTAAAATACCCTGCTGTGAAAGACATCACCACCACCTGGACAAAAAAAGAGCTAAAAGCCTACCTGTTGCTCTACTGTGCAAATGCCGACTTTGTGATCACCGAAGAGGAAAAAAAGCTGATGCGCTCCAAAGTGGAAGACGCCGCTTTTGAACAGGTCCGCCAGGAATTTGAAACAGACAGTGACTACGAAAGGATTCAAAAGATCATGTCGACCACAGAACGCCTTGGCTACTCCAACGACCAGATCAATATCCTTATGGCCGACATGAAATCCGTCTTTCTCTCCGATGGTAGCTACGATATTCTTGAGAAGAATATGTTTACCGCCCTCAAACGGATATTGCGTCAACCACCATCTTAGTAAAGCTCAAAAAACCAGCCTGCCGGCTGGCAGGTAACCTCCTTTTTTTAACGGAATTTATTTTTCGAGCGAGCCTTAACTAAAATTCTCATATTCCACTATTTTCATATCCTTATTTTTTATCTCTTGGCAAGGTTATTGTTGCTAACACCTTTGAAGTGAACATATATGTCATTTCAATAATGAAAAACGACTATTAACCAACTGTCTCTTCTTTCCCCCTTCTTGAATAAATCCCATAACATATCGTTGGTGGGCTGAAATGTATTCGGTCCAAATGGGCGAGGTATGCGCCTGAACACCAGTCACCTTTAAGAGTGTGATTGTCCCCCCATTGCTGCTGTAATGGAGCTGATGGCTGTTGCCAAAAAGGTCCATTATGGCGGCATATTTTGCATAACCATTCAGTGAATTATCCGGATAACAACAAACGATACCATGAGAAAAATATACACAATTATCTTAGCACTGGTTGTAGTTCAGGGGTTTGCACAGGATCCCTCTTTCTCCCAGTTTTACGCCAACCGCATCTATTTAAACCCGGCTTTTACGGGGTTGGAAGATGGGGTCAGTCTGGCAGGCGTATCCAGAATGCAATGGACAAAAGTCGACGATGGCTTTCGAACTTATGGCTTTAGCGTGGAGTTGCAGGAACCCTTCATTAACAGTGGGATCGGCATTAGCTTTTTTCACGATACGCAGGGGTTGGCCCAACTCAATTCGACCTCCGTCGGCTTGTCGTACTCCTACCTCATTCCAATGGATGGCCACAATATTCACATCGGGCTGGAGGGGCTGTGGAACCAAAAAACGATTGATTGGGACAAGCTCGTGTTCTCCGACCAATTGGATGCAGTCAATGGCGATGTATATGCCACCAGCTTCATCCCGCTTTTGGACAAGGTGACCTACACCGATTTCAATATGGGGTTGTTGTGGCGGTTCAAATCCGACTTAAAACTAAAGAAGAGAACCATACGTGACCTCCGCCACAGTATCGGGGTGAGCATCCATCATCTGCCGGCCCTTTTCGGTTCCAACCTGGGAGGAGAGTCATTGCAAAACCTCGAAACCCAACTGTCGCCACGGCTTACACTCCATGCGGGATCTATGATCCCACTCACCTACTTCAACACCACCAAAAACAAGGTGATGATATCGCCCAATCTGAAAGTGGACATTCAGGGAGAGGGCCTTTTTCAGTTTAAGGAAAACCTGCAAGTTTTCACCTACGGAGGTTACTTCCTCTACGAAGGATATTACATCGGTGCGATGTACCAAAACAAAAACGTCTTTTCGCACCACAAAAATACCAATGCCTGGATTTTCGCTCTGGGTGCTTATATGAATATGGACAATGGACAAACCGTGTTTTTGGGTTTCAGCTACGACGCCAACACCACCGGCGTGGGCACCCGGGCGGGAGGCGTTTACGAAATATCGTTCAGGTGGAATACCAATGCCGGCATTTCCCTCTTCGGAGGAAGTGGCGGCGGCGGCATTAAAGGCAACCATATGAGAAGAGGAGGTAAAAAAAGAAAACTGGATTGCTATCATTTTTTCTAAAACCTGATGAGAACACTCAGACAAACTATAATCTACTATGAAAAATCTACACATTATATCGACATTTCTTGTAAGTATGCTGGCCGGTCAGGTACTGTACGGTCAATGCGACATTACCGTTTCCGATGTCGCCCCCTGCGCCAATACGCCTGTTTCCTTTCAAGTGGATGCCCCCAGTGGAACCTACGAATGGGATTTCGACAATGACGGGACGATGGACCTGACGGGGTCGATCGTGGGATTCTCCTTTCCGGAAAATAACATTGATATTACATATGCAGTAGCGGTTTATGAAAATGGCAACCTCTGCAACACCCTCAACATCGAGGTACAGGGAGTGTCAGACCCCACCATTGGCGTTTTGCCGGGGAGCGGAATCCTGGAAGACAGCCTGATACGGGTGTGCAGCGGTAGCCCGCAAATAACCCTGGAAATATACAACGCTTCCACTACTTACGACGACAATACCGGCTACGAGATCAACTGGGGCGACGGCAGCGTAGAAACATTTGACAACACGACTTTTCCGAATACCGCCACCATCACCCACGATTACAATTCTTACGGATACTACGATATAACGGTGTCGGTCACTTCCGTAAATGGCTGCACCAATTCCCGTTCTTACCTGTTGTACAATGGCAGCAATCCTTCGGTTGGATTGGCCAACCCTGGCAACACGGTAGGCCTTTGTGTGCCGGCTACCATCGAGTTTCCGATCACCAATACCACCAGCAATACCACCGGAACCATCTACACTGTTTACGTAAGTGGAGAAGTAATCGAAACCTATACCCAGGACAATGTGCCCAATAGTTTTTCCTACACCTTTCTGGAACCTTCCTGCGGTCAAACCACCTCTACGGGAAATTACGACAATGCCTTCGACGTGCAAGTACAGGCCTCCAACCCCTGTGGATCGTCGCAGGCCACCATCGAACCGATCGAGCTGAGCAGCCCTCCCGACCTGGTCTTCGTATCGAACCAACCGGATACTTCCTGCGTGTCGGATGAATATACTTTTACAAATGTGTCGAACGGATTGGTAGAGGTGATCGGCGGCAACTGTACCGACTTATCGCCGAGTTGGAGTATAAGCCCCGGGGTGCCGGGAGTCCACTGGGAGATCATTTCCGGCAATACCTTTGCTTCCGAAGAGATTGAAGTCGTTTTTCTGATCCCCGGCAATTACACCATCACGATGACCGTCAACAGCCCCAGTTGCGGCGAGTACAGCGTTAGCGAACAGGTAGAGATCATAGAAGCATCCGACGCGACGGTGGCCGGCGAATTGACTACCGGGGCTTCTCCCGCTACCGATGACGAATGCCTGCCCACCATCGGTACTTTTACCAATCAATCAACCGGAGAGAATCTGAATTTCGTTTGGGCAATAGCCCCCAACAGCGGGTGGGAATACGTCGATCCTTACAACAGTACTTCTACAGACCTCCAGGTACTTTTCACAGAATCAGGCTCGTACACCGTTTCACTTCAAGCTGCCAACGAGTGCAGTGCCGATGTTTGGGACACCACCCTGGTCATCATCGGTGTGCCGGATGTGGTACTCGATCCCATTCCAAATGCCTGCGAATCGGCAGTATTGGATTTTTCCTCTGACAATGTCGAATTTTTAGCCAATTTTGGAAGTATTTCCTCTGTACAGTGGAGCTTTCCCGGAGGTACCCCGGCCAGTTCTACCGATACCTATCCCCAAAATATCAGCTATACCAGCCCCGGCAATTACACCGTGGAAGTGACGGTGACCAATCAATGTGGCACGAATACCGTCTTTCAAAATTTTGACATAATTCCGCTGGGAGCCATCAGCGCAGACCCCGATACAGTAGTTTGTGAAACCAGCGCGCCCATCGATTTGGTGGGTACACCTGGGGGCGGTACCTGGACGGGCAACGGCGTAACGGGGGCTATTTTTACGCCTTCTGCCGACAATGTGGGGGAGAATCTGATCGTCTATGCCATCGAAGGGGCCACCTGTGTGCTGCTCGACAGCATGGTGATCGAAGTAGTGCCGGTGCCGGCCATCGCGCTGCCCAATGAGCAGTTGCTCTGCATCAACGACGCCCCATATTCCCTCGGAGCCGCCACCCCCAATGGAGGCACCTGGACGGGCAACGGCATCAGTGGCAATAGTTTTGATCCGGTAGCGGCAGGCGTGGGAGTACATACGGTGACCTATACTTTTGACGACCCGGTAAGCGGTTGCGCCAACTCCGAAACGATGAATATGGAAGTGGTGCCCCTGCCGGAAATTTTGGTTAACGACACTGTTTACTGCCTGACGCCGGGACTGGTAACCCTGCCCTATGCCAATCCCAGTGGGGGCAACTGGTCGGGGACAGGCGTCATCGGCAATTTCTTCGATCCGGTGGCGGCTGGCGGTGCAGGGACGTATACGGTACAGTATGCATACACCGACAACAATAGTTGCACGCAAACGGAAGAAGTCACCATTGTACTGATAGCACCCGATGATGTCAATGCCGGAACCGACTTTGATCTTTGCATCAACGCCGGTGTGATGGATCTGAGTCAAATAGCTTTCCCGACAGGGGGCACCTGGAATGCCAATGGCAGCCTGGGGCTGGATGGCTCCTTGTTCGATCCCGAACTGGCAGGCGTGGGTACCCATACCTTGACCTACATCATCGGAAGCGGCAATTGCCAGGTGACCGACGAGGTGACGGTCAGTGTTTATCCCATCCCCGTAGTGGCTGCTATGGGAGATATGACCGTTTGCGTAAGCGAAAATATAGTTCCGCTAACGGGAACCCCATTTGGTGGTACCTGGACGGCTACCAACGGAGGCGTATTGATCGGCAATGTATTCGACGCGAGCGCTTCCGGCGTGGGGGCTTTTTCATTCGTCTATACCTACGAAGATGTCAACGGCTGCGAATACACCGATGAGGTGGTTATTTCGGTCAACGGACTTCCCAACATTACTACTACAGATACCTCTTTTTGCGATGCGCCCGGCATTGTAGTGCTGCCCGCCGCTCAGCCGTCTGGCGGAACATGGTCAGGACCCGGTGTGGTGGGGAATGCATTTGACCCTCAACTGGTGAGCGGCCCCGGCACCTATCAACTGGCTTACAGCTTTACCGATACCAATGGCTGTACAAATAGCGAATCAGCCAACATAACCTTACTTCCGGCACCAGCTATCGAAGCCGGGGCGACGGATACCCTTTGTATCGATCAGGGTTTGTATGTCCTATCCGGGTATTCACCTGTCGGCGGCGAATGGTCTGGCCCGGGATTGACGGATACCCAAAACGGCCTATTCGATCCAATGTTAGCGGGATTGGGTTTGCACGAAATACAGTACTCGGTGGGCGTTGGCAATTGTATGGTAACGGATACCAGGAGTCTGCTGGTAGTAGACCTGGAAGTAGAAGCAGGTGAAAGCACGGCCTCCTGTTCTATTGACGGGCCGGTGGAGTTGGAGGGGTATACTCCCGAGGGAGGTGTATGGTCTGGAGTAGGCATCACCGATCCAGTCAACGGTATTTTCGATCCGGTGGTGGCGGGTCCGGGGTCGTATGTGTTGACCTATACCTATACCGACCCTTATTCCGGTTGTGTGGCAAGCGATTCTATGGAAATGAACAATTACCCCATGGAGCCGGCGGCTTTCAACATGCCCGATTTTGCCTGTAAAGACGAGTTGATCTTCTTTGAAAATTTATCTCCATCCGACTACGAGGTGTTTTGGTCGTTCGGAATTGGTGCCGGAACTTCTACGGAGTTTAGCCCCGAATACGCCTATGATGCGGTGGGCACCTACACGGTTACGCTGATCGTTACCAATCCGTATGGTTGTATGGATACGATTAGTCATGAGATCACGATTGCCGATGTTCCTTTTGCGCAATTCGTACCGAGTATCGACGAAACCTGTGCTGATGTTGGGGTCGATTTTTCCAATTTGAGTTTTGGCGACAGCCTTTCCTATTATTGGGAATTCGGTGATTTTATGACCAGTACGGAAGAAAACCCAGGGACGATCTTTTTCGAACCCGGTTTTTACGATACGACCTATCTGGTTTCGCTGACGGTGACCAACCCCTGTGGTTCCGCTACTTATCAGGACATCATTGTGATCCATCCCGTCCTGAATGCTGATTTTGGATTGATCCCGTTGACTGCTTGCTCGCCTTTGTTTGTCGACTTTGCCAATGCTTCTACCGGTACGGCCCTGGAATATTTTTGGGATTTCGGTAACGGGAATACTTCAAATGAACAATTTCCGGATACGGAGGCCTTTTTTACGGGTACGACGCCAACGACCTATACCGTCACTTTGATCACCACCAATTTATGTGGCGCAGACACTTCGACGGCGAATTTATTGGTGGAACCAGCCAATGTCATTGCAGCGGCAGGCAGTTCGATTTCTTCCGGATGTGCACCGTTGACGGTGGACTTTTATAATTATTCTTCTCCAATAGCAGTAATTGATTGGGATTTTGGAGATGGCAATACCTCTTCGGAGGAAGAACCTACGCATACGTTTACCGAACCAGGGGAGTTTATTGTTACGCAATACGCCCACAGCGATTGTGGCTACGATACAGCTACCATTGTTATTACGGTATATCCGCAGCCTTATGTTCATTTTGAGCATAACGAGACCAATTGTATGGGGCAGGAAATTCAGTTTGTCAACAATTCCGTTGGGGTTTCGGGCAATTATTGGGATTTTGGAGATGGTGACACATCCACGCTCAACAACCCCGTTCATGTATACGATTCTCCAGGCACTTATACTATTACGTTGGTAGGCGTATCGTTTGGTGAGCAATGCGAAAACGAATACATTAGCACCATCACCATCAACGACACACCGGCTCCTGACTTTGACCCCTCTACCACCTATGGCTGCGCCCCGTTGGAGGTTTCCTTTGAAAATACTTCTTCCAACGCCTTGTTTTACGAATGGGATTTTGGCGACGGCAATACGTCGATTCAAACCAGCCCGACTCATACTTTTGAAGAGGCCGGAACCTATCAGGTCACTTTATTGGCGACCGATGTGAATGGATGTTTTGAGGAAACGGCCATCTACAATGTCATTGTCGAGCCGGTACCCACCGCTCATTTCGAATATGAAAAGGAAGCCGCATGTGGGCTACCGGCCACCATTGAATTCATCAACCTTTCTCAAGGAGCTTTGGAATACGAGTGGAAACTCGAAGACATCGTTTTTTCGACGCTGACCAATCCCTCCCTGACCTTTACCGAGGCCGGTACTTATCAGGTTCATTTGGAGGCCTTCAACCAATTTGCCTGTACCGATACCTACACCCTCGACATTGAAATTTTTGAACTCCCCGTAGCTGCCATCGATCTGGAAGGACTGGAAGATTGTGGCTCCCTGGAGGTAGCATTCAACAATACTTCTTCATTCGCTATGGATTACCAATGGGATTTTGGCGACGGCCATAGTTCTACGGTGGCCGACCCGGTACATGAGTACACGGTTCCGGGCAGCTACGATGTACAACTCATCGCAAGTATAAATGGTGATTGCCACGATACCCTCCAACTGAGTGAGGTGATAACGGTACATCCCGAACCGGTAGCCAATTTTGAGGCAGTACCTACCAGCAATGATGGCACCTACGACATCACCAACCTTTCGGAAAATGCTGACAGCTACTACTGGGAATTTTCGGATGGAGCCACGTCTACCGTGGAGCATCCGACGCACCGTTTTCTGTCAAATGCCATACAGCAGATCTATCTGGAAGCCAGCAACCAGTACGGATGTGTCGACGACACCCTGGTCAGCTTTACACCTGATTTTGTAAAAGGATTGTTTTTGCCCAATGCTTTTTCGCCGGAGCAGGGCATAGGCGATGTGCGTTTGTTCAAGCCAAAAGGGATAGGATTGAAAGAGTACCGGCTACAGATCTACTCGACTTATGGGCTGCTGCTGTGGGAATCGACGGAGCTGGATGAGGAGGGGCGCCCCGCGGAGGGATGGGACGGCATCGTTGATGGGAAGTTGATGCCCCAGGATGTTTATGTTTGGAAATGTAAGGGTATATTCAGGGACGGCACCACCTGGCAAGGGGTGGAGAAGGAAAATGGGGAGTATAAAATGATGGGGTCGTTGGTACTGTTGCGTTGAGTTATTTTCGTACCAATCCCTCGTAAAGCCATTTGGCGAGGGCTTCGCGGTTGCTGGCTTCTACGAATCGTCGTTGGTCGCTGGCATTGCGGATGTTGCCCAGTTCGATGAAGACAGAGGTGGGCTTGGGTTCGCGGAGCATGTGGAGGTCACGGGCGGTGACGGTGCCGTGGTATCGGCCGTTTTTTCGGTGTATCTTGTATTTTTCCTTAAACGTTTTGTGGATGTTCAGGGCGAGTTTTTTCCCGTCGGCGCTTCCGGGGAAGTAGTAGAAAAACACGTCGGTGTTTTCGCTGGTGCTTCTGGAGTCGATGTGAATGGCTACGCAGTACTGTTCTTTAATGCCCTGTGCGAGGTGTTTTTCGTACAGTTTATTGACGGCGTTGGACCGTTGGAAGAGTCGCGGTTTTTGACTTCGGGGTATGACGAAGTGGGGCCAGCAGTATTCGTCCATATCGGCTTTGAGGTATTTGCCGGAGCGGAGTCCGTCGTCGGGATCGCGGGTGATCATGTACACCAGGGCACCTCTTTGGAGTAATTGGCGGGTGAGTCGAAGGGCGACGTCGTAGGCGTATTCGTCTTCGTAGAGGCGCCGGTTGCCTGCTTTTCCGATGGCGCCGGAGTCGGGCCCACCATGTCCTCCGACGATGTAGAACACTTTGCCGCGAAGGCTGTTGTTGAGGAGCTGGACGTAGGCGTGTTTGGGGCCGAAAATAGGATATTTGCGTACGCCGCTGTTTTTGTTGAGTTCTGCCAGTATTTTGGGGTTTATTTTTTCGTGTTGGACGGTGGCCTGCTGCTCATTTTGTGCGGGATCTTCCTTAGGAGCATTTGCCAGGGGGGTGAGTTGATTGAGGTCTTCTTGTTTTGGAGTAGTCGGTTCCCTTTGGGGGAGTGGGTCGCCACTACGACCGTCGACGCAGTGTTGCTCGTGGTAGGGTACCCAGAGGATGTTGCTCGCGGCGATGGATTTCTTTCTAAGCCCTTCGGCGCGGATTTTCTCGTTGTATTTCTTTATGCGGAGTGCTTGTTCCCAGGTGTCGATCTTAAGGGTGGTGCGAATGCTTTTGCCGTTGTAGGTATAGATCCTTACGGGGATGTAGTACTTGTTTCCGGCGATAAGATGGGAGGTTTTATTGAGGTTGTTGAGTTGGAAAAAACGGTCGAAGTTGCATTTGTATTTTTCGAGGTGGTATCTTTGAAGGAAGATGTAGATATTGTCGCCGATTTCTGCTTCGACGAGGTGAAAATTTCCATCCGGGGAGGTATAGACTCCCATCGAAGTGGTTTGTGAGCTAGTGGCCGCCATAGTGAAATGGGACGAAAAGTTCCCTATAAAAAAAAGTATCAGTACAAGAGGATTCAGGGTCATTGTTTGATCAATGGTGAATGATTTTAGAAAAAACGAAACAGGAGGAAAGATATTGGAAAAACGTTCGATAATCAAATTTTGGCGAAAAGAGGACAACCTAAAAACCCGGATAAGCGCGGGTGTCTGATCCGGGTTTTAACAAATATTTTCAAAGTAAGGTCATTTTTTCTTTCTTGCGGCTCGTTTAGTGGTTTTTCTCTTGGTGGCGGCTCGTTTGGTAGTTTTTCTTCTTGCGGAAGCCTTTTTAGCTGTTTTTTTGGCAGCTCTTTTAGTGGTCTTTCTGGCAGCTCGCTTGGTGGTCTTTTTAGCGGTAGTTCTTTTTGCACCTCTTTTAGCGGACTTTTTGGTGGTCGACTTTCTGGAGGTAGCTTTCTTCTTTGGCTTAGCCTTTTTGGTGACCGGTGCAGCGACTGCTTTGGGTATTTTTTCCTTTTTAGGCTTGTATTTGCCAATGGGGTTGAGCTTTCCTTCATCGCCGTACAATTCGATTGATTTTTCGTTGTAGGCTTTGGCGGCGGCGGCGGCGGTTTTGAACATCCCGATGTGGACGGATTTGCGGTTGATAGAGATGACGGCGCGGTAGCGGCCATGCTCTTCATAGACACCGGTGTAACCCGTTTTGCTGCTGGTTTTGCGTTGTCGGCTGGCGGTAGCTCTGGAGCGGTACATGAGGTTGTCGAGTCGGCAATCGAGTTTGTTGCCGTTGCGGGCGCCTACAAGTTTTTTCTTGCGGGTTTTGTCCTTTTTGAGAAATTTTTCAGCGATCAGTTTGTGCAGATAAATGGTTTCTGTTTTGTAACCACCTTTTTTCTGGGAGTAAGTTTTTTGAAAAACAGCACAACCCGAAGAGTGACGGCGCAGGTTGTTGATGAGGTCTACTTTTACAAGGTGCGGATCGGTCGTCAAATACTTGAATACTTTTTTGTCGACGATCACCTCATCGGACGAGTTTTTTAGCTTGACTTTGTATAACACGCGATTTATTTTAGGTGAAAAAATAGATTTGTATAACAATAAACTCAACAATTATATTATGTTGTTGATGCCAAAAGTATGAATTTTTCAAACAATGTAAAAGAAAAACTTGTTTTTGTAGGTGATTTTAGGGTGTTTTTTGTTATTAAATTTTCTTTTGCCTCTTTTGGAGCAAAAATAACAGTGGTTTTACTTGACCAAAATGGACGATGCGATCCTCATTCAAAGATGTTTTGACCTGGCCAGACTTGGCCTTGCCGGGGTGTCTCCTAACCCTATGGTGGGGGCAATTCTCGTCTGCAACAATCGCATCATTGGCGAAGGGTACCACGCGGTATACGGGCAAAAGCACGCCGAGGTTGCAGCCATCGACCATGTTTTTCCGGCCGACCGGGCCCTCCTTTCCCAAAGCGAGCTCTATGTTTCGTTGGAGCCTTGTTGTGTGGTGGGCAATACCCCGGCCTGCACCGACCTAATCCGTCAAAAGGGCATCAAAAAGGTCCATTTTTCGACTACCGATCCTTCTGCAGGGGTGGACGGGGCCAGTATTGATATCCTTCAATCGGCCGGATGCCAGGTCACTACTGGCCTGATGGAGGAAAAGGGCCGCTCTCTGATTCGCCCACGGCGCATTTGGGTTACCCAAAAAAGGCCCTACGTCATCCTGAAGTTTGCCCGGTCTGCTGATGGGTTTATCGGACAAAAAGGTAAACAGCTATGGTTGTCAAATGCTTACGCAAAACTCGCCAGCCACAAATGGCGCAGCGAAGTCAGTGCCATTCTGGTGGGTACAGAGACTGCCCGTACCGACAATCCCCGACTCACCAACAGGCTGTTTCCGGGCTCTTCCCCCCTGCGAATTACCATCGACCGGAAACTAAGCCTAACACCAGATTTACATCTGCTGGACGGCAGCCATCCGACCTGGATATTCACCCGCCGCCAACCACCTCCATCGACAGATAATCTGCAATACTTTAGAACGAAGTCCAACATCGACTTCATAGAAGCCATTCTGACGGCTTTGTATCAGCACAACAAAGGCGTCTTGCTGGTGGAAGGCGGGGCCCGGTTGCTTCGGAGTTTTATCGATGCCGGTTGCTGGGATGAAGCAAGGGTTTTTCATACTCCCAAGAGACTGGGGGAGGGGATACCTGTCCCCACCATTCCGGCAGCTCCTCACAAGAAGCTGAGACTAAAAGAGGATGTTCTGGTTCAGTATTTCCGGAAGGAAGGTTAAAAAGAGGCTGCTAAGTGCTTTGTACTCCTCATCAGGGGTAGGGACACCACCCGGATCGTCTCCGAGTTGAGTTATAATGCTACAACCCAAGATTTGTAAATTAAATTTCACAAATCTAGCCTTGGGGTACTATAAATACAAAGGACGACAATGAAAAAAACTTCGTGTTACTTTGTGTCTCCGTGCCTTTGTGGCAAGACTGGATAACCAAACGCACGGGGCAAAAAGGTTAATCTTTTATTAAAGTGATGCCTTTCTTTTACCCTTTCCTTGAAATTTAAGTTTAATTAGCTGTAATTTGTAGCTTTCCCTCCCGCCTCCCGATGAAGACGTTTTCTAATTCTATTTCAAATGAAAAAGAGCTTCTTTATAGCATATACGGCACTATTGGTATTTTTATGTACTTCATTTTCCGTCAGGGAAAAGGCTTTAGATCCTATTACCGATACTTCCAGCGAAATTCAGTGGATGACCTGGGAGCAGGCCATGGAGAATATGAAGACCGAAAAGCGAAAAATACTGGTCGACCTCTACACCGATTGGTGCGGCTGGTGCAAACGCATGGACCAAACCACCTTCCAAAACCGGGAAATCGCCGATTATCTCAGCCGCCACTACTACGCCGTAAAGTTCAACGGCGAAAGAAAAGAACCCCTGACGATGGGCGATAAAACCTATAAATACATTAAAGGAAAAGGAAAAAGAGGATACCACGAATTTGCTTTGACGCTGGCCAAAGGCCGGTTGAGCTACCCCACCTTCGTATTTCTCAACGAAGATAGCAATATCCTCCAACCCATCCCTGGCTATAAAGACGCTCGTACCTTTGAAATGATCATGACTTATTTTGGTGACAACCACTACAAAGTCACCCCCTGGGATCAGTATCAGGAAAAATATGTCCCCCTCAAAACGGCCCGGCTGATTAGAGATTAGAGATAATCTTTCAATCTATCATCAATTCCCTGGCCAGCTCTTTCATATCCAATCCGCTAAACGTGCCGCTGCTCATCAGGAGTAATTTTGCGTCGTGCCAGTTGTCCTGGTTCAGCACCTCCACCAGTGCCTGATTGTTGGTAAACACTTCGAGCTTTGGGTGATTAAAAGCGGCTTTTACTTCCTCTTTATTCAACAATTCCAATCGTTTCATTTTCAGGGTGTGTTCGCTGAAATAGACGTAGGCCCGGTCGGCGGCGTCGAGGCTATCTTTGTATTGAGATAGAAATTTTCGGTTCAAACTGGAAAAAGTGTGCAGTTCAAGGCAGGCCACGAGCTCGCCGTCACCTACCCTGCTGCGCATGGCCTCGGTGGTGGCTTTCACCTTGGAAGGGGCATGTGCGAAATCCTGGAAGACCTCTGCACCATTTGCGTTTTTAGCTAGAAGCTGCAATCGCTTTGCGGCTCCGCTAAAGGAGGCGATGGCATCTAAAAAAGCAGGTGGATCGATATCGAGCTGTTGGCAAACCATAAAGGCGGCCATGAGGTTTTCCAGGTTGTGCTGGCCGAATATTTTCAGAGAGGTATCATTACAACCGGGCCACTGTAAGATAACTTTTCCTTCCGATATTCGATGAGGAAATGCCTGATATTCCATTTTGTGAAAACCATTGTTGGCAGATTCGACCAAGTTGTTTAAAACCCCGTCATGCGCATAGTGAAACAGTTGACCTTCCGGCTCAATGGTAGTCAGAAATGCCTCAAACTGGCCGACGTATTCCTCAAAACTGGGAAATACATTGATGTGGTCCCAGGCGATGCCGGTCACGATGGCTATGTGGGGGTGGTAATGCAGAAATTTGGGTCGTCGATCAATGGCCGACGAGAGGTATTCATCCCCTTCGATCACCATCACGGGGGCATCGGACAAGCGAACCATGTGATTGAACCCTTCTAGTTGGGCGCCTACCAGATAGTCGAAGTCGATCTTGTGATGCCGAAGTACGTGCATGATCATCGCCGTAGTAGTCGTTTTGCCGTGGCTGCCGGCCACTACCACGCGGGTTTTTTGGCGGGCATGTTCGTAAAGAAAAGCCGGATAAGAGAAGATATTCAACCCCAGGGCTTGTGCTTTTAGGAGCTCCGGATTGTCGGCGCGGGCGTGCATACCCAAAATGACGAGGTCGATATCGGGGGTGATCCGGTCGGCATCCCAGCCCATTTGGGTGGGCAGCAGGTCGTTTTGGGCCAATCGGTCACGGGCGGGGTTGTAAATTTCATCGTCGGAACCGGTCACGGTATGATGATTGCATTGTAGAGCTAGAGCTAAATTGTGCATGGCTGAGCCGCCAATAGCAATAAGATGTATACGCATTTACGTTAAGTTGATGGTCAAAACGTCAAAAATTCCAAAAGGTTTGCAGCAACAAAAAACTTACTTCGCCTTTTGCCTTCGTTTCACCTGATCGTAACGACCCCAGGGAGAGCAGATTAGGTGAAGCGAAGGAGGGTAAAAAAGGCGAAATTATTTTTTGTGCAATACTTAGAGTAAAAAAGCGTATTTTTGTTGAAGAAACATATCATAAACAATCTACAATGACATTAAAAACAATAAATAACTTAATTGCCGTCATCGCCCTGGTTGTGTTATTGGTCGGCTTATCCTCTTGCAACAGGGGAATGGGTTGCCCCAACAATTTCTCTATTGGCGAAGCTACCTCTCCTCCAGTTGAAGTGATCGATGCTGCCGGTGAGTGGTGCAAACCCGCTTAGAAAGCTGTGGCTGACCGGGCCTCCCTCGTCCTCACCGCTGATGGCTCTCACACCCTGCTCAGTGCCCGGCACCAGGTAGCCTACCACAGCCGTTTTGGAGCCATCCAGGAGACGGAGCACGTCTTTATCCAATCTGGTCTTTTACCTATTCATGAGCGCGGACAGCCCCTCCATATTCTCGAATTGGGGTTGGGAACGGGTCTCAATGCATTTATGACCTTTCTCCGGTCGAATGAACTTCAAACACAGATCCGGTATACAAGTCTGGAACCCGAGCCTATTTCCTGGCACATCGCAAGTCAACTCAATTACCTTTCTCAGCTGGAGGCCTCCTCTTTTTCATCGGTCTTTCGACAAATGCACTGCGGAGCCTTTGATTCCTGGCTGAAGTTAGGGCCCTTTTTTAGCTTTCGCAAAATTAAAAAGAAGATCGCTGATTATCATTCTGATGAAAAATATTCCCTGGTGTACTACGATGCTTTTGCACCTGACACCCAGCCGGAGTTGTGGACGGAAGACTGCTTCCGTCGAGTTTATAACACAATGGATACACCGGGGGTGCTGGTTACTTACTGCGCCAAAGGCAGCGTTAAAAGGGCATTGAAGGCGGCGGGTTTTGAGGTGGAGTCGATAGCTGGCCCTCCTGGGAAACGGGAGATGATCAGAGCAGGGAGGGGAGGATGAAAATTATTGATTAATAAATTTTAATTACCATCAATTTTCCTCTTTCGTCATCATATCCAACAATGTATTTACAGTCTTCCAATTGCGGGCGGTAGCTTCCAGCTTCAATTTTCTTTCCACAAAATTATTGTTCAGCTTCGTCCGGCCATAGCCATTTGGGACGTAGAGGTATGCCCGGTCGCCAATTATTTTGATTTGGTCGGGCCAGTCTGCGGTTTGATCCAATAATGCTTTTACAAGATGGGAGTCGGGCGTCTTTTCCAGGAAGATCAGGTATAGTTTAGCGATGTCGGATGACTCATTGACAGACGGGAATGGGTTTTCATCAATGGCTTGTTGGAGTTCTTTAGCCGTTTTCACGAAAACAGGCACATCGAATTCATAAGCCTCCAGTATCCCTTGTCGGATGCTTTTTGCAATGGTGGGAGCAGACCGTTTTCGGGTCGAAAATACCACATTGCCACTTTGGATGTAGGTGCTGACCTGGTTGAAGCCGAATTGCTGGTAGAGCGTGCGGAGGTCGGCCATTTTGATCTTTTTCTGGCCGCTGACGTTGATGCCGCGCAGGAGGGAGAGGTATACTGGCATGGGCTGGTTGTTGGTGAGGGGTAAAGGTAGGGATTCCAGGCGAGTGATCCAATTGGAAGGGCTAGTCAGGCTAATAAATTAGCCGACTACTCTGCTTGTGCTTGTGGGATGTATTGTTTGCGCCAGTTGTAAATATCGTCGTGGCCTTTTCCGCCGGCACGGGTGGAGGTGAAGAATCCTTCCTGGCCGTTTTTGTAAATCGAAAATCCGAAGTCGTCTTTTGATGAGTTGAATGGGAGACCGAGGTTGGTGGCGGGTGACCAGGTTTCAGAGGCATCGGTGCTTGTGCGGAAGGAGGTGAAAATGTCAAGTCCACCATTTCCTTTCAAGCCATCTGAAGAAAAATAAAGGACGTCGTATTCATCGATGAACGGAAAAATTTCGTTGCCTTCTGAGTTTATTTCCGGGCCGAGGTTAATGGGGTGTTGCCATTCGCCATCTACCAGGTGGCTGACGTAAATGTCCATACCGCCAAATCCGCCATTTCGGTTGGAGGAAAAATAGAGTCTTTTGCCGTCTTTAGAAATGCTGGGGTGGCAGGCGGTGAAATCGTCGCCGTTGATGGCTTTGATCTCCTGGGTGTTGGTCCAATTGCCATTGCGGTTGGTGGCAGTGTATATTTTCAGGTCGTATTTGCCGAATTGGTTTTTAAATCTGTTGTTTCGGCTGAAAAACATGACCGTGCCCTCCGTATTGAAACTGGCGGCCCCTTCGTGATATCGTCCGTTGATCGAACCTTCGAGGGGTTTGGGCTTGAGGTAGTCTCCCCGGTTGTTCCTTTTGGAAAAAAACAGGTAGGAGTATTGTTTTTTACACGACTTGAACCATCTTTTGCGGTGACCTTCGTACTTGCGGGTAGAAGTAAATACCAGACCATTTTTGTAGAGCAGGGGGCTGTAGTCCAGGTCGTGGGAATTGAGGGAGCGGAGATTTCGGATAGCGATTTTGCCCAGGTATTCGTTTTCGGTAGCTGTCCAGTCGTCATTTTCCGACGAATGGTCATAGGACACCGCAACGGCTTGCTGAGCATAAAAAGTAGCGGAACATAGGAACGTCAGTGCAATGAGTACAATTGTTCTCATGAAAAAGGTGTGCTTAGTGGTTATGATAATCAGGTTACCTGGTACCTTATCAATTCGCATTCCACACTTAGCGTAAAATGGATTGAAATACCAGGTTGTTCTAAAACATCTGGTTTAGTGTGACTGCTCTGTTCCGGGAATTGGGACTGTTGAACGATATATGCTGTATAGCAGCAATGTGCAATCGCAACAGCGTTAGAAAGTAATATATGACAAGTGTTGGATGGCCGCCCATTTCGCGTGACGGAAATCCGTAATGCCTTTTACCACCCATGAAACAGGTGGATACATCCAGCATTGGTTTTGATGAAAGGGCTCTGGGACGGTAAAAGGTAGATGACGTGAAATCTTTTTCGAAACATCAAATTTAGCTTTTTTACTGCAATGTTTAGCCATCAGAGGCAAACAATTTAAGTTTTTTAATTCGGTTGCAGACATTTTTTCTTCAAAAGACTCAAATCCTGGGGCTTTTACCTGTATGAAATACCGTTGATCTTCATTGATCTCGAATTGTATCCTGCCTTCTGAATCCGCCTGATAACGGATCAGAATGCCATGCCTTTTGGAATCAGATAATCGGCACACCGCTCCTGTCAGTGGGAGGCCGGTGTCGTGGTTCACAACCTGTAGCGATTTAAATACACCAGTGGAATCGGAGTGTGCAGTGCCGGTTGTGTGCAGGTAAGTGGCGCCCAAACATAACAACGGAGCCATAAAAGAACAGGACAATATCATCAACCGGTAGATCATCTAGTGATAAAATTTCGGCGGCAAAAATATTAAATATTTGTTTTATATCAAAAAATTTGCCATATTTTATTGATTAAAAATGTATGCATTCAAAACTCCTTTTTCGCATTAACTGGTTTTTTTTCTAATTTGCACGTTCATCAATCATCCATTTCTATGAAAAAACTCGAATTGCACTGGCAGATACTCATCGGCATGGTGGTCGGCGTCGTCTTTGGATTGCTTATGACCAATTGGGGAGGAGGGAAGGAATTTATCCTCAACTGGATCGCACCGGTCGGTACCATATTTGTCAAATTGTTGAAACTCATCGCCATTCCGCTGATCATCGCCTCTCTTATCAAAGGGATTGGCGACCTCAAAGACATTTCCACTTTTTCGCGTATCGGTGGGCGAACCGTTGGCCTTTATCTGATCACCACTGTGGTGGCCATTACCATTGGGCTTTTGGCCGTCAACATTTTGCAACCCGGTAATGGCATTTCTGAAGATACCATCAATCGGATGACTGCCACCTACGCCGAAGGCGAAAGTGTCAAGTCGAAAATAGCGGAGGCCAATCGCCAAACCGAAAGCCGCCCCCTCGATTTTTTGGTGGACATGGTTCCCGACAATGTGTTTGCAGCCACGTCGAGCAATGGTAAAATGTTGCAAGTCATTTTCTTCGTCATCTTTTTTGGCATCAGCCTGTTGATGGTCGAGCCCAAAAAAGCGGCACCGGTGTACGATTTTTTTGATGGGCTCAACGAAGTCGTCCTAAAAATGGTCGACCTCATTATGTTGGTGGCGCCCTATGCTGTATTTGCATTGTTGGCAAATGTGATCGTTACCTCCAACGACCCCGACTTGTTGGCTGCCCTGGTCAAATACGCGGGCGTGGTGTTGCTGGGGCTGGCCCTGATGGTTGGGGTGTATCTGACTGCTGTCAAAATGTTTACCGGCCGTTCTCCTGGCTTTTTCCTCAAGGGGATCAGCCCGGCCCAATTGCTGGCTTTTTCTACGAGTTCGTCGGCTGCCACGCTTCCGGTTACTATGGAACGGGTAGAAGAACATCTGGGAGTGGAAAAGGAAGTGACCTCTTTTGTATGTCCGGTGGGCGCCACGATCAATATGGACGGCACCAGTTTGTACCAGGCAGTGGCAGCAGTATTCATCTGTCAGGCACTCGACTTTCCACTGACATTGTCGGATCAATTGACCATCATCCTTACGGCTACCCTGGCGTCGATCGGTTCTGCAGCGGTGCCCGGAGCGGGGATGGTGATGTTGGTTATCGTGCTGGAGTCCATTGGCCTCCCTCCCGGCAAACTAGCTATCGGACTGGCACTGATATTTGCCGTCGACCGCCCGCTGGATATGTGTCGCACCGTCATCAATGTGACCGGCGACGCCACTGTGGCTATGCTCGTGGGCAAGAGCGTGGGTAAATTGGGAGAACCAAAAGTGAAGGAATGGGATGATTATTATGGTAAGGAGGAGGAGGGATTGTCTGCGTCAAGTTAGTGCCTCCGTTATTTTGAGCGATTACTTTTCAAATGTCGAAGGTATAAAGCAACTCAGTCTTCCAGGAGTCAGCACCCGGCCCCTCCATGCTGGCGCCCGGTCTCCAGACCGGCGCCTACGTCGAAAGTATAAAACAACTCAGTCTTCCAGTTGTTAGCACCCGGCCCCCTTCCATGCTGGCGCTCGGTCTCCAGACCGGCGCTACGGCGGGATATCAATCAATCCAGTCTTCCAAGTGTCAGCACCCGGCCCCTCAATGCTCGCGTCCGGTCTCCAGACCGGCGCCTACGTCGAAAGTATAAAACAACTCAGTCTTCCAGTTGTTAGCACCCGGCCCCCCTCCATTGCTGGCGCTCGGTCTCCAGACCGGCGCTACGGCGGGATATCAATCAATCCAGTCTTCCAAGTGTCAGCACCCGGCCCCTTAATGCTCACGTCCGGTCTCCAGACCGGCGCCTACGTTGAAGGCTATAAAAACAGCGCTCAGTCTTGGGAAGTGCATGCTGTAGAGCCTCAAAGATATATTTGAAATTGTTTAATTTGATACATAGGTTTGCCCACCTTAGAGGGTGGGTTACCCACCCAGGCCACCGCCGCCGGAGAAAACTCCGCACTATCACCCACCGGCATACCAGTGGCTTCTCTGACCATCGTTCTGGCCAAAAGTTATATTTTCGAACTTTGCTCAAGCATAAATAGCGCTATACAAGGCAAATGTAAACATTGTTTTTTGTTAAAACAAATATTTTGTAATTTTTTTGAAAAAAATTTGATACCATACAATTGTCTACCTTTAAAGAAACAGTTTTACCAGCCAGATGGGCGGGCCAAAAATACAACGAGACCAAACTGCCTCAATTGGGTACGTCCTCGACTTCATCGCCCGTCCCCTACAAAGCGAGCGCTCGGTCTCCAAACCGGTGCCCCCGTCGAAGTAAAAAGCAACCCAGCCTTCCAGGAGTCAGCCCCCGGCCCCTCAATGCTGGCGCCCGGTCTCCTGACCTGCGCCCACGTCGAAGTATCAATCAACCCAGTCTTTCAGGTGTCGGCGCTCGACCTCTCTCTGCTGGCGCTCGGTCTCCAGACCGGCGCCTACGTCGAAGGCTATAAAAACAACCCTCAGAACAAAACAATGGATATGCGAAAACAATCGTTAATTGGTAGTAAACTCAATTGATACATGAATACAACGCTAAAAATCATCTGCCTCTCTTTGTTGGCATTCCAACTCTCCGCTCAGTCGATGGCGGATATGAACAAAATGCTGGAGGTCTACGACGAGAAAACCGATGGCCTCGAAATCGGAATATTCGCCGACAATCAATCTTTTAGCCCAATCACTATGGTACTCGAATTTTCCGAAAGGAAAGGAATAAAACTGGAGGTGGACCTTCCGCTTACTGTTGTCGTTCCGGCCCGCTCGGAGAAAGTATTGCTGATGAAGGTATTCCTCCTACCCAACAAGTCCGCCAGCTTTCAATACGGTTACAATTTTATTTTAGGCGACAGCCAAAACGCCAACCACAACGACGACCACCTCTACGAACTGCCCTTCGAAAAAGGAAAAGAATACCTGGTAGGGCAGGGGTACCGCGGTAAAATGTCGCACCAGGGCATCAACGCCATCGACTTCAACATGGACGTTGGAACCAAAATATGTGCAGCACGTGGGGGCATTGTTATTTTTACGAAAGAAAATTCCAAAAAAGGATGTCGGCATTCGAGCTGTAAAGACGACGCCAACTTTGTACTGATACTGCACGACGACGGCAGCATAGGTCATTACGCCCACTTGAAATACAAAGGCGCCTGCGTCAAACCAGGTGATAAAGTAAAGGCAGGAAAAGTGATCGGTTATAGCGGCAATACCGGTTGGTCGAGTGGCCCACATCTGCATTTTGAGGTGTGGCTGCCTTCCGGCAAAGGATTCCGGTCATTGCCTACGAAATTTAAAACGAGTGAATCCGCCGAAGGTATTTGGCTGGAAGAAGGCCAGGTGTATCGGCGGTCGTAATTGCTTTTTCGGACCTGAAACAAGCTGCATTCCCATTTCGTAAACACCATTAAAAAATACGCACTTCTATGGAAGCAACCGACATTAAAACCCTCGGCGTGGGCTCCCGCGTCAAACATCCTGCCTTTGGCGAAGGCGTCGTGATTCGGCTCCACGGCATTGTCTACGACGTTTGTTTTATGACCTACGGCATCAAGCAGGTTGGTAAAGATTACGACAAGTGGGAGGTGATCGAAGCCATCCCGGCCCAGAGCAAAGTAACCTTTTCGGAAGCGGAAAAATCGCTCATCCGAATCCTGAAAGAATGGTCCGACATCTCAGAAAAAGTCGAAATGGGCGACCGTTGGAATGGCGGCAGCATGATCCTTCAACCTACCGATCCCAGTCTGAAAGCAAAAGAGATCCCAATTGAGAGTTTTTTTCACAAAATCGTGATGGTACGCGACCGCCTACGCGTGATGGAACAACGCATCAATAGTAGTAAAAATCTTACAGACGAGGAAAAAGTAAACCTTCAGCAATACCTCACCCGGATCTACGGCAGCCTGACCACCTTCAACGTGTTTTTCAAGTACAAGGAAGATTATTTTGTGGGGGAGAAGGGGAAAGGGTAAGTTGAATTGATCAATGTACTATTTTTCAAATTATGTGAGCTTATTTGGAAACGGAAATTGGACCCTTTGTTAATGAGGGTTGAAGAACCTCCATTAGGTAGCTGCAGTTGTTTTGGTCAAATTGAGGCCCGAATTTTGCTAATATTCAGGTGAAATACCGAAACAATGAATGATATTATTAAGCCAGCAGAGATGATTCAGGACGTGGTCAGAAGCAATCCAGTGGAAGCCCGGCCTCATCACAGTGATAGCACCAGTGCAGAGATAGAAGCTATTAAAAACAGGGTGTTTGTACTGGATGAACGCATAGTGTATCTTAAACAGCTAAAAGTGGTTTCGTCGTATTCCATCAATCTGGTCATTGACCAGGTCCTGGAATTGGGAAGACAATTTGATAGTTATTGCCTGATAATAGATGTGACGGATACCAAGCGTCCCGATGCAATGACAAGACGTACCATCAATCAGCGCTTTGCTGAATTTTGTAATGAAGGCATTCTTCATGTAGCCTTTTATACTGGTCGGAACATTTTTCTCAATACGACCATTCACTTTGTGGTATTCGGAACCAACCTTCGCTCCTTTAGTGCAAATAGAACCCTTGAAAAAACCCTTGAAAAAGTAAGAAATGTCATTGATGAAAACAGATGAGGTTTCAGAGCAAGTTTTTCTGAGCAGGGTATTTGAACTGATACTCGGCATTTCAAAGGGAAAATGCGATCTCGACGAGGAAACCATACTTGCCACAGAAGGGAAAGTAGAAAAACAAATACTTCAAGGGTTGCTCTACCTGTACGAAGACCTGGAACTATATAAAGTTGAACTGCGAAACGCAATGGAAGCCGAATACCAGCTAAAGGTTTTAGAAGACCGGAACAGACAGTTGGAGCATTTTACCTATGTGGCATCGCACGACCTGAAAGAGCCCCTTCGTACTATTAAAAGTTTTTCATCCCTCCTTCAAAAACAATATCAAAAGCAACTCGACGACAATGCGTCCAAGTTTTTTGACTTCATTACAAAAGCAGCCCACAGAATGGACGAACTCATAGCAGGCCTGTTGCTGCATTCCAGGATTGGTGCTGAAATTGTGTTGGAGAAAGTCGATTGCGACACTTTGGTCAACAACGTAATTATGGATATTGGCGGTTCTATAAATAATAGATCAGCCATCATTCAAAAAAAACGTTTGCCAACCATTAATGCTTACCGCCTGGAACTGGGGCAGGTATTTCTCAATTTGATTACTAATGGATTGAAATTTCAACAACCCGGTAATCAGCCCATAATCAATATTTCTTTTACCAAGGACGATAAAGGTCATACCTTTTGCATAAAAGACAATGGAATAGGATTCGAAGATGCTTATGCTGAGAAAATTTTCATCATTTTCAAGCGCCTTCACACCCGAAGTGCGTACGAGGGTACGGGTATAGGGTTGGCCAATTGCAAAAAGATCATCGAGATGCACAACGGCAAGATTTGGGTGAAATCAACACCTGGCAAAGGCAGTTCATTTTTCTTTTTCATCCCCTATTTGTAATAGAGTTTATTCGAAAAAATTTTGTATGGAGCCCGATTGATCTTTTTGTCATATCCTTCGTCACATCCTCGCCTTCGTAGCTTAGGCTACGAGGCTCCGGGTGTTCCTCGACTATGCCAAAAATCTCGGCTCGGTTCCTATACAAAAAAATTCCGCATAATCTCTAATTATCTTCCCCAACTTTTCCACCATACCCCACCATTTCGTAGCTTTGCCCTATGAAAGCCGCCCCCTCTTGTTTCCACAAAAAGCACCTGGCTTTATTAGTGCTGCTGCTGTGCAGTATGGGATTGTTCCATCATTGCCTGGTCATGGACAACCAATTTCCCCATCTTGCACCGGGTCTGTGGCGGGCCACCCTACAGCTCCTGCCTAAAGAATCCGTATCCAATCCCAAAGGAAAACCGCTGCCCGAATTGATGGAATACCAATTTGAAGAAGTCAGCGGCGGTGAACTTCCCTTTTTCATGGACGTGCAGTACGAGCCCGACAGCAACATCGTCATCCACATCATCAATGGGGAGGAGCGGATACCGGTGCGCGATGTGCGGGTATTCAAAGACAAAGCCTCTCCACACGATTCGGTCTATATCAACTTTCCGGTCTACGATTCCTTCATCCGGGCGGCCTTTGAGGAGCGGGTGATCTCCGGCGAATGGGTCGTCAACAACCGGGGCAGCTATTACGCTATTCCTTTCGCTGCCAAATTCGGTCAGGGTCACCGCTTCACCACGCTTAAGAAAACCCCCATGCTCGACCTTAGCGGTAAATGGGCTGCCCAATTCGGTATTGACTCCGACGACCCCTGGCCAGCCATCGGCATTTTCCGACAGGATGGCAACCAACTCTCCGGCACCTTCACCACCGAAACGGGGGATTACCGATTTCTGGAAGGCACCATCCAGGATAATAAAATGTATCTTTCGTGCTTCGACGGATCCCATGCCTTCTTGTTCGAAGCCAAAATAAATCCAGACAGCACCCTGATCGGGTCATTCCGTTCGGGCAAACACTACCGAACCATGTGGAAAGCCCATCGCGACCCCACCGCCCAACTGACCAGTCCTGACTCCCTGACGTTCTTAAATGAGGGATACGACAAATTCAGCTTCCTTTTCACCAATCCTGAAGGAAAAGTCATCAATACAGAGGACGACCACTTTCGTGGAAAAGTAAAGATCTATCAAATACTCGGAACCTGGTGCCCCAATTGCCGCGACGAAACGACTTTCCTGGTCGATTACCTCAAAAATAATCCGTCCGACGACCTGGAAGTGGTTGCCTTGGCTTTTGAGAAATACCGGGATAAAGACAAAGCCAACGCAGCCATAAAAAGATACCAGAAAGCCTTTGGGATGCCCTACGAGATCGTCCACGCCGGCTATTACAACAAAAAGGAAGCGGCACAGGCTTTGCCTATGTTGAACCACGTTCTCTCCTATCCTACCTTGATTTTTGTTGATAAAAACGACCAGGTACGCAGGATACACACTGGCTTTTACGGCCCGGCAACATCGGAATACGCCTCTTTTCAGAATGATTTTGATGTTTTGATCAAACAATTGATCAATGAGGAATCAATAATCGATAATTAATAGACATTATGAACAAAAATTTTGTATGCAGCCTGAATGCCCTTTTTTGCCTACCCTGCGTCACATCCTCGCCTTCGTAGCTAAGGCTACGAGGCTCCGGGTGTTCCTTGGTTAGACAAAAAATTGCTCTTCAGTTGCTATACAAAAAATCCATTCATAATGTCTAATAATTATTGATTATTAATTATTAAACCCAACTTTATGAAAAATAAAAACTGGCTGTTGGCATATTGTTCCGTAAATCAGGAGCAGGCAGCGCAATTCGATAAAGACTTGTCGAGAGCGGGGATTTCCTTTGTACACTACACCTGCGATCCGGCACAGGACGTGGGGTACAGCCTGGGAAAGGACTTGCTCAAAACAGAAGGCCAGATATTTTTACTGATAAGCGATAACTTTCTGCGGTCGAGCCATTGCATGATGGATGCACTCGAATTGCTGAGCAAGGGACTGGAGGAAGACCGCATACAAGCCATCATCATCGATGCCGACAACGCCAAGGCCCCCAATGGAGCAGCGGATAGAGCGCCCACCCGCTTTAGCCGCATTTCCGACCTGATCAATTATATGAACTTTTGGCAGGAGCGTTATCTCAAAATGCGAAAGAAAAAAGAGACCATCCCCACCAATCAGGTCGATCATTTCGACAAAGAATTGAAAAAGGTACGCATCATTTCGGCAGAAGTGGGCGAATTTTTGCGTATGCTCCGCGATACCACTTACTGGACGATGAAGCAGTTGCGGGAAGACCATTATTCTCTGTTTTTCAACAAAATCGGCAAGCAGGACCTCCTGGTCAAATACCAGTCAAAAATACCGGAAGCCCCCGTGCTGCAACCAGAAGAAGCAGAGACCCTGGTCGCTCAAAAGCAAACACCCCCTCCCATTCAAAAGGAGATACCACCGGTGGAATTCCCACCTGAGGAGGACCTTCCCGTTGATCCCGAAGAGCTGGATGACATCCAGGAGTCGCATTTGGACGAAAGTCTCCAACAAGACACTTACGAAGACCTTTCGGTCCTATTCGACCAACCGGGAGAAGCAGATGAGCCCCCCAATACGTCAGCACCAAAAGAAGGAGTGCAGGACATCACCAGTTGGGACGACCTCTTCCAACAAGATAATTTCGACAGTGACGTTGCCCGCTCCATGACCGGGCAGTTTTTCGACCAGATCGACCAACGCATCGAAAAGGGAGAAGAATTTGCAGCAGCTAAAGAACTGAGGCAATTCCTACAGGTCAACCCCGGCAGTGCCGAAGCACATTACCGGCTGGCTACCCTCGAAATCGACAACGAGGCCTACTCACAGGCCAGAGAACATCTCCAGCAAGCCATCGCCCTACAACCCACCCAGCCAGCCTATCACCTGGTGTTGGGACGGCTGTTGTTCCATCATTTTCGCGAAGAACCCAAAGCTGCCGTGCAGGCATTTAAAACTGCCATCCAACTTGACCCTTCCAATGTGGACGCCCACTACGAATACGGTATCTTGCAATACGAGGTACTCAAAAAACTCAAAAAAGCCATCGTTCAGCTTGAACTGACGCTGGCACTCGATCCCCACCACCCATTCGCCAACTACGACCTGGCACTGATTTACTACACTATGAAAAAACGAAAAAAAGCCGCCCGCCACTACGAAAAGGCATTTCAAATCAACCCCGAACTGAGAACCCCCGACAACGACATGGCCTTCTGGTATGAAGAAGTCTTGTTGGGAGAGGAAGATGCCGTGAAAACGAAAACAAAAAGAAAGAAAAAAAAGAAAGAGGTCTCCTCCGACGAAACCACCGTCGAACCCCCTCCCGAAACGCAACCCGAAGTGGAAGAAGAAATAGCAATGGAGGAAGAGGCTATCGAAGAAATCGAACTGGAAGACCCAATACTGGAAGAGGAGCCACCGGTCGAAGACCCTCCAGAGGAACCAGCAGATAATGCCGTCTCTCCCGCTCCCGTCATCGAAAAGCGAACTGCATCAGTTGTAAAAACAGTGTTGATAACCGGTGCCACCTCTGGCATTGGCCGCGCCACCGCCGAGCGATTCGCCAGAGAAGGTCACCGCCTGATCGTCACCGGGCGCAGAAACAGCCGCCTCGACGACCTTAAAAAAACACTGGAAGACAGCTACCAAAATGAGGTGTACCCACTCGGCTTCGACGTACGCTACAAATCGGCCGCCAAAGAAAACCTCCTGAAACTACCCGATGAGTGGAAAAACATCGATCTGCTCATCAACAATGCCGGCCTGGCCAAAGGCTTCGACCCCATCCATGAGGGCGATCTCCGCCACTGGGAGACCATGCTCGACACCAATGTAAAAGGGTTGTTATTCATCACCCGGATCATCACTCCCGGAATGGTCGAAAGAGGCAGCGGGCAAATAATTAACGTATGTTCCAGCGCAGGACACGAGGTTTATCCAAATGGCGCCGTATATTGCGCCACCAAACACGCCGTTGACGCCATCACCAAAGGCATGAGGCTCGACCTGTTCAAACACGGCATTCGCGTAGGCCAGGTGAGCCCCGGCCATGTAGAAGAAACCGAATTCGCACAAGTACGCTACGACGGCGACAGGGATCGCGCGAAAATTTACGAAGATTTTCAACCCCTCAAAGCCACCGACGTCGCCGAAGCCATCTACTTCATGGCCAGCCAACCTCCTCACGTCACCATCCACGACATCCAACTAATGGGGACCCAGCAGGCCAGCAATGTATTCATCGACCGATCCGGAAGACCAAAGAGCAAAGAATAACCCCGAAAGCCCTAAAAGCCGTGATAGAGTCTGTTCCGGACTGGTTCCGGAAGGCGACTGCCCAACATCGTGTCCAGTGCGGTAAATATCGTTCACGGCAAAATGACCTCACAAGAAGTAAGGATAGAACCAACAACATACCATGACTGACATAGAAATAGCAAGAAAATCCACCCTACGCCCCATCACCGCCATCGCAAGTCAATTAAACATCGATGATGACGACCTCCAACTCTACGGCAAGTACAAAGCCAAGCTGCCGCTAAACCTGATAAACGCCGACAAGGTAGACCAGAGCAACCTCATCCTCGTGACTGCCATCTCGCCCACCCCCGCCGGGGAAGGAAAAACCACCATGTCTATCGGGCTCACCCAGGGGATGAACCGCATTGGCAAACAAACCACCGTCGTCTTGCGCGAACCCTCACTTGGTCCCGTATTCGGTATAAAAGGAGGGGCCACGGGAGGTGGATTCTCTCAGGTATTGCCGATGGAAGACATCAATCTCCATTTTACCGGCGACTTTGCAGCCATCGAAAAAGCACATAACCTCCTGGCTGCCCTCATCGACAACAACCTGCAATCAAAAACCCGCTCCCTCAACATCGACCCCCGTACCGTACTCTGGAAAAGGGTCATGGACATGAACGACCGCGCCCTCCGTCAGACCGTCATCGGGCTGGGAGGTACCGGATCTGGCGTTCCACGCGAAACGGGATTCGACATCACGGCTGCTTCCGAGATCATGGCCATCCTCTGTCTGGCCAAAGACCGGGCAGACCTCAAGCGCAGGTTGGGCAACATCTTCGTCGGGTTTACCTTCGACCGACAACCGATCTATTCCCGCGACCTAAATGCCCAGGGAGCTATGGCCGCTCTGCTCAAAGACGCCATCCAACCCAACTTGGTGCAAACCATTGAAGGCACACCGGCCATCATTCATGGGGGCCCCTTCGCCAATATCGCTCAAGGTACCAACACCGTGATCGCTACCCGGATGGGGATGTCGCTATCTGATTATGTAGTAACAGAGGCCGGTTTCGGCTGTGACCTGGGAGCTGAAAAATTTCTCGACATCAAATGTCAGAGTGCCGGGCTTTCGCCAAAAGCAGTGGTCTTGGTAGCCACCATCCGGGCATTGAAATACCACGGCGGTGGCGATCTCAAAGAACTGAAGACCCCCAATGCAGAAGCCGTCAAAAAAGGGCTGGTCAATCTGGACAAGCACCTGGAAAACGTACAGCAGTTTGGCATCACGCCGGTCGTTGCCATCAACCGGTTCACTTCCGATACGGAGGAGGAAATAGCCATCATTCAGCGACGTTGTCAGAAACTCGGAGTGAAGGCAGTAGTGGCAGACGTATGGGGCAAAGGAGGCGCCGGGGCAGAAGATCTGGCGCAAGCGGTTGTCGAAGCAGTGGAAAAATCCTCCGGCCGGTTTACGCCGATGTACGATTGGGGCTGGTCGATCGAAGAAAAGATCCATGCCGTTGCCACGAAAGTGTATGGCGCCACCTCCGTCGATTATATGCCCAAAGCAAAGGCCCACCTGCGCAGGATCAAAAAATTGGGGCTGGAAGGGTTGCCGGTTTGCATTGCCAAAACGCAAAAGTCGCTGTCGGATGATCCCAAGCTATTGGGTCGTCCGAGAGACTTCGTCCTGACCGTCCGCGAAATCGAAATCGCCGCCGGGGCGGAGTTTGTAGTTCCGATCACAGGCAGCATCATGCGGATGCCGGGCCTGCCCTCGGTGCCTTCAGCCGAACACATCGACATCGATCTGGACGGGAATATTTCGGGGTTGTTTTGACGGATAGGGGAACCTTACATGCAACGATGTTTGTTTGTTGTACAACCAGCCAAAATTGGCGCGTTTTCAATTACCTTTAGATGTTCTATGAACGGAACCTAAATAGCGCTAAACCTAACAGAAGTAGTCAAATCTATTACATTTTGTTTTGAGTTAAGTGGTTAATGATATGTGCTTTCATCAAAAAAACCACTTAACTTTTTTTCAAAAATTTTCAACACATATTTATTTTCCAACCTTAATGACATTGGTCGGCCGGCAGGAAGGGAAAACCAATGCGTTGACACACTTTTCTGAACACTGTCGTTCGACATGGGAGCGACAACTGAATTTAACCGAAGGTGGTTTGTTTTTCCGGCCTGGTCCCGTAAAAGGAAAATACCTTTAGGGGGAGAATGTCCGAATCCATAGTGAAACCGCGTGCCGGAGGCATGGTTGTTCAACTGAAGCCCCGGTAGGGATCGGGATCAGCGCAGCAGATATATATGTCACCTGTGACAGGGTGGTTTTGCTCTTGGCTGCTTTGTGGGTGACATATACACTCCTTAGTGTTCTCATCCATTAAGAAAAAACAAAAAAAGACTATCTTCACGGAATGAGTAATCAACTACCAAATATCGAATATTCAAACTGGATAAAGAACCTGAAAACCAAAATTCGTGAAGCACAAAACAAGGTTGCTTTTTCAATTAATTCTCAATTATTGGAATTATATTGGGAATTGGGTCGAGAACTTGCATTGCGACAAAAAAATACATATTGGGGAAGCAATTATATAGAAACAACAGCCAAAGAATTACGCTCTTCCTTTCCTCAGATTAAAGGTTTTTCAAGAAGGAATTTATATGCCATGAGACAATGGTATTTATTCTACTCTCAAGAACATGAATTTATGCCACACGGTGTGGCACAAATACCTTGGGGGCATAACAGGCTGATAATATCCAAGACAAAGGATTTGCAAGAAGCTAATTTTTATATCAAAGAGGTAATAGAAAATGGTTGGGACAGAGATACTTTGGAAATCCAGATTGGGAACAAATTATATCAAAAAATAGGAAAAGCGATTACTAATTTTGATAGAACTCTTCCAGAAAACCAATCAAAATTAGCGAAACAAAGATTGAAAGACCCCTATAACTTTGATTTTTTAGGTCTTGAAGATGATGCATTGGAAAAAGCTGTCGAGGATGAACTTGTCAAGCATATCACTAAATTTCTACTTGAATTAGGAAAAGGGTTTGCTTTTATGGGAAGGCAATACAAAATCGAAATCAGCGATACAGATTACTTCATAGATATGTTATTCTATCATGTAGAATTAAGATGCTATGTTGTCATTGAATTGAAGGCAGGCAAGTTTAAACCTGAACATGCGGGCAAATTGAACTTTTACTTATCTGCCGTTGACACCCAAGTAAAAAGCACAGATGATAACCCTACTATTGGGATTTTACTATGCAAGAAGAAAGACAAAATAGAGGCAGAATATGCTTTGAGAGATATAAACAAACCAATGGGAATAAGTGAATATCGGTTAACGGAATTAATCCCAGAAAAAATAAAATCGAAGTTACCATCAATTGAAGAATTAGAAACCAAATTGAGTAAAATCGAAATAAAAAGGAAAACGGATGAGAATAAGTAAGTTTTCGTGGTGCGACGTGAAAAGTCGCTTTTAAATACTGTTAAACCATTTTTACAACAATAATTTTACATGAGTTGTATACCAATGGATTTAACCTGATGTGCCCACCAGAGAGCTTGCCCCGGCGAATGTCGGGGTCGGCAGTCCCACCAGAGGTCGGCAGGCTACCATCAGTTTCCTACTTCGGGTGCATCACTAGCAATGGTGAGGTGCTAAGCCCGAAGGACAACAAAGCTCCTCCCGGTTCCGATTGGGATAAGTGGCGACCGTGAGGTCAAAGCGAAAGCTGCTAGTCTTTTGCGGTAGGAGGAAGCGGAATGAATGGTATGTGAATCACTTTAAGTCTCGTTGCCCCGATATGAAACCGGGACAGGCATTTGGATCGGCGGAAAAGACTAACCTTGATTCCTGTTGTATGGGGTATAACAATACTATTACTAACCGGGCTTGCTTCCTGCAACTATTTTGGAGATATGACAAATAATCGTTACCTTTCCTGCTCAAACATGCCTGGCGCGGGTTCGACATGGGAAGGATTACAGAATTTTACTGAAAGTGGTTTGCTTTTCCTGCCTGATCCTGTAAAGGGAAAATACCTTTAGGGGGAGAATGTCCGAATCCATACTGAAACCGCGTGCCAGAGGCATGGTTGTTCAACTGAAGCCCCGATAGGGATCGGGATCAGCGCAGCAGATATATGTCACCTGTGACAGGGTACGCTTTAGTTTGAGTGCTTCGTGGGTGACATATACACTCCTTAGTGACCACAATCATAGAAAAAGCAATCACAAATTAAGCTTTGAATCATGCGAAAAAATATTTGTGTTTTAATAATTTTAATTATGATTTCTTGTTCTGTAGAGAATGAAAAATACAAAATGGATGGAACAGAAATTTTAAAAAAGAGCATAAAAAATCATGATCCAAATAATAAATGGAATGAGCTAGAATTTTCAATTCATATTCAAGAACCAAGAATAGGTAATCCTTCGAGATACTCAATTTTAAAATTGAATAATCGGGATAATTCATTTGAATTATTAAGGAATCGAGATAGCAATATATCAAAACACGTCATTGATAAAAATGGAGTTTCTAAAATTTATTTAAATGATAGTGAAGAAATTGAAGAAGAATTGGTAGAAAAGTATAGACTAAAACCAGAGAGAAATAAAGGATATAGAGAGTTTTATAGGATGATGTATGGGTTACCAATGTCCCTGAGTGAAAAATCAGTAAGTAAATTTGGTAAAGTTGAAAACTGTGTTTACAATAATGAAAATTGTTATAAAATTCCCATTGAATTAAAAGAGGAAATGTTTTCTAAAAATTGGTTAATTTACATATCAGAGAAGGAATTTAAATTTAAAGGAATGGAAATTATTTTTCCAGAAGACCCTTTAAAAGGGGAAAAATTATATTTTGAAGGATCAATTTCTATACAAGATATAAAAATCCCAAGAATAAGACACTGGTATGAATTAACAAATGATGAGTACTCGGGATCAGATATTATAATGAGTGAATTATAAAAAAACTGTGGCCAACATTAACGGCTGATCGCGCCGTGAAAGTCCGTGAGGTAGGGATTTATAAGCGTCAAAATATATATGAAATACCTCAAAACACACTAGTAGGTATAAAAAAATCCTACACGATAAGAACTAGCCACTCATCGTAAACGAGTCTTGCGTAATCATCTGAAAGGATGGTACGAAGCATAGACAGTGGGTACCGAAGGTTTAGTATGGAGCCTCGAAAATAATGCAAATCTCTGGAGCCTTAGTAATAACACTTATTTCCATTTTTGTAGCTATCTATCAGGTTTATGATAACAGAAAAGAATTTTTATCCATAACAAAGGGTAGAAAAATGGCGATAGAAGGTAAATGGAAAGGCTCCTTTAAGCAAGATAAATATGGCTAATTATAGAAATCCTCCCGGCTGGCTTAGCAAATAAGAGTAGCAGGTTGGCATTATACCGGGCTCTGTCCAGTGTATTTTAGGCACGTCGGCAAGAGGCCGAAACCCAAATCGGGCAACCAGCAATAGCGATAGCGGTGAATAAACGCTACTATACAACACTACTCCTCCGGATACTCCACCCGCACATGATAAATACTCTTTAACAATTTTTTGAACTCCATTTTACAAGCCGCCAATTCGCGAAACGACAGAGAGGTGCGCGCCAATTGTTGTTGCTGTATTTTATGTTCGATGATCTTTTCCACCAGTTGGTCGATCTCTTTTTCGCCGGGGTCTTTCAGGCTTTTGGCGGCAGCCTCCAGCGAATCGGCGATCATCAGAATGGCCTCTTCTTTGGTGCGTGGCCGGGGGCCGGGATATCGGAATGGCGCATCGTCGACCTGTTCGTTGTGTTGCTTGGCGCAAAAATTCCGGTAAAAATACTCCACTCTGGTGGTGCCGTGATGCGATTTGATGAAGTCGATGAACTGGGCGGGAAGCCCGTGTTTTTTGGCCATAGCCACGCCCTGGGTGACGTGGTCGATGATGGCCTGGGCGCTTTCCACCTCGGATAGTTGGTTGTGCGGGTTGGTATTGGTTTGGTTTTCAATGAAGCAGGAAGGGTTGGCGATCTTGCCAATATCGTGATACAGAGCAGCCGTTTTAACCAGTTGGGCATTGGCTTTTATTTTGGCGGCAGCCGCTTCCGCTAAATTCGCCACCTGCAACGAATGCTGCAAGGTGCCGGGGGCTTTGATCGACAGTTCGCGGAGGAGGGGTTTGTTCATATCCGACAATTCCACCAAGGTAAAAGGCGACAAAAATCCGAACAGTCGTTCCAACAATGGGACCAGCGGATAAGCAAGCAAGGTCAGAAACACATTCAAAAACAACCACTGGTAAACCCGCCAGTCAATCGCAGCTACGGATCCTTTTTCGATGAGCGACAATCCGAAGTACCCCAATGCATAAGCACCGAAAATGAGCAGGAGGGCTGTGAAAAACCGCGTCCAGTTGCGCACTTCTATCCGTGTGAGAATGGCGACCACGCCGGCCAGGATGGTCAAAAAGGTAAATTCATAACCCAGTGACGTCAAAAAACTGGCAATCAATACAATGACGATGTGGGTGATCAGTGCCAAATGCTCATTGAAAAATACGCGGATCACCAGCGGCGCAATGCAAAAAGGAATGATGTAGGCGTTTAGGTTTTCATTTTGTTCCACTACATACACCAGATAGCTGTACACCAACAGCCACATGACCATAAAGAGCAGGTTGCTGAATTTGCGGAATACCGCTGGCGAATGGTTGAGCAGATACAGAACAAAGGCCAGGAGGATCAGCGCTGTCAGCAAAAAATAGCCGACATAAATATTCAACCACGATCGATTGGCAGATACCTCTTGCTCATAATACTGACGATACGACCGGAGTGTCTGATATAATTCTTCAGTGACGAATTCGTCTCGTGCTATAATCAACTCGCCGCTTTCCACTTTGCCGCGTGTAGGAACCATCAGTTGCAACTGAGCCGTTTTGAACTTGGTGGTCAAAGTGTCGTTGTAAAAAATATTTGGGGTGAAAAACCGGTCAAACAACGGGATCAGAAATTCCGCTTCTTTGAGGCGACTCAAATACAAGCTGTCGGTTACCCAGGGTTCGGCTTCCAGGCCCCCTTTTAAAAAATGGGGAAGCGTTTGCTTGCTGGTAGAATTGCCCACCCGGAGCTGAACCACGAACTTATCATCGCTGTTTTCGTGGTGGGGAGCCAACTGGATGATGCCTCTTTTATAGACGTTATCAATCAACCGGTCGGCGTATTGGAGATACCGCTTGGGATGGCGGATCACATCGATGTACTGCCCTTCCTGTCCCAGTTGTTGAACTTGATTTTCAAAGGCGGAACGGAAAGATTGTTTTTTCGCGCGGGCCACCTGCATATCCATTTCGTAAAACGGAAGTACCTGCTCTTGCAGCGACTCCTTTTCGGCCCTCAGTTCTTCATCCGATTTGAGGATGCCAAAATCAAAGTCGGCATACAGATCGTCGTGATGCCATCGGTGTCCCTTTTCAAAATGGTAATGGAACCGCGCATTGTTGGGAAACAAAAAACTAATAAGTACCGCCGTCATCAACAACAGAAGATAACGCGCAATATCCGGAATGTTGCCCCACCTTGAGGTAAAATTCTTGCTCATGCTGTGTAAAGGTAGAAAAAATTGAATTTCGTAGTATGTTCAGTGCGGGGTCGCGGAATTTTTCACCACTAAGACGCCAAGTCACGAAGTTACACAAAGCAAAATCTGTGTAACTTCGTGCCATTGTAGTTATTATTGCGGCGATTTAGTCGCGAACTCATTCGGTATTTAGCCAAGACATTGTAAATTTACTCCAATGATTGAAGCAACCAATATTCACAAATCCTACGGGAGCTTACACGTGCTGAAAGGGGTCGACATTGAAATAACAGCCGGAGAGATCGTCGCTATTGTGGGAAAATCGGGCGCCGGCAAGTCAACGCTGCTCCACATTTTGGGCACTCTGGATAAGGCTGACCAGGGCGATTTGATCGTTCATGGCCAGGATTTGGCAACGCTTTCTTCTGCCGACCTGGCCCGCTTTCGCAACCGGGAGATCGGTTTTATTTTTCAATTTCATCACCTGTTGCCTGAATTTACTGCTTTGGAAAATGTATGTATACCGGCCTACATCGACAAACAACCTGAAGGGGAGGCCCTAAAACGTGCAAAAGAATTGTTGAGTTATTTGGGATTAAGCGACCGTCTCCAACACAAACCCAACGAACTGTCCGGCGGCGAGCAACAAAGAGTAGCCGTAGCACGAGCCCTGATGAACCAGCCTGCCATTGTTTATGCCGACGAACCTTCGGGAAACCTGGACTCCGTGTCTTCCAAAGAACTGCACCAACTTTTATTCAAACTGAGAAAGGACTTTAATCAAACTTTCGTCATCGTCACCCACAACGAAGAGTTGGCCCGGATGAGTGACCGCATCCTCACTATGAACGACGGGATGATCGTTGGTTGATTTGAAACTACAAAATACAAGATGCCTACCTCCGACAAAAATCCTCCACCAAATAAATCCCAGAACACGGAGTCTCAACCCAGTGGTAATCAGTCGGTCGTATGGCAACTGATCAAAGACTTTTTTTACAACCTAACAGAACTCAGGAGCGGTCTCGACAAAGAAGGCACCATCGTCAATATCAAAAACAACAAGCGGATGGCCGGTGCCAATGCCTGGTTGCTGATGTGTTCGATCATGATCGCCTCCCTGGGCCTCGACCTTAACTCGCCGGCTGTGATCATCGGAGCCATGTTGATCTCCCCTCTGATGTCGCCCATCCTTGGGATAGGGTTGGCCGTGGGTATCAACGACCGGAAAACGCTGGGAATTTCTCTGCGTCACTTCGGAATGGCCATTGCCATTGCGTTGGTGACCAGTACCCTTTATTTCTGGCTTACCCCTTTCGGAAATGAAACGCCGGAGATACGCGCCCGTACCGCGCCAACCTTGCTCGATGTGGCAGTCGCCTTCTTTGGAGGAATAGCGGGCATCATCTCCGGGTCGCGGAAAGATAAGTCGAATGCCATACCGGGGGTAGCCATCGCTACCGCTTTGATGCCGCCCCTTTGTGTGACGGGCTACGGCATTGCCAACAGCAATTGGGTGTTTATGCTCAATTCGTTTTATCTGTTTTTTATGAATGCCACCTTTGTGGCACTGGCAACGCTGCTCATCGTCCGGTTTTTGGACTTCCCCATCACCAAAGCAACCAATGAACGGGAGAACAGCCGTACCCGATGGATCATCCTGATATTTAGTTTGCTGATGATCGCTCCCAGTCTGTACATATTTTCCGGACTTATCCGAAAATCCCGCCAGGAACGGATCATCCATCAGTACATCAACAATAAATTTCCAACGGTTATTTACAAATTAGAACGCATCGAAAACTCTGACTCCCTGGACGTAAATATATTTTTAGGAGAATATTTACCGCCAGACAGCATACAAGCCATCAACCGTGAGTGCCTTGCCAAAGGTGCTTTCAATGTTAAACTGAATTTTTTGCAGGATTCCGAATCATGGAAAGCCATCGACCAGTTGCGGTCGACCGAAGCCAAATACCTTCAAATGGTCGAACAGTCGCAAGAACAAACACAGGGAAAAAACAGAGAAATCGAACAATTGAATGCGCGCATCGACAGCCTCACTTCCGACAACCTGCTTTTTTCAAATATCTGTAACGAAGTAAAAGTATTGTTTCCCAACCTCCAAGCCATCAGCTTGGCAAGTGGAGCCCTGGTAGCCGACCTTTCGGAAAATGAACAAACTACCCTGCCTGTACTCTATCTGGAATGGCCTGCAAAAATGAACACCCGCTCCAAAAGGGAGCAGGAAAAAATCTTAGTCGACTATGTTAAAGTGCGCGCCCGACTGGATACTTTGAAGGTGACGCATTAGGTAGGGGGCGGTTATGCAGACGAGGATTCTTGCCCCAATTGTAATTTCCCAGTAAAATTTCAAACTCCCCACATACATCCCCAACCTATGCCGTTATATTGCCATCATGAAACTGAAAAACGATCTTCTCCTCCGAACGGCCCGAGGCCTGCAAACCGAACGCCCACCTGTATGGCTAATGCGACAGGCCGGTCGCATCCTACCTCAATATCGCGCCTTGCGTTCTCGTCTATCCGGTTTTAAAGAACTGGTAGGTACTCCAGAACTTGCAACAGAAGTAACCCTCCAACCCGTCGATGAACTGGGGGTGGATGCTGCCATTTTGTTTTCCGACATCCTGGTAGTACCTGAAGCCATGGGGCTGCCATACGAGTTGATTGAAAAAAAAGGTCCTTTTTTTCCAAAAACCATAAGTGATAACAATGACATTACAGCACTTCGACAAGGCCATCCGGCCGCCGCAGAGTTGCAATACGTTTACGAAGCAATCGGCCTGATAAAGAACGAGCTCAACGGTCGGGTGCCCCTGATCGGTTTTGCCGGAGCTCCCTGGACAATTTTATGCTACATGGTGGAGGGGAGCGGCAGCAAAACCTTTTCACGTGCCCGTCGCCTCTTGTACCAATCACCCGATGAGGCCCATCAGTTGATGACAAAGATAACTGATACCACCATAGCCTATCTGCAGCGGCAGGTACGCGCGGGGATTGACATTGTACAATTGTTCGACTCCTGGGCAGGGGTGATGTCGCCGAAATTGTATCAGCAATTTGGGATACCCTACCTCAAGCGCATCTGTGAAGCGATCGGCTCCGTTCCAATCATCGTTTTTGCAAAAGGTGCCTGGTTTGCCCTCGAGGCGATTGACCAGTTGCCCTGTCAGGTGGTGGGGCTCGACTGGCAAGTGACTCCTCTCTCCTTTCGGTCCCAATTTGGAAAGAGCAGGGTAGTGCAGGGTAACCTCGACCCAGCCGTGCTGTACGCGCCTCTCGACGCCATCAAAACCCAAACAAAGGAGATGATAGAAGGATTTGGAGACCATCACATCGTCAATCTGGGACATGGCGTATATCCCGATACTCCGCTGGATGGTGTTAAATGTTTTGTGGAAACGGTGAAATCGGTTGAAAAACGCGTGGAATATTAAGAAAAACCGGAGGAGTGTATTACCTTTGAAATTCTTCCGAACAAAATCGACGTCATGGGCTGGTTTAAAAGGTTAAAAGACGGGATCATCACGGCCACCAAAGATAAAAAGGAGGCTCCTGACGGCCTGTGGTATAAATGTGAGAACTGTAAAGAAGCCAGCACCCTTAAAGAAGTCAAGGAAATCGCCCACAAATGCCCTAAGTGCAATTACCACATCCGCATCGGCTCTTACGATTATTTCGACCTGCTTTTCGACGGCAAATACACCGAAATTTTCACGGACCTTATGTCCACCGATTTTCTCGACTTTTCCGACCTTAAAAGGTATGACGATCGCCTTACCGCTGCTAAAGAAAAAACAGACCTCGACGATGCCGTAGCCGTAGCTGTGGGAAAGACCAACCGAAAAGAATTGGTTATTGCTGCGATGGATTTCTCCTTCATCGGCGGCTCTATGGGATCGGTGGTCGGCGAAAAGATAGCCCGCGCCATCGACTACTGCCTCGATACCCGCACCCCCTTGCTCATCATCTCTAAATCGGGGGGAGCGCGGATGATGGAGTCAGCCTTCAGCTTGATGCAAATGGCCAAAACAGCCGCCAAACTCTCCGAACTCAGCGAAGCAGGGGTGCCCTATTTTTCGCTGATGACCGACCCTACCACCGGCGGCGTAACGGCCTCCTTCGCTATGCTGGGCGACATCAATTTTGCCGAACCCAAGGCACTGATCGGATTCGCCGGCCCCAGAGTCATCAAAGAAACCATCAAAAAAGACCTGCCCGAAGGATTCCAAACATCGGAGTTCTTACTCCAACATGGATTTCTCGACTTCATCGTCGATCGCAGCGACCTCAAAAACCGGATCGACGACCTGCTCACCTTTTTTCAGGACAACTGAAAAATCACCATCGACTTTTCCAAAGGGTTCATCGCCTCTTTCATTTGCTGCAGCATGTCATCGGTACCAGCAGTCAAATAATGGCTCAAAAAATTGACTTTTCGCTCCTGCAAGCCCCCTTCCGGGAAAAGCCGACTTTTCAACTGCCTTAATTGTTTGATATGTATTTCTAACCTGCCTTTTTCTGCCTTCATCATTTTGTTTTCCAATTGCTTTAACCCTTTCAGCCATTTGCTCTCTTCGGCTTTTACGCTGCCTTTTAATGTAGGGTCAATTGCCTGGGCTTTCGCCAAAATCCGCTCGAATAACTGTCGGACCTCTTCACGTTCGCTCCCCAGGTCGATGGACCTGTCTGACCGGTTGTGTACATATTGTTTGACCAGGGACTCTTCTTCCTCGAAAAGGTCGGTCACCGCCAAACCCAGCTTGGTCATTTTGCGGAGGTCGGACCGGCCCTGCACCAACCCTGAACATCGCCGGATGAGCATTGGAAAATTAATGCCGAAATGTTCAAACTGAGCCTTCCGCTCCAGCCAATAGGCGATCTCTCCACCACCCCCTACGTAAGCCAGGTTGGGCAATATCGACTCCTGATATAAGGGCCGCATTACAACGTTGGGGCTGAACCGTTCGGGATGCTGTTCTAGTTGTTCCAGTATTTCTGTTTCCGTAAATGTAATGTTGGTATTCAATACCCGATATACGCCGTTTTCCACAACAATGCGCTCCCGAAACTGGTCGCCGAGGAAAAACAGGTTGAGGTCGCGGGGAGTAGCCTGGGGCTTGTATCCCTTTTGTTGTAAAGCGGCGATGGATTGTCCAACCAGTTTTTTAGATGGAAAGTGGAGCAACTCCTCTTTGAAAAGGGGAATGGCAGCGCGTTTTAAAGGCGCCGCACTCATGTCGATCACCACCAGCCCCAACGATTTGAACAACTCGTGTACCAGGTGTACAGTGGCCATTCCGTACCCGTTGTGTTGGGTGTAAGCCGTTCTGATAAGTTGCATGGCAGAGATGGCTTCAGGGCTGTCGCCTAAAATGGCGGAGAGTTCGTTTAGCACCGGCTCAAGTGAAGCGGTACTCATTAGGCCGACAGGCCCTTTTTCAGCATTGGTCCAGGTAATGGTTTTCCCAAAAATAGTGGTGTGATTGACCTCCTCAAAATCATGGTCTTCTGCCCCCGAGACAAACACGGGCACAAAATGATGGTCGGGATAAGCCTCCTTCAGTATTTCGGCCAACTTGATCGTCGAAAGTATTTTGTAAATGTAATACCATGGCCCGGTAAACAAAACGGGCTGGTGCGCTGTGGTCACTGTATAACAATGTTCCTGCGACAATGCCTCAACATTGGTTTTGACTTTGTCATGGTGCGGCAATGACCGGTATTGTTCGGTGAGGACTTCTACAAGCAAGGCCCGGTTGGTGGCCTCTCTTTTCTTATCGGCAATGACATTGGCAAATTCCTCCAACTTCACGGGATAACGGTAAAAAGGACGTAGGTCCGGTACTTCATTGATGTAGGCCAGGTCCCTTTTGGAAAACAGTGGAACATCGGACAATGAAATTTTCTGATGAGTCAGCGCCATGTTTTGATGTTTTACAAATGTCGGCAAAGCTATTCAATGCACCTGGCATTTCCGCATTTTCCGAAAGGGAAGTTCAAAGAAGGAAGTAAAGGTATTTTACCTAAATTTATATTTACTCATTTAAAATTTTCTCATCACTAATTTTCACTCAATTACTACATTTACAGGATGAAGAAATTAGTTAACCTCAAAGGACTTCGATTGTTTATCGTTTTGGGTGGGTTTTTCATCACCAATGCCCTGGTGGCCGAGTTTATCGGCGTGAAAATATTTGCCCTGGAAGACACCCTGGGTTGGAAACCCTTCAATTGGAATCTGTTTGGCGAAAGCGGCTCTTTGATGTTTACGGCTGGGGTGCTGTTGTGGCCGGTGGTATTCATTATGACGGATGTGATCAATGAGTATTTCGGCCAGCGTGGGGTAAAACTCCTGTCGTATCTCACGGTGGGCCTGATCATATATGCCTTTGCAATGGTCTATTTTGCCATCGGGCTGGCCCCGGCAGACTGGTGGATCGGCAGCAGTGCCCAGGCCGGTGTGCCCGACATGCAAGCGGCTTACAAGAACATTTTTGGCCAGAGCAACTGGATCATCGTCGGTTCGTTGATAGCTTTCCTCATCGGCCAGGTGGTAGATGCCTATGTTTTTCACCGGGTGCGTAAGCGAATGGGGGAGAAGGCTATTTGGCTGCGGGCCACCCTGTCGACCATGATTTCGCAATTCATAGACAGCTATGTGGTCTTGTATGTGGCCTTCGTTTTGGGCCCACAACACTGGCCGATCAACCGGTTTCTGGCCATCGGTACGGTCAATTATGGTTATAAAGTCTTTATGGCCATAGCACTGATCCCCCTGCTCTATGTGGCACATTACTGGATCGATCGCTATCTGGGCAAAAAAACAGCAGACCGGCTGCGCCGCGAAGCGATTAGCAAGTAAATCATCAACAAATCAACAAATTTCAACTGCCGTAGGCAGTCAACAAATCAGCACCATGAAGGACTCCACTACGTTATGCCTTCACGGCACGAATCAACAAATCAACGCGTATGTTTAACCTTAGAAAAATCTTTGAGTTAGAAGTAGTAAATTAGAGTTGACAATTAGATTTACAAACTTAAAACTCAAAGAAAATGAAAGGTACAAAGAAAATGAAAGGTACAAAAGAGAAAAATGACTTTAGGGGCGTCAAAATCACAGCAGGACTAGACGTGCATTTAAGTCAGTGGAATGTGACGATCTATGTAGGGCACCGTTATTTTAAATCGTTTCAGCAACCCCCCTGTGCAAAGAAGTTAAAAAATTACCTGATGGAGCATTTTCCCGGAGGGGACTACCAAACAGGTTACGAGTCGGGTTACTTTGGATTTCACTGGCACCGTGATCTAGAACAATTAGGGATAAAGAACAAGGTACTGAATGCAGCCGACATACCGACAAGTGATAAAGATTCGAGGAGAAAGAATGACAGAGTAGATTCGAAAAAGATAGCCTATAATTTAGCGCATGACTCGGTGGAAGGGATCTACATTCCGTCAGAGGAACAAGAAGCTGCCAGGAGTCTGGTAAGATACAGAACTAAGGTGGTGAGGACAGATTTGACCCGTGCTCGTCAAAGAGTAAAGTCGTTTTTAGTATCAAAGGGCAAGCACTTGCAAATTGAAGGATACCGCACACCAAATTGGTCAAAAGCAGTGTTGATGCAAGTAGAAAATTTACAGTTCGACCAACCAGCCAATGAGCTAGCATTAAAACATTATGTTCAGGATTTAAAAGATGCTAAAGAAAAATTAAGAAGAGTGAACAGACAGATTGTCGCTCTGAGTCAAAGCGAGGAATACAGCCAACTGGTAAAGCGTTTGAGAAAAATACCTGGTATAGGATTAATAACGACTATGGCATTGATAACGGAGCTAGGCCAAATGGAGCGTTTTGAGTGTGTGGATAAGTTGTGTGCATATGTGGGTATTGTTCCAGACGTCACCTCCTCAGATAAAGTGGAGAGGGTAAAGGGATTGACCTATCGAGCGAATAAAGAGTTGAGGCGTTTATTGATTCAAGCAGCTTGGGTAGCCTGTAGTCGAGATGAAGTCTTTGCCCAAGTTTTTCACAAAAAGGCAGGCGCTAAAAAAGGGAGGGCGGATGGTGTGGCCCAAAAAGCGATAGTAAAAGTTTGTCAAAAACTGTTGAGGGTAATTAGAGCGATCTGGATGGGCACAAAAGAATATGAACCCAACTACCAACCAAGCCACAAAGCCGCTTAGTTGGTGAATAATAAAAACAACAAGATACACAAGAGCACAGGTGGGCAAAATAAATGTAAAGGGCTACTGATTTGCTGCAGCCATAGGACTGCTTACATCAAGCTGCCTTTTGCCCACCTAAAAGTTAATACGCGATTGCAGCCACCGGACTGCTCATAGAAGCTTGCTTAAAAATATCTTGTTGTTCAAACAAAGTGATTCCCTCCGATCCAAATACCTCCTAAAGACAAAGGTAGTGTTTGGATTGGAAACAACAAGGTCGGCTAACGCCTCTCTTGTTTTATTCAAATCCAAACCCATTAGGGTCTTTACGAGGTATTTGAACTGGGTACTGTTTTGTCCAAAATTAGCTAAAACCGATAAAATTGAAAAAAACTGCTTCATTCTCTTGGAAGTTAACATAGAAGCAAATCAGCAAATCAGCAAATCAGCAAATCAACAAATCAGCAAATCAGCATATCAACAAATCAACAAATCAATAAACATTTCAGAAAAAAAACACCCAAAGCCCAAAAACCCTCCCTTTTCCCGCATTTTTCGTACTATATTTGCATAGGCAAAATATTACAGCTTCCGAATCCGCTTTTTTTCCTTCTTTGGCCAATTCTGACTGGTTATTTTACGGAATTTGTCAAAGAACCATTTTTTAATCCAATGACCCATGAACAGTCGCAACACCATTTTTGGACTTTGCCTTCTTTTGCTGGGGAGCCTTTTGTCTTGCCAATCAAAGAACGATACTACATCCGATGAATTCACCGCGTTGGACCACAAACAACTGCCCTTCGACCTATCCACCTTTCAACGCGCTTATCCCGACAGGACTTTTGACGTAAAAGGCTTTAAGGCGGCATTTACAGAGGCGGTGGCCAGGCAGGCATCCCGAAGTACCATTGCTCCCGAAGGCTTCGACGAACCCTGGACAGTTCAGGGACCCGGCAATGCGGGGGCTCGGATCAACACAGTGGAAGTAGACCCGTCTGACGACGACGTTCTATACATCGGTTACAGTACCGGTGGCGTTTTCAAAACCACCAATGACGGATTGAGTTGGACTCCCATATTTGACGATCAAACCTATCTGAGCATCGGCGCCATAGAAGTAGACCCCAACAATTCCAACACCGTATACGTCGGCACGGGCGATCCCAACATTACCGGATACCCATTTATCGGCAATGGCATTTACAAAAGTATGGACGGCGGCGATTCCTGGCAACACCTGGGCCTGGCCGAAACGGGGATCGTATCGAAGATCATCGTCCATCCCTCCAACTCACAGATCATCTACGCCGCCACAATGGGCAATCCCTTCGATTACAGCGACGACCGCGGCCTTTACAAAAGCATCGACGGTGGTGCTTCCTGGACCAAGGTACTGTTTATCAGCGATCAGGCAGGGGTGATCGATCTGGCCGTTCATCCCACTGATCCCGATGTCATTTACGCTGCCGGATGGGACCGCATCCGCAACTATAACACCTCCATCGCCTATGGAAATGGAGGGCGTATTTACCGATCGGAAAACGGCGGTAGCTCCTGGGAAATACTCGACAATGGCTTACCCATCAAACAACTGAGCCGCTCTTCCATCGCCATTTCCAACTCCGATCCCGATATTTTATATGTGTCCATAGTCGATTCCACTTTTTTGCTGCAAGGCATTTATAAAACCACCAATGGCGGCGACGCCTGGACGGCCGTTACCGAAGGCAATGTCGACAACGGAATGACCAACCCACTCAGCAATTTCGGCTGGTACTTCGGGCGAATATTCATCAATCCCAACAATAATAATACAATTTACCTGCTCGGTGTGCGGCTGTGGCGATCCCTGTCGTCGGGGGCATCCTGGAGCGTCTACCCGCCCTCCTCCGGCTCGGGCGCACCCCACGTCGACAATCATTACATCGACTTCAACAGTCAGGGCGACCTCTACCTGGGTACGGATGGCGGATTGTATAAAAACCCCGCTGGAACCCAGTCGTGGCTCGACCGCGAAGACATTCCCACCACCCAAATTTATCGGGTCGGATACAACCCCCATGAGCCCAATACCTACTACGGAGGCACTCAGGACAATGGTACCCAGGCCGGCAACGAAGCGGGAATGGACAACTGGGACAAAGTCTTTGGCGCCGATGGATTTCAACCCGTTTTCCATCCCAACAACCCCGACACCTTTTACTTTGAAACTCAAAATGGGAAGATATGGCGCAGCAACGATGGCAACGGTTTTACCACCTATACCAACGGGATCAACTCCAACGATAGAATTCACTGGGACATGCAGTACATCATGAGTGCCCACGATCCCGAAGTGTTGTATTGCGGTACCCACCGCGTGTATCGCCACGATCCCAACAGTAGTCCTACGTGGTATCCGATTTCAGATGATCTCACCGATGGAAATATCTACGGCGCCAGCTTTCACACCATCACGACGGTTCACGAATCACCCGTCGACGACCAAATACTGTACGTCGGCACTACCGATGGCAATGTCTGGCGCAGCACCAACTATGGCACCGATTGGGAAAGCATCAGTACTGGATTGCCCGACCGGTATGTGACCAGCATCAAAGCCGACCCTAATAATGAATCGGGAGTATACATCACCCACAGCGGTTATCGATATGGTGAAGAAATTCCCCACGTTCATTACTCGTCCAACAACGGTACTACATGGACCAACATCACCGGCAACCTTCCCAACCTCGGTGTCAACCACATCGAAGTGATGCCCAATAATTTTGGAAATGTATTGTTCGTGGCTACCGACGGAGGCGTATACGCTACCCTCGACGGCGGACAGTCGTGGGACCGTCTGGGCACCAACCAACCCTTTGTCCCGGTATACGATCTCGACCTCAACATCGCCAACAACGAATTGGTGGCCGGTACCTTTGGCCGGTCCATCTGTAGCTTCCCACTCGACAGCATTGGGGTGTCGCTCAATCCGCCCCCCAGCGTTTCGGTAACGGGAATTATCAAGACGGTCATCGATCAAGGAGTAGATTCGGTGGAGGTAAATCTCGATTATGGAAACACCATTACCAAGCTGACAAATGTAAGTGGGCAATACAGTTTTCCGGTTGTCCCATCGGGGTCCAACGCCGTCGTCAAGCCCGTCAAAAACAATAAACACAGAAACGGACTCAGCACCTATGACATATTGGTATTCAAACGCCATATTTTAAAGATCGATACCTTGAGTCCTTATCAGATAATTGCAGGTGATACCAACAATTCGGGTGGACTCAGCACTTTCGACCTGGTGCTGCTCACCAAAATGGTGTTGATGATAGATTCGGTTTTTGAGCACAATAACTCCTGGCGTTTTGTTCGTAGCGACTATGTTTTTCCGGATACCCTTAATCCCTTTCCGTTTCCGGAAACGATGGACTACAACCCGATCATTGCCAATCAGTCCAATGCCGATTTCATTGGTATCAAAATTGGGGATGCCAATTTCAGCGCCGATCCAACGATGTTGATGGGAGAGGCAGATAACCGCGATTTTGATGGAACCCTGGAGTTGAGCATCCAGGATGTGATTTTCCGAAAGGGAGATCAGATCACCATACCCGTCCGGGCAAAAGATTTTGAGGAAATGATGGGCTACCAGTTTACCCTGGAATACGACCCCCGGTATTTACAATTCGAGGGAGCCGATAAAGCTGCCCTTGCGGAAACCGGATCACAGGATTTTGGCACCCGCTTTCGCGAAAAAGGCATCCTCACCACCAATTGGCACCACGTTGATCCGGTAACTATGCCCGATGGCGAAGTGTTATTTTACCTCCGGTTGGAGGCAAAGGCCGATGGACAATTGAGTGACCTCATCCATTTCAACAATGCGTACACGACTAAGGAAGCCTATCAGGGGTTGAATACCTTGCTCGACATCGACTGGCATTGGCTGCCCGCCGTTGAGGTGATGACAGAAGATGTCTTTGTTCAGTTTGAACTGCATCAAAACAGCCCCAACCCAGTCAGAAAAGGTGGTATAGCCAACATTGCTTTTACATTGCCGCAAGAGTCGGAGGTGGTACTGGAAATGTTCCACCTTTCGGGGGAAAAGGTATGGTCAACATCGGGCTTTTTCCCGAGAGGGGATCATCAGATCGGCGTATCAACAGATGCATTTTCTCAAGAAGGCATCTATATGTACCGGCTGCGAATGGCTGACGGTACCACAGCTACCCGCCGATTGCTGTTCATAAAGTAGAAAAATAAAGCTATTGCCATAAAAAAGGGGGGATGAAAACGCCCCCCTTTTTTTTAAGAACAAACAAAATGCTTATTTCTTACTGCAGGTGTAAATTCCAAGGGAAGCATCCTCAAATGCTTGAGCAGTAGCCTCTGCATCATCGACGCCAGTATCACCATCACAAAACTCTTGTTCCGGGAAAGTGACAGGATCATCGGAAGTACACACATAACAATCGTCTTTTTTACAAGAGCTCATGCCGAAAACAAAAATGGCACATAAAGTTAACACAGCTAGTTTTGAAATTAATTTCATGTCGTTATTGTTTTAGTTAGAAATAAAATTTACCCGCAAAGGAAGTAATAATTTGTCATATAGTGGTATTTTTTGCGAAGAATCTTCTATTATTTCCTTTGGAGAACGAAACAGAAAGGCGATTTCTATTATCAAGGTGGGCCAGGTGGTTAAAAACCTCATTTTCGCTGAATAATCCCTAAACAAACCGTACCTTTGCCGGGATTTTTGAAAACCGGCCTGCTGATGCCCTTGCTTCGCCAGGCGGGCCTATTAAGAAGGGGACTACTGGATACTGGTCTTTGTAAATGGTTCTTTGGCAGAAAATAGCTGCACCACGGTGAACTATTGAGCTGTTTTGTCCTTTCAAATTCGTTTCAGCTCCAGCCAGTAAACTGTCAGTAAGTTGGTATTAAGGAGATATTGATCGCCTTTGCCGTAAGAAAAGATTATATGGAAAAAAATAATATTATTGGGATCACGCTTATATTTTTGCTTTTCTTTGCCTGGTCCTACGTAAATACGCCTTCCAAAGAAGAAATAGAGCGCCAAAAATTTCTGAGGGATTCCATCCAAATGGCTCAACAAGCCGAAGAGGCCAAGCAGCTCGCCAACACCGAGATCAAAAACCAGGAACCAAACCCAACAACACCTCCCACCACCCAAACGGAAGTACCGGATTCGATCAAGGAAATCCAACTCAACAACCAATTCGGGGATTTTGCCCCCTACGCCAGCGGCACTGAATCTTTCCACACCATCGAAAACGACCTGTTCAAAGTCACTTTTACCAATAAAGGAGGCCGCATCAAAGAGGTCGAACTAAAACGGTACAACAAACTCATCGACAACGATAAGGGCGAAGAAATACCCACCGTACTCAAACTCCTGGAAGACGATAATAACCGGTTCGAGTACCTCCTTCCTCTCCACAACGGACATACCATCAGCACCCAGGATCTCTATTTCCTACCCCAACTCAACGGCAACACCATCACTTTCCGCATTCAAACGCCCACCGGCGGATACTTCGACCAAAAATACACCGTCAGCACCGACAATTACAATCTCGATTACACCATAGCCCACGACGGCTTGGGTAATTCTCTCCAAACCGACGACGATCTGGTGCGCCTCAACTGGGTGACCTTCCTCGATAAACTCGAAAAAAACGTCTATTACGAACGACTTTACTCCACTGTTTACTTTAAAGAAACTGACGACGACCCCAGCTACTGCTCTTGCCGGGGCGATGACGAGGAAAAGCTGAAAAACCGAGTCAAATGGATCTCCCAATCAAATCAGTTTTTCAACGCCTCCCTCATCGCCGACCAATCCTTTGCCAGTGCCGAGGTGGCGACCGTCATGCTCGACGATGACGACAAAAACCTCAAACGTCTCAACTCTGCCATTATGGTGCCCTTTGGAGATGGTACCGACAACCAATTCAACATGCAATGGTTCATTGGTCCCAACGAGTTCACCCGGCTGGCGGCCTACGACAACCGCCTCGAAGACATCATCCCATACGGCTGGAGTATTTTTGGCACCATCAACCGGTGGGTCATACGTCCCCTGTTCAATTTTCTGTCGGGCTTCATCGGTAGTAAAGGTATTGTTATTTTAGTGTTGACGCTCTTGGTTAAGCTGGCGCTGTATCCGCTAACGTATAAGATGTTGTATTCCCAGTCGAAGATGGGGGCACTCAAGCCCCAGCTCGCCTCTATGAAAGAAAAATTTGGCGATGACGCCCAAAAACAACAAATGGAGACGATGAAGATGTATCGCGAATTTGGGGTCAACCCCCTGGGGGGCTGCTTCCCCATCGTGCTGCAAATGCCGATCTGGTTTGCTCTATATCGCTTCTTCCCGGCCTCCATCGAATTTCGGCAGGCCAGTTTCCTCTGGGCTACCGACCTGTCGTCGTACGACGTATTTTTCAAATTGCCATTCGAACTCCCACTCAACATGGGAGCCCACATCAGTATGTTTACCCTCCTTTGGGCAGTCACCACCCTCATATACACTTTCTACAACACCCGGCATATGGATATGTCGATCAACCCTGCCATGAAATACATGCAATACCTGATGCCGGTCATGTTTATGGGCTTTTTCAATAGTTATGCTTCCGGGTTGACCTGCTACCTGTTTTTCAGCAACATCTTCAACATCGGCCAAACCGTCGTAACCAAAAACTACATCATCGACAAGGAAAAGATCAAGGCCGAACTGGAAGCCTATCGCAAAAAACCCAAGAAAAAAGGCGGTTTCCAACAACGGCTCGAAGCCGCCCTGAAAGAACAACAACGGGTGGCCGCCGAACAGCAGAAGCAAAAAGGCAAAAAGAAAAAAGGTAACAAGAAATAGTGCCCGGAAGTACAGTTGCTGGTTTCGACTATGCTCCACTAGCGGGCGGGCTGCTTACGCTGGGTGAGCGAAGCCGAAGGCAGCGGGAAGCGTGCATCAGCAAATCAGCAAATCGATTATCAGCACATCACCCAGTAACCTTTCCAACCCAATGACGTTGTAGGAAAATATGTCCTGGAGATACCGTCTCATCGTCCATTCTTTTTTACTGTCAACTGCTCTGCTCCTGTTGTTGGGGGCTTGCCATCCAAAAATATCTCCCCGGTTGGAGGGCCAGTTGAAAGAGCCTCCGACCACAACCACAAAAGCTCCCCTCGATAGTACTACCAACGTGCAGGTGAATGCACCGCCACTCCCCGAAGAAAAAATCGCCGTGGCACCTTATGTTATGCTCCGGCTGGAAAAAACGGCCTGCTACGGCCAGTGCCCGATTTTTGAACTCAAATTATTTACCGATGGCATGGTACACTGGCATGGCATCCACTACGTCGATCGTCTGGGTTGGCACGAAACATTTCTCGAAGAAACATACCGCTATTTTTTGCTGGCCCAAGCCCAAAAAATAGAGTTCTTTTCCATGTCAGATGTTTATCCAACCAATGGCCACTACCTCTCCGATCTGCCCAACACCCTCCTCTACCTCAACGATGGACAAACCGAAAAGTCCATCACCATGAATCACCTTATTCCGCTTTCGCTAAAAAACTATGTAGAAGAATTGTTGGAAATTGTAGAAAATCTGGAATGGAGAGCGATGGTAGAAGAAGAATAAGCTCCGCAAAAGACAAAGCGACCTACTTTGTAACCGTCGGAATGGGGCCCTCCACCTCCAACCACGATTCAATGATCTGTATCCCTGCTTCATTGACGCGATCAATGGCCAGAGGGAGGTTCCAGCCATCGCGGTTTCGTGGCTCCACCAGGTTGGATATGCCTCTGATCTGTAAATAGGGCTTTTGAGCCACCAGGCAGGCGTAGTGAAAAGCAGCTCCTTCCATGGTCTCTACGTCGGGGAGGTATTTTTGGCGTATTTTCTCAATGCTGATAGAGGAACCATGTACCTTGTTGACCGTAATACCGGTGGCTTTGGGCAAAAAATCGAATGCAGCTGCGTGGTGGTTGGTCAATATCCCGTTTTGAAAAGGGGGGCTGTTGGCGTCGAGTAGCTCCAGTTCATATATATCGGTAAATCTGCCATTGGCTTCCTCCACCCCAAGGTCTGCAAAACGATCGGCTACCACATTTACCACCGATCCAATGGGCAACCGGTCGACAAAGCTGCCGGCAATGCCCATCTGCAACAGCCAGTCGGCCTGTTCCGATGCCAATAACCGGCCGAGGTGAAAAGCAGCGAGCGGCATACCCACTCCGGTAACCAGCAATTGTACTTCCAACTCCTTTTTTACAAAGCGGCCTTTCGCTCCCTGCTCAAAATGATCATTGAGCCAGCCCACCAAAGGCGCCATTTCAAAAGGAGTCGCTGCGACAATAACAATATGCATACATCAAGATTTACCCAGGCGGTAACTGGCACTGATACCCGGCATAAAACCCAGCGACGGATGATAGGCCGATGCCACATCGATGCGGATTTGTTTTTTGGTGTAACCAATACCCATACTAACCAGGGCGGGATTGACGGCTGCCCCAACCCGCAGGGCAAAGGAGGGTGTAGCCTGGTATTCGATCCCTCCTTTTACTACGACGGGGTGGTCGATGTCTTTTTCCATTTCTACGATGACCTCCAGTTTTTCGGAGCCCTGGTAGTTCAATCCTACACTTAGTACAGAGGGAAGAGAATAGTCATCGCTCACTTCCACCTTCAGCGGGCTGAAGACGTGGGCCGACCAGGTCAGGTTGCGCAACAAAGCTGCCTGAAATCCCAACTCAAAGGTCACTACCGTCTGGCTACCATACTCCGAAATGCGGGTATGCAATACATCGATCTGCCCACCCAGCGAAAACTTATTGGCCAACTTGCGGGCATAGGTCAGCCCAATCTTTTGCTCGGTGTATTGGTCAAAGCCAAACTGCTGGACCTGCAACCCGAATACCCCGGCTCCAACTGGTACGGCCACACCGGCCTGCAAGATGCTTAACTCTGAAAGAAAAAACCGCTGTTCACCAAACACAGCGATTTCTGTTTGGGTGATGTCGGCCAATCCGGCCTGATTGCTAAACAGAGAGTAGATGCCGGTATGCGCCGTACCGGTATTGCCCATTGCGATGCCACGGGCTCCTGCCGGGGGTGGGGCACCATTTTGGGCAACCACCTGAAGCCAGCAGCCGAACGATAGTAAAAGGCAGATCGTATACTTTTGCATAAAACAAATATCGCAAATCCAGTGGAGTTTCCAGCCGGTTTCCAGCTTTTTCCTAAATTTGCCGTCCGTAATCAAACCGGCCATGAAAATCCTCTTCCTTTCCCACTATGGGGCCATGTTGGGTGCCAACCGTTCGCTGCTCGCCCTGGTTGGTGGTTTGAAAAGGGAAGGCGAAGAGGTATTGGTTTGGTGCCCTAAACATGGAGCCTTCACCCAGGCACTCGAAAAGGAGGGGATACCATTTGAAGTGCATGGCTACCGCAATTGGGCGGCCGGGTATTTAATGCCGGATTATTGGCTGTTGCCCTATGGATTTTTGAAAAATAAATCCATAATGGCTTCTTTGACCAAAGCTGCCCGCCATTTTGGGCCCGACCTGATCCATACCAATAGCTCTGTATTGCCGGTAGGGGCCTATTTGGCGAAAGCCCTGAATCTGCCGCATGCCTGGCACATCCGCGAATTCGGAAGGGAGGATTACCGCCTCCGATTCTTTCCCGGACGGGCTGCCTTGTATCGTTGGCTGGCTCGCGCCCAGATGGTCATCGTCATCTCTAAAGCGATAGAAGAAAAAGTGATCGGCAGCAGGAACATCAATATCCGACATGTTTACAACGGAGTAGTGCCGGCATCCCATTTTGCGAAAGCGAACCTACCCAATGCTTCCGATAACAAAAAAAGAGATACTTTTACCTTCCTGATCATTGGTATGTTGCATCCCAATAAAAACCAGATGGAGGCATTGCAGGCTTTTGCCAAAATAGCAACAGCGTATCCGCAGGCTCGTTTGTTGATCGTTGGGAAAGGAAGAAGGCTCTACGAACGTCGGCTGAGACAATTCGCAGACCAGCACCGCTTGAATGAACAAGTAGAATTTGCAGGGTATTTGTCCAACCCCGTTGAGGCCTACCAGCGTTCGGAAGTGGTATTGATGTGCTCCAAATACGAAGGAATGGGAAGGGTAACGGCTGAGGCAATGGCTTTCGCCAAACCCGTTATCGGATTCAACAGCGGAGCCACACCCGAATTGATAGATCACCGGCAGGACGGGCTCCTCTATCACCACGGCCCGGATGAACTGGCCGATTGTATGCGCTTTTTTTTAGAGCACCCCCAGGAAGTTCAGGCCATGGGACAGCGCGGATACCGGAGGGCCAACACTATGTTTACAGAAGAAACTTACGTGCAAAACGTGCATATCTTGTTTAAAGAAATCATAGAAAAATTTAAAACGACAACATAAATGGAATATCAAAACCTATTGATCGAAGAAGACGACCAGGTCGTTACCCTCACCATCAGCCGCGAAAAGGCCCTCAACGCTTTGAATATACAAACCATTGAAGAGCTGGGGCATTTTTTCGGGCAGGTAGCACCGGAAAAAGAGGGTTTGCGTGGGATCATTGTTACTGGGGCTGGTGACCGCTCCTTTGTAGCCGGTGCCGACATCAAAGAATTTCTGGGGTTGGGCGATACCGGTGGAGCGGCTTTTGCCAAAAAAGGACAAGACGTTTTCTTTTTGATAGAGCGACTGCAAGTGCCGGTCATTGCCGCCGTCAATGGATACGCCCTGGGAGGTGGCTGCGAGCTGGCCATGGCCTGCCATATGCGCGTGGCAGGGGAGAGCGCCCGCTTTGGCCAACCAGAAGTCAACCTGGGCATCATACCCGGATATGGGGGCACCCAGCGGCTCGTTCAACTCGTGGGCAAGGGCAAGGCCATCGAATTGATGACCACCGGCGATATGATCGGTGCCGAAGAGGCCCTGCGGCTGGGCCTGGTCAACCACGTAGTGCCGGCAGGCGAGGAGGTGACAAAGGCAAAAGAAATCCTCGATAAAATCAAACAAAAAGCACCTGTCGCCGTAGCTAAAGTCATCGCCTGTGCCAACCGGTATTTTGACAACGGTCAATCGGGATTCGACTACGAGATCGAGCAATTTGGGCAAACCACCCGTACCCAGGATTTTGTGGAGGGAGCCACTGCTTTTCTGGAAAAAAGAACGCCGGTGTTTAAAGGAAGATGAGTACTTGTGTTGTCGGTTGGAGGTTATTCGTTGTCAGCGGTTCTCAATTTGAAAATCAATATTTACGTTCTACACAGGGAACTTCGCGGTAGAGGGGCATCAGCACATCAATAATTAGCAAATCAGCAAATTACTTAAACCTAAATTGAGAATTGCTGATTCGTTGTTTGTTCTTTACATAGCATCACCCCAACTATAAATTGTTCTTCAACCGCAGATCTCTGGTATTCAGGAGTCAAAGAAAGTTATACATCAAACTCTCTGAATACGAATATTTTACAAATTTATTTGCTGCTAAAGCGAAAAAATCAGTAACTTTGACTACACCGCCCTAAGCCGGATTCAAAAACAACAGAATGAACATTGACCTCACTCCCCATATTTTTGCGATACTGTTTCAGCACGAAACGGTTATCTTCCCTGGATTTGGCGGTCTGGTGACCAGTTATAAACCTGCATCGATCGATTATGTGCAGGGCATCATTTTCCCTCCTTCCACGTCAACCAGTTTCAACGAACGAATGAATACCAGTGACGGACTCCTCGAAAAATTCGTTCGCTCTCAGTTTAATCTTCCAACTGAAGAAGCTACCCAAGCCATCGTCGATTATGTTGAAAACTTGAATGCCTTACTCGACAAAGGAGAAATAGTACTACTGCCCAAAGTGGGGCGGCTGTACCGCAATTACGAACGCAAACTGCAATTCCTTCCCGAAAATACCAATTTCAACAAGGCTTCATACGGCCTGCCACCAGTCCATTTTTATCCTATTTTGCGAGCTAATGAAGGGACACCTGTAGGAGAGGCTCCCAAGCCAGTCGAGCAACCTAAAATGGTCGGCAAGTCACGCCCCTTGTCCAAATGGATGCAAATGGCTTTGCCTGTACTGATTGGATGTGGCCTGCTGAGTATCACCATCTCCTTGTATTTCCTTCAACCGGTACAACCCGGATTGGCTGACAGCGAACCTAAAAAAGTCCCCGTAGTAGAAACCCGCCTCAACCTGAAACCAGAAACGGAACACGCAGGCATAGGACATTTGGAAGACATCGAACCTGCAAGAACCAGCGCCGACCCTCACTCCTCCACCCAAGAGGCATTCGACACTGGGGAAGAACCCATCGAAACAAAAGAACCCACAGAAACGGAAAGCCCCAGCCTCCTGCCCTCTGCCAGAGAATGTATCATCATCCTCGGTGCCTTTCGGCAAAAATCCGGGGTACAAGCCACCATCGAAGAGGTTTACGACCTCGGCTACGATGCCTATCAGGATAAGAAAAACGGACTGACCAGAGTGGGAGTGCAGTTCGCTTACGACAAGGAGAGTGACATCCACCGCACCCTGCGCCACCTCCGCAAGAAGATCAATAAGAAAGCGTGGATTTACAGGAAATGAATTAGACATAATGAACAAAAATTTTGTATGCAGCCTGAATGCCCTTTTTTGCCTACCCTGCGTCACGTCCTCACCATGATAGCTTAGGCTATCAGGTTCCGGGCGTTCCTTGGTCAGTCAAAAAATTGCTCTTCAGTTGCTATACAAAAAATCCATTCATAATGTCTATTGTTGATGCCCTCAATCAATTAGTAAATCACCATGCCCTGGATAAAAACAATTCCCTACCAAGCCGCTACCGGCAAACTCAAACAACTATACGACCGCGTCAAAGGCCCCGATGGCTACATCGACAATGTGCTGATGATCCACAGCTTGCGCCCGCATAGTCTGTCAGGCCATATGGCTTTGTACAAAAACGTGTTGCACCACTCCGCCAATACCCTACCCAAATGGTATCTGGAAAGCCTGGGCGTTTACACCAGTATGCTGAACCGCTGCGATTATTGCGTGGCACATCATGCGGAAGGGCTGCACCGCCTGCTCAACGACGACGAACGCCACCATAGGATCATGACTGCTTTTCGGACCGACAACCTGGGCTCCGCATTTGAAGGACGAAATCTCGCGGGTCTGAACCACGCCAGAGCGTTGACCTTAAAGCATGACCTACTCCGAAAAGAGGACATAACAGATTTGGTGGAGAGTGGTTTCGATGAAGGAGAAGTATTGGAGATCAATCAGGTGGTTTGTTATTTCAACTACGTCAACCGGATGGTCGTCGGATTGGGCGTGACGACCGAAGGCGATGTGTTGGGCTTATCTCCAGGCGAGGGCGACGAGGGGGAGTGGAAACACGTTTGAGATAATTGCCCACGAAATGACCACTTTCCATAGCTTTTACCAAGACACATCGAATTGGCGTTGCCAGACGTTTTATAGGTGATTATCATTAATTTTGAAATATTTATGTAAATTAGGCCCAGAAATTCGATTATTATTTGCTCTCATCTACTATGTTTACCCAAAAACGATAATCCTGGAACACATCATTTAGGTACGTGGTATCCTTAGGTCATCATGGATCGAAGGTGCTTTTTATCAACCTTTTATGATGAGCACAATTGCAAAACAAGTTGACGACGACATCCATATGTCGCCTACTTTGGCCATCAACCAGCGGACCAAAGAGCTGTCAGCATCCGGGAAAAAGGTCTTTCGCTTCGGCTTTGGCCAATCGCCGTTTCCGGTGCCTCAACCCGTGGTGGAAGCCCTTCAAACCCATGTCTTTCAAAAAGATTACCTTCCTTCCGATGGACTACCGCAACTACGGGCGGCTGTCGCCAACCATTACCAAAAAAGGATCAACATTCCATTCACTGCCGATCGGGTATTGATAGGCCCTGGCAGCAAGGAATTACTCTTTCTGATCCAGCTTTGCCATCCTGCAGATGTATTGTTGGCATCGCCCAGTTGGGTGTCATATGCTCCTCAAGCTGGAATTTTGAACCGGACGGTACACTGGTTGGATACCGCCGGGGAAGATGGCTATCGCCTTAGGGCAGAAACCTTGAACCTGTTTTGCCAACAGGCTGATGAGAGGCGTAAAATACTCATCTTAAACTACCCGAACAACCCAGTCGGCAGCACCTATTCGCCCGAACAACTAAAGGCCCTTGCGGCTGTTGCCAAAAAATACGGGCTGCTGGTCGTAGCCGATGAAATATACGGCGAGGTCAGCCATAGCGCTCCACACCACAGTTTGGCCTCGTATTATCCCGAAGGCACCATTGTGACTGGTGGCCTGAGCAAGTGGTGTGGCGCCGGAGGCTGGCGGCTGGGCCTGGCTTTGATCCCGGAAGCACTGGACGGCTTGCGCAAAAAGATGATCGCTACCGCGAGCGATACCTATTCCTGTGTCAGCGCCCCGGTTCAATATGCGGCGGTGAAGGCTTTTGAGGGTTCGCCGGAGATAGAGGAATACCTGGCCCATTCCAACGCAGTATTGAAAACCATTGGCCATTACGTGGCAAACAAACTGAATTCCAACAATATATTTACACCCTTTCCGGATGGCGGATTTTATCTGTTCCCGGATTTTGAGAATTATCGCGATGCATTCAATCAGCGTGGTATGTTCAATAGCCAACAGCTTTGTGAAAAACTGCTGGAAAAAACCGGAGTTGCTCTTTTGCCTGGCACTGCATTCGGTGGGTCAGCGCATAAACTTACCGCCCGGATGGCCTATGTCGATTTCGATGGTTCCGCAGCCTTGAAGTGGTGTGAGGACAAGGGCGGCATTTCTGATGAAACGGCTTTTCTTCATTCCTGCTGCCCCAACATTGTAGAAGGGATAAATAGATTGGCTAACTATGTCCAGAAATTAATAATCAATAATTCTACCTGTCGGTAGACAGGCAATAATCAACAAACAACCCGAACCACCATTATTTTTTCATTAAAAAACAACAGTATGAAAAGCAAAATTCAACACCTGCTCTTCTTCCTGCTGATCTCTGTAGGAACATTGTTCGCCCAAAAAGGACAGCTCACCGGCGTTGTTGCCGAAGACGGGGAGGGGCTCATCGGAGTAGCCATCCAGGTGGATGGAACGACGCTGGGCACTGTCACCGAATTGGATGGCACCTATACCATGATCCTCGATCCGGGTGACTATTCTATTACTGCAAGCTATGTGGGTTATACCTCCGTATCCCAGCCGGTAACGATTGTTGCCGATCAAACCACCACCCTCGATTTTAATCTCAAATCGGGGGTACTTGTCGATGAAGTGGTTATCCTGGGAACGAGGGCCTCCAACCGCACCAACACGGATTCACCTGTACCGGTCGATGTCATTAATGTGGATAAGTTGACGGTTGCTGCCCCCCAAACTACCGTCAACTCCATTCTGACCTACACCGCTCCCTCCTTCAATTCCAATACCCAAACCATTTCGGATGGTACCGACCACATTGACCCGGCATCGCTGCGGGGGCTTGGGCCAGACCAGGTACTCGTATTGCTCAACGGCAAGCGTCGGCACACTACTTCGCTGGTCAACGTCAACGGTACCTTCGGAAGAGGTAATGTAGGGACGGATATGAACACCATCCCCGCCATTGCACTCGAAAACATCGAAGTATTGCGCGATGGAGCGGCTGCCCAATACGGCTCTGATGCCATTGCAGGAGTCATCAACCTGCGCCTCAAGGAAGATATAAACAAACTGAACTTTAAAGTCACCACTGGTGCCAATTTTACATCTGAAATAGGCCCATTTGGCGGCGAGACCAGAGACATCGACGGCGAATTGTTTAACCTCGGCGTCAACTACGGTCTGCCACTGGGCAATAAAGGTGGATTAATAAGCCTGTCAGGTGAGTACAACCGCAGAGGTTCTACCAACCGGATGCTGGAGTTTGACGCTGGTATTTTTAACGGCCTCAACGCAGTAGAAAGAGTAGCTACAGATTCATTATTTGATATTGAAAACCTGACCGCAAATCAAATTAAAAATATCGCAGGTGGACTCAACAACATTTTCACCGCCGAAGAAATAGCGACCATTCAGGGATTCACGGAAGAAGAATTGCATACGCCATCCGGAGATGGATTTGTAAACCCATTGTTTGAAGATGCGACCGATGCCGAATTGGCTGCTCGTGGTCAAACGGCTTCCGACTACAATATGCGGGTGGGGCAATCAGCCCTTCGGGGAGGCAAATTGTTTGCCAATATGGTCATTCCGGTAGCAGAGAATATGGAGGTATACGGTTTTGGTGGCATTGGTTTCCGCCGGGGTACTTCCGGATGTTTTTACCGGCTGCCTTCTCAGTCGAGGACGGTGACGGCTGTTCACATCGATGGTACCGTGCCTCGCATCAACTCCAACATTACCGACCGCTCCGTGGCAGGAGGGATCCGTGGAATGGTGCGCAGTTGGAATGTAGACCTGAGTAATACCTATGGGTTCAACCAGTTCAACTATCAGTTGTCGCATAGCAATAATGCCACGTTAGGTGCCTCTTCGCCGACGGACTTTGATATTGGCGGCCATTCGTTTACACAAAATACGACTAATTTTGACGTAAGTCAGTACTTCGACGATGCCCTCGGGCTGGCCGGTATCAACGTGGCCTTTGGTGCCGAATACCGGTTTGAAAACTACCAAGTCACTCCAGGGGTAGAGAATTCCTATGGCAATTACGACGTCAATGGCAATCTGGTGAATAGTGTGACACCTGATTCGCTTAAGGCCACCGACTTTTTTGGCCGTAGCCGACCATCCGGATGTCAGTGTTTTGCGGGCTTCCTTCCCAGCAATTTTGTAGATGCCAATCGAAACTCTGTAGCGGGTTACCTTGATACAGAGTTTGACATCACCGATGCCTTCCTTATTGGGGCCGCCATTAGGGTGGAAGATTACTCCGATTTTGGCGAGACCTTCAACTATAAACTGGCCGCTCGCTACAAAATTACCGACAACATCAACATCCGGGCAGCCACTGCCACTGGATTCCGCGCTCCGTCACTGCACCAGATCAACTTCAATAAAACGGCAACCATATTCTCACTTGTAAACGGCGTATCGGTTCCACAAGAAGTCGGTACTTTTTCCAACAACTCGCGTGCAGCAAGTTTGTTGGGCATTCCGAATCTCACCGAGGAAACCTCTCAAAGCTTCAGTGCCGGTGTTACGGCAAAGATCCCGGATGCCAATCTGAAGATCACTGTCGATGGGTATTATGTTACCATCGATGATAGAGTGGTATTTACCGGTCGATTTGCTGCCGGTGATGACGAAGAATTAGGACTCATATTCGAACAGGCAGGAGCTACTGCCGCTGCTTTTTTTGCAAATGCCATCAGTACGGAATCACAGGGAATTGACTTGGTGATCTCCCACAGTGCAGCCTTCAACCGAAATATGACCTTGCGCAATGACCTTGCTGCAACATTTGCTCAGACGAAATGGGACCAGGATGCCGGTATTAATGCTTCCGCATTACTGGAACGAAAAGGACTGGTAGGTACCTATTTCAACCAGGAGGCCCGCATCTATCTGGAACAAGCAGTGCCCCGTGTGAAAGTAACCTTGAGCAACACACTTGACATTGGAAAATTGAGCATTTACCTGAGAAATACCTATTTTGGGGAAACCACTGAAGCCACCAACGAACCCATTTTCGACGACGATCTCAACTTATTGTCCGATGATGCAATTGCTGACAATTACATGGCATTGGATGACGATCTTACTCAAGAGGAAGCACTTGAGCTGGCAGAAAGGGTCAACGACCCCTACAATTCGCCAAAGATCATCACCGACCTAAGTTTAGGATACGATATTTCCGACAACCTCAACATTACCATCGGGGCCAACAACCTGTTGGACGTTTATCCCGATCTGGTAGATGACGGTTACAGATCATCGGGTAGATTTATCTACTCGCGTCGTTCCCCGCAGTTTAGTTTTGGAGGCCGATTCCTCTTTGCCAGGGTGGGCTTTACTTTGGAATGATGAGATGACGATAACAGTAGACTTTCCAAGTTTAAAAAACTTGGAAAGTCTACTACTTTTATTTCCCACGCAACAATCTTGAAATGAAATTCACCAATACCGTAACCATCAACCAACCCCTCGACCGGGTAGTAGAACTTTTTAAAGACCCCAACAATCTCCAACACTGGCAGGAAGGGTTCGTCAGCCACGAACTGCTTAGCGGCGACCCCGGCGCACCGGGCTCCAAGTCCAGATTTGTGTACCTGCACCGCAAAAAAACCTTTGAGCTTTTGGAAATCATCGAAGTCAACGACCTGCCCAAAGAGTTCATCGCCCGCTACGAACACATCCATATGACCAATACAATGGCCAATCGCTTCACCGCTCTTTCGGAAAACAGTACCCGCCTCGACACCGAAGTCCACTATACCGAATTCCGTGGCTTTATGATCAAAATGATCGCCTTTTTTATCCCCGGCATGTTCAAAAAACAAGTACAAAAATGGCTCGACCGGTTTAAGGCATTTGCAGAGCGGTAGCCGGCAAACCCGTCCCTCAATAGTAGCGGGATTTAATTGCCAGGCTCGTACCACCACTTACCGCACCACCACCGCAACCCCGCGTTCTCCAACCCGCAGAAAATACAGCCCTGCTCCCTGATCCGACAGATCGACTACCGCCTGATTTGCCCCGGAGGTACCCTCATGCATCTGCTCCATCACCAGCCGACCTACCGCGTCGTACACCCGGATCGACTGCTTTTTCGCTGCCAGAGCTGAAAATTGAACCATAAACCAGCCATCATTGGGATTTGGGGTAACCGACAATGAAAACACATTGTTGTGGAGGTCAGTAGTGGAAACAACCCCACTGATCTCCACGTTGTCGATCATCGACTTGTCACCGATATTGTCGTAAGCAGGAGGTACAAAATTCCGGGTTTCAAAGCAAACTTCCAGAAAACTACCTGCAAAATCGCTGAGGTCGAATGCGATCTGTTGCCAGGGATCCACCAGGTGGGTGTTGGGGGTGTAGGTAGGGCTGATCTGTTGGCCGTTCACCAACACCCGCATACTGCTCGATTGTCGCACATTTTCGGATGTATTATTTTGGAAAAAATAGGAATAAGTTTGTCTCAGATCAAAACTCAATTCAACGGCCGTCAAATTTGTCGCATTAACGCAGACGCATGATCTGGCGGAAAGCACCTCATTGACCAACCAGACGCTATCTCCCGGCGGCGGCTTCACTATCTCTCCGTTATCGAATGCCTCCTGAACGTCGCCTCCCGTCATCAACAATCCATATTCACTTTGAAAATCCGCTTGTGTCGATATATAAACGTCCGAAAACTGGTTTGTCAGTGCATAAAAAGAGTCCCTGGAAGCGTCAGCAGCCTCAAATGTAAGTATATTGTTAAAGCGCATTAGGAGCGGGTTGACAAGTTCTATCTCCAGGGAGTCGTTGCCCAAAATAGAATCGCTACCGTAATTAACCCAGGCATCAATATCGTTGACCCCCAAATAACCAGCCATTTGCAAAGGCGTGTTGAAGTCGTAGGTAAACAGATCGCCCCGATATAAGGTAGAGGAAAGGGTAGTGGTTTCTGTAACGACGTCACCCTCCCGGGCAAACGACAGCGAAACTTCTTCTCCAGCAGCAATGGAGTCGCAACCCAAAAACCGAGCCTCCACAGATACCGGCACCGTTCCCATAAAACAGTCATTGCGTGGTTGGGGGGCTTCATGGGCAGCAAAGTCGGAGTTTTGATCCAATATGTTGAAAATGATTTTACTGGCGGAATTATTTTCTTCCACCGGGTCGGCCCCGTGGTCAATCCAGGCAGTAAGGGTGTGCGGGCCCCATGGTTTCCATGCCCGCTATGGGCGTAGCAAAAGTATGTATGAGTGTATCTCCACCCTGGAGGGCCTGGCTAAGCACGATGGTATCTCTAAAAATGGGCCCATTGTCGATTTGTATGGCCAGCGGAATAGAATCATTTACACCTAAGGGGGCCAGGCAGCCGTTGTACCGGAATTCTATTGTTGGAAATTCAGAGGCGGTCAGTCCACAGTTCAGTGAATCGACACTTACAAGGCGTATCATTTCAAAATCATGGTCATCGGAAGTGCCACCAACGCCAACGGCCTGCCAGGCATTGATCGTTTGGCGTGCTTCAAAACTACAAGGCCCGTAGAGGTCTTCCGCCGCCGTGCGGGCTCCGTACCGGGCATCTTCGTACTGAGAAAACCGCACCAGGTAGTATTTCAGGTTGCGAAAAGCGATCAAGGTGGCGATGTCTACCCCTATGCCTTCCACCTCATAGTCATATCCATTATCGTTGGTGCCGGTTCCTCCTTCGGCCAACAGGTAGAACCAGTAATTTTGCACGCCGCTATTGGTGTGTACCCCTCCATTGTCGAAATCGGCGGTTTGCCAAAAATTGCCCAGGTAGGTATCCGGATCGTTCATTTCATTGGGGTCAGCCATATTGCGGAAACCATTTCCGACGGCGTGAAAATCTTCCCCTACATAGTAATCTGCTGAGTCAGGTTCGCCCCAAAACTCTACGGCTGCCCCGAAAATATCACTGAATGATTCGTTGAGCGCACCCGGCTCATCCTGATAGATCAGGTTGGCCGTATGATCGGTCACCCCATGGGTAAATTCATGACCCACCACGTCGAGGGAAGTAAGGGGAGTCCATTCATTTCCGTCACCGTCACCATACAAAGCGAAGCTGCCATTCCAAAAGGCATTGACAACATTTTGACTGAAATGGACGAGGTTGACCAATGCCATGCTGTCGCCATCTACACCCGTATGGTCGAGGTGATGGTGGAAAAAGTCGAAGGTCATTTCGGCCGACCAGTGGGCATCGGTGGCCACTTCGTCGAAGTCCGCGTTGACGTTGTTCCAATAGTTATCCTCGTCCCAAAAGTCTACTCTGTTTTCGACCGAGTCGCTTTCGTTCAGGTCGAGGGTCCAAACGCCATGTCCCCTGGTGGCATCAAACAGACGGAAACTATCCGGAGCGATCGAGTCGCAAACGATTTGTTGGGTGCCGTGATAATAGGTTTCAGCCGTCCCCTCTACGCTGGTGTGGTGCAACAATTCCAACTGGTGAAGCAAGGCACCAGTTTGGGCATCTATCAACAGCAACTGACGGGTATGGGGGACCAAAGCCTGTACAATCATTTGATAGGTCGCTTTGAACGATCCTCCCTCCCTGGGATATTCCGCATTGTAAAGCACCAGCTTTGGAGAGGGGTAAAAAGAGGCATCCGGAGTGCGATGAACCTCCTTGCACAGCGCTTCTGCACCCGGATCGTTCCAGATGTATTGCTCGGCCGGAACGTATTCCAGTCCTTTGGAGACGGCCTCCTCAGGGGTTAACCCAACCTGGGTACTGGCCTGGACTCCTTCGGCCCATCGCCCGTTGAAATGCACCACAAACCCCTCTTTTTCATGCACCAGCAATTCCGATCCTTCTACGGGTAGGCCCTGGTGGTGGAGTTGATACCGGGAGTGGGTCATTCCGAGTTGATCGGTTTCGGTGCGATAGAGCACCCATTCGTCCTGTGGGCCGAGGCCGAGGTCTTTCTTGTGGTTTTCGATCAGTTCTGATGCCGTCAATCTGGGAGCATCGGCTTTTATCTTGTACCATTGGCCATTGCCGTTTTTGATAAACGGAAGAACCGGGTTATGGTCCCTTTCGGTAAATAGTTGAAAGGAAAATAAGAGGGCGGCTGTCGCCAAAAATGCGAATAATAAGCTGGTCTTTTTCATGTGCGGATTATTATTGGAAAAAAATATCCTACGAAGATAAGGAAAAATTGGGGGCCTTTCGGCAAACCTTGACCGACGGCGGGTAAAATGAATGGGAATGGTCTTTTAGCGGGCATAACGAAAAAAAGAAGTGGCTGGAATAATATCGTAGCAGGACTATAGTAACAATACGATTACAAATCGAAAAGTAGTTCCTCCTTTAAAACGGCAATTGCTCCACGTCCACATTACCACCGGAAAGGACGATGCCCACCCGTTGTCGTTCAAATTGTGTCTTCTCCCGGAACAAGGCCGCCAATGGCACTGCCGAAGAGGGTTCCACCACGATCTTCATCCGCTCCCAGATCAGTCGCATGGCCTGGATGATCTCGGCTTCCTCGACCCGGATGATTACGGCTACATACTGTTGGATAATGGGAAAATTGACATCGCCCAGATGGGTACGCAGACCGTCGGCAATGGTATGGGCCGAGGCGTTGGTTTCGATACGGCCACTCTGGAGAGAGCGCCAGGCATCGTCAGCTTCAAGGGGTTCGCCGGCCATTACCTGGCAGTCGTTTCCAAAATAATGTGCCGCCAGTGCCGTCCCCGCCAGCAAGCCGCCACCGCCCACGGGCACCAGTATGACATCCAGATTGGGTAGGTCTTCCAACAATTCTTTTGCGGCCGTACCCTGACCGATGATCACCTGCAGGTCGTTGGAAGGGTGGAGTAGGGCGGCCCCAGTTTCATCGACTATTTTCTGTGCTGCCGCTTCCCTGGCTGCCAGGGTTGGTTCGCAAAGGGTAACAATACCACCGTAATCGATCACGGCATTGCGCTTCACCTCCGGAGCATTGGAGGGCATGACGATATAGGCAGTGCATCCCGCCAATTTTGCCGAAAGGCTCACCGCTTGCGCAAAATTGCCGGACGAATGGGTGACCACCCCTTTCGATCTTTGCACATCGTCTAACATTGCAATTGCATAACTGGCGCCCCGCATTTTAAAGGCCCCCATTCGTTGAAAATTCTCACATTTGAAATACAACGATGCCCCGGTCATTTCGTTGAGCAGCCGGGAGGTGAGTACAGGGGTTCTGTGTATGTGTGGCCGGATGAGTTGCGTGGCTTGTTCAATCAGGTGTTTGTAGTTGGTCATGGTGCCTGTTGTTTTTCTTGATTTATGTTTATTGTCCCTGAATGTAAAAGCACGTCAAACATCCAAACCGTTTGACGTGCTTTTATGCTCCATTTCAAAGAACAATTCCTCAACGCAGCAAGGTCAACTCCCCCTTGTCCATTTCCTCCGCGCCGGAGGGTCGGATCACCGATACCTGATAAATATATACGTCCGATGGTTGGGGTTTGTCTTTGAAGGTGCCATCCCAACCGTCCGGGTCTTCATTGTTATAAACCCGTTGTCCCCAGCGGTTCCAAATCTGAAAACTCGTTATGGTAAAAGACTCATTGGTGGTGATGACGTCGAAGTTATCGTTTATCCCATCACCGTCGGGCGTGAAGGCGTTAGGCATCGTCCAGTCGGCGGGGACTACGGATATGGAAATACTGCCCGTCGACAGGCAGCCATTTTCTGAGGTAATGGTAATGTGGAAATTATAGCTTTCGTTTATTAATGTAAACGGTATACTCGCTGTCGAGCCGATGGTCTGGCCTGCCTCGGTCCAAAGATAGGTGGCTCCCGTGGTATTGTCATCTGTGAAAACGGTTAGATCAATCACATCCCCTTCAGAGAATTCTGATCCGCTTATTGGCAAAATGCTGTCTATGGCGATGGCATCTTCTACTGTTACCGTCACCGATCCAGTGATTACTTCACAGCTATTATCGAAGGTTACTTCGTAGGGCGTTGTTTCAGAAGGACTAACCGACTGGTTTGCTCCTGTTGCATTGATGGGCTGCCAGGTATAGGTGCCGGAGCTGTTGCCCTGGGCAGAAAGCTCCGCAGTTTCGCCCTGACAAATTGTCAAATCGTCACTCACCGTCAGGTCTATCTCTCCAATCACTTCGATGGTCACCTGATCTGTCACGGGCGGGCAAACGCCGTTGTCGAGTACCAGGGTGTAGGTGGTTGTTTCCATGGGATCGTCGGAAGGGGTGGCTTCATTAGAAAAGAAGCCGGAGGGCTCGGACGACCAGGTGTAAGTCGTGTTGGGATTGAGGTCGGGGCCGGTACTAAGTGGGATCAACTCTCCCAGGCACAATGGACGATCGTCGATGATATTGCTCACCGGCGGGGCGGTTACGTCAATGGTAATGCTGTCTGTCACCGGGCAGTCTTCAAATTCTCCTCTGACGATGTAGGTAATCGTTGATGCGGGCCAGACGATAGGGTCCGGGCATTCCACACAGGAAATATTGGTTTCCGGCTCCCAGGTAAAATCCATTATGTCGGGCGAAGTGGCCATCAGTTGGACGGAGTCGCCCCTGCAGAGGGACGGGTCCATTGGGTCGATGGAAATGGTGGTGGTGGGTTCAATTAGCACAAGGGCGGAGTCGAGGGAAGTACAAACCCCATTGGTGGTTTCGCGGACATACCAGATGGTGTCGGTAGCGGTTAGCACCAGGTTGAACAGTGAGTCAGGTGACTCCAACGCAACATCGGGGGTCCATTGGTGTTCGATATCCGGAAAATCGCCCGGCAAGTAGGGGGGAACAGTCGATAAGACGACCAATGCACCCATACATACCGAAGTATCCGAAGGCATGACGTCGAGTTGGGCGGGCAAACTATCCACGTCTATCGTAAAGGTATCCGTTCGGATGCATCCGGGTATTTCGACCGAAGCAATGTAGGTGGTGATGATGTCGGGGCTGACAGAGATGGGGTTGCCGCTTCCGCTAAAACTGCCATTGTCGGTTGTCCAGTTGACGGTGCTGCCCAGCGGTTGTACATCCACATTTAGGGTAACCGTCTCTCCTTTGCAAATGGTGACAAAGTCGGGATCGTTGACAATGTCTATGGAAATGGTGGAACTGGTTACGGTGACCGATTCGGTGAGTACGCATTCGCCCTGTGTGGCAGTAAGGGTGTAGGTTTCTGTATTTTCAACCGTAACCGTTGGGTTGGCGCTGTTGGGGTCGTCGAGGTTGGTATCGGGCGACCAGGAATAGACCACTCCCGGTTCTTCTGTCGTGTTGGCCAGCAAGACGATTTCACCCTGGCAGACGGTCGTATCATTGGCCAGAGCCACTACCGGATAAAAATCGACGGCAACAAATACACTGTCGAACGACGATACCGGACAGAGCCCATTGTTCACTTCAACGTAATAGGTCGTATTTTCGGTAGGGAAAGCCATTGGGTTGGGCTCGGCGGAGTTGAATCCGGGAGGGTTGGAGGTCCAGACATAACTGTTGGAAGGATCGTTTGGGGGTACACCCAAATTGGCCGCAGAGCCGGTACAAACCGTCAGGCTATCACTTACGTCAAATGCCGGAGCAGGGCTGGATAACACTTCAATTACGATCATATCGGTCAGGGTACAATTGGGTGCAATTTGTTCGAGAGTAATTTCAAAGAGACCAGCTGCCGGTGTAGAAACCGTGGTGGTCGGGCAGTCGGTACAGCTCAAATTTTGGCCCGACCAGTTGTATTCGACCTCATCGAAAATCTGATCAGGAGACAGCGGCACCTCTTCCCCCAGACAAATGGAAAAATCTGGGCCCAAATCCACTTCATAAACAAATACACTTAATGGCACCGTATCCGTATAGCACAGGCCTTCCACTGCTGCGAGATAAGTGGTGGATTGCAGAGGTGTCGCAATGGGGTCCAGACAATCGGTACAACTGAGGGTGTTGGTGGCATCGACCCAGGTGATCGTTTCGATCCAGTCGGGCAGGTCGAATTGGATAGACTGGCCGGCACAGATCGTGGTGTCGGCTCCTGGTACATTGCTCAATTGGGGCAATAGCACCTCCGGGCTAGATGGAGACCAATCCACACTTACGACTCCTTCGATCTGGTTGCCCCAATCGTTGAAAAGCACGATGTAATGTTCTCCCTGCATGGCGTCGATGGTTCGACAAAAATCGTCTCCGCCAGCGCCGGGACCAACGCCGCAGTCAAAGTCGTCGGTAACGGGCAGACCGGTAACGGGGTGAATATCAGCGAGGCCCGTTGGATCGGCACCAGCGGCCCAACTGCTTCGGATGGGCTGCGTCGTTTCAATGAGGTTGATGACCTCTTCAGGGGTATCGCAGACTTCTTCCCCCGAGAACGGCCCCCAAACGCTAAAGTCGATGTCGGAAGGCGTACCCGCGCTTTCCAAAATAAAACCAAAAGGGCCATCGGCTTGCGCTTCGATGGAAAACCATACGAAATCCGGCTGGGCGCCTACGCCGAGCCAGCAGCCGTCATTGACGCCGGGTGTGATCTGTACGTCCTGAAAACCATCCTCAAACACAAAATTAGAGGGGGTGCCATCTTCGTTTTGACAGCCGTTGAGCGGATTGCAAAGTGCATCTTCCAATGAAGGTGAAAAGGCGCATTCCGTTTCGTCGATAAAAATATCGAAGTCGGTACATCCGGTTCCATTGGCCACTACGATGTAATAGGTCACCCCTCCTTCCAGGCTCGTGCTGGCAATAGAACCCGTGGCACTGGTAGCAACGCAGTCGGTTCCGGGATCGTCGGCGGGGCCGTCGAGGATAAGTACGCCGGTAACGGTGTTCGCATTTTCAATCAGTACTTGAATGCAAATGTTTTCCGCAGGAGTGTACTCATATACATATTCGGGGCCGTTGATGAAAGCATCGTTGAGGCAGGGGCTGTCGCCAAAATTGGAAGCTTCGTCGCAGGTAGTAGAACCGTCTTCATCGAAAGGGATACCGCTGATCACGGTAGGATTGTCGATGGAAGAACCGGCACAGGGAGCGGCATTGCAAGCCCAGGTTAACTCAAATCCTTCCTGAACTGAAAATCCGTCTGATAGAAATTGAATGGTCAGACAGGCAGAGGTCACTTCTATATCGAACAGGCCGCTGCTGGTACCACTGACACTGGAAATCTGCGGGGCGCCGGTATTATCCCCGGCGTAGAAATTGAGGTTGTCACCAAAAAAATCGATGTTGAAAAAGCTGAGGTCAACGCTCAGGCAGGAGAAAGTCTGATTGGGGCAGATGGTGAAGGTGAAATTTTCATTGAGGCCGTAGTCGCCCATCTCTCCACCGGAATCGTAGAGGGTTCCCATGCAGGAAAACGATCCGGTGTCTTCTCCCATGATGTAGATGGGATCGAGTTCATCGACACAGAGTTTGAAGGTGCCGGAATTGTCGCCGCCGGTGGGCGACCAATCGTTGATGCGGATAAAATAATCCGTGTTGGGATCGAGGCCGATGATGTCGATGGCCATTTCCATTTCCCCGTCGGCGGCTTTGCCACAACCCAGGAGGGATAGCTCGTCGAACAAACACTCGCCTCGATAAATGGCTATCTGAGGATTGGACAAGGGCGTAGAGCCCATCCCATCCGTTATGCCCGTAACGGTGATGGTGTAATCGAAGGTAGTGGCATCGGTAGTGAATTGGAACCAAACGTCGCGGCTCACGTCGGTAATGTCACCAACACCGCTGCATCCGGTGGGAAAATTGTTGCTGCCGATGTCGGATTCCGTGGCATCGACATTGGTAAAAAATTCATCATCCGGGCAGTAGGGGATGACGCCGAGGTCGATGATGCCTGCGCAGTCGTCGTTGACGGGTTGGGCAAATAAAGTAATAACGGAAATGAGCAAAAAGATCAGGGTAAGTAAGTTTGATCTCATGTTTTATTTTTAGGTAAACAAAATGCGTATTTCAATGCATTGAAAAACAAGCGTTTAGGCAGTGACCAAAGTTATACAAATTTTTGGAGTGAAGGCACCGGTGTAAGTTGTTAAAATTCAGATTTGTCTTCAATCAGTTGAAATATGAAAAGTAACTATCGCGGTAAACAGAAATAATTCTGTTCGAATGGCGACAAATAAATTATCAATATTTTTAATTTGTAAAAATAATTCATATCTTTGGCTTTTGTCATGTTTGACTAATTAGGCATCCCTTTCTTATTTACACCACCCTCAAGATTCAATCCTGTGAACAATCTTGGGTGCGCAGCTTCATCGCTGCGCTCCTTAATTTTGGTTTGAGTGCGTGACTAATCTACCTGTAGACATGCCTGTCCCGCGCCGCCAGGCAGGTGATCCGCTAAGGCAACCTCAAGCAGCATCTCTTTTTCGAAATACCGGACGATCCAAAAAGCGGTTACTATCGAAAGGTATTCGACTGCTTATCCAGGCTATGGTCAAGGCCACCGCTATGCCCGTAATAGCACCCAGATACACGTCTTTCAAAAAATGTTGGACCAGGTAAATCCTCGAAATGCCAATGCCCAGTGCAATGAAGAACAAGACCCCGCTCCAGTACCATTTGCGCGCCAGCAAGAGCGCCAGCAGGCCAAATAAGGCAAAAGCAGAGGCGGTATGACCAGAGGGGAAACTCATATACCCCCCCAATAAATGCACTCCTTCGACGAGTTGTAACTGCTCAAATTCACCCTGTTGGCGGAACCAAACCGAAGGCCGGGGATGTCGGAAAGCGTATTTTAACAAAAAACTTACAACCAGAACAGCGACTCCCGTCAGGCCCACCAGCAAGCTGTATCGAAGTCGAAAAAGCAATAATGCCACCATCAATATAATGTAGCTGTACTCTTCTCCCAATTTGGTAAACCAACTGAAAAAAGCATCACCGACCTGACTTCGATTGGCACTGAAATAACGGATGGCATCGCCCTGGTCAATCATCGCCAACAATACACCTCCGGCCGCGAGGAACAATAAAAAAAACAATACAAATACGCGATTTTTCTTTAAGGCATCGGTCATGGGCTGGCAAGCAAGTGATGAAGGAGGAGAGGATCAAACCAGGGATTCTCCGTTGAGGTCGGTGGTGAGTATTTCCGTCATATAGTCAAAAAATGGACGAAAAGCCTTGCAGGTTTTTACCGTCTCCTTCAGGAAGTCGTCGGCCGTCACCTCTTTGTCTTTAAACCGGCGCACTACGTAAAACTGTTTGTGCCGGATCAGGTCGATGGCGGGATGGTCTTTGCTGAAACCTTTGGGAGCGGTTTTGACTTGTTCGCCCTGCAAAGTGCCGAAATATTTTTTGAAGGAAGCGCTTTTGAGGATTTTCCGTAAGGGCTTATCATTGGCGGCTATTTGTTGGCGGATGTGTTTGAGGTCGGCCGGACTGGGAGAAAAAAAGCCTCCGCCGATGATGGATTTTCCACCGGGTTCGATGTGGAAGTAGTACCCTCCGCGCCGTTGAGCTGTGGCCCGCTTCATGTATCCGCTGAAGTGATTTTTGTAGGGCGACTTGTCTTTTGAAAATCGCACATCGCGATAGATGCGAAACAATTTGGCGGATTCAATCTCGTCGTATTTTTCCATTTCGCGTACCAGCGCATCTTTGAAAAGATTGAGCTGACCGTAAGCTGCCTGGTAGGAAGGTTTGTTGTCTTTAAACCAGTCGCGGTTGTTGTTTTTGGCCAGCTTCCGCAAAAAGGTAAATGCAGAGGAGGGGATGAGCGCTTTGTTTGCCATGTTTCTAGTGTTTGTCGAAAAGTGATGAATTTTCCGCAAAGGTAATCATACGAGGTTATATTGATGGTATGTGATGGGGGTTTTTTGGTTTGATGGTGGACGATGCACGGAGTACGGCTTACGGTAGTCGGAACACGGTGGATGGTATATGGCAGGCGGTGCGCGGTAGGGGGTAGGCGGTTCACAGGAAGCTAAAACGGCAACAACAACGCCTGCAAAACAACACTAGCTTGAGTTTATCACGGAAAAGCAGAAAAAGTCAAAAATTTCGCTATTTTCGTAGTAAACTCGCGCTAGGCAAATAGCTGAAGTATATAAAAAGCGATGGGATATTGAAGTACTCTTCCGATTCATCAAACAAGAAATGAATGCTACTCACTTCGTCTGTAATAATGCCAACGCTATTCAGACAATGTTATACAGCACATTGATAACTAGCATGCTTCTTTTACTTTACAAGAAATTGAATAAAATCAAATCTTATAAAATCGCAAAACTTCGTTTTTTCAAAGAACTTCAAGCAACCGTTATGTTGCGAGTTTTAGAGGCTGTTGATGGTCAAACTTGGATGAAACAAAACTTAAAATGTTATATACCACTCACGTTTCGCTAAAAACAAAAATAAAAAAATAAAATTCGTAAACTCTTGGTATGAGAACACCTACCGAACGAGTTGACGACCTCCCTTTGCTAATATCCGAGTTTGAAAAGAGCGATTTAAGCGAATTGCTATCGAAGCACTTTCCTGATCACGGACATTGGGAGGGAATAGACGGCGGAAAAGTCGCCGTTGGATTTTTGACATACGTTTTGTCCAAGTCTGATCATCGTCTGTCGCATGTTGAACAATGGGCCAAAGACCGGCTTACGACGTTACGTTACAGTCTTAATGAGCCTGAGTTGACGGAGAAGGATTTTACAGACGACAAGTTGGGGTCGCGGCTTGACCGTTACTCGGATAAAGCCAAGTGGGATGCCTTTGAGCATGAACACAACAAGCGTTTGATAAACGTATATGACCTGAAGGCAGAACCTCAAGCCATCCGCCTTGATGCAATGATTGTCCAATCGTACAGACAAGCAAGTGGGGATTTTCAGTGCGGCCATTCCAAACAATATCGTGCGGATCTTCCTCAACTCAAGACAATGGTAGCGACCCTTGACCCAATGGCCATGCCACTGTACTCCCTAACAGTGCCCGGCAATACAGCAGACGACACCTTGTACTGGCCCTGTATAGAAAACCTTATAGACAATCTGCCATTAAAGGAGCAGTTGTTTGTTGGAGATTCAAAAATGGGAAGTCTGAAAACGAGAAGTCAAATTCATTCCCGGAGTCATTACTACCTGGCCCCCCTGGGCAGGAAACAATGCAGTGAGGATCAATTGGCTGCTTATATTCAACAACGCCCTTCAGACCTGGTCCAACTGACCAAAGAGAACAAAGATGGAAGCATCACCCAAAAACCCGCGCCATAGCATTATCCAAAGAGCTATCATCAAAATGGGCGAGGTACTGCTCCGTGATGCTCAGGCTTGAATGCCCCAGTGCCTTGCTGATGTCGCACAGTTTCATACCTTTTTACAATGACGTAACCCCTCCCAACCCCGAACCCAGCAGAATTTCAAAGAAAAATAAAGAAATTTTCGAAATGTTTACCCCTCCCAAAATAAAAATGCGTAATTCGTTGATTTACAATGAATTACGCACTATTTCTGTGACCGCGGGAGGACTCGAACCCCCAACCCTCAGAGCCGAAATCTGATATTCTATCCAATTGAACTACGCGGCCTGTGAAATCCCCGCAAAAATAACAAGGCTTTCCATAGCAACAAAACAAATCATAAAATAATTCCCCTCTAATTCCCAAATCCGATCCAGGGGTCGTCCAGTACATCTTGCTCATACTTTTTTCCGATGGGGATGGGGTCCTCTACTCCTTTGAGTAGCAGCATCTCTCCTTTGCGACCGATCACCTTATGTTTGGCGACAATATAGGAGCGATGGACGCGGATGAACCCATAGGAGGGGAGGAGCTCTTCATAGTCCGACAATTTCCGGTCGCCGCAGTATTTCCCTTTCTTATCATTGGTATAGATAAATGGCTCATTGCCCGCAGCTTTCAAATACAGAATGTTGTCAATTGGAATGATCTGGTAATTCTTCCGCGACCCTACCCGTAGATTTTGCTGCAACTTGCTCATTTCCTGTTGTTGTTCTCTTTTAATCTCCTGTACCTCTTTTCTCAGATTGGATTTAATCTTTTCCAACCGCCTCAGTTTTCGGTGCAAACCCAGTATCTCCCGCCGGTACAACAAACCCACAGACACCAACTGCACACCCGCTATGGTCAGCAGATGTACCGGGAAATCGATGGTGGTTCGGAAAGGGCTGAAATCTGTTCCGTTTATCATCAAAAAACCACTGGCGAACAGAGCTGCCACAACGATCGTCAGCACCAGGTAAAGCATGTAATTCCAGGGGGCAGGCAGCTCGGTGTCGAGCGTGTAAGGTTTCAAAACAGTCAGATTCAAATACACCGGCATCATCATGATTAAGGTGTACAACACACTGTCTTTCATCAACAACAACAATACATTTACATAATGCGTCAGGCCTGGCTCAACAATCTCCTTACGGAAAATAAACTCTGCAAAGTTAGTGTACTGAAATTCTTCGTATCCATTACCAGCTTTAAAGCCAAACCACAAATACAAAAAACAAAATACAAGGGTGCAGATGAAAAATACCAGCCAGACGATACTGTCGGTAAACAATCGCCGGTTCATCAACACCTTACAGCGGTAAGATCGAATAAGCCGGAGGTAACGGAAAAATCGGGAAAAAAAGGAAAATTTCAAATGGGTATCGGGGGCAAATGGTTGAACGGATAAGTTGGCCATTTCTAGAGAGGTTTTGTTGGCAAATAGGCACTACAGCTTTTAAAATCTACCATTGTGTAACTTCAAAAGCCGTAGCGCACTTATCTTCGCCTGTGTGCGGAATTAGGCGAAAACCAAATCAGTTTTAGTTTTCTTGTCAATAACAAATGTAGGACAACCAGCCACCTCTCACAACACCAAAAACAGTGATTTCCACAAATCACCTGATGAACTGCCCATTTTACCTGTTGAATTTACCCAAATCACTGGTTCAAGGGAGGTCGGATGACGTTAGAAGAAAGTCCGACCTCCGACTTCTAACCTCTGACCCCCAACCTCAAACCTCCTTCAGCTTCCACCCACCCCGCCGGAACACCATAATAGAAATCACTGCCAGCACCGTCTCGCTGATAGCCACCGCCCAGTACACTCCGTTGGTACCCAGCCCCAGTGGCTTAGCCAGATAATAAGCCAGCGGGATCTGAAGCAGCCAAAAAGCCACGAAGTTGATCTTGGTAGGTGTCCAGGTATCTCCTGCTCCGTTGAACGCATTGCCCATCACCATCCCATAGGCAAAAAACACATAACCCAGACAAAAGATGCGCAAGCTAACAATACCCTCCCGTAATGCCACCGGATCGGTTAGAAAAAATCCGATGACCGGCCTCGACAGGAAAAAAAACAATACAGCTACAATAAGCATAAACAACATGGTATAATGCGCCGTCTTCCATACAGAACGCTCTGCCCGCTCCGGTTGTCCGGCTCCCAGATTTTGGCCCACCAGCGTAGCCGCCGCATTGGCCATACCCCAGGCCGGCAACAAAGTGAAAATGATCACCCTTATGGAAATGGTGTACCCCGCCACCGCCTGCGAGCCAAAATCAGCCATAATGCGCATCAACCAAATCCAACTCGCCGACGCCACCAAAAACTGCAAGATACCGTTGAACCCAACCTTCAGCAACCGCAAAATGATCTCCACCTGCAACCTGAAATGATGCCACCGCACCTTTATCAAACTGTTGCCCTTAAACAATACATACATCTGATAACACACCCCCACACCTCGCCCAATAGTAGTGGCTACCGCCGCACCCGTCACCCCCAATTCAGGAAAAATCCACAACCCCAGAATAAAACAAGGGTCCAATATAATATTCAAAATATTGGCCAGCCACAACGAACGCATCGCAATCGCCGCATCGCCAGCCCCCCGGAAGATACCGTTGAGCAAAAACAAAAACAAGATCACAATATTGCTCCCAAACAATATCCGCGTATAGTTGCCCCCCTGCGCGATCACTTCGGCCTCAGCTCCCATCAACGCCAACACCTCGTCGGCAAACCAATATCCCGCCAACCCCAAACTAATCGAGATCACCGCACTCAACAATATGGCTTGCACCGCCGACAACGCCGCCGCCTCCGGATCGCCCTCCCCGATGCGCCGCGCCACGATCGCCGTAGCCGCCATACTCAGCCCAATAGCGATGGCATATATAATGGTGATCACCGACTCGGTCAGCCCCACCACCGCCACCCCATTGACGCCCACATAGTTCGACACAAAATAGGCATCCACCACCGCAAACAGGCTCTCCATCAGCGTCTCCAATATCATCGGTACCGCGAGAAAAAAGATCGCCCGGTCAATACTCCCCGACGTAAAATTTTTTTCCGTACCTTTGACAGCTGCCTTAAAATCTTGCAACCATTTCGACATAGCGCTCTTTTTAAGCCGACAAAGATACTAAGATTTCAATCTTTCGTATTTTTAAATCACTTTCGTTGAAACAAATCAGCACCATGAAAGCCTGCCCCGGACTTGCTACGGGGGACTCCACTACGTTACGCCTTCACGCTTGCCATGTAGGCGATAGCCCTTCATGGGCACGAATCAGCACCATGAAGGACTCCACTACGTTACGCCTTCACGGCACGAATCAACAAATCAACAAATCAGCAAATCAACAAATCAAAATGAAAAAACTATTACAACTAACCACCCTTCTCTTTCTGCTTGCGCAAAACAACCAGGCGCAATCACTGATCTCCAGTGAATTTCTGAGCAATGTATCAAAAGCGGCTCTCGAAAGCCAATACCCAGGCACCCCCTTCATCAGTGGGATCGACCAGTATCTGGTATTGTACACCACCTACGACGTCAATGGACAATTGGATACCGCATCAGGGCTCTTCGTCATTCCCGACGACCCCAACTTCATCTACCCCTTGCTCAACTACCAGCACGGTACCGTCGGCTCCCGCTGGGACGTTCCCTCCCAATTTGGAGGCGGCTACGAACACGCCCAAATATTTGGCGGATTGGGCTACGCCACCGCTGCTCCCGACTACCTCGGACTCGGATATGCCCGCGGGCTCCATCCCTACGTCCATGCCGAAACAGAAGCCCGCGCCGCCATCGATATGCTGTTTGCTGCAAGGCAGTTTGCCGACGAAAATGACTTCCTCACCCTCAACGATCAATTGTTCATAACAGGATATTCGCAGGGAGGTCATGCCGGCGCAGCAGCCCACAAATGGATCGAAGAATTCTTCTCCAACGAATTTACAGTCACCGCTGCCTCCCACATGTCCGGCCCCTACAGCATTTCCGACAAAATGGTCGAATTCACATTGGGCGACAACGAATATTTCTTCGTGGGCTACATCGTCTATACGGCCCTATCGTACAATATGGCCTACGACAATTTGTTCGACGACTTATCCGACTTCTTCAAACCCACCTACACCAGCACCATCCAACAATTCATTGACGAAGACATCAACCTCTGGCAAATGAATGTCCAACTCACCACCCAACTCATTGCCAACGAAGGGGTAGGGGAGGTCAAGCCCAAACACTTACTCCAGGACAGCATCCTCAACGTCATCCTCAACGATCCCGACCACCCCGTTAGTCAGGCCCTCGCCAACAACGACCTTGTCGACTGGACCCCCCAGGCGCCCACCCGCCTGGTTTTCTGTACCGCCGACGATCAGGTGTACTACGAAAATGCCGTTTTGGCGGCAGCCACTATGAACGACAATGGTGCAACCGACGTACAAGCCTACGAAGCCAACCCCAACGCCAACCACGGCGAATGCGTCGAGCCGGCAACCATCTTCACTGTCCTGTTTTTCAGCGGCTTTCAGCAAATCGACGAAGTCGTTAGTACCCAATCCCCTCTTGTTTCTGAACATCCTATGGTAGTGGTTACTCCAAATCCCGCCACCGACGTTCTCCACCTCCAGCTTTCTGAAAGTACCGACCCGGCGGCTTCTTATGAAGTTCAGGTTTACCGCCTCGACGGTCAACAGGTGTATCAATCACGGCTCTCAGGCCAAGCTGCAACGACCATCGGATCCAACGATTGGCCAACAGGCACCTATCTCATCAAAACCACTGGCCCTAGTGGCAGTTTTTCGCAAAAGCTGTTGATTGGAGATTGAATGTCAGAAAAGTTAAAGAAAGACAAAGACTAACTGTACCAGAATGATTTTGATGATCAGGCCAATAGGCAGCATCAACGTAAAACCAATAGTTGGCAATTTGTTGCCGGAGCGATCCAGCGCAAAATCCAATACCGCTGGCTGATGAGCAATCATTCCGGTAAGCAAACTAAATGGTATTTTAAATAATTTGTAACCCATCCAAAGCGCTAAAAAAGCAGATGTTAAAGTAATGACAGCACCCACAAAAAACAACAAACAGCCATTGCCTCCTTGTAATGTTTCCAAAAAAGTGTGCCCCGAGCGGATACCAATACCCGCTAACAATAAAATCAATCCGACCTGCCTCAATGTCAGATTGGCACTATACGGTAAGGTCCAAACAATAGGACCGGTACGCCTCAAAGAACCCAGGATCAAAGCCACCAGTAATGGTCCGCCCGCAAATCCCAATTGAAAAGAAAAGCCTCCTGGAAATTCAAATGAAATCATACCAAGAAGTAAGCCCAATGCCATTCCCAAACCAAACGAAAAGAGATTGATATGGCTTAAAGATTCATACGAGTTGCCAAAAAGGCTGGCTAAATCTGTAATATCTTCCCTTCGGGCAACCAGCAGCACCCTGTCTCCCAATTCCAACATGGTAGATCCGGTGGCTACCAAATCCACATCTCCCCGCTGTACCCTGGTGATCAGCACCGGATACTTTTCACTTAAATTCAGAGCGGCAATCTTTTCGCCGGCTACTTCAGGGTTGGAGACAAACATTCTCCGTATGTCGTAAATTCTTCTGTCATGCACCAATTCTATTGGTGTTGCTTCACCAAGCTCATTGATGGCCTTCTGAACTATTTTTTCATTGCCTATCAAAACAAGCTGATCTCCCAGTTGGACCTGACTGTCCATGTTTGAAAGGAATTGTTCTCCATTGCGCTCCATCCGACCGAAAGCCAGGCGGCGGTGGTATCTTTGAAATATGTCACGAAGCGGTTGACCAACTATTTCAGGATTCAAAATTTTCACCGTCTGCCGTTTGATCTTCATACTGATGGGATAGTCTTTCTGCAATATTTCTTCTTCTACTCTGTAATCCACCTTTAGCCATTTCTTCATCAGACCAATGGCAAGCATGACACCCAAAACGCCCATGGGGTAGGCCAAAGAGTAACCCACAACAGCAGCTGAGATGGTGCTGTCCTTTACCGCTTCTATCTGGGTATTGTTGATCAAATCGAGCAATCCTGCAAGCGAAGGCGTGTTGGTAACACTTCCAGACAACAATCCGGCCGCCGTGGCTGCCTCCAAATCAAACCAGTAACATACCAACAGAGTCAGTACAGTATAAATCCCCATCATCAAAATGATAAAAGTCGTATCTTTTGCTCCCCTTTTTTTGAAGGTTCGAAAAAAGCCTGGTGCACTGCTCAAACCAATGGTATACACAAAAATGGACAAACCCAGTAAGATGATGATCTCCGGAACTTTAAGATTGGGGTCCAAAGCTCCAAATGCCAAGCCCACAAACAACACGGCTGCCACTCCTAACCTGGTGCCTCGTATCGAAATGTTGCCTAAACCATAGCCAATTGCTGAAACGACAAAAAGTAATAATAATGGAGATTCTTTGAAGGATTCAATCATGGGGCAAAAGTAGGGAAGGAATACTTAATAGCATAGCTAAAATAGCACAGTTCTGGCATTGTCTTTACTCCGACTTTACACTACCTTTGGGTTTATACATAAAGGAATAAAATTTGTCACGAATTCAAATTATAACCTCTTGAAAATAAACTATTTATTACTGAGACCAACCATCCTGCTACTATTCATTTGTTACTCCACAGTTGTTCCAACAACAACCAACCATGAAGGACTCCACTGCGTTACGCCTTCATGGCACGCCAACGCTCTGGTACCCTCCAAATGGCCGAACTCCTCAAGCAGGCCCACGATGGCATCGATCCCATGCAAATAAACTACCACCTCAACTCCTTCAGGGCAGAAAAAAGAAAACTAAGAGTTTCCGAAACGGTCGGCACTGTCGAACAATACAATGCCAGGGACCAACGCCAACCGCGCGGCCATCGGCACCCGCATCAAGCTCGTCTGTACTAATGAAAATGGAAAAGAAATCACCTTCCACCGCGTCGTCTCCACAGGTGGCAGCTTTGGTGCCTCCAGCCTCCAGCAAGAGATCGGCATCGGCAAAGCTACCCACATCCAACGCCTCGAAATACGCTGGCCCAACAAAACGCACACAACTGATGTCTATTCCGATATAGAGGTCAACCGCTTTGTGAAAATAGAGGAAGGCGCACCAGAAGTAACCTACTTGCAGCGGAAGGCATTCGATTTGTAGCGGCGAATTTATTCGCCTAGCTCCTCGAAGTCAAAGACTTCGATGTAACCCCAACCCTGTACATCGAAGTTTGCCTGCCGAACGAGCAAGTTTGCAACCTACTTTTTGAAAGTGGAGGAAGGAGCGCCGGACGTGATCTATTTACAATGGGAGGTTCTTGATTTTTGATCAGATATCAAAATCTAACATTTCTTTTGGGTGGATATCCAGTGCATCTGCGATTTGAAATAATTGGCTGATACTGGTATTTATAATGCCTCGTTCGATTCTGCTGATTTGGCTGATTTCCAAATCGGCATTGTTGGCCAGCTTTTCTTGGGTTAAGCCTTTTGCCCGGCGTAATTTTCTCAATTGCTTACCAAATAGTTGAATACCCTTTTCATGTCTCGTATGATTCACAAAACAAATCAAAGGAACTATACAGTGGGATACAATAAGTGGTTTGTACATCTCGTATGCAGCATATAATCACATCACGGCTCCCTTTGAAAATCCCGCAAGAACCTCTGTTAATGTATATGTCAATAACTATAATGGCTTTGGAGGGCAGTCTATTTACTACGCTCCAAACTTTCTAGCAGTTCCAAATGCAACAGCGGCTTTTGAGAGAGCTTTAGAAACATGGCGTTGCGCTACCTTTATTAATTATAAAGTACGAAACGTAGCCGATATTCCCGATACTTTGGTGGCAGCAAAAGTTGAATTTGCCACACTTGACGTAGGAGTAGTAACGGTCTTAGGTATCACCGAAAATCACCCTACGTCCCCATGCACTGACCCAAATGGAGTTGTAATAGGAGCCAAACGACCCAGATTTGTAATACAATTCAACAGCATTCTTGATTGGCACACAGATACCCTGATGCCTCCAAATTTACCCTCCGATAGCTTTGATTTAGAATCAAGAGCTTTGCATGAACTTGGTCACGCTCACCTCTTGGTACATACAAACAATCCCAATGATTTGATGTATTTTGAAGATGTTACACCTCCTTATAATCGTGAGCTGCAACAAAATGACCTCGACGGAGGGCATTATATTGTAGGCATCAGTTTGAACATCCCTGCAAATTGCACTCCCTCTATGATCCCACTTAATCCAATTAATTGCGGTGGGGCAACAAGCGTTTTTGAACTTGGGAACAGACAATTCTCGGTGAAGATAGTCCCTAATCCAGCTTTTACGACGTTCGAGCTCAACATAGCGTCAGACAACTCGCTTTCATCGGTAGGACTACGGGCACAACTCTTTACTTTAACAGGTGTTGAGCTTTTTAACAGACAAATCCGTAACACCACTACTACATACGATGTATCGAACATACCTGCAGGGGTATATATATTGGTGTTATCGACCGAGGCCGGAGACAGAAAATCATTCAAAATTATCAAACACTAGCATCATGAAGTACATAGGCTCCAAAGTACTTGCCGCCTTTTCGCTATCGTGCATTTTAGCTTGCTCTCCTTATAAATCCGTAACGCCGACCCTCAATCAAGACGGTCTACCGCCGGAATGTGACGGGCTGGTTGCCCTGGTGAAGGAGCATTGGAAGCAACATAAAAAGCTCAATTATTTCGAGTACAATGAGGGTTTTCTTACATCGATACAAATGGAGTATCACGGCTGTATGCTACACAAATTCACAGAAGCAGACATAGTAAAACTGCTTGGAAAACCTACCAAAAGAGTAGCCCAAGGAATACTGTATGAAGTAGGAGAAAAATGTGCCGACCCATTAAAAGACGGATGTCATCTATTTGTATGGTTCTTTGATGATAGGACGGATTTGTTGATGAGTTTTCAGGTGCAAAATTCAGCACCTCACATTCATTACAAAAACTAACTAGAAACAAGGTGGTGACACCATATACTTACTTGCACTATAATACATGGGCGCCAAAATACTTACTGTCGTCTTTTCGCTATCGTGCATTTTAGCTTGCTCTCCTTATAAATCCGTAACGCCGACCCTCAATCAAGACGGTCTACCGCCGGAGTGCGACGGGCTGATTGCACTGGTGAAAAGGGACTGGAAACAGCACAAGAAGTTCAAATACTTCGAGTATAATAAGAACTTTATCACGTCGATACAAATGGACTATCACGAGTGCATGTTACAGAAATTTACAAAAGAAGATATAGTGCAGTTATTAGGAGAACCAAATGAAGGAGGGCGTAGTGCTTTGATATATCATTTAGGAGAATTATGTATACGACCAAGTAACGACGGGTGTAAACTATTAACTTGGGCTTTTGATAGAGAATCTGGTTTACTGGTAACGTTTCATGTTCAAAAAGTAGAGTCTCAATGACCCCATTCGTAGAAGCCCACCTACCGACCGGATTTCCGACTGTAGGTGGGCAGGTTTGTAACCGCGATAGTTGCATCAGATATTCTCCATGCAACTTTGTGCCTTTATGCCTTTGTGCCTCTGTGGTGACCTCCGTTCATCAAAGCCTCTGACTTTGGCATACAAAACACCCCCTCCCAACAGCGGTTCTCAATTTGAAAATCAATATTTACGTTCTACACAGGGAACTTCGCGGTAGAGGGGCATCAGCACATCAATAATTAGCAAATCAGCAAATTACTTAAATCTAAATTGAGAATTGCTGCCCTCCCAATAAAGTATCACATATTCCCCTAATTATCACAGATTTAACTATATTGGCGCAAAATTTTACCGTACAATTCAACCATGAGTACAAAAGTAATAGCGCCAGGCACCTCCACCCATTTCGGACAAACCCAACGCCGCGACCTCTGGTGGGTCAGCCCCCTCCTCGTCTTTTTGGGGCTGGGCCTGTTCATCGTCTACGCCACCTTCCGGGTCTTTTACAACGCCCACTACATGATCGACACGCCCGAATCGGCATACTTGCTATCCCCCTTCTACTCACCCCTGCTGATCTGGGACGGGATGCCCGCCTGGCTCTCTCCCGGCATGCTCATCCTCTGGGCTCCCGGCGGATTTAGGCTCACCTGCTACTACTATCGCAAAGCCTACTACCGCGCCTTCTTCCTCGACCCGCCGGCCTGTTCCGTTGCCGAAAAGCCCTCCAAGAAATACACTGGCGAAACCGCCTTGCTGCTCTTCCAAAACATACACCGCTACTTCTTATATCTGGCCCTGGCATTTCTCGTCATTCTCTTCATCGACGTAGCCCATGCCTGCAACTGGCCCGACGGATTTGGCATGAGCTTCGGCACCCTGGTGCTGCTCGCCAACCTCGTACTGCTGGGTCTCTACACCTTTTCCTGCCACTCCCTGCGGCACCTCATCGGCGGCAAAATAGATTGCTATTCCTGCGTGGCTTTCGGCCACCAACGACATAAACTCTGGAAAGGGGTCTCCATCCTCAACACCAAGCACATGTACTGGGCCTGGGCAAGCCTTTTCATGGTAGCCTTCGCCGACTTTTACATCTGGATGGTTTCTACCGGCGTATTCACAGACATTCGGATTTTCTAACACTATGAGCACAATGGATAAATACAACACCGTTCAGTACGATGTCATCGTCATCGGAGCAGGGGGGTCGGGCCTGAGAGCCGCCATCGAATCATCCAGAAAGGGAGCCAAAACGGCCATCGTTTGCAAGTCATTACTAGGCAAGGCCCACACCGTCATGGCCGAAGGAGGCGTTGCCGCAGCCCTCGCCAACCTCGACGAAAGAGACAACTGGAAAGTCCACTTCCGCGACACCATGAAAGGCGGTAAATACCTCAACCAATGGCGGATGGCACAACTGCACGCCCAGGAATCGCCCGACCGGGTCAACGAACTCGAAGAATGGGGCGCCGTTTTCGACCGCACCAAAGACGGCCGCATCCTCCAACGCAATTTTGGTGGGCATACCTACCCACGCCTCGCCCACGTAGGCGACCGCACCGGCCTCGAACTCATCCGAACCCTCCAGGACAAAGGCGTCCACGACGGCATCGACGTCTTCATGGAATACACCATCCGCAAAATACTCACCACCAATGGCACTGCCGCCGGATGCCTCGGCTACCACCGCGAAACCGGCCGCTACACCATCTTCAATTCCAAGGCATTGGTCATCGCCACCGGCGGCATCGGTCAATGCTGGGACATCACCTCCAACTCCTGGGAATACACCGCCGACGGCCACGCCCTCGCCCTCTGGGCTGGCGCTCAACTGATGGACATGGAGTTCGTCCAGTTTCACCCCACCGGCATGGTATGGCCGCCCAGCGTCAGGGGTACCCTCATCACCGAAGGCGTCAGGGGGGAAGGCGGCGTACTCAAAAACAGCGAGGGCAAACGCTTCATGTTCTACAACGTACCCGACATGTACAAGGCCGAATTTGCCGACACCGAAGCCGAAGCCAACGAATGGGTCAAAGACGTCGTCGCCAACCGCATTCCTAAGGCACGACGACCCCCGGAATTGCTTACCCGCGATGTGGTGGCCAGGGCCATCCGCAAAGAAGTCCTCGAAGGACGCGGATCGCCACACGGAGGGGTATTCCTCGACATCGCATCGCGTCGACCGGCCGCCGAGATCATCCGCAAACTACCCAGCATGTACCATCAGTTCAAAGAGCTGGCCGATGTTGACATCACCAAAGACCCCATGGAAGTAGGACCCACCTGCCATTACGTGATGGGCGGCGTAAAAGTGGATCCGGAAACGCAGGAATCCACCCTGCCAGGGCTATTCGCAGCAGGGGAGGTGGCGGCGGGACTGCATGGCTCCAACCGGTTGGGAGGCAACTCCTTGTCCGACCTTCTGGTGTTCGGCAAGCGGGCAGGGGAATATGCAGCCGCTTTCGCGGAAAAAATTTCGGGGTTCCCAGATGTAGATCCAACCCAGGTGGAATCGACCGTAAAAGACAGTAAAAAGCCCTTCGAACAGACCCAGGGCGAAAATCCATACGCCATCGCAGAAGACCTCAAAACGATGATGCAGGCCAAAGTAGGCATCGTCCGGACAGAAGCAGAACTCAAGGAAGCACTTGAGGAAATAAACAAATTGCGCCAGCGAGCCGCCACCGTAAAAGTAGGAGGCAACGTGCAGTTCAACCCCGGATGGCACCTGGCCCTCGACCTCAACAACATGCTCGACATCAGCGAAATAGTGGCCAAAGCAGCCCTCATCCGGGAGGAAAGCCGAGGAGCACATACCCGCGAAGACCACCCTGGCTCCGATCCCGAATGGGGAAAGGTCAATCTGATCGCCTATCAAAAAGGCATCGAAAGGGTAGTAGAAAAAAGACCCCTTCAGGAAGTGCCACCCGAATTGAAAGAATTGCTTAAAGACTAACAACATGCCAGAACAAACCACCCTGCAAATCTACCGCGGCGACAACGAAGGCGGCGAAATGGTCGAATACCAGGTGCCCCGCAACCCCGGTATGGTCGTGCTCGATGCCGTCCACAAAGTGCAAAGCATCCACAGTCCCGACCTGGCTGTGCGCTGGAATTGCAAAGCCGGAAAATGTGGCTCCTGCAGCGCCGAAGTCAACGGAAAACCCAAATTGATGTGCATGGAGCGTCTCGACAAATACCCCGAAGGCGACACCATCTCCATTCGACCCATGAAAACCTTTCCGGTCATCAAAGACTTGGTATGCGACGTGTCCTGGAACTACAAAGTCAACAAAAAAATACCCGCATTCAAAATTAAAAAAGGCGAACGCAAATACTACCAATACGAAGCCGACCGGGTACAGGAATTCCGCAAATGCATTGAATGTTTTCTGTGCCAGAACGTCTGCCACGTCCTCCGCGAACATCAGCTAAAAGACGAATTCGGAGGCCCCCGATTTCTGGTACGGGTAGCCGGCCTAGAAATGCACCCCCTCGACACCGAAGACCGAAGCGAAATAATCAAAAAAGAAATGGGCATCGGATTCTGCAACATCACCAAATGCTGCACCGAGGTATGCCCCGAAAGCATCACCATCACCGACAACGCCATCATCCCCCTGAAAGAACGGATGGTCGACCGCTATTATGACCCTCTGACCTGGCTCGGCCGAAAACTATTTGGGAAAAAATAAGGGTAGCTCAAACATCCAAAAACGGCTGTTGGTCCTTTTCGTCTGGTGCCCGTTCCAGTTTATGCCGTTCGATAATGCGGGCACAGGCATTCCAGCGCAGTATAGACTCCTCATCTTCATCGGGGCGTATTCTTTCGGCACTTTCGTAGCAATCCATGGCCTTCATCAGATGTTCGTAGGCGATATAGCCTGATCGGGGATTGGCCCGGTTCAGCGCGGCGGTGGCTTGCCGTTCGTAGATAAGCCCTTTGTAATACTGTTGTTGGTATTCGTCTTTGAGTTCAGCAATCAGCTTCATCGCCTGGGAGATATTGGTGCGAAATTTATCGGAAAACTGATCGGTGATACACAAGATAAGGGTGACCAAGGCCTGCTGGTTGTCGGGGTCGATACTGAGTATGTCGCGGCAAATGCTCTCCGCCTGCCACGGATCGTTCAACAATCGGTAGCGCTTGGCTCGTTCCCAGGCATGGGGGATGGCATTTTCTGATATGGGATTTGAGTTGGAACATGGATCAACAAGTTTTGTGAAAACAGAACGTTGACACAATATAGTGACATGAGCGGGTTTTTCCTAAATCGCGGTTGTGATTTTTTACCACCAAGAACGCAAAGTGCGCCAAACAACGTGGCGAAAAAACGCCAATGGCGTTTTGCTTTGCGTTCTTAGCGGTTGTCTACGGCCTCTGGCCGGTGGTATGGTCTTCTTTGTGTTCTTTTTACCTACCCAAAAGTTCCGTTTATCGCGGTTTGTAACCGCGCTAGTTTGTTTTTTCACCAATGAAATGATTAACAAACCAATGAAATTTAAACACGAAGGCACAATAGGACACATAGGGTTTGTTGTCCTTCGGACAAATGAACCATTCTCCGTGCAACTTTGTGTCCCCTTCTGGCCGCCGGATCTATCTGGCAAGCCTGTCCGGCGGCCAGACGGGCTACACAGGCAGGTCTGTGCCCCGGTGGTTCCAACCTTCGGCGCCTCAGTGACCACCACCCACTCACCCCAAGTTCCCCCGTAAATAAGCCGCCACATCTTTAACAAACCGCAGCACAGAAGCCTCCGCCAGCCGGTGCCCCACCGCCGAATCGAGCGCCACACCCAACAGCCCCAGCGGTACCTCATAATTTCCCGAAAGGTCGAGTTGCGTCTCCGTGCTCGTCAGCGGATAAACCGACAACTCCGCCTTCATAAAAGGAAAAAGCCGGGGGCATATTAGTCGCCTCCCACTCCAGGTGAAGGCGGGTGGTGGCGGGAGAATGTGGTGTCTTGGCAACATCTTCAATTTTGTTGACCGAAATGGTAATGTCTGTACCCACATCGAAACCGCTGATGTTGACATGCAGCTCTGAACTAACATCCTGTGCACGCAAGGCCGCCGTTTTGGTGGCATTGCGGAATATGGTTTCCGCTTCTTCGCTCAACACCTTTCGAACCGTTTCATATGGATGATTGACGTAATCGTAAACCCGGATGGAACCTTGTTTAGCCATGCTTTCAAATTTTTATAAATAAAAAAAATGACCTGGCCGTAAAAATAATCTAATGGGTTCCACCCGGGTTTGATTTTTGTCAGCTCGCGGGCTGATATTCGTCAACCTTAGAAGCTGTCTTAATTTTCATGATTGAGCGAAAGCGAGAAAATTTTGTTTTGAACAAGGCAAAAAACGTAGGCGATGCCTTAGCATCGGCGAGGCTTTTTAACGAAGTGCAGAACAAAATTTGCCGCTTGCAGCCAATTGATGGAATTTTAGACAGCTTCTTAAAGCCCCTCCAAATTGTTCTTCGACGCTATAAAGTCCGGGTTGATCTTCAGCGCACTTTCATAACAATGCTTTGCCTTGGCGTAGTTGCCGGTCGCTTTGTAACCGTCGCCCAGGCTGTCGCAGGCATTCCACGACTTGGGGTGGTTTTTTTGGTTCAACTCAAAAACGTAAATAGCAGCATCGGTATGGCCCTGGCCCAGCAATTTATAACCCAGCATGTTCATATCGTATTCGCGGAAGACGTACCCTTTGGGATTGCTGGCCTTCAACTTTTTGTACTTCTCCTTCGCCGCTGACAGCCCGTGGTTTTTAATTTTCCGCTCCAGCAGCCTGGCCCCATTGGGCGGAGGAGCTCCCACATCAACCATTTCGACCTCCATAACGGCGGTTTTTCCACCCGTCATCCCCACCGTATTTTTATCCTGGGCAATAGGAGGCACCGTCATTCGCAAAACACCTCCTTTTTTCATTTGTAACAATGCTTTTTCAAAAAAACCGGTCGTACATATTTTCTCCCAGGACAGCATTGAAATCAAATCCCAGATTTTGGGTGTTGAAGAGCACCTCTCCGCTGGTATTCATAATTTTTCCGCGCCAGGTCACCTCTTGTCCACGCATAGGCATATCACCTTTGCCCTCTTTCACCATTTCGTAGGTGACGTCTTCCGCGGGTTGGTCAATAACGTTACCACCTCCCAAAGCTCGGAGCGGGTCAGTTCGCGGAGTTGAAGCATTTTATCCATTAGGGCCCCCTGCGTCTTTTCCGGGGTGTACTTTTTCGAACATCCCGCTGTTGCTGGCAGTCATATCGCTCCAATCGGCATAGATGTCGAAGGTCATAAAATTATTGTCCCAGTCAGAGCCGTAAGGCAGGATACGCTGGGCGAGCACCCAGTCGTTCATATGTCCGGCTTTGGCCTTAGCCTGATGCATCGGTTTGAAAATTTCCGATTCCATTTTGGCGTAATTTCCGCTGTTGGCTTCGGCTACCTTCATGTAGTTGGCTTGTACGAACTGAGTTTTCTTGTCGCCTCCGTTTTTAGGGCCCGGGAAGGCTTCGTCGCGGAGTACAAACACTTCGCTGCCTAGGTTATCTGCGGAAGCATTTGCTCGCTCGATCATTTTAGAAATGTGGCATTTGGGAAAACCTTGTGTACCAGTTTGACCATTTTTTCTTTGCCCAGGTTGAGATGGTCAAAATCGTCGTAAACATCCATTGCAATGTAGTCGTAATCAGCGTGGTCGGAGTCGGGATAACGGACTTTAAACAATACACTCAACACCATACTCCCTTGGCGGATGCGTTCCTGTTTGATGGGAGTGAAGAGTTCATTCCCTGCGGCCATAAAATCGTCATTCAATTTTTTCAACTTCGTGATTTCCATGTAAATGGTTGGAGCCTCGCTTGCGCCTGCAAGGCGGGCCCAGCCATAAAAGAGAAGGCTAAGGCAAGCATAATCACCTTTCGGAAAATAAAAGAGGTACTTTCATTGTGATAATGATTTTAAGATGTTATATAAAGAGGGATTGATTACACGCTATTTGGATTTTGCTCGCACTCAGCTCGCATCCTTTTGAAAATCGAAAGGCGCAAACTCGCATGGG